>CANLUH010000087.1 GCA_947494205.1 uncultured Flavobacteriaceae bacterium | reverse complement strand
GTAGCCGAAGGACCAGGCGACCCAAGTGCAGACGACGATAACGATGGCGTACCAAACTATTTAGATGACGACCCAGCCGACCCAACAGTAGGAGACGTTAACGGTACAGTAGAACCAGCGTACGATAATGACAATGATGGGGTAAGTAACCACTTAGACCTAGATGCCGATAATGATGGTATCTACGACACCGTAGAAAC
>CANLUH010000086.1 GCA_947494205.1 uncultured Flavobacteriaceae bacterium | reverse complement strand
TCGGGTATGAACCCAATACCAGACCCAACCAATTACACCAATACAGCTACACCACAAACGGTATACGTAAGTGTGACAGATGCAGACACCAGCTGTTCATCGTACACTACAGTAACCATCCGAGTGTTACCAAACCCATCACCAAGTCCAGACCCAGTAGATTTAGAACTATGTGATGACAATGATATTTTTGGACCAAA
>CANLUH010000085.1 GCA_947494205.1 uncultured Flavobacteriaceae bacterium | reverse complement strand
TCCTTGTAATCCTTGCTCACCTTGAAGACCTTGTTCTCCCTGTAGTCCTTGTTCACCTTGTAACCCTTGTGGTCCAGTAGGTCCTATATCTCCTTGTAATCCTTGCTCACCTTGAAGACCTTGTTCTCCCTGTAGTCCTTGTTCACCTTGAAGACCTTGTTCTCCCTGTAGTCCTTGTTCACCTTGTAAACCTTGCGGTCC
>CANLUH010000084.1 GCA_947494205.1 uncultured Flavobacteriaceae bacterium | reverse complement strand
GGGATTGGATTAACTCTTAAGTCTAGAGTAATCGTATCGTAACAACCGGTAACATTAATTACCGCTCTTATATAAATCGTTTGCACGCCATTAACGGCATTTGTATATAATGTTGGTAATGGGTTAACGCCTGCGTCTGCATCGGCTTGTGTTAGGTAATAGCTTAGTGTGATACCGGTTTGCCCGTTTAGTATTTGTGCATTGGC
>CANLUH010000083.1 GCA_947494205.1 uncultured Flavobacteriaceae bacterium | reverse complement strand
CAACATCTCCTTGTAATCCTTGCTCACCTTGAAGGCCTTGTTCTCCCTGTAGTCCTTGTTCACCTTGTAAACCTTGTTCTCCCTGTAGTCCTTGTTCACCTTGTAACCCTTGTGGTCCAGCAGGTCCAACATCTCCCTGTAGTCCTTGTTCACCTTGAAGACCTTGTTCTCCCTGTAGTCCTTGTTCACCTTGTAAACCTTGCGGTCC
>CANLUH010000082.1 GCA_947494205.1 uncultured Flavobacteriaceae bacterium | reverse complement strand
AGCAGTCATAGATATAGCAACTGGAGAAATTACAATGGGTGTCCCTGGAACAACTTATACTGTAGAATATACAACTAACGGACCTTGTGTGGCAACATTAGCACAAGATGTTACAATATTTACGCAACCTGCAATCCCAGCACTAGCAACTTACGAGATTTGTGATAATGATTTAGATGGCGATGAGACTAACGGCTTAGCAGAATTCGATTTATCCA
>CANLUH010000081.1 GCA_947494205.1 uncultured Flavobacteriaceae bacterium | reverse complement strand
ACATAAATGGTTTGTGTCATGATACCTGTTCCTGGGTTAGCTGGGTCTTCGTTTACATGCATTGTTGGGTCTACTATTGCATTGGTTCCTGCTATGGCATCGCCTTGGGTGATGTAGTAGCTTGCTGTTACCCCTACTTCGCCATTAATGATAAAGGTTTCGTTTTGCGTTAAATCGAAGGTTTCTGCTAAATCATTTGGTCCAAAAATATCATTGTC
>CANLUH010000080.1 GCA_947494205.1 uncultured Flavobacteriaceae bacterium | reverse complement strand
GGGTTAGTCATGTTTGTGTACATAGGTCCTATAGGGTTAACTTCATTATCAGCATCTATTTGTGTTTCATAATAGGTCACTTGATAATCTGGATTACCTCCTGATATTTCTGCATTTTTAATCGTTAAATCTATTAGTGTTATTCCATCTGGTATGTTATCATCACACACTTCTAATGGAGTTGGAACAACTGGTACTGGCACTGGGTTTACTATTAAAT
>CANLUH010000079.1 GCA_947494205.1 uncultured Flavobacteriaceae bacterium | reverse complement strand
AACAAAATTAAAAAAGTTTAAAAAAAGCTTTGAGATAACAAAAAAGGTTGTATGTTTGCAGCCGCAAAAAACGGCAATGTTTGGAGCAAAAAGTTCAGATACAAATAATGTTTTAGAGAGTAAAGAAAAAGAAATAAAATTCTTTTAAAAATTTTCAAAAAAACATTGTGAGAAATAAAAAAGGGTTTTATATTTGCACCCCGTTAACGAAATAACAATTCGGTTAACGAAGA
>CANLUH010000078.1 GCA_947494205.1 uncultured Flavobacteriaceae bacterium | reverse complement strand
GACCCAGACACAGATGGCATAGCCAACACCTGTGATCCAGACGATGATAACGATGGTAACCCAGATGTTACAGATACCAACCCACAAGACCCAATCGCAGTAGACGATACAGCAACGGCAATGGTAGGTATGACAGAGACGATTGATATTTTAACAAACGATGATTACTTACCAGACAACACGATGACCACAGGCAGTGATGTCTACATCACCGATGCAACTACAGGTTCAGGCGTAGGTAT
>CANLUH010000077.1 GCA_947494205.1 uncultured Flavobacteriaceae bacterium | reverse complement strand
CCAAGTGGCGATAATACCTATAATCCAGATGGCAGTTTAGCAAGCGACCCAAGTGGCGATGACGTATGTGACACCGCGACGGTAGAAATTACAGTAGACATGGGACCAGACCAAGATATGGATGGTATCCCAGATGTAGTAGACCAAGATGATGATAACGATGGCATTTTAGACGTAGCCGAAGGACCAGGCGACCCAAGTGCAGACGACGATAACGATGGCGTACCAAACTATTTAGATGACGACCCAGC
>CANLUH010000076.1 GCA_947494205.1 uncultured Flavobacteriaceae bacterium | reverse complement strand
AGCAAGAAAGTTTTGATTTATCTACAAAAGATGCTGAAATAGCCAATGGACAATTAGATGTTGTTGTTTCTTACCATATATCTATGGCCGATGCAGTAAGTGGTGCAAACCCATTACCAAACATCTATGTAAATGTTAATAGTAACCCAGAAACAATATATGTAAGAGTAGAGAATACAACTACAGGGTGTGTAAGTACTAGTGAGTTTGATTTAATAGTAAACCCAGTGCCAGTACCAGTTGTTCCAACTCCATTAGAAGTGTG
>CANLUH010000075.1 GCA_947494205.1 uncultured Flavobacteriaceae bacterium | reverse complement strand
CTAAATATTTTAAATAGTCCACAGGCTGCAGGTTCTGTTTTAACAGATGTTAATGGAGATGGTAATGCGACATGGCAGGCTGCACCAGCTGCAACTATTGCCGATGGATCTATAACAGAAGCCAAATTAGCTTTTGACACTGCAACACAAACAGAATTAGACTTGAAAGCCAATAGTGCCGAACCTATATTTACAGGGACGTTAACTACAGATAATTTAACAGTAAATGCAGCAACAAGCTTTAATAATGGGAACATATCTATTAATAA
>CANLUH010000074.1 GCA_947494205.1 uncultured Flavobacteriaceae bacterium | reverse complement strand
ATATCATTAGCACATGCTTCAATGGCAGCGATGTTATCGTCGTTCCATTGGTTAGCCGTATTTTCATTATCTGTTCCGGTACATTCTAGAGTTTGGTCGGTTACAGTACAGTTAGATAAGTCTGGTCCAGTAGCATCCCCAAATGTAAGTGTAGCTGTTATGTTAGTAGCATTTCCACAATCGTCTGTTACGGTATAATTTACAGTAATGCTACCACAAGGTCCACATACCGTGTTTAGGTTATTAAAGTCGTAATCTGAAGAGACTTG
>CANLUH010000073.1 GCA_947494205.1 uncultured Flavobacteriaceae bacterium | reverse complement strand
ACTAGCCCATCAGCGATTCCGTCATTGTTTGTATCTGTTCCACCAGTTTCTACGGTGTCATAGATTCCGTCATTATCGGCATCTAGGTCTAAGTGATTACTTACTCCATCATTGTCATTATCGTACGCTGGTTCTACTGTACCATTAACGTCTCCTACTGTTGGGTCGGCTGGGTCATCATCTAAATAGTTTGGTACGCCATCGTTATCATCGTCTGCACTTGGGTCGCCTGGTCCTTCGGCTACGTCTAAAATGCCATCGTTATCATCATCTTGGTCTACTACATC
>CANLUH010000072.1 GCA_947494205.1 uncultured Flavobacteriaceae bacterium | reverse complement strand
GTAGCACAGTTTTGTAAAGCAGCAATGTTATCAGCATTCCACTGGTCAGCTATTGTTTGATTCTCTGTTGCAGTACACTCTACAGATAGGTCCGTTACATTACAGTTTGTAAGGTCAGGTCCTGTAGAATCATCTAGAGTAAGAGTTGCGTTTAAGGTTGTTGCGTTCCCGCATTCATCTGTTACAGTATAGATGACAGCAATAGTTCCACCAGCGCCACAAGTAGATGATAAGTTTGTAAAGTTATAGTTTGAAGTAACCGTGTTTGTATTGTTTTGATTACAATCATC
>CANLUH010000071.1 GCA_947494205.1 uncultured Flavobacteriaceae bacterium | reverse complement strand
GAGGAGCTCAAACAAGTTGTTCAATCCCTAACGCGAGACAGAATAAAACAAAAGTAGAAAAGATAAAACATCAAGACATTAAGACACAAAAGTAGGAGGTAAACTTAGATTTAAAAGCAGAGATAAAGATTAGATAACTCGCTTAAATAATAGGCAAAGCCCTTAAGAGTAAAAACGAAGTAAAAACGCGTATATATAATAAGGACAAGTAAGTTTAATCTAAAACCAAAAACCATAAAAAAAGTTAGGTATTTAAGTGCTTGAAAAGGTGCGATTTAAAAATAAGTTTAAAATAAAATTGCAATAAGTATTGC
>CANLUH010000070.1 GCA_947494205.1 uncultured Flavobacteriaceae bacterium | reverse complement strand
CTTACGAGATTTGTGATAATGATTTAGATGGCGATGAGACTAACGGCTTAGCAGAATTCGATTTATCCACAATAGATGCTACTGCAATAAACGGGCAAGCAGATGTAGTAGTTTCTTATTATCCAACAATGGCAGATGCTCAAGCAGACCCACCAACAAATGCTATAGGTCCATTATATACAAACCTGAACCCTATAAATGAAACAATTTATGTTTTATTAGAAAACACAGTAACAGGCTGTGTATCTATACCTCAGGCTCTAGACTTACAAGTTAATCCATTACCAGTACCAACGGCACCAACACCACTAGAATTATGTGA
>CANLUH010000069.1 GCA_947494205.1 uncultured Flavobacteriaceae bacterium | reverse complement strand
GGGCCTACTTCTGTGTAATCTGCTGTGCCATTTGTATCGCTGTCTGCACCTGTAGCTGGGTAGCTTGCAGCTACTACTGTCCCGTTGGCATTGACTGCTGCTGGGTCGGTTCCGTATTGTCCGCCATCACCACCATCGGCTGTGGTATCGCCATAGTATTCGTTCGCATCGCTACAACCATCATCATCACTATCTACATCTAAGAAATCTGGTAGGTTCTCACCGACGTTACCATCACTATCGATTGGACTGCTTACGCCTGTGCCTGCACTACTTGGGATTCCTGTTACTGGGTCTGGTGCACCATCTGCGATTCCATTGTTATCTGCATCGGTTGCGCC
>CANLUH010000068.1 GCA_947494205.1 uncultured Flavobacteriaceae bacterium | reverse complement strand
AGAAGGTGTAGATGCAGGAGGCATAGAAATTACAGGAACAGGCGCAACAAGTGCAACTATTTGTGCAGGTGACGGTGTAGCAGATCCAATAGCAGTAACAATGACGGGTATGCCAACAGGTGGCGCAAACACAGGATGGTTAATTACCGATAATGCAACAGGAGAGATTTTAGGATTACCAGCAGCAGGGCCATTTAACTTAGAAGGTGCAGGTGCAGGCGTTTGTGATATCTGGTATATAGCTTATGCAGATGGCTTAACAGGCTTAACTGTAGGACAAAATGTATCAGGTTTAACAGGATGTTTCGATTTATCAAATGCAATTACAGTAAACAGAGAAGGTGTAGATG
>CANLUH010000067.1 GCA_947494205.1 uncultured Flavobacteriaceae bacterium | reverse complement strand
TACTTACCAGACAACACGATGACCACAGGCAGTGATGTCTACATCACCGATGCAACTACAGGTTCAGGCGTAGGTATCATCAGTTTCGATGAAAACACAGGCGAATTAAACTACACACCAGCCTTAAGCGAAGGTGGAATGATAGTAACAGTAGATTATACCGTATGTAATGACCCAAGTGGTGATAATACCTATAATCCAGATGGCAGTTTAGCAAGCGACCCAAGTGGCGATGACGTATGTGATACCGCGACGGTAGAAATTACAGTAGACATGGGACCAGACCAAGACATGGATGGTATCCCAGATGTAGTAGACCAAGATGATGATAACGATGGCATTTTAGACGTAGCCGAAGGACCAGGCGACCCAAGTGCAGACGACGATAACGA
>CANLUH010000066.1 GCA_947494205.1 uncultured Flavobacteriaceae bacterium | reverse complement strand
TCGTCTGGATCACAGGTGTTGGCTATGCCATCTGTGTCTGGGTCTGGGCCTACTTCTGTGTAATCTGCTGTGCCATTGGTATCACTGTCTGCACCTGTGGCTGGGTAGCTTGCCGCTACTACTGTCCCGTTGGCATTGACTGCTGCTGGGTCGGTTCCGTATTGTCCGCCATCACCGCCATCGGCTGTCTCATCTCCATAGTATTCGTTCGCATCGCTACACCCATCGTCGTCTGAGTCCGTATCTAAGAAATCTGGTAGATTTTCACCTACATTACCATCGGTATCTGTTGGACTTGAAACTCCTGTTCCTGCACTACTTGGGATTCCTGTTACTGGGTCTGGTGCACCATCTGCGATTCCATTGTTATCTGCATCGGTTGCGCCTGTTTCTACGGTGTCGTAGAT
>CANLUH010000065.1 GCA_947494205.1 uncultured Flavobacteriaceae bacterium | reverse complement strand
CACAGCCCATCGTTTATTATCAAGTTTAGTGCGTATTATTAGAAGTCTATCAGACGCGATAGACACACCATTACAACACTTTAATATATTAGAAGCCAAAGAAGAAGTACAACTATTAACAAACTATAACGCAACCACATCACCTTACGATACAAGCCAGTTAATACACGAGCAGTTCGAGGTACAAGCACAACAAAACCCAAAAGCAACAGCAGTAATTTGTGGAGATGTAAGCCTAAGCTACCAAGCCTTAGACAATGCTTCGAACCAATTAGCACACTATTTACAAGCCCATTATAATATAACACGCGGCACACTAATAGGCGTAAAGCTAGAAAGAAACGAGACCTTAATTATATGTCTATTAGCGATATTAAAAACAGGAGCCGCATACGTTCCATTAGACGTAAACTACCCAGAAGAACGTATAACTTACATAGAGCAAGACAGTAA
>CANLUH010000064.1 GCA_947494205.1 uncultured Flavobacteriaceae bacterium | reverse complement strand
CGTTGTTTCGTTGTTAGTTCCCGTACATTCTAATGTTTGGTCTGTTACAGTACAGTTAGAAAGGTCTGGTCCTGTAGAGTCTTCTAGAGTAAGAGTTGCGTTTAACGTTGTTGCATTACCACATTCATCCGTTACAGTATATACAACAGCTATAGTTCCACCGACTCCACAAGTAGAGGAGAGGTTGTTAAAGTTATAGTTTGAAGTAACCGTATTGGTGTTATTTACATTACAAGAGTCGGTACCACAAGTTTCAAGAGCAGCAATATTATCAGCGTTCCATTGGTTAGCCGTTGCTTCGTTATCTGTTCCTGTACATTCTAATGTTTGGTCCGTTACAGTACAGTTAGAAAGGTCAGGTCCCGTAGAGTCTTCTAGAGTAAGAGTTGCATTAAGAGTTGTTGTATTACCACATCCATCTGTAGCGGTATATATAACAGGTATTGTTCCACCAACGCCACA
>CANLUH010000063.1 GCA_947494205.1 uncultured Flavobacteriaceae bacterium | reverse complement strand
TCCTTTAGATTTGTATATATAAATTTTATAAATTAAAAACGGAAAAGATACACTATCAAATCACTCTGAGTTCTAAGCTCATACTTCGATTTAGATCTTTTCCGTTTGTGATAAAACTCAAATTAGAAATTCGGGATTTAAAGCCCATTATTAAGGAGTTGAGTAATATCATTTTAATCACTTAAAATAAAGATATGAAAACAAAATTAAAATTTATTGGAATTGATGTTAGTAAGGATACTTTAGATCTATGTATTTTATCTGAAGAAGTAGAATCTATGGTTATAAAAAACACAGAAAAAAACATTATTAAGTTCTTTAAAACGCTATTAAAAGATACTAACTATAAATATCATATTTGTTTAGAAAACACAGGGAAATATTCTTGGTGTTTAACAACAATTCTTTCTAATCTAGAGTGCTATTTATATGTTATAAACCCATTACATCTAAAGAGAAGTTTAGGTTTAGTTAGAGGAAAAAATGATGTA
>CANLUH010000062.1 GCA_947494205.1 uncultured Flavobacteriaceae bacterium | reverse complement strand
TTGGCATTGCACTACCATTATATAATCCATTCCATCCTAATCCAGATGGGCTTATCTGTTTTAATAGCTTTCCATAACGGTCAAAGATGTAAATAACAGCATCTGGCTGATTTGCTAATCCGTAGATGTTCCATGTATCATGGTAACCATCGCCATTTGGTGTAAAGTAATGTGGGTAGTCTATTACTGTTATAGTAATTGTAGTCTCTCCACAGCCTATAGCATCTCTTACGGTTATTGTATGTTCTCCTGCTTCTACATCGCTAAAGGTATACATCCCATCGTTTGGTGTATTAGCTTCCCATGAACCGCCATCTATACTAAATTCGTATACTGATATTGCATTACTTGCTGTTGTAGTTGCTGTTACTTGTATATCGTGTTGGTCTGCAAAGGCTAACGTGGTTATATCTGCTGTAACTACTGGTGGCTCACTAACTTCTACAAAGGTTACTGTATTAGGGTCGCCTACTATTGTGGAACAGCCTAATGCGCTTGTTACTACTAC
>CANLUH010000061.1 GCA_947494205.1 uncultured Flavobacteriaceae bacterium | reverse complement strand
AACCCATTAGTAAGTCCATACGAAAACATAGTAGCGAACATGCAGACTATTTACGTAGTAGTTGTAAACACAGGAACAATGACAACTCCAGCAACAGGCTGTTTCACTATAGTAGAATTACCATTAGAAGTGTTACCAGCGCCAGTAGTAGATTTAGAAGCCGACCTTATTACCGATGGATATGTTATCTGTGATGACGATGGCGACGGTTTTGCACAATTCGATTTCGATACCGTAATCACACCAGATGTATTAGACGCACAAGACCCAGCCGATTATGTGTTAACCTATCACTTAACACAAACCGATGCAGAAACAGGAAACAACCCAATAACAAACACCTCTAATTACACCAATGTAACCAATCCACAGACCATTTACATACGATTAGAAAGTTTAATCAACGGTTGTGTTACTACAACGGCAAGCTTCGAGATAAGTGTAAGCCTACCACCAGTAATCGACCCAACTTACGATAATGAATTATCCCTATGTGATGATTTAGATGCTGATTATTTTGAAGATAATGATGG
>CANLUH010000060.1 GCA_947494205.1 uncultured Flavobacteriaceae bacterium | reverse complement strand
TCTGGGTCTGGGCCTACTTCTGTGTAATCTGCTGTGCCATTTGTATCGCTGTCTGCACCTGTAGCTGGGTAGCTTGCCGCTACTACCGTTCCATTAGCATTAACTGCTAACTGTGGTTCTCCTGTTCCATAAGATCCTCCATCTCCTCCATCAGCTGTGTCATCGCCATAGTATTCATTGGCATCACTACAGCCATCGTCGTCTGAGTCCGTATCTAAGAAATCTGGTAGATTTTCACCTACATTACCATCTGTATCGGTTGGATTAGCTACACCAGTTCCTGCTGTTGCTGGAATACCTGTTATTGGATTTACTAGCCCATCAGCGATTCCGTCATTGTTTGTATCTGTTCCACCAGTTTCTACGGTGTCGTAGATACCATCATTATCGGCATCTAGGTCTAAGTGGTTACTTACTCCATCATTGTCATTATCATACGCTGGTTCTACTGTACCGTTAACATCACCTACTGTTGGGTCGGCTGGGTCATCATCTAAATAGTTTGGTACGCCATCGTTATCGTCGTCTGCACTTGGGTCGCCTGGTCCTTCGGCTACGTCTAAAATGCCATCGTTATCATCATCTTGGTCTACTACATCTGGGATGCCATCCA
>CANLUH010000059.1 GCA_947494205.1 uncultured Flavobacteriaceae bacterium | reverse complement strand
GATTTCTATGACGTGACCAAACGATTTTTATAAAAAGTTTGATTTTTAATTAGTGCGAATACAAGATGAATAATTTTGTTTCTAACAGCGTTTAGAACGCTCATTTTATTTTTGCCTTCTTTTACTTTTCTATTGAAATAAGTAGCTAAATCATTATCTAATCTTATAGCACTTAGAGCTCCTAAGTGTAATAATTTTTTAAGTGCTTTGTCTGCAAGATTAGACACTCTATTTCTTCCAAAAACAGAAATACCTGAAGTATTTGAAAATGGAGCGATTCCAGCATAACAGGCTAATTTTCTTGGCTCTTTTATAGTTTTAAATTCATTTGTTTTGACTAGTAAATTTGCACATAGAATATTACCAACACCTGGTATAGATTTTAATCTAGAAGCTGTGTTTTTAAGGTTTTCATCTGAAATAATAATGCTATTTATTTCTGTCTCAATATCTGTAATTTGATTAGAGAGTTCTTTTATTAGTTTATCATTTTTTAGTGTGATTGATTCTACTAATCTTATATCTGTTAAAACTAGTGTTTCTTTATTTTTGGTTTTCAATTCTTTACGCTGCTTAACTCTGAATTTTCTTTCTGACAATAGGACCTGAAGTGATTCTACTTCTTTTCGCTTGGGTATGTAAACACTTAATTCTTCATTATTCTTTTTAATAAATTTAGCTATTCTTATAGCATCAA
>CANLUH010000058.1 GCA_947494205.1 uncultured Flavobacteriaceae bacterium | reverse complement strand
CGTAACAGGAATTCCAAGTACTGCGGGTACTGGTTTAACACCAACAGATAGTGGCCCAACACCAGGAACACCAGATTATTTAGACTTAGACAGCGATGAAGATTCATGTAGTGATTCTAATGAGTATTATGGAGATGAAAATGCAGACGGCGGTGGAGGTCAGTATGGAAACGGAACCACAGATCCAGCACCAATAAATACAAATGGAACGGTAGTAGCCGCAAGCTACCCAGCCACAGGCGCAGACAGTGATACAAATGGCACAGCAGATTACACGGAAATAGGCCCAGATCCAGACACAGATGGCATAGCCAACACCTGTGATCCAGACGATGATAACGATGGTAACCCAGATGTTACAGATACCAACCCACAAGACCCAATCGCAGTAGACGATACAGCAACGGCAATGGTAGGTATGACAGAGACGATTGATATCTTAACAAACGATGATTACTTACCAGACAACACGATGACCACAGGCAGTGATGTCTACATCACCGATGCAACTACAGGTTCAGGCGTAGGTATCATCAGTTTCGATGAAAACACAGGCGAATTAAACTACACACCAGCCTTAAGCGAAGGTGGAATGATAGTAACAGTAGATTATACCGTATGTAATGACCCAAGTGGCGATAATACCTATAATCCAGATGGCAGTTTAGCAAGCGACCCAAGTGGCGATGACGTATGTGATACCGCGACGGTAGAAATTACAGTAGACATGGGACCAGACCAAGACATGGATGGCATCCCAGATGTAGTAGACCAAGATGATGATAACGATGGCATTTTAGACGTAGCCGAAGGACCAGGCGACCCAAGTGC
>CANLUH010000057.1 GCA_947494205.1 uncultured Flavobacteriaceae bacterium | reverse complement strand
CCAACATCTCCTTGTAATCCTTGCTCACCTTGAAGACCTTGTTCTCCCTGTAGTCCTTGTTCACCTTGTAAACCTTGCGGTCCAGCAGGTCCTATATCTCCTTGTAAACCTTGCTCACCTTGAAGACCTTGTTCTCCTTGTAGTCCTTGTTCACCTTGTAAACCTTGTGGTCCAGCAGGTCCAACATCTCCTTGTAAACCTTGCTCACCTTGAAGACCTTGTTCTCCCTGTAGTCCTTGTTCACCTTGTAAACCTTGCGGTCCAGCAGGTCCTATATCTCCTTGTAAACCTTGCTCACCTTGAAGACCTTGTTCTCCTTGTTCACCTTGTAACCCTTGCGGTCCAGCAGGTCCAACATCTCCTTGTAATCCTTGCTCACCTTGAAGACCTTGTTCTCCTTGTTCACCTTGTAAACCTTGTGGTCCAGCAGGTCCAACATCTCCTTGTAAACCTTGCTCACCTTGAAGACCTTGTTCTCCTTGTAGTCCTTGTTCACCTTGTAAACCTTGTGGTCCAGCAGGTCCAACATCTCCTTGTAAACCTTGCTCACCTTGAAGACCTTGTTCTCCCTGTAGTCCTTGTTCGCCTTGTAAACCTTGTGGTCCAGCAGGTCCAACATCTCCTTGTAATCCTTGCTCACCTTGAAGACCTTGTTCTCCTTGTAGTCCTTGTTCACCTTGTAACCCTTGCGGTCCAGCAGGTCCAACATCTCCTTGTAAACCTTGCTCACCTTGAAGACCTTGTTCTCCCTGTAGTCCTTGTTCACCTTGTAACCCTTGTGGTCCAGCAGGTCCAACATCTCCTTGTAAACCTTGCTCACCTTGAAGACCTTGTTCTCCCTGTAGTCCTTGTTCACCTTGTAACCCTTGTGGTCCAGCAGGTCCAACATCTCCTTGTAAACCTTGCTCACCTTGAAGACCTTGTTCTCC
>CANLUH010000056.1 GCA_947494205.1 uncultured Flavobacteriaceae bacterium | reverse complement strand
AATAAATTCCGGAGCTTTTGATTTCCTATTTTGCTTATTCGTGGCCTCCCAGTTACACTACTCCCAGACTGCCTAATTATTGGAGTTAACCCAGAATAAGAACACAACTCGCTCCCTCTAGAAAAACGTTTAAATCCATCTGTTAGAACAATTAAAGTCACTGCTGTTTTTCTACCTATTCCTGGAATTGTTTCTATTCTAGTTAATAAATCTTGATGCTCTTCTTTTACCTTTTTAAACAATTTATCTTCTAATGTTTTTAATTCTTTTTCAATATGCTTTAAACTCCGTTTTAAAGAGCGTAGAACATCTAAACTTGGATTCCCCAAAACGGTTTCTCCATGAAGTTTATTTTTTAGCATAGTACTCTGTTTTGTATACGTAGAAAGGAGTCTTGTAATTTGTAGGCATTCTTTTTGATGTATTGAGTTTCCTTCCCAAAGCTTCAATTTTACGTGTTGCGCATAGTCACATATTAATTTAGAATCACTTTTATCTGTCTTGACTTTTGACAGTTTCATCTGAATAAATCGCTTTACAGATAAAGGGTTTTCTACAGAGACTGCAATGCTAGATTCTAATAAAAAATAAGCCAATTGATAATGATAATAACCTGTAGCTTCCATAACACAATGACTATTATTATCTAATACTTTCGCAAACTTTTTAAAGCCTGATATCGTATTTTTAAATTGATAATAAACTCCTTCTGAATCTGTAACGTCAAAAACTAGATGACTAACGTCTATTCCAAAATATTTAATATCTTTATTCATAACAAAATGATTTACGAAAGGACTAGCTACGCGAGTTTCAACTACTTAAAATCGAGGTCTAAAAGCCTCATAGAACTGTACGAAATCTGTGTAGAAAAGAGAGGGGATTTTCAATGTTGACGAGATCTATAGTCTCTGCGTGTATAATAACCTTAATCCTCTCTTTTGTGCTTTCTTATTTATATATCTTAATTTAGTGTTTTTATTAAAATGCTAACTTAAG
>CANLUH010000055.1 GCA_947494205.1 uncultured Flavobacteriaceae bacterium | reverse complement strand
CGTTTTTTGCGGCTGCAAACATACAACCTTTTTTGTTATCTCAAAGCTTTTTTTAAACTTTTTTAATTTTGTTTTTTAGCCTTTTAATGAACGTCGCTTTTACTGCCTTGACTAGTGCCTCAGTCGCTAAGCGGGTGCAAATATACAACCTATTTTCACCTACGCAATACTTATTGCAACTTTATTTTAAACTTATTTTTAAATCGCACCTTTTCAAGCACTTAAACGCCTAACTTTTTTAATCGTTTTGGGTTTTGGATTAACCTTACTTGTCCTTACTGTATATACCAATACAATTGCTAGCAAGTAATAGATCGTAATTAAATTCTAAAAAACTTCAATTACCTCTTATTAGATATAAATTCATTGTACTAAACTTAGTGAAATTATATAATTAACATGTAATATTTATTGCAATCCATTTTCAAATCATTCTAAATTCCTTGCCAAGCTATTCTTTTATCTGATTCTATAACAATTTTTTCTAAAATTAGTTCCAGTTTTGTTGAAACATCCCAAAAATCGATTTTTGTCATTTCTGAAATCTTATTCACTATACATTCTTCTAATTCTATATCTCGTTTACCTTTCCAGACTTTATCCGATAAACAGACAATAAAATCTTCTATTTCAAGATTATCTCCTCTCCAATTTCCATGAGTAATAGTAAATCTTGCTATATCATCCTTATATCCAAGACTTTTTAATAGTTTGAACCCTTCGGATTCGTGCTCTTTACCTTTCTTATATAATTCATCAGTAATTACTAGTTTTCCAATATCATGAGTTGATGCTCCAAATAATATTTCCTTTTCATTTAAAGACAGAATTGGCCATTCAAGCTTTAATTCTTCTATAATATAAGAAGCTGTGGAATTAACAATTTTTAGATGTTTATAAAGTCTTATAGGAACATTAAATCTTTTGAGTAAAGTCTCTACTTCTTTAGGCAATTCTATTATTTTCAAATAATCGTTTTTATGGTATCTAAATTTAAATATACTTTATTATCTATTATATAAAATTAAATCACAAAAATTTAGGGCAAAAAAAATCCTCAACATAGTTTTATGTTGAGGATTAGTTGTATAAAAAAAGCGCTTTAGTATTACTTACTAAAG
>CANLUH010000054.1 GCA_947494205.1 uncultured Flavobacteriaceae bacterium | reverse complement strand
AGCGCGTTAATATTAGACGCTACTATTTATGCAGATTATTTAAACACGCAAAATGACTATAGCACAACCAAAGTAAAAAGCAAAGCAAAGGCAACCGACAAGGCTTACATTATTTATACCTCTGGAACGACAGGGAAACCCAAAGGCGTTATGATAAGTCATAACAATGCCACAGCCTTAATACACTGGGCAAGCCAAGAATACAATAGCGCAGACTTTAATACCGTGTACGCGGCGACCTCTCACTGTTTTGATTTATCCATATACGAGATGTTTTACACGCTATCCGTAGGTAAAACCATCCGTGTATTAAACAACGCCTTAGACATCGCAAGCTATTTAGACCAAGACGAAAAAGTAGTCATCAATACCGTGCCCTCAAGTATGCGTACGCTATTAGATGAAGGCATAGACTTAAGTAACGTGAGTATTATTAATCTAGCCGGAGAACCCTTCCCAATCGATATAGCGAAGCAATTACAAAACACAACAGCCGAAGTCCGCAATCTATATGGACCATCGGAAGATACCACCTATAGTACCCATTATAAACTAAGTAAAACCAAAAACTATAACACGAGTATTCCAATCGGTCGTCCAATAGCCAATACGCAAGCCTATATTCTAGATAATAATTACCAATTAGTACCAAATGGGGCTATCGGTACATTATACCTATCAGGTGATGGCGTAACACAAGGCTACTTAAACAAGGCAGACTTAACGGCAGAACGCTATGTAGTCAATCCATTTAAGGAAGAGAATACCATGTACGACACAGGCGATTTAGCCAGATGGTTACCAGACGGTACTATAGAATATTTAGGGAGAAAAGATAACCAAGTAAAAGTACGCGGCTATAGAATAGAATTAGGTGAAATAGAAAATACACTAAACACCATAACAAATATTAAAGAAGCCGTAGTAATAGCAAAAGACCATTTAGGTAGCAAACACATAGTCGCCTATTGTGTATTAGAAGCTAACGCAACACTAGAAGTAGAAGCTATAAAAGAAACCTTAGCCATAAGTCTACCAGATTATATGGTACCAAGTTTTATACAAGAAATAGAAGCGATACCGCTAACACCAAATGGTAAAACCGATAGAAAACAATTAGAAAGTTTAGCGTTAACCGTAGAAAGCACAACCGCTTATGTAGCTCCACAAACAGAAACAGAAAAAACGTTAGCTGTAATATGGAGCAATCTATTAGAAGTAGACACCATAGGTATACACGATAATTTCTTTGA
>CANLUH010000053.1 GCA_947494205.1 uncultured Flavobacteriaceae bacterium | reverse complement strand
AATCTGGTGTTCCTGGTGTTGGGCCACTATCTGTTGGTGTTAAACCAGTACCCGCAGTACTTGGAATTCCTGTTACGGTATCTGGCACTCCATCTGCTATTCCATTATTATCTGCATCTGTTCCTCCTGCTTCTACTACATCATAGATACCATCATTATCAGAATCTAAATCTAAATTATTCTCTATGTTATCATTATCAAAATCATTATCATCTTGACATAAACGTCCTGCTAAGGTGAAATTATCCCATGTGGCTTGCCCTAGGTTTAAGGCATCATTGGCGTAAAAATATACTCGTACTTTGTAATGTGTCCCTGGTTGTACGACTATAGGACTAGGTATCGTATTTAAGGTTGTATCAAAATAATTGCTCCCTACCCCACCTGCTGGATTCCTTGGGTTATCTGTATCGGTAAATAGTTCTGTAAATGTGACAAAATTATCTGTTGACACTTCTATTGTTATATCATAACCATTAAAAATTGGCTCTCCATTTGCTATTGGCACTGGAGGAGCATCAAATACAAATAATCTACTTATAACCCATTCGTCAGGCCCACCAACAAAGCTATACTCTAAATAGTCATTATCTATTTTTGCAGACGCTAAATCTGGTTGATCTACACCATCAAATGTTATATATCCAAAACCTAACTCTTGAGGTGTGATTGGTGTATTAGAAACGCCTGAACCTAATAATTGTGGCCCCGCAGAACTTATATAGGTAGCATTTATTGATTGTGCGTCTGCATAGGTTTCTGGAGTCGTTCTATGATCCCAAACAGCTATATTATTTGCTGCTCCTGCTAATGGCGCTAATAAAGTACAGGTATTCTCTACACTATCTAATATACCATCATTGTCGTCATCTTCATCACAAAAATCAGGAATATTATCATTGTCGGCATCTAATGTATCATCTCCTCCTGGGCATATATCTGCACTATCTAACACTCCATCTCCATCTTGATCACCTTCTGCAACTGTTATTCTTACTATTGCAGTATCGCACACATCATCTATAATTATTAATGGACTATCTCCATTTACATCATTACAAACTTGATATTCAACAGTAACAACTGTTCCTCCTTCTCCTGGAAGTGGAGTGTATATTAACTCTCCTGTTGTTGGGTCGAAGTTTATTGTTCCTCCTGCGTTTCCTCCTCCTGTATTATTTATTATTGTATTTCCTAAGTTGGCAGGATCTCCTGCATTTAAATAATCATCATTACTTAGTATTTGTATTACTTCTGGTATTCCTGCTGTAGCCGTAGCTGTATCGTCTACTGCGATTGGGTCTTGTGGGTTGGTATCTGTAACATCTGGGTTACCATCGTTATCGTCGTCTGG
>CANLUH010000052.1 GCA_947494205.1 uncultured Flavobacteriaceae bacterium | reverse complement strand
TGTTAAATTAAAACTCCATAAACCATCATTGTTATCGTCGCAAATTAATTGGTTTGAAACTGGGTTGGCAGTGGGAATTTGATTAAATTCAACTTCAATAGAATCACTAACTACACAACCTACACCAAAATTAACGTCCACAGAATATGTCCCTGGCTGAGTAACGTCTATTGTTGGACCTGATTCCATAGGAATTTGAACTCCATTAAAAAACCATGTATGATCTATAGTAGCATCTGCTTGAGTATCTAGAGTTAAAGCATCACCTAAACATACAGACGTTCCTGCTGCTATAGTAATATCGTCTCCTAAATCACCTCCTAAATTAAAACTCCCACCTTCTAAAAATATAGCAGAATCCCATGCACTATCTCCTTGATCGGCAACTACTAATTTTATTTCGTAAGTTGTATTTGCAATGACATTAGAAGACGCTGTTAATACTACTGTTCTTCCTCCATAATTTGTATCCCCTAAATTATATCCTTCAAAAAAAGGAGCATTTGCAGGGCATACTGTAGAACCATTAATATTAGTTACACTTACAGGAGTTACCCCATCTGGTAATACGGCTAAATTGGTATATGCAGTAGTCCCTACT
This sequence comes from uncultured Flavobacteriaceae bacterium, assembly GCA_947494205.1. Classification (GTDB taxonomy): domain Bacteria; phylum Bacteroidota; class Bacteroidia; order Flavobacteriales; family Flavobacteriaceae; genus JAHDHI01. The sequence goes on along the minus strand of CANLUH010000052.1, from coordinate 805 downwards.
TCTCTTAATAAAAAGGCAAAACTATCGGCAAAATTACATTCTGTATTACCATCATATTCTTCAGAAGCCATTAAAAATCGAAAACTAATATTATCTCCAGTAGGCACAAAATTAAACTTAATGAATGTTGCATCATTTGTGTTTGTTTGGCCTAAAGCAGTTTCTAAATCGTTATCTCCTGCTTGTCCATTATTATTATCTACTAAAGTTCCATTTGTTGTGTTTCCAGCTGCAAAAGCTCGTCCTGTGGTTAATACAACACCTCGTTCAAATGGAAAACCTGTATTTGTCCCTCTATTAAAATAACCATAACTTTTTGTCATTAAGTCTCCAGGAGCTCCATTAACTTGGAAAGAGAAATTATCTGCTGCTGCACATCCTCCTGAAATTAAAACGTCTGAGATTAATTGTTCTGGTCCTAAACTTGATTGAGCATCAGCTACATCATTTATAGCAATAATTTGGGCTTCTGCTATAAATACAGAGGTCAGTAAGATAAGTAGTAAGGTAATTTTTTTCATACACTATTTTTAGAAGTCAACAATCTTTTTCTATTATATAACAACTGTATACAATAAAACCCTACGCTACATAATAGTTTATCAAAGAGCATAAACTCTTACATAAAATCACTATCTAAATCAGTTTTAGATTTATTAGTATAATTTACATAATAAATAAGGTCTAAGCGTATGCTTAGACCTTATTTATTATTGTTATAGCTTTTGTTTTATCTCTTCAACGCAAAAGGCGCTTTTAGAGTTTTCATTTCATTGGTACTTGGTTCTCTGTATTGCACCGTAAA
>CANLUH010000051.1 GCA_947494205.1 uncultured Flavobacteriaceae bacterium | reverse complement strand
ACAGAAAAAACGTTAGCTGTAATATGGAGCAATCTATTAGAAGTAGACACCATAGGTATACACGATAATTTCTTTGAACTAGGCGGACACTCGTTATTAGTGATGCGATTACTATCTAAAATCCAACAAGAGTTTAACGTTAAACTAGAACTCTCTAAAGTATTTGATACCCCTGTACTACAACAACTAGCACAGAAAATAGCAAACAGTACAGAAACCGTTATCCCAGCGATAACAGTAGTAGAAGACCGAAGCAGATTACCTTTATCCTTTGCCCAGCAACGCCTATGGTTTTTAGCCGAGATGGGACAAAGCGAACGCTACCACATTCCAGGACTATTAACCGTAAAAGGCACATTAGATGTAGACCTATTAGAGAAAAGCATTAACCATTTAGTGTCACGTCACGAGGCATTACGAACCACTTTTAGAAAAGATGCACAAGGTATGGCTTACCAACACATAGAAGACGAGGTAAACATCAAGATAGAAAGAGAACACTATACCAAACTAAACACAAAGCAAAAAGCCTTAAAAATAGCAGAACGCAGTGAAGCCTTTGTTAAAGGACCTTTTGATTTATCACAAGGTCCATTATTACGCCTATTAGTGATAGAAACGGCAACAGACGATTACGTATTAGGACTCTGTATGCATCATATCATCTCCGATGGCTGGTCATTAAACATTATGGTCAACGAATTAAACACCATATATTCAGCGTACAGAAAAGGAGAGGAAGTAACATTAGCACCGTTACCAATACAATATGGCGATTACGCTGTATGGCAGCGTGATTTATTTGCAAGCAATCATTATGCACAAGGCCTAGCACATTGGAAAAACCACTTAACAGGCTATAGCGATTTAGAACTACCAACGGACTATACCCGCCCAAAAGTAGCCACAGGAGCAGGCGAGCAAATTAGTATTACCTTAGACGCAAAAGTAAAAGCGCAACTAAACAACCTAAGTATCACATTAGGCGGTACCCTATTTACAGGCTTACTAACCAGTGTGTATATATTACTAAATAAATATAGCGGACAAGACGATATCTGTATCGGTCTACCCGTAGCTAATAGAGGACACAATGCCGTAGAACACTTAATAGGATTCTTTGTAAACACATTAGTAAATCGTTTACACTTAAACAACGAAGCCAGTTTAGAAAACCTATTCAAAACGGTACAAAAAGAATTAATACGCAGTCAAGAATACCAAGACATCCCGTTTAATAAAATAGTAGAAGCGGTACAACCCGAACGTCAAACGAGCAAAACCCCAATATTTCAAGTAATGGTTAACTATATACAGTTAAACACAAGCTTAGAATTAGGGGATGCAGAAGTAGCAAGAGTAGAACAAGACGGAAGTAAAACAGCAAAATTCGATTTAAGTTTTAGTTTTATCGACCATGGGAGCGCGTCCTTAAAA
>CANLUH010000050.1 GCA_947494205.1 uncultured Flavobacteriaceae bacterium | reverse complement strand
GTAATCGACCCAACTTACGATAATGAATTATCCCTATGTGATGATTTAGATGCTGATTATTTTGAAGATAATGATGGCGTAACCAGTTTCGATTTAACCGTAGAAGATGTAGAAATAGTAAACGGAAATGCGAGTTGGATAGTTACATATTACGAAACCATGGCCGATGCACAATCGGGTATGAACCCAATACCAGACCCAACCAATTACACCAATACAGCTACACCACAAACGGTATACGTAAGTGTGACCGATGCAGACACCAGCTGTTCATCGTACACTACAGTAACCATTCGTGTGTTACCAAACCCATCACCAAGTCCAGACCCAGTAGATTTAGAACTATGTGATGACAATGATATTTTTGGACCAAATGATTTAGCAGAAACCTTCGATTTAACACAAAACGAAACCTTTATCATTAATGGGGAAGTAGGGGTAACAGCAAGCTACTACATCACCCAAGGCGATGCCATAGCAGGAACCAATGCCATAGTAGACCCAACAATGCATGTAAACGAAGACCCAGCTAACCCAGGAACAGGTATCATGACACAAACCATTTATGTACGATTAACGAATGGGGATGATACCACAGGATTAAACGGTACGGGTTGTTTTACACTAGTTAACTTCGATGTTATTGTAAACCCATTACCAGTAGTAACCCCAGTAGATGATTACACGCACTGTGAGTTTAACACCGATGGCGTATACGAAGAATTTGACTTTACAACCATGACCGATGCGATATTAAACGGGCAAGACCCAACAATATTCACGGTAACCTACCATGAGACACAAGCAGAAGCAGACTCTGGTATGAATGATTTAGTACCAAGTGGCTTATACACTAACATGAGTAACCCACAAACGATTTTTGTAAACATCACCAATACAGTAACAGGCTGTTTCACTACAGCATTAACCTTCGATTTACAAGTTCATGAAGATGCACATGCCAACGAAGATATGGTACCAATAGTATACACCCTTTGTGATGATAATATGGAATTTGATGGCGACCCTACAAACGATAGTGTAGCCTTTGATTTAGTATCACAAAACCCAGACGTATTAGACGGGCAAGACCCAGCAAACTATACTGTAAGCTATTACCTAACACAGGCCGATGCAGATGCAGGTACAAACCCATTAGCAGTACCATATACTAACGTAACAAACCCACAAATTATCTTTGTAAGAGTAGATAACGACACTATGGTAGACGATGGTACAGGTACAGGTACTATGGTAGACAGTTCAGACTGTTACGATACCGCAGAGGTGACCTTACAAGTAAACCCAATGCCATCGTTCGATTTAGAGGATAACTACCTATTGTGTATTAACACTAATGGAACAGAAGTGATAAACACACCAGCAGTAGACACAGGTTTAAGCTTAGCAGACGGGTATACCTTTGTATGGTTCTTAGAAGGAGTAGAACAACCACAATATGCAAACATGCCAAGTATAACACCAACAGAAGGCGGTAACTACTCCGTAGTAGTAACAAGCGCATTAGGCTGTTCCACAATAGTAGGCGACCCTAATACAGTAACCTTTGTAGAAGTTAGTGA
>CANLUH010000049.1 GCA_947494205.1 uncultured Flavobacteriaceae bacterium | reverse complement strand
CCGCTAGTTTATACCTTAAATCCGTAGGTCTATTATAAAAAAGAACCGCAAAGTCTTATATATAAAAGGTTTGCGGTTTTTAGTATTTTCACCTAACTTGGTGTTGGACAAAACACTAATGATGAAATTACTAAAATCTACTCAGATAAGCCCATTCGGTGGTTTAAATTTTGTTTTAGAAGAATTTGAGAACAAAAACATAGGTCATTTATTAAAAGAACATTTACCATTATTAGCTAATCAATGTCAATATTCATGGAAAGACATCTTGTATTCTTTTTGGTCAATATATTTCTGTGGTGGTGATTGTATAGAAGATTTAGAAGGGAATTTTCATCATCATTTAAAAGGTAATTATTTTATAAAAGTACCTAGTCCAGATAGGGTTTTAGATCGATTCAAAGAACTATCAAAAGACAAAGTTTTATTGAAAAGTCCAAGAGGGAAGTCTATACATGAGTTTAGCATGAACCAAAACCTTAACACACTTAATTTAAAGATATTATCTGCTTTAAATGCCTTGTCTGTAAAAGAGTTAACGCTTGATTATGATAATACTTTAATGTTTAATAATAAAGCTGACAGTGCCAAAACTTACAAAAAAGCATATGGTTACTGTCCAGGAGTAGGAATTATTGGGAACCATATTGTTTATATAGAAAATAGAAACGGCAACAGTAATCCTAGAACCTTACAAGATGAGACTTTGTCTAGAATGTTTAACCTCTTAGATACACAACATATAAAAATTAAAGCCTTTAGAGCAGATAGTGCTTCATATTTGTATAACGTGTTACGCTTAGTAGAGCAGAGAGCAGATTGCTTTTATATAAAAGCACGTATGAATGCTGCTTTAGCTAGAGCAATTAATGATATTGAATGTTGGGAAAAAATAGAAACAGCTACAGAAACTATTTATCGAGGAGAAATTCGATACAAACCTTTTATTAAAGCACATAAAGAGGCGAAATCTAAAGAAGTACTAAAAACACATCGCTTAGTGGTTTCTAAAATAGAAAGGAAAGATAAGCAAGTAAATCTTTTTACTAATGAGGCTTATATCTATTCTGCTATTATAACCAACGATTATCAAAAGAGTAGTGATGCCATTGTATATTTTTACAATCAAAGAGGAACGATTGAAAAAGAATTTGACGTTCTTAAAAATGATTTTGGATGGAAAAACCTCCCTTTTTCTAAGTTAGAGCAAAATACAGTTTTTATGATATTCACAGCAATATGTAGAAATTTGTATCATCATATTATCACGCTATTTTCTCAAAAATGTAAGTTTTTAAAAGCTAACTTTAGAATAAAGAAATTTATCTTTAGGTTTATTACAATCCCTGCAAAATGGATTAAAACATCTAGACAATATAAACTCAGAATATATGGGAACCTCCATTTTAAAACATAAGTAATAAAAACTACGCATTTACTTACTGAAAAGGCAGAACCAATAAAACTTGGGTGACTATCTATTGTCTTTTAATAAGCTAAACTCTAAAAACAGCTAGTGATATATTTTAAAAATATAAATAATACTGTATTTAAATAAATTTGAACCTTTTTTATTGAAAAAATGATTCACTTAAACAACCGGTAGATAGACCTACGGATTTAAGGTT
>CANLUH010000048.1 GCA_947494205.1 uncultured Flavobacteriaceae bacterium | reverse complement strand
TCCTCTCTTTTGTGCTTTCTTATTTATATATCTTAATTTAGTGTTTTTATTAAAATGCTAACTTAAGCGGTGTATAAAACATAGCTAATAAGTGCTAAACTGAAAGGTTTGTGTATATTTATTAAGTCCGCCAAATTTTTAATTTGGCTTTTAAAAAGAGAAAATTAAAAACAAAATATAAAAATTAGGCTCTGTGCTAAACCGAAAAATTAGCGTCTTTTTACACGCTACGTTCCATACACAAGACCGTTGGAGTTAATACTCCGCTGCGCTGCGCATTAACTCCAATGAGGTCGGCTACCGCCCACGTCGCCGTTAGGCCTTCGCTAAGACGAAGTACTAACAACAACGCTGGCTATAAGTCATTTGTATTATGAAGAACTTTCAGTATCTTCACAATAAAAACAACTCATAGCCGCCCTCATTAGGCTTAATACCAAATAAAAATAACCAAACAATAGGAGAATCATTTATGAAAAATGAATACTATGGCATAAGTGCTAATTCGATAGAAGAGGCCTTAAATATTGCAACATCTCATAGCATGTATAAAGAAATGAAACTTATGATTAAAGATGGTGTTAATATTGATGGAATAGAACAATATAGACCTCTATCAACAGCAGTTAGATTAGCTTTAAAAAAATCTGTTAAGTTATTAATAGATAATGGAGCAACTATAGACCTTTTAGATGAAGATAGTTTAACACCATTATTAAGAGCTTGTTTATGTGGAGGAAAAAAAGGTTCAGAAATAGCTATAAAATTAATTGAATCTGGAGCAAATGTTAATTATGTTAGACAATCTGACGGAATGACGGCTTTAAAATTTGCATGCAAAAACTGTGACCCTGAAGTCATTAAAACTCTTTTAGAAAAAGGAGCTGAAATAGATGGCCCTCGAGATACAAATCAAACAGCTTTAATGCTAGCTGCTAGAGCAAATCATTTAGAAGCTATTCAATTATTATATGATTACGGAGCTGATTTAAATATTAAATCTAAACTTAAATGGGCTCATGGAGCTGATGCTGAAGAAATAGCAAGAATGGAAGAGAAGTATCATGCTGCTCAACTATTAAATCAATTAAAAAATAATAGACCTAAAAACTTCTTTAGGAGATTATTTAATATATAATATTATTACTTAGCCTAACTTAAGCCGTGTATAATTCATTGCTTTGGTCGTTGCTTATTTGAAAAATTCCAAAGGAATTTTCTCGTGTTCGTTTTTGTTTGCTAAATTAGTTTCTGAAACACGCAACTAACCATACACAAACACGTTAGGCGCATCATTTGAACTAAAAAATATGTGTATTAATAATGAAAAATTGACGTTTTGTACTTGTTCTGAAAAGGAAGTCAAGGCATCAGATAATTTCGATTCTGAAATTTATTACACTTGGCTTCTTACTTCCTATATAGGTTATAAAGAGTCTAGAATAAGAGGTAAGATTTTAATGCCATCAAAGGATTTGGGAAAAGGATTAACATTAGATAGAATTCTAGAGATACTAAATTCTGATTTAAGCTATTTTGACTTTGATTATCATCCCAAGGAATTAGATTGTTTTCGTATTAAAAACAATTTAAAATATCCTTTTCATCAGTATTTTAGCGTTATTTATAAAAATAATCTTTGGCAACAAGGCAGTAATCCAGCCTTTGTTTCTTTAACTAAAACCATTGCTCAAGGAAGAATTTCAAGAGAAGTAACAGAATCTAAAAAGACAAGAAATTGGCTAGTATCTCAGGAAAAACTTTCAATAATTCAATTATTTGACAAGCTATTATCTGAGAAGGATGTCACAGAACAATGGCAATTCATTACTGCTTTGGCAAATAGGTTTCCTAAAGAATCTTTTCAAAAAGCTATTAATTTATGTAATGCTAATTCTAAAACAGAAAAAATTTATGGATTTCGATTAATGTCTCAATTATACGAATCTGAATATAATTTAAAACAAATAAAATCTTTTCTTTTTAAAAGAGTAGAATCAGAAAATGATAAAGAAATTATTGAAACTCTAATTTTCTCATTAACATCAAACCTATCCTTACTTAAAGATGATGAAATAAAAAGTTTACTGTCATTAAAAGAACGAGGAGATAATTTTAAAGTTGTACTAATGGATGAACTTATAAATTATAATCATAAACTTGTTATTGATTTTTTTGTAGAACTATGCAGAGATACAAATCTAGGTGTGAAGCAAAAGGCAATTATGAATTTAAGTTATGAAGACGATTTGGACACACCAAAAGTTAGAAAGGTATTATGGGAAAATGTAGAGAATCAAAATAAAAAGGTAAGACAATATTCCATTTATGGACTTGCCTTGCGAAAAGATAATAACATAAAGTCAATTTTGGAAAAAGAGCTTAAATACATTGATAATGATAGTTCTCTTATTTTAGAAGCAATTGAAGAACTTGGTAATAAAAGAATGAAGCCTCTTTTAGAATCCAAATTAGAGCAGTTAAATAATAATAAATATCTTTCAAAATTACTGATAGATACAATTGAAAATATATAAACGAATGCACAACAAAGAACTGTGGTAAAAAACAAGTAAAATTCACTTAGTTTTTAGCCAATGTACTTCTGTAAGTATCATCATATA
>CANLUH010000047.1 GCA_947494205.1 uncultured Flavobacteriaceae bacterium | reverse complement strand
GGTATCGTTCAAAATAAGCCTAATACGTCAGTTCGAGTGATTTTGATGCTTTCGTCTATGCTCAGCACAGGGTAAACGAAAAATTTTATCGAGAACCTTATAGAACTAAAACTTAAAACTAATGTAAAACAAAAAGGCTCCTAATTAGAGCCTCTTCGTTATTCGTTGTTGTTTTATTGTTTAGCTTAATATGCTATTAAGTGTTGCACTTGGTCGCATGGCTTTATTTATTAAATCCTCTTTAGGCTCGTAATATCCACCTATGTCTACAGGATTACCTTGTATATCGTTTAATTCTGAAACAATTTTAGTTTCGTTATCTGCTAATTGTTTTGCTAAAGAAGTAAACTCGGCACTTAAATCAGCATCTTTAGTTTGTGCAACTAAAGCTTCTGCCCAATATAGCGCTAAGTAGAAGTGACTTCCTCTGTTGTCTAATTCTCCAGCTTTACGAGATGGTCCTTTTTTGTTTTCTAATAAACGCTCAGTAGCATCATCTAAAGCATCACCTAAAACTTTAGCTTTAGGGTTATTATTTACTAAACCATAGTGGTCTAACGAAACAGCTAAAGCTAAAAATTCTCCTAAAGAATCCCAACGTAAATGGTTTTCTCCTGTAAATTGTTGTACGTGCTTTGGAGCAGAACCTCCAGCACCAGTTTCAAATAATCCACCACCATTCATTAAAGGAACAATAGATAACATTTTTGCACTTGTACCAACTTCTAAAATTGGGAATAAATCGGTTAAGTAATCACGTAATACGTTTCCGGTAACAGAAATAGTATCTTCTCCTTTTTTAATTCTTTCTAAAGTAAATTCAGTCGCTTTAATAGGTGATAAGATTCTTAAATCTAATCCAGCAGTATCATGATCTTTTAAATACGTATTTACTTTCTTAATTAACTCTGCATCGTGTGCTCTGTTTTCGTCTAACCAGAATACAGCAGGAGTTTGCGAAGCTTTAGCTCTAGTTACAGCTAATTTTACCCAGTCTTGTACTGGTGCATCTTTAACCTGGCACATTCTCCAAATATCTCCAGTTTCTACAGTATGTTCTGTTAAAGTATTTCCAGAAGCATCTACAACACGCATTGTTCCGTTAGATGCCATTTGAAATGTCTTATCATGCGACCCATACTCTTCAGCTTTCTGAGCCATTAATCCAACATTTGGTACTGTTCCCATTGTTGTAGGATCAAATGCACCGTGTTTTTTACAGAAGTCTATAGTTGCTGTGTAAATCCCTGCATAACTACTATCTGGAATTACAGCTTTAGTGTCTTGTTGCTTTCCTTCAGCATTCCACATTTGTCCAGATGTACGAATCATTGCTGGCATAGAAGCATCAATAATAACATCACTTGGTACGTGTAAGTTGGTAATGCCTTTATCAGAATTTACCATAGCTAAATCTGGTCCGTTTTCTAAAGCAGTATTTATATCTGCTTGTATTTCGTTACGCTTAGCTTCTGGTAATTCGTTTAGGTTGCTTAATAAGTTTCCAAAACCATTATTTACGTCTACACCTATTTCTTCAAACGTTTCACCATGTTTAGCAAATACATCTTTAAAGTAGGTACGTACAGCGTGACCAAAAATAATAGGGTCACTTACTTTCATCATGGTTGCTTTCATGTGTAATGAAAACAATACATTATTAGCTTTTGCATCTGCAACTTGAGTATCTAAAAAGCTTAATAATGCTTTTTTACTCATTACTGTTGCATCTATAATTTCCCCTTGTAATAAGGCTAAGTTGTCTTTTAATGTTGTTACTGTTCCGTTAGCATCTACATGTTCTATTGTAACAGTAGTCGCTTCGCTAATAGTAACCGATTTTTCGTTGTGTGCAAAATCTCCAGCTTCCATTGTAGCAACATGCGATTTAGATTCGCTAGACCAAGCACCCATAGAGTGCGGGTTTTTCTTAGCGTAGTTTTTTACAGCTTTTGGCGCACGTCTGTCACTATTTCCTTCACGTAATACTGGGTTTACAGCACTACCTTTAATTTTGTCGTAACGAGATTTCGTATCTTTTTCAGTATCATTTTCCGGCTCGTCTGGGTAATTAGGAATCCCAAAACCTTGCGCTTGTAATTCTGCGATAGCAGCTTTTAATTGTGGTACAGAAGCACTAATATTAGGTAATTTTATAATATTAGCTTCGGGTGTTTTTGCTAATTCACCTAAATATGCTAAATCGTCAGACACACGTTGATCATCATTTAAAAAATCTGGGAATACAGCTAAAATTCTAGCAGCTAAAGAAATATCTTTAGTTTCAATATTAATTCCTGAAGATTCAACAAAGGCTTTCACGATTGGTAAAAAAGAACGTGTTGCTAACGCTGGAGCTTCATCTGTTTTTGTATAGATAATTTTTGGTGCTTGTGACATATATAAAATACTTTTATTTAAAATTTTCGTGTTGCGAATATACGAAATTCAAACAGCATTTTAAAGGGGAGAACAGTCCTTAACTTCCTATTGATAAGTTGATAATTTTTAAGGGGTTAAATTGTGAAATCAATAATTTTGAAGTGAAAAAGTTATATAATATTAGCTATATATTTAAAAGGAGGTAGGCCTAATTGAGAATGCTTATAAAAACTAAGAGGTAAGATTTTTACATAAAATTAAAACTTTTTATTAAAAAGTGGTTCTCGATACAATTCCTCGTGTCTTGGAATTACTCGAACTAACGTATTGAATTTGTTTTGTACGATGT
>CANLUH010000046.1 GCA_947494205.1 uncultured Flavobacteriaceae bacterium | reverse complement strand
TTATTAATAGATATGTTCCCATTATTAAAGCTTGTTGCTGCATTTACTGTTAAATTATCTGTAGTTAACGTCCCTGTGAATATAGGTTCGGCACTATTGGCTTTCAAGTCTAATTCTGTTTGTGTTGCAGTGTCAAAAGCTAATTTTGCTTCTGTTATAGATCCATCGGCAATAGTTGCAACTGGTGCAGCCTGCCATGTCGCATTACCATCTCCATTAACATCTGTTAAAACAGAACCTGCAGCCAGTGGACTATTTAAAATATTTAGAGTACCTGTATTAAAATTAGTTACTGAATTATTAAACTCTATAGAGTTTCCAACAAAAAAATTATCCTGAGCTGCATTAAAAATTTGATTACTATTAAAGAATGTCTGTCCAAAATTATTATTCAAATTAAAATTACCTGTGTTTTGAAATACTACATTATCTCCTGTAAAAATAGGACTCGTACTATTCGCTTTTAAATCTAATTCTGTTTGTGTTGCTGTATCGAAAGCTAATTTTGCTTCAGTTATTGAAGCATCTGCTATGGTCTGTATTACTGGTGCTTGCCATGTGGCATTTCCTAAAGCGTCAGACGTTAATACCTTGTCAATACCTTCTGTACCATCAGCGATTTTTACTGTTCCTACAATATCTAATTTAGCTTCTGGAGTAGATGTACCAATACCTATGTCGGCGTTATTTCCTAAAATTAAGGCATTACTTTGGCCTACAATAGTATTAGCTCCTATCGCTGTAGCATTCTCCAAGCCGTTACTAACAGAAGTATTAGTTGCAAAGCCTAAAAAGGTATTATTGCTACCAGAAAATAAAGAATCACCAGCGCTAGAACCTAAACCAGTATTATTAGAACCAGTAGTGGAATATAGTGCCGAATAACCAAAGGCTGAATTACCAGAACCACTTCCGTTTAAATAAAGTGAATTAGCACCAGATGAAGTGTTAAACTCAGCATCTTGTATGGATTGCTGTGAACCCAATCCTAAAGCGGAATTATAAGACCCAATACTATTATCTCTCATAGCACCAGTACCAATAGCAGTGTTATATTGACCACTAGTATTAGATAATAAAGTAGCCTGTCCAATACCAACATTATTATTATCACTTAAGTCATCACTATTCCCAGATAAAAATCCAATAAACACAGAATTACCCGTGTTTACAGGTTCTAGTCGATTTTGAGTCATCACCCATTTCTCTGTACCTGCAAGGTCAAAACGAATAGTATCATCATTTGTATTTTCTTCTACCTGTATTTTGGTATTGTTATCCCCATCTACTAATTGATTAGTATTTGGTAAAGGTTGCCAATTGGCAAAACCAAAACCATCTGAAGTTAAAACCTTAGCATAACCTTCCGTCCCATCAGCGATTTTTACAGTACCGACGACGTCAAGAGTAGCAGAAGGTTCATTAACGCCATTACCAATCCCTAACTTTTTATCTACTATAACATTAACATTTGAAAAATAAGTATTGAAACCGTTTATTTCTAGGTGTTCAAGACCATTCTGGTCAAAAAATTTCAAACGGCCAAAACCATCATTAGAAACTGTTTTTTCTCCTTTTAAGTAAAGATCTCCACTTGCATTTATATTGCCTAAAACATCTAAAGCTTGTCCAGGGTTTTCAATATTAATACCTACGTTACCACCTGGTTTTATTACAAAACGCGACGCAACACCAGATTCGTTTATACTAAAAACATTTGAATCTGTATAAGCATCCCAACTATTTAAAAATAAATTACCATTACCATTACTAATCAAGTTTCCACTATAATTAAGATTACCTTGAAGATTAAGGTTACCACTATTAGCATTGTTTGCATTACTGGTATTATTAGTATTATTTCCTATGAATACGGTATTCCCATTATCTGATATTTGAGAATCTCCAACTGTGGAAGCGGTAGTAAACATACTAATAGTAAAAGGAGTACCATTTACATTTAAAGCTTGAGCTGAAAGTGCTGTAGTAAGTTCAGTATCTGAGGTTAAATCATCTGTTCCACCAGAGATTTCGTCAACATTCAAATCATCAGTTATTATACTCCCATCTGCTATTGAACTTGATGTTACTGCTCCTATATTTATTTTAGTATTAGTTACAGCATTTTCTGCAATAGTTAATTCAGTGGCACCTGTAACATCACCTGTATGAGTAGCATTGGTTTCTTTTGCTGTATTTAAAGCAATTGCTGTAGCATTTTGAATTATGTCTGTCTCCGCTAATGTTAATCTAGCATCCAAATTTTGATTTTCTAGAGTTAAAATACGAGCTGTATGATCAATAAAAACAGTATTTAAATTTGCTATGTTTCCAGAGTTTTGACTGACGTCTTGAGCCAATTGTATTACATCTGTAGTTCCAACTTGTGTTTTGAATTGCAAAGAAGTCATTGCGAGCGGAACAACATTTAGTTCTGTTGTACCAATTACGACATGAGTTGTTCCTCCAGTTGGGTCAATAGCAATTTCAAGAAAATAACTAGTATTCCCCCAATCTAATAATGCTAAGTCTCCTGAAATATTTAGGCCATTTCCTATAGCCAAATTAAAAACACCACTAGAGTTTGTGTCGGTATTCCATAATTCTAAAAAGGCTTCTTGACCATTAGTACTTCCTGCCAAAATTCTGACCTGGACACCAATATTTTGATTTGTAATTAAATCTCCTCCAGCATCCCTCACTGCTGCTTGATAATTAAAAGTTTGTGCAGTACTAAAACTTGCAGTTAAAATAAATGCTACTATTATTAATAAGTTCTTCATAGGTTAGTTAGTTAATTAGGCTTTTTATCAATCTTAATACTCTCTTTTTATGAGCACTGAAAAAGACAACACATTTTACAGGTATAAAATTAAAGCCAAAAAAAACACCATACTAATTCTACTAGGGTAGTTTTTCCCACCCAATATTCCTCTAAATTTAAATAACAATGCTCTTAGATAATTTAGTTCACGAGGTATGATTAAATACAAAATAGTTTTTCATCTTTAATCCTTTAAAGATTATATACAATAAATAATCTTTTTCTAATTTTTATTGTTTGATATTATGAAGTATCAGTTATATATTGAATCAATACATATATTAGAATTATAAAATTAGATCACAAAATTTAGGGCAAAAAAAATCCTCAACATAGTTTTATGTTGAGGATTAGTTGTATAAAAAAAGCGCTTTAGTATTGCTTACTAAAGCGCTTTAAAAAAGGCGACGACCTACTCTTCCACAATTGTAGTACCATCGGCGCTAATGGGCTTAACT
>CANLUH010000044.1 GCA_947494205.1 uncultured Flavobacteriaceae bacterium | reverse complement strand
TTGCTGTTCCTGCATCTTCATCTACTGTAACATCGCCTATAGTTACCGTTGGTGGACCATCGTTATCGGTAATGGTTCCTATGGCATCTACTCCACCTACACTTACTGTATAGGTTTCGTTTGGTTCTGAAATAGCATCTTCTAATCCTGAGAAGGTTACATCGAATGTCGTTACACCTGCTGGTACGGTGATTTGTCCAGTCATCGTGTCTAAGGTAACGCCGTTTGTAAAGGTTGGTGTCCCTGTATAATCTACACCGGCTACTGCTGTAACATCGGTTACTGAGAATGGATACATCTCATCGCTTGCACTTGCTCCCGTCATTGTTACCGTGTGTGTTAAGTCGGTGCCTTCTACTTCCGTAGCGTCTGTAATGCTTGCGACACCTGCTGTGTCATCATCGGTAATCGTTCCTGTGGCATCTACCCCGCCTGCACTTACAGTGTAGGTCTCATTCTCTTCATCTATTGCATCACCTAATCCTGGGAAGGTTACATCGAATGTCGTTACACCTGCTGGTACGGTGATTTGTCCAGTCATCGTGTCTAAGGTAACGCCGTTTGTAAAGGTTGGTGTCCCTGTATAATCTACACCGGCTACTGCTGTAACATCGGTTACACTAAACGGATACATCTCATCGCTTGCACTTGCTCCCGTCATTGTTACCGTGTGTGTTAAGTCGGTGCCTTCTACTTCCGTAGCGTCTGTAATGCTTGCGACACCTGCTGTGTCATCATCGGTAATCGTTCCTGTAGCATCTACCCCGCCTGCACTTACAGTGTAGGTCTCATTCTCTTCATCTATTAAGTCTCCTAATCCTGGGAAGGTTACATCGAATGTCGTTACACCTGCTGGTACGGTGATTTGTCCAGTCATCGTGTCTAAGGTAACGCCGTTTGTAAAGGTTGGTGTCCCTGTATAATCTACACCGGCTACTGCTGTAACATCGGTTACACTAAACGGATACATCTCATCGGTTGCACTTGCTCCCGTCATTGTTACCGTGTGTGTTAAGTCGGTGCCTTCTACTTCCGTAGCGTCTGTAATGCTTGCGACACCTGCTGTGTCATCATCGGTAATCGTTCCTGTGGCATCTACCCCGCCTGCACTTACAGTGTAGGTCTCATTCTCTTCATCTATTAAGTCTCCTAATCCTGGGAAGGTTACATCGAATGTCGTTACGCCTGCTGGTACAGTAATTTGCCCAGTCATTGTGTCTAAGGTAACGCCGTTTGTAAAGGTTGGTGTCCCTGTATAATCTACGCCGGCTGCTGCTGTAACATCGGTTACTGAGAATGGATACATCTCATCGGTTGCACTTGCTCCCGTCATTGTTACCGTGTGTGTTAAGTCGGTGCCTTCTACTTCCGTAGCGTCTGTAATGCTTGCGACACCTGCGGTGTCATCATCGGTAATCGTTCCTGTGGCATCTACCCCGCCTGCACTTATGGTGTAGGTCTCATTCTCTTCATCTATTAAGTCTCCTAATCCTGGGAAGGTTACATCGAATGTCGTTACGCCTGCTGGTACAGTAATTTGCCCAGTCATTGTGTCTAAGGTAACGCCGTTTGTAAAGGTTGGTGTCCCTGTATAATCTACGCCGGCTGCTGCTGTAACATCGGTTACTGAGAATGGATACATCTCATCGGTTGCACTTGCTCCCGTCATTGTTACCGTGTGTGTTAAGTCGGTGCCTTCTACTTCCGTAGCGTCTGTAATGCTTGCGACACCTGCTGTGTCATCATCGGTAATCGTTCCTGTGGCATCTACCCCGCCTGCACTTACAGTGTAGGTCTCATTCTCTTCATCTATTAAGTCTCCTAATCCTGGGAAGGTTACATCGAATGTCGTTACGCCTGCTGGTACAGTAATTTGCCCAGTCATCGTGTCTAAGGTAACGCCGTTTGTAAAGGTTGGTGTCCCTGTATAATCTACGCCGGCTGCTGCTGTAACATCGGTTACACTAAACGGATACATCTCATCGCTTGCACTTGCTCCCGTCATTGTTACCGTGTGTGTTAAGTCGGTGCCTTCTACTTCCGTAGCGTCTGTAATGCTTGCGACACCTGCGGTGTCATCATCGGTAATCGTTCCTGTGGCATCTACCCCGCCTGCACTTACAGTGTAGGTCTCATTCTCTTCATCTATTAAGTCTCCTAATCCTGGGAAGGTTACATCGAATGTCGTTACGCCTGCTGGTACAGTAATTTGCCCAGTCATTGTGTCTAAGGTAACGCCGTTTGTAAAGGTTGGTGTCCCTGTATAATCTACGCCGGCTGCTGCTGTAACATCGGTTACACTAAACGGATACATCTCATCGCTTGCACTTGCTCCCGTCATTGTTACCGTGTGTGTTAAGTCGGTGCCTTCTACTTCCGTAGCGTCTGTAATGCTTGCGACACCTGCGGTGTCATCATCGGTAATCGTTCCTGTGGCATCTACCCCGCCTGCACTTACGGTGTAGGTCTCATTCTCTTCATCTATTAAGTCTCCTAATCCTGGGAAGGTTACATCGAATGTCGTTACACCTGCTGGTACAGTGATTTGCCCAGTCATCGTGTCTAAGGTAACGCCGTTTGTAAAGGTTGGTGTCCCTGTATAATCTACACCGGCTGCTGCTGTAACATCGGTTACACTAAACGGATACATCTCATCGCTTGCACTTGCTCCCGTCATTGTTACCGTGTGTGTTAAGTCGGTGCCTTCTACTTCCGTAGCGTCTGTAATGCTTGCGACACCTGCTGTGTCATCATCGGTAATCGTTCCTGTGGCATCTACCCCGCCTGCACTTACAGTGTAGGTCTCATTGTCTTCATCTATTAAGTCTCCTAATCCTGGGAAGGTTACATCGAATGTCGTTACACCTGCTGGTACAGTGATTTGCCCAGTCATCGTGTCTAAGGTAACGCCGTTTGTAAAGGTTGGTGTCCCTGTATAATCTACACCGGCTACTGCTGTAACATCGGTTACACTAAACGGATACATCTCATCGCTTGCACTTGCTCCCGTCATTGTTACCGTGTGTGTTAAGTCGGTGCCTTCTACTTCCGTAGCGTCTGTAATGCTTGCGACACCTGCTGTGTCATCATCGGTAATCGTTCCTGTAGCATCTACCCCGCCTGCACTTATGGTGTAGGTCTCATTGTCTTCATCTATTAAGTCTCCTAATCCTGGGAAGGTTACATCGAATGTTGTCACGCCTGCTGGTACAGTGATTTGTCCAGTCATCGTGTCTAAGGTAACGCCGTTTGTAAAGGTTGGTGTCCCTGTATAATCTACACCGGCTGCTGCTGTAACATCGGTTACTGAGAATGGATACATCTCATCGCTTGCACTTGCTCCCGTCATTGTTACCGTGTGTGTTAAGTCGGTGCCTTCTACCTCAGTTGCGTCTGTAATGCTTGCGACACCTGCTGTGTCATCATCGGTAATCGTTCCTGTAGCATCTACCCCGCCTGCACTTATGGTGTAGGTCTCATTCTCTTCATCTATTAAGTCTCCTAATCCTGGGAAGGTTACATCGAATGTCGTTACGCCTGCTGGTACAGTAATTTGTCCAGTCATTGTGTCTAAGGTAACGCCGTTTGTAAAGGTTGGTGTCCCTGTATAATCTACGCCGGCTGCTGCTGTAACATCGGTTACTGAGAATGGATACATCTCATCGCTTGCACTTGCTCCCGTCATTGTTACCGTGTGTGTTAAGTCGGTGCCTTCTACTTCCGTAGCGTCTGTAATGCTTGCGACACCTGCGGTGTCATCATCGGTAATCGTTCCTGTAGCATCTACCCCGCCTGCACTTACAGTGTAGGTCTCATTCTCTTCATCTATTAAGTCTCCTAATCCTGGGAAGGTTACATCGAATGTCGTTACACCTGCTGGTACAGTGATTTGTCCAGTCATTGTGTCTAAGGTAACGCCGTTTGTAAAGGTTGGTGTCCCTGTATAATCTACGCCGGCTGCTGCTGTAACATCGGTTACTGAGAATGGATACATCTCATCGCTTGCACTTGCTCCCGTCATTGTTACCGTGTGTGTTAAGTCGGTGCCTTCTACTTCCGTAGCGTCTGTAATGCTTGCGACGTTAACACTATCATTATCTATTACTGTTCCTGTTCCATTAATACCTCCTACACTTACTGTATAGGTTTCGTTTGGTTCTGAAATAGCGTCTTCTAAACCTGGGAAGGTCACATCGAATGTTGTCACACCTGCTGGTACAGTGATTTGCCCAGTCATTGTGTCTAAGGTAACGCCGTTTGTAAAGGTTGGTGTCCCTGTATAATCTACACCGGCTGCTGCTGTAACATCGGTTACTGAGAATGGATACATCTCATCGGTTGCACTTGCTCCCGTCATTGTTACCGTGTGTGTTAAGTCGGTGCCTTCTACCTCAGTTGCGTCTGTAATGCTTGCGACACCTGCTGTGTCATCATCGGTAATCGTTCCTGTGGCATCTACCCCGCCTGCACTTACGGTGTAGGTCTCATTGTCTTCATCTATTAAGTCACCTAATCCTGGGAAGGTTACATCGAATGCCGTTACGCCTGCTGGTACGGTGATTTGTCCAGTCATTGTGTCTAAGGTAACGCCGTTTGTAAAGGTTGGTGTCCCTGTATAATCTACGCCGGCTGCTGCTGTAACATCGGTTACTGAGAATGGATACATCTCATCGCTTGCACTTGCTCCCGTCATTGTTACCGTGTGTGTTAAGTCGGTGCCTTCTACTTCCGTAGCGTCTGTAATGCTTGCGACGTTAACACTATCATTATCTATTACTGTTCCTGTTCCATTAATACCTCCTACACTTACTGTATAGGTTTCGTTTGGTTCTGAAATAGCGTCTTCTAAACCTGGGAAGGTTACATCGAATGTCGTTACGCCTGCTGGTACAGTAATTTGCCCAGTCATCGTGTCTAAGGTAACGCCGTTTGTAAAGGTTGGTGTCCCTGTATAATCTACACCGGCTGCTGCTGTAACATCGGTTACACTAAACGGATACATCTCATCGCTTGCACTTGCTCCCGTCATTGTTACCGTGTGTGTTAAGTCGGTGCCTTCTACCTCAGTTGCGTCTGTAATGCTTGCGACACCTGCGGTGTCATCATCGGTAATCGTTCCTGTGGCATCTACTCCGCCTGCACTTACAGTGTAGGTCTCATTCTCTTCATCTAT
>CANLUH010000043.1 GCA_947494205.1 uncultured Flavobacteriaceae bacterium | reverse complement strand
TGATTTGATAGTGTATCTTTTCCGTTTTTAATTTATAAAATTTATATATACAAATCTAAAGGAGTGTTTTTATGTAGTGCAACGTAATAAAATTGTATCGAGAAGCTTCCTTTCTCAAATCGTTAATCATTGATCATCAATCGTTAATATTAAACAAACAAAAATAGCAACAACATACTTAACACAAAGTAAACACGTTTATTAATAATCACTGTACTTTGGCTATGCGTTAAGGATTGAGGCTTTGTTGGAGCTCCTTGTAAAGAGCGACTGCCGAAAGCCTGACTTTATAAGTATTAAAACCTAATAAAAGGTTTAAATATTTGTAAAGAAACGCCCAAAAATATGTTAAAAGCAATGATGTAAAATTACGATTTCGATAAATTTGTAAAAACTAAACCACTCTAAATGAATCATCTTAAAAAACTACTATTCTTGTGTCTTTGCATGGGTAGTATGTTTAGCTTTTCGCAAGATAAAGTAACGCTTAGCGGTACTATTCTTGAAGAAAAAAGTAATGAAACCCTTATTGGTGTTAACATTCTTATTCCCGAATTACAGACTGGAACCATTACTAATGAATATGGATTTTACTCCATTACATTACCTAAAGGCAATTACAAAGTAATTATTAGTTATTTGGGGTACTCGGACAAAGTAGAAACGATTTCGCTTTCCGAAAACACAAAACAGAATTTTAGTCTAGTGGAATCTACCGAAAGTTTAGACGAAGTAGTGATTACTGAAAATGTAGAAAAACTGAATATTAAAAAACCACAGATGAGTGTTAATGCGCTCTCTTCTACTACCATTAAAGAAATCCCTGTTATTCTTGGAGAACCAGATGTTATTAAGGCCATTACGCTATTACCTGGTGTTACTAGCGCTGGTGAAGGCGCTTCGGGATTTAATGTTCGTGGCGGTGCAGCGGATCAAAACTTAATTTTATTAGATGAGGCTACAGTGTTTAACTCTTCTCATCTTTTCGGGTTCTTTTCGGTATTTAATCCAGATGCTATAAAGGATTTAAAGTTATATAAAGGAGGAATTCCGGCACGCTACGGTGGTCGTGTGTCTTCGGTTTTAGATATTTACCAGAAAGAAGGAAATAGTAAAGAATTCCACATGAATGGTGGTATTGGTATTGTTGCGAGTAGATTATTAGCAGAAGGACCGTTAAAAAAAGATAAAGGCTCTTTTCTATTTGGTGGGCGTAGCTCTTATGCTCATCTATTTTCACCATTATTCGATATTGATAATAAAGCGTATTTCTACGATTTAAACACAAAATTGAGTTATAAACTAAATGATAAAAACAATATTTACTTATCTGGTTATTTTGGTAGAGATGTGTTTAGCTTATCGGACAGTTTTGAAAACACATATGGTAATACGGTTGTTAATTTTAGATGGAATCATTTATTTTCAGACAAACTGTTCTCTAATATGTCTTTAATTTACTCAGATTATTATTACGGATTAAACCTTGATTTTGTTGAGTTTAATTGGAATTCTGGTATTAGAAACTTCAATTTTAAATACGATTTAAAACATTACTTAAACGATAAAATAAAATTACAATACGGTATAAATAGTATTTATTACACATTTAATCCTGGAGAAATTGAGCCCTCTACGCCTACTTCGGGTATAAACGCACAAAAATTGATAGACAAATATGCTTTTGAAAATGCAGTGTATTTTGATGCAGAACATAAAGTAACCAATAAACTAACATTATCTTACGGTTTACGCTTTAGTTCTTTTTTACGTTTAGGGCAGGATGAATTAAATGTTTACGAAAACGACCAAGCAGTAACCTTTAATGACGAAATTAAGATCTACGAGAAAGCAACTCCAATAGGAACAGAATCTTTTAAGCGCAGCGATGTTATAGCATCTTTTGCTAATATAGAACCGCGTTTTTCAGCTGCCTATCAACTAGGTAATAATGCATCTGTAAAGGCGAGTTATAATAGAATGAGCCAATATTTACATCTGCTTTCTAACACTAGCTCCCCAACACCATTAGATGTTTGGACACCGAGTGGCAAATATGTAAAACCGCAATTGTTAGATCAATTTGCAGTAGGCTATTTTAAAAACTTTAAGGATAATACCTATTCGCTAGAAATTGAAAGTTTTTACAAAACCATAAAAAACAGAATTGATTATATAGATGGTGCCGATTTAATAGCCAATGATGCCATAGAACAGGTTATTTTAAATGGTCGTGCTAGAGCATACGGATTAGAGGTTTTATTTAGAAAAAACGAAGGCCGCTTAAAAGGATGGTTTGCGTATACCTTATCTAGATCTGAACAGCAAACCGAAGGACGCACCGCTAACGAAATAGGTATAAATAACGGGAATTGGTACAACACACCCTACGATAAAACCCACGATATTTCTATTACCAGCAGTTACGATTTTAACGATAAATGGAAATTTAATGCGAATTTCCTGTTTCAAACAGGACAGCCAACAACGTTTCCAAACGGACAATATGTGTATAATGGTATAAGTATTCCTAACTTTAGCGATAGAAATGCAACCCGTTTACCATCGTACAATCGTTTAGATCTTTCGGCAACCTATACCCCAAAACAAGACGAAACTAAAAAGTGGAGAAGCTATTGGGTATTTGGTATCTATAATGTTTACAATCGTAGAAATGCAGCTTCTATTTCTTTTTCTCAAAACACAACTACTGGGCGTAACGAGGCCACACGCTTTGCTATTTTTGGTGCTGTCCCATCTGTAACCTACAACTTTAAATTTTAAGACAATGAAAAATATATTTTACATAATTACGCTAAGTCTTCTAGTTTGGTCCTGTGAAGATGTTATAGATGTAGAAGTGCCTAATGCGGCACCAAAATTGGTTATAGATGCCTCTTTAAATTGGTTTGATGGTACAGCTGGTAACGAACAAAATATTATACTAACGCTATCTGCACCTTATTTTAATACAGAAGTTCCTCCAGCTAATAATGCAACTGTAACCGTAACAGACACCAATAATAACACCTTTGTTTTTACCGAAGACGGTACTACAGGTATTTATAGAACTTCTAATTTTATTCCCGAAATAGATGAAACCTACACACTAACTATACTCTATGCGGGAGAAACCTACACAGGCACAGAAACATTAAAATCTACCGTACCAGTAAATTCCATAGAGCAAAATAACGATGGCGGTTTTACAGGCGACGAAATAGAAATAAAAGCCTTTTACACAGACCCTGCAAATATTGATAATTATTACTTTTTCGAAATACAAAACCCGTCGCTAATCACTCCAGAATTCGAAGCCTACAAAGATGAGTTTGTAGATGGTAATGAGATTTTTGCATTCTATAGCGATGAAGATTTACAAGCTGGAGACGAGATTGTTATTAGAAATTATGGTGTAACAGAACGTTTTTACGAGTTCATGTTTTTACTATTACAGCAAACGGAGACCGATGGTGGGCCGTTTCAAACGCAACCCGCAACAGTACGAGGTAATTGCATCAATATTACCAATCCAGATAATTTTCCTTTAGGTTATTTTAGAGTGTCTCAAGCATTCGAAATTATTTATACAGTAGAGTAATTTTATCCTTTGGGCGTTACCACAAGGGTCGTGCTATCCGCTATATCTTTTGTTGAAAAAAACAAAAGGATGTCGCTTTTATCACTAACGCAAATTGTAAGTCCTATTTGTCATTCCTGTGCAAACAGGAATCCATTTGTAACTAAAAAGTTCTGTTATTTATTGTATTTTTGACTTATGAATTTCACGAAAACAACAGAAACAGACTCTAAGTACAATCATTTAGAAAAAATGAGCGTTAATGAGTTATTGACTAATATAAATACTGAAGACAAAACCGTTCCTTTAGCAGTAGAAAAAGCGCTACCACAAATAGAAACACTCATTACGCAAGTAATAAGTAAACTTAAAGATGGTGGTCGCTTATTTTATATTGGTGCAGGAACAAGTGGTCGTTTAGGTATTGTAGATGCTTCAGAGTGTCCGCCAACCTTTGGAGTACCTCATGAATTAGTTGTTGGTTTAATTGCAGGAGGAGATATAGCCATTAGAAAAGCCGTAGAATTCGCAGAAGATTCAACCACTTTAGGTTGGGAAGATTTACAATCTCATAATATCTCAAACAAAGACGTCGTTATTGGTATCGCTGCATCAGGTACAACACCTTACGTTATTAGCGCTTTAGAACACTGTAATACTAATAATATTATTACAGGTTGTATTACTTGTAATCATAACAGCCCCTTATCTTTAACAGCACAATACCCAATAGAAGTTATTGTAGGACCAGAATTTGTTACTGGAAGTTCTAGAATGAAAGCAGGAACAGCTCAAAAACTAGTTTTAAATATGATTACCACTGCTACTATGATTCAATTAGGAAGAATTAAAGGCAATAAAATGGTAGACATGCAATTAAGTAATAATAAACTAGTAGATAGAGGAGTGAAAATGCTAATGTCTGAACTTAATATTAACAGACAAGACGCAGAAAAATTACTTGAAGAGAATAAAAACGTACGAACTGCTATAGAAAACTATACTAATGGAAACTAAAAGAACAAATAAAGACGTTTTAGTAAATGGATTAAAAAAAATGGGGCTTTCGCTTTTATTAATGTTTTTAGGCCCTACATTAATTTATATAGCCTTTAGCAATCAAGAAAAACCATTATATATTCCTATTTTAATTGTAGCTATTTTAGCCTGCATAGGAGCCGTTTATTTTGGTTTTAGAGGCATCAAGACTATTATGGATAGTATGTTTAAAAAATAAGTGATTTAGGTGTAGAAGGATTCTAACCAAAATTCAGATTTTAAATAGTTACATTAAGTCTATCAAAAATGTAACTTAGATAGTTATAATTTTTATTCTTTGAAATTACTTATATCTTGTTTCATTTCCTTATTCCAAAAATATATTTTATCCTTATAAATTCTTGTTTTTGGATAACCTTTAAGTTCTTTTTTTGATGTCCAAGTCAAATGTACAACTGCAATTCTTTTATCTTCAAGCTCTAAGATAATATCATCATTATTTGTCTTTCTTGCAATAAGTTGTACGACCTCATTCTTCAATACATGATTATCATGTAATTCAAGTTCTAGTTCATCTATAAAAGCTTGACTATTCTTTTCTTCCATTTCCATTACACCCGAATAAGGTTCAAGAAATTTTAATCCGAAAACAGAGCTGTTTAATGAGTCTTCTAAATTTCCGTTTTCTAATAAGTCTACAATCGTTTTCTCTAAACAATCTCTAGTTAGCTCTTTTACAAATAAGTCTGGAGGAGTAAGATAAAGTCCATTTAAATTATCACCATTTTCTTCATCTTGTTGAATTGTAGTTTCAAAGAATTTAAATGTCCAAACATTAATCCCATAATACCTTCCATCTAACATGTCAACACCAATATTTGTAAAATCATTTTCGATATTATCCCATGGACTTCTCTCTTCAAATTCAAGCCATAATTTGAAAGGCGTATTACCTATTTCGATTATTCTCTCACTTAATGGGTTCCATTCCATGTTTAGTTTTTTTACATCCATTTATTTTAATTGCTTATAATGGTTATTATAAATAATTGTTTTAATGCTGCTTATACATTGCAATGTGTGTTCTTATTTCATTTAAATCTTTTATTTCATAATTTTTAAAAACGGGAATATTATGATTAATCTTCAAATAATTCCATTTCATATTTCTGGCTCCAATAATATCTGATTTAAAAGAATCTCCAATCATCAATATTTCGTTTGGTTTATCATCAGTAATTTTTTCTATTTCTTTAAAGATTTTGTTTTCAGGTTTTAAAAATCCATAATCGCAGGAAAAAATCATTTTTTCAAAATATTGGTCAAGATTATAAGAAAAAACTGGTTTCTTGTATGGTGATGCTAAATTTGAAATTAAGAAAATTCGAAAATCTTGTTTTAAATCTTGTAGTACATCAGTAACCCATTTATAAATAATAATAATAATAATAATAATAATAGACTCCAACTCATTCTTCAAATCACCTAAATTTTCATCATATAAGCAAGAAAATTCTGTAGGCAAAAGACTTCTTAATTCCTCAACATTATTTTTCATTACTAATTGCAGATACGATGAAACATTCATTCCGAAACCATCTTGAGAACTTTTAAATAATTTCAAAAAGAAATGATTTGACTTTTTTATCTCAATCAGCGTATTATATAAATCAAAAACTATTGTTTTAATATTATTCATTCTCTAACTACATATAACTTTTCTATAAACTCAACTTATAAGATTTAAGGACTTAAATATAATTTAATTTAAGAGATTAGTAAGAAAAGTATAAAGCAAAAAAAATCCTCAACATAGTTTTATGTTGAGGATTAGTTGTATAAAAAAAGCGCTTTAGTATTACTTACTAAAGCGCTTTAAAAAAGGCGACGACCTACTCTTCCACAATTGTAGTACCATCGGCGCTAATGGGCTTAACTTCTCTGTTCGGAATGGTAAGAGGTGAGCCCCATCGCTATAATCACCTTAAATCTTTCGGTGTGTGTGCTATAATCTATATAAACACTTAACCGTATATAATAACATATTGAAAAAAGGTCGATAATCGACATCTATACATTTTTGAAATACTTTTACTTATAATAATAACTATTGAACTTAGTAAAAAAACAGGCGTACAATAAGCCTATGGGTTATTAGTACTACTCGGCTATGACATTACTGCCTTTACACCTATAG
>CANLUH010000042.1 GCA_947494205.1 uncultured Flavobacteriaceae bacterium | reverse complement strand
AATAGCTCATACTGGTTTACGGTGCAATACAGAGAACCAAGTACTAATGAAATGAAAACTCTAAAAGCGCCTTTTGCTTTAAAAAGATAATGAATTAGTATATTTATGATATAATAATCAAATGAACTGAATGAAAAGCATTAAATATATAGTAGTACTCTTATTTGTTTTTTCTAAAATGGGGTTTGCTCAAGATATTACGCTTTTCAATCAGTTTAATGGTCGTTACGATTATTTAGCAATAGGAAACACTTTAAATCCAGCTGAAAATAATATAGTTGGTACTTTTTGTGAAACATTACCTTCATCTCAGGCTGCTTTAAATGTAGATGCATCATCATCTGTTATAAAAGCTTATTTATATTGGGCTGGTTCTGGGACAGGGGATATGGAAGTTACTCTTAACACTACAGATATAACAGCTGACGAAACTTATACAGTAGATTATGAAGATCCTTTTCAAGGAAATTTAACTTATTTTTCATGTTATGCAGATGTTACAAGTCAAATCTTAGCAGAGGGTAATACAACATATGAGTTATCTAACTTAGATATTTCAGAAACACTAAGTACTATTCCTGGGTATTGTACCAATAGAACTAATTTTGCAGGTTGGAGTTTGTATGTGATTTTTGAAAATAGTAGCCTTCCTTTAAATCAAGTAAACCTATTTCAGGGCTTAGAGATTATAAATCGTAATGTTCAAGAAAAGACAATTATACTTAATAATGTAAATGTATTAGATAATGATAATGCTAAAATTGGCTTCTTAGCATGGGAAGGAGATAATGCATTAAATTTTGGCGAAAGTATTTCTATTAATGGAAATCTTATTTCAAATCCTCCATTAAATGAAGCCGATAATGCATTTAATGGGACTAACAGTTTTACAAACGCAACAGATTTTTATAATTGTGATTTAGATGTTTATAGTATTGAAAACAATATAGCTATTGGAGATACTCAAGTAGAAATAAAACTAACTACTGGTGCAATAAATCCTCAAACAGGTAATATAAGTGCAGATTTAATTTTAATAAATAATATTATAACAGTACTTAATAGTCAATTGCCTGATGCTACAGTAATTCTAGAAAATTATTTTGTAAACTGCGGTAATCGTTCTATAGACTTGGAATATTCAGTACAAAACTTAAATAGTACAGCAATACTTCCATTGGGAACTCTTATTTCTTTTTATGCAGATAGTGTACTTGTAGGACAGTCACAAACAATTAATGATATAGCTATTGGAGATTCAGAAAATGGTACTATTACACTACAAATACCAGATAATGTTCCAGATGAATTTTTGCTAACTATAATTGTTGATGATGATGGTACAGGAAATGGAAATGTAATAGAAATTGTAGAAATAAATAATACAGAAATTGAAAATGTATCTCTAATACCACTTCCAGAAACACAAAATATTTCGGCAATAGAAGCTTGCGATATCGGATTTGACACTGCTGTCTTTGATTTAACTATTAACTTAAATGACATTGAAGAAAGTGATTATTCTGAGCTTAGTTTTTATGAGACCATTGAAGATTTACAAAATGATATTAATGAAATTTTAATACCAGAGAATTATCAACCTTTATCAACTCCAACTACTATTTTTATAAGAGCAGAAACAAATCTTTGCTTCGATGTTTTTCAATTTCAACTGTTAACAGAAAATTGTCCTCCATATATTCCAGATGGATTTTCGCCAAACAACGATGGTTTTAATGACTTTTTTAATATTCAAGGTCTATATAACGTATTCGATCAACACCAATTATTAATATATAATCGCTACGGCACGTTGATTTTCGAAGGAAATAATAATCTTAAATGGTATGGTAAAGCAAATAAGGGAATTAATAAAGGTAAAGATTTACCAACGGGAACTTATTTTTATGTTCTTAATCCTAACGATTCAAATTTTAAATCACAGACAGGTTGGGTATATCTAAATAGATAATAGAGTTATCAGCTCTTTTTTTTTGAATTTAAATATTATATAATAGTCTGTTGAAGTATAAACCATTTTTAAGTTTTAAACGTATATATTTATAGTTAAGATACTATTATTAATGTGTGGCCAATAAACTTGTGAAAACAACGCTTAATCGGGTTTTGTTAAATAAAAAATGTATTTCATCTATTTTTTTTGCATTTCATCTATAAAAACGTTAATTTTGTAAAGTTTAAAAACATCAGCCTAAGCCTCCCCAAACTATATGCTTAAACACTTGAAGAAAAGAACAGAGAATACAACGTTTAGATACATGTTATGTTTAATAACTTGTTTGCTAGTATATCATGTAAATGCTCAACAAATAACTATAGATGATTCTTTAACACCTCAACAATTAATTGAAGATAATTTGGTTCAAGGATGTGTACAGGTGTCTAATATAACATCAACCTACAATGGTAGTGTTAATGGGTTTTCTAGTTATGGATATTTTGAGCGTGATAATTCTAACTTTCCATTCGAAAACGGAATTGTATTATCTTCAGGAAATGTTAATTCTGCTGGAAATGTAGAAAACGTTAATCCACTAAATGAAGGAGATAATAGTTGGGTAACGGACCCTGATTTAGAAGCTGCTTTAGGAATTTCGAATACTTTAAATGCAACTTCAATAGCTTTCGATTTTATTTCATCTTCAAGCACAATACAGTTTAATTATATTTTAGCTTCAGAAGAATATTTTAATAATTATCCGTGTAATTATTCCGATGGATTCGCATTCTTAATTAAAGAAGCGGGGAGTAGTGCTCCTTTTCAAAATATAGCTGTAATTCCAGGAACTACCACGCCAGTAAACACTAGTACAATTCATGATGAAATTGTAGGTTTTTGTGATGCAGATAATGCACAGTTTTTTGAAGGTTATAATATTGGAGATACTAACTTTAATGGGAGAACAACAGTTATGTCAGCATTAGCTAATATAACTCCAAATGTACAATACCAAATAAAGCTTATTATAGCTGATCAAACAGACAGAAACTTCGATTCTGCAGTTTTTATTGAAGGAAATAGCTTTACAGATAGCGTAAACCTAGGAGAAGATATTTCTAGTTGTAATGCTTCAACAACTCTAGATGCTGAAACCAATAATCCAGATGCTACATATGTTTGGTTTCAAAACGGTAGTCAATTAGCAGAAACATCTAGTAGTTTATTTGTAGATACTTCTGGTAGTTATTCTGTTGAAATAACGGTTCCTTTAGGGTCGACAACTTGTACTTTTTCAGACGATATTAATATTACACTAAATTCTATAGAAACAGGCCCTGTTATTAGTAACTTTATACAATGTGATGATGCTAGTAACGATGGAGTAGAATCGTTTGATCTAACTACTAAAACAACTGAAGTAGAAGCAGCTTTACCACCTTCAACTTATACAATAAGTTATCATATTTCTAATACAAATGCAATAAATAATACTAACCCATTAACTACCGTTACTAATATTGTAAGTCCACAAACCATACATGTTAGGGCAGAAGACACTAATACTGGATGTGTTTATATAACGACGTTTTCTTTAGTTATAAACCCTTTTCCAATAATTACAGATCCAAATCCTATAGAAATTTGTTCTAATGGTAATAACGAGATTGTATTAACAGATTATAACGACGAAATCACTAACAGTAATGGGAACTTACAGGTTACTTATCATTATTCTCAAACTGATGCAGATACAGGTGCAAATCCAATACCTTCACCTTACATACCAACAAATCCTAACGAAGACTTATTTATAGCTGTAATAGATATTACTACTGGATGTACAGCATTTACAAGTATAGCTATTAATACAACCGATGGGCCAAATATTAATTTGTCTACACAACAAATTAATGCTTGTGAGCAAGATGATGATGGCATAGAGATTTTTGATTTAACCTCAGTAATTAATGATGTACTTCAAGGCACTATAGGAGTAACAGTAACATTTCACACGACACAAGAAGATGCAGAGACAGGTGCAAATCCAATACCAAATCCTACAAACTATCAAAATACAATTCTAGAGTTAGAAGTTATTTATATTAGAGTTGAAAATGATAATAATTCCTGCTTTTCAATTGTACCGTTAGAATTGCACACAAATATATTAGAAACAGGTACTAACATTATTAATTTCGCACTTTGTGATGAAGCACCAGATGATGGGTCAGCTATTTTTAATTTAGAAAGTTTAGCGACAAATATAACCAACGGGTTACCAGATGTTGTTATAACGTTTTACGAAACTGAACAAGATAGAACAGATAATGTTAATGCGTTAGACAATACTATTCCATATGTAGTGAATAACTTCTTTCAAACATTATACATATTAATAGAGAATACAGATTGTAGCAATCTTGCAGAAATAGACTTAATTGTGCATCCATCTTTAACCTTAACAGCTAATACAGATGTTACTTATTGTGATACAGATGATGATACACTTACGTCTATAGAGTTAAATACATTCGACAGTATAATTACCGCAGGTGTAGATTACACAACTATTAATTATTACGAAACAGAAGCAGATGCAGAATCACAAACAAACATTTTAGAACCTTTTTACGATAATATTAGTAACCCTGTAACACTATATGTTAGAGTTGCTAATGCTACAGGTTGTCATGATATTAAGCCTGTAAACATAGAAGTGCTTCCGGCTCCAACTGTAACAACACCAACAAATTTTGTGATTTGCGATGATGATCAAGATGCTTTTTCTGTTTTAGATTTAACATCTAAAATAAGTGAGATAGTAAGTGACACTAATGGACTTAATATTTCATTCTTCCCTACAGAGGAAGATGCTAATAATACAACCAATGAGATAGTAGACAGCTCTAATTTTAATACACAAACAACTACTGTAATAACTAAGGTTGAGAATCAAACTACCGGATGTTATGCCTTAGTACCAATAAACATTATAATAAATACCCTACCAGAGTTTATCCCAATTTCTAATTTCAGAAATTGTGAAACAGATGGTAATCAAATATCCGATTTTCTTTTTTCAGAAAAAGACGAAGAAATATTAAACGGACAAACAGGAAAAGAAGTCCTGTATTTTGAAACGGAACAAGACGCCATAGATAGAACAAATATTATAGATAAAAATAACATCTACAATAATACATCACAAATACAGACTATTTACATTAGAGTAGAAAATACTACAGATAATGAATGCTATGGTACATCTTCTTTTATAATAGAAGTAGGTTCAGAACCAATATATAATGCACCATTAGATATTTTTGCTTGTGATGATCTTTCTAATGATGGGTTTGAAACTTTCGATTTAAATGAACAAATTGATGCCGTTATGGAGAATAGTCCAGAAGCATTAACTGTAACAATTCACTTAACCTTAGAAGATGCACAAAATCAAGAAAACGCTTTGCCAAATACGTTTACAAATACAGTAAATCCCCAAGAATTATTTGTAAGCATAGATAATGGTACTTACTGTCAAGGAATTGCCTCTTTTGAATACAATGTGGTACAAATACCAGAAGTAAGTTCTGCATCTGCTTTAAGAGCTTGTGATACAGATACAGACGGAAGTATTTCATTCGATTTAACAGTAGCAGAATTTGAAGTTTTAGCCATAAGACAAGACGATACCATTGTAACATATTATGAAAATGAAGATGATTTAAATGCTGGAATAAACCCAATAACAACACCTACAGATTATACTAATGTAACTAACCCACAGATAGTATATATATCTGTTACAAACACGATATCCAACTGTTCTGCAAATGTGCCTATTGAGTTAATTGTAGATTTACCACCAACAATAGCAGACATCCCAGTATTTCAAACCTGTACCAACGAAGATAATTTTTTCGATTTAAGCGACACAATTACACCTTTAATTGGAGCTCAACAAAACGTAGCAGTATCATTTTACTCCACTTTAGCAGATGCAGAGTCTATGGTAAACGAACTGAGTACAGACTATACATTCCTTACTAATAGTGATACAATTTATATTAGAGCAGAATTTACAGATACAAACTGTGTTAACTACGATTCGTTTACAATTCAAGTGAATCCATTACCTGTAATTAATCCAATACCAGACCTTAACACCTGTGATGATGATTTCGATACGATACTATCTTTCGATTTGTCACAGCAAACAACTTTAGTTTTAGGAAATCAAAATCCAAATAATTTTACTGTTACTTATTTTACTTCTGAAGCAGATGCAGTAGCCAATGAAAATGAAATTTCTAATTTAGATTATATAGTTGAAGAGACTCAGACATTCTATATAAGATTAGAAAATAATGATACAAACTGTTATAATATTACAAGTTTTAACGCTAATGTAAATAGAAAACCATTTGTAGAAGTAACAGACCAAGTAATATGTTTAGATAATTTACCACTCATAGTATCTGCCGATACTAATGTAACAACAGATACATATCTATGGTCTACAAATGAAACCAGTAGCACTATACAAATAGATGAAATAGGGCAATACTCTGTAACAGTAACCAGTAATTTAGGATGCTCTACAACCTCTACTTTTAATGTTATTCAATCTGAAGCTGCGGTAATAGAATTTACAGAAACAGTAGACTTTGCAGATCCTAATAATATAACAGTTACAGTAAGCGGAACAGGAGATTATCTATACCAACTAGACGATGGAATACCACAAGAATCCAATTTCTTTGGAAATGTTGCTATTGGACCTCATGTTATTACTGTAATAGATCTTAACGGATGTAATTCTACCTCTAAAGATGTCGTTATCATAGATGCTCCACAATTTGTAACACCAAATGGAGATGGATATTTCGATACATGGCATATAACAGGAGTTAATCAATTACCTGGTACAGTAGTACATATTTTCGATAGATATGGTAAATTACTAACAACTTTAAAACACAATTCTTATGGTTGGGATGGTACTTATAATGGACATATTATGCCAGCTAACGATTATTGGTTTTTAGCAAAAGTTGTAAAAGGGAGTCTAAAATTTGAAGTAAAAGGACACTTTGCTTTAAGACGTTAATAAATTTACCAGTAAAATCTTTACATTTCACTTAGGAATTTTCTTATTACGATTGTTATAAATGTATAATTAGAATTTGTTTCTGTTTTTAAGTAATTTAGCAAGCTAAACCCATTAATCGTAATATGACTTTCAAAAAATACCTAACTGTAATCATTCTCTTTTTTTCCCTTGTAAATGTTCATGCACAATTATCTGCTACCTTTATTGGAGATGCAAGTGATTTAGGAAATGATTGCTATCAAATTACTCCAGACACAAATACGCAAGTAGGTGGTGTTTGGTTAGATAACGCCATAGACATTACAAATGATTTTGTAATTAGTGTTAATGCAAATTTTGGTTCTAACGATGCCAATGGAGCAGATGGTATGGCTTTAATTTTAAAAGATACAGCTACACCTCAATTAGGTAATCCTGGAGGCGGAATAGGATATGAAGGTATTACGCCTTCATTAGCAATAGAGTTCGATACATGGCAAAATACGGAAGAAGGCGACCCAGTATTTGATCACATTGCTATACTATCTAGTGGAAATGTAACCCATACAGATGCTAATAATTTAGCAGGACCAATACAAGCTTCTAATACGTCAACAAATATTGAAGACGGTAATGATCACGAAGTAAAAGTGGTTTGGGAAAGTGCTACTAATACACTAACCGTTTTCTTTGATTGTAATGAACGTCTTTCATATACAGGTGATATTTCTAATGATTTATTTGGGGGAAATTCAAATATCTTTCTTGGGTTTAATGGTTCTACAGGAGGCGCAACAAACGTTCATCAAGTTTGTATAGAATACCTAACAACAGATAATTTTTTATCCCTGCCAGATCAAAGTATTTGTACAGGGCAGTCTCTTAATACTGTAGATGCGACACTTACGGGAAACTACACTTATTCTTGGTCTCCAGTAACAGGAGTGAGTAACCCTAATATAGCAAATCCTGTTTTCTCACCAACAGTAGCAACAACTTATACTGTTGAAATAACAGACAGTTGTGGAGAATTAATTGCTAACGAATCGTTTACCCTTTCTGTTGAAAACCCAGCTATAAGTCCAGCAACAAATATTGAATTATGCGATGACATATCTAATAATGGAGTTGAATCATTTGGTTTAACAGCACAAGATGGAGATCTTTTAGGACCACTTTCTGCAATGGATTACAATGTATCTTATCATTTAAATTTTACAGATGCAGACAACAATGTAAATCCATTACCAAATACTTATGATAATATAGCAAATCCTCAGCCTATTTTTGTACGAATACAGAGTGTAAACATCCCTAGCTGCTATTCAGTTTCTAGTACGGCTGCATTTCAGCTTATAGTTAATCCTAGCGATAATCCATCATTTTCTGTAACACCAACTTGTAACGGAGGTACTGTCTCTGTAACAGGAACTACAGGAGGAACTTTTTCTTTTAATCCGTTACCAACCGACACAGCGGTTATAGATGCTAATACAGGAGAAGTAACAAACGCTACCTCTGGAGCTTTATATACCATACAATATACAACTGCTGGTATTTGTCCTAATACAAGTACCGAAACTCTTACAGTATTAGTAACAGACGATGCTTCTTTTACAATGACACAAACATGTGATGGAGGAACAGCAGCTATTACAGGAACTACAGGTGGAAACTTTGCTTTTAATCCGTTACCAACCGATATGGCAGTTATTGATGTCGCTACAGGAACGATTACTAATGGAACACCAGGAACAACATACACAGTAGAATATACTACTACTGGTGTATGCCAGGCAGTGTCAACACAAGATGTAACAGTATTTCCATCCGAAGATGCAAGTTTTACAACAACAGCAACCTGCGATGGAGGAACAGCTACAATAACAGGAGACACAGGAGGAGTCTTTGCATTAAGTCCGGATCCAGGAGATGGAGCTGTTATAGATACTGCTACAGGAGTAATAACTGGAGGAAGCTCAGGAGTTACTTATACAGTATTATATACTACTGGAGGGCCATGTGCTGTATTTACAACACAAGATGTAACAGTAGTTACTAGTGATGATGCTTCATTTACTATAACTCCAAACTGTAATGGAGGTACAATAACTATTAATGGAACACCAGGAGGAACTTTTACATTTAATCCATTACCAACTGATACAGCAGTTATAGATGCTAATACTGGAGAAGTAACAAATGCAACTTCGGGAGCCTCTTACACTATAGAATATACTACTAATGGTACTTGTATAGATTCAAGTACGAATACCTTAACGGTATTACCTGTAGACGATGCATCTTTCACCCTAACGCCAAATTGTGAAGGTGCTACAGCAACCATTACTGGTCTTACAGGAGGAACATTCACCCTTAATCCAATACCAACCGATGGTGCAGTTATAGACGCTTCAACAGGAGAAATAACTATGGGTATTCCTGGAACAACATATACTGTAGATTATACAACAAACGGAACATGTACTGCTACAGCTACGCAAAGTGTAACTGTGCACCCTTTACCTGTAATTAACGCCCCAACACCTTTAAGTGTCTGTGATGATGGAACACCAGATGGTATAACAGCTATACAAATAGATATTAAAAACCCTGAAATCTCTGGAGGCAATCCAAACTATATTGTTTCATATTATCTAACACTATTAGATTCGGAAAATGCTACTTCCCCTCTGCCTATACCTTACACAAATACAACACCAAATATGCAACAAGTATTTGTTCGTGTAGAAGATAGTGTAACAGGTTGTTATGATACGACAACATTAACATTGCAAGTAGAACAAGCACCAGTAGCTTGTACACCAACGCCATTAGAATACTGTGATCCAGATAGTGATGGCTTTGGAGAGTTCGATTTAACACTTGCAGATAATGAAATAGCATGTGGAGCTATGGGGTTAAATGTAACATATCATGAAACCATGGTGAATGCAGAAATGGGAATAAATGCGATTACTGGCATTTACAACAATATTGTAGTTAATATGCAAACGATTTATGTACGAATAGAAAGCTCAACAATAGCAACCGACTGTGCAAGCTTTGTAGAACTACAACTAATCGTTAATCCAACCCCGCAAATAACAGACCCAAGTCCGTTAGAAGTTTG
>CANLUH010000041.1 GCA_947494205.1 uncultured Flavobacteriaceae bacterium | reverse complement strand
CTAAGTAACCCAATTTTTGCAGATGCAGATTGCGATGGCGATGGGGTAACAAACGGTGATGAGATAGACCCAGATGGAGATGGAACACCAGGACCAGACGGAACAGATTGGAATAACCCATGTGACTTCACAGCATCAGACATTACATTACCACAAGATGGTGATTTCTTAGATGCAGATTGTGATGGTGATGGTGTAACTAATGGTGATGAAATAGATCCTGATGGTGATGGTACACCAGGGCCAGATGGAACAGACCCAACAGATCCATGTGATTTCAATATTGAAGATGTTACATTAGATCCAACTGATGAGTATCTAATGGAAGATTGTGATGGTGATGGTGTAACTAATGGACAAGAAATATTAGATGGAACAGATCCTAATAACCCATGTGAATTTATAACAAGTAGTGTAGATGTTCCTCAATCGATGGAATGGTTTAATGGAGATTGTGATAATGATAATGTACCTAATGGAATTGAATTCCCATTCGGAGATACAGATTCAGATGGTAACCCTAACTGGTTAGATCCAGATGATGATAATGATGGAGTAGACACTATTAATGAAGATTATGGAGATACAGATAACTCAGATGGAGATGTTGATCCAACAGGAGATGACGATCCTACAAATGATGATACAGATGGAGACGGTATTCCAGATTATCTAGATGTAGATGATGACGGTGATGGATTATTAACAGTTATTGAAGGTTCTGATCCAAATGGAGATGGTATAGGATTTGGAGGAGATGGTGTAGATAGTGATAATGATGGATTACCTGATTATTTAGAAGTAGATAATCCAATGTTAGATGATGATAATCTAGTAGTATTTAACGCAGTAACACCAAATGGAGATGGAGATAATGATGTATTTACTATTCGTAATATAGAATTGTTCCCTAATAATACAGTTACAATCTATAATAGATGGGGTGTAATAGTTTACGAAACGAAAGGATACGGACAGAATGGTAACTTCTTTAGAGGTGAATCTAATGGTAGAGTAACAATACAACAAGATGAATTATTGCCAGTAGGAACTTATTTCTACGTGTTGGAATATACAAATGATGCAACTGGCGAAGATAAGTCTAGAGCAGGTTACTTATACATACAACGTTAATACATTAAAAATAAAGAGGTAATAGTTTTAACTATTACCTCTTAAAAATAATTATCAATGAAAAATAAAATAGCAATTTTAGCGATTCTTATAAGCTGTATTTTTATAGCAGAAAGTGAAGCACAACAAGATGCTCAGTATACACAGTATATGTATAATACCATGAGCATAAATCCAGCTTATGCAGGATCTAGAGATGTGTTAAGTGGGTTGTTACTTCACCGTTCGCAATGGGTAGGTTTAGATGGAGCACCACGTACGCAAACATTTAATTTACATTCACCTGTAGGAGAAGCTAAAAAAGTAGGTTTAGGTCTTTCTATAATTAATGATAAAATAGGACCAACGCATGAAACGTATTTCGATATAGATTTTTCATATACAATAAACACATCAGAAGAAGGAAGATTGTCTTTTGGATTAAAAGCAGGAGGACATTTGTTAGATGTCGCTTATTCTGAATTGTCTCAGTATAATCCTGGAGATATATTATTGCAAAATGATATTGAAAATAAATTTTCACCAAACTTTGGAGCAGGATTATATTACAGAAAAGGAGATAGATGGTATTTAGGATTATCTGTACCTAATATTCTTGAAACAACACACTTTGATGAAGCATCATTATCTCAAGCAAGGGAAAGAATAAATGCATATTTAATTGGTGGATATGTTTTCGATTTAAATGAAGATTTAAAGTTTAAACCAGCTTTTCTTTTAAAAGCAGTAACGGGAGCACCTTTACAAGCAGATTTAACAGCTAATTTTTTGTTAAGAGAGAAGTTAACTTTAGGTGCAGCCTACCGATGGGATGCTGCATTTAGTGGTTTAGTTGGTTATCAATTTACAGATGGTATAATGGTAGGCTTTGCTTACGATAGAGAAATTACAGCTTTAGGTAATACGCAATTCCAATCTGGATCATTTGAAGTCTTTTTAAGATTCGAATTCTTGAATGAACCAGATAAAATATTATCACCAAGATTTTTCTAAAAACTAGAATAAAGAACAGATGAAAAAAACAATATACATATTAGCAATATTAACATTGGTATTTAATGTTTCTTTTGGGCAATCTAAGACTACCAATAAAAGAGCAGATAAAAAATATGATAACCTATCATATATAGAATCTACTAAGGAATTATTAAAGCTTGTTGAGTCTGGTAATTCTACTCCAGAAGTATTAAAAAAGTTAGGTAATGCTTACTATTTTAATACTAAAATGGAAGATGCTTCTAAGTGGTATGGGGAATTAATTTCTTTAGAAGATGCTGTAGTCGAATTCGAGTATTATTACAGATATGCTATGAGTTTAAAAGCCATAGGTAATTATGAAGAAGCAAATAAGAATATGAATAAATTTGCGATACTAAAACCAAATGATACACGTTCAATATTATTCGCAAAATCAAAAAACTATTTAGAAACAATAGAAGAGTTATCTGCAGAATTTGAATTAGATAATTTAGATTTAAATTCACGTTTTTCAGATTTTGGAACCTCTTTCTATAAAGATGGAATTATATTTGCATCCTCTAGAGGAAAAGGAAAATTATATAAATGGAATGAACAACCATTTCTAGATTTATATTATAAAGCAGACTCTTCAGCTAATGCAATTCCGCTTTCAGAAAAAATAAATACGAAGTATCATGAATCATCAACGACTTTCACTAAAGATGGTTTAACAATGTACTTTACTAGGAATAATTACTACAAAGGAAAAACTAGAAAAAGTAGTGAGAAAGTAAATGGACTAAAGATTTTTAAAGCAACTTTTGTAGATGGAAAATGGGATAATTTAGAAAGTATGCCATTTAATAGCGATGATTATAATGTAGCGCATCCTGCATTAAATATAGATGAAACTAAACTATATTTTGCTAGTGATATGCCTGGAACACTTGGTAAGTCCGATATTTATGTGGTTGAAATAAATGAAGACGGAACTTACGGCGAACCTAAAAATTTAGGAAGTCAAATTAATACAGAAGGAAGAGAGAACTTTCCATATATAAGTAATAACGGAACACTATATTTTTCTTCAGACGGGCGACCAGGATTAGGCGGTTTAGATGTATTTATGAAGCGAATAGATGATGCTAATTCGGAAGTAATAAACTTAGCTAAGCCAATAAATAGCTCAAGAGATGATTTCGAATTTATAATAGATGAATACACTAACATAGGCTATTTAACATCTAATAGATACAACGGAAAAGGAGATGATGATATTTATAAGTTTAAAAGAGAATTCTGTACTAACTTAGTTTCTGGAACTACAGTTAATAAGAAAACTAATGAAATAATAGAATATGCAAGTGTTGTTGTTATTAACGAAAGAGGCGTAGAAGTTCAGAATTTAACATCAGACAAAAACGGTGTATTTAGTTATGAAATAGACTGTAAGAAACAAACCTATAAAGTAATAGCAACAAAAGATGGTTTTATACAAGAAACAGAACAGTTTAAAGTTAATCCAAAACAAAACAAAGACATTGTTTTAAAATTAAACTTAAAGCCAGAAAAAGTTGCAGCAGCTGTAGGTACAGATTTATTTAAATTACTAAATCTAAAACCAATATATTTTGATTATGATAAATCTAACATTCGTCCAGATGCGCAAATAGAGATACAGAAAGTAATTAACTACTTAAAAGAGTATCCTACAGTAAAAATAGATGTAAGATCACATACCGATTCTAGAGGTAGAGATGCATACAATGAAGGCCTATCATCTAGACGTAATACATCAACAAAAAACTGGATAATTGAAAAAGGAAATATTTCAGGAAATAGAATTTCTGGAAGAGGATATGGAGAAACACAATTAGTTAATAGATGTAGTAATGGTGTTAAATGCTCAAAAGAAGAACACCAAGAAAATAGACGAAGTGAATTTATAGTCGTTGAAAATTAATTATTAGATTTAAAAAATAATAAAAAAAGCAACCTTAGTCCTAAGGTTGCTTTTTTTTGTCTTTAATTTGAAATTGTATTTAGTTTGTGTTTTTTGTTTTTTTGTTAAAATATATGTTGATTTTTTTTGTTTTTATTGAATATAATTCAGTAAAAATGACATTTGTAGATTATATTAAAATAAAAATTAAACATTAAAATACACTTTATCGAATTTATCTGCATTTCATCGAATTAATGTTTTGATGTTCTGTTTTAACTGAAAAAAAGGATAACTTTATAAATGTAAGATTTCCCTCCTCCCCTAAAGTATATCTTATAAATCGCTTAAAATAACCAAAACCAATACTAAACTAATACATCCTGAAATATGAAAATAACTACTTTCTCTAAGATTATAATATACTGTTGTAATTTAATTCGATAAAATATCTTTTAAGTATAAATTAAAAAATAGATAATTCTTTTTTTAGTTTATAAAAAATAACCCCGCAATTGTGATGACTTTGGAGAGCAAACAAAAGCAGGGCTGGATAACAATCAATTTAAATAATTAAATCAACCATTATGATTATATATTTTAATATAATCCTTTTTAGGATTGTACAGGTATTGAATAAATATAATTTACAATATAAGAAAAATATTATATTTTCAGATATTAAACTATCGTTTTTTCTACTAGATATAAAAACGAAAAGGAATGCGTCTTCATTTCAAAAAAAAGAAAACCCTACGTATTTTAAAATAAAGCTTTTTAACTCAACTAAGTATATCAATATGATTCTTTTCAAACTTAGAGAGAATGGTTTTCAAAAAAATAAATCAGATACTATTTACAATAATCTTACAAGTAATTTAATAACCAACTATTATAGTTCTGGCTAAAATTACTTTTTGCAATAGCAATGATTAAATACATTTCTTTAAAAGAAAGCGTATACACGATTTTCAGCTATAATTACATTTAAAAATTTAAATCTATCTATTGTTAAACTTTGGAGAGCAAACAATAGGAAGGTTGGATAACATCAACTTTAATAATAAAACCGATTACTATGTTAACATATTTTCGTCTTATTTATTCAAAAACGATAGCGTTTTTTGAACAAACAAATGATACAAAGAGTTTAATAGGTAAAACAAATTATAGTCAAAAAAATAAATTTGAATATAATTTAGGAAATAAACCCAACAAAGCATTTTTCTCTTTCGTTTTAGATAAACAGTATAGAAAAAATATGTTGTTTTACATGATGTTAATACTATTGTTTAGTAGTGTTACTTTTAATGTAGAAGCACAAGTAGTAACTACTTGGGGAGGGTTATCTGGAACAACGCCAGAAAATAATTACCAAACAAGTAGTTTCTCATCCATAGGAGATGGAACCACCTTTGTTACAGTAGACATAACATCTGCACCCTCCACCACAGTTGGGGGAAGTATAAATGCAGTACCCCCTACAGTAACGCTAACAAATAGTTTTAATAACACAAGAGCTACTTCTGGAATTTCAGGAAATGTATATACCTATACATTTAGTGAGCCTGTGCATGTTATTTTAAGTTCTCAGGAACATAGCGATTTAGTGCGAACAGAAAATATTAAAATTTCCAGTCCAGATGTTGGAGCTTTATTTACAGGAAGCCTTACCAATGGACAATCGGGACATTTTATAAACAATAATAATACTTCAGAAATACACATAGGCTCTTCAGCAGCAATTACTACAGCAGGAACCTATTGGACAGTACAAAGTAATATAGCAGTAACAACATTTTCGGTAGAATATTATGTAACCGATGCAGCAGAAGCAGCTTCAGGAGAGCCATTTACTTTAGATTTAGCACCAGTACCATACATAAGGCTAGACGATACCGATATAACAGGAGCAGGCGGTATAAATATAAATGTACCAGGATGCTCAAAAAGTGCAGAGTTTCTAGACAATGCGAGTACAGGAGCAACATCTATATTTAGTGCGCCTCATGGTTTAGATTTTATGACCGTTACGTTAACTAATCCACAAGATGCAGGTAACGAAACCTTAAGTATAAAAGGAATATTTCCTGGAATATCAGTAACAGGAAACAGTACAACAACATTAACAGTAACAAATGTAAGTGCAGACGTAAATACATTACGAAATACGTTAGACGATTTAGTATATGTAAATAGTGCAGTAACACCAGAAATAACAACACCTAGAATAGTAAATATTAGTGTAACAGATCCTTTTGGAAACACATCGGCAGTTGTAACGGCAACATTAACATTAACAAACCCACCAAGTGCAGGAGCAACACCAGGACCGTTATATGTATTTACTACAGATACAACAATCGATTTATTTACAGGATTAGATGGAACTGAGGATACAGGTGGTACATGGATAGATAATGATACAACTGGAGCATTATCTGGAAGCACTATTACAGTAGCAACTCTACCATTGGGGCCTTCAACATTTAATTATCAAGTAACAGGAACAGGACCTTGTAGTAATGAAGTAACAACCGTTTTAGTCATTAAATTAGAAGGTAGTGAAATAGCATTAACAGCACCAGCAGCATCTTCTAACTGTGGAACATTAACAACTAATTATACAAGTGCCGTATTTTCGGCAAATTCAGATGATCCCATTTTTGTGTTCGACGGCGGAGCAAGTGTAGGGCAACTAGAATGCCCAGCAGGTACGGGAATTACTACATACGACTGGTATGTATACAATCCAACAACCAACTCTTACGATAATTATGCAATAAATTCAACACGAATTCAAACAGGATTACCAGATGGAGGATATTTAGTCGTCAGAAATGACTCAGGTACTATAGAAGAAGGAAGAGCATGGGTATGGAATACTTCTATACAAACAGATGCGGGAACAGATTTCTCTGCCTGTGAAGGAGATACTGTAAATTTAAACGGAATAGCTGCCAATAATACGGCATTTACATTTTACGATCCAGTAGAACGTCCCTTTATAATAGCAAGTACAACAATAGTATCGGTAACATTTAATGTAACCCATACCTACATATCAGATGTAGGATACTTTTTAGTATCACCAGATGGTTTGGTAACCATCCCGTTAGGGTTAAACGAAACAGGAAGCCCTTGTTATGCAGCAGACAATGCCGTTAATTTAACATTTACAAACGATCAAACCATAATTCCAACACTACCAGTATTCGATATTTGTGAGTTTGCTAGAAATAATGCCTGTAGTGGTGCAGGACCAGCATTAACAGGAACCTATAATGCATATTATGCAGATCCATCAAATAACTCTACAGTCTGTACAGTTTTCTCTCCAGCAATGGGAGTAAACTTAATAGATATGACACCGCTTAATGGTTATAATGCGAGACAAGGCGGATGGAAAGTACAAATATACGATTGCGAATTTCAAGATTTTGGAGAAATAGATTCTGTAATCATAGGTTTTTCCGATGGAGGAAATACATCCACATTTACTAGTGGAACTATTCCAAATGGTACACCTTCTGCACAAATAAATGATGACTCATGTAATCCAGCAGTAGCTTCAATTTACGAAGTGCCATTTACAGCAGCAGTTGCAACGAATGAAGACTTAAACATACAAGACAATATAGGTGTAAATGGAGCAGGAGGTTATGCATGGTCTTACAGTACAGATGGACCAACAGGACCATGGAGTGCACCATTCGAAATAGGTACACTAACACCATCT
Source organism: uncultured Flavobacteriaceae bacterium (assembly GCA_947494205.1). Lineage (GTDB taxonomy): Bacteria > Bacteroidota > Bacteroidia > Flavobacteriales > Flavobacteriaceae > JAHDHI01. The sequence goes on along the minus strand of CANLUH010000041.1, from coordinate 4,462 downwards.
GTAACAGTTAACGAAACCACTTGGTTTAGACTAAATGCAGATAATGGTACTATGTGTATGGGAGAAGATGTAATACAAGTAACCGTTACAGATTTACCAGAAGCAGGAATTCCAACAGATGAATACGCCTGTGCAGGAGATACGTTAATAGATCTAAACACATTAATAGCAGGAGGAGATGCAGGAACATGGAGTGTGTCTGGAAGTTCTCCAAATGCGCCAGGCGGAGATTTTAGTGCAGGGGCAGGAACATACGACCCAACAACTGGAGGTGTTTATGTATTCGATTACACAGTAGCAGGGATTTTGCCATGCTCAAGTAACGATATAACATCTTTAACGGTATCAGTGCAGGCAGCACCAAATGCAGGAACAGATAATACAATAGCAGCAACAACAGGAGCAGGGATTATAGATTTATTTACAAACCTAACAGGAACACCAAATGCAGGAGGAACCTGGAGTTTAAATACAGGATCTGCAGCCCCAGGAGCAAATTTCGATCAAAGTGCAGGAACATTAGACAGTTCAGGGCTTTCGGGAGGAACATATATATTCGATTATACTGTAACAAGTTGTTTAGCATCGACTGCAACAATAACAATAAACTTTACAGCACCTATAGATACCGATGGCGATGGCGTGAATGACGATGTCGATTTAGATGATGATAATGATGGGATTTTAGACTATTTAGAGTGTGGAGACCCTAACATTTCAGGAGCTACACCTATAGATATATCTAGAGTAGCAATTTTAAGTGGAAATGCTTCTTTTGATCCTGTTAATCCAGATACCATAGAATTAACACCAGATGTAGTTAGTAATGCAGGAACGTCAATGTCTAATCTTAAAATAGATTTTACACAAGACTTTACTTTAAACTATGAACTTAATTTTGGTACTAATAACGATAATAACGCAGCAGGACATAGAATTGATTTTGGTTATGGCCTCGTGGGAGGAGCCGATGGAATTTCAGTTATTTTTCATAATGATCCAAATGGAGCTTCAACAGTTGGTTTAGCAGGAGCAGGAATAGGAGCTTCTGGTATAGTTAATGGAATAGCAATAGAATTCGATACTTTCGATAATACACCTTTTGGAGGTGTAGAAGGAAATGGTGGCGGAAATATAGGGCCAGATCATACAGCTATATGGGATACCGATGATGGTACTAACCCTTTTGGAGGTGTTGGTAATCCTTTTAATCCAATAGCAGGAACTTCTGTAGTAAATTTGGGAGAAATAGAAGATGGTAATTTTCATGATGTAACAATTAATTGGAATGTAACTACAAATACTTTAACATGGTCTTTTGATGGTGCTAATGTTGGAACTTTAGTTGAAGATATTCCAGCAGTTCGATTAGCAGGAAGTTCAGCCTTCTTTGGATTATCAGCCTCAACAGGATCTTTAAGAAATAGACACCAAGTTACCTTAAAAAGTTTTGCAGGAAATTTAATATTCTGCGACACAGATATGGATGGTATACCAGATTATCAAGATCTTGACTCGGACGGCGATGGTTGCCCAGATGCACTAGAAGGTGATAATACTATTATTACAGCAGGAGATTTAGTAGATGCAACAGGACAAGGAACTTTAGATGGCGGTAACTCAGGAGGAAGTTATACAGGAACGTCACTAGATCCTATATTAGATAACTTAGGAAACACAGTTGGTACTACTGCAGGAGTAAACGAAGGTGTACCTACTGTAGCAGGCACAGGGCAAGGAATAGGAGGAAGTCAAAATGGTTCAGATACAACAGCATGTCCTGTAGATGATTTAGATGGCATAACCGCAACTATAGAAGATGCAGGGCCAAATGGAGGAGATGGAAATGGAGATGGTATACCAGATAGTGTACAACCAAATGTAGGCTCTATACCAACAATTACGGGAAGTTATGTAACTATGGAAATTGTAACTAACGACCCAACACAAAATTGTCAGCAAATTACAGCAATGGCTATAGTTAGTGAATCTTCGTTACCAAATGAAGATGGAAGTTACGATTATCCATTTGGTTTGGTAGATTTTGAATTAGCCTGTACAGGAAATGGAGAAACAGCACAAGTAAGATATTACTGGCATGGAATAACAGCATTAAACCAATTTAATACTTATAGAAAATTTGGTCCTTCAACAGCAAGTGGAGTAGATTTCGATTACAGAGATGATTTAATAGATATAAACTTTAGTATAGTAAACATAGGAGGTAATGATGTCTTAGCAACCACATATTTTATTACTGATGATGCCGTTGGAGACGATGTAAATGAAGGAACAGGAGTTATTAATGATCCAACAGGTCCTGCATTTTTAGATTCAGATGAAGATGGAATATACGATAATGCAGATTTAGATGATGATAATGATGGGATATTAGATACAGTAGAATGTACAGCCACAGTAGGTCCGTTTACAGAAGGGCCAAATCTAGTATTAAATGCTAATTTCGATGATGGTTATGCTAACTGGACATCAGACTTTAATAGGGGTTCTAATAATGAAGCCGGGCCACCAGATACAAGTGGAGGATGTTCAGCCCAAGGGTGGGTAGCAATATCTCCTTTTAATAGTACAAATGGTATTTGTGATGATTATTACGATTATAACGGAGGCGTTATTGATGGTAGTATCGTGGTTTTAGATCCTAACCAGACAGGAGATAATATCTATAATGGAAATACAACATCCACTAATCAATCTTGTTTAGCAACTTATGTACCATTTACAGATGGTACAGCAGCAAGTGCAGCAAATCCAAACAACACAATATACATAGATCCAAATGATATAGCAGGCTCGAGTTATTGGTTACAAACAATACCAAATATAGAAGCAAATGCAACATACAGGTTTAGATGTTTCATTTATATCGTAGAGCAAAATCCAGAGTTGGCATTTATAATAGATGGAGCAACAGTATTTAATAGCCCTGTAGGTGACGGGTCAGCTGGTCAAATTAACACATGGCAAGAAGCTACGTTCGATTGGTCTTCAGGTGCCACTTCTGGAAATGTAATTATAGAGATAGCAAATACTCAAGCAGGATGTTCTGGTAATGACATTCGATTAGATGACATAACATTTGCACAGCTTTTAGCAGATACAGATGGTGATGGAATAGCAAACTGTTATGATACCGATAGTGATGGAGACGGTTGTGCAGATGCAATAGAAGCAGCAGGAGGATTTACTACAACAGATATAGTAGGAGGTGGAGATTTAAGTTTAGGAGACGTAGTTGGTAATACTGCTGGAGTGGATTTAGGAGTTCCTGTATTGGCAGGAACAGGACAGGCAACAACTACAGATGTTACAACTTCTGGTCCAGATGTAGATTTAGATGGAATCGCAGACGCATGCGATTCGCTTATTGATTCAGATAATGATGGAATAGAAGACAGTGCAGATATATGCCCAGGAGGAGATGACACGGCAGATAATGATTTAGATGGCGTGCCAGATTTTTGTGATCAAGATGATGATAATGATGGGATAACAGACTTAGTTGAAATTAACTGCTCATCAACTGCAAATACACCAAGACTAATGATTGGTTGGGATCCCAACCCAGCAGGAGTAGGAAATGGTAATAATGGAAATACTGGTTTACCTAAGATAAATCGTTACGAACCAAATAGTGTAGATCCAACATTAATTAATCCTACTGTAGAGGCTTCTAGAATTGGGCCAGGTTTAATAGATGAATCATTAGATGTTACAAATAATGTAGAAAATCATGGTTATTATTTTGTTAGTGGAGCTACAGAAGCTACAGCAGTAGCAGCATTAGCCGCTGGTGATTATGTAGAGTATAGATTTGCTACATTAACAGATGAGGTTGTAATGACACGTTTTATAAACATTCAAGATGTAACTACATTTTTAGATGGTACATTCGAAGTCAGTAGAGGTGTTAATTTATCTGCTAACCCAATACAATTTCCAATTTATGCAGATTTTTCATATCAATTGGAAATAAGTTCAGATAATTTTGCTAGTTCTACAGTTCTAGTTAACTCAACAGTAACATCAAGAACACAAGACGGAAGTGCTTTTCCTGGAGGAAATTCATTAGGAGACCCCTCACATGAGGAATTTCAGATAGTACCAAATTATCAATTAATACCAGGGGGGCTTTATACATTAAGATTGATTATTTTTGCTTCTGAAGATACTTCTGGTAATGGATATGTAACTTTTGATAATTTCAGAATCAGTTCAAATAATTGTCCAATTCCAGATACCGATGGAGATAGTATTACCGATAATTTAGATTTAGATAGTGATAACGATGGAATCTACGATGTATTAGAAGCAGGAGGAACAGATGTAGATAATAATGGAATAGCAGATGGAGTACCAGATATCGTAACAGGAATTCCAAGTACTGCGGGTACTGGTTTAACACCAACAGATAGTGGCCCAACACCAGGAACACCAGATT
>CANLUH010000040.1 GCA_947494205.1 uncultured Flavobacteriaceae bacterium | reverse complement strand
CTTAGAACTCAGAGTGATTTGATAGTGTATCTTTTCCGTTTTTAATTTATAAAATTTATATATACAAATCTAAAGGAAAAAATAGACATATCAATTTTAGTATTAAACTTAATATTGGTCCAATAGGTAGTTGCCCATTTTTTGCCAATACTGTCTCCGTTCCAATTCTATGCTATTTCTACGCGCTCGGTTGGTATTTTAAGACCATCTATAATCTCCCCAGCAGTTTTATCACTTGTCGTTACTTCATTCTATGGATAAAAACAAATAAAAAGTTACAATTTTTACTTAGACAAAAGTATGTTTAGACAAAAGCTTTTAAATGGAGGAAGCGTTCTAATATATGGACAATTAGATCAGTTTTATGTTATTGAAGGAATTTTTAAAAACCTAAACAGTGTTCTTAGAGAGCTTAATATAAACCCACAAAAAAAGCCTTTCAAGTCATTTGAAAGGCTTTATAAGTTGAGGTTTAAAATATTTAAAAAGTAAATGGGAAATAATACACCTAATTAATACCAGTTGTGTTATCGGGTATTGCTACTGCTAAGCTCTTCTTAGTAGCTTAAAGGTTTTACATTTGCATTTTATTTTTTTAAAAAGTCTAATACAATAGTATTAAAAAGTTCTGGGTTTTGTTGTGGCATCCAGTGGGTTTCGCTAGGCATAATAGCTAGTCTACCATTAGGTATTGCTTCGAACATTTTAACTGTATGTACGTTTTTTATAACATCGTGATCACCAGCTATTATTAAAGTTTTAGCTTTTATAGCACTTAAAGCTTTGTATTCTAGTTTAGGGTAATATGCCATAAGTTTTATTAAGTCTAAACCTAACTTCTTTTCAGGATTGTTTTCTTTTTCCATGTTGGCTATATTAGTTAACATTTCGTTTAAACGTTTTAAGCCTTGCGGATTTATATTCGCTCCCATAGCCACTAATTTATTTACTCTATCTGGATGGTTAATAGCTAGTATTAAACCAATAATACCACCATCGCTCCAACCTAAAATATTAACAGACTTTAATTGCAATGCATCTAATAACAACTTTGTGTCTTCTGCCTGTAGTGTGTAAGTTAATTCTACAGCATTATTATATGTAGAGTTACCACGCCCTCTACTGTCTAACAGTATAACTTTATAAGTTTTAGAAAAGAGTTCTACTTGGTTTAAAAATGCACTTATAGATTGCCCGTTACCGTGTAACATTAATAGCGGTTCGCCTTCTCCATAAGTTTCGTAATATAGTGTTACACCATTTACTGTTACATATTTACCGTTACTATTGTTACCTATTATATCTTTACCTGTTATTTTTAAGGCATAATTACCAGTTACTGCTTCTGTATCTACTCTGGCAATAGTAAAGTGTTTTGCCTGTTCTATTTTATATTTACTAATGCCCTCTTGCCAATTGGTTTCTGTTAATGCTGTTTCAAAACTTGGGTTGTCTATAATAATAGATTTCCATTTACCATTTGTATCTTGTATTTCTACCTTAAAATCGTCGAAATAAAATTGTCCATTATTTTGGCAAAATGCGCCAAAATAGAGTAAAGATGCCTCTTTGTTTATTTTGCCTTTTATAGTATAAGCCTCCCATGTTTTTGTAACTTTAGTAGAGTAGGCATCATTTTGAAAAAAGCCACTGGAACCATCCTTTTTATCTACCCTTACCCATAAGGCAGCATTAGAAGATTTATTATTTACATTTGCCTTTATATTTACGGAAACTCTAAACGATAATTCTTCAAAGGAAGAAACATCTACTGTTTGCGAATAAGCCGTCCAGCCTTTTACTACTTGTTTTACCTTTTGTGCGTTAACAGTAGTTGTTAAACTGAGTATTAGTAATGTGTTTAAAATTATATGTTTCATACAACGTGTGTTCTTTATTATATAATGCAGATTATAAAGTAAAAACTCTTACAAACCAATGCAAGAGTTTTTAGCTTTTGTTTATTCTATTTTAAGTTGTTTATTGTTAGTTTAAGGAATCTTTTTTCACTCTGTTAGTATCTATAGTAAGATTAAATTTATCTTTAATTGATTTCATGTTTGCAGAATCTTTCTTTTTAAATTTCTTCAAATCCTCAAATGAGTTAATTATAATAGCCTTACTCATATCAATACTATCTGTAGGTATTGTTTTAAAACTATGTTTGTCGCCTTTGAAAATTCTTAATAATTCTAATAAACCAGTTAACTCTTTTTTATTTTTATTGTCAAAATAAACAGATAAAGCTTCATTAATTTTTTTGGTTTTAACAGAATCTTTAATGGCTAGTACTAAACCGCTACTAATATCTTTATCTTTTTTAATAATATTATATTGTTTTTGAGATAAGGGTATATTTTTCCTTATTAATTTTTGGTCTGTAGATTTACAGTTAAAAAAAATAAAAGGTATTACTAAAAATAAATTCTTTGTTCTCATTATATTACTGTTTTAATCCCAATTTTGAGATATAATACTACCGTCAGTTGCATTAGTTTTTAAAGTAAAAGTAGAATGTTCTGTCCATAGCCTACCAATTCCATTATAAAACAAAGTTACATTTAAATTTCCATTAACAATAGTTGTAGATTCGTAACTATCTAATGAGTTCTCCCAATGAGTTTGTTGCCAATTTTTCATAAAAGTAACTCCCGATATACTAGAAGTAGCACTTTCAACTGAGTAATCTGTGAAATACTGATGGTCTGTGCCTAATTGCTGATTTACATGAACAGTATAAACAACATAAGGCCATCCGATAAATTTAAATGTAGCCGTAACTGAATTAGGAGAATCGGTGTTTTCAGAAAGACTTGTTTCTACATTTGGATTGTTTTTAATCTCATTATATTGATTAATAAAAGCTTGTAACTCTTCTATAGTATTAAAATGTAATTCACTAGGTACATCGTCAGGATTTGTTGAACATTTGGTCGTTATATTTCCTGCTCCAAAAACTGACTCTAAATCTACCATATCTTGATCATCTATTTCGCAATCTTCTTCTTCAAATTCAATCTCTGGACAATCTGTACAAAGTATTGGTGTTGTATCTGGTTCTGTATTACTTCCTCCATTAGCACCATAACCACCGCTATTATTACTATAGCCATTGTTATTATTAGTGTTGCTAGTGTTGGTATTGTCCGTTTCGTAACCACTATTAGATCCATCTGTACAATCTACTTCATGCGATGTTAAAACATAACCACCGCTTGTAGCCATTGTATCTGGATTACCCCAAGCATGGCAACCGTTAGGGTTACTATCACTATATCCGCCATCTTCGTACGTATGGCTACCCCCTGCGTTACAAGTGCTTGCTTCTTGCCACTCATAAGAAAAGACTGTACACGTTTCTGCTGTTGCATTTAACTTATCGAAAATAGAACTAGAAATATCTTCTAACGGTACATAAGTAATGCTATTTTCTACATTAATAATTTCTTGATTGGCTAACGTATTGCGTTCTGTTTCGGTTATATTATACTCCACTAAATACACTAAAAAAGTGCCGTCTGTTTGTTCCTTTAATAAAAGGTTTTCTAGTAGTCCGTTATCTTCTTCTCTGTAAACACCAAAAGTGTAATTATGTGTGCCGTTTTCATTTGTTATAACTTTTGCATAATCTGTATTAATAGTAAAATCGTACTGCTCATTATAAACCGTTTTATTAGATCTACTTTCTTGTTTTTTTATTTCGGCACTTTCTAAAACACGCATTAAGCCCTTGTCGTTTTCAATTTCTTTAGTTTTGAGTAAAGAAAATTTAGTAGTCCTATCAGAAATAAGGTTTTCTGTTTTGTTAGATTCTTTTGTAATTTCTTCTTTTTGGCAGTTAAATACTAACAATGCCATGCTTAGGCATAGTAACGCCTTAATTATGTAATGTTTCATTTTATATTATTAGGTATGTACCTACTCTATTATTTTATAAGGCTTTTCGGTTTACGCCTTTATACTAGCTAGTGTTCAATTCCTGTCCTTCGTCTCTAGCCTGTCTCGAGCGCAGACGAGAGGCTCAGGATAAATTCCAATAGGAATCTTTTTAATTTTTATTCTATTTTTCAATTTATCGAGTTCATGGGCTTTTACTGTGTTACAGCTTTAAGCCCACTAACTCAAAAGGGAGCAATCAACCAATCACTAATTATTTTCCAGATAATCGTTTTAATACCGTTTTAAGTTTCATATTAGCAAACAACTCTTTCTCGTATTGCATATAGCGTAGGCTACTTAAATTTAAAAGCATGGTTAACTCTTTGTACTCGTTTTGAAATACTACAATTCTAAAATTCATATCTCGTTCGGGTACACGCCTACAGTTTTCTAGTTCCTCTTCGTCTAGGGGTTTATTGTGCTTTCGTATTAATAGTTTAAAAGGCGGTTTCTCGTTTAAATATGCTAAAGCCTCCGTAAGCGTATTAGTCAAAATAATCTCGGTATTAGTATGCGTACTTAAAAAGGTTTTTACTTTGGTTTTGTAATGCGCATCTTCACTAATAATGATGCATTGTATTTTATCTATTGACATCGTTATAAATTCGGGTTGGTTAAAAATTATTGATTTTGTTTTGCTGGTGTAAAGGAATGAGATTTCAAATAGCCTTAAAAGAAAAGTAAACCTGTATTCATGAATTCCGTTTAATTATTACCTTGAATTCATGAATTAAGTGTATGTTAATCTAAATTTTATTAAAAAGCACGATATATAATTTAAAAAAGGTCAAAAAAAACTTACTTTTATGCTAACCAAAAAAAGTAACATTCTTCTTGTATAATTTCTTTTCACGCAAAACATTGCTCTATTTAATTTTATTTTGGGCTTCAATAGTCACGGCACAAAATAGAAGGTCTGCTCAAATAATAGATTCTCTTTCTTACTTGGATTATGAAATATTGCGCAACCATATTAAATCTAATGATACTTTAAATATTAATAATTATTTAAGTGCATATTTAAAAAAAGGAAAGAGGGAGAAAGATACACTCAGGCAAGTAAAAGCTTACTGCGGATTTATACTATCAAGTAACTATACAAGTGTAAAAAAAATTGCTTGTGCTGATAGTATTATTAATTTAACAAAAGATAAAAGCTATATAGATTATCCTACGATTGGTTATTTTTTCAAAGGTTTAGAACTTTATGGTATAGGGAACTATACAGAAGCTTTAAATAATTTTTTAATAGCTAAGGAATATTCAGAAAAAGAGAGCCCAGATATTGAAAAATACATTGGAATTATAAAAACAAGATTAGGTTATTATGATGAAGCATTAGTCGCATACAAAAAAGCTCTAACATCTTACAAAAAATCGAACTATAACAAGGGTATTTTGAGTGCCTATTATGCTATAAGTGATGTTACTAGGTTTTTAAAGGAAATTGATTCTTCATTATATTATTGTGATTTAGGCTATAAACTAGCATTAAAAACAGATGATAAAAAATATCAAGCATTTTTTTTATTTAATAAAGGAACTACTTTATCAGATGCTGGAAAATATCATGAGAGTCAAGATTACTTATTTAAAGCTTTACCAGAGATTTCTAAAACAGATGATAAAGCTAATTTAGCTATAATTCAGTTTTTTATAGGTAAAAACTTTAAAAAACTAAAAAAAGCAAATGAATCGCTGTACCATTTAAAATTAATGGATTCTATAGTCTTAGAAACAGTAGATATAAATCCAGAACTAAGGGAAGGTTATGAAATTTTAATTAACCACTACAAAAAAGAAAAGAATTTAAAGGAACAATTAACTTATGTTGAAAGGTTAATACTTGTAGACAGTATTATTTATACAAACTACCATATTTTAGATAAAAAGTTAATAAAAGAATATAGTAGAATAACCCTAAAATTGGAAAAAGAAAAGCTGAATTCAAAAATACATTCTTTGTCTAATAGCTTTTTGTATAAATCTATTTTTGGTGTTGTAATTTTACTCTTCTTACTTTTTCTTTTAATAAGAAAGCACATAAAACACAAAAAGGATAAAATAAAATTTGAATTATTAATTAAAGAAGGAACCCCTAATAATGTAATTCTATCAAATAAAAATACTTTTAGTTTAAAACAAGAAGAAGTCGGTTTAGATGAAAAAGTAATAAAAGATTTACTAATTAAGTTGGATAACTTTGAGAAAGAATTGGGTTTTATAGATTCAAAAATAAGTAGAGATATGCTTGCAAAGAGATTTGATACTAATTCTAAGTATTTTTCGAAATTTATAAATACTTATAAAGGGAAAACATTTAATAATTATATTAATGATTTACGTATTGATTATGCTATAGAAAGGTTGAAATCTAGTGATGGAGAGTTCTTGAAATGGAGCGTTTTAGCTATAGCAAAAGAAGTTGGGTATAATTACTCAGAAACTTTTTCAAGAGCATTTGTGAAAAGAACAGGTATAAAGCCTTCCTTTTTTATAAAACAGTTAAAAAAAACGTACTGAATTCATGAATTCAGACTGACAGAGCATGAAATCTTATGAAAGGGGCGATAAATTGTATTCTAAATATAATAGAGCAAAAGATGCTTTAAAAGAATATTTTCCAAATTATAAATATAGTATTGAAGTACTAAACAAGATAGACACCACCAATAATGACTTAAAAGAACATGTAGAGTTTTTAAGACTTGTAGTAAAGTATAATGATAATGATGAAAATATTAATAGAAACTATAAATCTTATAGAGATACTTACTTAAAGAAAATCAATATCGATTTCAACGAACGTGAAATATTAAACGAAGACGAAAACGATATTACAGACATAGAATACGGTAATAATAATGTTTCGGGTAATTTAGATTTATACAGACACGCAACAGAAGTAGCTGGCGTTATAAAAGAAGATTTTATTAAGCTTATGCCTTTAGCAATTGCGCCATATGGAGATACACACGATAAGGATATTGCGCTTGCTATACGCTACGCTGTAGATAATGGCGCCAAAATTATTAATATGAGTTTTGGTAAAGATTATTCATTACACCCAAATTGGGTCTTTGATGCTATTAAGTATGCAGAAAAACATAATGTACTTATTGTTAGCTCTGCTGGTAATTCTAGGATGAATTTAGATGAGACAACAACTTACCCAAATGATCACAATGGAGATGGTGTTGAGGTTGCAGATAACTTTTTAATGATAGGTGGCTCTACTAAACACCCAAACGAAAATTTATACTATAAGTATTCTAACTATGGCAAGAACACAGTAGACATTTTTGCTCCTGCAGAAGATATTTACACAACTATACCAAATAATGAATACATTACAGATACGGGTACTTCTCTAGCTGCTGCATTAACTTCTAAAGTAGCCGCATTAATATTCTCGCATTACCCAAACCTAACCGCAAGCCAAGTAAAGTATATTATTATGGATAGCGGTGTAGAATATACATTTCCTGTAAAAACACCTACACGAGAAGATAAAAACAAAATGACGCCTTTTAATGAGTTATCTAAATCTGGCAAAGTGCTGAACGCTTATAATGCTTTAATACTAGCAGATAGTATTTCTAGAAAACAGTAATAATAGCTAATAATCAATAAAATAAAAACCAACCAATATGTATTTAATCTGGAGCATCTTAAACGTTGCACTCTACGTGTATTTTCTTTATTTACTAGTAGGCTATGTAAGTATAGGTAGAAAAGTATTACCAAAAAATAGATTTAGACCTTTAGCGGCCATACTTTTAATTGTAGGTGTGGTACAGTTACTAACGCCCGAAGACAAAGATAAAAAGAGTAATAGTTTTGATATAGATGTTAGCTACGCTGGCGAATTACCGAAAAGTACAAGAAGTGTAGAGATACTGTTTGAAGATAATTTTTCGTTGGACATAAAAGGATGGATTACTTTGGCTAAAACAAGCGACAATGTTTATATAGCAACACGTACAAATAGTAGCCTAATAGGCTTTATAAGTGGTTTCGAGTGGGAATATCGAAGTTTAATGGTAACCAATTTTGATGAAAATAAAGAAGGACAATACAGTGGTCATGGTAGCTTAAAATGGAATCTTTTAGGTGTTAACTTTTACACCGAAGGTAAAAACCTTGATGGTACATTTAAAGTCGAGGAAAGAGAATAAACAAGCCATTAAATAAATTTGATTGTCCGTTTTATATCATAAGGCTACTTATGGCGTTATGCAGAACTTGTTTCTGCATCACATAACACCTAAAAGTATCGATGCTTCATACTGAGAACCTGAAATGCAAAGCATTCATGAATACCCATATTGAAAATAATAAAGACATAAACTAAACAAGTTCAGGTTGACAGTGAACTTTATAATTGATTACAGATATTCAAAAACAAACCAATAAATAAAACGCTAAAAAATCAATATAAATGATGGAAACAATAGGAATACTATATTATCTAACAATAGCATGGAGTATAGTAAAAGTACTAGGTATTATAACGCTATTTTACTTTGCAATAAAACTATACTTTAAATTAACCTACTTCTTAGAGTTAAAAACAAGGTATTTAGAACAACAAATGGGAATAGATAGAGAATAGCAGACTTAACACAGTATTATAAAAGCCTTTAATTAGGCTTTTTCTATATTAGATAGTGACATCTGTTTTTTTTAAAACTAAAAAAGCCTTTCAAATAATTGAAAGGCTTTACAATTTCTAAGTGGTCCCACTTGGGCTCGAACCAAGGACCACCTGATTATGAGTCAGGTGCTCTAACCAACTGAGCTATGGGACCGAAATCGGAGTGCAATATTACTACTTATTTTAATTTCAAACAAGAAAAATTATTGCTTTATCTATTTTATTTCTTGACAAAGCTCAATTAATACCCCATTTGAAGATTTTGGATGTAAAAAAGCAACCAGTTTATTATCTGCTCCGCGTTTAGGTGTTTCGTTTAATACAATAAAACCTTCGCCTTTAAGTCGCTCAATTTCAGAGACTATATCGTCTACATCGAATGCGATGTGGTGAATGCCTTCTCCTTTTTTATCTATAAACTTAGCAATTGGGCTATCGTCTTTAGTAGCTTCTAATAATTCAATTTTATTTTCACCAACTTTAAAAAAAGAAGTATTTACACCTTCGCTAGCCACTTCTTCTATTTTATAATGTGGTTCTCCAAAGAGTTTTGCAAACAATGCGTTCGAATTCTCTAAGCTTTTTACTGCAATACCTATATGTTCTATTTTATTCATTGAAAATTTTATTTTCATTTCCGTGAAAACGGAAATCTCATTCTATTATATTTTTTTTTATTCCCTTGAAAAAAGGAATCTCGTTAAATTACACTTTTTTATTATTCATTTTTCAATAAAAACGGACCTCTTTCCTTTTTAAGGTACGAATTTTGCCTTCAAAAGTAAGATAATCTTTAAATAACGTCTATTTTTGCACTATAAAAACCTAAGAACTTGGTTCTTAATAAAGCCATTGCGCTTAAAAATAGACAATTACAAAGCAATGGTTTTAAAATTTTAATGAAGATGGAAGAAAGTCAAAGACAAAAAAAAATAGCTTCGGTATTACAACGCGATTTAGTAGATATTTTACAAGGAGCAGCTACACAAGGTGGCATGCGTGGTGTTATTATATCGGTTTCTAAGGTGTCTGTAACTGTAGATTTATCTATGGCAAAGGTATATTTAAGTATTTTCCCAAATAATAAAGCACAGGAATTAGTAGAAGGTATTAAATCTAATCAACCTTTTATTAGGCATGAATTAGCACAGCGTACTAAAAACCAATTACGACGCATGCCGCAACTACAGTTTTTTGTAGATGATTCTTTAGAATATATTGATAAAATTGAACAGTCTTTAAAGGGTAAAGACGATCCTATAAATGATCCAGATTTATTAGGAAAACGTAAAAAATCGTAACTACATTTTATATTACTCTTAACATTTATGAACACTCATAATCTCATTATTTTTTTATAATATTATAGTTTATGAATGTGTCCTACTACATTGCCAAACGTTATTTACGCTCTAAGAGTAGTAATAATGCTATAAACTTTATTACTTATTTAGCTATTTCCGGTATTATAATAGGATCGGCATCGCTGCTTGTTGTGCTGTCTGGTTTTGAAGGATTAAGGGATTTTACTCTAGAATTTTCTACCATTATTGATCCCGATTTAAAAGTAGAAGCTACAGTAGGAAAATCGTTTACAATAACACCAGAACAGGATGAACAACTTAGCGCTATTGAAGGTGTTGTTGCTTACTCTAAAATAATAGAAGAACGTGTTTTAGCGTCTTTTGATGAAAATAAACATCCAGCTTATATAAAAGGTGTAGATAAAAATTATAGTACCGTTAACGTTGTAGATTCTATAATGCATCGTGGTAGCTGGTTAACCCCAAAAACAAGCCAAATTGTATCGGGTTATGGCGTTGCTAATATTTTATCTATTGGTGTTTTAGATCACGGTAGGCGCGTCTCGTTATTTGTGCCCAAACCAGGAAAGGGACAAATAACGTCTCAAAAACAAGCCTTTAAACAATTAAATAGTATTAACGTTGGCATTTTCGATGTTAACGAAAAACTTAACGACTCCTATATTTACTCAACTATAGATTTTGCTAGAGAGTTATTAAGCCTGTCTAAAAATGCGGCTACAGGAATTGAATTTAAACTTGAGGAAGATGCAGACGAAGACGCTGTTAGATCACAAATATTAACCATTCTAGGACCTAACTTTAGCATTAAAAACAGAGTACAATTAAATGATGCTTTGTATAAAATGCTAAATACAGAACACTTGGCCGTTTATTTAATATTAACGTTAGTGTCAATAATCTTAATTTTTAATGTTTTAGGTTCTCTTATTATGATGATTTTAGATAAAAAGAAAACCTTAAACACCTTATTTAGCATGGGGACTACGCTTAAAAGTATTCGTCGAATTTTCTTTTATCAAGGTGTAACCATGACTATTGTTGGAACTATTATTGGGCTAATTATTGGTTTAATTGTCGTGCTAGTACAGCAACAGTTTAATCTTGTAATGATAACCCAAAACATACCTTACCCAATGACATTAAGTCTAGAAAACTTTTTTTTAGTCTTTATTACTATAACTGTTTTAGGTGTTATTGCTTCAAAAATTGCTTCGGTTAGAATTTCTGAGAGCATGATTAAAACGGGATAATCTCCTTTATTTAAGAATAACGGCACTGCTATACCATTCTATAGTCTTTAGGATTACTCTAATGTAATACACTATAATTTGCGCTATACTCGCTTTAAGTGATTTGTGAGGTACAAATTGTATTGCGCACTATTTAAAGCCCTAAAAACAACACCATCTTAAGTAATTTGCAATTCGTCTACAGTAAATGGCAACTCGTCTAAGTTGCTCCATTATAATGCGTTAAAAGCTTCAAATTTGTAATGTAATTAAAACATAACTATTATGAAATTAGCCATTGTAACCGCTTATCCGCCTAGTAAAGTAACACTTAATGAATACGCTTTTCATTTAGTAAAACATTTTAGACAAAAGGAAGATATTACAGAGTTAATATTATTAACCGATGAAACTCCAGAAGCTAAAGATCTACCGTTTACTAAAGGGAGTTGTAAAATTACTGTAAAGCAATGCTGGAAATTTAATAGTTATTTAAATCTTTACACCGTTACCAAAGCACTAAACCAAACACAACCAGATGCTGTTTTATTTAACTTACAGTTCATGAAGTTTGGCGATAAAAAAGTAGCAGCAGCATTAGGTTTGTTTTTGCCTTTAGTTTGCAAGCTAAAACGCATTCCAAATATTGTGTTGTTACATAATATTTTAGAAGAAGTAGATTTAAAAAGTGCAGGGTTTACAGCAAACCCGATACTTGAAAAAATATACAATTATATAGGAACAACACTTACAAAAATGGTTTTACAAACTGATGTATTAGCTGTAACGATGCAAAAATATGTAACTATTTTAGAAGATAAATACAATGCTAAAAACATTAAGTTAATTCCTCATGGTACTTTCGAGGTTTCTGAAAAAGAACCTAATTACAGCTTACCAGATGGACCATTACAGATCATGACATTTGGAAAATTTGGAACCTACAAAAAAGTAGAGCTAATGATTGAGGCTGTAGAAAAAGTTAGAAAGTATACCGGTTTAGATTTAGAAATTGTAATAGCAGGAACAGACAACCCAAATGTACTAGGATATTTAGCTAAAGTACAAGAACAATATAAACACGTACCACAATTACGTTTTACAGGCTATGTTGAAGAACACGAAGTCTCTACGTTATTTAATAATAGTGCAGTAGTGGTGTTTCCGTACACATCTACAACGGGTAGCTCTGGTGTATTACACCAAGCAGGAAGTTATGGTAAAGCTGTAGTAATGCCAAATTTAGGAGACTTAGCATTATTAGTAAACGATGAAGGTTACAGAGGCGAATTTTTTGAGCCAGAAAGTGTAGAAAGTTTAGCCTATGCCATAGAAACGATTGTAACAAAAGATAGCTATAGAGTTGCTTTAGGAAAAGCAAATTATAAAGCCGCTACAGCATACCCAATGCCGAAAATTACAGATTTATATCTAGAAGCTTTTGAAGCGATTAATGTAGAGAAATATAATAGTTTACTAGCTTTATAAAAGGCTCTCGATACAATGCTTCATGCTTTAGAATCACTCGGGCTTACGGTTTCGATTTAACTTTAATTTTTAATTGGTCGTCACTTCGATTTCTATGACGTGACCAAACGATTTTTATAAAAAGTTTGATTTTTAATTAGTGCGAATACAAGATGAATA
>CANLUH010000039.1 GCA_947494205.1 uncultured Flavobacteriaceae bacterium | reverse complement strand
ATCTTGTATTCGCACTAATTAAAAATCAAACTTTTTATAAAAATCGTTTGGTCACGTCATAGAAATCGAATTGACGATGTTTTGTCAAAATGCACAACAGGTAATTTAAATATAAAAATACTACCTTTTTTTAGCATTACATATTTTTTAACTCTTGGTTTGTTGCTTTCTTCGGAATAATTCTACGCTATACATTAACCTTTTTAGCGCGTATTTGTAGTAAACGTTCTTCAAATGTAATGGCATCTATAGGTTTTAAGATACTTTCAAACAACGCATTCATATCTTCAGCGTGTATTGCTCTCTTTTGTTCTAATAGATTAAAATGAGTAAAACCACACCAAATAACAGCCTTTAGTTGACTTTTGTCTTCATTATACATACGCATTTCTACATATAATTCACTATCCGTTTTACGGAATAACTGAGACGTAATTGTAATCGTTTCCATTAAAAATGCAGGCTTTAAATAAGCAATTTGGTTACTACTAGAAACCCAACTTTTACCTGTTTGTTTAGCCATAGCAAACATGTCTAAATTGTAATGCTCTAATATAGCATCTTCTCTATGGTTAATAAAGTAATTAATATAGCTACCATTGTTTAAATGATTAAAAGGATCACAGTCCTGAAATCTCACTTTTGTTTTACTTTCTACTACTTTAGGTAATGTTTTCATATTTATTGTTTTTAATATACCAATCGGTATATTGTTGTTTAAAAAAATATTAAGCCTTTAGCTCTTTTATTATCATTTGGTCAATTTGGTCCATGGTGTCTTTCATATAAAAAGGATCATCCATAGTATAAGTCATGAATATGGCACCTTGTATCATAGAATCTATACGCTTGGCGTATTGCATAGCATTTATTTCTGAAGATATTTCACCTAGCTCTATGCCGCCTTCAATAATACTTGCTACTTGATCTTGAATTTTCTCTATCACCACACGTACTTTTTCTAATAGTTTAGTGTTTTGGTTATTAGCATCTACACCAATATTAAGTACTGGGCACCCCCCTAATGCTTTACTGTATTCGTAATAATTTTTATAGAAATCTGAGATTAAAAACAATTTCTGTAATGGAGAATTACTGCGTTCTAAATGTGTCGAAATTTGCTTCATTACATTTTTTACAGTAAATCTAAAAGCAGCAATAGCTAATGCTTCTTTGTTTTCAAAATTGCCATAAATAGCACCTTTAGTTAAACCTGTAGCTTTTGTAATATCGCTCATACTAGTTGCTGCGTAACCATTTTTATTAAAAATAGGCGCAACGGTCTCTAAAATATATTGGGTTGTAAGTTCTGCTTTCGTTAACATATACACAAATGTAGTAAAAATATACTGATTGGTATATTTTATTTTTAAACACTTGTTTATAGATAAATAATCATCTATGTTGAATAACTTTACATTAATAGTATGAAGCTATTTTTTTAGAGGTTAAGTTTATTTTTTTTATCATATTCTTCATAGATTTTTTCTAATTGAATTTCTGAAATTTGCTCCTTAAATTCAATTAAGCATGCAATTCTAGTTGATAATGCAAATTTACCTCCAACTGGAATCGCATTTTTGAAGAAGTATTCTTTAAACTCCTCTGAGAACATTATTTTATAGTCATATTTCCCAAGTTCGAAAGCTAATTCTTTACTTACTTGAGTTAACTTTAAGGTGTTTAATTGAAACCATGAATCTCTATTTTTTACCCAAGTTTGAAAAGTAATAGGACTTTTAGTATCAGGGCTAGCTTTGTGACATTCTTTACAGAGTATAACTAAATTAGCTTCACAATTGCAGCCACCATGCGAACTAGGTATTATATGACACCTTTCTAAGTAATTGTGTTTGTTCCAAAATTCGAAAGTATCTTTAATGTCTGCTTTTGGATTTTCTAAGTCAGGACAATTCTCATTCCATATTCCGCATGCCCAACAAGAAGGTTCTCCCCAATCCATTTCATAATTAAAGTAATCGTACACGTTTTTATGCCAATAAAAAGCTATTTGAGACTTTTTGGGCATAGTACTTCTGTTATTACATGGAGAACGGTCGATATGTTTTTTCATTAATATGAATTATTGGAGATAAAAGCTAAAGGTGGCTAAAGAACAGAATTCAAGTCTTGTTTACCAATTATTGCCATAATTTCAACCTCGTTATTATGTATCCTATAATAGATACTATCAATTCCACAAACGCAACGTCTGTAACCTTCTTTTATAAAGTCTACAGATTCAAATGAAAACGGTTGTTGTGCAATTCTATCGAAATATTCGAAAAAAGAATCAAAATAGATATCAGCTTGTTTAACACCAAATTTGTTAACGCCGTAATGATGAATTCTAATTAAGTCTTCTTTTGCGGCATTACTTAGCTTATATTTAGCCATTAAGTCGCTCCTTAGACTGTTTTAAAATCTGTTCTTTACTATCGCTAGTAAATCCACTATTTTCAGCTTTTTCAAGTTTAGCACTAATCCAATCAATTTGTCTTTGTTGTTGTCTTGCTTGCCTAACTAAATCATTAACTAATTCACTTTTGCTAGAATATTCTTTAGTCTCAACTTGAGCTTTTAACCATTCATCATTTGGTTGTGTAAACGAAATACTTTGCCTTCCCATAAAATTTTTATTTGGTGTAAATTTACACCAAATATGTATTTAAAACAAAATATACTATTTAATCTATTGTATACACATTGTTTTTTAAGTAGATGTAAAACTTAAAAAAGTTTAGAGCATTAAGCTCATAAGCTGCTCTTTTGCGCCTTTTCCAGGTCGGTTTGCAAAACCATTTACTAATTCGCCATTAGGATTATAAATTAAGTAGTGCGGAATGGTTTTAATTCCTAATTCTTCAATTACTTTAGAAGTATTCCCGTTCTCAATAAAATAGTTTTGGCTGTTTGTAATACCATCAGATTCCATTGCTAATTGCCAAGCTTTCTTTCTATCGTTTAAACTTAAATAGATAAACGCTATGTTATCGTTTTTAAGTTCTTTTTTCAGTTTTATAGACTCAGGCATGGTTTTACGACAAGGTTTACACCAACTTGCCCAGAAATCGATATAGAGCCATTTACCTTTATTCTGCTTTAAAAGATTGGCAAACGTAATCGTATCGTTTTTTAAACTAGTTAAAAGCAATTGGTCCGACTTACTAAAGTCTAAATTGTATTTCTCTTGAAATTCGTTTAGTTGTTTTCGGTTAGTGGTATGTGCTATCAACTTTTTAAAATAACGTTCTTTGTCTTTAACTTTAAAATTCATGGCAATGCCATTATAGGCTTCAAACAAAAGATAGTTTTTAGCAGTTTGATTAAATCGTTTATCATTCAATATAGAATCGAAACGTGCTTTAGAATTAATATATGAACCTCCAGATCCCGTATTTTTTTCTTTAATTAAAGACAAGTTGTACTTAGAAATAGTATTTAAATGCGTCCTGAAATATGAAAAACCCATTAAAGAGTCTGTTTTAGACAAGTCTAAAGCATAGACGGTTTCAAACTGTTCGTTATTGGCATTTAGCTTATTTTGAGCAAGCCATTTTTCTATTATTTTATTATTCTTATGGTGTTCTATCAAGCCACCTAAAATAGCTTTACGATAGTTATAATTGTTTTTAGAAATTAATTGCGCGTTATACAAGGAATCTAAAAAAAGAACTTCCTTTTTTTCATCTTCCAGAGCTTGCTCATAAAAATGGACAGCTGTATTTTTTATAGATTGTTCTCTGTTTAAAAAATAGCCCATAAACACTTTTTGATGACTGGTATATTTATTATCAAACAATTCGTTTAGCCTATAATTGTTGTAGTTTAATTCAACAGCATTAACCTCACGATTCGTTATTTCCGCTACTGGTAATTTATGTTTGTAATTAATAACAAGCGTGTCTCCGTTTTTAATTAAAAAGGTACTAGGTATGGAAGTGTATGTATTTCGAGTGCTTAATTCCATATAATCTCTGTAATACGGAATAACCAAAGTATCTATTGCATTTACCTTAGGTTGCCAACTCGTTATGTTGTTTTGAGAATCGTAATACGTAAATTTTGGACTTTTAATAAGTGTATATGGACCCGATGCTTCATTAGTGTGTTGGCCAATACTATCCTGTTTTAGATAGTGCTTGTAGGTTTCAGGTGCATTTTTAGAGATAACAACAATGGCTTTTGGCGTATTGTCTATTACTTCTATTATAGCTTTTTCCTCTTCCGTTTTACAAGAGACGCATATTAGAATAAGGAGGAATATGATGTTTAGTTTGTAGTTGCTAATAGTCATTTTTATCTATTTTTGAAGACTTACCTATATGGCCAATTATCGATTTATATTCATTTATAGCAATAGTATCGAACTTCACATTTCTAACAACTTTATCAGGTCTTTTCTCGTTAAAGGTTTTTAACTCATCAATATGGTTAACAGGCTTTTCTAAACGTACGTTTGCCATGACTTTGGATACTATGCTGTTTTCTGGAATAAAAGTATAAATATCATTTCCAGAATTCTGAGTTATAAAGTTTTTTGAAGTTGTAAGAATGTTTATAGTGTCATTACTTTCAAGAGAAACAGCTATTAGATGCAAAAAATAATTTTTTTCTGAGTTTTCATCAGGACTATTACTATAATAAAGTAATTTAATTTTTTCACCTTCTGAAAGGGCATTAGTGTCAATATCAAATTTTGAAATATCCCAATATTTATAAGACTCTTCACAGCTTATTAATGATATTAAGGAAAGTATTAAAATTAGTTTTGTTTTCATAGGCTCTATTAGTAAAGTATATGTTTAGTATTTTATTATAGTTGCTTTTTTTAATCCCATAAATGTTTAAAATACTTTGCAAACAAGTCGATACCGGTTTGTATTGTTTCTTCTTGATTGTCTATTGATTCGTCATGGTTATTTATTAGATAAAATGATTTAATCATTTTATCTAATTCTGTGCTCCATCTTTCGTTTAAATCATTAATCTCCTTCTCGTTATATTCTTCTTTTAAATTGCTCTCAACCCAAGCAGGAATACACACGCCTTCCTTGTAAAAGTTTTTTTTATAATCTTTGAGTCGGTGAACAATAAATTCTGCTATTTCCGATTTAATGTCGTACCACTTTAGGTTTTCTATTTTATATTCTGAATCCAATTTGTATAGTCTGCTATATTTTTTTACCCTAGCTTTTTATTTTTTGATCTTTGTATTTAATTACAAACTCTTTAGCTTCTTGTAATGTTTTCGGATAGTTTACATAATTATCCGATTCATTTTTAGAGTATTCCGATTTACCTTCTTGATAAACGTGATGGAATGGAAAGCCTTCCGAAATTAAAAATTTTACAAGTTCCCATTTTTTCTTGTCAGTCTTTTTTGGAGGACGAAAATTATGATTAATAAACACCATTTGGTTTGAGCATAAAGGACATTCCTCAACATCTAAATTTAATCCCAAATTTTCTACTCTATAACATTTTAAGCAAACGGCTTTATGTCCCATTTATTATTCAAAATTTAGTTCTATTTTTTGTCCGTCTTTTAAATCCTTTATTTGAAACCCTAAATCTCCGCTAAAGGCAATCAATTCAGAAAAACTTATTTTTCCTAGATTATCTTTTTCATATTTCCCACCAATTACAGCAGCCATTTTAAGACAGAACTTTTCGTTTTCTTTTAATTCGCCAAGTTCTAATTTTGCCGCATTTACAAGGTTAGTCATTTTCCAATCTTCTATGAATTCAGAGTTAGAGTAGATGTTTTCAAGTTCAGATTCCGTCTTAGCAATCATTTCACAACTAATTTCTTCAGGACAAATTCTCCAATACTCATTTTTATCCGTTTTAAAAATTACATTTCCAAATTCATTTGTTCTAATAATTTCTGTTGCGTTAAACCCTTTCCAATTCCAAGCTTTATTTATTTCTGTAATCATTTTATCAAATTAAGTGTAATATGCGTTTTCGTTACGTAGTTAAGCATCTAAATTAGCAAATAAAATGGATAGAATGCTTATGAGTAGGCTTTGTATTATTCCAGAATGGTAATAAGTTCCTTATAATCCGAAATACAATAAACGCTATAGTTCGATTGCTTTTGTCCAAGTTTAGAGACTTGTACGGTATGTAGTCCAAGTTCGAATCCTGCTTTTAATTCCGAATTTGGATTGTCTCCAATAACATACACTAATTCTGGATTAATATTTTTTTCTAAAAGTATGTTTTTAAAAATACCTTTCTTAAATATTCTGTTAGAATCAAGGATGTCGTCTATATAAATGGAACTAAAGTAGTTTTTAATTCCTAAATCACGAATTTTTGCCTCTTGTAATTTTGAGAATCCAGTGGTTACTAATGTTTTATCTTGTTTTAAGTTTTTAATAACTTCAAAATCGTCAAAGACTTTAATATTCAGTTTAAAATCGTATCCATTTATTAAACGGGCGAATTCTGAACTTAGCGCATTACTAAATTTATATTTTTGGGCAACAACATCAAACGGAAACTGCCATAATTCAGGAACAATTTGTTGAGTTATTTCTTCTCCAAATGTTTTGAGTAATAAAGGCTCAAATGTATCGAAAATAGGCTTTACTGCCTTTTTACTAATTGATTTTGTTTCAAATAGCGTGTCGTCTAAATCGAAAATCAATAGTTTGTTCATGGAATATTGAGAATGTTTTTTTTAATAGTTATCCATATCAATTGCGTTTAAATCTTCTTTCGGAAACCCGTATTCATTGATTAAAATATCTTCGTTAAACGTTAAGTTTTCGGGATTGATTATTTCAAGTAACATCTGATCTATTGTTTCAACTTTTTTATATAATTCATTATTCATTTCGTTTGTTAATGATATTGCTGAACGAAATCCTAAACTACTAGCTTCTAAAACGCCACTATTGTGGTGTAGAATATTATTAATTTCTATTCTATATTTCATTAAGTGACGGTAAAATTGACTAATATCTCTGGGTTTAAAAGAATCAGATTCGAATGCTTTTTCATTTTCTATAATTGTTTGAATGTTAGGATAGGTAACAGATTCTCTTTTATTAATAAAATCGCCTCTTAAAAAAGGAATAATCTCATTTTGAGTTATTTCACCTTCCTTAACCTTTTTATTTCCCTTTAGAATTGTCCAAAAAGTATTTTTCTGCTCTTCAGTTCGAATAAGTTGAAAGGCTTTAAGTAAAGCATTAATTCTTTTGAATCGGATTAACCGTGGTTTGTTAAATTTTAAAGATTTTTCATTCCACTCGTTTGTGTTAGGAACCATTCCTTTAAATTCAAACGTTTTATATAATAGATCTTTTGTAGTCCAGGTTTTCATTCAAATGTTTTATAATGTATTAGTTATTGCTAATAACAGAAATTAAAAGTAGTGAACTTTCAATTAATTACTTAACAAAAACTTCTTGTTATCAAATTTGTTTTTTTTACTCAATATGTCACTCGTCATAGACGAGCGCTAGCTGAAACTAGTGGGAGTAGAGCATAAATAAAAAAAGATAGTAAGCTTTAAATAAATAACTATGGCAAATTATGGGCTACCGCAAGTTTGTAACTTGTGGCGTTATGAGTAAGAAATAAATAGTATAATCTTTATTTTCATTGCTTATCTACTCTTGTCTGATTACTCTCATCGCCACTAGAAAGATTCTAGCGGTAGCAAACTAGGGAATAGCGGGAGATAAGTACTTTCGTTTCGGTTTATTACTTAGCTAAATATAAATATTTTGCTTTTATTTTTTCTACTATAAACGCCAAATTTTATATTTAGCGGACTTTGTAAAAAAGCACAGAACTTTGGAGTTAACACAAATGCCCTGTTTTTTATAGACATTGTTACCCATTGGCTATTCTATGTATCCATCAAATACTTTTCTTAATACTGTTTTCCAATTATTAGGTATGTCTTCAAATGTATTCCAGTCCTTAGTTTGTAAATAAGCTTTGTAAGGTTTGTCTTTAGAAGGTGCATTATAGCCTAAATTATCTTCAATGCATTCTTCAAGCATTATTCTTTTGTCTTCTGATTGGATTGCTGTTAATATTCTTGGGTTTACATCTTCAGCACGTTGAACACCTCTGTCTCTGTCGTGAATTACAAAATAGTCATTGATGCCTAAAGCTTCAAAATACTTAATCAATGGAGGTATAGTAGCCTTTCCTCTTGCTTTAATAAATTGAAAATCTGAGTTTATTTTATTTTTAATCTCAGATGGAAAAACACTAACAGATTTTCTTACAACAACATCTTCTGTATCTCCCTCAATAATTACAATTTTTTTTGCAAAAAAAGCTCTAGCAAAATAGTCATCAATTTTCACAAGCATTTTTACATAATGTCTTTCGTCTTCTAATAAATCTTGAAATTTTTCAGTTATAGAAAAAGCTGTTGACCGTACAAAAGTATCTTCATTTATAGAAATGTTATTTATTATTTGCTTTTCATTTTCTCGTGATAAGTCAATCATAAAAGGAGAATGAGAAGTACAGATAATTTGATTATCAGAACCTGCAAGTTCATAAATTGTATTCCTCATTAGATTTGCAGCATTAGGATGCAAAAATAGTTCTGGTTCTTCAAAACAAATCACTAAATTTCTTAAATCACCATCTCGTTCTTTTTTCCAATCTTCTCTAAACTTAAGAAGAGAAAATGCAGTTGAGCGTATCATTCCTGTACCTTGATAAGAAACATCTGTCATAATGTTTGAACCTAATTTTATGTTGTATTTAGGCTTTAAAAAACTACTTGGGTCAGATAAATTTACTTTAGCTTGAATTTCAGAATCAGGGAAGATGTTTTTAATCGTACTATTAACTCTTACCATTAATTCACCAAAGGTAGTCTCTGTATTTTCTGTATCAATTTCTTTTTCTAATTCACCAAAATACTCTTTAACTTTTTCGAAATTTTCAGAACTTTCAACAACATCATCAAAGATTGTTGACATAACTTCTCCTAATGCTGTTTTCTTATCACTATCTATTTCGTTTGCTTTATGTTCAGCAGGAATTAATATAAACTTAGGAAGCTTTGAAATGATGTTTTGTGGTATTCCGCCTGGATTATTTATCCAATTGAATGATTCTTTAAAATCCCAAGCTGGTAAAAATGAATCAAGTAAGCTTTTGTATTTAGCAACTTTTAAATTTTGAGAACTCTCAATGTCTGCAAAATGTTCTTTAGTTTCAGTTTCATCAATACCACTTGCAACTATAGAGTCAATTGTAATTTTAGAATTATCGAATATTGTAGTTTTTAATTCTTTGTCTTGTTCCCAAATTTCATATTTAGGCTTAGTTGATGAAAATGTTTTTTGATACTTAATCTTTCTTTTTCCATCTTCTGTAAAAACTCTACCTTTAAATCCTATCCAATTGTCAGCATCTAAAGATACATTACTAAAAGTTCCTGTAATTATTATTTCAGTACTTGAGTTTTCTATACAATTTGTTTCTGTGTTTAATTTTTTTGAAAAATCTTCTGGTTTCGGAGTATTTGCTGTTAATAGTAATTCTATAGCTCTTAAAATAGAAGATTTACCAACATTGTTTTCTCCGATTAAAAAGGAAGCATCTCCAAGAAAAATGTCAAGATTATTACACTTCCTAAACCCTTTAATCTCTATTTTTTCTAATTTCATTTTGCTTTTTTTTGTGCTTGTGGGTAACGTGTTTGTATATGGAAAGTTGCGAGTTTGAGTGCGAGGAATTTCCTTCGGAAATTCAGACGTAACAAACAAACGTGCAACGACCTTTGATTAAGCCAAAACCAGCAATTTTTTATATACGGTGTTGGCAAATCGTTTTTATTCGATTATTATATTTTCAGCTTGAACTTTGTCATCAACAAATTTGATTTTACACGACCATTTACTTCTTATCATTGCTCCAAATCCATTTTGACTATCCACCCAAGAATTTATTTTATATTCTCCGTTCCCTAAATCAATTATATGTTTGTTTTTCTCAAACAATCCTGGGAATTCAGCAGTTGAAGGTGATTTTAATCTCTGTTTGACAAAATCCTCTGCAAAATTATAAGCCATTATTGGACTTGGTTCTACAGAACTATCGCTATCGCCTGAACCGAGTGCGAAAAAAGAAAAAACTACTATTGTTAATAAACTAAAAAGATGTGGTAATTTGTTTTTCATTATTTGGTTGATTTATGTTTTTTAAAATTATTATACTCATAATTGAACCTAACATATAGCAGACAATGTCGTAAAAGTCAAATGTTCCATATTTAGGATTGTAAAATTGGATAAGTTCTGACGAAATGCCAATTAAAAAAGGCAATGCGATATAGAATATTTTAGTTTTTGATTTATAACTTCTCCAAATTATTATCATAACAGAAGTAAATCCGAAAACCCAAAGTAAATCGGGTAAATTGAATTTAATCCATTCCGATAACTTATAATTTTCAAAAAATTCACGAATTGCTTTTATTCCGTTTTCCATTCGGGCTGCTTTAGTCCAATTAAAAAACAATATTGTTTCAGTCCGACTTATTACATAAATGAATCCGCCTACCAATATTGGCAGAAATCCAAAAAGTCCAATTTTAGCGATGTCGTTTTTCATTAAATGTTTGCCAACGTCAGTAGTATATGCCAACCTTATCAAATACTTCCTGTTTTTAAGGTGTTTTTAGGCGGTATATCCAACTTTTTAATCGTTTTATAAATAACCAAATACTAGTTGGTTATCAGTATCTTTTGTGTTTTAGGTTAAATCCCCAACTTTTCCCACAAATAAATAATACGTATATCTACGTATTTTTTCAAGCCTAAAACTCAACTAAAATTTCCAATATGTTTTACGGAAAACCACAATCCACAAAACTTTTTTGTAGAAACTACCAACTAACACTATATTTAAAACAGAAAGAAGACTTATGAGCAAACAAGACATAAACATAAATACCGATTACGATTTAATCTGTATAGGTGCAGGCATTATGAGTGCAACCTTAGCGTTGTTAGTAAAATTGGTGAAACCAGAACTTAAGGTGTTAATATTAGAGCGTTTAGAAGATGTTGCTTTAGAAAGTTCTGCGGCTTGGAATAATGCTGGCACAGGACACTCCGCTTTATGCGAATTAAATTATACACCAGAACAAGACAATGGCAATATAGATTGTACTAAAGCCTATAAAATTTGCAAACAGTTTGAAATTTCTAAACAATTTTGGTCGTATTTAATAACTAATGGTTTAATAGACACACCTAAAGATTTTATAAATACCGTACCACACCATAGTTGGGTAACAGGAGAAGACAACGCTAACTATTTAAAAAAGCGGTTCGAGGCTTTAAAAGACCATTTTATGTTCGATACTATGGAATTTACCACAGCTATAGACACCATGAAACAATGGTTTCCTTTAATCATGGAAGACAGAACAGAACAGGACGTTATGGCGGCTACCAGAATAGAGCGTGGTGCAGAGATGAATTTTGGAGCTTTAACTAAAAAGCTATTTCACGTTTTAGAAACAGAATATAATACACCAGTACATTGTAACGAAGCCGTTTTAGATATCGACCCAGACAACGAAGTGGAATGGTCTGTAGAAGTACAAAATACCAAAACAAAAGAAAAGCAATATCTAGATGCTAGACATGTGTTTATAGGTGCAGGAGGAGGAAGTTTATTGTTATTACAAAAAGTAGAAATAGAAGAAAAAGAAGGCTATGGCGGTTTTCCTGTAAGTGGCGAATGGTTGGTATGTAAAAACGAAGCCATTATAAACCAGCATTTTGCCAAAGTCTATAGTAAAGCAGGCGTTGGTGATCCGCCAATGTCTACGCCACATTTAGATACGCGTTTTATAGATGGTAAGCGCGCCTTATTGTTTGGGCCGTTTGCAGGATTTAGTCCTAAGTTTTTAAAAGAAGGTTCTAATTTCGATTTGTTTAAATCGATAAAAGCCGATAATATAAAACCGATGTTAAATGCCTTTTGGGATAATTTACCATTAACTCAATATCTAGTAAAACAAGTAACTGCCTCTCATGAAGACCGAATGAGAGACTTACGCAAGTTCATGAAAAACGCTAAAAGTGAAGATTGGGAGATTCTAGTTGCTGGACAACGCGTTCAAATTATTAAAAAAGACCATTACGAAGGTGGTAAACTGCAATTTGGTACCGAAGTAGTAAAAAGTAAAGATGGTAGTATTACCTGCTTGTTAGGGGCTTCTCCAGGAGCTTCTACAGCCACACAAATTATGTTAGAAGTGTTAGAAATTGCATTTCCAGAGGTTGTACAGTCTGAAAAAGGGAAAGCATTGTTGAATGCTATAGTTCCGATTTGGAAACAGGATTTAGATGCCACTCGTTTTAAAGCTGCTGTTGCAGAATCTGAGCGGGTGTTGGAATTGTAGTATAGTAGGTAGTGTTCAGTCTGCAGTTGGCAGTAAGCAGTAAGCTGTTTACGGTTAGCAGTTGTTGATGTTCTGGATTCATTATTTGATGTCAGGTTGCGCCTTTCGTCTTCGCTCAAGACAGGCTAAAGCCGAAACTTCTTATGCTTAACTCAGATTCTTAAGAAATAAGTAGTAACCATTTTGCGGTATAGTGTAGAATATATTCTGTATACGCGTTAGGCATTTTGATAAAAAGTTGTCACTTCTGCTTATTTTAAAGCATTTACTACCGTCACGTCGAGTGGTTTTGTGTAGCTTAAGCGGGAGAACATTGTATCGAGACGCTTTGTAACTATGAATAGTTCTCGATACGTTTTTCGTACCTCAAAACACTCGAACTGACGAAAGCTGTTCTATTACATTCTAACTGACACGATATTTAAAATAAAGCTCTACCGTCACGTCGAGTGGTTTTGTGTAGCCAAAGCGGAACAACATTGTATCGAGACGCTTTGTAACTATGAATAGTTCTCGATACGTTTTTCGTACCTCATAACACTCCTTTAGATTTGTATATATAAATTTTATAAATTAAAAACGGAAAAGATACACTATCAAATCACTCTGAGTT
>CANLUH010000038.1 GCA_947494205.1 uncultured Flavobacteriaceae bacterium | reverse complement strand
TGTTCCAGGGACACCCATTGTAATTTCTCCAGTTGCTATATCTATGACTGCTCCATCTGCTGGAACTGGATTTAATACAAATGTTCCTCCTGCTAGTCCTGTAATGGTTGCTGTTGCCCCAAAACAATCTGGAGTCATAGTAAAGGAAGCATCATCTGCTGGTAGTACATTTAATGTTTGAGTACTTGACGCTGGACAAGATCCATTAGTGGTATATTCTATTACATAACTTGCGCCAGATGTTCCATTGGTTACTTCTCCTGTATTTACATCTATAGTCGCACCATCTGTAGGGGCTGGATTAAAAGCAAAGGTTCCTCCTGTAGTTCCAGTAATTGTTACTGTACCTCCATCACAAGTTTCAGTGTTTACAACAAATGATGCGTCATCATTCAGTAGTACTGTAACATCTTGAGTTGTTGTTTCTGGGCACGGCCCTCCTGTTGTATATTCTATTGTATATAACGTTAATGAAGTTCCTCCTGTTACTGTTCCAGAATTTGGATTTATAACAGCTCCGTCTGTTGGTATTGGATTAAATGCAAATGTTCCGCCTGTGTCACCAGTTATTGTTACTGTACCTCCATCGCAAGTTGCTGTTGTTGTAAAACTCGCATTTTCAACTGGGAATACTGTTACATCTTGAGTTGATACTTCTGGACAAGCTCCATTTGTTGTATATTCTACAGTATATGTTATTCCAGATATTCCTCCTGTTACAGTTCCTGTTGCAGGATCTATTACTGCTCCGTCTGTTGGTATTGGGTTAAAAACAAAAACACCTCCTGCAGTACCTGTTACAGTAGTTGTACCCCCATCGCATGTTGATGTTGTTGTAAAAGTAGCATCATCTGCATCTAAAACTGTAACATCTAACGCAAAAGTATCTGGACACGATGTATTATCTGTTGTATACTCTATTGTATATGTTGTTCCTGATACTCCACCAGTAACAGTACCTGTTCCTGCATCTATTACAGCACCATCTGTTGGTATTGGGTTAAAAGAGAATGTACCACCTGGTACTACTACGTTATCTACTGTAGAACCATCACATGTTGCTGTCATTGTAAATGTTGCATTAGAATCTGAAAATGTTATAACAACATCTTCAACTACCGTACAACCTTGGTCTACAACTGTAACACTATACGTTCCTGAATCTGGCGAAGACACTGTATATGTTGAATTTGTCTCTCCACCTATATCTGTTCCATCTAATGCCCACTGATAAGTTGCTGTGCCAGATGCTACTGTTGCATCTAATACAACGTCTGCATCTCCAATACATAGGTTTTGGTCTGGGCCTAAATCTACACTTATTGGCACAGAAACTGTAACGTCATCTGTAACTATAGTAATATCTCCATTACAATTATTGTAAGTAACTCTAGCTGTATATGTAGTGGTACTTGTTGGGCATACATTAAATGTTGGGTTTGTAGAAATTACAGCACCTGTATCATCTAACCATTCAAAACTAACAATACTATCTCCTGCTGGAGTAAAACGCCAAGCTTCTTCAGTGGTATTCCATGGAGAGTCCGACACATTTCTACCTGGTGGCACAAAAGCATCATTCCCAGCATCATTTTGAATACCTACTACTGCTCTACCTCCATTAAATGTTGTACAAGACGGGCTATCTCTTATATATATATCTATTACATTCGTTGTTTCATATAAAACAGCCATATGCGTCGCCTCCAGTGCATTACACGAGAATAGCGGTACTTCAAAATATGAAACGGCTAACACTCTATTTGGTGCTGTACCAATAATTTCCCATCTAATCTCATTTGTATTATTTACAGACGGGTCAATATCATGACAAGGTGTAAATATATTAGCCTCTGCTAATGTTGGATTTGTATTATTAGGTAAATCATCGGTCTGAGCTAATGCATATCCATTACTTGTATCTCCTGCATCTACATCAAATCGAATAACACCATTAGACCCTACTTGAAATTGAGTTTCAGTATTAGTAAAAAAACAAAAGTCAAAAGGTAAATTTTCAACACCCGACCAATTATCATCAATGTTAGTATTAATAGAATTTGTTAGCCCATTAAAAGGAAACGGTGGTACAAATACAATTTGATTAATATTATAAGTATCTGTTTCTCCAATATCTAAAAAAGAAGCTGTTATATCAACACAGCCTGAAGTACAATCTACAGACACATCTGGTCCAGCATCTACGTTAGGATTCCCTGGACTGGACGCGCCTATAATAGCTTGTAAATTAATATTATTAGTACTTTGGCAACCATTAGGGTTTGTATCTGTAATTACTAATGTAACATCATAAATACCAGCCGCAGTGTATGTGTGCGTTGTTGTTTGTCCTGTTCCAGTATTAGTATCTCCAAAATCCCAAGCATAAGTCGCTCCAGCTCCTGAATTTGAAAATACTCCATTACCATTAAATGTAATCGTTTCGTTTACTGCTGCTTCTACATTACCTGCTCCATTTAGTGCTGGCACTGTACTATCTATAACAGCTGTAATATCTTGACATGGTAAAAAGCACGAGATTGTTGCTGCCCATCCTGTAGTATTACCAGAACCATCACTAATAAACTCTATAGTTAAACATCCTGTTGGGTTTGTCGTAGTAGCTTCTACTAAACCTGGGCTATTAGCAGCACCTCCTCCAGAAAAAGTTCCTAATGATGGTGCAGCCGTACTATCTCCATCATATATGGTCATAGTATCTAAATTGGCTTGCGTACTAAAAGCTGTAAAGTTTAATTGTACAATATTATCGGTTGCATCTGGGCATATTGTTAATACAAAACTTTCCCCATTACCATAATTGGCAGCAGTACCACCTGTATCATAAAATGTACCTGAACATTGTGTAAATGTACCATTCTGCATTAAAATATCTTGAGAGAATGCAAAACTTGAAAACAATAAAAGTAATAATGTAATTTTTTTCATCTCTATTTTTTTAATGTTGAGGCTTAATGATTAATATGTAATTAGTATTATCTATTCTGTAGGTAGTAGCTTCCTTAGAATAAAAATTCAAATTAAACTGTAAAGGGTTAAAATTTAACCCTTGGTATAGTACATTTTTAGAAAAACTTTTTTTGTAATATTTAAATACAGATTGACTTGACACCAATGGAAAAGGAGATACATCTTTATTTTTAGCATTTACTATTTGAAGTCTATTTCGCAGTAAATGTTTTACATCTTTCAACCGTTGTGGTTTACTAAGAATTAAACTTTCTAAATTTTCGCCATAAGCTTCCGTTAAAATAGTCATCTCCATAGATGTTAAAGGAGCATTTACGTTATCAGCAAACTGGACTTGGGTTAATGCTTTTTTACTAGCGTTTTGAGCTTCAGAAGTAAGCACATTTGCAGAAAAAAACACTAATAAAACATAAAGTAATTTTAATCTCATTTTGGTATATATTTTAGCTTTTAAAAGTAGTAAAAAAAAATTAACATTTTGTTAATAAATTCTACCCTATAAGTATAGGACAATTTTAATTTAAAAACTCCTACCTGTTTAACTATGATTTTTTTATTACTTATCTTTGTGCCCTTAATTCTTTTTTGAATAAATGAAAATTGATAATACTAAAGAAAACTACGATGATATTGGAGAAAATCACGTAGGTACCTCTGCTGAAACTCCTATAAGAAAAGATGCCTTCAATCTATCTGACAAAGATAAAATTGAAAGTATTAAAGCAGATGTAAAACACATAATGGAAACGTTAGGATTAGATTTAACAGACGATAGTTTAAAAGGGACTCCCAATAGAGTCGCTAAAATGTTTGTTAATGAAATTTTTGGCGGTTTAAATCCTGAGAAAAAACCTAGCGCTTCTACTTTCGACAATAAGTATAAGTATGGTGAAATGCTTGTTGAAAAAAACATTACTGTTTATTCAACCTGCGAACATCATTTATTACCAATAGTAGGTAGAGCACATATTGCTTATATTTCTAATGGTACCGTGGTAGGTTTGTCTAAAATGAATCGTATTGTAGATTATTTTGCAAAACGCCCACAAGTTCAAGAACGTTTAACAATACAAGTTGTTAAAGAATTACAAGACGTTTTAGGAACAGAAGATGTGGCATGCGTTATAGATGCTAAACACTTGTGTGTTAATTCTCGTGGTATTCGTGATATTGAAAGTAGCACGGTCACTTCAGAATTTGGCGGACAATTTAAAAACAAAGAAACAAAAAGAGAATTCTTAGATTATATTAAATTAGATACAAAATTTTAATCTAAAAAACACAGTATTACATGCAGCTATATCAAAACCAGCAAATAAAAATATATAATTCTTTAAGTGGAACTAAAGAAACCTTTAAACCTATTAATGATGGTTATGTGGGTATGTATGTTTGTGGACCTACAGTATATAGTAATGTACATTTAGGAAATGTAAGAACGTTTATGTCTTTTGATATGGTTTTTCGTTACCTAAAACATTTAGGTTACAAAGTTCGTTACGTAAGAAACATAACCGATGCTGGACATTTGGAAAATGATGCCGATGTAGGAGAAGATAAAATAACAAAAAAAGCACGTTTAGAAGAAATTGAACCTATGGAAGTAGTACAACGCTATACTGTAGATTTTCATAATGTTCTAAAAACATTTAATTTTTTACCACCTAGTATAGAACCAACGGCAACTGGCCATATTATAGAGCAGATTGAATTAATAAAAACAATTATTGATAATGGTTTTGCTTACGAGGTTAATGGCTCTGTGTATTTCGATGTACACAAGTTCGATGAAACTAACGAATACGGTAAACTAAGTAAACGAAAGCTTGAAGATTTAATACACAATACTCGTGAATTAGACGGACAAAGTGACAAGAAGAACCCTCAGGATTTTGCCCTTTGGAAAAAAGCCGAACCACAACATATTATGCGTTGGCCTTCTCCTTGGAGTGATGGATTTCCTGGTTGGCATTTAGAGTGTACAGCCATGAGCACAAAATATCTTGGAGACCAGTTTGATATTCATGGTGGTGGAATGGATTTAAAATTCCCACATCACGAATGTGAAATTGCACAAAATGAAGCGGCTATAGGAAAATCGCCTGTAAACTATTGGATGCATGCTAACATGTTACATTTAAACGCACAGCGTATGGCTAAATCTACAGGAAATACTGTTAATCCAGACGAATTACTTTCTGGTAACAACAAGTTCTTCAGTAAAGCTTATGCGCCTAGTGTTATTCGCTTTTTTGTAGCACAGTCGTCTTACCGAAGCGTTTTAGATTTAACAGATGATGGTTTAGCAGCAAGTGAAAAAGGCTATAATCGTTTAATGGACGGTATTAATGAATTAGAAAGCATAAAAACGGCTTCATCATCTTCATTTAACGTAACTGAATGGCAACAGAAATGTTACGATGCTATGAATGATGATTTTAATTCACCTATACTTATTGCGCATTTATTTGAAGCTGTAAAATATATTAATCAATTAAAAGATGGTAGTGCTACGATTACTAAGGAAGACTTAAATCTTTTAACGACAACTATACATGCTTTCACTTTTGAGGTTTTAGGACTTAAAAATGACGCTAAAGAAGCTGTTGGTACAGATAAACTAGCAGGCGCAGTAGATTTACTTATTAAATTAAGACAAGAAGCTAGAGCAAATAAAGATTTTGCACTTTCAGATAAAATTAGAGATGAATTGGCTGAAGTTGGAATACAGCTTAACGATGGAAAAGATGGTACTACGTTTACAACAAACTAGTAAATAATAACACATTAATAAATAATTAAGAAGGCTTAAATTAAAACACTATGAAACAGATTTTAATTAAGCCTTTTTTGTTTATCATAAAAATATACCAAACCTTTATTTCTCCTTTTACGCCAGCAACTTGCAGGTATCAACCTACTTGTTCCCATTACACAAAAGAGGCCTTACTAAAGCATGGACTGCTAAAAGGTGGTGCTTTGTCTATTAAACGCATTTTTAGCTGTCACCCGTGGGGAGGAAAAGGTTACGACCCTGTTCCAGAAAAAAAAGAAGATTAAAACTGCTAATGTAATAGCAACAAGTATTCTGTTTTTTATAACCATAAAATGTTACTTTGGTTAAAAAGCTATTAAATTGAACTTAGAATACTATCCAAAATCATATATTTACAACATAAAAACAAATTTATGTACTTACTACAATTCGATTGGAATCCTTTAACAGGAATAGATATCGTTGGAAATTTCAAAATACATTTTTACAGCCTAATGTGGGTTGTTGCTTTTATTTTGGGATGGCATATTATGAAACGTATTTTTATAAGAGATAAGATTAATTTAGAAAACCTAGATCCTCTTTTTATTTATACTGTTTTAGCTACAATGCTAGGTGCACGTTTAGGGCATGTTATTTTTTATCAGCCAGAATTATTTTCCCAAGACTTTTTTAGTGTCTTCTTACCTTTTAGGTTTAATCCTAAGTTCGAATTCACTGGCTTTTCTGGTTTAGCAAGCCATGGTGCTGCTATAGGTATTATAGTAGCCATGTATTTGTACCGAAAAAAATACAGGTATAAATCTTTAATGTGGATTTTAGATCGTGTAGTAATTCCTGTAGCTTCAGGTGCTGTATTTATTAGAATAGGCAACTTTATTAATTCGGAAATTATAGGAAAAGTAACTGATTCTTCTTTAGGTGTTCGTTTTGTTCAAGAATATTATAACAAAAGAGAAATTACTAAGTTGACAGGTATTAATGATTACAAAAAAGCCTATCAAGCGGTAACCGATAATCCTAAATTTCAGACTTTATT
This sequence comes from uncultured Flavobacteriaceae bacterium, assembly GCA_947494205.1. GTDB lineage: Bacteria > Bacteroidota > Bacteroidia > Flavobacteriales > Flavobacteriaceae > JAHDHI01. The sequence continues at coordinate 7,226 of CANLUH010000038.1, read as the reverse complement.
AGAGGCTGTTCCTTTTAGGCACCCTGCACAATTATACGAATCCTTCTGTTATATTTTTGTATTCCTTATCCTTCTATATTTCTACTTAAAGACAGATAAAGATAAACAAACGGGATTTCTATTTGGTTTATTTTTAGTGTTGCTTTGGACAGTTAGATTCTTTGTTGAATTTGTTAAAGAAGCACAAGTTGAAGGTCGTGAAGATTGGATTATGGGAATGAACACTGGACAAATATTAAGTATCCCTTTTATTTTAATAGGTCTTTATTTTATGTTTGTTTACAAACCTAAAACACCTGTTGTATAATATTATAAGCTGTATTCAATACTCATTCTAATGAAAAAACTAAATCTCTTAGCTACACTCTTAATCTGTTTTACAGTACTGTTTAATTCTTGTAAAGAGGACAAAAAAGTAATAAAACAAGTAGAAGTTACTTTTACGAAGGAAGGAGAACTCACCTTATTTAAAGGTACAAATGATACAATAATAACAAAGTTAGATATAGAAATCGCTAAAACAGAATCGGAAATCCAAACAGGATTGATGTATCGTGAATCTATGAAACCTAATCAAGGAATGCTTTTTGTTTTTCCTGGTTTAAGAGAACGATCATTCTATATGAGAAATACACGAATTCCTTTAGATTTAATATTTCTAGATAATAATAAAACAGTTGTTAGTTTTCAAGAAAATGCAGAACCTTTTAATGAAGGTTCTCTACCCTCTAACGCACCAGCTCAATTTGTATTAGAAGTTAATGCAGGCTTTGCAGAAAAATGGTTACTAGAAGTTGGTGACAAAATGGATTATTTTGAGATTAGATAAATCTAAAAACATGTATTACAATAAATCTATAATGCTGTTTTTAGCCATCCTGTAATGCTCATACGCGAGACATTAGTTACTAATACTTCATGTTCTATCTCATTACTTTTAAAGAACACACACTTTTGATTTTCTGGAGATATTATTTGAATCTCTTGCTCTTGGTACACTTTCAACTCGCCTCCATCTTCTTTAATCCACCCCTCATTTAAGTACATAATAATAGAGAACACTCTACTATTATTCGATTTAAATTGATCTAAATGTCTTTTATAAAAAGCACCTTGCTCATATAATGCATAATGAAATTCGTAACTTTTTATTGCGGTAAAACACGTACTATTTAAATAGAGTACAAAAGCATCAATTAAATCGAAAAACAAAAGTTCATGGTGATTATTATCTGCTTTATCTAACCAGAAAATCTTATCACTCCTTATCTTTTCGTTATGATTAAGCGCATGATTATTTGCTAGTCCTGCTAGCTTTAAAGCTTCTTTTTCATAAAGCGATACTAAATTCGATTTCAAATGAAACGCTAAATCTGCATTTAAAAATTCATTTGCTATACCTACACGTTTTTCCAAAAAACTTGAGATAATTTCCTCAAATTGAAATTGCACTAATGAAGTAGAATACCTTTAAAAAAATAGTATAAACAGCATTGATCCTTCATAACTTATCTTTTTTAAGATAAAGACAATCTGTTGTAAAGGTCAAACCGCTTTATAGTTGAAATGTAAAGGTAGATTAAAAAAGAGCCTAAATAACACGCTAACCATTATTTTAAAATAATAAAGATGATAAACCAACGGCTAATAATTTTATAGTTTGTAAATGTGGCTGTACTTCACCTTTTTCAATACGCTGAATAGTACGCACACCAACAGTTGTTTTTTCTTAAAGTTCATCTTGCATGTATCCTATCAACTTTCGTTGATATCGTAAATTCTCTTTAAGCGTTTGTTGTTTCATTTTAAAACGTTTTGATGAAGCAAATCTACAGCCTAATCTTCGTTTTTTACACGTCATTTTAATGCTGCCTATCTATCATATAGAGGTTTTACAACACTTAATAAAAAATACATTATTTTTTTAGATATTAATTACCTTAAATATAAAAAAGCTATACGGTTAAAATATCGGTTATAACGCTAATTGTATAAGCACCTTTTTTAGTAATTTTGAACCAATTAATTAATCTATATTTCATCTCTACATTATGAAAACAAAATTACTTTTACTTTTTACACTATGCTGTAGCATCTGTTTTTCTCAAACACCTATTGCTTCCTTTAATAGTGCTCCTATGACTAATTTTACAGTCGTAACTTCCACGCCAGCTATAGACCAATCTACGGATGGCGCAAATGCTACATGGGCTTTTAGCAACCTAACAGCAGCGGGAACAAATGTAGACACCTATGCTGCTCCTACAGCCGCTGAAACAACGACTTACCCTGGTACTACAGAAGTATTATCTACAACTTCGCAAGGCATGACACCAACAGTAAACAACACTTTTTTAAAGGAGGATACGAATGGTACTACAATAACGGGGATTTCTCAAGGCGACATTATACTAAATTACGCTACAACAAATGCTTTTATAGGTTTATTCCCTTTAAGTTTTGGTTATAGTTCTTTAAATCAATCTGTCGCTGGAACTTTTTCATATCAAGGAACTAATGGAACCTTTACTGGTACTATATCTATTAGCGTAGATGCATATGGTTCATTAAGTTTAAATAACACAGGAACTGGAACTTATAACGGAAATGTAACACGTTTAAAACTAGAACAATCATTATCGTTTAGTATTCCTCCTATTTTTAATAATATAGGAACATTAACACAAACGTCTTATTTCTATTACGATAATACGAGTAACGATTTAGTGTTTAGATATAGCAATGTTAATCTTGTTTCTGGATTTCTTGGCATAAATGAAAATACTGAAGTATTAGAACGTAACACGCCAAACACGCTATCTACTGTAACTAATACACTAGATAATGATTTCCAGTTATTTCCAAATCCAGCTGAAGATTACATTAGTATCTTAACTAATAATAACGAAACATTAAAGCATATAAAAATTGTAAATGTTGCGGGACAAGAAGTATTGAAAGTAAATAAAAATACAACATCACTTTCAATTGCAGATTTACCTAATGGGTTCTATTTTATATCTATAGAAACAGAATCAGGTAAAACTTCTACAAAAAAGCTAGTTAAGAAATAAAAACTTCCTTATTTATACAGTAAAAAGACCAATCTATTTAGATTGGTCTTTTTTAATTAATTATCCAATTTTAAAACATTGAAGCTACCTTGTTTTAACCCGAGTTATGCATTAGAACTTCGTCATGAGGAATGAAAGTACAATAAAACCAAGTGCTTTCTTAATTTTATCATAGCACCGCTATGGTTAAATTAAAAAGTACAGCGAAGCGTTTGGTTTTGAAGTAATTTCCAATACGTAATAGATTTTCTAATGCAGAATACGGGTTTAACTTCTGTTTACATGTTTTACATTTTTAATAAGCAGAATCATGCACATTTGCAATGGCTCTACCAGAAGGTTCGTTCATGTTTTTAAAAGCTTCATCCCACTCTAATGCTATTTTTGTACTACAAGCTACGCTTGGTTCTTGTGGCACACTATACGCCGCAGTATCGCTAGGAAAATGGTCTTCGAAAATAGAACGGTAGTAGAACTCTTCTTTATTTTGTGGCGTTTGTATAGGGAATCTGTATTTTGCATTTTCCATTTGCTCGTCCGTTACTTCCTTTTCTACTAAATCTTTTAAAGTATCGATCCAACTGTAACCTACACCATCACTAAATTGTTCTTTCTGTCTCCAAGCCACACTTTCTGGTAACATATCTTCAAATGCTTTACGAACTACCCATTTTTCCATACGTTCTCCATTAATCATTTTATCTTGTGGGTTAATACTCATAGCAACATCTATAAATTCTTTATCTAAAAATGGCACACGTCCTTCTATACCCCAAGCAGCTAAACTTTTGTTAGCACGTAAGCAATCGTACATATGTAATTTATCTAATTTACGCACAGTCTCATCATGAAACTCCTTGGCATCTGGCGCTTTATGAAAGTATAAATACCCTCCAAAAATCTCATCTGCTCCTTCGCCAGACAATACCATTTTTATCCCCATAGATTTAATAACACGCGCCATTAAATACATTGGTGTAGAAGAACGAATAGTTGTAATATCGTAAGTTTCTATGTTATAAATAACATCTTTTATAGCATCTAACCCTTCTTGAATGGTAAATTTTATTTCGTGGTGTACTGTACCAATATGGTCAGCTACTTTTTGTGCTGCTGCTAAATCTGGTGACCCTTCTAGACCAACAGAAAAAGAATGTAATTGCGGATACCAAGCATCTGTTGCACCATCGCTCTCTACACGTTTTTGCGCATATTTTTTAGCAATAGCAGACGTTACCGAAGAATCTAATCCGCCAGATAATAATACACCATAAGGCACATCGCTCATTAATTGTCGTTTCACAGCTGCTTCTAGTGCTTCTTTTACTTTTGCAATACTTGTCTCGTTGTCTTTTACAGCGTCGTATTCTGTCCAATCTCTCTTCCACCATTTCACAAACTCTCCATCTTTACTAGACATATAATGTCCTGGCGGGAATAATTCAATTTTTGTGCAAGTACCCTCTAAAGCTTTCAATTCGGAAGCGACATAAAATGTCCCGTTTTGATCCCAACCAATATATAGAGGAATAATTCCCATGTGGTCTCTAGCAATAAAGTACTCATCCTTTTCTGTGTCGTAGATAGCAAAACCAAAAATACCATTCATTTCATCTACAAAGTCCACGCCTTTTTCTTGGTATAATGCTAAAATAACTTCACAATCACTTTCAGTTTGAAACTCGTATTTCCCCTCAAACTGTTTACGTAGTTCTCTATGGTTATAAATTTCACCATTAGCAGCTAAAATTAGTTTTTTATCTGGACTAAATAAGGGTTGTTTTCCAGATGCTGGATCTACAATAGCTAAACGCTCGTGTGCTAAGATAGCTTTATCATCACTATATATTCCAGACCAATCTGGCCCACGATGACGTATTTTTTTAGATAGTTCTAAAACTTGAGGTCTTAATTCTTCTACTGGTTGTTTAAGGTCGAAAGCACATACAATTCCACACATAACTTATATATTTTAATTCGTTTTATTATTATTTACATAGCAAATATGACTTTTATGTTTCATTTTAAAAACATAAAATCAATTAATAATTACATTTTAAAACTTTAAAGCCTATATTAAATAAAATATAAAACTAAAACCTATAAAAAATAGTATAGTAACTTTGTAAACTGAAAGTTGACAGCAGATTTCCACAATCTGAAAAAGAAAAACAAATGAAATTTATAAAATTAATAGCTCTTTTATTAAGCCTTAGTTCTTTTGCACAGACTTGGCAGAATGCGCCCAATATTGTTTCTAATACAAGTGGCGTTCGCTTTGATGATGTCTTCTTTTTAAATGATAACTTAGGCTGGGCAGCAAATGGATTTTTTGCCGCTGTTTATAAAACTACAGATGGTGGTTTAACTTGGACGGAGCAATTAAATAATACTATTTTAGGTAGCAATCATTATTTTAGAAACATTGAGTTTTTAAATGAAAATATTGGTTTTTTAGGAACATTAAATGGTAAATTTTATAAAACTACAGATGGTGGCGATAATTGGAGCGAAGTAACAATTACACCAAACCCACCTGCTATATGTGGTTTAAATGCTGTTGGTAGCTCTACTATTTATGGTTGTGGTGCTTTTTTTGAACCTGCGCATATTATAAAATCTACAGACAGTGGCGACACTTGGACGTATATTGATATGTCTGCTTATGCTACGGCTTTAGTAGAAATTAAGTTTTTAGACGAACTTAATGGTTTTGCAACGGGAAGAAATGCTACAGGTGCCGTTGTTTTAAAAACAACTGATGGTGGTGTTACTTGGTCTACTATATATAATGCAAATATAGCTGAAGAGTATATTTGGAAACTTCAAATTCTAGATAGCAATCCTAATGTTATGTTTGGTGCTTTATTTGCTTCTGCTCCTAACCCAGGCAAATTAATAAAGACTACAGATGGTGGTGCTAATTGGTCTACATTTGACGCTCCAGAATCCGACATTGAAGCTGTTGGTTTTATTTCTGAAACTAAAGGCTGGATGGGCGGACACAATACTGGCTTTTTTGAAACTACAGATGGTGGCGCTACTTGGACCGATTTGGGTATTGGAGGTAACCTAAATAGAATTTTTATAATAGATAGTGATTTAGCTTATGCAGCTGGCACAACTATTTATAAGTTTACTACTGAAACATTAAGCACTACTAACTCTAATATTGGATACAAAGCAGATTTATCCATTCAACTCACTAAAAATCCAGTAAATAAACAACTAGAATTTATTGTTAATTTTAAAGCAGATGACAACCTATTAATTAGCCTCTATACTGTAACTGGAAAATTTATAAAACAATTAAGCAGAGATATTATAAAAAACAGAACAACAAAGCGCTATACATTCTCTGTAGAAGACTTACCTTCTGGAACTTATATTTTAGATTTTCATAATAATGCAGGACGAACATCTAAGAAATTTGTTAAGCTTTAGTTAATTTTTGTCATCTAATGTAAAGAGCACGTTTCAGTTCCGACCTTAATAGCTATAATCAAAATATAACACAATATTATTATGAAGAAATCAACTTTTTTTACAGCAATTACTTTTGTTTTTATGACATTACTAAGTTTTAGTGTAAATGCACAAAACTTTAGTGGTTTAGACAAAAGCCCTATGGATGTAGCTGCTTTTCCTGCAAGCTACAAAGAATCTAATAAGCTAGTTAAAGTAGCTTACAGTAGACCTCAATTAAAGGGAAGAGATTTAGGTACATTAGCAGAAAATGGTAAAGTATGGAGAACAGGAGCAAACGAAGCTGCTGAAATTACTTTATATGTAGATATGAAATTAGGAGGTACAACAGTAAAAGCAGGAACTTACTCTTTATTTACAATTCCTGGAGATAAAGAATGGACAGTTATTTTAAGTACAGATCTTAATGTATGGGGTAGCTACTTCTACAAAAAAGAAAATGATGTGGCAAGAATTACTGTACCTGCTACACAAGACAAAGACTCTTTAGAAGCATTTTCTATGGCTTTCGAAAAGTCTAACGATGGTGTACACTTACATATGGGATGGGGAACTTTAAGAGTTGCTGTACCTTTTGTAAAGTAATCTTTATGAGTCGTCCTAAAATAGGTTGACAGATTTAAAATAAATTAAACCAGAGCATTTAACAGCTCTGGTTTTTTGTTG
>CANLUH010000037.1 GCA_947494205.1 uncultured Flavobacteriaceae bacterium | reverse complement strand
TTTATTCTGTCTCGCGTTAGGGATTGAACAACTTGTTTGAGCTCCTCGAAGAGAGCGAGTAGTGAAAGCCCGACCTATACACAAAGCTTTTTCTGCTTTGTGGGTAGGGAACGCCTTAAAAAATTCTATAAAAAGAAATTCCATACTAATCCAAATCGTACTGCGAAATCTCTGTATGGTGTGTTTGGTGCTGAATAATATTTGTATCCTGTAAAGGCTGCATTAATGTGTTCTGCTTTTAAGTAAATACGGGTTTGACGCACTTTTGCATTTATAAAGAAGTCTAATCTTGGAAACCCTCCTAGTTTTACATCGTTTTGCGTATAGAATTCGGCTAAAAGAGGATCGTAACCATTCATGTTATACTCTGTAAAATAATTGAATGTTATTCCTGTTTGTAGATACATTGCTTTTTTAAAGACATGGTTTGAATAGTATAATGTATTGCGTGTTACTAATTCTGGAACGTTTAATGTGTTATTGTCGTCTTTTACATTTTGGTACATTACTGTATTGTTTAATGCAAAGTTTCTGTACTTTATTTCTTTATTTGCTTTTACTCGCAAATAGGTTATTGACTTATCATTCTGAAACGGTTTTACCGCTCCTAATTCGTCTTTACCAAAATACACATAATCGTTTATTGTAGATGCATCTACTGTTATGTTTGCTAATTTACTTGATGTTAGATTAAAGGCTAATTGTTGTGTTTCTACATTGTTAAAATTATTTTGCCAATTGTAGTTTATATAGGCGCTTTGATTTAACTGGGTATTGTAATTTGGTGCTTTGGAACTGTGATTTATTTGTGCCGCCAACTTAATATCGTCTGTTATTTGATATGCTGCTTCTCCTTTTACATAGTTTCCATCTAAGTCTCCTGCAACATTTATTCCCAGTTCTCCTTGTATTAAGAAACCGCCTATTTTCTTTTTATATTTTCCGCCTACTGCAACAACATCTCCTTTTAGTCTATTAGTTATTGTATTACCATTTAGGATTACAATTTTATTGTATCCGTAATTGTAATTGTTATGGCTTGCGTTGAATTGCAAATCTCCTACTATGTTGTTTGAGTAGTTTAATTGTACTTGATTATGTAATTCTTCTAATGTTACACGATCTCTTAGTAGTCTGGATTGAAAGGAGTTTCCAAAAAAATCATTTGCTGTTGTTTGATCGAACGTATAGTTTTTGTCTTTAAACAGCATAATATGTTTTACGTTTAAATTGTTTTTTGCTACTGAATCGTTCTGGTTTACTATTGCATAGGAGTGGTTTAAATAGAACCGCTTTCCTTTTAATATATTTTCTGCGTCTTCGAAATTTACTTCTAACACCCCACGGTCTTTAAATTCGTCATCTCCAGATTCGAAAAAAACGACACTTTCGTCTGTTAAGCCTCCATTTTCTTGATTTAATAAATCTTGTGATACAAAGTGTGCATTGGCTATATAACGGTTGTTTTTAGTTTTATAGCTTGTAGTTAACCTAAAATTCCCTGTACTTGTTAAAATGTGTTGGTATATTCCTAATGATCGCATGCCTTTATAGGCTGCAGACAGATTAAATTGTTTTGAGGTATTAACTGTAAAGAAGGCATCTATTAATTGTCCTTGTGAGAATGCTGTTTTATAGAATAGTTCGGTTAATGGTGTTGGCACATGGTAGTAGTTTATGTCTTCTGCTTCCATGAAGTTGAAATGTCTTGCTCTTGCTCCAAATTCTGGCATTAGACTTGTGCCTTCGAAATTGTAACTTAATGTATTATAGGTTTGGCCTAGGTTAGAGAATGGCATTAATTCGAAATTATCTTGCCTTAGATAATTGTACTTGTATTCTTTTTTTATGGTTAGTGTTGTATCTACATACGTTGTGTCTCGTGCTTGAGAGATTATTAAGTAGTCAGTTATTTTAGCATCTTTATTTTTTATATTTTTATTACTGGTACTTTTACCACCACGTCTTTGTAAGGTATCGTTTACTACTCCTACGCCTTGGCTTACTCCATCTTTTGTTCTTAATTCTGGATTTTTTGTTTTCTGTGCATTTGCTATTACAGAGAAACTTAATAAAAAGACTACTAAAATTATTTTATTCTTCAAATCATATTTATTTTTAAACCCTAAACATAAATAGTGTTTAACGTTTATTGGAATTTTTGCCAAAAATAGGAAATATCTTAAAGGGTTTTTCATTTTATAGTAATGAACTCTCTTAAACTTTATCTTTAAACACATAATTACACTATTTAATATAACTATAGTGTTAAGATTTATATAAATGCTAAAATTAAATTTTTCTGGAATTTCTTTGGAATGTGGCACAGACGAAGCTGGCCGTGGTTGCTTAGCTGGCCCAGTAACTGCTGCTGCTGTTATTTTACCTCCTAATTTTAAGAATAGTATTCTTAACGACTCTAAGCAGCTTACCGAAAAAAAACGCGAATTATTAAGGCCAATTATTGAAACGGACGCACTTACTTTTGCTTTTACTCATGTTTATGAGGAAGAGATTGATTCTATAAATATATTGAATGCTTCTATTATTGCGATGCAACGTTCTATTTTGAAGTTAACTCCTACTCCCGAATTCATTATTGTGGATGGTAATAGGTTTAAGCCTTTAGATTCCATTCCTTTTGAAACTATTATTAAGGGTGATGGTAAGTTTATGAGTATTGCCGCGGCTTCTGTTTTAGCAAAGACGTATCGTGATGATTATATGAATACTATTCACGAGGAGTTCCCTATGTATAATTGGAAGCAAAATAAGGGCTACCCCACTAGGGAGCACCGAGAAGCCATTAGAAAATATGGTGCTACTAAATACCATAGAAAAAGCTTTAAACTTCTTCCCGATGAACAAACTCGTCTCAACCTTTTATAAATGAACTCGTTTCTTTTTTTCAATAATTAAATATTTTAAGTTTCTTTTAAAAAAGCTTATTTTATTGGTTAAATGAAAAAAGCTGAGACAAGTTTTATTAAAATTAAATCTTTAGTTTTTTCAAACTAAAACAAATGGGTATTTTTACCGAAATCTTATATCGATATAATGAAATACCTCTGGTTTTGCTTTTTGCTTTGCTTTTTATGTATTAGCTGTAATACTGAAAACAATAATGCTTCTATTTACGATTTTGTTTCGGAAGATGCTTCTGTTGTTTTAAATGTTAATACTATTGAAAGTTTAGCTAGTAATTTAAATAATAGTGATTTAATTGATGCTATTGCTCCTACTTCTGGTTATAAGGGTTTAGCAAATAAACTTTCGGATTTAAAGCATTTAAACACTACAAATTCTACAGTCATTTCTTTATTAAAAGATAATAACGATAGTTTACAATATGTTTTTGCTACTAAGTTAACGTCTTCTGTTTTTAATACAGATTCGCTTCCTAATGTTAAAATTATAGAAACCATTGCTGGTAAACATACTACAAAACGTATTGGCTATAATAATAGGGTTTTATTCACCACTATTAAAGATAGTGTTTTGGTTGGAAGTTCTGATATTACTATGCTTACTTCTGTTTTAGAGTCTTCTAAAAAGGATAACAAAACAGCCATGGTTAGTAAACTATTAAAAACAACTAATACTAACAATCACTTGTCTGTTGTTATTGATAATACTAAACATAATTTTATTACCTCTCTTTTTAATTCTGATGCTTTACCTTTTTCTGATTTCACTAATTATTTAGCTTTCGATACTGAAATTTCTCAGGACAAATTAGCTTTAAATGGTATTACTAAAGCTACAGATTCCACCAATAGTCTTATAAACGTTTTTAAAAACACTATTCCTCAAGAAAATGAATTGGCTAAAATTGCACCTTCTAATAGCGATGGTTTTTTAAGTTTTACTTTCGATACGTTTTCTACTTTTAAGGGAAATTTAAATGCTTTTAATAATATAAATGATAGTATCACTCAACCTTTATTTGATAATATTATAGAGGTTGGTACTATTTTCGAAAACAACAATACAGCATTTGTTTTAAATTCTATTGATGTTATTAGTACTAAAGATGCTTTATTGGGCGAACAGAATACTATTGAAACGTACAGACAAATTCCTATTTATAGTTTTAGTAAACCTACTCTTTTTAAAGAGACGTTTACGCCTTTTGTCTCTTTTAATACTGCAAACTATTATTGTATTATCGATCAGTTTTTCGTGTTTGCTAATAGTTTAGACACCATACAAAATATTATAGCTAATTACCAAAATAAAACAACACTTGCTTCTCGCGATTATTATTCGTCGTCTACTTCAAACCTAAGCAGTGCCGCTTCTATTTTATATGTTGCTAATGCCGCTTCTTTAAAACGGGTTTTAGAGACTAATTTAAATACTGATTTAAAGGCGTCTTTTAAAGCATACAAAACATCTGCGCTTCAGTTTATTTACGATACTAATTATGCGCATTTTAATGCTATTATTAAAAAGAATAAAACAAAAGCTGTTAGCAATGCGGTTACAGAAGTTTTAAATATTAAGCTAGATGCTACTATTTTAAACACGCCTCATTTTGTTACTAATCATCGAACTCGTGGTAAAGAGATTGTAGTACAGGATGTAGACCATAAATTGTATTTAATTTCTAATTCGGGAAGTATTCTTTGGAAACGTCAATTAAAAGGTCCTGTTTTAGGAACTATTAAACAGATTGACATTTATAAAAATGGTCGCTTACAATTAGCTTTTGCTACACCTAATCGAGTCTACTTAATTAGTAGAGATGGTAAAGATGTTACGGGTTATCCTTTAGCGTTTAATGATGCTATTACACAACCGCTGTCGGTTTTTGATTATGACAAGAATAAAAACTATAGATTGTTTGTTACTCAAGGAAAGTCGGTGCTGTTATATGATGCTAAAGGAAAATCGGTTAAAGGGTTTCAATTTAAAAACGCTGATGCTACTATTAACTCGCAGCCTCAACATATACGAATGGGTAGTAAAGATTTCATTTTAATTAAAACAGATAATAAACTAAATATATTAAGTAGACGTGGAGTGGCTAGAGCTACGGTTAAAAATAAATTACAGTATTCTAAAGCTGCTATTTATAATTATAAAAACACGTTTACGACCACTACTATCGATGGTAATTTAGTGTCTATTGACCAATCTGGGACTATAAAAACGAATCCTTTACAGCTTTCAGAAGGCCATAACATTACAGCGACTTCTAAAACATTAGTAACTTTAAACGACAACAAACTAACTATAAAGGGGAAATCTATAGATTTAGATTTTGCTACTTATAGCAAACCTCAATTATTTTATATTAATGATAAAATTTATGTTTCGGTTACCGATTTACAATCGCAAAAGGTTTTGTTATTTGACAGCCAAGCAAAGTCTATCGCTAACTTCCCTGTTTATGGTAATTCGGCTATAGATTTGGATAATATAGATAAAGACCGTTCGTTAGAGTTTGTTACCAAAGGAGAAAACAACTCTATTTTAGTTTACGAGATTAATTAAATTTTGCAGGGTATTTTATACTATTGCACTTTACAATAAAAGCACTTTAAAAACATGATAAAACGTACTAACGCCAGCATTTCTAAATTTATAATCCATAAAGTTGGTAATAAACATAACGATACTAAAAATGCATTTTCTGAACAGGTGGTTCAATTCGATGAGGAAAGTTACAATTTAATGTTACCTTTTTTATTACGTCCGTTTGGATCTGTAGTGCAGAGTTACCGTTTTAATCATCACTCTAATGTAGAACTTAATGAGATTAATTCATACGCTAGACAGTTCTTTAAAGAAGACGAAGATACTTTTGTAGAAACATCTAAAAACATTGTAAAACATTTATTTGAGCAATCTAACTCTGCACAAATAAAAACTGGAGATGTTTTAATTGCTATGTTTGAAGGTATTGAATACAGAGACATGGTAACCAATGCTATTGGAATTTTTAAAATTGAAAGTAAGATTAAGTTTTTTCAAACCTTTTTAGAAGGTGGTAGCTATGATGTATTTGTACAAAATGGTATAAGTTCTAAAAAAGTAGACAAGGCTTGTTTAATTTTAAACCAGACCGACATGGAAGGGAATATTATTTTTAGTGCAGATAATAATAATTATGATGCCCAATATTGGACGGATCATTTTTTAAATATTAAGTATGCTGACGATATGAATAATCATACGCATAACTATTTAGATTTATGCAAAGAGTTTTCTACGGATGTTTTAAAATCTAGTTATGGTGAGCAAGAACGTAATATATTTCTAGCAAAAACTATTGACTATTTTAAAGATAACGAAACTGTAAATGTTGAGAATTTTAAGGAAGAGGTTTTTGAAGAGGAAAAACATATCCAAATGTTCGAGGATTATAAAAAAGACTATGAGAAAGAATTAAATGTCGTATTACGTAATCAGTTTGATTTAGCTGAAGCTGTTGTTAACAAGGAAAAGAAAAAGATTAAAACAGACATTAAACTAGATACTCATATACAAATAAAGCTAGATATTGATGCCCCTGATGCAGCAAGTGAACATTTAGAAAAAGGGTACGACGAGGATAAAAAGATGTTTTATTATAAAGTGTTTTTTAATGAGGAAGGGCAATAGAATGATGAATGATGAATGATGAATGATGAATGATGAATGATGAATGATGAATGATGAATGATGAATGATGAAACTAGTGCTTTTTAATTTAAAGATGTAATCATTAAGGACGGAATTAAGCATTCTAAAGAATTAATAAAAATATAGAATTAACAACTTTATCTTACTCTTAAATTATTACAATGCATATACTACTGGCTCTACTATTAATTTTAATCACCTTTAGCTCTATAACAATAACCTCTTTAGCTATTATTCAAATTTTAAGCAATGACTTTAAAGACTCAAAAGGTAAATGGGTTTTAATTTCTATGATTGCTTTTATCGGTCCTATTCTTTGGTTAACTAAAGGACGAAAATTAATTACAAAAAAATCTATAGAGGATAATACAGAAAGCAAGAAGAACTACTCTATTAAAAGCCATTATTTTAATTTAATTAAAGATTCTAATCCCTTTTTTAAACTTCTCTTTTTTATCTCTATATTCTTAATATGCTTTGGCTATATTGTTAGACTTCTTAATATCTATTTTTTCTGGGAAAGCACAGCAGTCGGTTTTGGACTTCTATTAATAACCATAGCTCAATTTTTTATAAACGATATTAATGCTCGTACAGAAAAAGGGTTAAATAAAGTTTTAAGTTATATACTAGTTGGACTTATTTGTTTTACTATTCTAATAAAAGGTTTAATGGCTATCATTCTTCCTAATACTAGAGCATATCGCACGGCTAAAACGATTCTTAAAAATGATTCTGCTTTAACTAACGAGGTCGGAAAAATTCATTCTTTTTCTGTTCTTCCACAAGGAAGTATGGCTACTCATTCTGATCGGTATGGTTCTACAGGAAAGGCTAATCTCACTCTCATTATTAAAGGTGAGAAGAAATATATTGAAAAGAACGTTATTCTAAAAAAAGAACTTGAAGAAGAGTGGAGTATAATATCAATTAACTAGAAAGCCTACTCCATAACTAACAGGTTGTAATGTAACAATACATATTTATAATCGTCATCTTTAAAAGATGATGATTATGCAACAAAAATATAATTTCGCTCTATTATTAATTCTATTTGTATTTATTAAAGTACAATCGCAAACAATAGATACACTTATAACTGTTGGAAACCATCAATTACATTTTAAAATAATAAAAGGCAAAGGCACACCTATTCTCTTTCAATCTGGTAATGGTGATGATGGTTCTGTTTGGGAAGACTTATTAAACTCTATACATAAGCAAACAGACGCAACATTAATAACTTACGACAGAGCTGGACTTGGTAAAAGCGGAATAGACACTTTAAATATAGGTTTTAAAAAAGAAGTTAAAAACTTAGAGTTTGCATTAAAACAGTTAGGCTACACGAAAAACCTATTTATAGTTTGCCACTCCTTTGGTGGATTTTATGCTACATTATTTGCTCTTAGAAATAAAAAAAGAGTAAAAGGAGCTATATACATAGACACAGTACTTCCTTGTTTTATGACAAAAGAATGGTCTACAAATTTTGTGAACTCAATTTCTAAAGACGATTGGCAACTTATTAAACAATATAAAATAGGACTCTATTATGTATTACAAAATTTAGCCTCTATTTCAGACTACATGAGTAATAAACAGTTACCAAAAAGTATTCCTGCTATTTTAATTGCTGCTGAAGAACTACAACCTATGATTAAGGAAACTGAAGTAGAGAAATGGAGAAAATGTCTTAAATCTTTTGAAGACAAATCAAAACACAACTATATTTTAGCTAAAAAAGCAAAACACAAAGTTTGGGTAGATAGGCCAGAACTTGTTATTAATGAAATTGTAAAACTTTATAAAAAAATTCATTAATAGATTATTTTGTTTTAATATTACTATACAAATAGATATATTATAATGAAATGGATTAAACGTATTTTTAAATTAATAGCGTATATTTTAGCCTTTCCTATTATATATGGTATTGTAGCAATTATATTATCTAACATTACTGTAAATGATAATTTAAACACTAATCCTACAAACAATAAAACAATCTACTTAGTAACTAATGGTGTACATCTAGATGTTGTTATTCCAAAGAAAAACATTAACTCTAGTCTTATAGAAGAACTCATTACAAATAACGATGAAGATTATATTGCCTTTGGCTGGGGCGACGAAAACTTTTTTATAAATACTCCTACTTGGGGAGACTTAACCTTTAGTAATGCGTTTAAAGCTATGTTTCTAAAAAGTTCTACTTTAATGCATGTTACTAGGTATAAGCAAAAAACAAAAACTTGGATTAAAGTTAATATTAGCGAAGACCAATTAAATAAGCTCAATACATTTATACTAAATTCTTTTAAACTAGAAAATAATAAAAAGGTGGTAATCCCTAACGTTTCTTACGCAAGCAACGATAACTTTTATAAAGCAAAAGGAAGTTACTCTTGTTTAAAAACATGTAATTCTTGGACTAATATTGCTTTTAAGTCTAGCGGACTAAAAGCGGCTTATTGGACGCCTTTTGATTTTGGGCTACTTAATAAATATGATTAAAAAAGTTATTTACCTTCAATTATACTTTTCAAATTCGGCTTTTACGTCCTCTAATTTTATAAAAAGAATTATCAATATATAATATGAAAAACATAAATCTTATATTAATCATAACAATTCTTTCAGCTTTCAGTTTTAGCCCTATAAATAATGTAACAACTAAGTTTTATATTATCGAATATGATTATGATGGAAGGTTTTCTGAAAAAACAATACAAAGAATTGAAACAAAGGGCAAAACATTAGACTTACATTTTTACAATGACAACTTTAGTATTCCTTTTTACCTACCAAAACAATTTATTGATAAAGCATTTAAAAATGAAGTTGTACAAACATGGGCCAGAGATGATGTCGAAAAAAATATTGAATCTAATTGGGTTTACACAAAAGTATACGATTCGTTATCCAGAGTAATTAGATATTCTTATTCTGGGTGTTTAATTTGCTCTAATTTTCCATATGATTATAGAGTATTTTATAATTCCGATAATCGAGTTATTAAATTAGTAAACAATGTAAACGGAAACGAAAAATTTGAAATGAAATATAATCGTAAAGGTCACATTACTAAATTAAAGTTTTATACCGACGAAAAATTAAAAATATTAATAAAGTCTAAATAAAATAACTTCTTTATCATTCCTCGTAGCCAATATCTCTTCAACACCCCTCACACATAATAAAGTAAATTCAACTCCATTAGCTTAAGAAACTAGCTTTATAAGTCTAGCGGACTAAAAGCGGCTTATTGGACGCCTTCTGATTTTGGGTTACTCAATAAATACGATTAAAAAAACAGAATACCTATTCACTACCATATAGTTATCGTTATTAACTGCATTTAATCGATGTTATTGAAAATAAACACTTTAGCAACCAATATCTTTACTATTAATTAATTAATTTAGATAGTGTTGACAACGCAACGTGCTATAACTTAACCTAATAATAAAAATGAAAAGCTCCTTATTTTCAATAGTATTTCTATTGACGTTAACCTTGAATGCTCAAGTTGGAATAGGCACTACTACTCCTAGAGCAAGTTTAGAAATATCCAATACAGACAATGGCGGTTTATTAGTTCCACATTACGAACTTACTGGTAATAATGACAGTACTACTGTAGTTAATCCTCAACCATCATCTGAATTAGTAGCAGGAACCATTGTATATAATACAAAAGCAGTAACTGGGACTAATGCCATAGGTATTGGTTTTGTGTATTGGGATGGCTCTCTATGGCAAAAAATGGCTGTTGAAAAAGAGAAATCTTATGGTGAAATATATAATGCGACCAATTACAATAACATTACTCTAGGTACGCCGCTTAATCTAGCTAATACCAGTGTTACAAAAAATGTTACAACCACTAGTAACTCTATTTCTACTAGCACCGCAGGTGTGTATCGCGTTACTTACACGGTTTCTATGGAACAAATTAGTGGTGGAGGTAGTGAAGAGGTTGAGTTCTTTTTAGCAAAAAATGGTACAGAAGTTCCTGGAACAAGAGTATATATAGATGTATCTCAAAATCCAGATTTTGCAACAATGACGAGAGTTACTTATGTAAAGGTAAGTAGTGCTAATCAAACTTTTACTGTAAGACCTAACCAATCTAATACAAACGTTATTATTTTATCTGGCACGTCTTTATCTGTAGAATTAATTGATTAACATAACATGAACTAATAAAATTTTTAAGTAAACGTACACTATACGTCTACTTAAATTCGGCTTCAAAAAGTGTTTCAAAATGCTTCAATAACTTAGCTTTAACTTCGGCTTCATCTACTGTTTGTTTTCCTAACTCTACATTAAGAGACGTTACTGCTTTTCCGCGAATTCCACAAGGAATAATATTATCGAAATACCCTAAATCTGCATTTACATTTAATGCAAAACCATGCATGGTTACCCATCGACTAGCTCGAACACCCATAGCACATATTTTTCTAGCAAATGGTGTTCCTACATCTAGCCAGACTCCTGTTTCTCCGGGGCTTCTTTCAGATTTAATACCATATTCTTCTAATGTTAGAATAATCATCTCCTCTAAAAGACGCAAATATTTGTGTATATCTGTAAAGAAATTTTCTAAATCTAAAATAGGATACCCAACAATTTGTCCAGGACCATGATATGTAATATCTCCTCCTCTATTTATTTTATAAAACGTAGCGCCTTTCTCGACTAATTGTGTTTCATTTAATAATAGGTTAGACATATCACCACTTTTACCTAAAGTATAAACATGTGGATGCTCTACGAATAAAAAATGATTATCAGTTTCTAAACCTGCGTCTTCTCTTCTATTCTTAATTTTAGTATCTATGATTGCTTTAAATAAATCTTCTTGGTAATCCCAAGTCTCTTTAAAATCTTTAGATCCTAAATCTCGTAGTTGTATTGTTTTATTCACAATTTTAATCTTCTAAAATAACTTCTAAGTTTAAAGATTCTGGATCAGTTATATAATCCATAAAACCAAATTCTACGGTTACACTCTTCCTATCTTCACTAAACATCGCCTCTTCATTAGACACTGATTTAATAGGCTTAGGAAAATGGTAATTTAATTTATATTTCGAGCTTGCAAACATCATTCGCATATCGCTAAGACTATCGTTCATTTGCTTAAGCATTTCTTTATCTATAACCGTTGCTGTTCTTTTAAACACCTTTCCGTTATATGCGTAACTAAGTTCTGTGCTTCCATTTTTTCCTAAAGACGAAAATGGATTATTAGAATCATTTGCTTTAGCTGGCCCTTTCCCTTGCATATTACTAATGTTGTTCATAGCCTTAAACATGTCTTCTAGGTCTTCTGTTTTTTCGAACTCTCTAAACATATCAAACTTCATTTCCGAAGTTTCTGGGTTCATTACCATATGCATCTTAAAAGGTTCTAAGCTTTTTAATTTCTCTTGATCTTCAATAGGCAATTTAGAAATACTATCGCTTTTAGTATCAAGGAACTCTTTAAAACTAATTATAGAATCTATAGGTTTTTCTTGAGATTTACTCATTTCTTCTCCTGCCATTTCCATTAACTGTGAACCATCAAAAGAAAGCGACATTTTACCTGAACCATCTTCATTGATATAAATGTCTTCAGAAAACTGACAACTTGTTAATATGAATACAAAAAGGCATGATAATAGAATTGAAATTCTTTTCATTATACAATTATATTTAGGGTTAAATAAGGTTTACAAAGATAACCTTTTTATCTGTTAGGATTGTTAAGAATAACTAATGCTGCGATAACGCCTGGTACCCAGCCACAAAGCCATAATAAAAAGACAATAACGATAGATCCGCAACCTTTATCTAAGACTGCTAAAGGGGGACATAAAATTGAAAGTAAGACTCTCCAAAAACTCATAATAATTTTGATTTAATTTAATTCTACACTATTGTAGACTAATGATTGATGTGCTAATATGACGTGACATAATTACTTTTGTTACAATTAAAGTCTAGCTAATTTTCAAAAAACAGCAATGTTGTTTTTCTTATTAAAAAATTAGTTTCAATTCAGCTGTTTTAATTTTATCTTTGCAAGCTTAATTATACACCATATATATTATTATGTCACAGTTATCTGAGCAAGAGCTCGTACGAAGAGAAAAGCTAGCAAAATTACGTGCATTAGGGATTAATCCTTATCCAGCAGATTTATTTCCAGTTTCTGAAACCTCTAAACAGGTCAAACAGGAGTTTAAGGAAGGTAAACAGGTAGTTATTGCAGGGCGTTTAATGGCAATTAATATACAAGGTAAAGCATCTTTTGCACAGCTTCAAGATTCTGAAGGACGTATACAAGTTTATTTTAATAGAGATGAAATATGTCCAGGAGAAGACAAATCTTTATATAATGATGTTTTTAAAAAGTTATTAGACTTAGGAGATTTTATTGGTATTGAAGGCGAGTTATTTACTACTCAAGTAGGTGAAAAAACCGTTATGGTTAAAGGATTTAAATTATTAAGTAAAGCATTAAAACCTTTACCTATACCAAAACAAAAAGACGGTGTTGTGTACGATGCGTTTACTGATCCAGAAATGCGTTACAGACAACGTTATGCAGATTTAGCAGTAAACCCACATGTAAAAGAAGTTTTTGTAAAACGTACTAAACTTTTTAATGCCATGCGTTCGTTTTTTAACGACTCGGGTTATTTTGAAGTAGAAACACCTATTTTACAACCTATTCCTGGTGGTGCAGCGGCACGTCCGTTTATTACACACCATAACAGTTTAGACATTCCATTGTACATGAGAATTGCTAACGAATTATACCTGAAACGCTTAATCGTAGGTGGTTTCGATGGTGTTTATGAGTTTTCTAAAAACTTTAGAAACGAAGGTATGGATCGTACTCATAATCCTGAATTTACAGCAATGGAAATATATGTTGCTTACAAGGATTATAATTGGATGATGGATTTCTGTGAGCGCCTTTTAGAGCATTGTGCTATTGCAGTAAATGGTACTTCGGAAGCTACTTTTGGCGATCACAAAGTAGATTTTAAAGCGCCTTATAAGCGTATTACTATGGCAGATTCTATTAAAGAATTTACTGGTTTTGATATTACTGGTAAAACTGAAGATGAGATTAGAGCTGCTGCCGAAGGTATGGGCATTGCCGTAGATGATACTATGGGTAAAGGAAAATTAATTGATGAAATTTTTGGAGAAAAATGTGAAGGTAATTACATACAACCAACATTCATCACAGATTACCCTAAGGAGATGAGTCCGTTATGTAAAGAACATAGAGAAAACCCTGAATTAACAGAGCGTTTTGAGTTAATGGTTTGTGGAAAAGAAATTGCAAATGCGTATTCTGAATTAAATGACCCTATTGATCAACGCGAGCGTTTTGAGCATCAATTAAAATTAGCACAAAAAGGAGATGATGAAGCTACCGAGTTTATAGATCATGATTTTTTACGTGCTTTAGAATATGGAATGCCACCAACTTCTGGAATGGGAATTGGTATGGATCGTTTAATTATGTTTTTAACTAATAACCAATCTATACAAGAAGTATTGTTCTTCCCACAAATGCGACCAGAAAAGAAAGCGGTACCTATGAGTGATGAAGAAAAAGCGGTATTCGAAATTTTAAAAACACAATCTCCAATGACACTTAACGATTTAAAAACGCAATCTGGTTTAAGTAATAAAAAATGGGATAAAACCATAAAGGGCTTAACCAAACTTGGTGTTGCCAAAGTAAATAAAACAGATGATGGTTTATTTGTAGAAATAGTATAATAATTACATAAAACTATGAGTCGTCCTAAAATAGGTTGACAGATTTAAAATAAATTAAACCAGAGCATTTAACAGCTCTGGTTTTTTGTTG
>CANLUH010000036.1 GCA_947494205.1 uncultured Flavobacteriaceae bacterium | reverse complement strand
ACAAAAAACCAGAGCTGTTAAATGCTCTGGTTTAATTTATTTTAAATCTGTCAACCTATTTTAGGACGACTCAATTTATAGGAGATTATTTTTTTCCACCCAAACTCTTGCGTTAACAAAAGCTTCTTGTTCTATTGATAATGTTGTTTATAAAGAATTCTTTTTTAAGTTATATCTTAATTATTAGCACCTTCGGGTAGCTGCTGAGTAAATATATAATTGGCTACTGGTGGTCCTCCAAATACTGAATTTGAAGGGTTGTTAAATATATTATTTCTTATATATAACACATCATTAATTGCTCCTGAGTAAACAGAGTTACCATCTAAATCGATATCTGTTCCTGTATAACCTACAGAAATGTATGTGGCTACTGGTGGTCCCCCAAAAACGGAGTTATTTGGATCATTGAAGACTTGACTTCTTATAAGAGGAAGGTCCGAAAGTCCTCCTAAGTAGTTTAGTACACCATCTCCGTTAGCATCTCCTGACCACATGCCTAAAATGTTAGTAGGCATACCAAAGGTGGTTTGTGCATTTACACCAAAAGTCATTGAAGCTGCAGCATTTGTGAAATCTAAGATTGTAGTATTTGTAGTTAAAGCAAATGTATTGGCACTCATTATACCTAAATGATTTCGATGTTTAATAGCAATATAATAATTACCTGCATTGGCATTTAATGAAAGCGGAGAGATACCATCAATAGCCACAATATCTCCATCACGTTGTAATAGAGCAGAAGTACTTGCTAAAACTAAGGTGTTATCTGTTTGGTCTCTTAATTCAACCCAAATCCAATCTACAATATCATCATTAATTGATCCTGTGCCAGAAGTTCCACCTGTATTAAAAACAGTTGCATTACAGGTAAGCATATCTGTATATGGACTAGTTGTAGGAATATAAGAAGCAACTCTTAAATCATCACGCATTAATGTGTCTTCACCAGCATTAGGATTTAAATACGCACCTTGTAAATAGACTGTTGGACTTAAAAGAACAGGAGCCAAGCTTAATCCTTCTATACTAAATGTATAATCAATTTCTTCGCAGGTATTATTAACTATCGCTATTGTAGCAGTGTTAATAGTTCCAGCGGCACTAGGTGTATAACGGACTGTAAAAGTTGTTGAGCCACCTCCAGAACTAACTGGAGTTATTGGATTCATTGTTACTGTAAAATCAGTACTTCCAATAACAGAAATTAATGGAGCTCCAGATAATATAAGGTCTTCATTTCCATTATTTTTTATGGTAAAAGTATGTTCAGTAAAGCTTCCAAAGTAAGTGTTCTCAAATTGTGTGTCATCTGCTATATCAGGAGTAAAATCTCCATCTGTAATAGGTAGACCATTACCTTGAACTTCTATTTCTGGAACTGTAATAGTAATAGTAAAGCTATTTTCGTTAGAACATAAAGTATTAGCCGCAGACACATATAATGTAATATCTTCAGTAATGTAATCGTATTCATAATAAGGAGTTCCTGTACCGCCTGGGGCGTCAAAATAATTACCTACAGTTAAAGCGGGTAATGTATAATTACAAACTGCTGTTACATTAGAGGGGGCATCAACTTCAACACCATCGTTTAAAGTAACTAAAACATTACTAGAACACCCAAGTACAGAACCGCCATCCCAATCTGTAATGGTTACATTATAGTCGCCAGCTGCTAAGTTAGATATAGTTGCATCGGTACTTCCTGTATTCCATAGATATTGGTAGTTCCCTAAAATACCGCCACTAGGTGCAACTGTTAGTGATCCATTGGTGTCACCAAAGCAATTAATAGCTGTTGTCTCGGTAATAATTCCCTGAATATTTACACCATCGCTTAAAGTAAATTCGAAATTTTTAGAACATCCAAATATAGAGCCTCCATCCCAATCTGTAACGGTTACATTATAGTTGCCAGCGGTTAAGTTAGTTATTGTAGTATCTGTACTTCCTGTATTCCATTGATAAGAATAATCTCCTAAAATTCCACCACTAGCCGTAGCAGTTAAAGAACCATTACTATCACCAAAACAAGTTGGAGCTGACTCTACAAAATCCACTTCTAAATCTGCTCCATTGTTTAAAGTAACTGGAGCGTTAAAAATAAAACATCCAATAGTTGTATCTTCAACGGTTACTAAATAATCACCAGCACTTATATTTGTTAATGTAGGGTCTTGGCTTCCAGTGTTCCAAGTATATACATAATTTCCTGAACCACCACTAGCTATAGCTGTTAATTCTCCATTAGAATCACCAATACAAGAAGGAGAGATAGAGACAAAAGAAACTGTAAAATCAAATACTTCTACGTCATCACTAATACTACTTGTACAACCGTTTAAATCGGTTAAAGTATAAGTAATTGTATGTACACCGGCACCTGCTATTGCTGGATTAAAAGAATATGTTGTTCCGTTACCATCATCACTAACACCTAGTCCCGAATATACGCCACCAGCTGTTAACCCACTACCAAGATTTGTTTGTATACCATCATTTATACATAAATCATTTGGCGCAGTAAAAACAAGAAAAGAAGGGGCAAAGACTTCTACCCAATCTGATGCCGTTTCATTACCTACGGTGTAAGCGTTATAATGTACTCCTGGACCTACATTAGTAGCACTAGGGTCGAAAGTATAAGTCATTCCGTTACCATCATCAGTAATACCTGTTCCATGATAATAACCACCAATAGGTAGCCCGCCACTGAGACCAGTTTGAATGCCTGCGTTAACACAAATACCATCGACTTCAGATGTAAAGGTTACTGCATTTATACTGGGGTTTTCATTCGTATTTTGTGTTGTTTGATTACTAGTACCTTGTGGTACCTGTGCAGTTATTACAATACTAAATAGAATTGTAGTGAGAGTAATTAGTTTTTTCATGTAGGGATAGTTTTTTGCGAAACTACCCTTTTAATAATGAATATAATTATTTATGTATTTTATTTTCAGTTAATTATATTGTATGCATACAAAACAAAAGAAGCAGCTAATAGCTGCTTCTTTTATTTTTATAAACGAACTAATATTATTGCTTCTCCACCCAAACTCTTGCGTTAACAAAAGCTTCTATCCAAGGGGATACTTCGTCTTGTCTGTTTTCTGGGTAATTTGCCCAGTTCCATTGAAACGTAGAACGCTCTATGTGTGGCATCATTACTAAATGGCGACCTGTTGTATCGCATAACATAGCGGTGTTAAAGTCTGATCCATTTGGATTGTTCGGGTAACCTTCGTAACCATATTTTGCAACAATGTTATATTGGTCTTCTGTTTTTGGTAAACTGAATTTTCCTTCTCCATGAGAAATCCAAACCCCTAAAGTAGAACCTTCTAACGAGGATAACATTACAGAATTGTTTTTCTGAACTGCTACAGAAGTAAATGAACTTTCGTGTTTTTTAGAGTCGTTATGTATCATTTTTCCATGTACATCGTGCTCTGGATTTATAAGGTCTAATTCCATAAATAATTGGCAACCATTACAAATCCCTACAGATAACGTGTCTTTTCTTTTAAAGAAATCGTTAATTACTTTATTGGCTTTCTCATTATATTTAATGGCACCTGCCCATCCTTTTGCAGACCCTAAAACATCCGAATTAGAGAAACCACCAACGGCTCCTAAAAACTGAATATCTTTTAAATCTTCACGACCAGAAATTAAATCAGTCATGTGTACATCCTTCACATCAAAACCAGCTAAGTACATTGCATTTGCCATTTCACGCTCACTGTTAGAGCCTTTTTCTCTTAAAATAGCTGCTTTAGGACGTTTCCCGTCATTGCGAGGAGTAAGCGACGTAGCAATCTCTTCGTTAGTATGAGATTGCTTCACTGCGTTCGCAATGACGTCCTCTAATTTCCCTGTAAAGTGATTAGGGAATGTATATTTTAAAGGTTGTGCTTTATAATTAGTGTAACGGGCTTCAGCTAGATTATTAGCGGTTTGTTTTTGATCTAATAAATAAGACGTTTTGTACCAAACATCTCTTAATCTAGACACAGTTAGTGTATACACTTCAGCATGGTTAATAATACTTAAGGTATCACTTTCTGTAACTTTTCCTATGTTGAAGAATGCTATGCCAGCTTCAGATAACACGTTTTCTATTGATGCATCTTTAGATTGAATGACGATTCCTGAGTTTTCAGAAAATAACAGCTTTACAGAATCTTTTTCAGCTAAAGCAGTAACATCTAACTCAGCACCTAAATTAACATCTGCAAAACATAATTCTAATAAGGTTGTAATTAAACCACCAGAAGCAACATCGTGTCCTGCTACAATTTGGTCGTCTTTTATTAAATTTTGAATGGTGTTAAATACCGTTTTTACATACCCTGCATCTTTTACATTTGGTGCCTCGTTACCAATAGTATTTAATACTTGCGCGAAAGAACTTCCGCCTAGTTTAAAATCGTCTTGAGAGATATTAATGTAATATATATCGCCTGTATTTTTATTAAAAACAGGTTCTACTACTTTAGAAATAGCGTTACAGTTTGCTGCTGCCGAAATAATTACGGTTCCCGGGGAAATAACATCTTCGTTAGGATATTTCTGTTTCATAGATAACGAATCTTTCCCTGTAGGAACATTGATTCCTAAATCTATAGCAAATTCCGAAATGGCTTGTACTGCTTCGTATAAACGCGCATCTTCACCTTCGTTTTTACATGGCCACATCCAGTTTGCAGATAATGATACCGATTGTAAATTATCTTTTAAAGGTGCCCAAATAATATTGGTTAAGGCTTCTGTAATACTATTACGGCTTCCCGCTACTGGATTTATTAATCCAGAAATAGGGGAATGTCCAATAGACGTTGCAATACCTTCTTTCCCTTTATAATCTAAAGCCATCACACCAACATTGTTAAGTGGTATTTGTAATGAACCTACACATTGTTGTTTGGCAACTTTACCACCAACACAACGGTCTACTTTATTTGTTAACCAGTCTTTACAAGCTACAGCTTCTAATTGCAATACTTGATCTAAATAGTGCAAAATATTATCTGCATTATAAGCAAGGTCTTTATAATTTCTATTAACCGTTTTATCGGTTAGTATGGTTTTAGGCGAGCTACCAAACATGTCTTCTAAGGCTAAATCCATTGGCTTGTCGCCTTTGGTTTTAGACTCGAATGTAAAGCGGTCGTTTCCTGTAACATCACCAACAGTGTACATTGGCGAACGTTCACGTTCTGCAATGTTGTTTAATGTTTCTATATGTTTTTCGGCAATGACTAATCCCATACGTTCTTGAGACTCATTACCAATAATTTCTTTTGCCGATAGGGTAGGGTCACCAACTGGTAAAGCATCTAAATCGATGTGTCCTCCTGTATCTTCTACTAATTCGCTTAAACAGTTTAAGTGTCCACCAGCACCATGATCGTGAATAGATACAATAAAGTTCTCATCGCTTTCTACCATACCACGTACAGCATTTGCAGCACGTTTTTGCATTTCTGGGTTAGAACGTTGTACAGCGTTAAGTTCTATGCCAGAGGCAAAAGCACCAGTATCTGCACTAGATACGGCAGCACCACCCATACCAATACGGTAATTTTCTCCTCCTAATATTACTATTTTATCACCTTCTTTTGGTGTGTCTTTTAAGGCTTGGTCTGCTTTACCGTAACCAATTCCTCCTGCTTGCATAATTACTTTATCGAAACCTAGTTTTCTAGCCTCTTCTTCATGCTCGAAAGTTAATACCGATCCACAGATTAAAGGTTGCCCAAATTTGTTTCCAAAGTCTGATGCTCCATTACTAGCCTTTATTAAAATATCCATTGGGGTTTGGTACAACCATTTACGTTCTTCCATACCGTTTTCCCAAGGTCTGTTCTCTTCTAAACGAGAGTAAGATGTCATGTAAACGGCAGTTCCGGCTAATGGTAAAGAACCTTTTCCTCCAGCTAGTCTATCTCTAATTTCTCCTCCAGATCCTGTTGCAGCACCGTTAAAAGGCTCAACAGTTGTTGGGAAGTTATGTGTTTCTGCTTTTAATGAGATAACGGAGTCGTAATCTTTTGTAGTATAAAAGTCTGGCTTGTCTGCCGTTTTAGGTGCAAACTGCTCTACTTTTGGACCTTTTATAAAAGCCACATTATCTTTATATGCTGAAACAATGTCGTTAGGATGTTGTTTCGAGGTTTCTTTTATTAATTTGAAAAGTGATGTCGGTTTTTCTTCACCATCGATAACAAAAGTACCGTTGAAGATTTTATGACGACAGTGTTCTGAATTTACTTGTGAAAATCCAAAAACTTCCGAATCTGTTAACGGACGACCAATCTTTTTTGAAACGCCTTCTAAATAAGCAACTTCTTCATCGCTTAAGGATAAACCTTCTTGACTGTTATATGCAGAAATATCCTCGATATTTAAAATCGCTTCTGGTTTAACGTCGATGGTAAACATCTCCTGATTTAAGCTATTGAATTTCTCAGAAATCATAGGGTCGAAGTCTGAAAAGTCTGCTGTAGACGCTTCAAATTCTTCAATTCTAATAATACCTTCAATACCCATATTCTGAGTAATTTCTACGGCATTAGTACTCCAAGGCGTAATCATTGCAGCACGTGGCCCAATAAAAAAAGCGTCTAGAGACGCCGCGTTTATTTTAGGTTGATTGCCAAAAAGCCAGTTAAGCTTAGAAATGGTTTCGGTTGATAATTCTTTTGTTGCTTGAACAGCAAATACTTTACTGTTTTGGTTTCCGAAGAAATGAATCATTATATGTGTTGTTAGTGTGTTGTTTTTAAAAAAAGCAAATTTAAGTTTTTTAGTGGTATTCTTTTAGTAAAATCTGTACTTAATTTTTTAGTTATTCACGGGGTTATTAACTGCTTCAATTAATGGGCTTTGTTTGTAGTGATTTTACTTTTAGTAGTGTTATTTAGTTTTTTTTCAATTATTGATTTGCACCACAAAGTTTCAATATCTATTATATTATCGAGTTTTCTTTCAAATTTAATTTCATCTAATGTCGAAATTCTATGTTCTAGAAAAAGTTCTATTGACTTAATAAGCGCAGCATGTGATTGTTTAGCTATAGTTTTGATATCGGAATAAATTTTATTTTCTTGGAGTTGTGAACAGATATTTTGAAATTTATAAAATACGTGAGTATGTTCATCCGTTGAAACTAGATCTACTCCTTTAGCTTTTAAAGAAGGAGTGCTTATTAATTCTGTTTTATTTGATTGATTGATTATTGCTTTTCCAATTCGAAGGATATAGAAAAAATCACTTGGCCAACAAGGCTCTGGGTCATACCATAATAATGCTCTTTCAAGTGTTGAGTGAATAAAATTTAATAATAATAAGTTATCGGTTTTGTCAATTATTGAGTCTAAGTTATTATTTGTTAGTTCTTTTGAATAGCAGAAAGAGTCAATCATTTTTAAATGGATTTTATTTAGCTTTACATTCAAATTGGTGTCAATCCAATCTAAGACTTCATTTTTAGATTTGAATGAAATGCATAAATGAAATAATTTTTGAATATCGTTCCTAACTGCCCAAGGATAATTTAAATCAACTGGGAAGTTTATATTAATCCATTTATAATGCTCTTTTAAAACTTTTTCATTGATATTAAGATAGCTCCAATTATCGATATTATACATTTTTAGTAATTCTCCTATCATTATTATATAATCAATGTTTTTTTAATAAAATGTAACGTTTGACTAAACTGCGTTTTAATAGTGTTTAGGTTTTGTTGTAGTGTCGTTTTAGTATTTTAAGTTATCAAGTTCATTTTTAAAAAATGTTTCAAATTCCCTCTTAATAGTTAATCTGTTTTGCTTGATTAAATCAAAAATTAAGGCTTTAATTGTTAATACTCTAGTATCGATTTTTGGTTTTTCATTTAACTTAAACAAAGAATATAAACTCAATTTCTTTTTCTCACTAATTGGCAGAGGAAGCTGATTTTTTATTGCTTTATAAATTTTAAGTCTATCCGTTTGGTTAAATTTTTCCTCCAAAAATGACTCACTGGATAATTCGTTTTCAAATAGATTTTGCATTTTCAGTGAATTTAAGATTCTGGATTTGAAAAATACGTATGCAATATCATTACGTAAAATAACATTATTATGAATAAGCTCTAACTTTTTGTTATCTAAAGGAAAACTAAAACTGTGTTTTTTTTCTAGTTCTTTAATGTTTTCTGGATAAGTTCTCATCTATTATAATCTTCTTAGCATCTTATTTTAAATGCACTACAACTATTATATAAACGCAACTTATTGCGTTTATTATATATATGATTTAAAAAAGAAATAATTTTGTTAAATATAATGAAAACAATCGTTCTCACTACGGTTGACTAGAATTTATTAGTCGTTTTTAATTGTTTAGAAACGACTAATCTAAGTAACGTTTATTTGAGTTTTCTACGGGAATCCGTATATGCAACTAAATTAATTGGAGACGAAATAAAAAAGTAAGAAAAGGCTTTAATGACTTTTTGTAGCAAATTATTAAAACAAGCATTTTCTATAGTTAAAAATGGAGTTCCTTATTGTGATAATTACAGAAGTACATTGGCTAAAAACTAAGTGAATTTTACTTGTTTTTTACCACAGTTCTTTGTTGGCAGTAGTGATTTTATCTTCTTTCTGCATATTTGTAATACAATCTTCCAAATTCAAATAATTTTAAAGCTAATTTGCTTTCTTCATTATTATTAACTTTTTTCAATAATCTTGGAATAGAATTATTTATAATTATATCGTAACTTTTTTTTCCTTGATTTATAGCAATTATTATTCTCTTTGTTTCTTCTTTATTGACATCTAACATTTTCGATAATTCATTTTGAAAATTAATATCTAAACTTTCAAAGTCAGAGATGCTAGAAATATTTAAATAACCTATTGGAATTTTTGAATAATTTTTATTATCAACAAGTTTTTTTAGAATTTCAAAATTTGTGTTTAATTCTGATAATTCAATATTGTCTTGAATAACTAATGACTTAAATAAATTCCAATTAAATTTCGTTTCAGCAGTTATTTCGTTTCTTTCATCATCTTTCCATAGGTATTCCATTTGTTCCATATTATGCCATAGAAATCCTATAAATTCTTTTTTGGTGAAATAGCTTTTCACAGTTGGAAGCTTGCTATTTAAATTCAGATTATTGAAAGATGGCATTCCTACAGATGCAATATATTTCATCATTTCTATATTTACCTTATACATTTTCTCCAAGTGAATTTCGTTAAGCTCTCTTGTGTCCAAAGGAAATCCCATTTCTTGAATGAATTCTTTTTGACTTTCATTCCATCCACTATGTATTATTGAGTTTCTGACATATTTTATTGCTAAATATTCATTTAATATTGATTCTTCAACAGCTATATTATTTTCTATAAAACTATTTTTTAAAGAATTTATTCGGCTTTCATTACTCCCTTTAAGAAAATAGGAATCTAAAATTCCATTTGAATCTCTATCTTTCCAGTTTTCAATCATTGCTTCTATGCTACCAATCATAAATGCACAAAATATTCGGCAAAGTGAACCGTACATTAATTGTTCACTCGTTCTTTTACCTGGATGAGTTAAATGGGAATCTCTAAAATCTATTAAATATAATAAATCATCAGAATATGTGTCTATAAATTCATTCATTTTGAAGTGGTTGCTCTTATTACTGCCAACGTATTTGTATAAGATTAGTTGCGTGTTTAAGCACTAAAGTTAGCAAATAAATCACAGATAGAAAGTCCGCGAGGACTTTCGTAAATTGGCTAAAACCAGCAATTAATTTTATACGGTGTTGGCAACTGGCTTTACTAAACGATACTTCCAATAAATTCGGTCAATTCTGGAATACTGTCATAAATCCCACGAGAAGCGAGTGATGCAGAAACTTTTCCTAACCAACCGAAGATTTTAGTTTTTCTACTTTCTGAACCTTTCGGATTTTCATTATTTATAGTTTCCAGTTCAGCAATTTGTTCCTCCTCAATTCCAAATTCCTTTAATTGTTCTTTCTGTTCTGTAGTAATATTAAAAACTATATCACTTTGAGTAATATTCTCACCAACAGCAACATTCATTGGATTTGTTCCTCCATAAATATTGGTCGTCACAATGTTTTGTAACTTTTCACTTTCTACTTTATTAGGTTTGAAATCATCCATTAAAGTTGGGAATTGTTTATGAAATTCAGCAAGTGTATCAATCAATTTTTGTTTTGTCATTTCAATTACATTGCTTAATTGAATTTTGTTGACTTCACGATAGCAATTGCTTAATCTAGCTTGGTATATTTTAATTTGTGCTTTTTCTTGAGTTGTTAAAAACTGATATAATGTTTGATGAAGTTTGTTCGGAATATTCATCCTTGCAGTTGAGCCTGTTAAATCATCAATTAATTTTTCAATTGTAGTTATTGGTCCTAATTCTCTGTGAGTTTCTAAAATTTGTCTTTCCTCTTTAGAAACGTCTTCTGGTGCAAAAACTTGATAGGTCATCGTTTGTCCATTTCTAACTACGACCTCTAAATAAAGTGGACTGTAAATTTGTCTGTAAGTTGGTAGGTCTTTATCATCATAATTGTAACCTTCTAATTCCCTTTTCAGCCAATCTCTGAAAGTATCATTATCAATTTCGAGAGATATAAGTTTCGCTCTGGTTAAAGCTTCTGAAAGACTTATTGTTTTATGTACTAAATCTGATATTAAATTTTTTATCATAGTTTTTTTAGCTTGTTGCCAACTATTGTATAAACGCAACGTATTGCGTTTATTTTCTTTATATATAAATGATTTAAAAAAAGAAATCATTTTGTTAAATATAATGAAAACAATCGCTCTTATTACCTTTAACTAGAATTTATTAGTCGTTTTTAATTGCTTACAAAAGACTAATACCACATTCGTTTTTATAAAAACGAATCTAAGTAATGTTTGTTTTGGTTTTCTACGGGAATCCGTAAATGCAACGAGATAAATTACACTTCTAAAATAATACTTGTTTTAGAGGCTCCATACTCTGAGATTTTTTCAAGGAAAGCAATAAGATGTTTATTGTTTCTAAAATAACCTAAAACGCATATGCAATCATCACCAGTAATTCTATCACAACTCTGTACTTCCTCCATCGCTCGTATCTGTTTTTGAGCGTCTGCTGTTCCTTTTGGTCCTCTGTGCAGTACTAGTGTTATATACGCTTTAGTTTCTATGCCTAATTTTTCATGATTCACTTTTAAAGCATAGCCTTCTATTATACCATCTTCTTCCATTTGCCTAACACGTTTACCAATGGCAGGAGCAGACAGTCCAACTTCTTTTCCAATATTAGCGAAACTTTCTCGAGCATTAATTTTTAACATTTCGAGTATCTTTTTATCTAGTGCGTCCATTTGTAATCAAAATTTTATTAATAACTATTTGATATAATCGAATGTAAATATAGTTAAATGAATTCGATTATAATGTAAAAATAGAATATTGCATTCTATATTTGTTGTGTTGATTTTAAGAGGAATAGCTGTCAACTTTAATTATTCAAATAGAAACAAGATAAGATATGAGTTCATTTTTAATTGATTGTATTGGTTACGGAGGTTTAGTTATAAACTTATATTCAATGTCTACTAAAGGGGAGTATAAACTAAGGCTAATCTCACTAATTGCTAATATAATTTACATTTTATACGGTGTATTAATTAGTGCAGCTCCTATAATTATAGGATGTATTATTGCTGTATTTCTACATGGGTATCATTTAAGACGATTAAAAATTAAAAAACAATAACAATGATTAAAATAAAAATAGCTAAAGAAGCAGATACAGCTGTTTTAGCACTTTTAGGAAGAATAACATGGGCTGAGTCTCATGGACATTATATAGAGTATAAAAACAATTTATTACAATACCTAAACACTAACTTTTCAGTTTCTAAAATGAAACAGGATATAAACAATCCTAATAATCTTTTCTATATTATTTATGTGGATGATTTGCCTGTTGGTTACGCAAAATTAATAATAAACGCCATAAACGAAAGTGTTGCCTCTAAAAACAGTTGTCGTCTTGAAAGGATTTTCATCCAAAATGAATTTATACCATTAAAATTAGGGCAACAATTGCTCGCTTTTGTTGAAGAGAAAGCTAAAGCATTACAGCTAGATACAATGTGGCTTACTGTTTATATAAAAAATAATAGAGCGATTAGATTTTATGAAAAAAATGAATTTAAAAACGTTGGAAAATTAAATTTTATTGTTAGTGGAAAAGCGTATGAAAATATAGTGTTCTCAAAGAAAATATAAGTATGTAAGACTAATTAAAATCTATTTTAGTTTTTCTAATAATTGAATGCCCTTGTCATCAACTTTAGTAAGTGTTTCTGTTTGTTGTTTATCGAAAGAATCAATAAAACTAATAGTAGCTGTTTTCCCCTCAATTTCAATATTATAAATTTTAGTTAGTGGGACTTTGTATTTAGAACCTAATTCGGGTTTTAAATATTTGTAGACAAGAAATAGAATAATAGGAAGTCCTAAAAGGAGTTTCCCATTATCAAATCCTTTAATTATTAAGAAACCAAAGAGTAATACAAGCATAACTAGAAAGAATTGAATACTACTTTTTCGAAATATATTCGATTTTTGTATTCCTTTTTCTTGTAATTCTTTAGTTTCAGACCAGTTACCTGTATTGGTAAAGTAAATGTTTTTGTCATCTATATTTACATACCCAAATTCGTATTTAAACCAATCTTTCATGCCTCTAACTTAAATTTTATTTTACCTTCAGCATCTATAAATTGTAATGCAGATTTAGAGATGGCTCCAAAGGTTTTAAAATTCTGTTTGGCGTCTTCTAGTGTCATGTGGTTTGGTCCGTTTCCTCCATTTTCCCAAAAGCAGATAGTGCAGATATCGTAATGTCCATCGTCTCCTAAACCAATAGAGTAGAAGTTACAACACGGGCATTGCCCTAAAGGTTCTATGTCTCCAGTGACTTTGTATTGTTTTTTACTGTTATTTAAAAGTAATTCTAAATACGCATTAGTAACGCCGATAAGATTACCAAACAATGCGCCTTTAAATAAAGGTTCTAAATCTTTATGAAAGGGAATGGTTAAGTATTGTTTAGTTTGTATTAATTGAATAGCGTGTTTGCTTAATTGCGGTAAATCGCCTTCTGCTATAAACGTACCAATATGTTCTGAATCTTCTAATTCAGGATAATAACATTCTAGAATTTCTAATTTTTCGTAGTGGCGTAGCTGTAGAAGTTTTTTTGAAACAATTATAGATTTAGCTTCAGCTCTATCTATAATTATCATTAGTCTAATAATCTAAAGCTTTCTGCTATTTTCTGTCCTTCTCCTAAATTGTTACTGTAGCAATATACTGTTGCTTCGTAGGCTATACCTAATTTTTTATTAATAGCGGCTACTACAAAAACGGGGTTGCGCTCACCATCGTAAACTTCATAAGCTATAGCGTAGTAAGCATTTGGTATCTGTGGTACTTTTCCGCCTAAAGCTGCATCTTGTAAGCCTAACGATTTGGCTGTTGTTACAGCACCAGATTTT
Source organism: uncultured Flavobacteriaceae bacterium (assembly GCA_947494205.1). Lineage (GTDB taxonomy): Bacteria > Bacteroidota > Bacteroidia > Flavobacteriales > Flavobacteriaceae > JAHDHI01. The sequence continues at coordinate 7,926 of CANLUH010000036.1, read as the reverse complement.
TGAGATTCAACAAATGCTCTGGGTTGTTCTTCTATTTGAAATATTTCAATATCTACAGCGTAATTATTGTTTTCGTAACCTAAAACTGTTTCAGCTTCAGTAACGTATTTTTTTAATTTTTCAGTGGTTGTAAAAGCTATTTTGTATTTGTCTGATTTTACATCGTGTTGTGCTTGTATTGTAGAACAAGAAACTATAATTACTAAGGCTAAAAAGAAAGATTTCATAATTAATTATAATAGGGTTTAATTTTAAATAGTGTTGTGAATATACTTAATTCTTTTGTATACACAGTTTTTGTTATAAATTTTATATGAAAAAAGAGGCTGTCTAAAAAGTCATTACCATTCATTTTGTCAAGTTGAGCTTGTCGAAACTAATATTAATTATCAATTAGGATAAAATATTTCGACAAGCTCAATATGACATAGAACTATACTTTTTAAACAGCCTCTTTTCTATAGTTTTTTGCATTAATTAGTTTGCGCCTTCTGGTAACTGTTGTATAAATACATAAGTAGCAACAGGTGGGCCACCAAATACGGAGTTAGATGCATTATTAAAGATATTATTTCTAATGTATAAAACATCTGTAGTAGCACCAGAATATACGGTGTTACCATCTAAATCTATGTCTGTTGCGTTATAGCCAGCTGAAATATAAGTTGCAACTGGAGGCCCTCCAAATACAGAGTTATTAGGATCATTGAATACTTGGCTTCTAATTGAAGGAACATCGGTCTGCGCACCTAAATAATTTAAACGCCCATCTTGATTTGCATCTCCTGCCCACATAGCTAGAATGCCAGTTGGCATATTAAATGTTGTTTGTGCATCTGTGCCAAATGTAATAGGGTTTCCATTATCTGTAAAATCTATTGTAGTTAAAGTTGTAGATAGTGTTAATGCGCTATTTGTCATTATACCTAAATGATTACGGTGCTTTAATGCAATATAGTAATCTCCTGCAGGAGAGGTAAAACTTAAATTAGAAGTACCATCTACTGAAACAATGTCTCCATCACGTTGTAATAATGCCGATTGACTTTCTATTACCATAGTATTATCTGCGGTGTCTCTTAATTGTACTAAAATCCAGTCTACAATAGCATCGCTACCTACTACATTAAAAACGTTAGAATTGCACGTTGTTGCATCATAAGGACTTGTAGTTGGTATTAAACTGTTTACTCTTAAATCGTCTCGCATCCAATCTTCTTCACCAGAAACAAAACTTCTGTTAAAGGCTGCGCCTTGTAAATAGGCTTTTGCTGCTAATTGTAAATCTGGAGCGCCGCCTGAGTAGCATGTCCAAGATAAATCGTCTATTCTAACTCTGTTTGATGTTGACTGGTTATCGAAAACAACTATAACGTTGCCAGTTACATTAATATTAGGTATAGTGGTAGTGGTTGGTGTTGTATTATCTCCACTGTAAGGCACACTTCCTACAGAAACTCCGTTTACTAATAAATCGAATGTTCCTGCCGAACCACCAAAAGTTAACTGAGTCGTGACTGTTAATTCGCCAATTCCTCCTGTTACAGTAGGAGAGGTTAAATTTCCGTTTCTAACAGTAATCGCTTTTCCATTAATGGATTGGTCTGTTCTTGCATCTGTAGCATTCCAAATTAGTCCGTTATCTCCAGTCCAAATCCTTGTAGTATAATTGGATGTATTTCCTGTACTAGGTACATTTTCAAAACTTTCGCTTGCGCAATTTCCACCACCAGTAGACCCCATTAATGTAGTTTCGTTAGACGCAGTACTTTGTGCAGACATATTGTTTACTGCATCCTTTGCTAATACTGTAAAACTGAAGGTTGTTGCAGACGCTAAACCTGTTACGGTGTATGTGGTAGCTGCAGAACCAGTAGAAACGTAGAATGAACCATCTACATAAACATCGTAATCTGTAACTGCGGTATCGTCTGTAGATGCTGTCCAAGATAAATCTACAGTGGTAGCTGTAGGATTAGATGCCATTAGGTTTGTTGGTGTTGTTGGTGCTTGCGTATCTGTTGAACCTCCTCCCCAAATTGTATTTACATAACTTGGGTTATCTATAAAAGGATTTCTGTTATTTTGCACTGCAAAAATAGCATCGTTTCTATCTATTTCTCTTTGTGATACTGGATCTTGAGCATGCCATTGTAATAGTATACTTAAAAAAGTATCTGTATATACTTGCTGACTAGACTTTATAATCATGTCGTAATTTGCTGTATAACCAGGAATATCGTCTTCGTAACGTGTTGCAAAATAAAAGTGCATTCTAGCAATATCCCCTTTAAATTCATCTATAGGTTCGAATACTGTTCCTGTATATCCAGCGGAGTATCCAGAATTTAAGTTGTTACCTCTTCTAGATCCATTAGTATAGGTTGCATTTGGTGTTTGTACAACACCAAATGGAAAACTACCACGTTGGTTGTTTACATATTTATCTGATGGGACAACGAAATGCGCATCTGAACGTTCTGGTGTAGATTGACTGAAAAAAGATTGTGGTATAATGTGTTCTCTATTAAAAAACTGACCTTCTGCAGATCCTCCAGAACCTGGATCTCTATCTGTGTCATGGTCATATTCCTTAACATCTGCTCCACTTGGGTTTTCTGTGTACATATCTAATACAGTACCATTATTTTCGTAATAATTATCTGCGTCAGACGTTTTATAAGTTTCATACAATGCGCTATAACCAGGATCTGTAGATAGATATTCTGGTGTTAAGCCATCTGTATTATTATCGATAATGTCTTTTAGTTGTTGTTTTAATGTATATCCACTTCCTGTTGCAGAATTATAATACCCAGCTGGTACTTGGGCAAAGGCAGTTATACTAGCTATTAATAAAGCTATTGTTAAGTAAACTTGTTTCATTTAAATTAAGATTATTGGTTTTGCACTTTTACACTTAGCCGTAATTTATGAAATTTACAGTTATTGTTTTATTATTTTTTTAGAAACTTCTCCAGTTTTAGTTATCAATTTTAAAATATAGATACCTTTTGCTAAGTTGGCTATGTCTATTGCGTTTCTAGATTCTGTAAGTTGCCCATTAAGTACTTGCTTTCCTAAAATGTTATAAACGTTGTAGTTAGCGTTGCTATTTGGTGCTACGTTTATAATATCTCCTTTTACAGGATTTGGATATATCGAAAATGAGTTTTGCGTAAATTCTTCTACAGATAATAATGTTCCCCATGTATCTTCGGCTTCTGGTCCTCCCCATATAACTGTTGCTAGTGCAGGGTTATCTATAAATGGGTTTCTGTTACCTTGAGCATTAGCATTTGTACTGCTGTCATGGTATTCGTTTCTCATTCTTTCAAAGTCAGATACTGGATCATCCACATTCCATTGTAAAAATAAATCAATCATATCATCTGGCGTATCTGCATTGCTACCTACACCAACATTAGTAGGTAAACATCTATCGTCGTAATACATGTACATGTACATCATTATACGTGCTATATCTCCTTTAAATTCGTCTCCTGGATACCAATTACCGTCTACAACACCAGAGTTTCCTGCGCCATCAGCAAATTTTTTATTTCCACGTAAGGCGTTACGTTGTACATCGCTAGGGCGAAGCATAAGCGCATCTGCTCCTGGACCTGTACTTCCTAAATTTGGAGTTCCTAGAGATCTAGGGTAGGTGTGCTCTCTATTCCAATCGGAACAGTTTGTTCCTCCATTTTCATTTATACCTCTTTGGTAATCGTTTGTACAATCTCCATCTGTACCATCTTCCCAACCATAAATTAAAATGACATTACTAGTGTCATTAGGATTAAAATCGGTTGCTTTTAATGCATTCCAAACACCCGGTGTGTAACTTAACATATTGGTATGCGTATCTTCCATTAATGTTTTTAAACTTCCTTTTAATGTCAATCCAGTTTCTGAGAAATCTATGGAATCGTAATAAGGTTGTTGCGCAAAACTTAGCGTAGATATTAAAAGTAGAAGTAGAAAATAGTATTGTTTCATGTGTTGTATTATATTAATTTTTTCTTTCTAATAGCGCCATGTAGAACCCATCGAAACCAGACTCATGAGCTAATATTTTTTTATCTTTTATAAATGTAAACTCTTGACCTATTTCGGTTTTTAAAAATGTGTTTACTTGATCTTGATTTTCGGATGGTAAAATAGAACAGGTCGCATATACTAGTTTTCCGCCTGGCTTCACCATTTTAGAGTAACTGTTTAAAATCTCTGCTTGTGTCGTTTTTATTTTATCAATAAATTCTGATTGTAACTTCCACTTTGCATCTGGGTTTCTTCTAATAACACCTAAACCAGAACATGGTGCATCTATTAAAACGCGGTCTGCTTTACCGTGTAATTTTTTTATAGGTTTAGTAGAATCTATAACACGCATTTCTATATTATGTGCTCCTGCACGTTTAGCACGACGTTTTAATTCTTTTAGTTTGTTGCCATAAATATCCATGGCTATTACTTGCCCTTTATTTTCCATTAAAGAGGCTATATGTAATGTTTTTCCACCAGCTCCTGCACAAGTATCTATAACTCGCATACCAGATTTTACATCTAAGAACTTAGCAACTAATTGAGAAGAAGCATCTTGTACTTCGAAATATCCTTTTTGAAAGGCTTCACTAGTAAATACATTTTTGCGCTCTATTAATCTTAAAGCATCTGGATAACCTTTTATTGCTTCGGTTTCAATATCTGCATCAAACAGTTCAGACTGTAACTTGTCCTTTGTTACTTTTAGAGTGTTTGTTCTTAAAATAACATCGGCTTGCTCATTTAGGGCTACAGCTTCTTTATTCCAAACAGTTTCTCCAAGCTCCTTAACAACAAGTTCGTCCATCCAATCGGTAAACGATTCTTTAATTTTTCTAATTTTAGAAAGCTCATCAAAACGGCCTTTAATTTTTCGTAATGGTGTGCCTTCAAAGTACTTCCAATCTGGTAATTTAATGCCTTTTAAAGTTGCCCAAACGGCGAATAATCTCCAAATGTCATCTCTAGAAAATGGTTCTTTTACGTTTGCTATTTCAGCATATAAACGTTTCCAACGTACAATGTCGTAAGTTGTTTCTGCAACAAAACCTCTATCTCTGCTTCCCCAACGTTTATCTCGTTTTAAAAGTTGTTGTACTACTTTATCTGCGTACATACCTTCGTTAAAGATTTGTAATAAACCATCTACGGTTGCAAAACATAAATTCCTATGTAATCTCATTTCTTTTTTCTGTATAATCAACCTTTATCCCAGTATAATAATGGGGAAAGTAATTAGTGTTTAATTAAACGAATTAAAATCAAAGCATTATCGTTTTTAATTCGGCTTGCAAAGGTACGATTTTAGACGCAATTAAAATTATTTAGAAGATGGAATTAAACTATTAGGAAATATGACAGTCTAATTAATTGAGTTTTATATGTTAAAGTTGAATATTTAGTCACAGCAACTTTTACATTAGAAAAATACAACTCTTACGAGGGAGTTGATTGTTTTTTGATTAATTATTGTTTAAAAGCTTCAGTGTGGTTACTGAAGCTTTTTTTGAATTTGCTTCTTTTTTAAGGTAAAATGCTATAATTGTTTTATTTTTCAACTTTAATTCTTGTGCATGAATAGTTTTAAAGTAGATATTTTAAATACGGGTTTGATTATAGTTGCTTTTATATTAGCCTATTTTTTACCGTTCGAATTATTTCTATTCTCTTATGCCGTGCTTGGTCCATTACATTATTTTACAGAAATTAACTGGATTAAAGAGAAAAACTACTTTGTAGACAATAAGTTTTGGATTTATATTATTGGTCTATTTTGTTTAGTAATTACATTACCTACCTTAATAAGTTTGCCCTTTTTTGAAGGGATTAGTAATAACGAATCTATACAATACATACGTTATACTATTTTAAGGTACGACAGTGGCCTTTTCTTTTTAGCATTAGTAATAGCTTTTGCTTTTTTAATGTTTAAAAATAAGACAACACAATATGTAGTTATTGCTTTTGGGCTAACCATTGCTTTTTTACTTCGTAATGTTACGCAGGCTATGATATTGTTTAGTGTTTTTTTACCAACTATAATACATGTGTATGTGTTTACTTTATTGTTTATGTGGTACGGTAATTTAAAAACTAGAGCGCGTATAGGTTACTTTAATATTGTTTTATTAGCCTTAGTGCCAATTATAATTTCTGTTTTAACTATTGATGCTAGGTCGTATCATTTTTCTGATACTATAAAACAGATTTTTGCAGAAAATAACTTTAATGTTATTAATGTAAATATTTATAAGTTATTAGGATTAAGTGATGGAACTAAATTCTTTTTTTATGAATCGGTAGATTTAAAAGTACAGATGTTCATTGCATTTGCTTATACCTATCATTATTTAAACTGGTTTTCTAAAACAACAGTTATTGGTTGGCATAAACGATTAACACAAAAACGTACTGTAGTTATTATTGTGCTTTGGTTAGCCTCTGTTGCATTATATTTTTACAGCTATAGAGTAGGGCTAATTATGTTGTTGTTTTTAAGTATGATACATGTGTTTATGGAGTTCCCTTTAAACATTATATCTATTAAAACGATTGCTAAATCGTTTTATAAAAAAACATAATCTAAAGTGTAAATAAGTTATATTTAGCCATAGAATTTAAACCATTACCAATGAATAAAATTAATATTGTTTTAGTACTTGCTTTACTTTTAATGTCTTGCGGAAGTAAACCTGTAAAAAAGCTTGTAGGTGAACGTATGAAAACCATAAGTTCTGTAGAAATAGATGTGCTTTTAGAGGATTCTACATTAAATGTAAGGGCTTTAGAAGTTATAAAAGAGAGAGATGGTTTTACGTTTTTAACCTCTAAAGGGCAATTTGGTGTTTTTATGAAGCCAGATATAGCTGAAAATAACAAACAAGATTATACGAAGATTTTTCCAGTACAATTAAAGTATGGAGATTCTATTATTCCAAATTTTAGAGCTCTAGCTGCAAATACAAAAAGTGGCTTCGGAATAAGTATAGGTAATCCTACATTAGTTTATAAATTAAAAGCTTCTGAGGGGGAAAGTAAAGTAGTTTATATTGAAAATCATGAAAAAGCATTTTACGATGCTATGGAATTTTGGAATGAAGAGGAAGGGATTGCTATTGGGGATCCTACAGACAATTGTATGAGTATTATTATTACTAGAGATGGTGGAGATACTTGGACTAAATTATCTTGCGATGTTTTACCCAAAGCAAAAGATGGAGAAGCGGCTTTCGCAGCGAGTGATACTAATATAGCTATAGTTGGAGATAAAACTTGGGTTGCTACTGGCGGTAAAGCGAGTAGAATTTTATATTCTGCAGATAAGGGACATACTTGGGACGTTTTTGAAACACCTATTGTACAGGGCATTGGTACGACAGGTATGTATTCTATTGATTTTTATGATGAACTTAATGGTTTTGCTATAGGTGGAGATTACACTAAAGCCGATGCTAATGAAGCTAATAAAATAAGAACTAAAGATGGTGGGAAAACATGGGAGTTAGTAGCACAAAACCAAAATCCTGGGTATAGAAGTTGTGTGCAATATGTGCCTAATAGTCATGGTAGAGCTCTAGTTGCTATTGGTTTTAAAGGTATTGATTATTCTAGCGATAATGGAACTACTTGGAAGCATTTAAGTGATGAGGGATATTACACACTTCGATTTTTAAATGATAGTACTGCGTTTGCAGCTGGAAACAAACGTATTTCTAAATTAACGTTTAGGTAATTGTATTTTGTATATAGAATAGAAACAATAAAAAAAAGCAGCCAATTGGCTGCTTTTTTTTATTTAATGTTTGTCCCGTCCTGAAATAAGTTGACACAAATTCAACTTATTTATGAAATATTCAGAAAATCCAAGGAAAAAGCGAA
>CANLUH010000035.1 GCA_947494205.1 uncultured Flavobacteriaceae bacterium | reverse complement strand
TCGCTTTTTCCTTGGATTTTCTGAATATTTCATAAATAAGTTGAATTTGTGTCAACTTATTTCAGGACGGGACAAATGTTTAAAATAAAAAAGCATCCTTAAATTTAAGGATGCTTTTTTATTTTAAGTTCTTTTGTTATAAACAATAGGTTAATTTATTGTATAGTCCATCCAGAACCCCAAGTTGCATAATCCGTTCCAGTACCATTACCATCACCGGTAATAAAGTCTGTTTCGGTAAATGTATTACCTGTGTCATTTTTCATTTTTAAAGTAACATCTGTAAATAAAACATCAGTGACTTGTAAATCGTTACTTAACACACCAGCTCCTGTAGGAGAATCTCCTTGGTCTCCATCTAAATCGAAACCTTCTGCAAACCCTTCAATAGAAACGTTATTGAAAAGCCCTTGAGTTCCTTCTCTTAAACGAACAGCTTCATTACCTGTTGTAGAACCGTTTCCAATAATGGTTAAGTTGTTTACTGTTGGTTTAGACCAGAATATTGGGCTAGAATTATTTCCTATATCTGTATTGTATCCGTCTGCTTCTATACCTTTGTCATGATCTGCACCATGTTTTACGTAAGCATTAGTAATGGTTCCTGTGTAACCTTCTGTCCAGTCTATAGAATCATCTTGAGCATTTACAATAGAAACATAATCTACATTTACTGTACCTCCAAAAAATTCAACACCATCATCTTTACCTTCGTATACTTGAATGTATTCTACTAAAGTACCGTTACCTACACCGTAGAAAGAGATACCATTGTTTTCAGACTGTCCATCTGCAGAACCACCAGAATATTCAACTCTTACATAGCTAATGCTTCCAGAATCGTCTCCTGATTGTGTTCCTCCGTAAGGTAAACTTGCAATTTCTGAAGTTGATGTTGCGCTTCCTGCTACAGAATTAACAGGCGCTTTTCCTAAAATAATTAATCCACCCCAATCTCCAGCTTGTGGATTAGATGCATTAGAAGTTAATACTATTGGGTTAGATGCAGTACCCATAGCGTTAATTGTTGCACCTTGTGAAATAGCGATGTAAACATCTGATCCTTGTGCTAATGCTTTAATTGTTGTTCCAGCAGGAATAGTTAAAGTTGTCCCTGTAGCCATAATTAAAGAACCGTTAAGCGTGTATTCTGTCCCTGCTTCTAAAGTTAAATCGCTAGTGTAAGTTCCAGAGATAGTTGTTCCTGTAGAGCCTCCACCATTAGAGCCTCCATTATTTACATTTAATACAACGTCTGCAGTATCATCTGTAGAGCAGCTAGTAAAAAGCGCTGCTACTATAGCTAAGCCTAATAATAAATTACGTTTCATAGTTTTTAATTTTAGTTTAATGTTGTTGTTTTAGATTATGTTTTTTATTAGAATTTATATTTTAATTGTAGTCCTAAATCAATTCCTCTCTTGTATTCAGAAAGCGTAACATCTCCAAACGAGGTGTTTTCTCTAACGCGTTCTATACTCGGGTCTAATAAGTTTTTAGCACTAAAATTAAGTTCAATTTTATCGTTTATTTTATTTTTCCAAACAAAGTCTACTGTTGGAATTCCTTTTTCTATAACATTTCCTAATTGTCCAGATCCTAAAGCGGCAATACGATCTGAGAAGTAAGAGAATACTAGGTTAGCAGTAGGCTTAAAATTTTCACCAAAAGTTGGTGTATAGCTTAAATCTGCATTAATAATTAATGGAGAAGCACCTTGTAGCTCATCTGTTCTATCTAATGTAGAAGAGTATAAACCTGTAGAACTTCTTAAATCTTGTTTAGTATGCATATATGTAGCGTTAAATCCAGCAGAAAGTATAGCGTCTTCATCTTCATTTTGTAATACTGCTTTTCTAATTTCTACCTCAAACCCTAATATTGTTGCTTTGTCTCCTGTTCTAAAGTAACGTTGTGTACCCGTTGCATCATTTGCAATAACTAAGTTTATAGGATCGTTAATTTGTTTTCCGAAGGCAGCTACAGAGAAGATTTCTGAGCGACTCATAAACCATTCGTATTTAAAGTCTACATTATAAATCGTAGAAAAAGAAGGGTCATTTAATAAATCTGGATTACCACCAATACGTTGTGTTACATCTTCGTATACAAAAGGCGCCATTTCTTTAAACTCAGGATTAGAGACTGTTTTACTTGCAGAGAAACGTAAGTTTTGGTCTTCCTTTAAAGCGTACTTAATGCTTAAACTTGGTAAGAAGAAGGTGTTACTCGTTTTTCTAAATCCAGGTTCATTTGCAGGTAAGTTAATAACATCGTATTCAATTTCTTGTTTAAAAGATTCTACTCTAGCACCAGGAACAATTAACCATTCTTTTTCTTTTCCAAATGTTAATTCTGCATTAGCATAACCGGCATAAACATCTAGCTTTCCGTTGTATGTGTTTTCAGGTGCTCCAGGAGCATTGGTGTTACTATATTCGTCTACTGCAGCATTAATAACTTTAATATTGTAAAGTCCACTTCCGTCTAGAGGTAAACCATTTAAATTAATATTATCTACATTAAAATAGCTGTTTAAATTAGCAACATTAGAAATTGTAAAATCATCATCTACATCAAATCCATAACGGATGTTTTCAAAATCACGAGTTTTAGAACGTCCGTTGAGACCAAAGTTTAATTTTGTATCTTCAGATAATGTGTACGCAAGGTTTACACGGCTATTTATTTCTTCGTCTTCTATGTCTTGAAAATAACGTTGGTTATCGAAATTTACATTGTTAAAGAAACTAGGATTAGTACTTGGGTCATTATCTAAAGCCAATTGATAGTTTTCTACACTAAAACGCTTTCTGTCTGGTTCGTGTGCATTAACTCTGTTATAACCAACGCCCCAATCTAATTCGTATTTATCATTAAATTTATGGTTACCTAATATTTGATTTACATAGATTAGATCTTGATTAAATTGAACGTTTTGTTGGTAAAACCCTATTTGGTCATTAATTAAAGATTGAGAATCTCTATTAAATCCATTACCTCCAGTACCATAATACCCTACTTGGTCTGATGAGCTATTAATGAATAAAGAACTAAATTTTATCTTGTTATTATCATCTATTCTGTAATTAACATTAAGCATCGCTGTAGTAGTAGTAGAATACTCAAACTCTTCAGTTTCAGGGAATATTTTCTTAAAAATAGTAGTAAAATCTGTTTGTCTACCTGCTCTATATTCGTAGTCATTTTCAAATGAAGCAGTTGCGAATAAACTTAAACGAGAACCGTTTTCAAAATCAAATGATTTTCCAGCAGAAGCGCCGTAACTAACATTAATAGGTGAGTTTACAGCAACAGGATCTACGCCGTGAGATACAATAACAGCAAAAGGGTTGTGCGAATATCTACCATAGTATCCAAAGTAACCAGTACCTTCACTTCTAACAAAACTTTTTCCTACAGCTCTAGAGTTAATACCAGTACCAGAAGTAAAATTAAAGAAGCCATTACCCTTATAATCTTTAGAGGTAATATCTACATTACCAGCAGCAAAATCACCATAAAATTTTGAAGAGTACGCTTTACTAATAGAAACATTCTCTATAACGTCTGAGCTAAAAAGGTTTAAGTCTATATTTTTCTTATTAACATCATTAGAAGGTAATGCTAGACCATTCATTGTAGTATTTAAATAACGGTCTCCTAACCCACGTACATATACATTACTAGAACCTTCTTGTTTAGAAACTCCTGAAATTTTAGCAACGGCACCGGCAGCATCGCTAACGCCTTTTCTAGATAATTCTTCGGCTCCAATACTTTGCTTAATTTCAACAGCCTTTTTCTGTTCTAGTAATAAAGCAGCTTCACTTACTTTTCTAGTGGTAGTTTGTAATACAACTTCGTCTAATGCAGCTGCACTAGCTTCCATTGTAATGTTAATTTGTTTATTCTCTCCTGCTTTTATGTCTACAGGGATTTCTTGAGTTTTATATCCAACAAATGAGAATTGAACGATATAGTTTCCTGCTTCCAGGTTATCTATATTATATAACCCATCAAAATCTGTTGTTGCTCCTTTTGTTGTCCCTTTAATTTTAATGTTACATTCTATTAAAGGTTCGTTATCATACTCTTTATCTAAAACTTTTCCAGATATAGATCCTGAGTCTTGGCCAAAGGATAATAATGAAATTAATAAAGCAGCAGTTAATAAAAATTGTTTCATTTTTTTGTTTAAATTTTCTCGATGCAAAGAAAGTATTGTATTGTAAAGATTAAGTTAACGGCAGATTAAAAAAGAGTGACCAAAATGTTAGATTAAGGTTACTAGAAAAAGATGTTTTTAGAGATTTGGAAACATTGTCTTAACATTGAATTACTCGTCGGTTTTAAAAAATATTTAACAGTTTCAATAGTAGTAAAGGTTATATTTGTTAAATGAATCTTAAAATAGAAATGTTTAAAAGTGTAACAGGTAATTGTCTTTCAATGGTAAGTATTCCCACATTATTTATGGAATTATATAAATAATTATGTAACAAAACACTAGTTTTAGAAACTGATATAATTAGACAGTTTTATTGCATAAAAATGTAGTCTAAAATTGGAATTATAATATTTATCTTTAAGATAATTAAATAACGTTTTTATTTTAATAAAAAGAAATAGTAGTAACACAAATAAAACAACATAATACATTAATGAAAAGAATATTCGGTATTGTCGCATTATTAACTTTATTTATAATGCCAAAAACAAGTAATGCGCAAGAAAGTGATTTTGGAAACTGGTTAATATATATAGGAAGTAAAAAACTAAATTCTAAATGGAACATACATAACGAAGTACAATACAGGAATTATGATGCTATTAGCGATTTAGAACAATTACTATTAAGAACAGGATTAGGGTATAACATAACTGAAAAGAATAATATTCTATTGGGGTATGGTTATATTTTATCTGAAAATTATGTAGGAGATACAGATAATAAAGTGTCTGTAAATGAACATAGAATTTTTCAGCAATTTACAACTAAGCAATCAGTAGGGCGATTAAAGTTAAGTCACCGTTATCGATTTGAACAACGCTTTGTAGAGTCGGATTTTAAAATGCGTTTTCGTTATTTTTTATCTTTAAATTATCCTTTAGGATTAACTGAAGAGAAAGACTATAAGTTTTATCTTTCGGCATACAATGAAATATTTTTGAATACAAAATCATCAATCTTTGATCGTAATAGATTGTATGGAGGAGTAGGTTATAAATTGAATAAAAATCTTAGATTTGAATTAGGTTATATGAATCAGTTTTTTGAAACCTCAGGGAGAGATCAACTAAATATTATTACCTTTTTTAACTTTTAAAAACATAATACCAACTAAGAACACATGAAAAAATTATTCTCACACATTAAGGGCGATGCTTTTGGCGGTATAACAGCAGGTATTGTTGCATTACCATTAGCTTTAGCGTTTGGAGTTTCTTCTGGGTTAGGACCAGAAGCAGGTTTATATGGTGCCATTTTTATTAGTTTCTTTGCAGCATTATTTGGTGGTACAGATACTCAAATATCTGGACCAACTGCGCCAATGACTGCCGTAAGTATGGTGGTTATTGCCGGAATTATTGCAGCAAACGATGGTGATGTAGAAAAAGCACTGCCAGCCATTTTAATTGTGTTCTTATTAGCAGGTTTAATGCAAATTGGTTTGGGAGCTTTAGGTTTAGGAAAATATATTCGCTATATCCCTTATCCTGTAGTTTCTGGTTTTATGACGGCGATAGGCGTTATCATTTTATTAACTCAAATACTGCCATCTGTTGGGTATTACCCAAAAGAAGATGCAGAATACGTAGCAAAATTTAAACCACAATCCGAAAGTGTTATCCTTAATAATATACTAAAAGAAGAAGCTGGAGAAGGAATTTTAGTACTTGAAAACTTTAAAGAAACCATATCAAGAGCAGAACAAACAACGCCAGCAGATATTTTAAAAGAATCACAAACACTAGCAGCCAAAGAAGCTTCAGGGGCTTGGGGTGCTATAAAAATATTACCAAGAGCTATACAACATATAAACTGGTTAGAGTTATTATTAGCAATAGGAACCATTGTCATTATATATGGCTTTAAAAAGATAACAACTGTTATTCCAAGTACATTGGTGGCGTTAATAGTTATGTCTGGTATTGCCGTAGGATTTAATTTGAGTTATATACCAATAAAAGAAATCCCAGGAGGTATACCAATCCCAAGATGGGAAATATTTACAGAATTTAAGTTGGGAAGTATAACCCCTTATATTTTTACAGCATTAACCTTAGCGTTATTAGGAGCCATAGATTCTCTGTTAACGAGTGTTGTAGCAGATAATATGACAAAGACAAAACATAAACCTAATAAAGAGTTAGTAGGTCAAGGCATAGGAAACTCGATTGCAGCACTATTTGGTGGTATTCCAGGAGCAGGAGCAACCATTCGAACAGTAGTAAATATAAACTCTGGAGGAAAAACTAAACTTTCGGGTATGATTGCTGCAGTGGTACTTTTAATTATTCTATTATTATTAGGACCAGTAGCCTCAAAAATACCTGCGGCAGTATTAGCAGGGATTTTAATTACTGTTGGTATTGGAGTCATGGATTATAAAGGGTTAAAGGCGATTTCTAATATGCCTAAAGATATTAGTTTAGGGCCAATTAAATTTAGCTCAGAAGTATTTATCATGGTATTAGTTTTACTGTTATCTACATTCTGGAATTTAGTTTATGCTGTAGGAATAGGTTTAGTTGTTGCCTCGTTAATGTTCATGAAAAAAATTGGAGATATCTCTGCAGAAATGTCTGATGTAAAACCATTAAAAGAAGAAGCTTGGGATGACGAGATAGACTTCCCTGAGGCATTAAAAGAAGAGGTGTTTATTAAACACTTAAAAGGACCATTGTTCTTTGGGTCGACTAGCGATTTTCAGCAACTAGCCAAGCAAATACCAGATACGGCAAAAATGGTAGTAGTGCGTTTAGAACGAATGCAATACCTAGATCAAACAGGGTTATATGCAATGGAGGATATGCTTTTAGATCTTAAAAGAAAAAATATAGATCTTGTTTTTGTTAATCTAATGAAGCAGCCTCGTTATATGATGGAACGTATTGATATTATTCCTGATTTAATATCTGAAGACTTTATATTTGAAGACTTTAATACTTGCTTAGAATGGTTTAAAGAACACCAAGAAGAGATAAATTCACGAAATTAAAAATATCTAAAATTAAAGTATAAAATAAGTATCTTGCGTCAGTAAAATTACACCTATGAATTGGGAACAATTACTCTCACTTAAACGTTTTGGAGATACTAATAAAAGACTAAGAAAAGAACAAGATGAAACACGCTTGGGCTTCGAGGTCGATTATGATCGTGTTATTTTTTCTTCAGAGTTTAGAAGTTTACAAGATAAAACACAAGTCATTCCATTATCGCAAACCGATTTTGTACACACACGTCTAACACATAGTTTAGAAGTAAGTGTGGTAGGACGTTCTTTAGGACGTCGTGTTGGGCAAAAAATATTACAAAAACATCCACAGTTACAAAATGTACACGGATACCAAGTTAACGACTTTGGGGCTATTGTTGCAGCAGCTGCATTAGCACACGATATTGGGAACCCACCATTTGGACATTCTGGAGAGAAAGCGATAGGAGAGTTCTTTATTTCTGGAAACGGTAAAGCTTGTAAAAGCGAATTACAGCCCAAAGAATATCAAGATTTATGCGATTTTGAAGGGAATGCCAATGGTTTTAAAATTGTAACACAAAGTAGAGAAGGAAGAGAAGGTGGTATACGTTTAAGTTATGCAACACTAGGCGCATTTACTAAATATCCAAAAGAATCATTACCTAAAAAGCCAACGAACCATATTGCTGATAAAAAATATGGATTCTTTCAGAGTGATAAACAAAGCTTTGTTGCAGTAGCCGAAGAATTAGGAATGCTTAAACGAAGTGAAACAGATGTAAGTTTCTCTCGCCATCCACTAGCCTTCTTAGTGGAAGCGGCAGACGATATATGCTACACCATTATAGATTTTGAAGACGGTATAAATCTAGGGTTGATTCCAGAGGAATTTGCTTTAGAGTATTTAATTAAGTTAGTAAAGAGTTCTATAAACACTAAAAAATACGGACAGTTAACCAATACACAAGATCGTGTAAGTTATTTAAGAGCATTAGCTATTAATACGCTTATTAATGAAGTAGTTGATATTTTTATGGATAATGAAGCCGCTATTTTAAATGGCGAATTTGATACTGCTTTATTAGATAAAAGCAAATACGAAGCGCAAATTAACGATATCATTAAACTTAGTATAGATAAAATATACCAATCTACAGAAGTTGTAGATAAGGAAATAGCAGGATACGGTGTTATTAATTCGTTATTAGAAGTCTATACAAAAGCTGTAAATAACTGTTATGATGGTACTGCATCTAACTACGATAAACTAATATTAAAAGGATTGCCTAAAACCTTAGAGGTTAAACAAGATAGTTTGTACGAACGTTTATTAAGTGTATGCCATTACGTATCATTATTATCCGACAGTCAGGCGATTCTAAATTATAAGAAACTAAAGGGGTTTAGTATATAGCTGCTGTATTTTAATTTCAGTTTATTATTCTATAGTTATTAGTTATCTTCTTTTTCTAATTGCTCAAATTTTAAACACAGAATTTTAATGTGTTCCCTGTAATCATCTTCAATAACTTCTTCTAAAAAAAAACTTAACAATGTTCCTTCTTCAATATTTTCTATTGGCGGAATCAAACGTTGTCTTTAATAATACTTTTCTTAGTTAAAATTACTTCATAATGTTGCCCATGAAAAACACAATAGACAGTAAAATCGATTGCTTATATTTCTTCAGACATACTACAATTATTATGTGTCATTTTAGTAATGCCTAGCTTCATGTTTTCTGAAACTTTCCATTTTGTTAAAACGAAATCGAGTACGTTCGTTCTTTTAATATTTCTTTATTTATAATTTTTGTGTGGTTTGCAGCTACTGGAGTAACTACTGTTTTACTTTATTTTGTTTTTACTAAATTTGAAATCTTTAAAAACTATTTCCTATGAAAAGAAATTTCAGATTCTTCATGATGATATTACTTCTAGTTTCATTAATACTAGTTTTCGCGTATGCATCAATTTTTATATACCTAGCATGTGCAATTATCATATCTTTAGGTTTAACTTATATCAATGAAGAAGAATAATCTATTGTTTTGGTGTTATTAGTTCTTGCCAATGACTAACGATTCAATTCTGGTAATACGTTGATTATTGCCTTTTGACTGGTAACCGTTTTCTTTAGCTTTAACAGATAGCTCATTAAGTTTTTCGTTTTCTATGTCGTTAGTGTTTTCTTCTATACCTAACTACTTTCTTAAAAATCTTCTCATTAAAGTTCAATTTCATCTAACATTCATTTAATGTAATATTATTCGAATCTGCTAAATCTTGTAATGTGTTTTTGCCAAATGAGCTCATAGATTCATATTGTTCTTGTAATTTCTACAGTTAAATTGAGTGTAATCGCTCTTGTTTTTCTTGTTTACTAAAATCTTTATCGTGTGCAAATTTTCCACAATAACATGTAGCTTCTTTTCTACAACATTCGTCAGATGGATTTTGTATTTTATTCCAACTGTTATACATTCAAAAAATAACTAGATTCGCCCAATAAAATTTTGAATATCTATTTAAAAATATTGCTATGTTTTTCTGATAGTTTTCATAAATCCTAAAGTTAACATGTAAGGGGCTATGATTTTGTTTCTTTTAAATTCTTTAATTCTATCATTTAACACATCTTTATAATTCATACCAGAATAGATAGGAAATTTTTCAGTAACTTTCTTTACAATTTAAAATCTATTATCATGTTAGAACAGTTTGAACAATTCAAGGTTGAAAATACTGAGTCAATTTTAGGAGGTAGTTCATCATCAGGAGGGCATTGCGATGCATATGGCTAATTATTTTTAATCATTAACTTTTAATACAAAACATTATGTTAGAAAAACTTGAAAAGTACAAAGTTTTAAATCCTCAAGTGATTTATGGAGGTAGGGATCATGCAAATAGTGAAGGTATTCCTCCGGATAATGCTAAGTAATTAATTTTTGATTCACTAGCGAACCTTGGGTTCGCTTTTTTTTATTGCTTTATGTAAGATTTACATAGGCTACTAATTCTTTCAATTTAATTGGTCTAAAATAAATGTTGCAAGACTTTCTGCATCCAAACCAATAGATTGTTGTAATTCGTGAACAGTACCATGCTCAATAAAAACATCAGGAATCCCTTTTAAGCGGATTGTGTTTTTATAATGGTATTTTGCTGCAAATTCTAAAATCCTGCTTCCAAAACCACCAGCTATGGAGCCGTTTTCAACAGTTATAATGGTGTCGTGAGATTTAAAAACAGAATGCAGTAACGATTCGTCTAATGGTTTTACAAAACGCATATCGAAATGCGAAATTCGGCTATTGTCCTCAATGCTATCAATAGCTTCGGTGACATTTTTAGCAATAGCACCAATAGTTAATAATGCTAAAGATATTCCTTTTTTAAGTTGTATTCCAGTACCTATTTCAATTTTAGAAAATGGCTGTTTCCAATCTATTGTAATACCTTTTCCTCTAGGATAACGAATAGCAATAGGCAACTCTAAACCTAATTGCGCTGTGTACATAATATTTCGTAGCTCTATTTCGTTTCTCGGCGCAAAAATGATGAGGTTAGGTATTAATCGTAAATAGCTAATATCGAACACTCCGTGATGTGTCGCACCGTCTTCACCAACTAACCCGGCACGGTCTAAACAAAAAATGACAGGTAATTTTTGTAATGCAACATCATGTATTACTTGATCATAAGCCCGTTGTAAAAACGTAGAATAGATATTACAAAACGGCACAAGTTGCTGTGTTGCCATTCCCGCTGCAAGAGTAACTGCATGTTGTTCGGCTATGCCAACATCGAAAGCACGTTCTGGTAATTGTTCCATCATGTACTTTAAAGAACTTCCAGTTGGCATTGCTGGTGTTATGCCTACAATGTTTTTATTTTGTCTTGCTAGTTCAACAATAGTGTGTCCAAAAACATCTTGATATTTTGGCGGAGAAACAGTATTAGATTTAGCATATAAATCGCCAGTTTTTGCATCAAATTTACCAGGCGCATGATAGGTTACTTGGTTTTCTTCGGCTTGACGGAGTCCTTTACCTTTAGTAGTAATAATATGTAAAAACTTAGGGCCTTTTATAGTTTTTAAACGATTTAATTCTGAAATTAATTGTGGTAAATCATGCCCATCTATAGGTCCAGAATATTCAAAGTTTAACGCTTCAAAAATGTTGTCTTGTTTTTGAGTACCTTTTTTTACATTCGTTAAATATTGTTTTAAAGCACCAACACTTGGGTCTATACCAATCGCATTGTCATTTAAAATAACTAATAGATTACAATCGGTAACTCCAGCATGATTTAAGCCTTCAAAAGCCATACCGCTAGCTATAGAAGCATCTCCTATAACAGCGATGTGTTGTTTGTTATTATCGCCTTTTAGTTTTGAAGCAATAGCCATACCTAATGCAGCAGATATAGAGGTAGAAGAATGCCCAACACCAAAACTATCAAATTCACTTTCGCTACGTTTAGGGAAACCACTTAAGCCGTTAAGCTGTCTATTCGTATCGAAAACAGCTTTTCTGTCAGTTAAAATTTTATGACCATAAGCTTGATGGCCAACATCCCAAATTAATTCATCTTCGGGAGTATTAAAAACATAATGTAATGCAATAGTTAATTCTACAACACCTAAACTAGCACCTAAATGTCCAGCTTTAGAAGCAACAGCATTTATTATAAATGTACGCAGTTCTTTTGCCAATTCCGAGAGCTGTTTCTTAGAAAGATTTTTAAGTGATTTAACTGATTTTAAGTTGTTTAATATGGAATCTGTCATTGTTAATGAGATAGTGTGCAAAATTATTAAAATAACTAGTATAAAATTCCTAATAGCGTAAGAAAAATGTCTAAATACTATAATATTTGTAAGTTCGTCCTTATCTTTGAGACAATTATAACAACCTCAGTATAATAGAACCTAAAAAAAATGATGAAAAAAAATTACCTATTACCTCTCTTGGTATTTGTGATGCTTTTTGCTACACATTCAGGATTGGCACAAGAACGTTTAGAAGATAATCAATACGGAACATTGATTCTCAATTGGTTAAATTCTAACAAAAACGACTACAACCTAACTGCTAATGATATTTCAGATTTGCAAGTTAGCGATGCCTATTATTCTAAAACAAGTAAAATTAACCATGTTTATGTTAATCAAGCTTACAACGGGATAAAAATACACAATGCGATATCTAGTGTCGCAGTAAGACAAAATTCTGTATTCTATTACGGAAATGCATTAATTTCTGATGTTGCTTCTAAAATTAATACAACATCACCTACAATAACTCCTCAAGGAGCTATAAACAGTGTGGTGTCTCAATTTAATTTAGGAAATACAACAACCCTAGATTTAATTGAAACAGAAGACAACAACAAATATTTATTTACTACAGGAGGAGTTTCTAGAGTAAATATCCCAGTTCAGTTAGTATTTCAACCAACACCAGAAGGAGATTTAAAGTTAGCTTGGGATTTAAGTATTCATACACTTAACGGTAAAAACTGGCACAGTGTAAGAGTAGATGCACTTACTGGTACTGTAATAGATAAAAACGATTGGATAGTAACATGTAATTTTGGAGATAATCATACAGATCATGCGAATCACTCAGTAAGAAACAAGAATGCGTTTAATTTATTAAAATCTAATAATTCTTTACTAGTAGATGGCTCACAATATAATGTGTTTCCTATACCATTAGAGAGTCCTAATCATGGTCCACAACAATTAGTTACAGAACCAGCTAATGCAACAGCATCTCCTCAAGGATGGCATGATACAGATGGTGTGGCAGGAGCAGAATTCACTATAACTAGAGGAAATAATGTATGGGCTCAAGAAGATGCAGACGGTAACGATGGTACTGGTTTTGCTCCAGACGGAGGCGCAACTTTAGTGTTCGATTATCTTTATGATGGTACTCAAGTAGCATCTGTATATCAAAATGCATCTATAACTAATTTATTCTACATGAATAATATTATGCATGATGTATGGTATCAATATGGATTTGACGAGGTAAGTGGAAATTTTCAACAAAATAACTTTGGAAATGGAGGGCTAGGAAATGATTTTGTTTTTGCAGATGCACAGGATGGTAGTGGATTAAATAATGCAACTTTTGGAACACCACCAGATGGAGGTAACCCTGGGATGACTATGTTTTTATGGTCTGGAGCAACACCACCACAAATGACTATTAATAGTGCTCCTTTAACCGGGGATTACCCAACAGCTTTAGCAAATTTTGGAGCGCCTATTACTGCTCCAATAACTAACGATACAGCATTAGTTTTAGATGATAATTCATCTGCTTCTACAGATGATAGTGATGCTTGTGATCCAATTACTAACGGCGCAACTTTATCAGGTAAAATAGCGGTTATAAGAAGAGGTTCATGCGAATTTGGTACTAAAGTACTTGCGGCAGAGAATGAAGGTGCTATAGCTGTTATTATAGTTAATAATGTTGCAGGTGCACCAACACCACTTGGTCCAGGTGCAGACGGAGGAGCTGTAACTATACCTTCTGTAATGGTAAGAATGGCAGATGGTGAAGCTATGATCACTGAATTGAATAATGGAGGTACAGTAAATGTTACTTTAAACCCTGAAATTCGAATTGATGGAAGTTTTGATAATGTTATTATTGCACACGAATATGGACACGGAATTTCTACTAGATTATTCGGAGGACCTAATACTTCAAACTGTTTAAATAATGCTGAGCAAATGGGAGAAGGTTGGTCTGACTGGTTCGGATTAATGGTAACTATGACAGATAGTGATTTACCAGAAACAGGTAGAGGAATTGGTACGTTTGCAATTGGTGAAGGTACAGATGGAGGTGGAATACGTCCATTCCCTTACAGTACAGATACAACAATTAACCCAGTAACATATGGTGATACAAATGACCAAGCTGGATTTTCACAACCACATGGTATAGGGTCTATATGGTCTGCTATATTATGGGATTTAACATGGAAATATATTGAGAAGTATGGATTCGATTCAGATGTTTACAATGGAACAGGAGGAAACAATAAGGTAATGCAGTTAGTTCTTGATGGCTTAAAATTACAAGCATGTAATTCTGGTTTTGTAGGAGGAAGAAATTCTCTTTTAGCGGCAGATAATGCTTTAACAGGAGGAGAAGATCAATGTTTAATCTGGGATGTATTCGCAGCCAGAGGTGTAGGAGTAAATGCAGCAGAAGGTAGTGGTAATTCAAGAATTGACCAAGTAGAAGATTTTACTACACCACCAGATACTGATGCTTCTTTAGCAAACTGTACAGCTTTAAGTGTAGACGAATTTGCAATAGCTAGCCAATACTCTGTATTCCCTAATCCAGCAAATAACATGTTATCAATAAGTGTTAAGAAAAACTTTGGTAAAGTAAACTTAACATTAACAGATATCAATGGAAGACAAGTATTATCTACTACAGCTGATTTAACAGGTCAAGTAGATTTAGATATCTCTGCTTTACAAATAGGATTATACATCCTAAATATTAAAGGAGATACTATTAATGTTAATAACAAGATTATTAAAAACTAACAACAGTTTTTTTAAATAGCTAAAAAGGCAACTAAGTAATTAGTTGCCTTTTTTATTAGTCAAAATTAACAGTTATTGGTAAATTATAAAGTACTGAAACGGCTTTATTATTGTGTCTTGCAGGTTTGAGGATAGGCAGTGTTTGTAATACTCTTTTAGCTTCTTTTTCTAAATGAGGATGTGCAGACCTTGATTTTAGAATGGCTATTTTACCAACATTATTTATTTCGAATTGTATGTAAATTTTAGTTTTCCCTGTTAAATCTAGATAATCAGGAACATTAAAATTAGTTGTAACGAAATCTCTTAGTGTATCTTGAAAGTATTGTTTTTTCTTTTCTTTATTTAAAGTTCTAGGTGTATTTTTAAATTCGGGATAGGTATCAACAGAGTAAATATTAAAAGGCTCTTCTTCGTCTTCAAGAGTTGGGTAGGCTATATCTCCTATAATTACTGGTTCTTCTAATGTTTCAATTGGAGGTTCTATTTCTTCTACTATTATCATTCCTTCTACAAGAAGTTCTGTAGTATCAATTACTTTTTTTGGAGGTGCTTTGCAGGTTTTTGCAGTTGCTAAATCTTTAGTTTTTATAGTAGTATGGTTATTGATAATAGTGTCTTTTAGTGTTTCAACAACAGTTTTACAATCCTTTGTATTAATTGAATCCGAAGTTTTTAACGTAGAATCTACAACCTCTACACTATCTATTTTTTTAATATTTCCGTTATCTGTAATACAACTAAACAAAGATGTTCCCATAGTAATTAGTAAAGCATAAAGAAATAGTTTATGAAACCTCAAGTCTTTATTAATAGATTGAATAGGAATTTGAAGGTTTATAGAATCTAATTGCGATTGCTTAATATGTCCGCAAATGGATTGATCCTTATTCATATTAAGGAAATTTTGAATTTCAAGCGTATTCATTTTGGTAAAATCAATAACGGTTTTAGAACAAGCATTACAAAATCTCCCTTTTTCATTTGGTGTCATTGTATTCCAATCTTTGCTACAAGGTTCTGGTATTTTAATATTGAAAAATTGACTCATAATAGTTTGTGTTTTGTACTAAAGCATCAAATGTCTTGCCACAATATTAATTCGAAATTGTATTTTTACATTATGATAAACCCTTACGACGATACATATTTTATGAAAAAAGCACTTCAGGAAGCTGAAGCTGCTTTCGAAAAAGGAGAAATACCTGTAGGAGCAGTTATAGTAATAGAAGATAAAATTATAGCGAGAGCTCATAATCTAACAGAATTGCTAAATGATGTTACTGCACATGCCGAAATGCAAGCCATAACAGCGGCTGCTAACTTTTTAGGAGGAAAATATTTAAAAAACTGTACGTTATATGTTACTTTAGAACCTTGCCAAATGTGTGCAGGTGCTTTGTATTGGAGCCAAATTTCTAAAATAGTATATGGTGCTAGAGACGAAGATAGAGGATGTGTTAATTTGAAAACAAAACTGCATCCTAAAACAAAACTAGAAGGCGGTATTTTAGAAACTGAAGCATCAGCTCTATTAAAACGTTTTTTTATAGAGAAAAGAAACCTTAATTAACGACGTTTGTCGTTTTCGCGTTTACGCATTTTGTCTAAATTTTCTTTAGTAAGCATGTATTCTTTCGGGTCTCTGTCTTTCCAACGTTGATATGAAAATAAAGGGATTACAATAAAAAATAAACCTAAAACACCAAAACCTATTAGTTTTTGAGCGTATTCTAAATCCATAAAATAGCCCAAAATAATGCTCGTTAAAGAGGCTATAAAAAAGAAACCTATAATATATCTCATTGCATTTTAATTTCGGGTAAAGTTAATTAATTGTCTGCGATAAGCAGTTAGTAATTTAGATTTAGATACAAATCCTAAATATTTTCCACTTTTTATAACAGGCAAATTCCATGCGCTAGAGTCTTGGAATTTCTGCATTACCTTTTGCATAGAGTCATTATCGTAATCTATAGTGTTTGGTGGATTATGCATTAAATCGTGTAGTACGGTAGAGTCATACAAGCTTTGGTCGAACATTATAGTTCGTACATCATCTAATAAAATAATACCAACCAATTGTTGATTATCGTCTACTACAGGAAATAAGTTTCTAGTCGATTTTGCAACACCTTCATGTAACATGTCTCCTAGTGTCATGTCTGGTTTTAAGGTTGTGAAATTAGTTTCTATAACGCTATCTAGAGACATTAAAGTTAAGACACTTTCATCTTTATTATGGGTTAATAATTGCCCTTTTTCAGCAAGTTCTCTAGTATAAATAGTATAATCAATAGTACTCTTTTTTATGCTGAAAGAAATACCAACAGCAATCATAAGTGGAATAAATAATTCGTAACCTCCAGTAATTTCTGCAATTAAAAAAATAGCAGTTAAAGGGGCGTGAAGCACACCAGCAATTAAACCAGCCATACCAATAAGTGTGAAATTGGTTTCAGAAACTTGAAAACCAAAACCAATATTATTAATAATCTTAGCGACAACATTGCCTAAGGCGCTACCCATAACCATAGTAGGAATAAAAATACCACCAACACCACCCGCAGCAAATGTAGTTGTCATAGCAACCGCTTTAAAAATAGTAATACCAACTAGAAGTGCTATAATAACCCAAATATTATCTTTATAAGCATCAAATGGTGTTTTGCCTAATGCGTTTAAATGGTTGCCAGATAGTAAATCGTTTATAAATCCAAAGCCCTCACCATACAAAGGCGGAATAAAATATAGCATGATACCAATAGTTAAACCTCCAACTAATAATTTTTGAAACCGCGTTTTAAAGCGATTAAAAAAATGAAGAATAGCAAAATACATTCTCGTAAAATAAATAGAAGCAAATCCAGTACCTATTCCCAGTAATATATAGAATAAAGTATCTTTTATTTCGAACTTATCTGAAAAGTTAAAATTGAATAATAAATCATCTCCTAAAAAGAAATACGATGTTATTACAGACGATACCGATGCAATAAGTAAAGGCAATAAAGAAGCGAAAGTAAGATCTAAACTAAAGACCTCTATAGCAAAAATAATAGCGGCCACAGGAGATTTAAAAATAGATGAAATGGCTCCAGCAGCTGCACAGCTAATTAATAACGTTCTTGTTTTTCTGTTAATATGAAATAATTTACCCAAATTAGAACTAATGGCTGCACCTGAGGCTATAGCTGGACCTAATAATCCTACCGAACCTCCAAACCCTACAGTCAAAGGAGCTGTAATGAGTGGGAAATATATTTTTGTACGCTTTAAAAAGCCACTTTTGCGCGATAATGAAAATAGTATGGTTGGAATGGCATGTTCAATAGGTTTTTTTGCGACGTATTTAACAAATAAATACACTAACAATAAGCCTATTACTGGTAGTATAAAATAAAGCTGATTGTTGGAGAATACAATACCATCGTCTAACAACGCTTCAATAGAAAAGGTTATATTTTTTAAAGTTACCGCAGCCAAACCAGCTAATAATCCAACTAAAGCACTTAAAATAAATGTAAAGTTCTTCTCAGAAATATGTTTATATCTCCAAATAAGAAATTGTTTTATACGTGATTTATTAGCCATGATTTAATCGGTAAATTTAAAACTAATAAAAAAATCCTGCTAAGAGCAGGATTTTAATATAAAAAATAGAATTAGAGTTTATTAATCTCGGTTTTCAATTCTAATAAGTCATCATAATACAATTGTCTTAATGTTTCAACATAAGCACGTTTATTATTGTAGCCAACTTCATAATCTTGTAATGCTTTTTCAATATTACCAGACTCATAATAAGCAATGCCATTATACAAAAAAGCATTAAGATCTACATAATCTTCACCGAACTCTTCTGTTTCTTTTTTTATGTGCTTTTCAAAATAGGCTATAGAATTTTTATAATCTTTTAAGCCTAAATAGGCTATGCCTCTCCAGTAATCTACACTATGTCCTTGTGGTGCATCTATAAAATTTGGTGTTAAAGTATCAGAAGCATCAAAATCGGCAATGGCCTTTTTATAATCACGATAAAACCATAAATATAAATAACCACGCCATGGAATTCTATAAGCAGAATCTAATACAACGGCTTTGTTATATTGCGGTAGCCATTTATGCGGCATACCTCTTTTTAAATGTGCTACGGAGAGTTCGTAAACTCCTTGTTCGTATTCAGGGTCTATAGCTAAAGCATCTACTATCCCATTTTGAAATGCAGTAGAACCTTGTCTAAACTTTACAGCTTCATTATATGTTTTTTCCGCAAGTGCTCTTCTTTCAGTTTTACTTAAGTTAGAATTTTCTGTACAAGAAAAAATAAGAACTATTAATAATATGCTAAGGTATAATTTCGGTAACTTTTCCATTTTCTATTCTATAAGAGATATACATGTAATAGTTGCGGGCTGTTTCATTATAGCTAATAATGTCCCAATGTTTTGAGTTAGATGTAAACTTAAAAAGATCATCTACCATACTATCATTTAAAGGTGTTTCTTTTAAGTCTAAATCCATTTCTATTATTTCGAACCAACCAGCATTCCCTTCACAATTCACTAGAAATCTAAAATTTAAATAACCCGAATCGTTATAACTTGTGATATTATTAAATTCTGTATTTACAGCATTTCTAAACTGTCTTTTAGAACCAGTGTAGGCTTTTAAACTTGCGCTACTATAAGTATGCATAAGTCCTCCTTTATCACACAATTTGTAGGTGTCATTCAATAAGGCTTTGTCTTGGTCTATATAGCCTACATAATGTTTGTAAGGCTTGTTTTCTGTATTGAAAGCGTTGTCGTATTGCTTTTTAGTATAGATAAGAAACCCTGTCACTGCAACTAAAAGAATAGTAAGGGTTATGCCTATAATAATAAGTGCTTTTTTTAATTTCATAGATTACAAATTAATAAAAAATCCCGCACAAAGCGGGATTATATTATAAACAGTAAAGTTGAAGGTATAAACTACAGATTCAACTTTAAATTTAATTCTTGTAATTGTTCATTATCTATAGGAGCAGGGGCATCAATCATAACGTCTCTACCTGAATTGTTTTTAGGGAAAGCAATAAAATCTCTAATAGTTTCTTGTCCTCCTAGAATAGCTACTAATCTGTCTAGTCCAAAAGCTAAACCGCCGTGCGGTGGTGCACCATATTCAAAAGCATCCATTAGGAAGCCAAATTGTGCTTTAGCATCTTCTTCAGAAAAGCCAAGATGTTTAAGCATAATAGCCTGTGTAGCTTTATCATGAATACGAATAGAACCTCCGCCTATTTCATTTCCATTTAATACTAAATCGTAAGCATTAGCTTTTACTTCACCTGGTTTTGTGTCTAATAATTCTATTTGTCCAGGTTTAGGTGATGTAAATGGGTGGTGCATAGCATGGTAATGACCTGTTTCTTCATCTAGTTCTAGTAAAGGGAAATCTATAACCCATAACGGAGCAAATACTTTAGGGTCTCTTAAGCCTAAACGTTCTGCTAATTCCATACGTAATGCACTTAACTGTGCTCTTACTTTATTGGTGTCTCCAGAAAGTACACAAATTAAATCTCCTTTTTCTGCACCAGTTACTTCAGCCCATTTTGCTAAATCATCTTGGTCGTAGAATTTATCTACAGAAGATTTATAACTTCCGTCTTCATTACAACGGCAATAAACCATACCTAAAGCCCCAACTTGTGGACGCTTTACCCAGTTAATTAACTTATCTATTTCTTTTCTTGTATAGGTGTTTCCTCCTGGTACAGCAATACCAACAACTAGTTCTGCATTATTAAAAACACCAAAATCTTTATGTTGAGCAACGGCGTTTAATTCGCCAAATTCCATTCCAAATCTAATGTCAGGTTTATCGTTTCCGTATAAACGCATAGCATCATCGTAAAGCATTCTTGGGAATTTGTCTACAGCTACTCCATTAACTTCTTTTAATAAGTGGCGTGTTAAACCTTCAAATACATTTAATATGTCTTCTTGTTCTACAAATGCCATTTCACAGTCAATTTGCGTAAACTCAGGTTGTCTGTCTGCACGTAAATCTTCATCTCTAAAACACTTTACAATTTGAAAGTATTTATCCATGCCACCTACCATTAGCAATTGCTTAAAGGTTTGTGGAGATTGTGGTAATGCATAAAATTCACCTTCATTCATACGAGACGGTACAACAAAATCACGAGCGCCCTCTGGTGTCGATTTTATTAAATATGGAGTCTCTACTTCAATAAAACCTTCGTTAGATAAAAAGTTTCTTACCTCTTGTGTTACTTTAGACCTGAAAATTAAACTGTTTTTTACAGGATTACGGCGAATATCTAAGTAACGATATTTCATTCGTATATCTTCACCACCATCGGTATTATCTTCAATAGTAAACGGAGGTGTAATGGCTTCATTTAATATTGTTAGTTCAGAAACTAAAATTTCTATGTCTCCTGTAGACATATTTGGGTTTTTAGAGGCACGTTCTATAACAGTACCTTTAACTTGAATAACAAATTCGCGACCTAATTTCTGTGCTTGCTCTAATAGCGTTTTAGAAGTACGCTCTTCATCGAAGAGTAATTGTGTAATACCATAACGGTCTCTTAAATCTACCCAAATAATAAATCCTTTATCGCGAGATTTTTGAACCCAACCCGATAGTGTAACTTCTGTATTTATATGTGATGCATTTAATTCACCACAGTTATGACTCCTGTACATATTAATAAAATTTGAAATGCAAATTTAATAAGATATTATGTCTTACAAATAACATATTACATTTATTTATACAAGCTCTATAGTAGAGGGTGAAAGGGGAGGCTTTATTCTAGTACTTTAATAGGGTTATTTTGATAATAATTTAGTAAAAACAATATTTTTTAATAAAAAATTAAGATATTTAACCTATTAACAACCAAAAAACCAAAAAATTATGAATAAAGCGTTGACTTTAAAAATGTTATTATTTTCATTTTTACTCCCTTTGTGCGTTGTTGCTCAGCAAATTACAGGGACAGTAACAGATGGAACTAATGGCGAACCCGTTGGAGGGGCAAATGTTATTGTTAAAGGATCCTCTAACGGTACCACAGCAGATTTTGATGGAAATTACATTTTAGATGTATCAGAATTTCCTGTGACTTTACAATTTTCTTTATTAGGGTACGAAACTAAAGAAGTTGTAGTGAATTCGGCATCTAAAGTAGATGTTACTATGGAAGAATCTGCAACAGCTCTTAATGAAGTTGTTGTTACAGGTTTAGGAACGTCTATAAAACGATCCAATTTGGCTAATGCTGTTTCTACTATTTCTGGAAAAGAGTTAGTAGGTACAACAGGGCAAACCACAGTAGATGGTGCACTCTATGGAAAACTAACAGGTGTAAACATTGTATCGTCTTCTGGAGCGCCAGGTGGAGGTATTGCTATGCGTTTAAGAGGTATTTCTTCTATAAATGGTAATAACCAACCTTTATTTATTGTGGATGGAGTATACATTAATAATGTTGAAATTCCGTCAGGGTTACGTTTTGCCTCTGGAGCAAATAGAGGTAATGAAGAAAACTCTTCTAACAGATTAGCAGATATAGATCCTAACGATATAGAAAATATTGAAGTTTTAAAAGGAGCATCAGCTGCTGCCATTTATGGTACACGTGCCAATGCAGGTGTAGTAATTATAACAACAAAAAGAGGTAAAAACGGAAAAACTAACTTTAGATTTGGCCAAGATGTTGGTACAACACGAATAGCTAATCCTCTAGGGTCTAGAGATTGGACTGCAGCTAGAGTTGAAGATACTTTTGGAGCTGGAGAAGTTGCAGCATTTAACCAAGCAATTGCTAATGGTGGTTTGATTGATTATGAAGATGAAATTTATGGAGAAACAGGACTAATTAGTGAAACTAAATTTAGTTTAGATGGTGGAAACGAAAAAACACGTTTTTATGTTGGTACTTCTTACAGAGATGAAGAAGGAATTATAAAAAATACAGGTTATAAGAGATTATCAGTTAAGGCTAATGTAGATCATAAAATATCTGATGTATTTAAATTTGCACTAAGCTCTAACTATGTAAGAAGTGAATCTAGTAGAAGTTTTACAGGAAACGAAAACGAAGGTGGATTAAGTTATGGTTATACTTTAGCTTTTACAAGACCTTGGGTTAACTTATTCCCAGATGCTCAAGGTAATTATCCTAACAACCCTAATTACTCAGGAAACCCAATTTTTGTTAGAGATCAAGCCAAAAACGAAGATTTAAACAACCGTTTTATTCAAGGTGTTAAATTAACAACCAATTTATTTAGTGGAGATACGGATCAAGTAAGAGTAGTATCTAACTTTGGATTAGATTATTTATCTAACCAAACAGATGTATATGTGCCAGAAACTCACCAAGGACAAATTGCAAGTGGGCAAAATGGATTTATAGGTGTTGGTAAAAATGGATTTACAAACTTTAACTCTCAAATTATTGGTATTTGGAATCATGATGCTCTAGGAGGAGATTTAGCATTAACTACGCAAGGAGGTTTAACGTATTTAGATCAAGTAGCAGATGTTGTTTTAAGTACAACTTCAGATTTAATTCCTGGACAAATAAATTTATCACAAGGTAATAACCAGAGTATAACACAACGTACACAAAGTGTTCGCGAATTTGGATATTTTGCGCAAGTAGAAGGAAACTATAAAGATCAATTTATTGGAACTTTAGGTTATAGATTAGATAAATCTACTTTAAATGGAGATCCAAATAAGTTTTACGGTTTCCCAAAAGCATCTTTAGCTGTAAACTTAAATAACTTCGATTTTTGGAGTTCAGAAGCTATCAATACATTTAAATTAAGAATGGCTTATGGAGAAACAGGTTCTTCTTCTAGTTTTGGTTCTATTTTTACAAGTTTAAATCCAGTGACTATTGGTGGTAGTGTTGGGTCTAGTGTTAATCCACAAAAAGGAGATCCAAATATTGAACCAGAAACATCTGCCGAGTTTGAAATTGGTTTCGATACTAGATTATTTGATAAAGTGAATGTAGAAGCAACTTATTATAATAGAAACGTAAGAGACTTAATTTTAAGTAGAGCATTACCTAGTTCTTCTGGTTTTGGGTCTGAAACAACAAACCTAGCCGATTTAAAAAACTTTGGATTTGAATTATCTGTTAATGCAGATGTTGTGACAACTGAAAACTTTAATTGGAATACAGGTGTACAGTATTGGGTTAACGATTCTGAAATAACAAGATTAGACGTTCCTGCGTTTGCACAGCCTGGTGCTGGTTTTGGTTTAGGATTAGGAACATTTTATATAGAAGAAGGTAAGCCAGTAACTCAGTTGGCTGGTACTGTAGGCGGAGTGCCAACACAAGTTGGTGATGCTGCACCAGATTTCCAAATGACCTTTAATAATACTATGACTTTATTTAAGCAGTTTGATCTATCGTTTTTATTACATTGGAAAAAAGGAGGAGACAATATTAACCTAACTAAGTTATTAACGGATTTAGGAGGAACGACTCCAGATTTAGATACACAAGAAGGACAAGATAGAGCAGCATCTGCTTTTTCTGCAACACGTTTTGTGGAATCTGCTAGTTATTTAAGATTAAGAGAAGTTGCTGTGTATTACAGATTTCCAGAAAAAGTAATTAACGCTTTTGGAGGTGTTGTAAGTAATGCGAAGATTGGACTTTCTGGTAGAAATTTATTTACAATAACAGATTATACAGGTTATGATCCAGAAGTGTCAACAAACGGAAGTCAAGGATTATCTAGTGGTATAGATGTAACACCATTCCCTAGTGCAAGACAGTTTTATTTCCACTTAAATGTTCAATTTTAAAAAAAGAATCTATGAAAACATATAAAATAAAAACAGTAAAATGGCATTATGCCTTAGTGGTACTACTTATGTTAGGTATCACGTCTTGTACTTTTGAAGAGCAAGTAGATCCTAATGGCCCTAGTTTAGAAGGGGTGTTAACTAACGCTTCGGTAAACCAATTAAATAATATGGTAATTGGAGTTGAAGCTACTATGAGAAATAGCTTAGGAATCCAAACAACAGCAAGCGGAACCATGGCGCGTGAATTATATTTATTTGATGCTGATCCAAGAAACACAGCTAATATTTTAGGTAAAAATGGATCTACACTTGAGAATGGAGATTTTTATGCTACAGCACCATGGGGAGGTCGTTACCGAGCTATAAAAAATGCAAATATATTAATACAATCTGCTAATAATACAGGAGCGGTAACTGCTGAAGAAAGAGCTGGATATGTAGGGTTTGCAAAAACAATAATTGCATTTGAATTAATAGAAGTTTTAAAATCTTATAACCAAGCTAGAGTTGATGTTGCAGATGATACAAACTTAGGGCCAGTTCTTGGTTTCTCTGCAGCGATGACAGAGGTTAGAGCAATGTTAAATGATGGTTTAACAGATTTAAACCAAGCTGGGACAGAATTCGCCTTCAGTTTAGCTGGATTCGCAGGATATGATACACCTTCAGCCTTTGCAGAATTTAATAGAGCAGTTGCTGCTACTGCTGCATTATACGACGGTGATAAGTCGGGAGCATTAACAGCATTAAATGCATCTTATTTTAACTTAAGTGGGAATATTACAGAAGGCCCTAAACATGTGTTTAGTCAATCTAGTGGAGATGTAACAAATCCAGTTTTTAAAGGGCCATCAACTGCTGCTAATCCAAATAATGGAGACCAAATTATAGTACATAATAGTTGGATTAATGATGCTGAAGCTGGAGATACTAGAGTAACTACAAAAACAGCAGTAAGACCAGATCCAAGTGTGCAGGATGAATTAACAGGAACGCATGAAACAAGATTATATGCAACTAATGTTAGTTCTATAGATTTGCTTAGAAATGAGGAGTTAATTCTTGTATATGCAGAAGCTAACATTGGTAGTAATAATCCAGAAGCTGTTGCGGCACTTAATGTAATAAGAAATGCAGCATCTTTAGTTAACTATACTGGTGCAATGACAGATGCAGATTTAGTAACAGAGTTATTAAATCAAAGACGTTATTCGCTTTGGGCAGAAAACCATAGAATGTTCGATTTAAGACGTTATAATTTATCTAATACATTACCTATTGATAGAGCAGGTGATGTTATTTATAACGAATTTCCAATTCCTTTCGCAGAAGGGAATTAATCTATTTATTTGATTAAGTTTGAGTCGTCCTAAAATAGGTTGACAGATTTAAAATAAATTAAACCAGAGCATTTAACAGCTCTGGTTTTTTGTTG
>CANLUH010000034.1 GCA_947494205.1 uncultured Flavobacteriaceae bacterium | reverse complement strand
ACAGAAAAAACGTTAGCTGTAATATGGAGCAATCTATTAGAAGTAGACACCATAGGTATACACGATAATTTCTTTGAGCTAGGCGGACACTCGTTATTAACGGTTCAACTAATTCAGAAAATTAATAGCACATTTAAAAATAAAAAATTAGAATTAATAGATGTAGTTAGTCTAGAAACAATAAATAAACAAGCCATTTTATTAGATAATTTAAGTGTTAGAAAGACGTCTAAACATTTAGTAAACTTTAACCGTAAAGAAGAACAAGGTACAGATGTGGTAGATACGTTTATAATTCCAGGAATGACAGGAATAGCAGAAGGGTATTATGAATTGGCAGCATCATATTCTAAAGAAGGTGATAATGTGTATGGTATTCAAATGTATGGTTTACTAGAAGGAGAAGTAGGATATAGTAGCATAGAAGATATGGCAAAGCATAATATAGATATCATAAAAAGCTTGCCTTGTAAAACTATTCGTTTAGTATCGCATAGTTATGGAGGCGTTGTAGTATTCGAAATGGTAAAACAATTATTAAAAGAGTCCATAACTATAAAAGAGGTTACCCTATTAGATAGTTACCTCCCAAAAGCGTCATTAAGAGTAAAAGAGAAAGCGCATATTTTTATAGTTACCATGTTAAATATGCTAAATATTAAAATAGCTGAAAAAGGTATTTCGAAGTTTGTAGAAGTAATACTTAAAAAAGCTAAGAAAGATAGAGTCAATTTTATCTATGAAGAATTGAAAAATAAAGGAGGTAAAATTGAAAAAACATTTTTTATCAGATTATATACACTTTGCTATAATGCTTTAAGTATATCATATAAAGTAGAAGGGCAAATGGATGAAGCAGCTGTATTAGTAACAGCTAAACAAGTAAACCAGAAAAATGCACAAATAAACCAAGACTGGTCACCATACTTTAAAACACTACAAGTTATAGAATCTACAGGAAGTCATTTCGAAATAGTAAAAGAACCATTTATAGGTAAATGGAAAAATGACTTAAAAAACAAGCAATAGAATTTATTAAAACTATCACATGGTAAAGAGGTTTACACCGTTGCTTTACAAATAATATATGGTTTTATCACCTCATAACAACACACGTATACAGATGAAAAAAGTAACAATGTTTCCAGGGCAAGGCTCACAATATAAGGGAATGGGTAAGGCTCTATTTTCTAAATATAAAGCAGAAACACAATTAGCATCAGATATTTTACAGTATGATTTGGAAGAGCTTTGTGTACAAGACCCTAATAGAGAATTAGTAAAAACACAATTTACACAACCCGCTTTATACGTTGTAAACTACTTTAGATATAAAGAGTTAAACGCAACACCAGATTATGCTGTTGGGCATAGTTTAGGAGAATACAATGCGCTATTAGCCGCAGGAGGATTCAGTTTTGAAGCTGGTTTAAAAATGGTTCAAAAAAGAGGACAATTAATGGCTGCAGCATCTGGAGGAAGTATGGCTGCTGTTTTAGGCATAGATATCGAAGCCTTGAAAGAAAAAATGAATACTCCCGAATATGCAGATTTAGATATCGCTAATTATAACACACCAACCCAAACAGTAATTTCTGGGCCTGGAGAGAGTATAAAAAATATAGTTAAGAATTTTTCTGCTCAAAAAATAAGAATCATTCCATTGCAAGTTAGTGCGCCTTTCCACTCGCGTTACATGGAACCAGCAGCTAAAGAATTTTCGGAGTTTTTAAAAGGGTTTCATTTCGAAACGTTAAAAATACCAGTAATTTCTAATGTTACAGCTAGACCTTATAAAGACTCAGAAATATCAGAACTGCTAAGTCAACAAATTTCAGGATCAGTAAAGTGGTGTGAAACAATTCAATACCTGATGGGAAAAAATGTTGAAGAATATCAAGAAAACGGTAGAGGAGTACTAACAAAAATGGTTACAGAAATAAGGGAAACCTGTAAACCAATTATAGAAGAAGCACCAAAACAAAAGGAGATAACACCTGTCGCTATTGAAAATATAGCAACAATAAATAAAGGAAATAACCTCGGCGCTAAATTAGGAAGCTCGGACTTTAGAAAAGATTACAATATAGATTACAGTTATGTTGCAGGCTCTATGTATAGAGGAACCGCTTCACAGGAGCTAGTAACCCGCATGGCAAAAGCTAAACTGTTATCTTTTATTGGTACAGGAGGGTTGACCTTAAATCAAATTTCTGATGAAATAGATACAATACAATCTAAGTTAAGTGCAGATGAAACTTACGGAATGAATTTGTTACACAACTTAAACGACCCCAATTTTGAAAACCAAACCGTAGCATTATACTTAAACAAAGGCATTAAAAATATAGAAGCATCTGCCTTTATGCAAATAACAGAAGCTTTAGCACATTTTCATATTTCAGGATTAGAACAAAAAGCAGATGGAAGCATTATTAATAACCATAAAATATTAGCTAAGATATCAAGACCAGAAGTTGCTGAAGCCTTTATGAAACCAGTTCCAGAAAAACTGGTTTACAAACTATTAGAAAAAGGAAAAATTACCAAAGCACAAGCAAATATGTCACAAGGACTTCCTGTAAGTCATGATATATGTGTTGAAGCAGATTCTGGAGGACACACAGATGGAGGTGTAGCAACAGTATTACTACCGTCTATTCAGCGTTTACGAGAAGAAATACAGAAAAAGTACAACTACCAAAAGCAAATTAGAATTGGTCTAGCAGGCGGTATAGGTACACCAGAATCTGCTGCAAGTGCTTTTGTAATGGGAGCAGATTTTGTGTTAACAGGATCCATAAACCAATGTACAGTAGAAGCTAAAACAAGCAATGCTGTTAAAGATTTATTAGAAGTAATAAACGTTCAAGATACTGGGTATGCGCCCTCTGGTGATATGTTCGAGATAGGTTCTAAAGTGCAAGTATTAAAAAAAGGCGTTTTATTTCCAGCAAGAGCCAATAAATTATATGCGCTATATAATCAGTACAATGCACTAGAAGATATTCCCGAGAAAACAATACTTCAACTAGAGAAAAATTACTTTAAAAAACCAATATCTGAAGTGTGGGAAGACACAAAAAAACACTTTCAAAGTAAAAATAGACAAGACGAAATCATAAAAGCAGAGCAACGACCACGACAAAAAATGAGCTTAATATTCCGTTGGTATTTTGGTTACAGTAGTCGAGCAGCCTTTACAGGGAATTTAGATGAAAAGGTAGATTTTCAAATACATACAGGTCCCGCTTTAGGGGCGTTTAACCAATGGGTAAAAGGGTCTCGTTTAGAAAAATGGCGTAACAGACATGTCGATGAAATAGGTGTAAAGCTTATGGAAGAAACAGGAGAGTTACTTCACAACAGATTAGCTGAAATTAATAATCATTTATAAAAAATAAATTATGAAAATCAACAAAAATCAACAGTCAGTACTAGTCTTATTTGTTTTACTTTTTCTACAATCTTGTATGAATGATGATAACGATAGTGTTATAATTGATGACACTCCAGAACCTTTTTCAGAAATAATAACGATTACAAATCAAGGACTCTATCCAGGAAAAATTGATTTCAATAACAATACAAATACTTTTATTGTTGGCTCATTAACCAGAAGTGAAGTAGGACAAGTAGATCCTTACACAGGCGTTTACGAAACTTTTTTTATAGATGATAACCTACCAATGCCAACTGGGGTTTTAGTTGAAGAAAGTAGAAATAGACTATTAGTAGTATGTGGAGATTTTGGTTATTCTAGAACTAGTGTAGGGTTTTCGCAGTCGGCCTATTTAGGAGTCTATAATTTAGAAACAGGAGCCAAAATTGCAGGCGTAAACTTTAAAGAATTATTTGCTCCAGACTCACAATCTTTTACAAGTGAAATTGCAGTAGATGATAACGGAGATATTTATGTAACAGAATCTAAAGGCACCTATATCTATAAAATAGATGGAACAACCTACGAAGCCTCAATTTTTCTAGATGGAGGTTCGGATTTCGCACCAGTAAGCCCAATCTTTTTTGGCCTAAATGGAATAGTGTTTATAGACGATTATCTAGTCGTAGGTAAAACAGATGAAGGCTTGTTATTTAAAGTGCCATTAGCAGACCCAACAAATTATACAACAATTCAAGCTCCGCTATTTGTAGGTAGTGACGGATTAGAATTAACAAACAATGGAAACATTCTATTAGTAGAGACAGGCTTAGGTAATCATGCAGGAACTCAATTATTAAGATCTATAGACGATTGGGAAACAGCTGAAGTGTTAGAAACAACAGATATACCAGCAGAAGAGTTTCCTACATCTTCAGCTTTAGCTAGCGATGGCTCTCTTTATGTATTAACGTCTAATTCCACCCAAATAAACGCAGGTAATTTCAATCACGAAAACTTTAATATTTATAAAGTAACACCAAACCAATAAAAACAAATTAAATCCAAATAAATAATCAATAACAATTAACAAATTTAAATTATGAAAACTCCAAAATTAAAACACATTACGCTATTACTATTAGCTTTAGTATTTTTTCAAGCATGTAGTAACGACGACGACAATCCAACAACACCAGAATTGGCAGATATCCCAGAATTAATTACTATTTCGTCTGAAGGACTTTACCCTGGTAAATTCGATTTTAATGCAAAAAACAATAAATTCGTAGTAGGATCTTTAACAAGAAGTGAAGTTGGTTTAGTAGACCCGCAAACAGGAGATTATACAACGTTTGTAACAGATACTAATTTAGCACTAGTAACAGGTATTTATGCAGATAATGCAAATAACAGATTATTAGTAGCATCGGGAGACTTTGGTTTCTCTTTAAATAGTGTAGGTTTAGGAAAAGTAGCTTACTTAGGTATTTACAATTTAACAACAGGAGCAAAAATTGCTGGAGTAGATTTATCAACATTACATCCAGAAAATTCGTTCGTTTTTGCCAATGATATCGCAATAGACAATAGCGGGAATATTTATATTACAGATTCTTACAATCCAGTAATTTATAAAGTAAACTCAGCTAACGAACCTTCTATTTTCTTAGACGGTGGAGAAGCTTTCGAAAACGTACCAGGAGGTGGCGGATTAGCGCTTAATGGGATTGTATATATAGACGGAAATTTAATTGTTGGTAAAACAGATTCTGGAGAGTTATTTAAAGTTCCTGTTGCAAACCCAACAAGTTTTATTAACGTAGATGTTCCAAATTACTTAGGTAGTGATGGTTTTGAGTTAAGAAGTGACGGTGCTATTGTTATGGCAGAAACAGGAATTGGCCCTACAGCAGGAGCACGTGTTTTACAATCTACAGATGGTTGGAATTCTGCGCAATCTATAGCTACATTCTCAATTGATAGTAGCGAGTTTCCTACTTGCGTTACAACAGCTTACGATGGAGAATTGTATGTTTTAACATCGCACTTATCTAAATTAACTTCAGGGAACACTACTCACGAAGATTATAATATTTACAGAGTACAATAATTACATTTTAAATTATAAACTGTGCTTTATTGCTTTATAATAAAGCACAGTATAATGTAGTCATTATCTAGTTTTAGAGTAAGGCTACTTTAGATTGTATATCTATAAACTTCACTTTAAAACTAATTCATAAAAATTAATTCAAATGAAAATAAAGTATGTTATACTTTCTGTTGTGTTAATAGTTTCTAATCTCAATAATTTTGTGAATGCACAAAATAGAGATTGGTCATCTTATGCAGCAGATAAATATA
This sequence comes from uncultured Flavobacteriaceae bacterium, assembly GCA_947494205.1. Lineage (GTDB taxonomy): Bacteria > Bacteroidota > Bacteroidia > Flavobacteriales > Flavobacteriaceae > JAHDHI01. Next base: position 20,864 of record CANLUH010000034.1, on the reverse strand, counting down.
ATTCTAAATATTCTTCTTTAGATCAGATAAATAAAGACAATATAAACAATGTAGGCATAGCTTGGGAATGGGAATCTCCAGATAACGCTTTAATGAAAACAAAACGCTATCCTATCTCTATATACCAAACCACGCCATTGGCAATAAATGGTGTGTTATACGTAAGTTCTTCTTTAGGAACTGTGTCTGCAGTAAATGGAAAAACTGGGCAAACAATCTGGAAATACGATCCCGAAGTATACAACGCTGAGGGCAAACCAGCACATGGTGGTTTTATGCATCGTGGAGTATCGTATTGGAATGATGGAAAGGATGGTAGAATTATTTTTGGAACATTAGATGGGCGCTTAATAGCAATAAGCGCAAAAGACGGGAAACCTGTTGAAGCTTTTGGTAAAAGTGGTATTGTAGATCTTACTAAAGGATTAAGTAGAACATTTGGTCCAGGAGACTACAGTGTACCAACACCCCCAATAATTTCTAATGGAGTTATTGTAGTTGGATCGTCTATTACAGATGCAGGTCCAAAAAGTATGAAACCACCTGGAGATGTAAGAGGTTTCGATGTCGCGACAGGAAAACAACTTTGGACGTTTCATACCATACCTCATGAGGGTGAATTTGGATATGATACTTGGAAAAATGGGTCAGCTAAAATTATGGGAAACACCAATGTATGGACTAGAATGAGTGCAGATCCAGAATTAGGCTATGTATATCTTCCTGTAAGTACACCAACTAACGATTGGTATGGCGGCGATAGGCCTGGAGATAATGTGTTTGCCGAAAGTTTAGTCTGTTTAAATATAAAAACAGGAAAACGCATTTGGCATTTTCAAGCAGTACACCATGGCGTATGGGATTACGATTTAGCATCTGCTCCTAACCTAATGGATGTTACCGTAAAAGGAAAACCAGTAAAAGCAGTTGCACAATTAACAAAACAAGGATTTGTATTTGTTTTCGATAGAGTTACAGGAGAACCACTTTGGCCAATAGAAGAAAGAGCGGTACCACAATCTACTGTAGATGGAGAACGTACATCACCAACACAACCATTTCCAACGAAGCCAGCGCCATATGAAAGGCAAGGTATTACTAAAGAAGATATTATAGATTTTACACCAGAATTAAAAGAGCGTGCTTGGGAAAGTTTAGCAAATGTAGACAAAGGGGAATTATTTTCTCCACCGACAGAAAGAGGATTAATGTATTTACCAGGCGCATTAGGAGGCGCTAACTGGCATGGTGCAGCAGTAGATCCTGAAACAGGAATGTTGTATATCCCTTCTATAACTTACCCTGTATTTTTTAAGGTCGTTAAAGCCGACCCAGAGAAAACTGATGCAAAATACGATTGGGATAATTTTAGAATAGTAGGTCCAGAAGGTCTACCATTATTAAAACCGCCATACGGGCGTATTACTGCTATAGACATTAACACAGGAGACCACAAATGGCAAGTTGCTATGGGGAATGGTCCAAGAGATCACCCTATGTTAAAAGATATGGATTTACCACGTTTAGGATGGCAATTTAGAGGTTCTCCATTATTAACAAAAACATTACTGTTTGTTGGGCAGGAAGGTCGTTTTTTCGACTTTGTTCCTGCATTAGTTGGATCAGAACGTTTACAAGGTGTTCCCCCAGTTACTATTACTAAGTTCGAACCTAAAATGCAAGTTTTCGATAAAGATAACGGAGCACTTATAGCAGAAATAGAGTTACCATTAAACGTAACTGGTGCACCAATGACTTACATGATAGATGGTAAGCAATACATTGCATTTGCAGTTGGCGGTACAGTAATCTCTCCGGCTAAAATAATAGCTATAGCATTACAATAAAACAATACACAATATACAAGGGATACTACCCTGTAGAACAATAATCATTAATAATTTAAAATAACAATTATGACACTTAAAAACCTTTTTTTAACAGTACTTTTTGCTTCATTCGTTTCGTTTGCAACAGCACAAGATACCAAGTGGGATATAGATAAATCGCATTCTAGTATTACATTTAAAGTATCGCATTTTAAAATAGCAACAGTAAAAGGTAATTTCGATGATTTCTCAGGGTCAATACAATCTTCAGGAGATGATTTTAGTGAAGGAAGTACCGATATTACAATTAAAACAGCTTCAATAAATACAAATCAAGAAGATAGAGATAAGCATTTAAGAAGCGCAGATTTTTTTAATGCTGAAGCCCATCCAGAAATTACTTTCAAAAATACATCCTTTAGTAAAGTATCAGATAACAACTATACAGTTAAAGGAGATTTAACTATTAATGGTATTACTAAACCATTTGAATTTGCAGGAACATTTAAAGGTAGTTTTGTACACCCTAGATTCAAAAAAACAATTGGAGTATTCGAATTTACAGGAACATTACCAAGATTAGACTACAATATAGGAACTAAATTTCCTACTGCTGCATTAGGCGGAGATGTGGATGTAGCCATTAGTTTAGAGATGACTAAAGCTTAATCACACAACAATAATACACTAAGCATATTCAATACATAACTTACATTTTGTTTTACTAATAAACAGAGTGCAGGGTTGAATATGCTTTTATCTAAAACTCAATCAGTACTTATTAAACAGAAGTACAAAATTTATAAAATCTTACTTAAATGAATGCTAATAAACATACTAAGATACAGTATAACACATATAGTAGAATTCTGCTGGAGTATATACAGTCAAAGAGTAATCAAAACAATATGTTCTATACTGTAGGTAGTGGAGCATCAATAACAACAGTATTAAAACCTTTGTTTTTACTGTTTCTATTTTTCAGTATAACTAATAGTTATGCACAAACAGCTACAAAACCTTCTTTTCAAGGAAGTGTTAAAGGGAAAATTATAGATGAAGTGACAAAAGAGCCTGTGCCGTATGCTTCTATAGTAATAAAATCGAAAGCCGACAATAAAATTATTACGGGAGGGATTACAAACGACAAAGGAAATTTTGAAGTTAAAAATATACCAGGTCAGGCTATTATTTTCGAAGTGCAGTTTATAGGCTACACCACATACACCACCGAGTTAACTTTGACTAAAGACAATAAGTCTATTAACTTAAATACCATAACGATAACAGAAGAAGCCGAAGCGTTAGACGGTGTAACTATTGTAGCAGAGCGTTCTACTATAGAGCAAAAAATCGATAGAAAAGTAATTAATGTAGGTAAAGATTTAACAACTGCAGGAGCTTCAGCAGCAGATATTATGGTAAATGTACCCTCTGTAGATGTCGATCAAGACGGAAATTTATCACTTAGAGGAAACCAAAATGTAGTGGTATTAGTAGATGGTAAACCAACAAACATTAGTACGGATCAATTATTAAGACAAATACCATCAACATCAATCAAAAAAATAGAATTAATTACTAATCCTTCTGCAAAATATAACCCAGAAGGGATGAGTGGACTTATAAATATTATATTACATAAAAGTGCTAGACTAGGGTTTAATGGAACTATAAACCTAGGTTTAACATCTGGTATAAAACAACGATACAATAATTCCTTAGATTTAAACTACCGCACAGGTAAACTTAATATTTATGGTAACTACGGTAATACTTTTGGGAAAAATAGAGTAAATGGAACCATTTTTAGACCAGAAGAAAACTCTGATCAAACATGGGAAACATTAACAGATAACACGTCGCATTTAATAAAGGCAGGTTTAGATTATTATATAAATGATAACAATACAATATCATTCTTTACAACACAAAATATATTCGATGGTTTAGATACAGGTTCTACAGATATTGTTTATAATAATGGAGATATCCCCAATTTAAGACAAAACCTTCTTAACGATAAGGAAAATAATGCAGGAACTTATAATTTCGATTACAAACACGCTTTTGCAAAGGAAGGCGAAACTATAGAGTTCGAAGCAGATTTTAATAACTATAGTGGTGATGATATTTCAGATTTTAGATTTGCAGGAGGAGACAGTTCTTTTCAATCTTATATAGATGTTATTGGAAATGAAAGAAATAATACAATCCTTAATTTAGATTACGTTAACCCATTATCGGAATCTGCTAAATTAGAATTAGGAGCACAAGCTTGGTTAAGAAGAACAGATAATACATACCGATCTACAAACGCAAATCTTGCAGATTCTAACTTTACTTACGATAGTGATATTTATTCTGTTTACGGAACTTACAGTAAAACATTAGAAAATTGGACTTACCAAGTAGGGGCACGAATAGAAAGTTATGATATTAATGGCGAATTTAATCAAGCAGGAGCAAGTTCAGAGTCTATAACAGATAATATTTTTACAATATATCCTTCAGCATTTTTAAAGTATACACCAGATCAAGAAGAACAAAAAAACTCGTATCAAATAGGGTATAGTAGGAGAGTAGATAGACCAAGTATAACGCAGGTGAATCCTATTAGAGGATTTAATACACCAAGAATAACATCTATAGGTAACCCAGCTTTACTACCACAATTTACTAACTCTTTCGAGTTTAATTATATACGTAAACTAGGTAAAGGAACATTTACAGGAGGTGTATTTTATCGCTTTATTAATGATGAAATTAATAGAATAGGATTCGATGATCCTGAAGATCCTACAAAAATCATATTATCGTATGATAATTATGATAATAATACAGCCTTTGGATTCGAGTTATCTACCAGTTATAAAGTAACTAATTGGTGGAGTTTTAATACTAGTTTTGATCTGTATTCGCAAACACAAAAAGGTATTGTAGAAAATGAGTTCTTAGAAGTCGATAACTTATTATATAATTTTAGAATGAGTAATAGTTTTAAGGCTACTAAAAAATTAACGTTCCAACTGTTTGGTTTGTATAGAGGACCTAATGAGAATTTACAATTCGAAGTTTTAGAATTTTACTTTATAAACGCAGGAGGACGCTATAATTTTGCAGAAGGAAAAGGTACTGTTAGTCTTAACTTTAATGACATCTTTAAAACACAAAATTGGTCGTTTGATGGTGAAAGACCTTTAAAACAAATTGGTGAATTTACATGGGATTCTAGAACAGTATACCTAGGATTATCTTATAGGTTTGGACAAGGTAAAAAGAAGTCTAACAAAAGAAAGAAAAGAGAAAAGAACGAAAAGAAAAGCGGAGGATTTCTATAAAAATTTTATGGTTAAGCAGTACCCTGTTTTATAGCATTTTAATATTGAGTTTTCTGCTTAAAAATATTGCTGCTTAACCTTTTAAATATTCATTACACCCAAAATCAATAGTTTATAACAAACATGGAAATCAAAGCTAATTATAAAAGCATTTTAAAAATAGCATTACCTCTAATCTTAGCAAATCTAGTAGGTGGAGTAGGACAAATAATAGATACAGCCTTTGTAAACAGAATAGGAGAAAACGAATTAAATGGAACCGTTATTGGAGCCATGGTATGGATGTTTTTTGCATTTATACTATTAGGTTTTTCATCTTATGTACAGCGTTTAATAGCGAAAAAAATAGGTGAAAAAAATAATAAAGGCGTTGGCGAGATTATAGACAATGTCGTTGTACTAGGACTTTTCCTATTTCTATTTATTATGATTGTTTTTTCTGCTATTAGAATTAAAGGGCTAGAGTTAATGATTAAAGATCCAGAAATTATTAAATATGCTTTTGTATATCTAGATGTCCTAATTTACAGTTTACCCATAGCTATCTGTGTTAGTTTTTTTTCGGCATTCTTTTCAGCCATGGGAAAAACAAAAGTAATTACTTACAGTGTAGTCTCTTACATAATAGTAAATTTAATACTTGACTATTTATTAATATTTGGAAATTTTGGTTTCCCAGCATTGGGCGTCTATGGCTCTGGTATAGCAACGGTTATTGCATTGTTTTTTAGTGCTTTAACCTATGTGTCTTTTGCTTATAAATATAAACTTATAGCAAACTATAACCTATTTACTTTTAAGGCATTAAATACTACAACTTTATTAGAAATAGCAAAAAAGTCAACACCGTTAGTGCTACAAAATTTGTTTCACACACTTGCCTATTGGATCTTTTTTATGATGATTGAAAAAATGGGAAGTAGCGAATTAAGAGTCTCCTTAATTATTAGATCATTATACTTATTTCTGTGCTTACCTTTATTTGGTTTAGGCAGAGCAATAAATACTATTATTAGTAATATGATTGGTAGAGGAGATTACGAAAACGTATATAAAGCAGTCATTAAATCGCATCAAGTTAGTTTAGCAGTAAGTGTTTTATTAGGGCTACTTATTTTATTAATTCCAGAACTATTACTAAATATTTATACTACAGATCAAGCCCTTATACAAGAAGCTATTCCTATATTAAAAATTGTATTAGTTTCTATTATATTATTCTCTATAAGTACAGTAAATACCAATATTATTATAGCAACAGGCGAAACAAAATTTGTATTTGTTATAGGTGTTATTAGTGTGTTAAGCTATCTTCTCTTCGCCTATTTAGCAATATTTTGGTGGGAGTCTAGCATAACAGTTGTTTGGTTAAGCGACTGGTTAAATTGGAGTGTATTTACATTGTTATCTACAGGATACTTCTTTGTATGGAAAAGAAAACAAAGCAAAATAAGACAGTTTAGTTAATACGTTGTAATCGCATAAAGTACTATGAAACATTCAGTGTCCATTATTAAAATGGATAGAGCAAATAAAGCTTATAAAGCATCTGTTTCCCTAATAAAAGAGGAGTTCATAAAAATTCCCGATGCATTACAATTATTTCATAACTCAGAAAAAAAATATTATGAAAATTTAAAATACGACCGAAGAAAACTAAATTATATTTTAGGTCGATTCTCTGCAAAATTAGCAGTAAATACACTCTTAAAAAAAGCATCATTAAACTCTATTAATATTGGATCGGGTGTTTTTGGCTTCCCAATAGTTAAATGTTTAAAAGCAAAAAACGTACAAGTAAGTATAACCCATTGTGGTACTATAGGCATGAGTGTCGCATTTAAAGAATCTCATCCTATGGGTATAGATATAGAAGCGATAAGTTTTGATAAGGAAAAAGCAATACAAAGTCAGATAACAGACAAAGAAATAGCACTTCTACAATTATTAAATATGAATGATATTTCTGGTTATACACTACTTTGGTGCGCAAAAGAAGCTTTAGCTAAAGTTATTAAAACAGGAATGATGTTAGATTTTTTATTTCTAGAAGTAGAAGAAATCTATAAAGAGAATAATTCACTAGTAGCTACATTTTATCATTTTGGACAATATAAAGCGATGTGCCATGTGAATTCAAATTATGCTATAGCTATAGTTTTACCAAGAAAAACAACGGTAAATTTATCTAAAGTTTGGACTATGTTTAATAGTAATGTAGCAGAGATTGAAAGTCTATAATTTAATAGATTATTGTTGTAAAAATAAAAGCGATATCCAAATGGGTATCGCTTTTTTTATAATTTATTTCTAATAAAAAATAATTAATATTCCTTATGTACATCCAGAGCACTCTCGTGTTTTATGTACACATTTTGATTACTCTTTGCTCCGTAAATACTATTCATGTGATTAATTATAGTCGATTTATCCATATTATGTAACGTAGAATAAATGGTACTATCTTTAAAATTTATTGCTTTATAGCTTTCTTTAAAAGTATAAGACGAATCACCTCTAAATACAAATAAACTATCTCGTTTAGGTAATACTTTTTTGCCTTCTTTTTTAGATGCTTCTTTTGCTATTGCTATAGCATTTTTTGATATTTCTGTTGGAACAGCAAAATAGGTTTTAAAATCTAATAGGTCGTAATTGGCAGCATTATAAGTAAACGATTTAAAAGCCGGATTATTACCATGACCAATAGTAATACCTGGAGTAGAAACAGATACTCCAATCATATCTTCAGACTTAGGGTTATGATGAGATTTATACAGACGTCTTAACCCATCTAAATGTGTATGACCTGTTAAAATGCCAATAATATTAGGCTGTTTAGCTTCTACTAAATCTAAAAATGCGTTTTGAAGTTTCAAGCTGTCTCCATTAATAGTTGTGTAATTTAAACTTGGGTTCCACATATGTCCACCTCCATAACCATCTCTTCCAGGCGGAATATGCATCATTAACATAACACGTTCGGTTGGCTTTAAACTATCTAGAGTTTGCTCTAACCAACGCATTTGTATCTGTGTAGCCTGTTGTTGCGATTTACCATCATCACCAACCATTTCATGCATTTCATTAGTGTGACTATTGTATGATGATTCATTATTTGTAAAAATAACAGTGTTTAAGGCTATTACTTTTAAGTATTTATTGCTACTTGTATTTACCCTAGCTGAATAAAAACCAAATGCTTTATGTTTTAAATCTACATGGGTAACAGTAGTAGAAGACAACGTTCTATTTAGTACAGGCCAAGAAGCTTTAACATCAGTAGAAAAAGGAGTTTTACCAATAGTATCTGTAAAAGAATGATAATCGCCGCCTAAAGCATCATTATTACCAGGTAAATATAAAATAGGAATATCTATGTCCAAGTCTGCTAAATTTTCTAGCATAAGTTTTACGTTAGTTTTTCGCATACTATCTTCATGATGAGGTAAATCCCCTAGATATACCATAAACTTAGGCTTTTCTTTACCTACTATTGTTTCTAGTTTTGTTTTAGTACGCGCCCAAAGTGCTTTTCCTGTATCGTTATTATATCCAAATTCAGTGTTTTCAATAGTGCTATCTATGTGAACATCAGATAAGGATAAAAAAGTAGAGGTTTCTATTTCAGTTTCTATCTCAGTTTCAGGTTCTGTTTCATGTTTACAACCTAAAAGTGATACAATGAATAATAGAATAAAAAGGTAGTTAGTTTTCATAATCTTATCAAAAATTAATTAAAAAATATCCTAAAAATAGAAAAACTCGAAGAGATACTCATAAGTATAAATACCTGTTTTTATATACTTCACCTTAGTTTCAAGTACATTATTTTTTATAAATAAAAGAATTACAACTGTAAAGGGCATTACAATACTTAGATAAAAACACCTTTTAATATCTAAATATTTACACTAACTTTGTATACCAAATACGTTTGGAGAAATATGAGTCAAAAAGTGTTACTTAACGCAACCGAGGTAAACATCATTCTACATAGATTGGCTTGTCAACTAATTGAAAATCATAACGATTTTTCTAATACCGTTTTAATAGGAATTCAGCCTAGAGGTAAATTTTTAGCTAATCGCTTAGCTACAATGCTTAAAGAAGATTATAACATAGAAAATTTACAATTAGGACTTTTAGATATTACCTTTTACCGCGATGATTTTAGGAGAGGAGAAAAAATACTAGAAGCTAATACTACAGAAATTAATTTTCAAGTAGAAAATAAAAATGTAGTGTTTATAGACGATGTATTATATACTGGAAGAAGTATAAGATCTGCATTAACAGCAATTCAATCTTTTGGAAGACCTAAAGAAATAGAACTGTTAACATTAATAGATAGACGATTTAGTAGACATTTACCTATACAACCTAATTATAGAGGTAGACAGGTTGATGCTATTAATAAGGAAAAAGTAAAAGTTAATTGGGTAGAAAACGAAGGAGAAGATACTGTATACTTAGTTAATAATTAAAAAGAATAATTAATAAATTACTGGCGACCAATAACTGCCAATTGAAGACTAAAAAGATATGAGCGAGTTAAGTGTAAATCACTTATTGGGAATAAAATACCTTCAAGAAAAAGATATTCAACTTATTTTTGAAACTGCCGATCATTTTAAAGAAGTGATTAACAGGCCAATTAAAAAAGTGCCATCACTTCGAGATATTACTATTGCAAACCTGTTTTTTGAAAACTCAACACGAACAAAATTATCATTCGAATTAGCAGAAAAACGGCTATCGGCAGATGTTATTAATTTTTCAGCAGGGCAATCTTCAGTGAAAAAAGGAGAAACGTTAATCGATACTGTTAATAATATTTTATCTATGAAAGTAGATATGGTAGTGATGCGTCACCCAAACCCGGGAGCAGGAGTGTTTTTATCTAAACATGTTAGCGCAAATATTATTAATGCAGGAGATGGTGCGCATGAGCACCCTACACAAGCCTTACTAGATTCGTATTCTATTAGAGAACGATTAGGAGATGTAGCAGGAAAAAATGTGGTTATAGTAGGTGATATTTTACACAGTAGAGTAGCACTATCAAACATATATGCATTAAAATTACAAGGAGCTAATGTTATGGTTTGCGGACCAAGAACATTAATACCAAAATATATAGATAAATTAGGAGTAACAGTAGAAACTAATTTAAAGAAAGCATTACAATGGTGCGATGTAGCTAATATGTTACGTGTGCAAAATGAACGTATGGATATTAGTTATTTTCCATCTAAAAGAGAATATACACAACAATTTGGAGTGACTAAAGAATTACTAGATTCACTAGATAAGGAGATTACAATTATGCACCCAGGACCTATAAATAGAGGTGTAGAAATTACTAGTGATGTAGCAGATTCTAAGCAAGCTATAATTTTAGATCAAGTACAAAATGGTGTTGCTGTTAGGATGGCAGTAATTTATTTATTAGCTTCAAAAATAAAACAGTAGATTATGATTATAGACAAAAACGGAAACATTTCCATTATTACGCAAGAGAAAGCTACTATTATAGAATTAGTTAAAAAAATTGAAGCTTTATATCCAAAGTTCGAGAACGATAATATTATTGTCCACCTTAGTGCTCTAGAACCTGTAAGTTTAGAGAATATTGTTGAATTCCTACAAATTTCTAACACGCATAGAGGTCATAAATTATCCTTTGTACTAGTGAATTCTAAAATTGATATAGACAAAACACCAGATGAAATAGTTGTAGTGCCAACCTTAAAAGAGGCTTACGATATTATAGAAATGGAAGAAATGGAACGCGATTTAGGGTTTTAATAAATACCGATTCTAAAAATATATATGAAGCTAAACATATTAGGTTGCTACAGCGCAACACCAAGAACGTTTACCAACCCAACAGCTCAAGTTTTAGAAATAAATAATCATATTTTTTTAATAGATTGTGGAGAAGGGACGCAAGTAGAATTAAGACGACATAAAATAAAATTTAATCGTATTAAACATATTTTTATATCGCATTTGCATGGCGACCATTTTTTTGGATTAGTAGGTTTAATTTCAACTTTTAGATTATTAACTCGAGAAGCCGATTTACATATTCATGCACCAAAAGGTCTAAAAGAGATAATTACCTTACAATTAAAAGTATCAAATTCTTGGACCAATTATAACTTATATTTTCATGAGTTGTCTAGTGATACATCCGAATTAGTTTTTGAAGACGACAAAGTAGAAGTACACACTATTCCTTTAGATCACAGAGTGTATGCAAATGGTTTTCTGTTCAAAGAAAAAGAAGGAGAACGTAAGCTAGATATGAATGCAGTTTTAAATGCAAATATCGATATTGCTTATTATAGAAAACTAAAACAAGGTGCTGATGTTAAAAATGAAGCAGGAGAGCTTATAAAAAATGAAACTGTAACTAAGTCTCCCAATAAAGCAAAAAGTTACGCTTTTTGTAGCGATACAGCTTATAAAGAAGATATTGTGCCAATTATAAATGAAGTAGATGTATTGTATCATGAATCTACTTTCTTAGAACAACACGCAAAATTAGCCCCAAAAACAAAACATAGTACAGCAAAAGAAGCTGCGAAAATTGCGAAATTAGCTAATGTAGGTACATTATTACTAGGGCATTACTCAACACGTTACGACGATTTAAATCAATTTAAAATTGAAGCTAATGAGTATTTTGATAATGTATTGCTAGGAGACGACGGTAAAGTCTTCGAATTTTAACTAAATATTTTCTACATACTCTTTAAACTGATGTAACCATTTTTCAACCTGCTTTTTAAACATATTAGGAAATAGTTTTGCCATCAATTTTATTAAAAAACCATTAAATTTAGTGTATTCTATTTCTGTTGTGTAAAGTGTTTTAGTATCTGTAATAGAAGAGAAGCTAACTTTCATTGTATTTGTCATGTGTTTATGCTCATATAAACCTAAAAACGAGTCAGGTAAATCACTATTAAGTATCGTTTCAATAAGCTCTAATTTTTCATAAACGAGTTTAGATTTAGCACCCTTAGTACCTTCAATACCACTAATAAGCGTTTTAGATTTAAAGCCATCTTGATAATATTTTAAAGTACTACTATCTAAAAAAATGGATTGTACTTTAGCAATATCAGCATTAATTTCTACAGAACAAGTAAACGTCATAATCTTAGGTTTTGAGCTAAAGTAATAAAATATTATATAGAAAATAATTTCAAAATCTTGTAAATTGCAATATGGAAAAAGACTTAAGCAATTATAGAAAATCTTATGAAAAAGGAGAGCTATTACTAGAGAATACTCCTGAAAATCCAATAGAATTATTTAGAGATTGGTTTCTAGAAATTGATAAAAACTTTCCTGAAGACGAAACTAATGCCATGACTATTTCTACAATAGGAATAGATGGTTTTCCAAAGAATAGAGTTGTATTACTTAAAAAGTACACTCATGAAGGATTCATTTTTTACACCAATTATGAAAGTGAAAAAGGGAAAGCAATACAAGCAAATTCTAATGTGTGTTTATCCTTTTTTTGGGCAGGAGCAGAGCGACAAATTATAATAAAAGGAAAAGCAGAAAAAATAGCAGAGAATTTAAGTGATGGTTATTTTGAGTCTAGGCCAAGAGGAAGTCAATTAGGAGCATTAGTGTCCAATCAAAGCGAGATTATTGAAAATAGAGAGGTTTTAGAGGATAAGTTAAAAACGTTAGAAGTAGCTTTAGATGGAAAAGAAATACCAAGACCAAAATCCTGGGGAGGATTTATTGTGAAACCTCAAGTTATAGAGTTTTGGCAGGGTAGAGCCAATAGATTGCATGATAGAATACATTATAAATTGAATTCAGATTTCGATTGGGTTAAAAATAGATTATCACCATAAATCAAGGAAGACTAGACCCAAAATATAAAAGCATTTAGTTATAATCGATTAAATGCTTTTTTTTATGTCAAAATACTTTTAAATTGACATTTTAAGTGTATTATATCGATTAAAAGCATATATTTCTGTTAAAATACATGCTTTTAATCGATTTTAACATTTTTTTAACATTCGCCTTCTTAGCATCTAGGTATATTTAATTGCCCCAAATATAATATACCCAAATATGAAGTCTTTTTTTAACCTACTTATAGTTTTAAGTTTACTAGTATTTACTACATCATGTTCTAAAGATAGTATAGATGATAATACTGGAGAAGTAAGTAATCAGAACATTATAATTCCAGAATCAAAAGTTATCGAAATTGAAATAATGGAACTTATAAATGCTTATAGAATAAATGAAGGTTTATCTGTTTTAAATAATAATACTATTATAAAGGGACAAGCATTTAGTCATACAGACTATATGATTACCAAAGATAATGTGTCTCATGATAATTTTTTTACAAGAAAATCGTATTTGGTAAATACTATAGGAGCACAAGTAGTTACAGAAAATGTAGCTTATGGTTTTACTAATGCACAATCTGTTGTTAATGCATGGTTAAATAGTGAAGGACATAAAGAGAATATAAAAGGCGACTTTACCGATTTTGAAATTTCTGCTGAGCAGAATGAAGATGGAAAATGGTATTACACTAATATATTCGTTAAAAAATAAGACATCATTTTTTTATTCATAAAAAAGGAAGTATAATAATTATACTTCCTTTTTTGTTATTGTTAATTATTAAAAATTTATTTTTAATCTGGCCTTTCATATCCATTTGTAATAATAAATTTTGAACGTCTATTTTCTTGATGTTCAGCTTCACTACATTTTACACGATCTTTACAATGGTTAAGTAATTGCGATTCTCCATAACCAATAGCACTTTCAATTCTATTTCTACTAATGCCTCTTGAAAATAAATAATCTCTTGTAGATTTCGCACGTTTATCAGAGAGCTTAGCATTGTATTTTTTTCTACCTCTACTATCGGTATGTGCTTCAATTTTAATAATCATTTTCTTGTAAACGCGCATAACAACTACAATGTTTTCTAATTCGTATGCTGCGTCTGGACGAATATCAGATTTATTATAATCAAAATAAATAGGATTAATTACAATTTCATTATCAATAATTAAAGGTGTTAAGTCAAGGTCTATTTTTGTTTTTTCACCATTAACAGTAGATGTTTTATGTTCTACATTAACAGATCTATATACTATTTTTTCTCCAATTATTGTATACTCTTGATCGCATTCAAGGCCTTTAAATTCATACTCTCCTTTTTCGTTCGAGGTTATTTTTTTTATGACTTTACCGTTTTCGTCAACAAGTTTTACAGTTACTTTTTTTAATGGTTCTTGAGTTAACTTATCTCTAGTAATTCCATGAATAATTTGTTTACATTCTTTTACTTCAAAAGCATAAATGTCATCACCACCTTTTCCATTCTCTCTATTAGAGGATAAAAAACCTTTTTGTGTTTCGGTATCTATAAAATAATAAAAATCATCATAGCCACTATTGTATGGTGCTCCCAGGTTTTGTATTTCAACATCTTCCTCTTTTTTCTTTTTTAAAATATTCGACTTGAAAATATCATATAATCCAAGATTTAAATGCGCATCAGATGAGAAATATAAAGTAGAATCTTTTGCGACAAAGGGAAAGTTCTCACGCCCTTCAGTATTTATTTTATTTCCTAAATTTTTTGGAGAACCAAAAGAACCATCTTCTTTTATAGCAACCTTATAAATGTCTGTCTGACCAAAACCTCCTGGTTTATCTGAAGAGAAATATAGCGTTTTACCATCTGGGCTTAATGCCGGCGAACCTGTAGAAAAGTGTTCTTCGCTAAAAGGCAAGGGTTTTATATTGGTCCATCTGTTACCTTGCTTTTTTGCACTATAGATTCTTACATTAGAAGTTCCTTCTTTATCGTATTTTAGTCTTTTACGTTTATTTAAGTTAATACGAGAAAAATATAAGGTTTCTCCATCTTTACTAATAACAAGAGAACTTTCATGATAGTCACTATTTAAACTATTAGAATTAATAAGTTCTGGGGCCATAATAGTCCCTGAATTATCAATCTGAGATTGATAGATACTTAAAAAAGGTTCTTTATTCCATTGGTATAACTTCTTTTCGTCTGTTATAGAGTCTTTTGTTTTCGCAGATGAAAAATAAAGTATACTGTCTTTTACAAATGCTCCAAAATCTGAATACTCTGTATTTAATTCTAAATTCTCTAAAGTAACATATACTTTGTCAGTAGATTTTAGTTTTTCAAATTTTTCAATATCAAATTGATCGTCATTCTTTATACGTTTATCATTAGCTTTTCGATCTTTAAAAATCTTAATCCACTTATCTGCCTCTTCAGTATTATTAAGTGTTCTTTGTGTTTGCACATACTTATAGATGTATTCAGGGTGTACTCTGTTAGGGTATAATTTTAAGGCTTTGTTATACCAAAAACTAGCAGAATCTATCTTTGAATTGTTATAGTAACAGTCTCCTAATTTGGCCAATACAAGTTCTGTTGTATCTCCCTTTTTTAAAACCTCTAGATAGAGTTCTTTTGCTTTAGAATAATTATAATTCTTAAAAAAGTTATTAGCAACTTTAGCTTGAGAATGTCCTAAAAAAGCATAGCAAATTAAAAACAGTATAATGAGAGCTCTTTTCATTTTAAAAATATCTAGGTGATTTTATTCTTTTTCCTGTTTTAACTATTTCGAACATGATTAATACTTCATGAGTTCCTCCAGTAAATGGCCTTAAGTCTGATAGATAATGCTCGTAAGCATAACCAATACGTAATTGTTTAGAAATTTGAAAATCTGCTAAAGCCCCTAATGTGGATGTGTTTTGATTATAACGATATCCACCTCCCAACCAAATTTTTTCTTTATATAAAAAATTAGCATTTACATCTATAGAGATAGGAGCTCCACTAGTAGCTTTAACCAAAAATGAGGGTTTAAATTTTACAGATTTGCTTAAATCGTAAACATAACCAGCCGTTAAATAATAACTTAATCGTTCTAGAGCTACATAATCTACATTTGGATCCTGCCTACTTTCATTATAATTTGTATTCAAGATTCTTGGTGTAGAAAGACCAACATACCATCTATTCGTATGTAAAAATAAACCTAAACCAAAATTAGGATTCCATCTATTTGTAAAGTTGCTGAAAAAGGGGTCTGAGCTAACAGACTCTTGGTCTAAAAAACCTTCTTGATCTAGATTGTAATGTGTAAACCCTGCTTTTAAACCAAAAGCTAATTTTGTTTTTTGATTTAATTTTATAGTATAGGAGAAGTCTCCGTATGCATATAGAAAGTTTTCAAAACCCAGTTCATCCTTAATAATAGAAACTCCAATACCAATTTTTTCATTAGTTAAAGGGGTGTTTATAGATAACGTTTGTGTTGTTGGCGCACCTTCTAAACCAACCCATTGGCTTCTATGTAACCCAACAATACTTAAACGTTCTCTACTTCCTGCATAAGCTGGATTTATAGATATTGTATTGAACATATATTGCGAAAATTGAGGCAATTGTTGAGCAAATGTAATTGTACAGCTAAATAGCAAAAATGTAACTATGCTATATGTTATTTTTTTCATTAATTTTTTCTTATTTAGTTCCAACGTAAATTGGCCCTGTAAATGGTTTTATTCCGCTATCTTTTATATTGATTAAGTAATAATAAGTTCCATTTGGTACTTTATCTGAATTACCCATAGATGATTTATGAGTATAACCATTCCAATCATTTTGATAGTTATTAGATTCGTATATAATAGCACCCCAACGGTTAAATATTTTTAATTCTACAATAAAACCGCAATCTCTATTTCCATTAACTTCAAAGAATTCATTGTGTTCATCTCCATTAGGCGTTAATGCTTTAGAAATTTCATAACTTTCACTTCCACATGGTAAAACAACACATTCGTCATTTATAGTAATTGTAACTGTTGTAATACTAATACAACCATCATTACTTATTGTATAGCTGAAGATGTAATCTTGAAGTTCTAATTCTAAAGGATCAAAAATACCTTCATCTAATTCAACATCGCCAGAAACGACTTCCCAAGTACCATCTGTATCTATAGAATCTGATAAATATTCAAATAAATCAATCAAACCATCTTCATTACATCTTTCATCTGCAATTTCTATTTCAAAAGTTTCACTTACCACATTTAAAGTCTGGCTATAAGTTTCAGAATTATTACATTCATCAATTACTAACCATTCCCATACAATTTCGTAATCGCTTCCATCTCCTAGGTCAGTATTTGTTTCTGTAAATTCTATAACGACATCTGCATTAGAACAAGAATCTACAAATTCTAATTCTGGAATTTCCGGTACTTCAGAACATACTACACTTACAACAGAATCTAAAGGTGTTATAAGTTCTGGTGCTGTTGTATCTTCTAATGTTAAAGTTGTATTTATTACTGTAGAGTTACCACAATCGTCAGTTACAGTATAGACTACAGCAATACTTCCGCTTAATCCACAAGAGGCAACAAAATTATTAAAGTCGAAATCAGAAGTTACTAAGTTTGTGGTACTTTCATTACATGTGTCTGTTCCACAGCTTTCTAAAGCTTCTATATTTGCTTGATCCCATTCTCCAGCAGTTAGTTCATTATCTACACCTGCACATTCTAATATTTCATCTGATACAGTACAATTAGATAAATCTGGTCCAGAGGTATCTTCCATATTAAGTGTTACGTTATGCGTCGTACTATTACCACATTCATCAGCTACTGTGTAAACAACAGTAATACTTCCACTGGAACCACAAGTAGAGGATAGGTTATTAAAGTCATAATCTGAAGTAACTATATTTGCACTGTTTGCATTACAATCATCAGTTCCACAAGTTGTAAGCGCAGCAATATTATCTGCATTCCATTGATTAGCCGTTACTTCGTTGTCAGTTCCAGCACATTCTATAGTCTGGTCTGTAACTGTACAGGTTGATAAGTCTGGTCCAGTAGTATCTTCTAATGTTAAGGTCGCATTTAAAGTTGTGCTATTGCCACACTCATCTGTTACTGTATAGGTGACAGCTATTGTTCCTCCAACGCCACAAGTAGAGGACAGGTTGTTAAAGTCGAAATCTGAAGTTACCGTATTTGTATTGTTTTGATTACAATCATCTGTTCCACAAGTTTCAAGAGCAGCGATATTATCAGCGTTCCACTGGTTAGCCGTTGCTTCGTTATCTGTGCCTGTACATTCTAATGTTTGGTCCGTTACTGTACAGTTAGATAAATCTGGTCCCGTAGAGTCTTCTAGAGTAAGTGTTGCATTTAACGTTGTTGCGTTCCCGCATTCATCTGTTACAGTATATACAACTGCTATTGTTCCACCAACGCCACAAGTAGATGATAGGTTGTTAAAGTCGAAATCTGAAGTTACCGTGTTTGTATTGTTTTGATTACAATCATCTGTTCCACAAGTTTCAAGAGCAGCGATATTATCAGCGTTCCACTGGTTAGCCGTTGCTTCGTTATCTGTGCCTGTACATTCTAATGTTTGGTCCGTTACTGTACAGTTAGATAAATCTGGTCCCGTAGAGTCTTCTAGAGTAAGTGTTGCATTTAACGTTGTTGCGTTCCCGCATTCATCTGTTACAGTATATACAACTGCTATTGTTCCACCAACGCCACAAGTAGATGATAGGTTGTTAAAGTCGAAATCTGAAGTTACCGTGTTTGTATTGTTTGCATTACAATCATCAGTTCCACAAGTTTCTAGAGTAGCAATATTATCAGCGTTCCACTGGTTAGCCGTTGCTTCGTTATCTGTGCCTGTACATTCTAATGTTTGGTCCGTTACTGTACAGTTAGATAAATCTGGTCCCGTAGAGTCTTCTAGAGTAAGTGTTGCATTTAACGTTGTTGCGTTCCCGCATTCATCTGTTACAGTATACACAACTGCTATTGTTCCACCAACGCCACAAGTAGATGATAGGTTGTTAAAGTCGAAATCTGAAGTAACCGTGTTTGTATTGTTTTGATTACAATCATCGGTTCCACAAGTTGTAAGCGCAGCAATATTATCAGCGTTCCACTGGTTAGCCGTTGTTTCGTTGTTAGTTCCTGTACATTCTAATGTTTGGTCTGTTACAGTACAGTTAGAAAGGTCTGGTCCTGTAGTATCTTCTAATGTTAAGGTCGCATTTAAAGTTGTGCTATTGCCACACTCATCTGTTACTGTATAGATGACAGCTATTATTCCACCAACGCCACAAGTAGAGGACAGGTTGTTAAAGTCGAAATCTGAAGTTACCGTATTTGTATTGTTTGCATTACAATCATCAGTTCCACATGTTTCAAGAGCAGCGATATTATCAGCGTTCCACTGGTTAGCCGTTGCTTCGTTATCTGTTCCTGTACATTCTAATGTTTGGTCCGTTACTGTACAGTTAGATAAATCTGGTCCTGTAGAGTCATCTAGAGTAAGAGTTGCGTTTAAGGTTGTTGCGTTCCCGCATTCATCTGTTACAGTATACACAACTGCTATTGTTCCACCAATGCCACAAGTAGATGATAGGTTGTTAAAGTCGAAATCTGAAGTTACCGTATTTGTATTGTTTTGATTACAATCATCAGTTCCACAAGTTTCAAGAGCAGCGATATTATCAGCGTTCCACTGGTTAGCTGTTGCTTCGTTATCTGTGCCTGTACATTCTAATGTTTGGTCCGTTACTGTACAGTTAGATAAATCTGGTCCCGTAGAGTCTTCTAGAGTAAGTGTTGCATTTAACGTTGTTGCGTTCCCGCATTCATCTGTTACAGTATATACAACTGCTATTGTTCCACCAACGCCACAAGTAGATGATAGATTGTTAAAGTCGAAATCTGAAGTTACCGTGTTTGTATTGTTTGCATTACAATCATCAGTTCCACAAGTTTCAAGAGCAGCGATATTATCAGCGTTCCACTGGTTAGCTGTTGCTTCGTTATCTGTGCCTGTACATTCTAATGTTTGGTCCGTTACTGTACAGTTTGTAAGGTCAGGTCCTGTAGAGTCATCTAGAGTAAGAGTTGCGTTTAAGGTTGTTGCGTTCCCGCATTCATCTGTTACAGTATACACAACTGCTATTGTTCCACCAACGCCACAAGTAGATGATAGGTTGTTAAAGTCGAAATCTGAAGTAACCGTGTTTGTATTGTTTTGATTACAATCATCAGTTCCACAAGTTTCAAGAGCAGCGATATTATCAGCGTTCCACTGGTTAGCAGTCGCTTCGTTGTCAGTTCCCGTACATTCTAATGTTTGGTCGGTTACAGTACAGTTAGAAAGGTCTGGTCCTGTAGAGTCTTCTAGAGTAAGAGTTACATTTAGTGTTGTTGTGTTTCCACAATCATCTGCTACGTTATAGGTTACATTAATGGTTCCTCCAACGCCACAGGTATTTACTAAATTGTTAAAGTCATAATCAGATGTTACTGTATTTGATGTTGTTACATCACAGGTATCTGTACCACAATTTTCTAGAGTTGTAATGTTTAGAGTATTCCAGTTGTCTGCCGTCGCTTCGTTATCTGTCCCCGTACATTCTAAAGTCTTATCGGTTACAGTACAGTTAGAAAGGTCAGGTCCCGTAGAGTCTTCTAGAGTAAGGGTTGCATTAAGAGTTGTTGTATTACCACATCCATCTGTAGCGGTATATATAACAGGTATTGTTCCACCAACGCCACA
>CANLUH010000033.1 GCA_947494205.1 uncultured Flavobacteriaceae bacterium | reverse complement strand
ACAACAAAAAACCAGAGCTGTTAAATGCTCTGGTTTAATTTATTTTAAATCTGTCAACCTATTTTAGGACGACTCATTTCTAAGAATTAGAACTTGTAAGTAACTCCAAAGGCTACATTAGAAGTTAAAGATAGAGAAAATGTGTTAACAGCTTCAGCACCATCAACATCGAACTTTGCAGAAGAGTATCCTAAAACACCTACAGAAGCTTCAATAGCTATACAGTCTGAAAGAAAATAGTTAATTCCAGGAGCTAATCCTACAGAGAATGTATTTAAATCTGTTCCAACAAAATCAGTACTAGCATAAGCTACACCTAAATTTCCAAAGAAAGAAAATTGGTTAGCTGGTGTAAAGTAGTAACGTCCAAAAACACCACCACCAAAAGTTTTAGCATCAACTTCAGCGTTATCTTCAGCTAAATCAAAAGCAACAGAAGCTTCAGAATAAGTTGCAGATAAACCTACAGCAAAGTTTTCGTTAACAAAATAACCAGCAGAAGGAGCAATAACAAAAGTATCTGAGCTTATATCTCCTGCAGATGTCGTTGTAAAACCTACTGTTCCAGAAATAAATACATCTCCTTTTTCAAAACCTCCAGTTTTTGTTTCTTCTTGTGCATTAACAGCTGTTAATCCTAATACAGCTATAGCAATAAATAATAATTTTTTCATAATTGATTCAAGTTTTAGTTTATTTGAGGGCGCAAAACTACGTCCTCTTTTCTGTTCCCACAAGGAAAAAATGCAAAAAAAGATTGAAGTATTTTAACTCATTGAATAACAGAGTTAGAAACAAAAATTAAATTATATTTTTCACTAAAAAGAGGTTTTTACACAAAATATTAAAGCATAAAAAAGCCGAAGTAAATTATTACTTCGGCTTTTTGTTATAAAAGATTTTTCTTAGAAGTGTAAAGCAAATCCAACGTTGAATTGGAATACACCTTCATCTGTAAAGTCTTCGTTTAAAGATAAGTTATATCTTAAACCTGGCTCAATAGATACATTTTTACCTACAAACCATGCATAACCAGCACCAACACCTAACCACATTGGGTTTTCGTTAGCATCTTCTATAGAAGCTCCAGTTAAATCTAAAGTTACAGGAATCATGCTGTTTACATAGTATTTAGCACCTAAACGGTAAGAAAAAGTACTTAATGCACCTTCAGCGCTGCTTCCACCATATCCTAAACCAGCTTTTAAAGCTAAGTCATCCATGATGAAGTAACCCCCATCTAAACCAATGTTGTATGCTGTGTCTCCATCTACAGAAGTTAAGTAAAGACCAGTTGATCCTAACATAGCATTACCTGTGTTAGCTTCAATTAACCATTTTCCTTTAGATGTTTGTGAAGAAGAATCAGAATTATCTTCTTGAGCGTTAACACCAGTTAATCCAAATACTGCAAATGCAGCTAATAATAATAATTTTTTCATAATTGATCAAAGTTTTAGTTTATTTGAGCGCGCAAAATTACTATCTCTTTTCTGTTTGTACAAGAAAAAAATGTAAAAAAACCGTTAAAATTTCATAACTAATTAAGGAATAAAATGTAAAAAAGAGTTAGAGTTATGGTTTTCATAATAAAAGTCTTACAATAAATATTAATACCATAATTCAGAATTATCTAAAACTAAAAAAACCGAAACATACTAATGTTTCGGTTTTTAATTATGATAAGATTTTTCTTAGAAATGTAAAGCAAATCCAACGTTAAATTGGAATACACCTTCATCTGTAAAGTCTTCGTTTAAAGATAAGTTATATCTTAAACCTGGCTCAATAGATACATTTTTACCTACAAACCATGCATAACCAGCACCAATACCTAACCACATTGGGTTTTCGTTAGCATCTTCTATAGAAGCTCCAGTTAAATCTAAAGTTACAGGAATCATACTATTTACATAGTATTTAGCACCTAAACGGTAAGAAAAAGTGCTTAATGCACCTTCAGCGCTGCTTCCACCATATCCTAAACCAGCTTTTAAAGCTAAGTCATCCATGATGAAGTAACCACCATCTAAACCAATGTTGTATGCTGTGTCTCCATCTACAGAAGTTAAGTAAAGACCAGTTGATCCTAACATAGCATTACCTGTGTTAGCTTCAATTAACCATTTTCCTTTAGATGTTTGTGAAGAAGAGTCAGAATTATCTTCTTGAGCGTTAACACTAGTTAATCCGAATACTGCAAATGCAGCTAAAAATAAAATTTTTTTCATAATTGATTAAAGTTTAAATAATTGATTGCGCTAAACTAATAAATTTTAACATATTAATCGTGAAAAAATGACATTTTATCTGATTTTTATGTCGTTTAACTGTTTATCGATCTTATTTAATAAGTCTAGAAAACTTTATTTCTACTAAATTTTCTTAATATATTAGTCCTATGAAATGGAATGATGCACTTAAGGATTATGAGTTTTATCTTAAAATAGAAAGAGGTCTATCTCAAAACTCTATCGATAATTATAGTTTTGATGTTAAAAAATTAATATCCTATATACATACTAATGCTATTGAAGATACGCCAATTACAATTTCTAGAGAGCGTTTACAAGAGTTTGTATATTCTGTTGCTAAAACTGTAAATGCCAGAACGCAATCTAGAATAATCTCTGGGCTTAAAGGTTTTTTTAATTATTTAATATTCGAAGATTATAGAGACTCTAACCCTTTAGAAACTATAGAATCTCCAAAAATAGGGAGAAAACTGCCAGATACCTTAAGTGTAGAAGAAATAAACACACTTATTAATGCTATAGATTTAAGTACACCACAAGGCGAACGCAATCGTGCTATATTAGAATTATTATATAGTTGTGGATTACGAGTTAGCGAATTAACACACTTAAAAATTTCTGATTTATATTTTGAAGAGGGGTTTATTAAAGTTACAGGCAAAGGAGATAAGCAGCGTTTTGTACCTATTGTGGAGACGACTCAGAAATACGTAAACATATATAGGAGAGAACAAAGAAACCATAAAAACATTCCAGAAGAATTTAAAGACACTCTATTTTTAAATAGAAGAGGCAAGCAATTAACTCGAGCCATGATTTTTACTATAGTAAAACAACTCGCTGTAAAAGTGAATTTAGATAAAGTAATTTCTCCACATACTTTTAGACATTCTTTTGCAACACATTTATTAGAAAATGGTGCCGATCTTAGGGCAATACAATTAATGTTAGGGCACGAAAGCATTACTACAACCGAAATTTACATGCATGTAGATAAAAGTCACTTAAAAGATGTGATGTTTAATTTTCATCCTCGAAAATAACGTATTGGTACATTTAAGGTATTTTGTTTAACTTTACACCTATAAATGATGATTTTATATTAATCAAGTTTTTGTTTCCCAATAAATGTGCTAAATTATAATGGAACAACTTAAAGAAAACAAATATAATATCGATATTACTGACGCAACATATAGTAACGAACAATTTGAAAGACTAAAATGGAAATTCGCTTTAGAAAATTCCAACATAGGTATATGGAGTTGGGATAACACTAATGGTCAGGATCGCGTATTTTTCTCTAAAGAATCTAAAGCCATTTTAGGCTTTACAGATAATAATGATGATAACTTTGGATCCAATTCCCAAGATTGGAATGACAGAGTACATCCAGAAGATAAAAAGAAGTATTTTCAAGATTTTCAAGATCATTTAAATGGGCTCTACCCTATTTATGAAAATGTACATCGTGTGCAATGTAATGACGGTAGCTATAAATGGATTTCTGATACTGGTAAAATTATAGAGAAAGACAAAGATGGTAAAGCGGTTCGTATTATAGGAACACATACAGATATTACTTCTCGAGTTGAAAACGAAAAAAAGATAAAAAACTCTTTAGAAACGGTTACTAAACAAAATAACAAACTCCGCAATTTCGCGCATATTGTAACACACAACCTTAAAGAGCATGCAGGCAATTTTGAAAGCTTATTAGGTTTTTATGACGAAGCAGAAACCAAGGAAGATAAAGAAGAGCTACTAGGTTATTTAAAAACACTATCTCAATCATTAGGGACTACTATCTCTAACTTAAATCAAATAGTTACTGTTGAATCTAAGCAAGAAATTAGTGTTGAAAAAATTAATGTAAATAGCTATGTAAATCGCGCTATTAAATTACTTGAAGTTGTAATTAAAGACAGTAATACTTCTGTAATTAATAATATTGATGATGATTTAGAAATCTTTTTCAGTCCAGCTTATATGGAAAGTATTATTCAGAATTTAATGACTAATGCTATAAAGTATAAACATCCTAAGAGAGACCCTGTAATAGAGATTAAATCTACGACATACAACGAAAATATTGTTATAAAAATTACAGATAATGGATTGGGGGTTAATTTAAATAAATTTGGAAAAGATATTTTTGGTCTTTACAAAACATTTCATACTAATCAAAATTCCGAAGGTGTAGGCTTATATCTTATAAAAAGCCAATTAGAATCTTTAGGTGGTACAATAGATCTCGCTAGTGTAGTAGATGTAGGTACTAGTTTTATTATTACTATACCAAATAAAAAAAATCCAACTTAATCGAGTTGGTTTTTTTTATACAATAATAAATAACACTCTACTACATCTGCATTTAATCCGATATAGAAAACACTTTATCGATTATTATTGATTTTAAATCCTAAATAAAACTCTTTATTCTCATTTAAAATAGCTTTGGATATCGCTGTAAATGTGCTATTTACCAAATTAAAATGAAATGAATAGAGAAGAGACTTTAAATGAGAACGAACAATTTCAAAAATTAAAATGGCAATTCGCCGTAGAAAATTCTAATATTGGTGTTTGGGATTGGGATAATACCAATAATCAAGATCTTGTGTTTTATTCAAAAGAATCTAAAGCTATTCTAGGTTATAAAGATGGGGAACACAATGATTTCGGGTCTAATTCTCAAGATTGGAATGATAGAGTTCATCCTGATGATAGAAAAAAGTATTTTCAAGATTTCCAAGACCATTTAAATGGTGTTTATCCAATATATCAAAATAAACATCGTGTATTATCTAACGACGGCAGCTATAGATGGATACTAGATAAAGGTAAAGTTATAGAAAAAGATAGTTTAGGAAATCCACTTAGAGTTATTGGCACACATACCGACATTACAGATTGTATAGAGAATGATGGTAAAATAAAAAAGTCTTTAAACTTAGTAACTGAACAAAATAAAAAACTACAAAATTTCGCACATATAGTAACCCATAACTTAAAAGAACATTCTGGAAATTTTAGAAGTTTATTGCAATTCTACGACGAAGCAAAAGATGAAACAGAATTAAAGGAATCTATTGCCTATTTAAAAATATTATCATCTTCGTTAGGTAAAACTATTACCAATTTGAATCGAATTGTATCTGTTGATACTAAAAAAACATTAGAGGTTGAAAAGATTTATATTTCAGACTATATTAAGCGTGTTACTAATTTACTAGAGATTATTATAAAAGAGAATAATGTTACTATAAATAATCAAATAAACGAACGGTTATTTGTTAATTTTAGTCCTGCATACATGGAAAGCATAATTCAAAACCTCTTATCCAATGCTATAAAATATAAGCATCCAAAAAGAAATCCTGTTATAACATTAAGTGCTTCTATTATTAAACATAACATTATTATAAAAGTAGCAGATAATGGTTTAGGTATCGATTTAGAAAAGTATGGTAAGGATATTTTTGGTTTATATAAAACTTTTCACCATAATGAAAATGCAGAAGGAGTTGGCTTATATCTTATAAAAAGTCAGATAGAATCTTTTGGTGGTACTATAAGTATAGAAAGCAATGTTAACAATGGTAGTACATTCCGTATAAGTATTCCCAATAAAACGCAATAATAGTAAAAAAGCACAACCAACTTAATTAAGTTGGTTGTGCTTTTTTATAAGTAATTCTAAACAATTTCTATTTAGCAATATTTACAGCTCTAGTTTCTCTAATAACTGTAACTTTTACTTGCCCTGGATACGTCATATCCGTTTGTATTTTCTGAGAAATATTAAACGATAAATCTGCTGCTTTCTCGTCATTTACTTTTTCGCTTTCTACAATAACTCTTAATTCTCTACCTGCCTGTATTGCATATGCTTTCTTTACACCATTAAATCCAAAGGCAACTTCTTCTAAATCCTTTAATCGTTGTATATAAGAATCTAAAACTTGACGTCTTGCACCTGGTCTTGCTCCAGAAATAGCATCACAAACTTGAATTATTGGTGATAATAGAGATTTCATTTCTATTTCATCATGGTGAGCACCTATGGCATTACACACATCTGGCTTTTCTCCATACTTTTCTGCCCATTGCATACCTAAAATTGCGTGAGGTGTTTCCATATCTGTTTCAGCATCAGGAACCTTACCTATATCATGTAATAATCCGGCACGTTTAGCAAGTTTAGAATTTAAACCTAATTCTGCCGCCATTACACCACAAAGCTTAGCAACCTCTCTAGAGTGTTGCAATAAGTTTTGCCCATAAGAAGAACGGTATTTCATACGCCCTACCATTTTTATTAATTCTGGGTGTAACCCATGAATTCCTAAATCGATAACTGTACGTTTACCAACTTCTATAATTTCTTGTTCTATCTGTTTTTGAGTCTTTTTAACAATCTCTTCTATTCTTGCAGGGTGAATTCTTCCGTCCGTAACTAATTTATGAAGCGATAGTCTAGCAATTTCACGTCTTACAGAATCGAAACAAGATAAAATAATAGCTTCTGGAGTATCGTCTACAATAATCTCTACTCCTGTAGCAGCTTCTATAGCACGAATGTTTCGTCCTTCTCTTCCAATAATTCTACCTTTAACGTCGTCTGATTCTATATTAAATACAGACACACAATTATCTACAGCTTCTTCTGTACCTATACGTTGAATAGTGTTGATGATAATTTTCTTAGCTTCTTGTTGTGCTGTTAACTTAGCTTCTTCAATTTTATCTTGAACGTAAGCCATAGCATCACTTTTAGCCTCACCTTTTAAAGACTCTATTAATTGGTCTTTTGCCTCTTCTGCAGACAAACTAGAAATAACTTCTAATTGTTCTACTTGACTTTTATGTAATCTATCAAGTTCACTTTGCTTTTTCTCTAAAACGTCAATTCTGTGGTTATAGTCTTCTAACTTATTTTCTACAGCTATAGTTGCTTTTTTAGATTTAGAAAGTTCGTTAGATATTTGAGACTCTTTATCTCTTGTACGTTTCTCAGCTTCAGCCATCTTTTTATCTCTAGATAAAATGACTTTTTCGTGTTCAGTTTTTAATTCAATAAATTTTTCTTTTGCTTGGAGAATTTTATCTTTTTTAATCGTTTCTCCTTCACTTTTAGCTTCTCTTAAAATTGCCGAAGCCGATTTTTTAGCACTTTTTATAAGTTTGGAAGCATTATTTCGCTCTAGTACTTTAGCTACAATAAATCCAATTATAGCTCCTATTGCAATACCTCCTACAATGGATAGAATTATTTCATTCATTTTTAGTTAGTTTAATATATAAAAAAAGCCTACACTAATTTTGGTTTTGTATAAACTCCTTAAAAACAAGTTTAGGGCTAACAAGCTGATCAAGTATCTGTTCTAAGACAGCTCGCTTTTACAACTTAAACTCACCCTTTTTAAAGAATTAACGTTGAGTTTATCAAAAAAATAATTAATGTAGGCAGTAACCTTTATTTTATTTATAAGAACGTTTTAAGAACTTAAGTACGAATCTAAAACGGTATTTAAAGCTTTTAATTGCTCTTCCACATGTTCATTCGTATGTTCTTTATCCAAAGCCTTCTGTTCTACTTGAGATGCAAATTGTAAAGCACACATGGCTAAAACATCTTGTTTATCTCTAACGGAATAACTTTGCTCAAATTGTGCAATCATGGCATCTATTTTCTTAGCTGCTATTCGTAACCCCTCTTCTTGACTCGGTTGTATAGTTAAGGGGTAAACTCTATTAGCTATAGAAAGCTTTATTTTAAGCTTTTCTGCCATATATTACACTATGTTTGCATTTATTCAGATAATTGACCTATACAATGGTCAATGTCTCTTATTAATGCGTTTATTTTGAGTTTAGTTTCTCTTTTATCATTATCACTGCCAAGTATTGTGTTTGCCATTTTAAGTGTTTCATACTTTTCTTGCCAATTAGATAATTCTGTTTTTTGGCTTAAAATCGTATTCTTACATTGTTCTAAATCTTGAGTTAATTTTAAATTGGTTTGCTTTAAATCATCTAACGAGTTTAAAATTTTACCTATTTTAGTCTCAAGAGCATTAACAATGTCTTCAATATTACTCATTTACAAATATCAATACTTATCTTACAAAGTTAACAGAATTACCCCTATTTTACAATAATTTTCGTGTAAATTTTAAATTTTAAATCTTCACCCTCATAATCAATACAATGGCTTAGTATTTGATTTATCTTTGGTAATTGCAATCTAATTTATACATTAGCATTAACACTTTTTTTATGAGAAAAATCCTTTTGCTTTTACTTTTAAGTACGTCTCTTTACGGACAGAATCAATATCCACAAGATTATTTTAGATCTCCATTAGACATTACTGTCGTTTTAGCAGGCACCTTTGCCGAGTTGCGATCTAATCACTTTCATTCTGGTTTAGATATTAAAACAAAGCAAATTGAAGGTTTAAAAGTCTATGGTATAGCAGACGGCTATGTAAGTAGAATAAAAATAGCACATTATGGTTACGGAAAAGCCTTATATGTAACACACCCAAATGGTTACACAAGTGTTTACGCACATTTGCAAAAGTTTTCTCCAGAAATTGAAGCTTACATTAAAAAGAAACAATACGAGAAAGAATCTTTTGAGATTGAGTTATTCCCTAGTGTAGATGAATTAGTAATACAAAAAAACGATATTATTGCTTTTACGGGTAATACAGGCAGTTCTGGAGGTCCTCATTTGCATTTTGAAATTAGAGATAATCAAGAACGTCCTATTAATCCTATGTTATTTGGAATTGATGTAGCAGATACAAAAAAACCTATTGTATCTAACGTTTATGCTTACCCTATTGGCAAGAATGCACATATAAATGGTTCTAGCAAAAAACAAAAATTACGTTTAATTCCTCAAAAAAATGGTAATTATAAAATTGAACCTATAAAAGCCTATGGTACCATAGGTTTTAGTGTAGAAACTATAGATAGACAAGATTTAGCGGCTAATAAAAATGGTGTTTATAACATAAAAACGTTTTATAATGGTATTCAAAATTTCGAAATAGATTTTAAACGATTTTCTTTTTCTGAAACAAAACATTTAAACAGATTAATAGATTACGAGCATTATAAATCTAAAAAACAAAGGCTTCAAAAGCTATTTATAGAAAAAAACAATCCTTTAAGCTTATATGATAATATTATAGACAATGGTTATATTAATATTATAGATAGCACAGCTTCAGTTTATAAAATAAAAATTAGTGATTTTAAAAACAATACTTCCGTTTTAGATATTACTATAAAAGGAGATAATAAACTACCTGATGATGTAGAGCCCGATGTTGTTACGCAAGATTACATTTTATCTAGTGAAGAAAACAACTTATCTGAAGGCAATGTCTCTGTAAACATACCGAAACACACCTTTTACGATGACTTTTATATCGATTTTAGTGTAAAAAACGATACGTTAACATTACATAAACCTATATTACCTGTAAAAAAATACTTTACTATTTCTTACGATATAAGTCAATACAACAAAGAAGACCGTGATCAATTATATATTGCAGAACTTGTTGGTTGGAATAATTTCCCTAGTTATTCATCTACAAAACGAAAAGGAGACCTATTAACATCTAGAACAAAAGATTTAGGAACTTATGTTTTAGCTACAGATACCGATGCACCAACCATTAAACCCGTAAACTTTAAAAACGGGTCGTGGTTAAGTAAATATCGCTTTTTAAAGTTAAAAATAGAAGATAAAACGACAGGAATATCTAACTATAGAGCCTCTGTAAATGGAAAATGGATTTTAATGGAGTACGATTATAAAAAGAAAATATTAACTCATGATTTTAGTGATAACATAATTACAGACACTAAAAACAATTTAAAAGTAATTGTTACAGATAATGTTGGAAATAATACTACTTTTGAAGCTATATTTTACAGAAAATAATTAATATGTTCTGCTATATACTATTTAAACCAAAATAATCGTTTTATAGCAGACTATAATAATGACATAAACCATATAACCTTGATAACTAAACTAAACTTATTAAAAACGTTTATTTTCCTACTACCCTTTATAGGCATTGCGCAAACAGGAACGCTTAATGGAATTATTTTAAATAGCGATAATTTACCAATTGAGGGTGTAAATATAAAGGCCGACAATACTGGTACACAAACTAACGAAAATGGCTTCTACGAGCTTAAAGTACCGGCTAATACGGATGTTAAAATTGTATATTCTCATATAGCTCATAAAAACACAACAATAACAGTAAATTTAAAAAACGGAGAAGTTTTTGAATTTAATCCAGTAATGAATGCGACTATTGAAGAAATTGAAGTTGTTGTATTAAATGGTAGAAAACGAAAAGACGTACAAGGTGTTATTACTATAAAACCTTCAGTAATAAGAAAAATACCAGGTGCAAATGCTGGTGTAGAAAATCTTTTAAAAACATTACCAGGAGTAAGTAGCAATAACGAGTTAAGTACTCAATACTCTGTTCGTGGAGGGAATTACGACGAAAACTTAGTATATGTTAATGGTATAGAAGTTTACAGACCGTTTTTAATACGTTCTGGACAGCAAGAAGGTTTAAGTTTTGTAAATAGTGATTTAGTATCTAATGTAGATTTCTCAGCAGGTGGATTTCAAGCACGATATGGTGATAAACTATCATCTGTTTTAGATATTACTTACAAGAAACCAGTAGATTTTGGTGTTGCTGCAGACTTAAGCTTATTAGGCGGAAGTGTTGCTGTAGAAACAAGAAGTAAAGATTCTAAATTTA
This sequence comes from uncultured Flavobacteriaceae bacterium, assembly GCA_947494205.1. Taxonomy (GTDB): domain Bacteria; phylum Bacteroidota; class Bacteroidia; order Flavobacteriales; family Flavobacteriaceae; genus JAHDHI01. The sequence goes on along the minus strand of CANLUH010000033.1, from coordinate 23,776 downwards.
CAGGAATAGCAGGTTTACGTTACAGAGATAATAGCCTATTGGTAAACGCTAGAGAAACAGAAACTAATTTCAATCCTAAATTCGCAGATTTACAAACTTATTTAACCTACCAATTCACTGATAAATTTGAATTAAGCTTTTTAGGTAATGCTTCTATAAACAAGTATGATTTCGAACCACTAACACGCCAAACAAACTTTGGTACATTAGATAATCCTTTAGCGTTATTGGTTTTTTACGAAGGTCAAGAACGCGATTCGTACCAAACATTATTTGGAGCTTTACAAGGTACTTACGAAGTAAACGATAATTTAAATTTAAGCTTAGTAGCTTCTACTTATCATACTACAGAAGAAGAGCACTTCGATATTTTAGCAGAATATCGTTTAGGTGAAGTTAACAGTAATATTGGAGATGAAAATTTAGGTGAAGTTGAGTTTAGTGAAGGTATTGGTGGACAATTAACTCATGGTAGAAACGATTTAGATGCATTAATTACAAATATTGAACACAAAGGAACCTATAACAAGAATGAAAATGAATTTAAATGGTCTATGAAATATACAAGAGAAGATATTCGAGACCGTTTAATAGAATGGGAAGTTATAGACTCTGCTGGGTTTTCTATTAACCCACCAGATGTTGGAGGGTTTAATGATCAACCGTATACTCCAGACACGACGCCTTTAGTAGCTTTTCAAAATGTACAAGCCAGAAATAATACGCAGATAAATCGTTTACAAGCGTATTTACAATGGAGTAAACGTTCTAAGTTAGGCAATAGCGATGTTTGGTATAACGCTGGTGTTCGCTCGCACAGTTGGAATGTAAACGATGAAGGTTCAGCTATAGAAAGCGATTGGCAAACCGTATTTAGCCCTAGAGCACAGTTTGCAATAAAACCAGACTGGGAAAAAGATATGTTGTTTAGAGTAAGTGGCGGATTATATTATCAACCACCTTTTTATAGAGAATTAAGAGCAGCCGATGGTATAGTAAGACCTAATGTAAAAGCTCAAAAATCCTTTCATTTAGTATTTGGAAACGACTATAGTTTTAAAATATGGGATAGACCTTTTAAACTTACTACTGAAGCGTATTACAAAGGTTTAACCGATGTAAACCCATATACTATTGAAAACGTTCGTATTCGATATAGAGCTAATAATACAGCCGAAGCTTATGCATATGGTTTAGACTTAAGATTAAATGGAGAATTTGTACCAGGAACAGAAAGTTGGTTTAGTTTTGGTTATTTAAAAACAGAAGAAAATATAAATAATAGAGGTTATATCCCCCGCCCTACCGATCAACGTTTAAAATTTGCTGCTTTATTCCAAGATTATGTACCAAACATACCAAGTATGAAAATGTATTTAAACTTAGTTTACAATACAGGATTACCTGGTGGTTCACCAAGTTTTGCAGACCCTTATGTGTTTCAAAGTCGTTTACCTGATTATAGACGTGCAGATGCAGGTTTCCAGTTTGTTATAGTAGATGAGAAAAAACAGTTTGATCACGGTTGGAAAAAGCCTTTTAAAGAACTATCATTTGGTTTCGAAATATATAATATTTTCGACAATCAAAACTCAATTACTAATACATGGGTAAGAGACGTTTATAGTAAAAGGCAATTTGCAATTCCTAACTTTTTAACGCCTCGTGTATTTAATGTAAGAACGACTATGCGTTTTTAAAAAACTACTGTGTATGAAACACTTTTTTAAATTAGTTCTTTTTATTTGCATTACAGTAAGTTTTTCTTTTTCTCAAGAACCTGATTGTAGATCACTTCGCGTTGGGAAATTTCGTTTAGATGATTCTTCTACAGGTTTACGGTCATTGATAGAACGAACAGAGACAAAACAAATAGAGACAAATTTAGACACAGGAGAAACCATAACAGGTTCGATTACATGGGTAGATGAATGCACATATGTATTTACATACATAGAAACCTCTAGTGAAAATGAAAATGTTAGAAGTTTTATAGGTGAAGAATTAGTTGTTGAAATAACAAAAATTGAAGGCGAAAAAATATCATTTAATTGTACTATTAAAGATTATAATTATGAAGCTTCCTTTTTTATGAAACGTATTGAATAGAACTCATTTTATTCTACTATGCATTTATTATTCTTTATGCATTTTATATTATCAAGTTCTTAAGCCCTTTCAATGCTGCTTTTAAAGTAGAAACCTCATTTAAAATATCGAAAACAAAAATATCTCACAAAAAAAGCTCATTACTTTTTATTTGTAATGAGCCTTTAAAACTATGTAGTAGTTATTCTTTAATTATTTTATATTATGGCAACTGCTCCATAAAAATATAAGTTGCCACAGGTGGTCCTCCAAATACAGAGTTTGAAGGATTATTAAAAATATTGTTTCTAATATATAAGACATCAGTATTACTACCCGAATAAACTGTAAATCCATCCATATCTATATCTGTTATGTTATACCCCGGTGATTGAAAAGTTGCAACTGGAGGGCCTCCAAAGACAGAGTTATTTGGGGCGTTAAAGACTTGACTTCTTATTGTTGGAATGTCAGACAATGCACCTAAATAATTTAGGTTACCATTGGCATTAGCATCTCCTGCCCATAGCGCTACTACTCCACTTGGCATACCAAATGTAGTTTGCGCATTAGTACCAAAGGTAATTTGATTATTTGCATCTGTAAAATCTATTGTTGCTACTGTATCAGACAAACTAACAGTACTATTTGTCATTACCCCTAGGTGATTACGGTGTTTAATAACTATATAATAATCGTCATGTGGTATAGAGAATCTTAAATTAGACTGGCCATCTACTCCCACAATATCTCCATCGCGTTGCAATAAAGCAGATTGTCCTACTCTAGTTATTGTGTTAGAAGCAGCTTCTCTTAACTCAACCCAAACCCAGTCTATAATTGCATTAGCTCCAGTTGTATTAAATACGTTACTTCCGCAACTTATATTGTCTGTATATGGTGAGTTATTCGGTATAAGATTAGCAATTCTTAAATCATCACGCATTAAATTTTCTTCTCCCACATTAGGATTTATTGTAGCGCCTTGCAAGTATACTTTAGGACTTAAAACTACAGTAGGTGCTACTGCTCCTTCAACTACAAAATCATCTAAAACGATACCTTGTCTATTTATAAAATCATCAGAGGTTAATCCAATTCTAAAGGTAATATTGTCCTCGGTTGTTAAGTCCATTTCTCCAGCTGTTGCATTAACTGCAAAATCGTATGCATACTCAGTCATAGTGGTATTTACACCTGTCCAAGCATCATTAAAATTAGAATTATACCAATTAGGTTGGCTTGAACTTGTTCCTAATATATTCCAGCTTAAACCTCCATCTGTAGAATATTCTACAAACCCCCAATCGTAATCTTCTTCTATATCGAAAGCCATATTAAATTTTAAAACAGGATTTTCTATTGTGGTAAAATCGTAACAGTTAGATACTAAAAACGCTTCGGTATTAAAAGGGTAATTGCCCAATAAGTTTGTAGCATAAGCATTAGTACCTGTTGCTGCACTATTTAACGTAGAACCATTAGGTGCACCGCGCTGCCAAACACCTCCAGTTATTAATAACTCATCTGCAACTGTTTCAAAAGAATTAATGACATTATAATCTCCAGATGTATTGACTGTAAAATCAACACTTTTCTCATTATTAGCTACATTAGCATCATTAGGTATAATAGTATTTACCATTAATGTATGCGCTCCTGCAGATAAATCTATCTCTGGTAAATTTACGACTACTGATTCTGTTGATAATAAAGTACCATTCCAACTATAATTATTAGCAGTACCTCCGTCTATTGTATACGTAATAGTTATTCCGTTAATAGTATTTATTCCATTATTTTTCACCAAAAGTTCAGCATTTGTTTTACCACAACTCGTGCTGTTTATAATTGGGTTGCTTATAGCAACTAAACGAACATCATTAGGCTGTAGTATTACTGGTATTGGAGAACGCCATAATCCACGCCCATACGTTGCTGCTGTTATAGAATAGTCTTCAAGATTAATTTCTAAATCTCTAATGTCTGTGTTTGGTAAATTAGTAAAAAATGGTTCCCAGTCTGGGTTACTATCATCTAATCTATAAACTCCTAAATCTGTAGCCACAAAAATAGGATTTAATGGGTGATCGCCTTGGTGTACAACTGCATTTAAAAATTCTCCCGATGGTAAATTGTTAGTTATATCCGTCCATGTATAACCGCCATCTATAGTTTTAAACACACCTTTGTTTGCGTAATCTCCATCTGTAACTATCCACATCGTATTTGCATCTGTTTGATGTATCGCTATATCTGCTATTGAATTTCCTACTACATTAGTATTAAAATCGTAAGTTACGCCTCCATCTGAACTTACACGTAAATTTTGATGTCCAGATGAAACAATACGCATAGGGTCTGAAGGTGCTACTATTAATTCATCTGTATACCCTGTTACAACATTACCTACAGTTTCCCACGTACTAGTATTTCTATTTAATTTAAACAATCTATCCCATGCTGCATATATTTCTCCATTACTATCTGCTGCTAAAGGCGTTTCCCAAACACCTGTTCCTGCATTTCCTGGCTTACTTGCCCAAGTAATAAAACCATCACCTCGATTTGATATATACAAACGCTGACCACCTTGCATAAATCCATAATAGGTATTATCGTCTGTAGGTGTAATTAATGTATTAATTCCATCTCCGGGGTGATAACCTCTCCATTCTCCATTTATTCCAAGTCCAAAACCACCATTATCTTGTAATCCTCCTGATACATTATTTATGTTTCCTACAGCTACAGCAACATTAAAGAACTCTCCTATTTGTAATCCTCGACTATGGTCTTGAAATGTAGTACCATTATCTACTGTAGAATATATACCACCGTCGCTAGTACAAAACATACGTCCGTTGTGTGCTCGTAATGAGTGAATATCAGCATGGGTATAAGCATCTGTTAATTGATCCCAACGGTTTAATTTACTCCAAGATGTACCGCCATTTGAAGAACGCCAAACGTCCATAGTACCAACATAGACTTCATTAGCATCAATATCTGACACACCTATAGCCATATTGTACCATACTTGTTGATTTCCTATTAATGTAAAAGTGTCAGTGTTTCTTAAACTAAAATTATCGCCGCTATCTGTAGATCTATATATACCATGTTGCCATGTGTTTGTTTCATCTACAGAAAAAATATATACATAATTTGCATTCGCTGGAGTAACATCAATAACCATACGGTGTGTATTTGTTGGTACGCCACTAGTTATTTGTGTAAAATTAAATCCTCCATCTGTAGATTTATAAAACGCTGTTGGACTTACCACATATACTGTTTGTGCATCTCCCGGCTTTAAACGCATATCACGAATATTATTACCGTTTAATGTTTGTGTCCATGTTACACCAGCATCTGTAGTTGTATATACTCCATCTGTACCAGAACATACTAATTTATTTGAATTAGTAGGATCTATAAATATTTCGCTAAGTGCCGCACTTCCATTTAAATTACTTTCGTTTAAACCTGTAGAATGCCATGTTAATCCGCCATCTGTAGATTTATGTACTCCAGTTGATGCCGCATAAACATAAACCCCATCATCGTCTCCTGTTGTAATGTATATTGTATTAGAGTCGTTGTAATCTACTGCTATGGCAGATACGCTTACTCTTGGCATATCATCGGTTAAAGGCGTCCAAGTAGTTCCTGAATCTGTAGTTCGCCACAATCCTCCTCCTGGTGCACCAACATACCAAATATTACTGTTATTAGGATCTACGGTAATACAATTTAAACGTCCCATTCCTGCAGGCTGTGCATTGGCTTGTGTATAATCAAAAGGGCCTATAGAATACCAATTACTTTGGTCTGCCATTTTATTAGCTTGTCCAAAAGCCTTTTTTTCTACCCATGCCTTTTTTAAATCCTGAGCCGTAGGTAAATGTCCTTTTTCATTGACACGAGATTGCCACACATTTTCAAATCGTTTAAAGGGCTTATATCCACTACCTTTTGCATTTTTATCGTGGGTTAACCAATAATTATTAAATGCTTGTTGTACTTCTTTAAATGTTGGTTCTTGACCTTTTTTAATTTGTAATTGACTCATCCATGGGGTGTTGCTTTTTTTTTGAGCCATTGCAAGTACACCACATAGTAAGCAAAATAGAATAGTTAGTTTTTTCATATTTAGAGAGAGGTTAAGGTTAATTCATAATTCAATAAGGTAGATTTGGGGTTTTTAATTATTTTTATAATTTGTTTACTAGATAGCCATTAAAACCAGATTCTACTTGAAGTATCCAACTGGTATCTCCTGTAGATTCTACTAAAACTGAAACATAATCTCCTGCATTTAGTTTTAGTATTCCACTTACATGTTGGGTGTCCCAGTTTGCTGTTCCTGCATCGGCATTTCTAATAGAATGTAATCCATTTCTAAACCCTTGTTTATTACCATTTTTAACAATCATTAAACGACTATATACTGAACCTGAAGCGCCATTTATAGCATCAATCCGTACTTGCGCAGAGAAAAAATATAATCCATCTACTGGAGCAGTAAATCGTCCATTAGTTAAGTTTAAATGATTGCCAACATTAAAAAGATCTGTATTTACTGTAGCATTCCAATTTCCTACTTCTTTTTCTCCCGCTGTGGTGTAAGTTGTTGCTGAATTAGAGGTTACATTAAAAGCTGGTAAGTTGACAATTTTCACACTTGTTGCTTCAACATCACTAGACCAAGTAGATCCTCCAGCACCATCACTTTTTAACACTTGTCCTATAGTTCCTCCTGTTGGTAATTCAGTAGGTATGTCAACCCACGAAGGAGAAGTCCCATTTGTACTTAATAATTTACCTGAATTTCCTGTCTGTGTTGGTAATTCTATCTCATTGGTTGGATCTGAATCACCATCTGCAACTGGAGCTGTCCATGATACGTTTCCAGAACCATCTGTAGTCATTACTTGATTAGCTGTACCATCTTGTGCTGGTAACGTATAACTTGTTCCTGCTCCTGCATTATCTCCATCTATAGTTAATTGGCCGTTTAAAGTTGTCTTACCATTTTTAAGCATCACTAAAGCATCACTTCTACCAGAAGGGCTAGTACCATTACCAATAACAAATAAACGATCAGTTAGGACAGTAGAATCTGTTTGACCACCTGAAGCTATATTATAATAACCAAAAACTTGTTCTGATAAGCCATCTACTATTAGGTTTCTTCCTGAAGCAAAACCACTTGGGCCAGAAACTATATTCCCAGATCCTAAAGCGCTACCAGAACTAGTAACAGTATTCCCAAAACCTGCAACAAATGAATAATTTCCACTGGCAACATTATCTTCACCAAAAGCAACAGAGCCTCTTCCTACATTAGCGGTATCAAAATCATCCAGAAAAGCTTTTCCTGCTCTAAATGCCCACTTACTTTTGTCAAAAAACATTCTTGAATCATCGTCTGTACCACTCGTAATATCATCTAATTGCGTACTACCAAATACAAAATCGTCGGTAGCCATAGTTCCTGGTGCATTACTAGTTACGTTAGCAGTTGTTGAAAAAGCAACTGTACTAGCTGCTGTTTGGTTTACCCAAGCATAATTTCCAGAACCATCAGTTTTTAAAACTTGTCCATCTGTTCCTCCTGTTGGCAATTCTATTTCATTAGTAGCGTCTGTATCGGCATCATCTACAGCATCTGTTACCCAACTATAATTTCCAGAACCATCTGTTGCCAATACTTGCCCATTAGTTCCTCCTGAAGGTAATGCAGCTCCTCCAGATGGTGCATCAATCCATGATACTGCTCCAGAACCATCTGTACTCATTATTTGATTTGCTGTTCCATCTTGTGCAGGGAATGTGTACCCTGTTTCCATTCCTTGATTATCACCGTCAATTGTTAATGTACCATTTATACTTGTGTTTCCATTTTTTAATATCACAAAGGCATCAGAACGATTAAGACCTTCAAAATCTTCAGTACCATTACCTATTACAAATAAACGATCGGTTGCAACATGTGTATTTGCACTTCCTGGTGCTAATGTATTATGGTATCCCAATGCAGTTTCTCCTCTAGTCTCTGCTGTTACGTTATATCCTAAAGTTACAGATTCAGTTCCTGAGGCACTATTATTTCTACCTAAAGCGACAGAATAATTGGCTGATGCTGTATTATTATCCCCCATTGTCATACTGTAAAATCCTGAAGAAATATTTCGTTGTCCTCCTAAAGTTGAAGCATACCATCCAGAGGCTACATTTCGCTGACCAAAACCAACAGAGAAAGGTCCTATATTAGCTTCGTCAAAGCCTCCAAAACCGTCTACTTCATTACCTGCTCTAAATGCACCTCGACTTTTGTCAAAAAACATTCTTGAATTATCATCAGCTCCAGTAACATTGTTTAATTGTGTACTTCCAAAAACAAAATCGTCTGTTGCAATTGTTCCAGGAGCATTACTTGTAACATTACTTATAGTAGATAAAGGTGATGTAGCGGTCTGGCTTACCCATGTATAGACTCCTGAACCATCTGTACTTAATAGTTGGCCACTTGTTCCTCCTGTTGGTAATTCGTTTGGTACATCTAACCAACTTACTGCTGTACCGTCTGTTGTTAAAAATTTACCTGATTCGCCTGTTTGCGTTGGTAATTCTATTTCATTGGTTGGATCGGCGTCTAAATCATCATTAGTTACCCATGATAATACACCAGAACCATCTGTTGCTAAAACATAACCATTAGTTCCTCCATTTGGTATCGCATCTGCTGCTGGAGTTACCCAAGATACATTTCCTGCTCCGTCGGTTTGCATAATTTGGTTTAATGTACCGTCTTGTGCTGGTAATGTAAAAGCTGTACCTGCTCCTTGGTTATCGCCATCTATAGTTAAGGTTCCATTTAAAGTAGTATTACCATTTTTAAGCATTACTAATGCATCGCTATTTAAAGCTAAATTTATATCTTCCTGTCCGTTTCCTATTACAAAAAGTCTATCTGTATCAACCCAAGTATCTGCCGAACCAGAAACAAATGTACTGTATTGCCCTAATTGTATTTCGGCCATAGAGTTTGCGATCACTTGTCTTCCTATTGCTGTTGAGTGTTGTCCAAAAGCACGTGCTGTTAATCCAAATCCTCTCGCATAATCTGCAAATCCTCCTGCATTTAAACCAAAGGCTACAGCGTAATTTCCTGTTGCATTTGCATTTCGTCCCATCGAAAACGAATTACTTCCGCTGGCAATACCACCTTCGCCTAATCCAACAGAGTGATTTCCAACTTTAGCTTCATCCCATGAATCTCCTGAAGTATATCCTGCTCGAAAAGCAGCTTTACTTTTATCAAAATACATTCTGTTATTCAATGCTGGACTAAATCCTCCATTGACATCTAATTGAGACGATCCAAAAACAAAATCATCTGTAATAATACTACCGTTAGCATTGCTTACTACATTATTAGTATAATCGAATGGTCCTGCTGCAGTTGCTGTGCTACTATTTATAGCATACATTGCATAGGGAACAAACTGTAATTTTGAAGTTCCAATATCTGCATAAGTTGTACCCCCAGTAATATCTACTTGAATATTTATCCATTGATTTTGTAAACTCCAATCGATAGCTAAAAAGTTAGCACCAGAAGTTCCACCGCCTATTGGCAACGAAATAATGCCTTGGTCATTTGAAGTTACCGTGTGTACTTCATTATAAACAACACTGCCTGTGGGGCTTCCTTGAATAATCCGTACTAAAACGCCAACAGGTTGGTTGACGACAGGGTTGTTTGAAGCATCGCGAACGGCAGCTTGATAGTTAAATGTTTGTGCTAAGCTTATAGCGCTACAAAATAGAGCTATAGTGAAGAGGATAGCTTTTTTCATAAGAAAGTAGGTTTTAAATTTATTTTAATGTTTATCTACCTCTATGACAGAGAAAAAATGATACACCCTATTTTTTTTTACACATTTTAAATACTGAATAGTTTTTAATCAAAATCTTTAAGTATATATATTTCTTATTAAGCATTATAAATCACCTAATAGTAAGACCATTTTGAATTTTATAGATATAAAATAAAAACTCCCAGACAAATGTCTAGGAGTTTCATAAAAGCACTATTACTTACCTCTTCACATAATAGTACTAATTTTGGGTGTTATACAACTTAAGGAGGATTTTTATTTATGGTAATTGCTCTATAAAAACATAGGTCCCCACAGGAGGTCCACCAAATACAGAGTTAGAAGGGTTATTAAAAATATTGTTTCTAATATATAAGACATCTGTAGTACTACCAGAATAGACTGTAAAACCATTCAATTCCAAAAGCAAAAGCTTCATTTCCTGTTGCGTTTGCATTTCGTCCCATAGCAAAAGTATTGGTTCCACTTGCTAATGCATTTTCGCCAAAAGCAGCAGAATATAATCCTACATTGGCTTCATCCCATTTATCTCCATCGGTTTTCCCTGCTCTAAATGCCGCCTTACTTTTATCAAAAAATAGACGTCTATTAAAAGCGCTTCCTATGCCTCCATTAGCATCTAATTGATTGCTTCCAAACACAAAATCATCTGTAAGAACATTACCATTGGCATTACTTATTACACCACTAGTATAATTGAATGGTCCTGCATTTGTTGCATTTGTACTATTTAATGCATACATGGCATAGGGTACAAATTGTAATTTAGAGGTTCCTATATCTGTGTAACTTGTTCCGCCTGTAATATCTACTCGAATATTTATCCATTGGTTTTGAGTACTCCAATCTATAGCCAGAAAGTTAGCTCCTGAAGTTCCGCCCCCCACTGGTAACGAAATAATACCTTGGTCATTTGAGGTTACAGTGTGTGCTTCAGTATAAACGATACTTCCTGCAGGACTTCCTTCTACGATACTAACTAAAACACCTATAGATTGATTTGTAACAGGATCTCCTGCAGCATCACGAACTGCTGCTTGGTAATTAAAATTTTGTGAAAACGAAAACACAAAGCATAATAATGCTAAGGTTATAAGAGAGGTTTTTTTCATAAGTAGATTATCTTTAATTCTTTTAAATATAATAGGGAAAAATATGTCCTTAAATCATCCTTTTGAATGATGAGACAAACTTCCAACTAAAATATATAGCTCTACTATATAATCTACTATTTTTTATAGGGACAAAATTGGGACAGGCTCTATTTTAATTTTTATAAAACAATAACTAACAGTGTTTTACACTTAAATTTACAGTTGTTTTAAAAACATATCTAAATCGACTTCTGTAGGTAAATTTAGTTTTTTTCTAAGACATTTTCTGCTTTTATATACAGAGTCTGTAGTTATATTTTGCATGGTAGCAATATCGTTTGTAGAAAGATCTAAGCGTATAAGTGTACATAGCCTAATATCTGTTTTTGTAAGCTTAGGATATTGCTTTAAAATCGTTTGATAAAATTGATGATTTAATTGATCAATTTTGTCTTGAACATCTATTTTATTATTATCAATAAACAGTCTATTTTTAATATTATCTTCTAACTCATCAAAATATTTTCCTTTAGCTCTTCCTTTAGATATTCTTATTTTTTCTATGTGTTCTAGCAAATAATTTCCCCAACGTTGATTTTCTGAAATAGCTCCTGCGAAATCAACTAAATCCTTTTGCTTATAATCTATTTCTGTTTTTAATAGTTTATTTTCTAATTTAGATTTTTCTATTTGCTGTATTTTTTTAATTTTCTCTTCTCGGGTTTTAATTAAAATCCACAATAAAGATAAAGTTACTAATGTATATATTATATAGGCAATAATGGTACGGTACCAAGGAGGTAGTATCTGTATTTTTAAAGTTTTAATAACCTCACTATACATGCCATCTCCATTTGCTGCTTTAATTTGAAACTCATAATCTCCAGGTGGTATTGCTAAGTAATTTGCCTTATTTTCTGTTGTTGTATGCACCCAAGGTTGTTCTAAACCTTTCATATAATATTGAAACTTATTTTTTTTCGGTGCAGTATACTCTAGCGCTGCAAATTTTAATATTATATTATTTTTTCCGAAGGGCAATTGTATTGCTTCCGTTTGTTCAACCGTTTTAGTTAATATACCTGATGACTGATTGAGAGCTAATTCTTTATTATTAATTTCTAAATTAGTTATCCATACTTTTGGAACATGTTCATTTTTACTAAATGCTTTAGGGTGAAAAATATTTAATCCATTAATACCTCCAAAAACCATTGTTCCATCTTTAGCTTTTGCATACGCATAAGTATTAAATTCATCACTTTGTAAACCATCGGCTTTTGTAAAATTCCTTACTTCTTCTGTATTTTTATTGAAACTAATAATGCCTTTATTAGAACTCATCCATAGCGTATTATTATCATCTTCCAAAATGCCATATATTACATTATTAGGTAATATATTTTCTGTATTGTAGTATTGTATCGCTTTCGTCTTTAAGTTCATTTTATGGAGCCCACCTCCTTTTGTTGCTATCCAAAGTGTATTATTATTTGTAGCATCTTGATGTACACTAGATACAGAATTATTTAACAGTCCATTTTATCATTCCACAATTTTATCTTGTTTTTTTGACCGCCTGTGAAATCGCATTCTACTAATCCTTTTGTTGTACCTAGCCAATACACTCCATTCGCAGTCATTACGATATCTAATATACCATAAAGTCCTAGCTCATTTTGCAAATTAAATGAACTCATATTTTCTGATTCTATATCATATATAAAAAGTAAAGCATCTACAGCTATTAGTATTTCATGTTTTAATGGATTGTATTTTATTACAGGAGTTATTACTGTATGCGATTTGGAGAGTTCTTGTTCTTTTTCTAACTGTCCTTCTTCGTTAACTTGACCAAAACTATAAACTCCAGAATGCCAAATTAATCCCCAAATAGTATTATTGTTATCTATAGTAAAAAAGCAATTATGTTTATTTCCTACTAATACATTTATTCTATTATCTTCTATTTTAGATTTCTTTATATATAATCTTTCGTGAGTTGTTGGATTATCGATAAATATATCTTTATCATTATAAATAAAGGGTTTGGCATATATAGATTTCCCAGTAAAGAGTGTTTCAATATCTAATTCTCTTGGTGCTATTTTTAGCACTCCATTTCCAGCTGTAGCAATCCATGTTACTCCCGATTTATCCACCAATACATCATTATTATGTATTTTAAGCCCTGAAATAACCGAAGTAGCATCAGTGCGTTTTATTTCTTTCTTATAGAGTATGGTTTCATCAAAAAATAAGGATTCTTTTAAAACATAAGAATCTATCATTATTTTTCCAACATTCTCTAAAGGTGAGAAAGTAGCAATAGGAAAATCTGTTTTTAAAGCTTGCCACTTATTATTATTTAAAATATACAAAATATGATCTCCCCATATACTAAATAACAGCATATCCTTATATGTTTTAAACCAAAATGTACCAAGTGTCTTAGGCAAAAGTGAGTTGTCTAATCGTTTTATATCTTTGGTTTCAAGATCCAATTCGCAAAATGTATATCTAACATTTTCTTGCACATTATACCCAGCTAAAAACACTAATTTATTGTTATAAATACAGATATAGTTAGGGAAAAAATTATCCTTAATATTAATTTTTTCTACTGTCCAGCTATTATCATCTAATGTTGAAGAATGTATAGTATTAAAAAATGACTTTTTAAATTTTAGCTGATAAAGGGAACTTGTTTCTATTTCGCTTAACCAATAATTGCCTAAAGGATCTTTAATTACTTCCAAAACCTTAGGTTTTAAATCTGTATTTTGGAAATTTGGTAATTTAACCTCGTAAAACTTTTTTGTACTTTTTTGGTATATACTTAATCCCCCCATAGTACCAATGACTATAAAACCGTCATCATCGTACATTGCTAATATAGCTTCATGAATTAATGAGTTTTTATCTTTTAAATGTTTTGTATGAATTTCAAAATTACGTCCGTCGAATCTATTGAGTCCATTTTTAGTTCCCATCCATATAAATCCTTCTTGATCTTGAATTAGCGAAGACACAAAACTTTGAGACAACCCATTCTCTATAGTTAATAATTCTGGTGCTATTTCTTTTTGAGCATGTAAAAACAGACCTATAGTAAAGCAGAATAGTATTGAAAAGATTCTAAACATAATATTGTAAAAATAAAAAAAGGAAAAGTTACTTTACATTTTCCTTTAATATTATTAAATATTTACTTGAATAAGACAGAAATAATACATTAATAATAGTATTATCCTATAAAATCATAGAAATACTGAATTAAGGGGTAAAATAAAATATTAATAAAATAATACAGAACAAAAACATTAAACAAAATAATATTCTGTTCATTAATTTACTCTTTAAGTATTTATAATTCATCATTGTGGTTTATTAACTTCCCTAGTATTTAAATCTAGAATTCACGAAGTATACTAGACTCTCTATTAATCTGAATACAAATTTCTAAACCTTCAAACTGCTACTTAATTAAATATAAGCTAATCAATTATGAACTTTAACCTAACTAGTTTGAAGGTCTTTTAGAAATTTATTATTTGTACAATTAGTCTAAAACAAATTTAAATGCTGTAGAGATAATACTTGCATTTAGTCCGTCGCTTCTATTGTAAACACTATATTTTACATCGAACGTTTTCAAGCCAAACTTGAAAATTTTAAACTTATTAAAGGCATCATAATATTTAAGTCCTAATCCATATTGGTGGCTATTAAATTCAGATAAATCGTAATCTGATGTATAAAATTCAGATGTTGAAACATGTGTTTCGTATGGTGCAAAATAATCTGCAGCTGTTTGATTATAAAAACGATAATTAGGGTATATAGTAAACTTACCTAAGCCTAATTTTATTGGTAATTCTATATTAGCTGTATGCGAGTTTACTCCCCAATTATCCATGTAATAACGATAATAGGTTCTAATAGAAAAGGTTTCATTAATGTAATAATTAAAACGGGCACCAATAGGTATTTTAAATCTAGAACTAGGCAAACGCTCTATATCATCTGCTAGTTGGAATACGTCGGTATTCGCTGGTGTAGTATAGTTAGAAATACTTCCAGCGTTACCGACATAATAATTAGCTCTATCCGCAAAGTATACACGTTGCATCGGATTGGCTAACCATCCTTCTTGTTGCACAACATCAAAAAACAAGGAGATTTGGGCATTCTTGTTTAATATCTGTGAAAAACTGAAGGATAACGAATACGTATTTCGTGCTTTATCTTGAATTAATGTCGTATTAAATGGAGACCAAACTATTGGACCATTTTTATCTATTATTGTTCCGCTTTGATCTAGAATATCTATGTTACTAAAAAAACCATTATTTAGGTTTTGTCCAGCTTCATTATAAGAATCTAACTCTGTTGGATATTTAGGACTCCAAGTATCTAAATACACTTGCCCCTTCACACCTACCTCTGTGTTTTTTTCATTAAATAGTTTTGTAAAACCACCACCAAATCCAGCAGATACATAATCGTATTCGGCAGCAAAACCAACATTTGCCGTCCAAATAGTATTCCTATCGTCTGAGCTATGACTAAAACTAGCATTAACAGTTCCCCAAACATCTTGTGCAGAAGCACCAGAAGAAGCCACCCATGGTGTACCAGTTACTCCAGTTGCCTTTTTATCATCTTCGTACTCTCCGCCAGATGCACCACTAGAATCAAAAGGGTCTAGGTTACTAGACGATGCAGAGGTATATGCAGAAATCCCAGCATCTACGGTTAAAACATTATCTGCATTTAAAGGAATAGCTACAATAAATGTTGGTGTAATATCGGTAAGTCTTTCATTACCAATTCCACCGGTTACAGAAGCATGTGTACCATCTTGTTCATAATAACTCATTAGATAATCTACTTCTGTCGATTCTAAAACTCTCTTTTTATAAGTATTTGAAGAGTCTGTAGATTCCGTTTGTGCATAAGTAAAAACAACACTTAATAACGTAATAAAATATAGGGCTTTTTTCATTTAGTCTTTTTATTATTAGGATTACTATCATAGAGAGAGAAATTCAGCTCACTATTCTAAATACCCAGAACTTGTTTATATAATTTTTACAGACTCCGTTATTCAACGAGGTAAATTCAGCTAGCTGTTTTGAATACGCTAAAGCTTTTCAAAAAAGAGCTTATTTATATAATCTTTTATAGACCCCGTTATTCAACGGGGTAAATTCAGCTAGCTGCTTTGAATGCGCTAAAGCTTTTCAAAAAAGAGCTTCATTTAATTACAACCACAGCCCCCACCTGATTTACCTCCGTTAGCACCAGAAGCTGCCTCTCTGTAAACTTGAAAATTCGTTTCAAACTTATTTATAGTTAATGCCGATAGTTTCATATCTGGATCATTAATATTTACTTTTTCATATTCTTTTACTGTAACACAAGAGGTTAAACAGCATAAGCTTATCACAACAAAAAGAAATCTATTCATAATTATATTTTTTATCTATTAATATTGTTCGAGTAATGCACCTTGCCTTCAGCATCTACTATAATACACTCCACTTGTTTTAACTGATTTACAAAGTCTAAACCCACCTCTTTTCCCATTACAAAAATGGATGTAGCTAAAGCGTCTGCTAATTCTGCACTTGCAGTTATAATACTTACACTTATAATTCCACTACAGGGATATCCGGTTCTTGGATCTATTATATGTGTGTATTTTTTGCCATTAAAAGACACTTGCTTTTCATAATTACCAGAAGTCACAATAGCTTTCTCATAAATAGGTAACATTGCAAATACTTTATTTTTATTTAAAGGGTTTTTAATAGCAACACTCCAATCCTCTCCATTAATTTGCTTCCCCCACGAGTTTAAATCTCCCGATGCATTTATAATACCAGCAGGTACGCCTTTACTTATTAATAATGATTTAGCTTTATCTGCAGCATAGCCTTTACCAATAGCTCCGAATCCTATTTTCATGCCCTTATTTTCAAGAAATACTGTATGCAGTGCTTCATTTAAAACAATGTTTTTATAGCCAACTCTTGCTACGGAGTTTTTTATGTCTATTTCTGAAGGCATTTCGGTCATACTACCATCAAACTTCCAAATACGGTCCATTGAAGCATAACTAATATCGAAGGCGCCATCTGTTAATTTTGATATCTGTAGCGATCGTTTAATTAAACTAAACAGTTCTTCATCGACTTTTACAGCTTGTATTCCTGCGTTTTTATTAATTAATGATGTTTGCGAGTTAGGATCCCATGAAGAAATTAAACGTTCTATTCTAGAAATTTCACTTATAGCTTCGTCTATATACTTATTAGCCTCAGTTTTAGTATTAGAGACCACAGTAATATCAAAACGACTGCCCATTAACTTTAAAGTGCGTTTTTGCATCTCTTGGGCAGTCGTAATCAAGGTACTCAAAACTAGTATGTATGTTATTATATTTTTCATGTAAGACTTATATTAAAAGGAGTCTAATAACTTTATATAAGCATTCACGTCAATTTTTTTATAGCCTACTTCTCCAAGAGCTTTCCCTTTATTATCCATAACAACTACTAAAGGAAAATAGCCGTTTTTGTTATAGTGTTCTGCTAGGCTATTATTATGTTCTTGTTGTATATTTGTTAGTGCATTTTTTTTGCGCTTAGGAAAATCAGCTTTAAGTAATATGTAGTTATCCTCTGCATAATCTTTAAAAATTTCCGAGTTCCAAATCTCTCGCTCCAATTTCATACATGGCGCACACCAATCGGATCCTGAAAAAACGAGTATTATTTTTTTATTTTGAGAAGTCGCAACAGTTTTTGCTTCCTCAAAATCGGTATGCCATTCTTGACTAAAGCTGATAGATGTTATTAAAAACATCAAAAACACTATTTTTTTCATATACTCTATTTTGGGGTATTTATAAGTTAAGACAGCAAAAAAATGAAGCACCCTATTTTTTTTTAGCTTTATTTTTAAGGTTTACTTACATTTACACTCTTATTGCTTTATAATGCTGGAAAACGAAGAACCTTCAATTTGTGAAGAAAAAAACTATAACACTTTGTTTCGTAAATTCTACGAACCTGTTACTAAGTATATTTACTATAAGTGTGGTAATCTACACCAAGCAGAAGATATTGCACAAAACGTATTTATAAAATTATGGAACTTATGTGCTACCGTTACTTTTTCTAAAGCAAAATCTTACATATACACAGCTTGTAACAATTTGTTTTTAAATGAAGTAGCACATCAAAAAGTGGTTTTAAAACATCAAAAAACAGTAACTGACCATACAAATTATGAAAGCCCCGATTTTTTAATTGAAACTGAAGAATTTAGAGTAAAATTAAAAGCAGCCATAAATGCTTTAGCTATTAGAGAACGAGAAGTGTTTTTATTAAGCAGAATAGATAATAAAACGTACAAAGAAATTGCTGAAATTACTGGCCTAACTGTAAAAGCTATAGAGCGAAGAATGAGTAAAGCTTTAAAAGAGTTAAGAGCGGCTTTAGGTAAAGAAATTAAAATATAAATAGGGTATAATTATGTTTTAGTGTCTTACAATTGAAGATAATATAAAATGCATGATGAAAAATTACGATACAGATGACACTTTTTTAGGACGATGGATTGCTGGAGAGCTATCTGAAGGCGAGCGCATTGCATTTGAAAAAACCGATGCTTTTAAACAATATACTATTATAAATAAAGAAGCAACGCTTTTAGAAGGTCCAACTATAGACACAGAAGCCGCTTTACTTAAAGTAAAATCTCAAATACAGCATAAAGCTACAAAACCAAAAACTGTTATTAACTTATGGTATCGTATTGCTGCTGCAGCTGTAATAATTATATCTGCTGGATTCTTTTTAAATTCTTCAAAAACATATACAACTGCAATTGGAGAAACCCAAACTATAACGCTAGCAGATGGTTCTATAGTTAATTTAAATACTAATTCTAGTTTAACCCACAAACGTTTCCTTTGGAATAGCAATAAAGAAGTTATATTATCTGGAGAAGGCTATTTTACCGTTAAAAAAGGAAACGGATTTAAAGTAAATACCTCTAAAGGTACGGTCTCTGTTTTGGGTACTGAATTTAACATAAAAGACAGAACTCTTTTTCAAGTAAAATGCTATAAAGGCAAAGTGCGTTTAAATACTAATGATAATGCCTATACATTAACCAAAGGCATGCAAGTGACTATAAAAAATAAAGCTACTGAAGAAACTATTTTTACTGAACAAAAACCATCTTGGAAATCTGGTATTTCTACATTTAAGGATACACCTATACATATCGTTTTAGAAGAATTAAGTCTATACTTTCCTATTTCGTTTAATACAAAGAACATTAATACCACTCGCCTATTTACAGGAAATTTTAACCATAATGATATAGAAACTGCGCTAAAAACAACGCTGTTACCAATGGGTATTTCTTATAAAAAATCTGAAAAAGAAAATAATTATATACTTACAGAATAATATAGTATTACTTTCGCATTTAAATAAAATTTCCCTAAATTATAAGTATTCTAATAGCCTGCATATGAAGTATCTTACTTTTTGTATTATATTTTGTTTTACTATAGTTGTTAATTCGCAAAACAATGAAAACTACAATTATAAAAACACACCATTATCTACTATAATTAAATCATTAGAAGATAAACATGATATTACGTTTTCCTTTGCTAACGATCTTATTAAAGACAAATACATTTCTACAAATAATTTATCTATAAATTGGGTTGAATTATTAGCCGTATTAGAAACACAAACAGGTTTAAAGTTTCAAAAAGTATCTAATACTCAATTCATTATCATTCCACAACAAAGCAATACAAAACTCTGTGGATATGTATTAGACGCTACAACAAAGCTACCTATTATAAATGCCATAATAAATACTTCTAATAGTTCTATTGAAACCAATACAAGTGGTTATTTCAGTTTAGAAAAAGACGACGACGATTTTTTTATAGTATCAATTACAGGATATGAAACTAAGGAGTTTTTATATACTAAAGATTGCGAAACGATTTACTTAACACCAAAAGACACTGCTTTAGACGAAGTTATTATTCTTGGGTATATTACTTCTGGTATAGATAGAAACAAAGACGGCTCATTAAAAGTAACCAGTAAAACATTAGGTATTTTACCAGGTTTAGTGACGCCAGATATTCTACAAAGTATACAATTAATCCCTGGAATTAGTACACTAGATGAATCTGCAACAGGTATCCAAATTAGAGGAGGTTCGCCCGATCAAAACTTAATTCTATACGATAATATTAAGCTGTATAACACAGGATATTTCTACGGTATGTTCTCCTTATTTAACCCTTTTGCAGCAGAAGAAGCAACCATTTATCGCTCTGGAACTAGCGCTAGCTATGGGGATCGTATTTCTGGAATTATAGATATTTCTAGTGGAGATAAAATACCAGAACGTACTAAAGGCGGCTTTGAAATCGACGGACTATCTTTAAACGGCTATATAAAAACACCTTTGTCTAATACCGCTGCGCTATATGCTTTTGCACGTCGATCGTATTCCGATGTATGGGAAACACCAACTTACAACAGTTATGTAGATAAGGTTTTTACAAATTTTGGAACTGCTAGAGATCGTAATGGTAATGTATTAGAATTAGAAACAGACGATGATTTTAGCCCAGAAACCAGTAATAACACCTTTAATTTTGCCGATATAAATACAAAACTGATATTAAAACCTAATGAAAAAAATAATATCACATTAAGTGCGCTATACACTAGAAATCGTTTAGATTTTGATTTTAAAGGTGGAGATGAAGTACTTGTAGATTCACTTATTACGCAAAATAAAGGTTTAAGTTTCGATTGGAAACACAAATCCAATAACAAACGTCATGAAAGGATTACTGCCTATTTTTCTGAATACAATTCATTTTATCAGAATAATGAAATAAAAGATGAAAACGATGATGGCGTTTTAGATCTATCAGAAATTAATATCCGTAAAAATGATATTGTAGATATTGGTTTAAACATTACTTCAACAACTCAAATTAATAACTCTCAAAAGTTATCTGTTGGCTACCAATTATCGTATACAGATTTAGATGTCCTAATTGCTAAAGAAAAACCGTTTGATGCTGAAAAAGAAAATTTAGTACAAGACAATAGTAACTTAAATAATGCCTTGTTTGGAGATTATACTTTAAGTTTAAAAAACAAAGCCTTTGTAAATGTTGGACTTAGACTAGTACACTACAATGCAGTAAATCAATTTTTAGTAGAACCTAGAATTAACTTTGAATACCCTGTTAGTAGACGTATACGAGCAAAAGTAGCTGTAGAACGAAGACATCAACCTATTTCTCAATTAATAGAATTTAATCATACCGAATTGCGTTTAGAGAACAATTTATGGCGTTTATCAGACAATGATCAATATCCTTTATTGTCTAGCAATCAAATTTCTGGAGGTTTTTTATACCATCATAATCGCTTAAATATTGATGCAGATGCCTATTACAAAGAATTAAAAGGCTTAACTACGTTCACCAATGGTTTTAGTAACCCATTAGAAAATTTAGAAGAAGGTAAAAGTACTATTAAAGGTCTAGATATTTTATTAAAATATAAATGGGATAATTACAAGATTTGGGCAGGCTATACCTTTAACGATATTACGTTTCAGTTTCCTAATTTAAATGATACCTCCGATAAGTTCCCTGGAAATAATGATATAACACATCAATTTAGGCTCTCTAGCGCTCTAAAATTAGACCATTGGGAATTTTCTCTAGGTTGGCAATATAGAACAGGTAGACCGACAACCCCTGTAAATAGTTATGATATAAAAATTGATGCAGATGGCGAAAATGCTGGAGTTGTTAATTTTGGAGACATTAATAGCGCTAGACTTCCAGATTTTCATAGATTAGACGCTTCAATACTATACGATTTTAAAATAAACACATTAGATGCGCAATTAGGGCTTTCATTTTTAAACCTTTATAATAGAGTTAAACCTTTAAATTTAATTTATAAAGCAGAACGTAAGCCTTTAGATGATGGAGGGATTGCAGTAGAAGGAACTACTGGTGCAACACCAGAAGAACGAGAAGTCATTTTAGAGCAAGTAATACAACGTTTTTCTTTAGGTTTTACACCAAATGTATCTTTCCGTTTACTCTTTTAAAAAGAAAATATTATATGAACTATAGACCTATAAAGATTAATGATCCTTACGCTAAAACCGCAGAAGACTTAATACTTGAAAAATTAAATTTGTTAAACCTAAAAGACGGTGATATAATATGCGATTTGGGCTGTGGAGATGCACAAGCACTAACCTTAGCTTGTTCTGTCGCTAAAGTAAAAGGTATAGGATATGAACTATTGCCTGAAGCTTTAAAGGATGCCAAAGAAAATATAGAGAGACAACAATTAACAGAACAAATCACCATTAAAAATGAAGATTTTTATAGTGCAGACCTGTCTTCCGTAGATGCAGTAATTTTATACTTATCTCGAAATGTTTTAGGTCAAATATCTCTAAAACTAGAAACCGAATTGAAACAAGGTGCTAGAATCGTTACGCATGATTTTGATATTCCAGCTTGGGAAGCAGATCTAGTAAAAGAATTCAATCTTAATAACGGGGATATTAAAACAATTTATTATTACACTAAAAAGTAAATTATTAAACTGCCAATACTTTTCAATTCACTTTAAATCAACATTATAAATGGTCACGACTACCTCTCTTGTATTCCTTCATTTTCTTTCATGTTTTGTTCTGCAATTTGTTTAAACTATGTTATTAAATTAGCTTTCTCTTCAGCAATCCCAATTTGTACAATACTTCCAGAATTGAAGTTTAAAAAATCAGATTCAATACCATCACTAAAAATAACGCCTTTAGTAGGCATATTCGATTCTATTTTTAAAGTTTTATTATTTGTTATTATTCCATAACCAATATTGGTTTGCGACATTTTACTCATAAACGGTTCTCTTACTACAAAAACAAGTTTGTTATCGTTCCAATCTAGAGTAGCTACACAATCATTTTTATTACTATTATAATAATTACTTATATTATTTGTCATATTTAAAATAGAACTCAACCAACCCGTAGAACCTGCTCCAGTTGAAACTATAATTCCGCTAGAAGATTGTTGTTCTCTTATCCCATTAAATTCTATAGTATATCTAGAAGACACGTGTGAATCTGCACCAATATAAAAATCATTGAATGCTAAAAGTACTTGCCCATCGTTTAAAACAGCTTTAGCCATAGTTACCTGTTTGGTTACATAATTACCTTTAATAACGTTAATTAAAAGGCCTTTTAAGTCCTTAGGAGCATGTTTTAATAGAACGCCATCATAACGCTCTATGTCTGGATTAATACCAATAATTGGCAATCCATTTACATATTTAGCTGTATTAGCAACCAATCCATCTTGACCAATTACTAACACTAAATCTTTTTTTGTAAAAATGTATGTTGGCAAAAATGTACGGTCTATTACTTTATACTTAAGAATTCCAGTTATAGATTCCTTAATTTTTGAAAGAGATTTATAAAAAGTGTTATGTTCATGAGTCGTCCTAAAATAGGTTGACAGATTTAAAATAAATTAAACCAGAGCATTTAACAGCTCTGGTTTTTTGTTGT
>CANLUH010000032.1 GCA_947494205.1 uncultured Flavobacteriaceae bacterium | reverse complement strand
TGGGCGCGAAGGGATTCGAACCCCTGACCCCTTGGGTGTAAACCAAGTGCTCTGAACCAACTGAGCTACGCGCCCTTTTTCCTGATTGCGGGTGCAAATATAAGGGAAAGTTTAACCATTCAAAATATTTTCAGACATTTTTTTAAATTTATTTGCACTTATTTTATGAGTAAAAATTGCTTAATCATGGTAAGTATTCTTTATCAAGTGTTTAGACAATTTCTGCAACAACAAAGGTACTGCCTCCAATATAAATAACATCGTTATCGTTTGAGGATTGCAATGCTGCTTTGTACGCTTCTTCTACAGAATTATAGGTATCTCCTTTAAATCCTTTTTCTAAAAATTGACGTTGCAACTCCAAAATAGCCATACCTCTTTGCACATTAGGTTTGCAAAAATAATATCTAGCGTCTTTTGGTAATACACTAAAAATAGACTCTAAATCTTTGTCACTAACCACTCCAAAAACAATATGTAATTGATGATACGATTCCTGCAATAATTGTTGCATGGTATATGTTAAGCCTTCTTTATTATGTGCTGTATCGCAAATAACTTTTGGCTGTTCTTGTAATACCTGCCAACGTCCTAGTAATTTGGTGTTTTTCACCACTTGAAGTAGGCCTTTTTTTAAGTGTTCTTTTGAAATGTTATAGCCTTTAGATTGTAATACTTCTATGGTTTTTGCTACCGTTCTACTATTTTTAGATTGATAGCTTCCTAATAAATCACTTGAATAGGATTCTATTTCTTCCTGGTCTGCATAAACAATAGCTGCATTATTCTGTTTTGCTAAAGTATTAAAAACGGGTGTTGTTTCTTTTTGAGTTTCTCCAACAATTACTGGCACATTTGGTTTGATAATTCCTCCTTTTTCTGAAGCTATTGCGGGTAATGTATTCCCTAAAAACTGTGTATGATCTAAACCTATATTTGTAATTACCGAAACTTCTGGAGTTATAATGTTTGTTGAATCTAAACGACCACCAAGACCGACTTCTATAATAGCGATATCGACCTTCTGCTTGGCGAAGTAATCGAAAGCCACACCAACAGTCATTTCAAAAAAAGACAGTCCCTGAGCTTCTAAAAACGATTTATTTCGTTTTATAAAGCCCATAACAAATTGTTTACTTACTTCTACTCCATTTATTTTTATACGCTCTCTAAAATCTTTTAAATGTGGAGAGGTATATAAACCAACTTTATAACCTGCTTCTTGCAATACAGAAGCTAACATGTGACTTGTAGAACCTTTACCATTAGTTCCAGCTACATGAATAGATTTAAATTTGTGTTCTGGGTGTTGTAAGTGTTTCGCTAAAGCTAAAGTATTAGATAAATCCTTTTTAAATGCTGTTTTACCTTGTTTTTGATACATAGGTAATTGTGCAAACATCCAATGTAGCGTGTCTTGATATGTCATTACTTATTGTCCTACAGTAAAATCTATTTTCACAAAACCTATTTGTTTTGCTGGCGCTTTTGAATCCGCTGGCCATTTATGAGATAGTGCCGTTTTTTTAGCGGCTTCGAACAAACAAGAATCCCCTGTAGTACCTTTTTTTCCAGGAATTGCTTTTACTACTTTTCCTGAGCGATCCACATGTATTTCTACAACCACACGTCCTTCTTCTTGACAATCTGGTACTGTTTTCTTTTTAGAAGGTCTACCTCTACCGTTTAAACCATAGCCTACACCTCCATTACCAGTTCCTGGGTCTCCAAAATAGCTTGGCGCATACGGATTACCATTTAATTGTCCTTTATCTCCTGCTTGATTATCGTCTCCTTCACTTCCAGACGATTCTCCATCGGAGTTATTAAGTCCGCCCATTAAAGCATCTAATTTTGCTTTTTTATCGGCTTCCTCTTGTTTCTTTTTAGCCTCTGCAGCAGCTTTTGCTTTTGCTATTCTATCGGCTTCTGCTTTAGCATCAGCTTCTTCCTGCGCTTTTGCTTTCGCTTCGTCCTCTTTTTTCTTTATGGCTATCGCTTCTTCGGAATCTTGTGTCAATACATCTTGAGATTGCGCGTTAGAGGCAGCGGCTTCTTCTGGTTTTGTTTCCACCTGTTCTGGTTGCGACTGTGCTTCCTCTGGCGGTTTATTTATATTATTATTTTGAGATTTAACTGGTTTATCTGGTTGTACGTCTCCACTTCCTACATTAGAATTCCCAAAATTAACAGCGACTCCGTATTCTTCTGGTGGATCCATATAAGGTGGACCAACTACAAATAATAATAGCAACAAAATTAACAACAATAGCGTTGTTATTTTTGCCGAATTACGTTCGTGTTTGGTTTCTAAATACTTCATTTCGCTTTCTTTTACTCTTGACTTTTAACTGCTAAAGTAGATTTTATTTTATTTCTATTGGCTATATCCATAATATAAACTATATGCCTCATTTCTACAGCTTCATCAGATTTAATTCTTAAACCACTATAACCTTCCAGTTTTATATAATTAATTATTTTTATTTCTAAACTGTCCTGTTCTACTGGATTGCCTTCTATTAAATACTCTCCTTGACCTTTAACATAAACTTCTATAGAACGTTTTTCTTTTGGATTTGATTGCTTTACTTCTGGTAATACCAAATCTATGCCATTATTATATTTTGAGTCATAATCATACCATTTTAAAGCCAACATTAACACAACAGCTATTGCTAATACTAACAGATAAATGGGTAATCGCTTTTTCATTTATATTATAAACTCACCTACTGTGATTTTACCGCTAAGGACGATTTTATTTTATTTCTATTAGCAATATCCATAATATAAACGACATGTTTCATTTCTACACCTTGGTCAAATCCTATAGATACAGACGATGACCCAGAAGCATTTACTTTAGATAACACTTCTGCTTCTAATTTATTTTTTGATACTTGTTTATTGTTTACAAAGTATTGCTGTTTTTTATTAACTCTAACGGACACATTTTTTGCTTGCGATACACTATTCGATGCTTTTGGCAATAATAAATCTATTGCTTCGGCGGACACCAATGTAGACGCAATCATAAAAAAGATAAGTAGCAGGAATACAATATCTGTCATAGAAGACATATTGAATTCTGGTGTTACTTTATTTCTTCCTCTTAAGTTCATACTATACAGGTTCGTTTAATAAGTCTAAAAAGTCTAATGAATTCGCTTCCATTTGGTATACTACCTTGTCGGTTTTTACTACTAAATGGTTGTATGCTATATAGGCTACAATACCAACAACTAATCCTCCTACGGTAGTAGTCATGGCTGTGTATAATCCGTCGGCTAATGTTTTAATATCTATAGACCCTCCTGAATTAGCAATTTCGAAAATGGAAATAATCATCCCGATTACTGTTCCTAAGAATCCTATCATAGGTGCTGCTCCAGATATTGTTGCTAGTACACTTACGTTTTTCTCTAAACTGTATACTTCTAATCGTCCTGCGTTTTCTATGGCCGTATTAATATCTTCTAATGGTTTCCCTATTCTAGAAATCCCTTTGCTTATCAATCTAGACACTGGTGAATTGGCTTGCATACATAAATCTTGTGCTGAATCTATTTTACCATCACTAACATAATTTTTTATCTGATTCATAAAATTAGCATCTACTTTAGAGGCTTCTTTTACAGCAAATAAACGTTCGAAATAGATGTACGTTGCAATGATTAGAAGTAAAAACAAGACTGCTATAATGACAATTCCTGCTGTACCACTACTAGTAATTAGTTCTATTATGGATAGCGTTTTCTCTACTGGCTCGCCGTCTACTAATGCTTCTGCATCTTGTGCTGTTTCTTGTAATAATGTGTTTAACATATTTTATGTTTTGGTAATGGTATAACGTTCCTTTATTAAATTCTATTAAAAAACATCAAATTCTGTCGTGTAAGATTACTTAAACTCGATTTAGTTTCCTGTTTGAATTCTAAGTGGTAAACGATAAGGCACGGTTACTGCTCTTCCGTTTTGTTTACCGGGCTTCATTTTAGGTAATAATTTAGTAACACGTTTTGCTTCTTCCTCAAATTTGGGGTGCTTTGCTTTTGCTCTAATACTAACGACTTGACCTTTGTTATTTATTTTGAAAGTAATAACAATATTTTGTACGCCAGTTAGTCCCAAATCTCCTGCTAATTCCTTATCGAACTTACCGCCTACAAATTGTTTTATTTTATCACTCATGCATTTTTTTCTAGCAGCATTATTTCCGCTTTCACATCCTGGATAAATAGGCACATTTTCTATAGCATTAAAAGAAACCTCATCACTTCCGCTCCCGCCTTCTTTAGCTTTGGCTGCTGCAGCTGCGGCAGCGGCTTTTTTCTTAGCAGCACGGTCTGCAGCGGCTTTGGCTTCTGCTGCGGCTTTGGCTTTAGCATCGGCATCCGCTTTAGCTTTCGCGGCTTTTTCTGCAGCTATTCTATCGGCTTTCTTTTTAGCTTCTGCTGCCTGTTTTTGTGCTTTTGCTTTGGCGTCTCTATCTGCTTTTTCTTTAGCCTCCTTTGCTTCTTTAGCTTCTCTGTCTGCTTGTTCTTTTGCTTCCTTCTCAGCTTGTTCTTTCGCTTCTTTTTCGGCCTTATCTTTGGCTTCTTGTTCTGCGCGTTCTTCTGCCTCTTTGGCTTCTTTTATTTTTAAAGCTTCTTCTGCTTGTTGTGTTAATAAATCTTCCTCTGCTTGCTGTTTTGCTGTTTCATCTACAGTTTCTTCAACTACTTCTTCTACTTCCTCTACCGTTTCTTCAACGGACTCTTCTTCTACAGTTTCTTCTGCAACCTCTTCAGCTACATCTTCTTCTATAATTTCTTCCGCAGCATCTTCTTCTACAACCTCATCTGTTTCTGCAGGTGCTTCTTCTGCTATATCATTTTCGTTAGCATCTTCCGGACTCGATGGTGCGTCTGGTTGCACATCGTCTGCAACACTTGGTGTTCCAAAATTAATGGCTACACCATATTCTTCTGGTGGATCCATATATGGAGGTCCAACTACGAATAGCAAAAGTGTTAGTATTATTAATAATAACCCTGTTATTTTTGCTGAATTACGTTCGTGTTTGGTCTCTAAATATTTCATTGGAACTGTTTATTGAGATTTTACTGCTAGTGAAGATTTTATCTTATTTCTATTCGCTATATCCATTATAAAAACGACATTCTTCATTTCTACATCTTCATGCGATCTAATCGTTATTGTTGGATTAGTTGATTCTCCTACTTTTGCTAACACTTCTGCTTCTAATTGATTTTTTGATACTTGTTTCATATTAACAAAGTATTGGTTTTTATCATTTACACTTACAGATACACTTTTTGTTTGCGTGGTTTTACTAGACGATTTTGGTAATAATAAATCTATCGCTTCGGCGGAAACCAATGTAGACGCAATCATAAAAAAGATAAGTAGCAGGAATACAATATCTGTCATAGAAGACATATTGAATTCTGGTGTCACTTTATTTCTTCCTCTTAAATTCATACTATACAGGTTCGTTTAATAAGTCTAAAAAGTCTAATGAATTCGCTTCCATTTGGTATACTACCTTATCGGTTTTTACTACTAAATGGTTGTATGCTATGTAAGCTACAATACCAACAACTAATCCTCCTACGGTAGTAGTCATGGCTGTATATAGTCCGTCGGCTAATGTTTTAATATCTATAGACCCTCCTGAATTAGCAATTTCGAAGATGGAAATAATCATCCCGATTACAGTTCCTAAGAATCCTATCATTGGTGCTGCTCCAGATATTGTTGCTAGTACACTTACGTTTTTTTCTAAGCTATACACTTCTAAACGTCCAGCATTTTCTATGGCTGTATTAATATCTTCTAATGGTTTCCCTATTCTAGAAATCCCTTTACTTATTAATCTAGATACCGGTGAATTGGCTTGTGCACATAAATTTTGTGCAGAATCAATTTTACCATTACTAACGTAATCTTTTATTTGATTCATAAAATTAGCATCTACTTTAGAGGCTTCCTTTACAGCAAATAAACGTTCAAAATAAATGTACGTTGCCATTATTAGAAGTAAAAACAGTACCGCTATAATGACGATTCCTGCTGTACCACTACTTGTAATTAGTTCTATTATGGATAGCGTTTTCTCAACTGGTTCGCCATCTACTAATGCTTCTGCATCTTGTGCAGTTTCTTGTAATAATGTGTTTAACATATTTTATGTTTTGATAATGGTATAACGTTAGTTTTTTGTGTTCCGTATAATTAAAACAAAGTTCTTGTGAATAAGAAGCATAATGCGCCTGCTAAAAATCCTGCTAGTGCTAGCCAAGAGATTTTTTTAAGGTACCAGAAAAAATCAATTTTTTCCATTCCCATAGCAACAACTCCTGCCGCCGAACCTATTATTAACATACTTCCTCCTGTTCCTGCAGAATAGGCTATAAAGTGCCATAATTGATCATCTAATGGTTCTGTAAACATTCCTAAACTGGCTGCTACTAATGGCACATTGTCGATTACTGCAGAACCTATACCTAATAATATAACTACTAAGTCTGATACTTGTGTTCCTGCCATCTCTGTATTCATCATTGGTATAGATGTTTTTAATGTGGATGCAAAACCAAATAATGTTCCTAAAGATTCTAAAGCTGCTACTGCCATTAATATTCCTAAGAAGAATAGTATACTCGGTAATTCTATTTTAGATAACGAATGGTGTACTGGACTATGGTGAGCATGTGCATCGCTATCGCCTTCAATTTCTGTTAAACTGAATTTTGAAGAACTATATATCTCAGCAAAAATAGCTACTATTCCTAAAGATAACATCATCCCAACATAAGGCGGTAAATGTGTTACTACTTTAAAAATTGGCACAAATATAATAGCTCCTAATCCTAAATATAACATAGTACCACTAAATCTACTTTTTGGTTTGTCTTCTGTTTCTTCTACTTCTAACTCTCCTTTAAAGGCTGGTAAAAAAGAAGCGATTGTTGCAGGAACAACCATACATATTAATGATGGTAAAAATAAATAGCCAAATAAATATCCTGTAGATACTTTATCTCCAATCCAAAGCATTGTTGTTGTTACATCTCCTATTGGTGAGAATGCCCCTCCTGCATTGGCTGCTATAATTATTAATCCTGCATACCAAATACGTACACTTCTATCTTTTACTATTTTTTGAAGTATGGATATTAAAACAATGGTTGCTGTAAGGTTATCTATAATTGCAGATAATACAAATGCTAATCCACAGAAAATCCATAATATTTTAGATTTCTTTTTGGTACGTATAAAGCTTTTTATTGTAGAAAACCCATCGAAATAATCTATAATTTCAACAATGGTCATTGCTCCTAATAAAAACACTAATATCTCAGCAGTCTTCCCCAAGTGATGCAATAATGTTTCTTCCATTAAATGCATTTTACTATCGTGATCTTTTGCTGCAAAGCCTTCTACTAGACCATGATTTGCAGAATCGAACCATTGTGTAAAGGAATCAATACCTAATGAAATTAAAGCCCAACTTATTGCCATCATTACTAAGGCAGGGATAAGCTTATCTATTTTTATGTTATGCTCTAAAGTAATGGCTAAATAACCAAATACAAATACTAAAATTATAACTGTTTCCATAAAATTATTTTATACCAATTGTTTTAATGCAATTTCAAAAGCGGTTTTACTTATTTCTGTTTTACTAGAACTTCTATCGTAAACGTTTTGTATAGCTTGTTTTATAATATTCGATGTGTCTTGAAAAATGGCTTCGTCCGTCATTTGTACTTTACGTTCCATAAAGTAGGCAAATACTCTAGCCATACCGCAGTTAGAAATAAAGTCTGGAATTAAACTTACACGCTCGTCTGTATGTTCCATTATTGGGCCGAAGAAAATTTCTTTATCTGCAAATGGCACATTTGCTCCACAAGAAATAACTTCTAATCCTGTACTGATCATTTGATCTATCTGATCTTGTGTTATTAGCCTTGAGGCTGCACATGGTGCAAAAATCTCAGTTTCTAGAGACCATATTTTTTCATTCATTTCTGCAAAAGGAATCATATTCTCTGCAGCTAATGTGTTTCCGTTTTTAGTTAAAAAGAATTTAGTGATTTCCTCGAAAGAGAATCCGTTTTCATTAATAACACCTCCAGAGATATCTATTATACCAACAATTTTAGCTCCCATTTGCGCCAAATAATATGCCGCTGCAGATCCTACGTTTCCAAATCCTTGCACAATAGCTCGTTTTCCAACAACACTACCATCATAAATTTCGTAATAACTTTTTACAGCTTCGGCAACGCCATAACCTGTAATCATATCTGCTATTGTATATTTCCTAGCAACGTCTGGTGAGAAACCTGGGTTTTCGATAACTTTTATTACGCCTTGACGTAATTGTCCTATTCTATTAATTTTGTCTGCTTCGGTTGGCTTAAAATGTCCATTAAAAACACCTTCTTGCGGGTGCCAAACTCCAGATTCTTCTGTAATTGGAATAACTTCATGTATTTCATCTACATTTAAATCGCCTCCTGTACCGTAATAACTTTTTAATAGTGGAGAAACGGCTTTATACCAACGTTCTAAAACGCCTTTCTTTCTTGGATCTTTAGGATCGAAATTTATTCCAGATTTTGCGCCTCCAATTGCTGGACCAGAAACGGTAAACTTCACTTCCATTGTTTTGGCTAGCGATAATACTTCGTTTACATCTAATCCTTTTCTCATTCGCGTTCCACCTCCGGCAGCTCCACCTCTTAGGGAGTTTATTACTGTCCAGCCTTCTGCTTCCGTTTCAGAGTCTTTCCAATTAAATATAATTTCTGGTTCTTTATTTTCGTACTTTTTAAGTAATGCTTTCATGTATTGTGTAATTGATTCGTCTTTAACTTTAATAATTTATTTCCTGTTTATATTTATTAAAGTTTAGCTAAAGCTGATTCATATTGTGAAAGTTTTTTCAGATTAGTAGCAACAAATATAAAAAACTAAAAATGGCTTTAAAAAGTAAAGCCATTTTTTATTATTATTTTTATGTTATCATTTTTTATTCAAGTGTCATTCTTCCAAAGGCTTGTTTATCTCCTCCATATGCATAAATGTAAAAGACTTTGTCTGTTAATTGTATGGTTTGCGCTGGTGCAAATGCTACCGAACTTCGTTCTCCTCCGACTGTACTGTTCCAAAACGGCACTGTGGTTACCTCTCCAGATGCATTATACGTTTTTAACACAATAGCCTTAGCGTTTATTTTATTGTACCCCATGACTATTTTCTTCTTTTTAAGTACAGATTCCTTTTCATTAGCTAGAACATGTAATGTTCCATTACTTATAAAGGGGTAAAATGAACCTAATCGTTCCATATTATTTTTATACTCTTCTCCATACTTAATGTAACTTTCGTAAGCAACATCTCCTGTTGTATTTAATTTGATAACAACACCTGGACCAAAATTGTATGTATAGTTATACTCAAAATTTTGCCCTGGTATAGGTTCGCTATCTTTAGAGAAACGGTCTCCTATTAAATAGATATCATTACCATCTAATAAAACTGTTTTCACTTTTAAGTCTATAAATCCTTTTCCTAAAACTTTCTTTAAAATTTCGGGCTTCCAATTTTGATTTTTCACTAGTTTACTCTCCGAAATATTATAGATAAAATAGCTTTTATCTTTTGCGCCTCCCATAGAAACAGCAGGTTTGGCATTGTCTGTTGCAAAACCTAAAAGATATTGCTTACTATTAACCGTAATAACTTTACAGTCTGAAATATAAAATTTATCTGCGGATACTTGTTGCTCTTTAAGCGTCTCTCCTTTAATAGTTATTACTGTTGTAATTGGCGATTTTTTATTAAGGTTTGTCTTTTTTACCAATGTTACAGTTGCATCGTTTTCTACAAACAATGTTTCTCTAGACGAGCGTTTACTGTCAAAAGACAATTCTTGTTCTACATTAGAAACCAACTCTAAATTGGCATCTAAAATTAAAACGTCTATTGCTTCTTTTGTCTTTTTTACAAATGGTTTATTTACAAGTACTGCAAACGTCTTTGCATCTTGAGATAGTTCAACATCAAAAAAACCTGAATTATTTACTTTTGCTATTGGTAAGGTATACAATTCGTATGTATCGCTTATTGTTGCTGTTGCATTATCGTATACTTGGGCATACAATACATTTTTCTTATCTTTTTTAACGGCCACGTTAGAGAAGATATATAATTTACCGTCTCCTTCTATAATCTTTAATAGTGTTGCGTCTTTTAATTGTCGTTTTGGTAACAAAACTTCAACAGATGACGCATATTTTCCTGTATTATCAAACTTAGAAATATAGATTTTTTTAGGCGCAAAAGCTCTAGTACCAATCTCTTCTACGCTATATACGGTAAACCCATCTTGGGTAGGAAACACATATTTAGGGTTTTGTACACCATTTATATTAGTATTAACCCATTTCGATGCTTTTTCCCATTCAAATGTAGCTGTTTGCGCTTGTGTAATAGTAAAACAAAATACACTTAATATTAGTATGTATAGATACTTCATACTATTCTGCGAAATGTGCATTGTACTCGTCTACAATTTTTAAAATACTTAAAACCTTATAGCCTTTTTTCTTGTCTTTAATTTTTTTTGCTAATTCTGGGTAGTCTGCTACGTATTTACTCATTACTTTTTTAAAGCTAAATAATAGCTTTGTAGAAGCAAATTTTAAATAGTCTTTATCGTCTTTAACAGCTAGTACTTCTGTTTGTATTTTAGAGCCATCAAAATCCAGACTGATTTCCTTATTTCCCTTTTTAGATAGTGTTAATTCTTTGCCTTGATCATCTTCTACTCTAATATAGTATTCAAAAAGATCAATTTTTCCATCTACTGTTCTTAATAAAAACACTTTTGTTTTTCCAGTAAGTCCTTCATAAGGATGTACTTCGTAATAATCTTCTGCAATTTGGTATGCTTTTAAATCTTTAGCTCTATAAACAACTGGTTTAGCATCTAGTGTTTTAAAAAACTTTACTTTTCGTTGACTTTTAATTTTTAAAAAGCGTTTTAAATAGCCCTCAACTTTCTCTCCTTTTTTAGTAATAATATAGCCTGGTAATCTTTCTGATACATCTTCCCAGTTATCATCTATTTGAGCGATCCCTAATGTTGATGTTAATAATGCTAATACTAGTATTAAATGCTTCATTATATTTATTATTTTAAGTTATTAATATCCTATTATTATGGTAGTTATACCTATATACATTACCCATAATACTCAAATTACTTCTTTTTACGGCTTAAAACCAAATATTTTACCAGAAGAATGATCTTTATTGGCACCTGTAACACTTGATAGACAGTTAGTTTCGTTTCTTAGTTTTAAAACACCTAAAAAAGCAAATATTAAAGCTTCTTTATATTCTATAATGTCTTTTGAAGGTATTACAATCGTATTATTACTTAATGTTTTTATTCTATGTATTAGGAAGGTATTAAACACACCTCCACCTGTTATTAACACTGAATTATTAGTTGTTATATTAATAACTTTAGAAATTTGAATAGCAATATGTTCTACAACAGTTCTTAATGTATCTTCTACAGAAAGGTTATATTCATTTATTAGCGGAAACACTTCATATTTAACCCATTCTAAGCCTAATGATTTTGGATAGGTTTCTTTATAAAATTGAAGTGTATTCAACACATTTAATAGCTCTTTGTTTATAGTACCTTTTGAAGCTAACGCGCCTTCATCATCGTAAGCCAATCCTAATTTTGAAACATAGGCATTCAATACAATATTAACGGGACAAATATCGAAAGCAATCCGTTTAGAATTTATTATGGTAGATACATTTGCAAAACCGCCTAGATTAACGCAATAATCATAATTATTAAACAATAATTCATCTCCAATAGGCACTAACGGCGCACCTTGTCCTCCAAATGCAACATCTTGCACTCTAAAATCGCATACTACTGTCTGTTGTAGCTGCGTTGCCAAAATGTCTAAATTCCCTATTTGATAAGTTAGCCCCTCATCTGGTCTGTGTAATGCCGTATGACCATGAGAGCATACAGCATCTATAGTTTTTATATCGTTTTTTGTTATAAAATGTTGTATTATCTCTGCCAGATATAATGTATAGTCTCTGTCTAAATCTTGTAGTTCTATTTTAGTGTAATCGACTAAACTTTTTAATGCTGTTATCCATTTTTCTGGGTACGCAATGGTTTCAGCTTTATCAATTTTAAAGGTCCAATTTGTATTGTAATTAAAAGTAACTAACGCTAAATCAATTCCATCTAAAGATGTTCCCGACATAACGCCTATTACTTTGTATTCATTTTTTATCATATAAAGTAAAAATAGGAATATCTATTGAATAAACGCCAATAAAAGGCTATCTTTGCACTCTTATTTTATCAAATCAACAATTATTTTACGATTATGGATTTTAGCCTTACTGAAGAACATTTAATGATACGCGACGCTGCTCGCGATTTTGCACAAACTGAATTATTACCTGGCGTTATAGAACGTGATAACAAACAGGAGTTTCCACAAGAATTAGTTCGCAAGATGGGAGATTTAGGTTTTATGGGCATTATGGTAGACCCAAAATACGGCGGAAGCGGTATGGATGCTATTTCTTATGTTCTTATTATGGAAGAGTTATCTAAAATTGATGCTTCTGCTTCTGTAATGGTTTCTGTAAATAACTCTTTAGTATGTTATGGTTTAGAAGCTTATGGTACAGAAGAACAAAAACAAAAATACCTTACTAAATTAGCAACAGGAGAGTCTATTGGTGCTTTTTGTTTAAGTGAACCAGAAGCTGGTAGTGATGCAACTTCGCAAAAAACGACTGCTATAGATAAAGGTGACCATTATGTTATAAATGGAACTAAAAACTGGATTACTAACGGTGGACGTAGTGATGTGTATTTAGTAATCGCACAAACAGATAGAGAAAAAGGACATAGAGGAATTAATGCTTTTATTGTTGAAAAAGGCATGGAAGGTTTCGATATCGGACCAAAAGAAGATAAATTAGGTATTAGAGGTAGTGATACGCATACTTTACAATTTAACGATGTAAAAGTACCTAAAGAAAATAGAATTGGTGAAGATGGATTTGGTTTTAAATTCGCTATGAAAACATTATCTGGTGGACGTATTGGTATTGCCGCACAAGCTTTGGGTATTGCTGCAGGTGCTTACGAATTAGCTCTTAAATATTCTAAAGAACGTAAAGCATTTGGTACAGAGATTTGTAATCACCAAGCGATTGCTTTTAAATTAGCAGATATGTATACTGAAATTGAAGCGGCTCGTATGCTAGTTATGAAATCTGCTTGGGACAAAGACCAAGGCAATAACTATGATATGTCTAGTGCAATGGCTAAGTTATATGCTTCTAAAGTTGCTATGGAACAAACGGTTGAAGCTGTACAAATTCATGGTGGTAATGGTTTTGTTAAAGAATACCATGTGGAACGTTTAATGCGTGATGCTAAAATTACTCAGATTTATGAAGGGACTTCAGAGATTCAAAAAATTGTAATTTCAAGAGGCGTTATCAAAGGATAATCTTAGAAACTATAAGATATAAAAAAGGCTTTAAAATATACACTTTAAAGCCTTTTTCTATTTTAATACTTAAGGTGAGTTGTCTACCTGCTTCTTCCTCTATTATTTCTCATTTCTTGCATTTTGCCTACAATAACTTCTTTGTAATCCATTTTAGCAATTTCTTTTCCTTTCTCTGGTACTTCAATTTTAATTTTCTCTTCTGGATTCATTGTTATTTTATAACACAACATAGTTGTATCTCCTGCACTAACTTCTAAAATTAATCCTGGTAATCCCCAATACTCC
Source organism: uncultured Flavobacteriaceae bacterium (assembly GCA_947494205.1). GTDB lineage: Bacteria > Bacteroidota > Bacteroidia > Flavobacteriales > Flavobacteriaceae > JAHDHI01. Next base: position 22,669 of record CANLUH010000032.1, on the reverse strand, counting down.
ATTGGCCCCTGACTTACTGGTATTTGTGGAGAAAACCAAGCTTCTACTTCTGTCATTTCTACTTCTGGTGTTTCGCCATTTTCTGTTTCAGCTGTTTTCTTTCTTAATTCACTCCAAGAAAAAGAATACCATGTTAGGTTTTGTGTTGGTATAGATGCTGTTGCTTTGTTACAAACGTAATCTCCTATTTTTTTAGTTTCCGTACTTAATTTCCATTCTATGGTTTGTAATTTATCTTTTACAAGAAATCGCTTACCATAAAACTCTTGATTCTGCACAAAAGTATTTGTTTTTACATTTTTATATTGGTCTCCTGCTGTAAAGTTTTTACCCCAAGAATCTGTTGCTCCAGAGATAGCATCTAGCTTTTCTTCTTCTATAAAAATAGATTCTGCTTTATTAAAAGTTAACACATAGGTTTTTTCTAATCTATTTTTTAATCGTTCTTTAACTTGTTTCTTTTGTGCTTCGCTCATTTTAGCACCCCAACGCCCTAAATCCATAGACGATTTTGAAAAATAGTACGCTTTGCCTTGAAAATCTTGTGCAAAGACTGAACATGTTATTAAAAAGGCTGCTATAATTAAACTTGTTTTAGATAGAGAATATTTCATAACGCAATAGCTGATTGTTTTGTTTATCAAACTTACAAATAAATTAAACAAAAATAGTTTTGATTGTTAAAACATTAACAGTTTTATGGATTTTTAATCCGTAACAGTAAAACTTAAAAAATAAACATCTTCACCACACTCAAAAACAAACTCATCGTAATCGGAAGCATAATAACCTTTTAAGTCCACGTATTCTATTTGATAAGTGTTTTTAGGTTCTAGTGTTTTTAAAGTAAAATCGACAAATTCCTGTATCCACTCCTTTTTCCACTCGGTATCGTATAAAGAGAAGTTATCACCTAAATCTTTTAAATGGTGTTCATTACTATTTTGATAAGCATAAAACCATTTATCGTGCAATAGCTTAAAAAAGAAGTTAAACAAATTAGCGTCTTCTATTTTGTGCAGTTTGTACGATTCGCTAATGTAAGTCGTTCTCTTTTCTAGTATTTGTTCTAGACTCCCAATTTTAGAGCGTCTACTTATTGTAAAGTCATAAACATGATTTGTTTTATCATTAAATCGTGCTATAGTATTTAATCGGCCTAAGATTTGTCCATAATTAAATACCTTTCTTTCTGCCTTAGTCAATGTTCTATTATTTTAAAGTTAGTTTGTCTTGGTGTTTTTAATGTCATCTAAAACCAAACGTAATTCCCCATAGGTATACTTATCATCTATTTGATGTTTTAAATCCGATAGGTTATCAAATTTATATTTTGGTATCAATACTTTTAATTCGTTATAATGGTCTTCGGAAATTAAATCGGTTATTTTAACTTCCCCACTAGACATAAAACTAGCTAAATGACCAATAATAGTATTTACATTTAATTCACGTACATCAGCTATTTCTTCTATAGATTTTCCATCTTTAAATAATTGTAACGATTCATTTTTTGTATCTCCTTTTTTACGTTTTGGTTTATCACTTTCAAATAAGTCTACTTCTTCGGAGACTTCTATATCATTTTCATCACAGTATTCTCTAATCACTTTTAAAATAGCACTTCCGTATTTTTCTACACGTGTTTTCCCCATACCATTAACTTCTAACAACTCACTTTTGTTAGTCGGTAAGGTTTCGCAGATTTCATATAGGGCTTTTTGAGTGAATACTTGGTAATGTATTAAGTCTTTTTCTTGAGCAATTTCATTTCTTAATACACGCAGTAATTCAAATAACTCAACATTAGTAGTACCATCTACCACCGATTTTCTAGATTTCTTAGGCTTTTCTTTCGCTAAGAAAACGGTTTTAGCACGTAATTCTAAAAATGTTTTCGTTTTAAATTTAGTAGATAATCCATTAAAATACAAATTTTTAGCAGCTAACTGTTCTTCAAAATCATCTAGTTGTTTAGTAATATCTTTTTCAATAGCCTTATTATCTGTTGTAAAACTTAGTGCTTTAAAAGATGTACTAATATGTTGTTCTGTTTGTGTTTTAAAATAAGTAATAGCTTTTACAAATCGCTCATTAATAACAATACTAGATTCTGGCACTTCTTCAGTCTCAATAATTAAGTTATTAATTTGAGATTTAAAATTAGTGCCTACTTTTAATAGGTTAGTTACACTGTCCTTAATAGCATTTAGAGGTGCTTCTAGATTCCCCTCTATACTTCCCCTATTTTTATAATAGATATCCAATAAACGTCTTACAGGGTATAAAAATTTAAAAAAATCGAATAACTCTGCTATTAAATTCAATTGAAATTCTGCTTCCGACTTTTGTAAATCTGTTTCATCTGGCTGATTATCCTCTGCATGTTTTGTAAACGATAATACATTATTATCGCTAATAATATGGCTAGAGTTTATTTTACTTTTTAATACTAAACCTTCTAACGATTTGCATCGGCTTAATGCAACATAGGTCTGTCCATGTGCAAAAGCGCCTTGCGCATCTATAATTGCTTTTTCAAAGGTTAAGCCTTGACTTTTATGTATAGTAATAGACCAAGCCAAACGCAATGGCATTTGTTTGTATGATCCTATTTTATCTTCTGTAATTTCTTTGGTTTCTGGGTTTACAGTGTAATTAATATTTTCCCATTCTTCTGGAGTCGTTATTATATTAAAATCATCGTCTGGACATTTTACAACCACTTCATCCTTATCTAATAGAATAACTTTACCAATCTTTCCATTAAAGTAACGTTTCTCTATGGAGCTATCGTTTTTAACAAACATAACTTGCGCACCTACTTTTAGCGTTAGCTCAGCCTTGTTAGGATAGGCGTATTCTGGAAACTTACCTTCTACACTTGCCGTATAAGTTTGTTCTTTAGATGTTAGTTTTTCTAACTCTGCATTATTGGTGTGCTCAGCTCTATTGTTATGTGTTGTTAATGATATATAGCCGTCTTCTTCGTTAGGCACAAAATTGGGTTCATATCGTTTATTTAATTCTTTGGCAGACGCTTCAGATAAGGTGCTATTTCTAATTTCATTTAAAATATTTATAAACTTCGGATTGTCTTGTCTATAAATATGTTTCAGTTCTACGGTAATAGCTTTACATTCTTGATATGCCAAACTACTAAAAAAGAAAGCGTTTTTATAAAATGGTTTTAATAAGTGCCATTCTTCTTCTTTAATTACTGGAGATAATTGTTGTAGATCTCCAATCATTAATAATTGTATACCACCAAATACTTTGTTTTTATTTCTAAACCTGCGCAGTGTTTTATCTATACCGTCTAATAAATCGGCACGTACCATACTAATCTCATCTATAACTAGCAGGTCTAAAGATTTAATAATATTAATTTTCGTTTTATTAAACTTTCTATTAAATCCTTTAGAGTTTCCTAAGTCTTCATTTGGTAAAATAGGCCCGAAAGGCATCTGAAAAAACGAATGTATAGTTACGCCTTTTGCATTAATCGCTGCAACTCCTGTTGGTGCAACAACGACCATTCGCTTTAGGGATTCCATTTTTAACTTATGTAAAAAGGTGGTTTTTCCTGTACCTGCTTTACCTGTTAAAAACACGTTTCTTCCCGTATTATTAATAAAACTCCAGGCTAATTCTAATTCCTTGTTTTCCGACATGCAAAAAATAACTTCATTTGTAAGTCTATGAATATAAAAAAAACACTTTGAGAACCCTCCATTTTTCAATAAAAAAATTGAGAGAACTAAATAGAGCGTTACATACGGTTTTTTAATTTCATAAATTCTTGCTCCAAGAATAGTAATTTTTCTTCTAGTAAATCATTAAATTCAGGTAAACGCTTAAAAAAAGTGTAACGTATACGCCATAACTCATCTACTTCTTTTAAATCATAAATCTTATCTTCTATATTTTTATGATGCGCACGTAAAACCATTTCGTTTTTTGTTACATACAAGCTTCGCAATATCAATTCATTATTTACTAAAGCTAAAACAATAGTCCCATTATTTAACTTTTTAATTACATTTTTAGGAACAAGTTCTCCAATAACAATATCCTTAGGAAAAAAACCTTTATCATGACTCGTCATCTCTAAATTAAGAACAGTAAACGCCCTAAATGTCTTTTCTGTATTAATAGGCAAATGCACTTTAGGCATATCTTTAATAAAATTCTCTTTATTAAAATACTTTATGTAATCTTTTGAGTTTTGTTCAGTAATACAGGGAATAGTTGCAAATTTCTCGCTTACTAAAGTGTCATTAGTAATCGTTAAATCTCCTTTAAAGCGCAACAAATCATTTACTGTTAACTCTGACGTTAGCATAGCATCTATAGAAATGCTAAAATAATTAGCAATCTTTATAATTGTTTCGATCTTAGGCTCACTCCTGCCTTCCTCGTAAGCCCCTAATGTAGCACGTTTAAGCTCAAAAACCTCAGCAAACGCTTGCTGACTTAAACCTTTTACTCCTCTGATTTTTTTTATGTTTTTTCCAAAAAAAGACATGAATTGCTAATTTTATTTGCAAATTAAAAAATAAATTGTATCTTTACACTAACAATATTAGCTAATAGTTTTGAATTATGCTAATAATTTTAGATAATTCAATAAGAAAACAAATCGTCTCACAAGAAAAAAATCAAAATTATGACAGTAATTATAATACATATATCTTGCTTTTTATTACAAACATTTTTGTAATATTAGTCTAAATTTAAAACTGTAAAAACTATTAATTTATCATTAATGAATAACCACTATTTAAAGACCAAAAACTTTTTATTAGAATTAAATGTAAATATTGTAAAAGAAGATGTTAACGAAGGCATCATAGTTATTGAGAAAGAAAGTTTTGGTATTAAAAATTTAATCATTGGTATTTCGTATCCCATATTAATTATGGAGCAGTTTATTTTTAAAATAAACCAACCCAGTGAAGAAATTTTCAAACATTTACTTAAAAAAAATCGCGACATTATTCATGGAGCTTTTGTTTTAGATGAAACCTTTGAGCGTGTTATTTTTAGAGACACTTTACAATTAGAAAATTTAGATTTAAATGAATTAGAAGGCAGTTTAAATTCGCTTAGTTTATTGTTAAGCGAATATTCAGAACAAATAATTAATTTTTCAAAATATTAAAAAAAACACTTATGAATATTTTTAGAAGACTATTCAAGATAGGACAATCTGAAGCAAATTCTGCTATAGACCAAATGGAAGACCCTATTAAAATGACCGAACAAGGCATTAGAGATTTACGTAACGATCTTGAAAAAAGCATAGAATCCTTAGCGCAAGTAAAAGCCTTAGCCATACGTGCTAAAAACGATATGGAAAACACGACTGCTAAAGCAGACGATTACCAACAAAAAGCAATGCTTATTTTGCAAAAAGCTGGTGATGGCAAATTAGATGCTACAGAAGCAGACAGATTAGCCAAAGAAGCTTTAATAAAAAAAGAAGAAGCAAATAAACAGTCTCATTTACATAAAGATGAAGTTACTAAATTTAGCACTTCGGTATCGCAATTAGAAAACAATGTTAAAGACATTAAAACCAATATTAAAAAATGGGAAAATGAGCTAAAAACATTAAAAGCCCGCGTTAAAGTATCTAAAGCAACAAAAAACTTAAACAAGCAAATGGCAGAATTAGATAGTACAGGTACGGTTGCTATGCTTGAACGTATGAAAGATAAAGTAACTCAAGAAGAAGCTTTGTCCGAAGCGTATGGAGATATCGCTAATAATAATGTTAGTGCAGACGACGAAATAGACAAGGTTATTAATAACGTTGAAAGTACTGCTGAAAGCGATTTAGCAAAGCTTAAAGAACAATTAAAACTAAATAAAACCAATAAACAAGCATAATATATTGACATCACTAACCGACATATTATTTTCTAGTGTAAATATTACATTAACGCTATTAGTCATTCTACTCATCGTATATTGGTTAATAACCATGATTTCCGGCCTAGATTTCGACCTCGATGTCGATGTAGACGTAGACATGGATGTAGACATCGACGCCGATGTAGATATCGATTCTGGTATAGAAGGCGGCAATGTAGATTTTCATGACATTGCTAACACCGAAGTCAATAAAGAAGACGTTATTGGTAAACGCCGTAAACCACTAAAATGGTGGCAAGTTGTATTAATCTATTTCAATTTTGTTGGCTTACCTTTTATGTTCACCTTTACGTGTTGGATTTTTATCTGGTGGATTTGTACTGCAGTAAGTACATCTATAACTCATAGCTTCGACACCTCATTTGGCTTTATACTTATGCTGGCAGCTATTTTACCATCGCTTATAGTAACAAAAATAGTCACTACACCTTTTAAAGGTTTCTTTAAAAATTTAAATCAAGATGGCGATGCACCAATAGATTTTATTGGTAGGCGAGGTACTTGCTTATCTAATATTAAAGATAATAAACTAGGCTCGGCTGAAGTTATTGTAGACGGTGACACGCTATCTATAAACATAAAATCTCTAGAAGGTTTCCCTATAGCATTTAGAGATTCTATATTAATTATTAAACCAAGTGATGATAAATCATTTTATTATGTACAAAAATATACTCAAGAAGTCTATTTTTAGAGCTTAATATGGTTTACTTAAAGAGAAAAAACACTTCTATATAAATTATTAACTAAAAACTAAATTAAACACACGAATTAAAACTATGGATAACTTACCACAAATTTTAGGAATAGGTCTTGGACTCTTACTATTCTTAGTTATTGTCTATTTTGCAATCATTGCTATGTTCTACAAAAAGGTACCGCAAGGTGAAGCCTTAGTAAGAACAGGATTTAAAGGAACCAAGGTCGCAACGGACCGAGGAATGTATGTCGTACCTGTATTTCACCGCGTAGAAATAATGGATATTTCTGTGAAAAAGATTCAAATAGAACGATTAGGTAATGATGGATTAGTTTGTAAAGATAATATGCGAGCAGACATTAAAGTAGCCTTTTTTGTTCGCGTAAATAACGAAGTAGAATATATTAAGAAAGTAGCGCAAACCATTGGTTGTGAAAGAGCATCAGACCATACTACATTGGAAGAATTATTTGAAGCTAAATTTTCTGAAGCCCTAAAAACAGTAGGTAAAAAGTTCCAATTCACGGAATTATATGAAGCTCGAAGAGAGTTTAGAGACGAAATTGTAGATATTATTGGTACAGATTTAAACGGTTATACTCTAGAAGATTGTGCTATTGATTATTTAGAGCAAACACCAGTAAGTTTCTTAAAAGCGGATAATATTTTAGATGCAGAAGGAATTAAAAAGATTACAGAATTAACAGCTAATCAAAATGTAAAAGCGAATTTAATTAAACGTGACGAAGAAAAAATAATTCGTAAACAAGATGTTGAAGCACGTGAAGCTATTTTAGAATTAGATAAGCAATTAGCTGAAAAAGAAGAACAACAAAAACGTGAAATCGCGAATATTAAAGCGCGTGAAGAAGCAGAAACACTAAAGGTTGCTGAAGAAGAACGTTTAAAATCTGAAACAGCACGTATCGCTACAGAAGAAAAAGTTCAAGTAGCCGAAGAAAACAAACAACGTCAAGTTATAGTAGCAGAAAAAAATAAGTTAAGAACTGATGCTGTAGAAACAGAACGTGTTGAAAAAGACAGAATGTTAGAAGCTACAGAAAGAGAACGTATTGTAACATTAGCACAAATAGAAAAGGAAAAAGTTTTAGAAGTTGAAAAGAAAAACATTCAAGATGTTATTCGCGACCGTGTTGTCTTAGAAAAAGGTGTAGTTGAAGAGCAAGAAAACATGAAAGATATTGAAGCTTTTAAAACTGCCGACCGTGATAAACAAGTAAAAATTACTATTGCTGAAGCAAATGCTCAAGAAGCATTAATTACAACTATTAAAGCAGCTGAAGCACAAAAAGAAGCAGCAAAACAAAAAGCTGAAGAAATTAATATCGAAGCACAAGCTCAAAAAGAAGCTAGTGAAAAAGAAGCGGAAGCTCGTAAAACATTAGCAGAAGCTAAAGCTAAAGAAGAAGCAACAATTGGTATGTCTGAAGCGCAAGTAATGCATGCTAAAGCAGATGCAAATGAGCGTCAAGGAATAGTAGAGGCTACAATTATTGAGAAAAAAGCGAAAGCAGAAGCAGCTGGTATTTTAGCGAAAGCAGAAGCTATTAAAGAAGAAGGATTAGCCGAAGCTGAAGTTATTAAAGAAAAAGCCATTGCTGATGCAGCTGGAATAGAAGAAAAAGCTGAAGCGATGAAGAAGTTAGATGGTGTTGGTAAAGAGCACGAAGAATTCAAATTACGTTTAGAGAAGGAATTACAAGTGGACTTAGCCGAAATAAACATCCAAAAAGATATAGCAGACGCGCAAGCACTTGTTATTGGAGATGCATTAAGAGCTGCTAATATTGATATTGTTGGAGGTGAAACTATGTTCTTCGATCAAATCATCGGGCAAATTACTAAAGCTAAAGGTATTGATAGATTAGTACAACATAGTGATAACATTCAAGAAGTAAAAGACGCTATTTTAGGTAGCGATGATGTAAAAGGAAACTTACTTGAAAAAGTAAAAGATTTTGCTACTAAGTATGGTATTTCTTCCGAAGACATTAAAAACTTGACAATAGCTAATCTTTTAATGGACTTAAAAGACAAAACAAATAATAAAGACGAACAAAGTCTATTTAGTAATCTATTTAACCTTGCTAAAGGATTAGGATTATCAGATAAGAAATTATCTTAAAAACAAAAACTAAGAGTCTAGCGAACAAAAACTAGACTCTTACTTTTCTTACTTAGATGCCATTCATTATTTAATAATGTAGTGTCTCTTTCTTCTAAACCATCTTGATTAAAAAAAATAAATGGAAAACCAAAACAATCAACAATTAGACGGTGGAACTTATGAAATCATTCAGGGTAGATTGCAAAAACAAAAGCAAGAACTACAAGGAAGATTGCATAAATTAAATGATGCTAGAAAACATGTTTTTGGAAATATAGAAACCAAATTAATTGCTAACGATAGAATAAACACAGAGAATAATTGTATCGCCAGAGACATTATTTCTTTTGGAAACACGTCCATCTTTGGTTACAACGTGCACTTTGGTTTACGAACAGATATAAAACTTACCGATGTTTTTAGTATTTATAAGTTTAAAGAAAATCACTTTCACTTACAATCTTTAGACTTAATTAACGATGACATTTTCATCAACGATTTCACCAATCTCTATAAGTACTACCGAAATACCATATTCTCAAAATTTGCCGTCATTGGAAACTATTTACACATGGTTTTTCAATTAAGCGAAAGCACAAAAGACATTAAAACATTTAAATGGTTAATTAAAGAAAATGAGCTTCAATATATAGATAATCGTAGCGAACACGAATACCAATTTCCTACGCAACACGAATTTAAATGGCAAGAAGTTACTCGCGATATGCATCGCTACGGAACACATTCGCACATTTCAATTCTAGACAAAGTATTTGTTGAAACTATAGGCGGAGATTTAACCATTAAAATTGAAGATAATACGGAGGACGGAAAAGGTATCCTTTCAGAACCTGTAGAACATATAGATCAAACCTTAGACGATGGTCAGTTTCGTTTTGGCGACTTGGGTAACCTAATCACTATAGAGATAAAACCATTCCAGGAAGCACCACGTTATTTTGTTTATAACCATAAGTTACAAGAAGTACAACGTATAGAAAGTATAAAAGATACTACAGTTCAATTACCAGACGAACATGGTATTATTTTTCCTAACGGATACTACCTACAAACTGGAGAATATAAAATATTTGAAAGTGATGTTAAAGAAGTTAAATTCCAAAAGAAAATAAGCTCACCAAATGGTGAAGATTTTTTATATGTTTTCTACGCTACAATTCGCGGTCTATACATTTTAATGTCTTATAATATCATTGAACAAGAAGTAAAAACTCCTATTATATGTAATGGGTTTACACTACTTGAAAATGGCGAATTATGTTACTTTAAAACAGAAGACGAACAAACCAAACACCATGTGGTACAAATATGGCAAACACCATATTTAAAAGGCGATTTTATGCCATCTCAGCACACCGATAGTTTACTATTTAAAATAGGAAATAAAGATATTGTTCGTGCTATGGCGGAGTGTCATGAATTAATTAATCTGTTAAACAAAGAAGATAATTATACGGGGTTATACAACGATATTGCTAAAATATCTAAAGACATAAACGACACCTATTATTGGCTTCCAGAAACAGATACATATCTATTAAATGAACCCGTACTTCAAATTAACGAAGCAGCCAATGCGGCTATAGAAGAATTTGAAAAAGTAGTTCAATTAAAAAAACAAGCCGAGAAATCGACTAAAGAAATCAATGTAAAATCTGATGAACTTTTTAGTAAAATAAAAAGTACTTCATTTAAATCCATAGATGATTTTGTTGGTTTATTAAATCAATTACGAACCTTACGAGGGGAAGTTATTAGTTTACACGATGTTCGTTACATTCAAAAAAAACATCTAGAAGCTTTAGAAGCACAAGTTGCAGAACAAAATACATTAATTTCTAAACGTTGCGTTCAATTTTTATTAAATGATAAAGCTTTAGCACCTTACCATAAACGAGTAGCCGAAAAAGAGACTGCTTTACCAGAAATAAAAAAGGTAGTAGAAGCAAAAGCGTTAGAAAAAGAAGTTAATGAGATTACTGGAGACTTAGAACTATTAATTGATATTGTTTCTAATCTTGAAATTGAAGACACGTCACAGTCTACAAAAATTATAGATAATATTTCTTTAATTTTTGCTACACTAAATCAATTAAAAGCAGGAATAAAGAACAGTATTAAAAAGCTTGGCAGCTCTGAAGCAAAAGCTGATTTTGTTGCACAATTAAAGTTGATAGACCAGAGTATCATCAACTATATTGATATGGCTACGACTCCTGAAAAATGCGACGAGTTCCTAACTAAAACGGCTATCCAGCTTGAAGAATTAGAAGGTAAATTCGCCGATTTCGAAGAGTTTATTACTCAGATTATAGAAAAACGTGAAGAAATTCATGCTGCTTTCGATTCCCGTAAAAATAATTTAATAGAAAAGCGAAATAAAAAAGCTGTAGCCTTACAAACAGCATCAGAACGTATACTAAAAGGTGTAGGCAAAAAAGCACAAAGCTTCGATACGATTGAAGATATTAATGGCTATTTCGCTGCAGATTTAATGATTAATAAGGTAAGAGACATTATTAATCAATTACGTGAATTAGATGATGCTGGTAAAGCAGAAGCTATAGAAACACAATTAAAAGTAGCTAAAGAAGATGCACTTCGTAAATTAAAGGATAAACAAGAATTATACGAAGACGGTGAAAACGTTATTAAGTTTGGTAAACATAAGTTCGGTGTAAACAAACAAGTACTAGACCTAACTATTGTTTATAAAAATGAAGAGTTATACTATCATTTAACCGGAACCGACTTTTACGACACTATTGAAAACGATATCCTATTACAATCTAAAAGATATTGGAATCAAGAATTAGTTTCAGAAAACAAAAACGTTTATCGTTCTGCTTATTTAGCCTATAAAATATTTAAATCATTACCAGAAGAAGAACTGGTTAATAAAACACAAGAAGAACTATTAACCATTGTTCAGCAAGAAAGTAGTAATTTATATTCAGAAGGTTATGTAAAAGGCGTTCATGATACAGATGCTAGTAAAATATTGCACACATTAGTACATAAACATCATGAATTAGGACTACTTACCTACTCTCCTACTTTAAGAGCTTACGCTCAATATTTCTGGAATTCACTGTCTGAAACAGAACAATTATTTCAGAATTCAAACATTAAAGCGTCAGGAGAAGTATTAAGTGTATTTCCAGATAGCGATTCTTTTTCTTTTGTAATTGAAACCTTAGGAGCGAAAATCTCTGAGTTTTCTAAAAACAGTAATTTATTTTCTGAAGACATTAGTTTACAGATTGCAAACTATCTTTTTAAAGAACTTAAAGAAAATAATGCTTTTCAAATTAGTACAGATGCCTTTAGCTTAAAAGATGATTTAGTAAAAACATTAAAAAAGCAAGACGCTTTTCATAAGTTTAAAGCTGGTATAGAAAAAACCGAAGACTATATAGCTAAGATACACTTAACCAAACAATGGGTAAGCTCTTTTCTATCTACTCAAGGCGTTTCAACTGAAAGCTATACCGATGAAATTGTATGTATTTTATTATTTGAACACGAGTCTAACTCTGTAATAAAAGCAGTACATCCAATTGAAGCTATAAAAGATTTAAAAGGAGATCACAGCACAGTAATTGATGGTGTTTTAACATTCAATTATCATGAATTCATGACTAATTTACATGAATTCGCTTCAATAGAAGTGCCTAATTTTATACGCTATAAAGAAGCAAAACAAGAAATTACCGAGCAACTTAAAGAAGAGTTAAAACTTGAAGAATTTAAACCTAGAGTATTGTCTTCTTTTGTAAGAAACAAACTAATAGACCAAGTATACTTCCCTTTAATTGGGGATAACTTGTCAAAACAATTAGGTACCGTTGGCGACAACAAACGTACCGATAGAATGGGAATGCTATTATTAATTTCTCCTCCTGGTTATGGTAAAACAACCTTAATGGAATACATATCTAACCGTTTAGGATTGGTATTTATGAAAATTAACGGACCAGCCATAGGGCACGAAGTTACATCTGTAGACCCAATGTCTGCAAACAACTCCGCCTCTAGAGAAGAATTAAAAAAATTAAATCTAGCTTTTGAGATGGGCGATAATGTGATGCTATATCTTGACGATATTCAACACTGTAATCCTGAATTTTTACAAAAGTTTATTTCCTTATCTGATGGTACTCGTAAAATTGAAGGTATTTTCAAAGGAAAATCAAAAACCTATGATTTACGTGGCAAGAAATTCTGTGTAATAATGGCTGGTAACCCTTATACAGAAAGCGGAGACCGTTTCCAAATTCCAGATATGTTAGCAAACCGTGCAGATATTTATAATTTAGGAGATATCATTGGAGATACGGCACATTTATTTAAACTAAGTTTAATTGAAAATGCCTTAACTTCTAATCCTGTATTACATCAATTAAGTAGTAAATATTTTGAAGATGTCTATGCATTAATAGATAAAGTAGAGAATAATACAGCAGATGTTGATTTAAAAGGAAACCATACAAAGCAAGAGATACAAGACTATACTTCGGTACTAGAAAAAGCCATTATAGTTAGAGATACAATAATGAAGGTAAATCAAACCTACATACAATCGGCAGCAATGGAAGATCAATATCGTATAGAACCTTCTTTTAAGTTACAAGGCTCCTATCGTGATATGAATAAATTAATTGCTAAGATTGTTCCTATTATGAATGATGAAGAATTACAACGTTTGGTATTATCTCATTATGAAAGTGAGTCGCAAACCTTAACCTCTTCCGCAGAAGCCAATTTACTAAAATACAAGGAACTTATAGATAAACTTTCTCCAGAAGAATTAGACCGCTGGACAACTATTAAAGACCTTTTTATTAAAAACAATAAATTGAAAGGCTTTGGTAATAAAAACGAAATGGCGCAAGTATTAAGTCAAATGATGGCGTTTAGTGATCATTTACAAGGGATACAAGAGGTTTTAAAGAAAGGTTTTGAAAATTAAACATATTCCCGTTTTCTATTAAAATAGAAAATGGGAATTTTATTTTACATTAAATCTAATTCGTTTTACCAATCTATCAGATTCTAAATCGAAGGCTTCTCGTCCATGCAAAAACAAATCATTTCTAAATAAAATTAAATCTCCTTTTTTTAAATTTATTTTAAATAATGCTTGTTTATAAATACCATCTAATTTAGAGAGTAAAACTTTTTCTGAATCACTAATTTTAGAAAAAGATTCCATAGTAATTCTATCATAGCATATTTTAACGCTATTTTTTTCATAGCTTAAAATACTTCTTTTTTCTTTTCTATGTTTCCATTTTTTAGTCACCAATTGTTCTATTTCCTCTTTAGAGAAAAGTTTCAATATATCTTTTATATAAGCAAAAGTATTTGCACCTTGATTAAAACAAGCTGGATTTACACATAATAACCCAATACAATTGGGTATAGAAACAAAATCGGAACAATCTGTATGTAATGGAAAAGATAGATTAGAATTTGCTATAGATTTAAAAAAGGAATTTTGCCTCGTGACTTTAACATCAAAAATAGATTTCCCATTATTATTTCTATTTTCATTTATTGCATGTCCTATAATACTAATACAATCAGATAACACTTTATCTAATAAAGGGACATTTTCTATAAGAATAATAGAGTCTCCAAGTCTTAATTTTTCAATAATCTCAGGATAATCTAACTTGTCACTATAATTATAATTAGTTAATAAGTCCAACTTCTAAATCAAAATATAAACACAATTCTCCATTAGTCCCAGATTTAGGAAACTCACTAATTTTTTCATCCAAATTTGCAATCGCTTTTAATGAATTTAAGTCGGAAGCCTCTTTAACATTATATGAACAACTTACTTTCTCTGTATTATCTCCCCATTTTAGTTCTACAAAAGTAGGAATTCCTGATTGCTCATGAATTTTAGCAATTAGTTTACTTATTGACATATTCTCTTCAATATCAATACTTAAACTTTTCATTATAGGTTCTCCGTTATCATCAAACTCTGAAAAAAACTCTACTTTCAACATATTTTATCTTTTATTTAAATCTATTACTTCAAGTATTCCTAAACTCGTTTATAGATTATATTATTTACTTCTTAAAAAACGAAGATATTTTTTTAGCAAAACCACTTAACATAGCAGAAACGCCTTGTTTAGCATGAGGTGCATATTGTTTTCTATGATTGTCTATATAATTATATTTTTCTAAAATAGCAGCGACACGTTGTTTGTAAACCGCTCCTTTTTCTGCATCTATCTGATAAATAAAATTAGCATAACCATCTATTTGTGCTAAAACTGGGCCACCATTATTCCATGACTTCCCTTCTATACCATCTTTTTCTATTTGAAACAATAAGGCTCTAAATCGTTTTAAAGACGCTTTAGATATATTCGCTTTTTCGTTAACTACAACACCTGTAACTTCTTGTTTCGCATTACGTTTCATAACACGCAGTTTTTCTGGATGCAGTTTAAAATTTTCGCTTCTAACTATTTTACCCGAATATTTAAGCAATGGTGTAATTTTAGATAAGCTATTTTTATCACCCGAAAACGTAATATCATCTACATATCTAGTATAATCGAAATTATACTTTTTAGCCAAACCAGATAATCTAAAATCTAATTTTCTACATAGAATATTAGTTATAGCTGGACTACATGGCGATCCTTGCGGTAAAAAACGCTCACCACGCTGTGCATAATAGTCTTCTCCTAATAAAGACACATCTACTATTTTAGGCTCTGAACATAATAGCGATAGTATAGTTGCTATTTGATGGGAATAACCTAAAGATAAAAAGACACCTTTTATTCTATTATAAGTTACTGATGGAAAAAAGTTTTGAAAATCTTGATTAATAACGACTGCCTTACCAATGTGAGGTATAGCATTTGTTTTTATAGACTTACCAATAACACAACCGTGTGCATTATCGTGTACCGTTACCTTATTTAATATATGTTCTAAAATCCAATGCTGTGCTTTTTTTAGTTTAGGCATTGGCGCTGAAATTAAACGATAGCCTCCAGATTTTTTAGCCATTTGAAAACGCTTATAATGACTAATTTTTGAGTTCTTTCGCGTAAATGACAAAAATCGAAGTTCACCTACAGGAATATGCATTGCTTTGGCTAAATCTTCTGCATTATGTAATACAGGTAGGCTTTGAGCTTTTAACTTTGAATCGTTTGAGGTTTGTTTATTAAGACTATTAGAATACCCAGAACCAACATAAATAATGTCTTTATCTTTCGATGCTTTCCAACGTTCGGCTTTTTCTAAACGTTCTTGTTCTCGTCTAGCTTTGGTTTCTTTTTGAGACTGCTTTGATGCTAATTTACGCTCCTGATGCTTTTTTTCTATGTAAGCTTCAGGATTTTCAATAATTCGTTTTTCTTTAAGAAGTTCTTGAAGTTTTTTAGACAGTTCAGCTTCTTCCTTAAAAAAGGTATTAACACTTTCAAAATCTATGACACCTTCTTTCCAGAAGCCCAAACGTTTCATTTCAGAAAGTATGTATTCCTGTTTAGAAGATTCTTTTATTTTATCATAAATTTCTTGTCTTCTTTCTGTAGAATTTCTCATATAATAAAAAAGGTAGCGATAAGATGTATTTTGTATTCCCTTCGTACGATTCTCAAGACTGAATTGAACAACTCCAGTGAAATAGGTACTAGCATACTATTTCACTTCGCAGAAGTCTAACCGGAAATGGTATGCTAGTACCTATTTCACAAGTTAAGTTCGAGTCAGTGACGCGTTCGGTATCTGTTAGCAAGATTGGCGATCCACCAATCAAAATGCAAGGTTTTTATCTTATCACTACCATGGGTTTAAATATAATATTATTTTTTATCAAAAGTGATTCTTGTTGCCAATATATGTTCGCAAGGTCCTTTTGTCATTTTATTCATATAATAATAACTGCAAGTACAACTAGCATCAGTGATTTTTAAGTCTTTATCTATTGTCACTGCTGTTTTATACGTGTTACTTACTGTACTTGTTAAAGCTATTGTATCTTTTTGTTCTTTTATTTTTAAATCGGTTACAGCATTTTGCTGCATTAATCGGTATGCTTCTTTATCAGTTTCGCTAGAAAAACGTAACGATTCTATGTCTATGCCTTCGCGTTTTAATTCACGTACACGATAGACTTTATTCTTTAAATCGTAAATTACTTTACCTGCTTGGGTAAAGGTTTCTAATGATTTATTTACAACAGATTGCTCTAAACCCATTGTTTTAGCAATATCTGCCTCGTTTGCAAACCAATGTTTTCGCAATTCTAAATACACACTTTGCATGGTCGTTGCTGGTACTTGTCCTCTTGGCGCTAATAAATCTAACTGACTTGATTGTGTCCAATCGTTTGCCGTCCAACCAGATAAGCCTAATGTAAAATACATGTTGTCTGTTAAATGCGCTGTATAGAAAGATGGCATTCCTGTTCCTAAAAGGTGAACTGTAAATGTATTAGTTATTGGCAATAAACGCTCTAATAATAAAATACGTCTACGTCCCCAAACTCTTATTTCTTGCGCGGTGTCTCCTTTATATATAGACTGCTTACAAACCACCTCTATATTCCAAGGTTCGAAAACAGCAACAATAGGTTCTCCTGGTGTTAATTTATATTTTATAGAACGTGGACTTTTACGTTCTTTATTTCGTTTTAATACGCTTATAAAATTGGCAATGTCTATTGCTTGTAATTCAAAAGACACTTTATTTGAAGTCATTGCTGTACTCACCTGTAAAAACCCACGTACCCAACTGTCTGGCAAATCTATTTTAACCTCCCTGTAACTATCTTCTCCTGTTGTTTTAACGTCGAATCCTTTAGGATCAATTTTAAAATCGGTTTCCTTATAGGTTCTTATTTTCTGAAACTCTTCATACAGCGCTTTCGAATAATCTATATTAGTTGTCCCACATTTAAAGTCGCTTATATTATTAAACACATCGTAACCGCACGAAAGTTTTCCGTAGACAGATTCGTCTTTACTAAAACATTCAAAAAACACTTGGTCGGGATGTACTGTAATTACGGGATCTAAAACAAACCAAGCAGCATAATCTCTTGTATATAAATATTTAAAATATTTTTTTTGTGCTTTATAATAGGGCTTCATAATAACATCTCTGTCTTTACGAAGGCCTTCTAGTTTAGAACGTACATTATGTATTTCGGCTTGTAATTTCGATGCATCCGAACTGGCTTCACTAAGCCATAGTTCTTCCTGGCTTTTAAGCCATGCTAAGTATTCTGAATTATCTTTGGGCTGAAAATTAAAATCTGCAACCACCACATGATGCAATGCAGAAATAGCTTCTCGAAATGGTATTTTTTTATCTAATGTGCCTACAAAAAACGTAGGTTCCCGTAAAACGTCTGGAGCAAAACTAACATCGGTTGCAGACACGCTGTTACTTACGGCACTTGTACCACCATACTTATAATTAAACTGCATATATTAATTCTGTTTTATTAATAGTGGAACTTCAATTTCTGGAAAGGTTTCTGCTATAGTTAATAGTAAATCTATATTATTACTATTATCTAATAGTGTGTTCGTTCCTAAAATACTATTAACCAATCGTACTGTCATTTCTGCTACGGCTTTATCTTTTATTGCTTCTGCTTCCAAAAACGTATAAATCCTTGTTTTTGTAACTCTATTAGTATTTATATTAAACAAACTTGTTTTAAAAAAGGTTTCTAACTGTAAAATAACGGCTGTATTTCCTTTCGCGTAATTATCTAAATAATTAGTAACAAAAAACTGCATTGTTTTCGTTGGGTGCTCTTGTAGTTTTAGTAACAACGGTAATCCTTTATCCTCACTAAAATGTTGCGTTATCATTTTACGCCCAAAATGCTGTACTTCGGTTTTAGTGTGGTCGCAAGCATACAATAATACGTCTACTGTCCAACGTTCTGGTTTTATATGCTTTTCAAAATACGTGCATCCCCAAGTAATGATATCTTCCCAACTAGAATTAAAAATTAATAACGCGTCTTCTAATGTGTTATTAATTGTATCTATGTTGTTTTCAAAATACGATTTCAAATATTCTCTAATCGCAAGTACATCACTTTGCGCCAATTGCACATTCGTTTTTACGGATAATTTTTCTAGGTTTATTTTGTCTTCAAATAAAGGTAATCCCAGTTTTTGAGCGTACTCGTATTTAGATAATACTAAACCAAAAATATGCTCTTGTGTACTATCTTTTAAATGCTGGTTATAATTATTGGTTAAAAGTTCATAGCAGTTTTTATGTAAGCCTTCATAAGCTTCTGCTTCTTCTATGGCTCCTAATAAGGCTTTAAATAAATTATTTTTAAAGTTGCTATCTAGTGCCATGAGTTTTTCAACTGTTGGCTGAATAGCTTCTCGTACTTCATCATATTCAGAAAAACAGAATCCACTTATTTTCTGATGATTTTCTAATAAGAAACTTTCAGGAAAATGAGAAAGTAATTCAATACCCACCTTTCTTAATTCTGCTTCTTCAGAATTTATATAAGCATCTATAGAGTCTTTAAACAATCGATACGTTGGTATCGCATTGTGTTTTGCCAAGTTCGCTGCAAACAATTTATTTGAAGTATTTGAACTGGCCAATTGTTTTATTTTTTCTTCGGAAACGGTACTCAATAATTTACCAAAGTAAGTATTACCTATTAAGTCATTCGCTAAAACAAGATACTCGAAAGTATAAGCTGAAGGGATTATAAATAACGGTTCTAAGTCATCTATTAGTAATGGTTTATTGTACTTTACAGTGTATGAATATAATGCTTTAATAAACTGAATAACTTCGGCTTTCCCTGTTAAAAGTAACTCCGCTATAAAATCGGAATTAGAAAAATAATCTGCTTCATAAGCGGTAAGCCATCTTAATCCTAATGTATTGGCTTTTTCGTTACCCGATTTAAGTAATGCTAATACAATGGTATCTTCTGGTTTAGTTGATGCATATTTTTCTTCAACAATACCTATAACAGCATCTAATACTTTTGGGTGATAATGTGCTATTAATTGACTTATCGTATTCGTATCTATATTTTCTAAAAAGTGTGTATTTTCTTTTACTATTCTCAACGCAAATGAAATAGCAATATCACTTTTTGCATTAATTAATATAGAGAGTACTTGTTCTGGTTTCGTATTCCATAATTCTTGTAAAACTTCTTCTCTAGAATTACTCTCGTTTTTATTATCGCCTTCTATATAAAACCATTTATTATTCTGATTTTGTAATCTTTCCGAACGGCCATAAACAATATACATGAGCGCTAAAAAATCGTGATACTTTGGGAAACATCGTTTTTCGGTTTCATAACGTCTCGTATCATTATTATAGTTATAATAATACTGAATGTCTTCTTTACGTTTATCTAATGCATCATCAAGACTTATTAAAAGTGCCGTGGCAAATATTATATAATTAGATGTATTATGCTGGCTTAGTTCGTAAACATG
Source organism: uncultured Flavobacteriaceae bacterium (assembly GCA_947494205.1). Classification (GTDB taxonomy): domain Bacteria; phylum Bacteroidota; class Bacteroidia; order Flavobacteriales; family Flavobacteriaceae; genus JAHDHI01. The sequence goes on along the minus strand of CANLUH010000032.1, from coordinate 2,382 downwards.
CTTGTATGTTGTTTTATTAAAATAGTTTTTTGTTTTCTTTGAAAAAGCTATCGACGGATTTGCTTTTTGTTTTTCATTATCGACAGTAGACCAAACATTATCAACATATAAATAACTGGAAGAATACCCTGGATTACTTATCGCAATACGTTTGGAAACCAATGCAGAGAACGTTACATCTTCTATTAAATGTGCCGTTCTGTATATATAGCGTATCGATTTAAATGTATTTACTTTTAAGGGCGCCTTTTCTATAAAAGCATAGAGTTGTTTTCTAAATGCCTCATTATTTAATGAAAGGATATAGGTGTAATATAACACCGAAGCGTCTATACCTTTATCTTTTAAGAAATAAACTGCTAGTGTATTAAAATACTCTTGACTTATCTTAGTGAGGTTTTGAAGTTCTTCTGGTAACTGATTTGATGCCTCGTTACTAATTTTTGCTTGCTCTGTTGCATTTCCAAATTTCAGAATGTAAGCCGCTGCAATACGTCCTACTTTATCTTTAAAGCCTAAAGCATTAAATATATTGTAAATCTTTTCTTTTTCTGAAGGGTCATTAAACTCTGCTAACGCATAAATTGCTGCATATTGCTCAAAAGCATCCTTAGAGTCTATAAAATGTTTTATTAAAGGAATTGCCTTAGATATTTTTAAATGCGATGCTCTCCATATTATTCTGGAGACTTTCCAATCTCTAACATAAACACCAGCAATAGCATCTTTTAAATATTTTAATATCGTATCTTCTCTTGCTGTATTTACCTTTTCCTCTTTAGGCGTCGGATTGATTTCGGGTTGCTTTACTGTAGCATCTTCTGTATAGCCTTTTTTCTCTTTACTTAATACAAGACTATTAAACACTTTTAAAGCCTCCTCATATGGAACCGGAAAAACAGTTTTTGTGCCTTCCCTTAAACTAGCTCCTCTTCTACCATATCTAAAATTAACGATGTACAAGTCTTGTCCGGATTCGCATAAATCAACCTCATAGACTTTATCTGATTTACCTTCTGAAAAGTATAATGTTTTTTGCTGTAGTATTTTCAATTATATAACGATTTATGTAGTAAATATAATTAAAAAGATACTGTATCTCTATGTGATTCAGTTTAAAATTTTAGCTAATATTTTTATTAACCTTAGATTTAAAATGAAGTAATAGTTACTTATAAAACTCATCCATTTATTATTTTGAATAAACCATTCTTGTAAAAAAGCACTCATTTTAATTCTTAAAATTAGTAAATAAAAAAGCCACGAGTATATCGTGACTTTTTATATTTATACAAAACCCTTACTTTTTAAGAGTGCATTTTTAGAATAAGAATGTTATTTATATTGAATTCATTTAAACATTTTCACTAATTAAGTTGAACTACTTTCCATACTCCAGCAACTTTTAATTTTAAATTAGTGCCATCAAAATAAATAGAACCATTTTCTGCATTTATAGGAGCTACACTTTGAGGTGATAATTTTAATACTGCGTTCAAATTTGTTGTTTGAGAATTACTCAATAACGATCCATTATGAAAACCTGCTATATCCGATGCATTCTGATTAGCTAATGTAAGAGCACTTTGAGCAATACTACTTGCGCTACTTGCTTCATTAGATGCACTCTGAGCAATACTTAATGCACTACTTGCCTGATTAGCTGCGTTCTGAGCAGTGCCATATGCACTTTGAGCAGTACCATATGCACTACTTGCTTGATTGGCTGCACCTTGAGCTGTACTAGATGCACTACTTGCTTGATTAAGTGCTAAACTAGCTTGACTAGCTGCACTCTGAGCAAGATTATATGCACTATTGGCTTGACCAGATGCCGAACTAGCTTGATTAGCTGCGTCCTGAGCAGTAGAATATGCACTATTGGCTTGGCTAGACGCATTGTTAGCTGCGCTAAGCGCATCATATGCATCATTATTTGCACTTTGAGCATCATTAGATGCACTCTGAGCAATGCTATATGCACTACTTGCCTCATCAGCTGCATCTTGAGCTGTAGATATGGCTTGATTTACATCTGATTCTATAACTATTAATTCAGCTTGTGTTCCTATATCAAAAGCTAATTTTGCTTCTGTTATAGACCCATCGGCAATAGTTGCAACTGGTGCAGCTTGCCATGTCGCATTACCATCTCCATTAACATCTGTTAAAACAGAACCTGCAGCCTGTGGACTATTTAAAATATTTAGAGTACCTGTATTAAAATTAGTTTCAAAATTGTTAAAGTTCACTAAAGCACTAAAATCAACAATTTGAGAAAAAAATGTTTGTGCATTATTAAAGCTTACTTGAGGGACAGTATTATTAATAGATATGTTCCCATTATTAAAGCTTGTTGCTGCATTTACTGTTAAATTATCT
>CANLUH010000031.1 GCA_947494205.1 uncultured Flavobacteriaceae bacterium | reverse complement strand
GTTCGCTTTTTCCTTGGATTTTCTGAATATTTCATAAATAAGTTGAATTTGTGTCAACTTATTTCAGGACGGGACATCAAGTTCAAAAAAGTCGAAGTCACCACCTGAGCTTTTTATATAAAACTTGGCTTGAGCTTTGGAATTAAATCTTTCAATTAATTGCTCAAGCCTTGTTTTATCTCTAATTATTATAACGCTTTCAAATTCCATGCTTCTAATTATTTACTTTTAATAATAGACTCTAATAAATCTGGAGAGATATTAAGGTTTCCAATTTTATCAGCATTTTCAGCTAGTTCTCTAAAAGCTAAAGCAATATTATTACTTGGGTCGTTTCCTGTATTACTAATAGCCATTAGTATTTTCCAGTCTAACTCTTTGTATGGCTTTAAATTAGCATTTAAAACATATTCTTTCACATCTGCTTCTTTCTTTTCATTAGTAACCTGGATATCAATAAGTTTTTTCTTTTGTTCTTCTAGAGAAATACTAGATGTCATATCCATTTCTTTAAGTTTCTGCTCATTTTCTTGCTTCACGACATCAGTTTCCATTTTCTTTTCTACAATTTGCTTTTGCTTCTCCTCTACTGCAATTTCTGTATTTAACTCACTTTCTTTTATTATCCTTTCTTGCTCTACAGCAAAGTTTCTCCGTTCATATACAGCTTGATCTGCTTCTTTTTGTAAAGATTCTCTTGTTTGAGCCTCTAAAGCTCTAGCCATTTCAGGATTTGGAGTTACACCAAGTATATTTACACTTAACACTTCTAAACCTAACATTTGTACAGTTTTCGACTTTTGAACACTCGCAAATATTTCCTTTTCAATATCTTCTAATTGTCTTAGAGCTTCTTTTAGATTTAAGCGTTGAATAATAGAAGCACTTGCAGTTTGCGCTTCATTAATTATTCTCTGTTGAATTTTCTCGTAATCGTTTTTTAAATACTGTTTTTTCTTATTAACTGTAAAATCTAATGTTTCAGCAATCTGCTTTGGGTTATCAATTTTATAAGTTATTTGCCCTTGTAATGTAACCTCTTGATAATCTTTGGTTGTTTCATTAAATACAAATTGAAAATCATTACTTGGTACAGGAATAGATACAATTGATGAATTTGGAGAAAAGTAAAAGAATGATAATCCTCTTCCCTCTTTCTTAATCTTTCCATTTTGGTAATGAATTACATAATTCATCGAGTCGAACTTGATATAATTTATTCCTAACATAATATAGAGTTTAATTATTAATTTGCGTAATTATTACACAAATTTAAAATGAATTAAATCGTCTACCAAATATATTTTGCGTTATTTTTACACAAACATATTAATTTATTGATTTCCAGTATTTTATTAATAAAAAAATCCATAAACATTTCAGAAGAAAATTTTTAAAGAAACTCTAGTAATAATTTTCACTCCTACCAAATCTAAGAATGGGATTAACGGACTCCTAAAAAACAATGAGGAATAGATGAGCAAAGCAAAATTACTTAACACAAAATATTATAGATACAAACGTATTTAAACTTAATCCTTTATATTTAAAGTCGTTATATTAATTGATTTTAAAATATAGAATGAACAAACTATTATACTTAAGCTTCTTAATACTTATTAGCATACCATTACATGCCCAAAAGTCTATTAATGATACTATAATTGAACCTATTGCTATAGACAAAAGCATTTTGTCTGGAGTCAACATTCCTAAGGTGAAACTTAAAGCACACCCAGAACGAGACTACTATCAAAAAAGAATTTACAAAGGATCAGAGTTAAGTGTATACATCTTATCTAGTGAAACTGCAGTTAACAAAATAGACAATTTCCCTATTGATGAATTTGTGTACTACATGAATGGTAAAGCAGATATAAAGGCAGAAAATGGTAATGAAGTCTCTTTTAGTTCTGGCGATTACCTCTTTGTTCCTAAAGGATTTAAAGGCAATTGGACAAACCATGGCGGTAATACATATAATTTAGAATTATCAGTTATTTCTAATAAAAGAGCAGATTCTACAGCTGTATCTAAAGCAAAGCTTCCTTTTGTATTAGATAAAGAATTAATATCTGGAATTAGGCTCACACAAGTCAATGAAAAGAAGTATAAAGATGTTATATATTCTGGAGTCGAATTAGAAATCACTACAGAATCTGAAAAACCCGGAAAAACGACTATCATAAATAATAAAAAAGAACAATTTATTCACATATTAAATGGTATGGTTACTATAAAATCTTTAAAAGGAAACGAACAAACGTTTTATAAAGGCGACTTTTTTATTCTACCAAAAGGTTATACAGGCAACTGGACTAGTTCTGGTCTAGGACTTATGAGAACATTAATTGTTATGCAAAAATAGTCTAACAGCAAAAAATTAAACAAACCATTTAGTCAACTGATAATGAATGGAAAACGAATAACAAATAAGTTATTTGGGCTGTTTCTGTAACATTCTTAAGAAATAGTACACAGACAAGGTGTTAAAAGTTTAACAATTAAATATCCATTCAAAACAACTAATTATAAATTTCTTAATCAGAATATGAAAAAACTATTAATCATTTGTTTCTTAACCATTACTAATTTAACCTTAGCACAATCTACAACCAAACTAACCGTAACAGAAAGTAAAGAATATAAAGACAAAGTAAAATCTACAGATGTCATTGCTATATATACTGGCGATTCTGGAGAAACAATAATTGCCAGAAACGGTAGAAAAAACTTTTTATTCGATATTTTCGATACTAGTCTTAGTAAAGTATTTTCTAAAGTAGCAGAAAGCAGTAGAAAAGAAGAACATGTTGGAGACCTATTCTATAATAATCAACTTAAGTTCTTTACTGTATATGCGCCGAAAAAAGATGAACGTATCCTATACTCTCACACAATAGATTTAACCTCTAGATCTTATAAGAGAACTACTATTTTTAAAACTACTGTAGAAAAAAAACAAAACCTATTTGGTTCTAGAAAAAACCATAATACCAGCTTTGCATTCTCGCCAAATGGTGATTATTTTGCTATAGCAACAGATAATGTTAGAAAAAATAAAAATTCTTATACTATTCGTGTTTTCGATGCAAGGACTGAAAAATTAGTTTATAAAAAGGCATATCAAGAAGACGTAAAACGTGTATTTAGGCATAATGACTTATATATAGATGACAATGCAAACGTCTACTCTCTAGGGAAGTTGTTTTTAAATGGTAAGCGTAATAAAAAGTTTAATGGAGATGCTAATTATAAATTTGTATTAAATAAAATTACAGAAAGCGGAAATACCGAATTAGAATTAGATTTAAAAGACGAACATATTCAATCGTTAAGTATATCTTATAACAATGACCAGTTACATTTATTAGGCTTCTATTCTGAGTTAAATGTAGGCAGAATAAAAGGAGGCTGCGATTTTGTTATAGATACTAATAGTTTTAGCGTTAAATCTAAAAAAGCACAAGTATTGCCAAAACAGGTTTATGAAGATTTATATGGTTACAGAGATGCAAAACGAAAAAACAAAAAGAAGAAAGAGCTTAGAAATTTTGATATAGATTATGTATTAACAGACAGTGAAGGCGGTACATTTTTAATAGCCGAAGAATTTTACATTACAACCCATTATATAAACAATGGTACAGCTGGAGGTTACACACAAACGATATTCCATTACGATGATATTTTAATATTAAAGTTTTCTCCTAACGGTGATTTAACATGGGGAAGAAGTATTTTTAAAAGATCCCAAATGCCATCATATAACGTTTTTTTAAAGAATGATCAATTACACGTTATCCTAAACTCAGGCAAAAATCTAACTGAGAAAAAAGATGGTAGAACAAAAGTATCTCAAGGTTGGTTCGAATCGTCTTCTTTATACGATTTTGAATATTCCCTTAATGGAGATGTATCCTATAATAAAATACAAGACAATAGAAAAAATGAATACTATCTACCCTACAATGGGACATACAATAACAATAAGTTTATTATGATGAATAATGGTAGAAAAAGAAAAGTATTTATGACTTTAGAATAGTACAACCAATATATAGCGTTAAGCAATGAATCATCAAGACATGAATTTAAATATTAGATACGACTTGCCAGACCACATTTGGCAATCTGTAATACCTGAAATTTATGAAGCTTTAGATGGTTGGTTAGGTTTCGAAATCGATAAAACAAATCCAGCAAAAGGATTACCGCATTGGTTTAGTTTTAATGAAACAAAAAAACATATTATGGCTTCTGTAGAACCCGGAGGCTTACTATTTACAGGATTAATGCCCGATAATGACTGGGAAACATGGAAATTGAATATAAAACGAATCGCAACCAAAAAACTAGGCTTTAAAGTTGGCGAAATTGAATTAGGAGAGGTGGACTATTAAAAAATGAAGTATTATGAATTATAGACTACTACTTTTAATCATTGGATTTTTATGTATCAACTGTTCTAGTGTTAAAAATCCAAAACAAGACGATACGTTAATAGTAATAGAAAACAAGTTTAGCGAAGAAACTGTAAGTTGGTTTAAAACCAAAGGAAATGGTACAATAAAAGGAGTTGCAAAGTTTAAATCTATAAGTAATGATATAAAATTTGGAGACGAATTTAGAATAGAACTCATGCCTAATTGCCTTTACACAGAAGAACGATTACAAAACATATACAATAGCAAAACGTCTGGATTTGTATACGTAGAAAATGGGATTCCAAAATTCACACCAGATCCAAAAGGCTATCACGATACAATTAAAACCATGTGTAATGCCAATGGAGAATTTGAGTTTAACAATCTACCACCTGGAGAGTACTATCTTATCGCATTCATGTTATGGGATAAAACAGGCGGCGGCATCATGAAACGTGTTAAACTAACCGTAGGAGACATTAAAACGATTAAAATGATAAACTTTTAATAAGAATATTAGAACTTACAAAAAGGTCCTCCAAGTTTTTAATTTGGCTTTAAAATTGAAAAACTAAAACAAATAGATGTACAAGACATTAACATATAGTGGAAATGAATGCAATAATTATTTGTATTTCTCTTTTGATGCCGAATATTTTGATACAGAAAAGATAACAGAGGAATTAAATATTGAACCGACTTCTGTTATGATAAAAAAAGAGCCTGTTCCAAAATCAACTGCTTGGAAACATGAAATTATCGCTGGAAACGATACAGATATGGAAAGTTATCTTAAACAATTGATTGACATTTTTGAACCTAAAGCAGCAATAATAAACGGGCTTAAAAATAAATATAATTTAACAACGAGAATACAATTTGTAATTGACATTGACATAAACCCCGAATCTTCTACACCTTATTTTGGATTAAATAAGAGAACAGTTAATTTTTTAGCAAAGACTGGAACTGAAGTAGATTTTGATCTTTACAAAACAGATACAATCGGACTTTTGCAAAATTCAGATGAATAAAAAATTAGGCACTACAATAGCTATGAATAATAGCTTATCCTTCTCTACTTATGGGAATCCTTGCAAGTTTTCTATTCAGTTTATATTTGCTAAATTAGGCATTTAAACAAGCCATATATAAGTAAGTTGGCAAAATTAAACAGTAAAACCACCAAAAAACAAGTCTATTTAAACAATTATGATTTTTAATCCATTCCAATTAACTAGGCTCCTTCTCTTTTTAGGTTTACTCTTTTTCGCAACAAGTTGCTCTCAAGATAATGTATCAAAAGCACAAATAGAATCGACTATAGATGTGTTAATTATGGATGGAAAAATTGATGTTAAATTGCAGAAAAATTATGAAGTAATTTCTGAATTTAAGAACGTTGATTCTTTTCGAGTGAAAACAGATGTAAAACTTGAAGCATTATTAACATCTAAAGACAGTAGTGAAACGTATCTGCATCTAGTTCCCGGCATTGCAGCTGAAAGAGATAAACAAGGAATTGAAAAAATTTATTTAATACTTGGATCTGAAAAAGAAAAAGCTGCCTCAATTAAAAAAGATTTTAATTTTCAACTAACATTAATTAATAGCTCTATTAACGATTTCGTGACACGTTATTCTCATTATGAAAATATTAAATCGTTTTACGATAACCTCAATGAACCCAGATTTAGAAAAAAGCATGTTTGGGGAGCTAGTGGTAGTTCAGCATTCGAAAAGAGACATCAACAAAGAATAATAGAGAAAATGAAACTCGTTGACATTTTTGAAAATGAGTTTTATCTAAAGCCTCTTTTCAAATCTAATAACAACCCTTTTCTTTCTAACCTAAGGTCTTTTGAAGTAGGCTTCCAGATGGATTCTTTGTTTGTTATTGGAATTGAAAAAGAGGTGTTGACTGTTCAACTAAATGGTAAATGGAAATTATTCAATGATTATAATGAATGTGTTTCAACCTATCCTGTGAAAACATTCTCTACAAGTAATTATTACAAACAAGAAAATATTGTAGGTCCATTTCAAACATCAAAAATAGAAAGAGTTATTTCAGAAGCATTCTTAAATACCTTAACCAACTCAATACTATCAGAGTTCAAAGAGCATTTAACATCAGCAAAAAAAATTAGAGAAGAAGATTCTTTAAGAAATTTGAGTTTAGGAAAACTAAAAATACACCGAAATCAAGTATATTCCTCTTTTAGACATAACCTAAAAGAAAATCAAAGGGCTTCTGTAGCGGTTATTGGTAAAAATTCTACTGGATCTGGAAGTGTTATTTCTTCGGATGGATATATTTTGACAAATTATCATGTTATTGCCGAAATAAAAGACAACATTGAAGTTGTTTTTTCCAATGGAAAGACATTAAAAGCTAAAATAGCAAGGACAGATAGAGAGATTGATGCAGCTATATTAAAGGTTGATACTACGGGGTTGTTTACTACTACATTAGCTCCTAACTACAAAATTGAAGTTGGAGAAAAAATTCATACAATTGCAACGCCTCAAAATGTAGCTTTAATAAATACGGTTTCTTTTGGATATGTATCAGCTCTTCGAAATATTGGTTTTATTCGATACATACAATCAGATGGAAACTTTCTAAGAGGCACTAGTGGAGGTCCCCTATTTAATCAAAATGGCCAACAAATAGGTATTAACGTATTGGGCTGGCAAAACAATGGAGTTTTTTTAGAGGGTTTAAATTTTGCTATTCCGGTTGATGTAGTTATAGAACGATTAAACATTCAACAATAAAATATAAAAAAAATAGTCCCCAAAAAAAGTTAGGCTTTAAAATTAGATAAATTGAATTAGAAGAAATTGACTCACATAGCGCGGATTTGCACCTTACCCCACCCTATCGAGGTTGACCTCTTTATAGTATGAAAACACCACAGTTTTTTCCTAGGTTAGTTTTCTTTTACTAACTTAGTTATAGTCAATGCAAATAAGCACACACAAAAATATTGTTCAGAATTAAAATACATTGAATACTATCCATGACAAAACTTTCAAAAGTTAAACAAATAGATAACATTTCTGGAGTCCCTCTATTAATTGAGAGATATTTATTTTACGTAGTAAATTCAGATGAAATCTGTTTGCATTATATTCCAAATGATGAGATATTATGGAAGTTGATTTCTCAAGAAAAAAGTAAAGTAGGATTAGATAGACCTGTGCTAATTCCTTTTGATGAAGATTATCTTTTTTACTGTGGGGTAAAGTGTATCAAAAAAATAGATAGGAAAACAGGAGAACTTATATCCGTTGTTAATGATATATCTTTGGGTAATACCCCCTACTTATACGATAATATGGTAAAAGGAATGTTTTTTGATAAAGATCATAACTTTTCTTCTGCGATTATTGATTTAGAAGAGAAAACAATCAAAAAAGTTAATCTAGATACTAGTAAGTTTAATTTTTACGGAATTGATGCTTATACGTTCATGCTATGGGATGATACCGAAATCTCAATTTATAATTACGAAAAAGAAGAACTTTTATTTAAAATAGATACAGAGTCATTAGTAAATCCTGAAGATCCAGAATTTGATGAAGATGATGTCTCTATTGTTGGAGAACCCTTAAAGTATGGCCATATCTTTATTTTTAGCTTATATGGTACATTAGTTTTTGGAGTAGATGCCACAACAGGTAAAGTTATTTGGAAAATCGATACAGCTTCAGGAAATAACGGAGGTATGATGAGTATAAATGATGGCATACTCCACATTTTAAACTATTGGGCATATTATGAGATTGATGTTTTATCAGGAGTAATAAAAAGAGAAGTCGATACTACAAAAATTTTAGACGTAATGGAATTTAAATTGTTATCCAAACATCTAATTACAAAGCAATATATTGTTGCACTTTTTGGTAGAGGAAATAATGCTTTAGTAGTTTTAGATAGAGATGACATGTCAGTAAAACAAACCATTGATTTAAAAGGTAATGTTACACCTAAGAATTTCATAGGAAATAACAATCTAATAATTACAAGAAATAAAGAAGGTGTACTAGATATATTTTCTTTTAATGAGTAATAAAAAAGTTTTTTGAGAGAGAGAATGAAAATAAAACTCAAATTAAAAAAAAGAAAAAGGCTTGTTAAATTTATAAGAAAATAAAGAATATTAACCCTAAATCTGAAATATTGAAAGAATATAAATATGAGTAAAAATATATAATTTATTACTAGTTTTTATCTATTGTACTTTACCCTGCAGATTTTCTATTCAGCTATATTTGCTAAATTAGTTACTTGAAACACGCAACAAACATATATAAAAACGTCGTTATCCAACATTAATAGAAATCAACAAACTGAAAAAAATGAAAGAAAAAATTGAAATACCATTAAGTAAAAACAAATTATTTTTAGGAATTGGAGGCTCATTATTATTTGTTTTTTTAGGTATTTGGTTATTTTTAAATGCGGACAATTTTCAAGAACATTCATTTAGATTATTGAGAAATCCAATGGTAGTAAAAGGATTTGGGATTATAGGAATTTTGTTTTTTGGTGCTACAGGGATTTTCGGATTTAAAAAACTCTTTGACAAAAAAGTTGGATTAACAATAGACTCAAATGGAATAACAGACAACTCAAACGCTTCAAGTGTTGGGTTAATTGAATGGAATGATATAACTGAGATTGTAACACAGCAAGTTATGTCAACAAAATTTCTACTGATTAACGTAAAGAATCCCGAAAAATATATCGAGAAAGCAAAAAGCAGAATGAAAGCCAAACTTATGCGTTCGAATATGAAAATGTACGGAACACCACTTTCGATTACTTCAAATACTTTAAAATATGATTTTGAAAAACTTGAGAAGTTAATACAAACTGAATTTGAACGAAGTAAAAACGTTGAATAACGTGTATAAAACTATTTGATAAAAACGAAAAACATATTGATAAAAAGAACATTTAATACACCTTTAGGTATAATTTCATGTGAATTAAACTCAAATCTTAAGTTTATCGAATTACATAGCTCTGGAAATTATGAAAATGGAGTTTATCAACAATTAAAAACTTCATCTCACAATATTGAATTAATAGAATTTAAAATAAAACAGCCATTTGATATCAGAGAAACAATAACTGACTCAAAATGTTGGGTTTGGAGAATTGAAAAAGTAAAAGAGCAATCAGAAAGTCTTGAACTTAAAGTGTCTATTTTAGATTTTTCTAAAAGCTCTAAATTTGACTTTGCCTCTGGGGAAAACTTAGACGCTTTCGAAGTTACCAGCAACAAATGGAAATTACATATCGGAACAGAAGATGGATTCATTTTAAACCGTAGAGCAGAAAATAATGATTGGTTTCCAAAAAGATTAATGAATATAGAAAATGACTGGCAAGAAATAACAGAATTAAAAAAATCCTCAATCCGAACTAAAGTTCCTAAACTAAAAGTTGGAGAAAAAATTCATTTACAGTATTTAACTGCATTTGACAAACAAAATATCGAAACTATTAATACTTGGCTTGCTGTTGATGAGCATAAATCTGAATTAGAAAAATGGATTGGAATAAAATAAAAACGCACTACAACAACCTATAAAAATAATCCGTAGTTTAGTGCTTAATCAAAGGTAGTTGCTATTTTGTTATGTCGGATTTTCCTACTTAAAATCCTCGCACACAAAACCGCAACTATTCATACGCAAACCGTTACATCTCATTAGAGCAAAAAATTAAAAATTAATATGCAACCCGAACATTTTTTTTTGATGATATGGTTCATTGGTGTTGTAACCATTATCTCAATATTTCTTATCAATGGGAAAAAATCAATAAAAAAATTCCCTAAAATAGATGAATCCAATTTTGAATACGTGGAAAATTCTGTGTCGGGTTATTCAACTCAATCGTTTAAAACGAAAATGGGAGGAGCAAGAAATGTTTTACGAATTAGAATTACTGAAAATGAATTATGGTTGACAACAAATACTTTTATGGCTTGGATTGCTGAACAATTTGACTTGCTACATATAATTCCAATCAAATCAATACAATCTGTTAAGGCTAACGGAAAGAAAATTAATGTCGAATTTGAAAAAAATGGACAGACAAAAAAGATTGTTCTTATGAGTAAAAGACAAGACAAATTAGTCCAGTTATTGAATACTAAAATGGATAGAGTTAAGACTATGTAAAAAACAGGACGCAACACCGCTTATAAAGTGAAAATTAAAAATAATATAATTTGATAAGAAAGTGGATAAAAAAATATCGAAACAAAAAAGAACTTAAAAAATCGAATTGGGGAAGAGATTATGGTTGGTTTATTGAATATGAAAGTAATATTATTGGGGAATTGGTTCTCTGGAAACAGACAGATATGTTTTGGTACTCATATAAAGTAATAACTAAGAATAAGAAATGGGAAAATATTGTTTTTGATGAAAAAACATGGAAAAATAGTGAACTTAAATTTTTAAATAAAAAGTACAATAAATATGCTCATGACGCTTTTGCTGGATTTGTTTCTGGTGATTTCACAAAAACAAAAATTATTGAAATGAGAATGTTACATCTTACTGAATTGTAAAATCATATATAATAAATACTGTAATTCTATTAGAGAATTAAATGATAACCCGATAGCGCGGATTTTTACCTTAAATCCGCGCTATAAGGTGAAAGATTTATACTATATTTAAAAAGTGATGGAAGTTTTATGTATTACTTTCATTCGTGGTAGAAAATAAAAAAACGTTGCACAACAATAGCCATAAGTAATTACTGGTACTCTCCTACTTCTGAAAACACTCACAGATTTTCTATTCGGTTTGTATTTACTAATTTAGTTGCTGAAACACTCCACGAAATCATACACAAAACTGTTGGAGTCAGACCTTCGCTTTTGGCGAAGTATTAACAACAACACAGGATAGATGTCATTTTTCCATAAAAGATATTTTACATATCTTTCATAGAAACAACGCATAGCCACCCGACGTTAAAAAACTAATTAATATGTGTAAAATAGAATTAGAGACAATTAAGTTCTGTAGTTGTCCGGAAAATCTAGATTTAAACAAAGCGGAAAATAAATCTAATTATGTTTGGATTCTCGATAGAGTTGTTGGGTTAGAAACAAGTGGTATGTTAGGATTAACTATGCTACCGACCGACCAACTAGATAAACTAATACCAGAATTTATAGTTCAAGAAATAAATTCAAAGAATCTTTTTGACTTTGAATATAAACCTAAAGAAAATGACAGATTACGAATTGAAAGAATTGACAGAAGTAAGACTAGAGAAAATGAATATCTTTTTGGAGATTATTTAGACTTTCACTATTTCAATGGACAATGGCTTATCGGTGGAGTATCACCATTTATGTATCATCTAGAAAATTATAAAAACGGAAAAGTTAAATTAGGAAAAAAGATAGCACCAGAGAACAAATGATACGATAATTATAATTTTAAAAGCATAAATAGATTTTATATTTATGCTTTTTCTTTTTGATGTTAAAAACTCCAACCACCATCACCCCTAAAACCGATAATACCCACATTTTAAATAAGCCCCTTCAGGAAAACCAATAGGATGATCCGTATCGTGTTCTGTTTTTTTAATACAATCGAATTTACGTTTAGAGGCCAATAGTGTTTGCGTATTAATATCGAAAAATGTTTGTGCTAATACTCTAGACGAACAGGATGCTAAGACTAACAATCCGTTTTTAGCCGTTAATTGTACACCTAAATTGGCTAATTGTGCATATTTCTTTTTAGCTAAGTCAATTTCTTTTTGCTGTTTTGCAAAACTTGGCGGATCAATTACAACGACATCAAACGTTTTTCCGTTTTTAATCAATTGTTTTAATTCAGCAAAGGCATCGCCAGCAATAGTATAGTGTTTCCCTGTATAGTTATTTAGTTTACCATTTTGTAACGCAATCTCTAAAGCTTGTTTACTAATGTCTAAACTTGTTACTGTTTTAGCATTATTAGCTAAGGCATGTACAGAAAAGCCACCGGCATAACTAAATACATCTAAAACCGTTTTGCCATTACTCCACTCGCCTACTTGACGTCTGTTATCTCTGTGATCTAAAAAATAGCCTGTTTTATGCCCTTTAATTACGTTTGCAGAAAAGTTGACACCATGCTCTACAAATTGTACGATTTCGTTTTCTAACACGCCATAAACAACTTCTCCGTTTTTTAAATGATGACGATTAGAGGTCTCTAATTGGCGACTTAAGCGTATAACAATAGTTTCGCAACCAGAAATAACTTGTAAACTCTTTAAAATAGATTCTAAATACGGTAACCATATTTCAGAATATAGCTTCACCACTAAAACAGTAGCATATTTATCAGCAATTAAACCAGGAAAACCATCATTTTCACCAAATAACAATCTGTAGCTATTAGTATTCGTTTCTAAAAGCGATTGGCGTTTAGAAAAGGCCGTTTCTATTTTACTATGAAAAAATTCAGCATTTATTTGAACACTTCTATTTTCGCTATGCAACATTTTAATACGAATAGGAGATGCTGCATCGTATAAACCTAAACCAACAACCTTGTTTTTGTTTTTTCCGAAGATAATAGCCAAATCCCCAGTTTCGGCAGTGTCATTAATCTTTGTAATATTATTAGAAAACACCCAAGGATGCCCATTAATAACAAACTGCTCTCCTTTTGCATTAAGCTTTACAGCTAAACGATTAGATTTATAATTGGAAATTATGGTTTTAGAAAAAGTAGACATGATTATAGTGTCAAGGCTTTAAAACGTATTTGAAGCGTTTTCTCTATTGTTTTTACACGTTGTAACTCGTTAGATAATACCAACGCTATAGATTCTCCTGTTTTACCTCCTCTAGCTGTTCTACCCGATCTATGCGTATAATATTCTATATGTTCTGGTAATTGGTGGTGTATAACAAACCCTAAATTATTTACATCTATGCCTCTAGCAGAAACATCTGTAGAAATTAATATTTGTAAACTCGTGTTTTTAAAGGCACGCATTACTTTATCGCGTTCGCGTTGTTGCATATCGCCTTCTAAAGCATCTACATTAAAACCTTCTTTCTGTAATATTTGCTTTAAAGCTTGCACGCCAGCTTTAGTTCTACAAAAAATAATACCACGCTCCTCTTCTCTATCTTCTAATAGATGCATTAACGTTTGTGGTTTATCTGGAATTGTAGTTTCTACAAAAAAGTGCGAAATATTTTCGTTAACTATACTGGTTCTATTTACTGCAATTCGTGCAGCTTTGTCCGATATGTAACGTTTTACAATAACTTTTAAATCTTCTGGCATGGTTGCCGAAAACAGCCAAGTATTTCTATTTTTATTGGTAGTTGCTTGTAAAATGGTTGTTAAGTCCTGTTTAAACCCCATGCTAAGCATTTCGTCTGCTTCATCTAAAACAACTGTATTTATGTGTTTTAAATTTACAATATTGCGTTCTATTAAATCAACTAAACGTCCAGGAGTCGCCACAATAATATGCGTTGTACGTTGTAGGTTTTTAATTTGAATGTCTATTTTCTCGCCACCATAAACACCTTCAACAAAAAGCTTAATATCGTTATACTTTGTAAACTTAAACAATTGCTTTTTTATTTGCTGTACTAACTCGCGCGTTGGTGCAATGATAAGTCCTTGTACTTCTTCTACATTAGGGTTTACTTTATGCAGTATTGGTAAGCCAAAAGCTGCTGTTTTTCCTGTTCCTGTTTGTGCTAAACCAATGAAATCTGTAGGAGATGCCATTAAAATAGGAATGGCCTGTGCTTGAATTTCAGTTGGCACCTTAATTCCTAATTCTTTTAAAGACTTTACATAATTTTTGTTTAGTCCTAAATCTCTAAATGTACTCATAGTTTTATGTTGGCTTTTTGCTATTAGCTATTGGCGTTAAGTAGTCTTATTTCAACTTAAATTTCAATTTTATAAGAAAAGCATCATTCTTTTAAAAGTCTTCTACTGCGCTCAGACTGACATTAGAGTGAACATTCGTAATTCGTAATTCGTAATTCGTAATTCGTAATTCGTAATTCGTAATTCGTAATTCGTAATTCGTAATTCGTAATTAAACCTACTAATCCTCTGGTGGATACCCGTGAATTTGTTCGAAGACTTCATCGAAATTAGAACGCAAATACGCGTTTAATTTCTTTTTATAGTCATCTTTTAGCCACTCTACAAAGTTAAATGTACTTTTACTAATGCACTTTGTGTAGCGTTGTATACGGTAATCTATATCATCTTTTAATAACTTAGCTAAGGCTAAAGCATCCCATAAATCTTCACTATTTTCTATACAAATTTTTGCATGGTGTTGTATAGAACGCTCTAAAATAACTTTAGAAGATTCGCCGTTTCTAACCGATTCTATGTACATTTTCTTAATATCGAAATATACATCTTCACTTTTAGCAAACTCCTTACGTAAGTCTTCAGGCATTTCGTACCTAAAGTTGCTCTCTAAATCTTCATCACTTAAAATACCATCTAAGTAGAAATTTGGAGATCTAAATATTTTGTGCCAATCTAAATCACTTCCCCATGGTCCAAAACGGTGTAGGTTATTACCTAAATCAATAACCGAGAATTTAGATTTGTTCTTTAAAATACGTGATCCACGACCAATCATTTGGTAATAAAGCGTTAACGATTTTGTTGCTCTATTTAATATAATAGCATCTACGGTAGGCTCATCGAAACCAGTAGTTAAAATACTTACCGATGTTAAAATAGCATCTGGTGTTTCTTTAAACCACTTTAAAATCGCTTTACGTTCTTTTTTAGAGTTATTATTATCTAAGTGCGCTACTGGATATCCTGCACGCCTAAACGTATCGTACACATGTAACGAGGTATTAATACCATTGTTAAATATTAAGGTCTTTTTACCTTTACAGCGTTCTTCGTAAGCTTGTATAAGCTTCGTTAACATGTCTGTATTGGTATATAAATCTTCGGAAGACTTTACAGTATAATCACCATTTGCACCAACAATTAAAGAAGTTAATCCAACATTGTACGAGAAAATATCTGCACGCGCTAAGAATTCGTTTTCTATAAGCGATTGTATCGTTTCACCAACAATTAACTCATTGTAATTGTCTTTCATCGGTAAGTTAATATTACTACTTAACGGTGTAGCGGTAACGCCCAGAATAAAAGACTTTTCAAAAAATTTAAATAATTTGGTAAATGAGTTGTAGTGTGCCTCATCAATAATAACTAATCCAATATCTGAAATATCTAATTTGTCATCATTTAAACGGTTATTTAAGGTTTCTACCATGGCAACAAAACAGTTATAGTCGTGCTGATCAGATAAATCGGCTTTACTATCTACAATTTTATTGGTTACTCCAAATTCGGTTAACATATTAGAGGTTTGTCTACACAACTCAATACGGTGTGTCATAACTAAAACCTGCTTTTTATGGATTTTTAAATACTGTCTAACGATTTCAGAAAAAATAACTGTTTTCCCTCCTCCTGTTGGAAGTTGATACAGTAAATGATAGTCCTTTGGGGCATCTTCAAAACACTTAAAAATCTTGTTAATAGCTCCTTTTTGGTAACTATATAAACTTTTTCCTTCTTTACGTTCTTCTAATTCTAAAGCTGTAACTGACATTAGTAGTTTTTAAATTTTAACGATGTGCAAAAATACAACGATTAAACAGGTTTCAAAGAATAAATAGTCGTTTTTTTTGTATAAAAAAATGATTGTTTATTTTTATAGCCTAAGATGACTATGAAAACAGAAGACTTACAACCGCAATTTAGTGGCTTTTTTAACACGCCTCACCTTTTTTTAAACCCTATTAACGGGTTGCAATCTTTTGTAAAGACATTAGACAAAACCCCTGTTTTTAAAGAAAAAATCACAAAAAGCATACGTTTAGGGCAACGTGTAGAACGTTTTGTTTCTGAAGAATTAAAACAACACAGCAACATTAAAATTCTGTGCGAAAATCATCAAATTAAAAACGACAAACTAACCATTGGCGAGCTAGATTGTTTGTTCTTAGATGGAGACAAACAACAACCTGTACATTTAGAAATTCAGTTTAAATACTATTTATTCGACCCTAATTTAGGGACTACAGAAGTTGACCACTGTATTGGTCCTATGCGAAAAGATTCTTTAAACGAAAAACTAAACAAGCTTAAAACAAAGCAATTACCATTATTAGAAGCACCGGAAACTAAATCGTTATTAGACAAACTAAACCTAAAAGCTGAAGATTTTATACAACGTATTTACTTTAAAGCGCAAATTTTTATGCCTTTTGAAAAAAGCTATGTATTAAAAATACTAAACCCTAGATGTGTTTATGGCTTCTATTTTAATTACAAAACACTTCCTTTTTTTAAAGCATATAAATTCTATATACCTAAAAAAACAGATTGGCTTTTAGATGTTACACCAAACGTAGATTGGAAAACTTATGATGCTATTTTACCTAAATTAAAAACTTACGAAAGTGAAGGCTACTCCCCTATGTTATGGCTTAAACACCCAAAAGGCCATTTAGATAAATGTTTTGTGGTGGCTTGGTAGTTACACGCATTCAAATAACGCTTTCCCTATTAATTTATCTCGTTTTACTCATCTAGTCTTTTTCATCTAGTTTTCAAATTATAGATTTGCTTTAGCATATTTACAAGTATTATATACGAACATTTTTTTCTATGAATAAAATAAAACATAGTTTATACATTCTTATTTTAATTATCGCGCAATTTAGTTTTGGACAACTTAGTAAAACTGATAGTTTAAATATTGCATATAAAGCAAAACTTCTTACAACAAGCCGATTAGGATTAGCTGATTCTATAACCATACATAATAGTATTCAAAATCAAAAAGTCCATTTTATAAAAAATCCAACAGAATCGGTGTTTTTTCTTAAAATTAAGGCAGCCCAGAAGTTCTATGGAGGAAATAAAAACACCTCAACTGGGCAATTTGGACATTGTAATTATTATGCAGCATACATGTCATCTTTAAATAAGTTTTATAGAATCGGTGGATTCGACAGTATTGATATAGACGACTTTTTCAATGATTTAGAATCATATCAAGTAATGTTAGATGGCATGAAACTATTAAATGATTTTGATTATCTATTTAATGAAAATAAAATGAACTTACTTTGTTTAATGGATTACTACGACATGAATCTAAGAAAACGAAGAAGAGAAAGATTCAAGTGTTTTAATAAATGTTCAGAAATCATTACAACAGATGTAAATAAATTTATTAAAGACAATAATTTACATGAAGAAGTAGATAAAATGATAGAAAAAAAACTAAAGCAAAAAAACAATTAAAAGTATTGGTTACCAGTTAAAAAGTGTACTGAATATTATTTGTATTAAACTTTAAGTTATTATAATTAACGAGAACCTAATATTTCTTCCGTAATTTGCAGTAACGTTAATACGAATATGCAAAACAGTACGCTTCAATCGCAATTAATCCCTACTTTAAAAACAAACTTTGGTTACGATAGTTTTCGTGGGCAACAACAGGATATTATAGAGAATGTTCTTAATAAAAAAGACACATTAGTTATTATGCCTACAGGTGGCGGGAAATCTATTTGTTTTCAGTTACCTGCAATATTACTAGAAGGTTTAACTTTAGTAATCTCTCCACTTATAGCTTTAATGAAAGATCAAGTAGATGGTTTAAACGCTAATGGTATTTCGGCTGCTTTTTTTAATAGTAGTCAACACCCAGAAGAGCAACAAGAGATTATAAACAAGGTTATAAATAAAGACTTAAAACTATTATATGTTGCGCCAGAAAGCTTAGGTGGTTTAGAAAACTTACTTAACGAGCAATACATTAGTTGTGTTGCTATAGACGAAGCACATTGTATCTCGTCTTGGGGGCATGATTTTAGACCATCGTATCAACAATTAGGATTTCTTAAACGTCAATTATCAAACACACCAATTATAGCTTTAACAGCTACAGCAGATAAAGCTACACGACAGGATATTGTGGCGCAATTGCAGATCCCAGACGCTGATCAGTTTATTTCGTCGTTCGACCGTAAAAATATAGAGTTAGAAGTTCGTCCTGCAGATGGTAGAGCCAACCAAATTGTTCGTTTTATAAAGCAAAGACCAAACGAAGCTGGTATAGTCTATTGTTTAAGTAGAAAGAATACCGAACAAATTGCTAAAAAACTAAACCAAAATGGTATTAATACAGATGCTTATCACGCTGGACTAAGTTTCGAAGACCGTTCTAGAATACAAGAAGATTTTATTTTCGATAAAACACAAGTTGTTTGTGCTACCGTTGCCTTTGGTATGGGCATAGACAAATCTAATGTACGCTGGGTTATACACCATAATATGCCTAAAAACATTGAAGGCTATTATCAAGAGATTGGTCGTGGCGGCAGAGACGGATTAAATGCACACGCCCTACTCTTTCATAGCTACGCAGACGTTATACAGTTACGAAAGTTTGCTTCTGGTGCTTCTAACGAAGAGGTACAAATTGCCAAGCTAGATCGTATGAAACAGTTTAGCGAAGCTACCACTTGCAGGCGTAAGATTCTATTAAGCTACTTTGGAGAGTTATTAAGCGAAAATTGTGGTAATTGCGATGTTTGTAAAAATCCACCGAAATTTTTCGATGGTACTATTATAGCACAAAAAGCATTATCTACCATAACACGCGTTAAACAACAAGAAGCCACAGGAACCATTATAGATATTCTACGAGGTGCAAAAAATGCTAATGTTTTAGAAAAAGGTTACGACGCCTTAAAAACCTTTGGTATTGGTAACGATATTTCTTGGAAAGACTGGCAACAGTACGTTATACAATTAATAAACCAAGGCGTTTGCGAAATTGCGTTTCATAAAAACAATGCGTTACAACTTACCGATTTTTCTAACAAAGTATTATTTAAAGGCTTAAAAGTACATCTTACCCATCCTGTTGAAGCTAAAGAACAAGAAAAAGTAATTGCTAAACCCAAAGCAAAACGAACAGCTACTAATAGTTTATTTGAACGTTTACGAAAATTACGTTACCGTATTTCTTTAGAAGAAAACCTTCCCGCCTATCTTATATTTAATGATGCTACACTTAAAGAAATGGAACGTGTTCGTCCTATGAGCGAAAGTGAATTTTTAACCATTTCGGGAGTTGGGCAACGTAAACTAGAAGTCTATGGTGATGAATTTATTGCCGAAATATTAGACTTTATGGGCTCTAAGATTAAAAAGCAAAAAAAAACAGACACACACATCCTTACTTACGAATTATATAAGAAAGGCTTTTCTATTGAAGAAATTTCCATTCAGAGGCAACTTAAAGCACCAACTATTTATTCGCACATAGCTAAGCTTTATTTAGATGGAAAAGACATTAATATCTTCGACTTTGTTTCTAAAAGTGATGTAGAAGCCGTACACATGGCCAAAATAGAATTAAATAATTCTAAAACACTAAAAGACTATTTCGAATATTTTAACGAACAAATGGATTATTTTAAAATCCGTTTAGCTTTAAGTGTTATTGAAAAAGAAAACTTATAAGCATATAATTTTTAACAACACATGTAACATTATGAGATATTTAAGTGTATTTATTTTTATTCTATTTTTTAGTTGTACCTCAGAGAATAAAAAAGCATCTACTTATAGCTTAGAACATTGGAAAACAAAAAACTATATAGATTCTGTTCAAATATTATTAACCAATGAATATAAAATAAGAGACTCTTATAATTTTGGAGCTAGTGCTTTTTTAATTAAAGCTAAAAAAGATACGTTATTGTGTACCGCAAAACACTTATTAGGTGATGCTATGGGAATAACCCCAGAAGTAAAAACAGATTCTTTTAATAGTTTATTAAACTATTGGAAAGCTTACCCTAGAAATAACACTATAGCCAACGATACTATTTTAGGCAAAACATTAGTAAATAAAGCTATTAATACTACAGACATAATACTACAAAAGTGTTTTATTGAGAATAACTCTAAAATTCAAATATTACAACCTAGGTTTTCAAAAATTAAAAAGGGAGAACATCTTGAGGTTATAGGATGCGAATATTCAGACTTCAATTGTCATCAAAAGTCATTTAGTGTTGTCATGGATGAATATCTATCTGGACAAATTTGGGTTAAATCAAAAACCAAATTTGATGCTAGTGGTTTTAGTGGCGCACCTGTTATAGATGCCAACGGTTATGCTATTGGTGTAATATCTGCTGGCGGCGAATTTGGAAATGAATTATACTTAATAATTGAACCTATTAATAAGGTAAAACAATATTTAAACTAAAAACAATGGATATTATAGATTTTATTATTGGAGGACTACTAGCCAACGCCATGCCACATTTTGTTATTGGTATTACTAAAACAAAGTTTTTAGGGCTGTTTGGTTATTCTCCAAAAGGCAACATCATGTATGCGCTTTTACAGTTTATTATTTGTATTATTTTAATTACTATTAAGTACAGTTTTAAAGATATTATTACAAATGGGTTCTTTATGGGACCATTGGCTGTTATGACCTTGTATTTTATATTCGGAAAGTGGATTTTGGCCTTTTACAACAGGGAATCAGACCAGTAAGTAAACTACAATACAACCTACATTTTATAAATACTCGGTTGTAGATACTTCCCATATTCAAATAAAACAATAAATATAACCTAACTTAGTATAGTTACCATTAAACACAACTATACCATTGAAAAAAGTTTTGCTCTTAATATTAATTGTTTTCACACAACATTTACTTGCCCAAGGCGAAGGTAATATTTGGTATTTTGGTTTCAACGCAGGCTTAGATTTTAATCAAGATCCACCAGTTGCATTAACCAATGGCAGTTTATCTTCTAATGAAGGTTGCGCTTCTATTTGCGACGCTTTTGGAAATCTTCTTTTTTATACTGAAGGGACCACTGTTTGGGACAAAAATCATAATATTATGAGTAATGGAGAAGGATTATTAGGCAGCACTTCGACAACACAGTCTAGCATTATTATAAAAAAACCAGGAGTAAATGCTACATATTTTGTGTTCACTTTAGATTTTGAAGTAGGCGATAATGGTTTTAGATATTCTGAAATCGACATGGATGCTAATACCGGTCTAGGTGTTGTGTTAGATAATAATAAAAACACACTACTATTAAATTCTGTAGCAGAAAAAGTAACAGCTGTACAACATGAAGATGGTATAAATACATGGGTAGTTGTCCATGGTTGGGATAACAATAACTTTTATGCCTTTTTAGTTACTAGTTCTGGTATTAATAGCACTCCTATAATTAGTAGTGTAGGCCCTATTAGTGAAGGAGTAGAAGAAAATAGCATAGGGGCATTAATATTTTCACCAAAAGGAGATAAGGCTATACTATGTAATAATAGAATAGAAACTGTTCTTTTTGATTTTAACGCCAATACAGGAGAATTTAGCAACCCTATTACTGTAAACAATACAGTAAATACCTACGGGGCCGCTTTCTCACCTTTAGGAAACTTTTTATATACTTCTAATTTTAGTCAAAACATCTTTCAATACGATTTAAACGCCGAAGATATTAGTGCTTCAGAAGAAACACTATTTAATAATCAACTTACTCAATTCGGACAACTACAAATTGGTCCAGATGGTAAAATATACGTAACAGAATCCGGAGGTTTTGCCTTAAGTGTTATAAACCTTCCTGAAAACACAGCAGATGACTGTGAATTTGATGTGAATGCTATAAACTTAGATGGAGGTACTAGTGGTTTAGGGCTCCCCGCTTTTATACAATCGTTTTTTTCTGTCTTACTCTTTTACGAAAATGATTGTTTTGGTGATGAAACAGCATTTCTATTCGACAATACTGTAAATGCCATTACGTGGGATTTTGGAGACTCTACCACAGGAACCAACAATATATCTAACGATTTTGCTCCCACACATGTGTTTTCTGCTCCAGGGATTTATCAAGTTACAGCTACAGTGACTATAGGTAATGTAACCTCTACAGAAACCATAGAAGTAGAAATTTTTGCATTACCAGAAATTAACACCAATGTACAATTAAATCAATGCGACGATAATACAGATGGCATCAGTACATTTAATCTAGAATTAGCCAATAGCTTAATCACCAGTAGTAGTAATTTAACGATTAGTTACCATGAAACATTAAATGATGCCGAAGACAATAGCAACGCCATTATAAATAGTACTGATTACAACAATCAAATCCCCTTTACAGATTCAGTTTGGGCGAGAATAGAGAATACTAATGGTTGTTATCGGGTTTCTCAAGTAGATTTAATGGTTTCTGTTTCACAAATTCCAGACACATTCCACCGAAATTTTTATGAATGTGATGATAATACAGACGGTATAGCTGCTTTTAATTTTAGTAGTGTAGAAAATGATATTATTGCTTTATTCCCTGCAAATCAACCAATAAACATTAAATATTACACTAATCTTACAGATGCTTTAATAGAATTAAATGCTATTGAGGACATTAGTAATCATCAAAACACAGATGCTCCAATAGAGCAAGAGATTCACATAAGAATAGAAAATGAATTAAATAATACTTGCTTAGGTTTAGGAGCCTATGTAACTCTAAACGTTCTTCAGCAGCCACAATTCCAACTCCCAGAACACGCCATTATTTGCATGGATAACGATCCTAGCTTAACAGTTAATATAACTAACCCATTAGATATTTACCAATATACTTGGACAGATAGTTCTGGAACCATTGCTAGCACAGAACCATCGCTAACAGTTAATAGTGGAGATACTTACACCGTAGTAGCAACTTACGATTATGGTAATGGTTATATTTGCGAATCTGCTCCACACACTATTACTATTGAAGAGTCTGAAATTGCAATACTCACACACAATAGTATTATTATAAATGATGGATATGCAAACAATACTGTTACTGTAAACCTAAATACAATAGGCTTTGGCAATTACGAATACGCTATAGATAATAGTTTTGGTACTTATCAAGACACTCCCGTATTTAATAATGTATCGCCGGGAGAACACACCATTTATGTACGAGACAAAAACGGCTGTGGGACAAGTAGCATTATAATATATGTAATAGGATTTCCAAATTACTTTACACCAAATAACGATACCGTTCACGATTTTTGGAACATAAAAGGCTACTCTACCTCTATTTATAAGAAAACAACTATTTATATCTATAACCGTTTTGGTAAATTATTAACGAGTGTCAACCCTTTATCCAATGGTTGGGACGGCACCTTTAATGGAGAATCACTCCCCGCTACAGATTATTGGTTTACCATAGAACTTGTAGATAACAATAACAACGCTAGGAATATAACAGGTCATTTTAGTTTACTTAGATAATATTATTAAGAAAACCGTGTTATAAATAACGTCAACTGTATCGAGGCAAACCTTGAAGCATTACATCTCAACTATCGAGTAAAACGCTATTAAACACATGTTTCAAAAACTATCGCTTCTCATTTTCATCTTTGGTATAACCAACACGCTACAAACGCCTACAGACTTTAAAACAGAACAACTAAAACACAAACGGGTTAAAGAAGCTTATCAAGAAAAAGGAGCAGATATAAAACAACTCCTTAAAAAAAATGATATAGATAGTTTATCTTTATTTATAAGAGGCTTTAAAGCTGAAGAAACATTAGAACTTTGGGGTAAAAACACGTATAACGAACACTACAAACTATTAACAAGTTATAAAGTATGCTGGAGCCCTGGCAATTTAGGTCCAAAACGCAAACAAGGCGATTATCAAGTTCCTGAAGGGTTTTATATTATAGACGTTTTTAACCCAGAAAGTAAGTTTCATCTATCCCTAGGTATCGATTACCCAAATTCTTCCGATAGAATTCTAGGCAGTAAACAACGCTTAGGAGGAGACATTTTTATACATGGCGATTGTGTATCTGTAGGCTGTATCCCTATTACAGACGAATGTATTAAGGAATTATACATCTTTGCTGTTGAAGCCAAACAGAATGGACAACTTAATATTCCCGTACATCTATTCCCTACACGATTAACAGATGAATTTATTACCAATTATAATTATGAAGACTACATGACTTATAATCATACTTCCTTTTGGAAAAACATAAAAAAAGGATACGATTATTTTGAAACACACAAGACTTTACCTAATATTACCATCTCCGATGATGGAACCTATCTATTTAACTAACCTGTTATATTTCTTATATTGAAAAAAGGCATATTGTTATCACTTCTATATTACGGTATTGTATTTATAATATATTTTCTTCTTGGTGTGTTTACGGAAGCGCCTCGTCATTCAGCTGGATTAAATTATCTTTTCTTAGGACTCATGTTTTATGCTGCTTTACTACTAATTATATATTACCTAGTGTCTTTGTTATTAAAAAAGAATAGGGAGCGCTATAAAGGAATGCTAGTAATTCATGCAACATTTGCGATTACATTAATTATCATCTTTTATTTTAAGGTATAAATGGTTAATAACTCCTATTAAAAGCCCTTCCATAAACCTCTTAAATTTCCTATTTTGCACCGTTGTAAATCCTATAAAAAACTAGAAAATAGTGAAAGTCTGTATTGCCGAGAAACCAAGTGTTGCCCGCGAAATTGCTGCCGTATTAGGCGCAAGCACTAAACGCGATGGGTATTTTGAAGGTAATGGTTATGCAGTAACTTACACCTTTGGTCACTTATGTACGCTTTTCGAGCCTAACGATTATAAACCCTATTGGAAAAGCTGGGATTTAAACAATTTGCCTATGCTACCCGAAAAATTTCAAACCAAAGTGGTTAATAATGACGGGATAAAAAAGCAATTTAATATTGTAAAAAGTTTATTCGATAAAGCCGAATTAATTATAAACTGTGGGGATGCCGGGCAAGAAGGAGAATTAATACAACGCTGGGTTATTAATCAAGCTGAATACAAAGGTAAAGTAAAACGTCTCTGGATTTCCTCATTAACCACAGAAGCCATAAAAGAAGGATTTCAAAATTTAAAACCTTCCGAAGATTACGACAACCTCTATTATGCAGGATTTTCTAGAGCCATCGGTGATTGGTTGTTAGGTATGAATGCGACACGCTTATACACCGTAAAACATGGTGGTTATAAACAAGTACTGTCCGTTGGTCGTGTACAAACCCCAACATTAGCCATGCTAGTTAATCGTTTTAAAGAAATAGAAAACTTTAAACCGCAACCTTATTGGGAATTACAAACGTTATACAGAGATACCTTATTTAGTTACGAAGAAGGACGCTTCCTAAAAATGGAAGATGGTGAAAAATTAGCCAACATTGTAAAAGAACACGATTTCGAAATTGTATCCATAACTAAAAAGAAAGGCAACGAATACGCACCAAAACTGTTCGATTTAACAGGGTTACAAGTCTATTGTAACACTAAGTTTGGATTCTCTGCAGACGAAACATTAAAAATAGTACAAAAGCTTTACGAGCAAAAAGCAGTAACCTACCCTAGAGTAGATACTACCTTTTTACCAAACGATATTTATCCTAAAGTGCCTGGCATACTTCAAAAGTTAACAGACTATGCGGCATTAACACAACCACTTTTAGGAAAAACAATAAAGAAGTCTAAAAAGGTATTCGATGATAAAAAAGTAACCGATCACCATGCGATTATTCCTACGGGGATTCAAATAAACCTACAATACAATCAAAAACAGGTTTACGACATTATTACTAAGCGTTTTATCGCTGTATTTTATCCAGAATGTAAAGTCTCTAATACTACTGTAATTGGAAAAGCAGAAACCGTAAACTTTAAAACTACAGGAAAAGAAATTTTAGAAAAAGGTTGGCGTGTTGTTTTTGAAGATCCAAACGCAAAAACGAAAGTTACTGGGCTATTACCAACATTCGAAAAAGGTGAAAAAGGCCCACACGAACCTTCGTTTTTAGAAAAGAAAACCAGTCCACCAAATCAATATACAGAAGCCTCGCTACTTCGTGCTATGGAAACCGCAGGAAAACAAGTAGACGATGACGAGATGCGAGAGTTAATGAAAGAAAACGGTATTGGTAGACCGTCTACACGTGCCAATATTATAGAAACTCTTTTTAAACGTAAATATATAAAACGAAATAAAAAGCAAGTATTACCAACTACTATTGGGATTCAGTTAATAGATACCATACAAAACCAACTATTAAAATCGGCAGAACTAACTGGGTCTTGGGAAAAGCAATTAAAAGAAATAGAAAAAGGGAATTATAACGCCGGAAGCTTTATAAAGCAAATGAAACGTATGGTAGACCATCTAGTATACGAAGTTCGTAGCGAAGCTAAAAAAGCCAATATTTCTCATGTAACTGCAAAACCTACACCTGTTAAGAAAGCTTCTAAAAAAGCAAGTGCAGAGATTACAAACGAAAGCTGCCCTAAATGTAAAAAAGGCAAACTTATAAAAGGAAAAACAGCATACGGGTGCAGTCAGTTTAAAGCAGGATGCCGTTTTATGCTGCCATTTAAATTTAACGAGAAAACCATTTCCGAAAAACAATACATTCGTTTATTGCAAAAAGGCTCTACCGTAAATTTAAAAGGTTTTAAAACCGAAGCAGGTAAAATAGAAGGTTTATTACGCTTTGACGACGCTTTCAATCTAAAATTAGAGCCTAAAAAAGCAGCTACAGTAGAAGCTACAAAAAGTACGACAAGCGATGCCTTACATTGTCCTAAATGCAAAAAAGGAGAGGTAATAAAAGGGAAAACAGCTTATGGCTGTAGTAATTACAAAAATGGTTGTGATTTTAGATTTAGTTACGATGCTATTCGTGAAAAAGCAAAAGGGCAAACCATGACCAAAGATTTAGTTTACAGCATTTTAAATGGAAACTAAAATACATCAACACTTTAAAATATTTAAACCTTACGGCATGCTAAGTCAGTTTGCCAGTAATTCCACACAACAAAAGCGCAAAACATTTCTTGGAGAACTTGGCGAGTTTCCAGAAGGCACAATGCCTATTGGTAGACTTGATGAAAAAAGCGAAGGTCTACTCCTACTTACTACAGATGGTAAATTGAGTAATTACATTAACAGTCGTCATATAGAAAAAGAGTATTACGCCCAATTAGATGGAGCTATTACAGATGAAGCTATAAACAAACTTAAGAACGGCGTAGAAATAGGTTTCGATGGTAAAAAATACCAAACCAAACCCTGTAAAGTCTTTGCTTTAGAGACTCCTCCCGATTTACCTGTACGTTGGAAAAAAATCAGAGACGAACGTCACGGCCCTACGTCTTGGGTTTCTATAACATTAACCGAAGGCAAATTTAGGCAAGTACGAAAAATGACATCGGCTGTCGGTTTCCCTACCTTACGCTTAGTTCGTATTCGTGTGGGGGATATTCTTTTAGATAATATGAATGTTAGTGAAGTTAACACTCTAAAACTAGAGGATTATAATCTATAATTAACTGTTAATTGCTACCCTAATTCATTTAATCCTCTTAATTTTGCAACCTAAAACAAAAGAGTTCTATGCAACGCATTACACATTGGCTATACGATTACTTAATTGCTTCAGGATTATCGGAAACGACTTCTAAATACCTTAATATGTTAGCATTATTATTAGTGCTAATTATTATAGCTTTTATTGTAGACTTTATAGTAAGACGTATTCTATTGAATATTTTTAGTGGTTTTGCACTGCGTACAAAATCTAATTTTGATGATATTCTGGTAAAAAATAAATTACCAAGAAACATTGCCCATATTATTCCCCTTATTATAGTTCTAGAAGCTACTCCTATTGTATTTTCTGATTTTCTTTTTATAGATGCAATAATAGAGAAAGTACTACAGGTTTTTGGGATTATACTAGCGTTGAGGATTGTTCGAAGTTTTTTAAATTCTTTAAAAGATTATTTTAAAACGAAACCGCGTTTAAAGGACAAACCTATTGATAGCTATATACAAGTCTTCATGATTTTTATATGGATTGCGGGTATTATTCTAGCATTTGCAGTTATAACCGAGAAATCGGTTTGGAAGTTTATGACTGGGCTTGGTGCTATTTCTGCCATTATAATTTTAGTGTTTAAAGATACTATTCTTGGTTTTGTAGCAAGCATTCAAGTTTCTATTAACGATATGGTTCGTATTGGCGATTGGATTACATTCGAAAAATACGGTGCAGATGGTGATGTAATAGAAATAAATTTAGCAACTGTAAAGGTTCAAAATTTTGATAAAACCATTACGACCATTCCTACATATGCTTTAATTTCCGATTCGTTTAAAAACTGGAGAGGTATGACAAGTTCTGACGGAAGACGTATTAAACGTGCTTTGATTATTAAACAGAGTAGTATTAAATATTTAACTCCAGAGTCGGTTGAATCCTTAAAAGGCATTACATTAATTACCGATTATTTAAACAATCAGCAAGAAAAAATAAACGAATACAATACTTCAAAAAACATCGACAAAACCATTTTAATAAATGGAAGAAACCTTACTAATATTGGGGTTTTCAGAAAATATTTAGACACTTATGTTAACGAACATACGGGTATCAATGAAGACATGATGATTATGGTAAGACAACTTGCTCCTACTTCGCAAGGTGTTCCTCTAGAGATTTATGCTTTTAGCAGTGATAAACGTTGGGCAAATTACGAATATATTATGGCAGACATCTTTGATCATACTTTAGCTTCTGTACCGTATTTTGAATTAGAATTGTTTGAATTACCTAGCAACCTTAATAACGATAGTAACTCTATAAAACTCTTAAATTAATATTCTTTGTTTTTATAGTCAAAAATACGTCCATAATAATTTAAATCAACTATTTCACCTTTCGTCGTTTTATAATCTCTTCGTATCGTACCTTCTAATTCGAAACCATTTTTTAGAATAACACTTACACTGCCCAGATTTCTACTACTTGCTCTACATAGTAACTTTTTAAAACGATGTGTTTCTATAATGGTATTAATAACCAATTCTGTAGCCTTTGTTACAATACCTAAACCTTCGTAATCTTTATCTATAAAAGAACCTAGTTCAGCCTTTGGGATATTCCAATCTATATTTTTAACATCGACCAAACCGACAAAACGATGTGTTTTCTCATCTATTATTATAAACGGAAAGTAGGTTTTATCTTCAATCCTCTGCTCAATTAGCTTACAATATTGTAAGGTCTCTTCTAATGTTTGAGTTCTAGAAACTGTACCAGCAAAAAAGTCTTCGAGACGCGCTCTATTATGTTCTATAAGATTAAAGAAGGCCACACTTTGGCTTGCTTCTAGTAATGAAATCTTATAGTTTTTAAATTGCATAACAATAGAATTATTAGTTAGATACTAAAATACTATTTTTCTCGTCCTTTTAAAATAGAAACAACATCATCTAACTTAAAACCTTTGGCTTGTAACAGCATTAAATAATGAAATAGTAAATCGGCACTTTCATTTAAAAACAGATTATCGTCATTATCTTTTGCTTCAATAACCACTTCTACAGCTTCTTCTCCAACCTTTTGTGCAATTTTATTAATCCCTTTTTCAAACAGAGACGCTACATAAGATTTTTCACCAGTTGCATTAGTGCGGCGGTCTTCTATTGTGCTTTCTAATTTTGAAATGAATCCGTACGATTCAGAATTAGTAGTATCCCAACAGGTATCTGTTCCTTTATGGCAGGTTGGCCCTTTTGGGTTCACTTGAATTAACAGAGTGTCGTTATCGCAATCTACTTTTAAATCTACTAAGTTTAATACATTACCACTTTCTTCGCCTTTGGTCCACAAACGCTGTTTTGTTCTACTGTAAAAAGTAACTAGATTAGTTGCTTTTGTTTTTTCTAGCGCTTCTTTATTCATATACCCTAACATTAATACGGTTTTAGTATTAGCGTCTTGAATGATAGCAGGAATTAATCCGTCGTTATTTTTATTAAAATCTATGGTCATAATTTATCTAATGTCTTGTTATACAATTGTAGCTGCTCGATACAATTTTCTCTTTCTTCGAAAATCACTCGAAGTGACGTTATTTTTATATAACTGTCATTCCTGCTTGTGTAGGAATAACTGTATGTTCTTTATATTCTTACAGGAATATTACGTTCTTTTAATGCTTCTTTTAATTCTGAAATAGGAATTTCTCCAAAGTGAAATACGCTAGCTGCTAATGCGGCATCTGCTTTCCCAACTTCGAACGTATCTACAAAATGCTGAATAGTTCCTGCTCCTCCTGAAGCTATAATTGGAATATTTAAGCTATTGGACAGTTTTGCCAAAGCTTCGTTTGCAAATCCCGCTTTGGTGCCATCATTATTCATTGAGGTAAATAGAATTTCTCCTGCGCCTCGCGTTTCTACTTCTTTTGCCCATTCAAAAAGGTTCAATTCTGTTGGAATACTTCCGCCTGCTAAATGTACTATCCACTCCCCTTCTATTTGTTTAGCGTCTATAGCTACTGTTATACATTGACTTCCAAATTTTCCTGAGAGTTCATTTACTAATTCTGGTCTTTTTACTGCTGAAGAGTTTATAGATATTTTATCTGCTCCAGCTTTTAAAAGTCTATCTACGTCTTCTATTGACGAAATACCACCGCCAACAGTAAAAGGTATATTTACTTGCTCTGCCACACTTAGCACCATTTCTAAAGTAGTGTTTCGCCCTTCTAAAGTTGCCGAAATATCTAAAAACACTAATTCATCGGCTCCTTTTATAGCATATTGTTTTGCTAGTTCTACAGGATCGCCTGCATCTATTAAATTAACGAAATTAACACCTTTTACAGTTCTTCCGTTTTTAATATCTAAGCATGGTATTATTCGTTTTGTTAGCATATTCATTTCCTGTAAAAACAGGAATCTTTTTAAATTAATCGTTTATTTTTCATTTTAAAATAGTTCTCTATACTATTTTGTATTCAATATAAAATGCTCTAGCTGTTTTAAGCTTATTTTATTTTCATAAATGGCTTTTCCTATAATAACACCTTCGCAACCTAATTCTACTAGTTTTGGTAATTCATCGAAAGCAGAAATACCTCCAGATGCTATTAGCTTTATAGAACGCGTAATATCTGCATCATCTGTTATTACTATTCCTTGATCTATTACTTTTTTATACGTTTCAAACGAAGGGCCTTGTAACATACCATCTTTTGAAATATCGGTACAAATAACATATTGTATTCCTTTTTTAAGATAGTCTTTTATAAAAGGGATTAATTCTAAAGTACTTTCTTCTTGCCAGCCGTTAGTTGCTATTTTACCGCCTACTGTGTCTGGATAAAAATCCGCTCCTAGAATAATTTTTTCTGCTCCAAATTTGGTAATCCAAGTTTCAAAAAGTGTCGCGTCTTTTACTGCAATACTCCCTCCTGTTATTTGGTTTGCTCCAGAGTTAAAGGCAATATTTAAGTCTTCATTAGATTTTAATCCGCCTCCAAAATCTATTTTTAAATTTGTTTTTGTAGCTATTTGTTCTAAGACTTTATAGTTTACAATGTGTTTTGCTTTAGCTCCATCTAAATCTACAACGTGTAAATGTTCTATACCGCTGTCTTCAAATTGTTGTGCAATCTCTAACGGGTTTTCGTTGTATATCTTTTTAGTATTGTAATCTCCTTTTGTTAAGCGTACACATTTTCCGTCTATGATATCTATTGCTGGTATTATTCTCATATTTATTCCCTGCAAAGGCAGGAATCTTTTTAATTAACACTTATTCTTTACTTTAAAATAGTTCTCGATACAATTTTCTCATCCTTCGAAAATTACTCGAACTGACGTCCTATTTTCTATACTTTATCTTAGAATTAGTTAATCTTTAGAGCTTCGAATACTTCGATTACGCTCAGTAAGACAACTTATTTTAATGGAGTACAAAATATATTCTGTAGGCTTTTACAGTTATACCATTTATAACTCTAAAAAGTTTTTTAACAACTGTTCTCCAGCCATGCTACTTTTCTCAGGATGAAACTGTACGCCATAAAAATTATCTTTTTGCAATGCTGAAGCATAATCTAATCCATAGTTTGTGGTCGCAATGGTTTCTTTACAAGATTCTGCATAGTAACTGTGTACTAGATACA
This sequence comes from uncultured Flavobacteriaceae bacterium, assembly GCA_947494205.1. GTDB lineage: Bacteria > Bacteroidota > Bacteroidia > Flavobacteriales > Flavobacteriaceae > JAHDHI01. The sequence goes on along the minus strand of CANLUH010000031.1, from coordinate 5,898 downwards.
TAAAATCGTTTTCATTTATATTTTTAAATAATTTAGACTGTAATTGCGTTACCGTATTCCATCCCATTTGCGGCACTTTAACGTCGTTTGTAAAACGTTTTACATCTACATTAAAAATCCCTAATCCTTTGGTATTTCCTTCTTCGGTTGTATTGCATAGCAATTGCATCCCTAGGCAAATCCCTAAAACAGGTTGCTCTAGTTGTGGTATTAATTGATCTAAACCACTTTCTTTTAACTTCTGCATAGCCGAACTTGCTTCGCCTACTCCTGGAAAAATCACTTTATCTGCTGCTTTAATATCTTCTGGATTATTAGATAGCTTTGCTTCTACTCCCAAGCGTTTAAAAGCAAATTGTATGCTTTTTATGTTTCCTGCACCGTAATCTATTATAACTAGTTTCATTATTAAGCTTTTGGCCTTTGGCTCTTTGCTGTTGGCTAATAGCTAACCGCAAGACGCTAAAAGCATTTTTATAATACGCCTTTTGTTGATGGTAATATCATTTTTTCTACATCTCGTTTTACTGCCATTTTTATTGCTTTTGCAAAGGCTTTAAATATGGCTTCTATTTTGTGGTGCTCGTTAGTACCTTCTGCTTTTATATTTAGGTTACATTTTGCGCCGTCGCTAAATGATTTAAAGAAGTGCATAAACATTTCAGTTGGCATTTTACCAATCATTTCGCGTTTAAAATCAGCTTCCCAAACGAGCCAGTTGCGCCCTCCAAAGTCTATAGCTACTTGAGATAAACAATCGTCCATTGGTAAACAGAATCCGTAACGTTCTATCCCTAGCTTGTTCCCTAAAGTTTCTGCAAAGACTTCTCCTAATGCTATAGCTGTATCTTCTATAGTATGGTGTTCGTCTACTTCTAAGTCGCCTTCTACTTTTATGTTTAAGTCTAACTGTCCGTGTCTAGAGATTTGATCCAACATATGATCAAAAAATGCAATACCTGTATCTATATTACTTTGTCCAGTTCCGTCTAGGTTTAAAGCGATATCTATTTTGGTTTCGTTTGTATTTCTGGTAATGTTACCTGTGCGCTCTTCTGCTTTTAAAAACGTGTAAATAACTTCCCAATCGTTGCTTTCTAATGCAATGTATTCGTCTAAATCACTTCGTTTTACGGTAATTTCATCTGTTCCTAAATGAGTCTCATCGTTTATATAAATCCCTTTAGCTCCTAAGTTTTTAGCTAACTCTACGTCGGTTAAACGATCGCCTATTACAAATGAGTTTGCTAAATCGTAATCCTTAGTAAAATATTGGGTTAATAAACCTGTATTGGGTTTGCGTGTTGGCGCATTATCTTTTGCAAAGGTTTTGTCTATAAATTGCTCTTTAAACACAATACCTTCAGCTTCAAACGTTTTTATAATAAAGTTGTGTACTGGCCAAAAGGTGTTTTCCGGGTAAACTTCTGTGCCTAAACCATCTTGGTTGGTTATCATGACAATTTCGTAGTTTAACTCTTTTGCTATTTTACCTAAATATTGAAATACTTTTGGATAAAATTCTAACTTATCAAACGCATCAATTTGCTCGTCTGCCGGTTCTTTTATAATGGTACCGTCTCTATCTATAAATAATACTCGTTTCATATTTTATTTCCCGAGAAAGCGGGAATCTTTGTTTTATTATCATTTCCACGCAGGTGGAAAACCTGTCTTTATTTTGCCTTTATAACTGTTTTAAGGCATACATTAGTTTTCTGTTTTCGTTAGATGTGCCTACTGTTAATCGTAAACAGTTTTCACATAACGACTGTGTTGTTCTATTTCTTACTACAATACCGTGTTTTATTAATTCTGCATAGCGTTTATTTGCATCATCAACTTTTACCAAAATAAAATTAGCGTTTGAAGGGTAAATTTTTTCTATAAATGGAATGGTTTTCAAAGATTTTATTAATTGCTCTCGTTCTTCTAATATTACATTAACTTCTCGCTTTAACCCTTCTTTATATAATAGAATTTTCGCTGCTCGCTGTTGTGTTAACTCATTAACATTGTAAGGTGGTTTTATCCTATTTAGCATAGATATAATATATTCCGAAGCATAACATATTCCTAAACGTATTCCCGCCATTCCGTATGCTTTAGATAAGGTTTGTATTACAATTAGGTTAGGATATTTTTTTAGTTTTCGGATCCAGCTTTCTTCTTCTGTAAAATCAATATAAGCTTCATCAATAACCACAATGCCTTTAAATTCCTCAATTAGCCTTTCTATTTTTGCACTTTCAAAACTATTTGCAGTAGGATTATTAGGTGAGCATAAAAACAAAAGTTTAGAATTTTCATTAGCTGCTTCTAAAATAGCATCTACTCTAGGCTGAAAGTTCTCATCTAACGCTACTTGTACAGTCTCTACATTGTTAATATTTGCTAACACGCCGTACATACCATACGTTGGCGGTAATGTAATAACATTATCTTTTTTAGGTTCGCAGAAGACTCTAAAAATAAGATCTAATACTTCGTCGCTACCATTGCCTAATAGAATATGTTGTATTCTTATTTTTCTAATGCTGGATAACAACTCTCTAATACGATAGTGTTGTGGGTCTGGGTAACGATTTACACCATTATTAAATGGATTTTCATTAGCGTCTAAAAAGACCATATCTTTTTTCAACCCTTCAAACTCATCTCTTGCTGAAGAATACGGTTCTAACGTTTTTATATTTTCTCTTACTAAATCTTGAATTTTCATATTGCTTTGTTATTTAAGGCACTTAATTTAGATTCTACATTATTTAATTTGGTTAGAGGGTGTTATGGATTAAAATTATCTATCTTTAAACGAGGTCTTTTAAGCGAATACTAACAGCGTTTTTATGTGCTTGTAAACCTTCTGCTTCTGCCATTAATTCTATAGTATTTCCTATATTTAATAGTCCTTGTTTTGTTATTTTTTGAAAGGTTATACTCTTTGTAAAACTGTCTAGATTTACACCAGAATAGGCTTTAGAGAATCCGTTAGTTGGTAAGGTATGGTTTGTTCCTGAGGCATAATCTCCAGCACTTTCGGGTGTGTAATTACCTATAAATACAGAACCAGCGTTACTTATTCTATTAATATAGAGGTCTTCTTTTTCTGAACATACAATGAAATGTTCTGGGCCATATTCATTTATTAATTCTAAAGCTGTTGCATCGTCTTCTACGTAAATTAATTTTGAATTCTGAATAGCTTTCTCTGCAATAGCCTTTCTTGGCAATACACTTATTTGCTTGTTAATTTCGTTTGAAACCTTTTCGATTAGCATTTTTGAAGTAGAGACTAAAATAACTTGACTATCTGTCCCGTGTTCTGCTTGGCTTAATAAGTCTGAAGCAACATAGGCTGCATTTGCACTATCGTCTGCCACTACTAATAATTCGCTTGGCCCTGCTGGCATATCTATAGCAACACCAAACTTGGTTGCTAATTGTTTTGCCACTGTTACAAACTGATTTCCTGGTCCAAATATTTTATATACTGCCGGAATAGTTTCTGTACCAAACGTTAAACCTGCTATGGCCTGTATACCACCTACTTTTATAATTTTAGTTACACCACATAATTGTGCTGCGTATAATATTTCGTTTGCTACTTTACCTTTTTTATTCGGTGGTGTACATAACACCAATTCTTTACATCCTGCAATTGTTGCTGGAGCAGCTAACATTAAAACTGTAGAAAATAATGGTGCTGTACCGCCAGGAATGTATAATCCTATTTTTTCGATAGGTCTTTTTTCTTGCCAACAAGAAACGCCCTTAATGGTTTCTACAGATACGACTTCTGTTTTTTGTGCTTTATGAAAGGTTTCTATATTCGCTTTTGCTGTTTTTATAGCTTCTTTTAATGTTTCTGGCACTAATGCAGAGGCTTCTTCTATAGCTTCAAGAGTAACGACATTAGTTTCTAGGTTAACACCATCAAATAACTTGGTATACTTGTCTATAGCTTTGTCTCCGTTACGTTTTACATCATCGAAAATTTGATTAACGGTTGTTTCTATATCGTCTATTGTTTGTGTTGGTCTTTGTAAAATTGTAGCCCAATCGCTTCTTTCTGGATTTATAATTGTTTTCATCTGTTGTCTAGGAGTTAGTTAGAGTATTAAAGCACCATTTTTTCGATTGGACATACTAAAATGCCTTGTGCGCCTTTTTGTTTTAGTTCGTCTATTACTTCCCAAAAGGCATTTTTATCGATTACTGAGTGTACTGAACTCCATCCTTCTTCAGCTAATGGCAATACTGTTGGGCTTTTCATTCCTGGTAGTATACTTATAATGTCATCTAATTTATCGTTTGGTGCATTTAACAAAACGTATTTAGAGTTTCTTCCTTTTAATACAGATTGTATTCTAAATTGTAATTTTTCGAGCAGTGTTTTGTTTTCTGAAGAGATTTTTGGAGATACGGCTAATACTGCTTCCGATTTTAATAATACTTCTACTTCTTTTAAGCCGTTTTTAAATAATGTGCTACCACTGGAAACAATATCGCAAATACCGTCTGCTAAACCTATGTTTGGTGCTATTTCTACAGAGCCATTAATAATGTGAAGATTAGCCGTGATGCCATTTTGTTCTAAAAACTGATTAACTGTATTGGGGTAAGATGTTGCTATTCGTTTCCCTTCTAGGTCTTTTAATGCATTTGCTGTAGACTCTTTTGGTACTGCTATAGAGACTTTACATTTTGAAAACCCCAAACGCTCTACTATTGGTAAATCGTTGCCTTTTTCTATTAATACGTTTTCGCCAATTATAGCAATATCTACCACGCCATCTCTTAAATACTGAGGGATATCTCCATTTCTAAGATAAAATACTTCTAGAGGGAAATTTTGCGCAGATGCTTTTAGTTGATCTTTACCATTGTCTATAGAAATTCCAATGTCTTTAAGGATTTTCATGGAATCCTCGTTTAGTCTTCCGGATTTCTGTACTGCAATTTTTAATTTGTTCATTATTCTACTTTTCTTAATTTTTTTGAACTAAATCATACAAGTAGAAACAAAAAACCCGTTTGATTAGTTCAAACGGGTTTTTAAATATGTTGATTTTATTCAATACATTTTCAGCTCGCTTGATTGCCAGTATGAAAATGATGATGATGTAATTGAATAAATGTCATGTCTTTGTTATTTCTTTTGCAAATATCTAAAAAAATATTCTATAAATCCTAATTTCTATAATTTAAAAAGCATATTTTTAACATATAAAAAAATAAACCTATGAAAATTAAACACTTACTACTTTGCGTTGCTTTAGTTATTGCTAACATAACAACTGTAAATGCTCAAGAAGACTCTAAAGTCATTCTTGAAAACGCCTATGCACAAGCTAAAAAGGAAAATAAGAACGTTTTTATAATGTTCCATGCTTCTTGGTGTAGCTGGTGTAAAAAAATGGACAAAAACATGATGTCTAAAGCTACTAAACAGATGTTCGAAGATAATTATGTTATAGAACACTTAACGGTTATGGAATCTAAAAAGAATAAAGCTTTAGAAAATCCTGGAGCTCAAGCTATTTATGATCGCTACAGTGGTGGCAACGCTGGACTTCCATTTTGGGTGATTTTTGATAGTAATGGTAAACTTATTGAAGGCTCTCTTAATGCTAAAGGTGACAACTTAGGCTGCCCAGCGACTCCTAAAGAAGTAGCAGAATTTGTAAAGAAATTAAAAGCTTCTTCTAAATTAACAGATGCTGAATTAGAAACTGTTAGTGAACAGTTTATTATTAAAAAATAAATTAACTTTAATTGTATAAAAAAAGCGACGTTAATAACGTCGCTTTTTTTATTGTAAATGTCCCGTCCTGAAATAAGTTGACACAAATTCAACTTATTTATGAAATATTCAGAAAATCCAAGGAAAAAGCGAAC
>CANLUH010000030.1 GCA_947494205.1 uncultured Flavobacteriaceae bacterium | reverse complement strand
TGAAACAATCGAAAGTTAAATTAACAGCATTTACTGAGCGAGAAAAAGGCGCAAATATACCACCACAAGGCTAAAAATAATTAATTATGAATTCTAAACCTACATTATTTATTAGTTCTTAATCAGTTGGACTATTGAAAATAGTCTAAATAATCCGGAATTATGAAAAATATATCGAGTCATGAAATAGTGAAAATTAATTGTGTTAACTTGACAAGAATTCTGTATTAGAGTATAAAATATGATTCGTTGATGAGATGAAAGAATTTTATTTTTTAGTTAAAATTATTATAAATTTGATAAACGCATAATATATATATAATCTTGAGAGTTATTTTAATATTTTTTTTTTCAATTATATTTTCACAATATATTTTTGCTCAAAATAAAGATTTTGAGAGTTTTGATAGTATTCAGACGTTAAGAGATTTAGCTAATAATAAATCACTAGGAATAGAAAAACAACTTGATTATGCCAGATTAGCTGTGAAAATGTCCAAGAATATGAGAAGGGATAGTACCATTTTAGCTAGTAATAGAGTTTTGTCATACCTGTTTCTAATAAATAATGATATTGATTCGCTGTATAGTATTAATCATAAAGATTTAAAGTTAGCAGCTAAGTTGAATGACACATTAAAAATGGGATATATTTCCCATAATCTAGGATATTATTTTGATGAAATAAAAAACAAGCTAGATAGTGCGTATAATTATTATTATAAAGCAAGAAAATTTTATAGGTTAAGTAATAAAAAAAAACTTGAAGCTGATGTTTTGTCTAATATGGCTAGAATACAAAGAGGTGAACGAGATTTTATTGGAAGTGAAATTAACGCGATAGAAGGAATACGAATTTTAGAAAAATTACCTAAAAATGATCATGTATATGGAGAGTTATGGAAATTTAATAATTTAATTGGTATTATTTCTGGTCAGATAGGTAGATATGATAAAGCAATTGAATATCATAATAAGGCTTTAGTTTTTAGTAAAAAAATTAAAGACGACTATTTATTAAATCTTTATTCTAAAACAAACATAGCAATACTTTATAGAAGAAAAGGAGACTACAATATTGCTAACAAAGAATTTTTGAAAATTTTAACTGATAAATCTATAAAAAATAAAGACCCAAGTACCTATTCGTCTTTATTATCTAGTTTAGCATATTGTAAATTGTTAAATAACGAAAAACAATATAATGAGATAGAAGCGCTATTCAGAGAGGCACTAGAAACAGCCAAAAATGAGAAAGATAATTTTGAAATAATGAATACTAGTGAGCACTTTTCAGAATATTTTTTAAAAATAAATAAAAAAGATTCAGCTTCGTATTATGCCAATCTTTCATATAACTTAGCAAAAGAATTAATAGCAAATCAGACTATTTTAAATACTTTAATACTTAAATCAAAAATAGAGGTTGGAGATTCTTCAAAAAAATATTTATATAAGCACATTAAATTAAATGATAGTTTAGTCTTAGCTGAACGTTCTATCAGGAATAAATTTGCTCGAATTAATCTAGAAACTGATAAAATTAGAAAAGAAAGAAATCAATTTTCTAAACAAAACGAATGGTTAATTATCACCTCCATAGCTCTATTAGTAACACTATTCTTTTTATACATTATAAAATCGCAACGCGAAAAAAATAAAGAATTACAATTAGCACAGCAACAGCAAGAAGCTAATGAGGAAATCTATAACTTAATGTTGTCGCAGCAAGACAAAATGGATGAGGCTAGAGCTGCAGAAAAACAACGTATTTCTCAAGAATTACACGATGGCATTTTGGGGAGGCTCTTTGGTGCACGATTAAGTTTAGACAGTTTAAACCTAAGTAAAACAGAAGAAGCTGTTGCCAATAGAGGAAATTATATTAATGAGCTTAAAGTAATAGAACAAGACATTCGTAAAGTGTCTCATGACCTTAATACAGATTTTATAGCACACTCTGGATTCCTAGATATTATAGAAACTTTAGTAGAAACACAGACACTAGCTTATAATTTAAAAAGCAGTATTAAGGCAGATCAGGATATTAATTGGGATGCTATATCTAACAAAACAAAAATTCACTTTTATAGAATAATACAGGAGTCGTTGCAAAATATTTATAAGCATGCTAATGCAACAAGAGTAGATATACTATTCAAACAACAAAATAATTTAATATCTTTAGCAATAAAAGATGATGGTTCTGGTTTCGATGAAAATAAGACCAAAAAAGGAATAGGTCTTAAAAATATGAAATCTCGTGTAAAGGAGATAAAAGGTGTGCTAAATATACAAACCAAAGCTACGCATGGAACAACAATAGAAATAAGAGTCCCCAATTAATTTAATTTATCCTGTACAATGCAACAAAAAAGCATTAGAATATTAATGACAGACGATCACCCTATGATTATAGAAGGGTATCAAAACACACTTATAGCTACAAAAAAAGAAAATGAAGAACTTATTATAGACATTGCAACCAATTGTGATGAATCTATAAAAGCAATTAATAAATCTATAGCTATAGAGCAGCCTTACGATGTTTTCTTTTTTGATGTAAGTATTCCTGCGTCTTCAGATAATAAATTTAAGTCTGGTATAGACTTAGCCGAGTTTGTTAGATTAAATTTACCACATTCTAAAGTTGTGTTATTAACTATGTTCGATGAACCTTATAGAATACATAGTGTTATTAAAAATATAAACCCAGATGGTTTTTTAATAAAAAGTGATTTAACGTCTAGCGAATTAGCAAGTGCGTTCAAGGCTGTTTTAAATAACCCACCATTTTATAGTGGAACTGTAAATAATGTGATTAGGAACATTATTTCTAGTGCTATAGAATTAGATGAAATTAATCATCAAATACTTCATTTACTATCTAAAGGTATAAAAACAAAAGATATTAGAAATCATATAGATTTGTCTTTAAGTATGATTGAAAAGCGTAAAAAGCACTTAAAAGAACTTTTTGATATAGAAGATGGTAAAGATGAAACACTAATACAAGAGGCAAGATCTAAAGGTTTTATAAACTAATCTGCACTTTTTGTGCCTCTAAATGTTAAAATTTTATTTTTTTTATTTTTTTTCACAGCCTTTTATGTAAGAGTATAATTAAATACTACGGGAAAAACCGTAATGCTGTTACGGTAAAAGCCGTAACCGACATGAGAAATAAGTTTTATCTTTGAATCATCAACAATCATTAACTCAATTCAGTCCCTCGATAGAATTTAGTTGGTAATAGCACATTTACACTAGCCTTATGGTTTTCTCACACGGAAAGCCATAAGGTTTCTTCTTTTAGTACAGTTTGGTTTTAAAAGATAATACTTTTATAGTCCCAAAATATTTTAATAAATAATCCTAAATAAATAACAGCAACAATAAACTTTAAAAAGGTACCAGTTATAAAACCTAGAAAAGAACCAAAAGCTGCTTTTATTGCTGTAGCAGAATCAGCCTTATTAGTATATTCCCCAATTAACGCACCAACAAAAGGGCCTATAATTATTCCAAAAGGAATAGGGGCAATTATACCAACAATTAAACCTATAGAGGTGCCAATCATACCAGCCTTACTACCTCCAAACTTTTTAGTGCCAATAGCAGGTATAATATAATCTAGAGCAAATACTGCTAGTGCAATTAAAAGCGTTACTGTTAAAAATAACCAATCGTTTGGTATGGCATCTGTAAGGTGTAATAATAAAAGTCCAATCCAACTTAATGGAGGGCCAGGTAATACAGGTACAATACTACCTATTAAACCAAAACAAATAAATAAGAAACCAAAAACGGTTAAAAGAATATCCATTTAAAACATTTATCAATAAGACGCACAAATAAAAAAAATGTTACATTTTAAACTAAAAAATTAGTTCAAACTAAATATTTAGTTATATTTGTAATGTGGTTGAACTAAAAACTTAGTTAAAAAATGAAACAATTAACAAAAGCAGAAGAAGACATAATGCAGGTATTATGGCAGCTAAAAAAAGCAAATGTTAAGCAGATAATAGAAGAGTTATCAGATCCAAAACCAGCTTATAATACAGTGTCTACAATTGTTAGGATTTTAGAAAGCAAAGGCTTTGTAGACTATGAGAAAAAAGGAAAAGGACATATTTATTTCCCTTTACTAGAAAAGCATGAGTACAGTAACCAGTCTATAAATAAATTGGTGGATAATTATTTTCAAGGTTCCTTTAAAAGTATGGTGTCCTTTTTTATGAAAAAAAATGATATCAATCTAAACGAATTAGAATCTGTATTAAAAGAAATTAATAAAAAAGAATAATTATGTTACATTATATTATACAAACCATCGTATTTCAGTTGTTCTTTTTAATGGTTTACGATTTGTTTTTAAAACGAGAAACATTCTTTAACTGGAATAGGTTCTATTTATTAGCATCTGTACTGTTATCTATTACTTTACCTTTTATAAAAATAGAATCTTTTAAAACAGTAATCCCCGTAGAATATACCATAGGGCTTTCTGAAATAGTATTAAATGGAGGTGCAAATGAAGTTGTTAATGATGCAAATAGACCGGTTTTAGAAACATTAAATACTAACTCAGAATCTTTTTTTGCATGGGATATTGTATTCTATTTGGGATGCATTGTAGCAGCAGCATTATTTATATATAAATTATCTAGAATTCTATTTTTAGCCTATAAAAACCCAAAAACAAAATTTAAAGAAGCGGTTTTAGTTCAGCTATTAAATAGTGAATTGGCGTTCTCATTCTTCAACTATATTTTTATAGGAGAACAGATAAAGGGAGACGAAAAGAAAGCTATAATTGCTCACGAAGAAGTACATGTTAAGGAAAAACATAGCATAGATTTGTTGTTTTTTGAAGTACTACGCATTCTATTTTGGTTTAACCCTTTGATCTACATGTACCAAAGAAAAATAGCAGATATACATGAGTTTGTTGCCGATTCTGAAGCTGTAAAGATTAATAAAACTGCCTATTATGAAAATTTATTAGCTCAAGTTTTTCAAACGAAAAAGGTATCCTTCATCAACCCATTTTTTAAAAAATCATTAATCAAAAAACGAATTATTATGTTAAACAAAACGAAATCAAAACAAGTTAATTTAATTAAGTATGCTTTATTAATGCCTATGGTATTAGGAATGTTATTTTATACATCCTGCTCTGATGATGCTGTAAAAGAAGATGTTGTAACAGTAAATAAAAATTTAGAACGCTACACAGTTACTCTAGAAGAAAATGAAGTTATTTCAGAAGAAAAACAAGAATTACACAATGAAGCAGAGAAGTTTGTAAGAATTAATAGTGAAGATTATAATATTCGAGTTTCTTTTGATAGAGCAACAAAAGTAACGACTTATAGTGTACATGCTGAAAGTGAAGCGATACCAGAAAGTTATAATAATCAAATTGATATAACATTTACAGATGGGACTACAATTTCTAAATACACACAAAAAGGGGTCAGGTATTTGAATTCTGGAGATATAGCAAAAGTAAATATTATTAAAATGAACGGGAAAAATATGCCAAAAACAGAACCTATTGATGATGGGTCAATAGCTTTTGTACAATTGGACAAAGTACCTACGTACCCAGGATGTGATGCATCAATGTCTAACGAAGCACTTAAAAAATGTTTTAGCGATAAAATAGCACAATTGGTAATGAAGAACTTTGACACTAAAAAACTAGAGGCTTTTGGTGAAGTTGGGAAACATAAAATTTCTGTTTTCTTTAATATAGATAAGGAAGGTATTGTAAATGATTTAAGGTTTAGAGCTGAATACAAGGAGTTTGAAGCCGAAGCTAGACGAGTAATGGAGTTATTACCTAAACTTGCTCCTGGAGAGTACGATGGTAAAGCAGCAAGTACTAAGTATTATTTGCCAATAAAATTTGAAATAAAATAAATGGGAAGGTTTTTTTTAATTCAAATATTACTACTTCTCTCATGTAAAGCCGAAGCACAGTCTTCGGTTTTACGCATTGCAGATAGTTTGTATACTTATGGTAATTTTACTAAAGCTATAGAAAATTATAAATTGCACAATCCAAAAGAAGATGTATACGTAAAATTAGCAAAAGCGTATGTAGGTATTGGAAGTTACGATAATGCCTTATTGAATTATAAATTAGCAACAGAAGCTTTTCCAGAGCAATTGCTTATAAAATATGAATACGCTAAACTTTTAGCAAAAACTAAAAAGTATAAAGAAGCTTCAAAACTATTTGAAGCATTAATAGTATTAGATGCTAAAAACCCAAATTATTATTACGAGCTAGGCCTAGCAACAGAACAAATACGAGACATTAAAAAAATGTCAAAAGAGAAAATAGATACTGTTAAAAAACAGTTAGATAATAGAGATAAGGCACAAGCGTATTTTCTTAAAGCATACGAAATGGATAATACCCATCAAAAAGCTATTTTCAAGTTAGCAAAATTTCAATTAGTAAAAAGAAACTACGAAACTTCAAGACAATATATAAATGTTGGTTTAAATAGTTATGAGAATAATGCAGCATTAATAAGTTTAAAAGCACAAGGTTTTTTTCATCAACAGAAATACCACAAAGCCGTGTTATGGTTCGAAAAATTATTGAGTCTAGGAGAGTCTTCTAAATTTATTTACGAGAAATTAAGCGATTGTTATGCAAAAACGTATAGAAATGAAGAAGCTATAGCCTATATAAAAAAAGCGTTAAAGTTTGATAATGAAGATACCGTAAACCTATACAATTTGGGATTATTATATGAAAAGGAAAAAGATTATGAAAAAGCAGAGCAATACATAAGTTTATCTATAACATTAGAAAACTATCCATTAGATAAAGAGTATACAGATTTAGCTAGAGTCTATAATTATTTAAAACAGCCAGAGAAGGCTATTAAAGCCTATAAAAATGCTTTAAAAGAAAATCCTAACAATGTATATGCGGGATTTTTAATAGTGCATACAAAAGCAGATTATTATAAGGATACGGATGCTAAAATAAAGTTATACGAAAACTTTATTAAGCATAATGCTAAAAGCCCATTTCTTAATATGGCAAAGCAAAGTTTGTCTAAACTTAAAAAAGAACAGTTTTTAAAAGGAGAAGAAAAGAAGCAAGAATAGAAATTAAATAAAAAAATTGTACTTTTCAACTTCAGATTAAGTTATGCAAAAGGCCATTTTCTTTTTAATATTATTAAGTTTTACATCGTGTAACTATTTCGATGCTAAAAAAATAGCAACGGAAGATATTTTAGAGGAAGAATTAAGAACCTTTAATTGGAACGAAGTAGATGCATATCCTGTTTTTACATCTTGTGAAAACTCTATTGAAAAAGAAGATAGAAAACACTGTTTTGAAAACACACTGTCTTCCTACATAACAAATAGTTTAGCAAACGAGACTATAATTGTAACTCAAGATATTAATGATACCATAGTGTTGGAAATTCAAATTTCAGAATCAGGAGTTTTAGATTTAAAAAGCATGAAAGTAGACTCTATAACCAGAGTGGAAATTCCAAATATAGAAATATTACTATCTAATAGTCTACAAGCACTTCCCGAAATACATCCCGCGCTAAAACGTAATAAACCAGTAAAGACAGAATTTAAATTACCTATTGTAATTGCTGTAAATTAAGAATTTTAAAAATTAATGTGTCTGTCTGTATGCTAAAAACGAATAGACAATTTCTTCATTAACCTCAAAATTTCTACATATAACCAAACAATAGTTACTAAAAGTCCCCAAGTAGCAAGCCATTCGTTATATTTTGGCGCACGATTTTTTTGACGTTCTATATAATCGAAATCTAAAAGTAAAGACAGAGCTGCAAAAGTAGCAGCAACAATATTAAAAGCAATAGCGATCCAAGAGGTACCCCAGATAAAAGATTTAATACCAAAAAAGCCTAAAATCCACGAGATAATATACACAACAAAAATACTAGCACAAACAGTAATAATAACGCTTCTTAGTTTTTTTGTAACCACAATAATACGTGTTTGATATAAGGTTAAAACCACAAAAAAGGTAACAATAGTAACGCCAATAGCCTGATAAGGCATATTTGGAAATCTATCGTGGGCGTAAGCCGTAATACCACCTAGCATAAAGCCTTTAGCTACAGCATACAGAGGCACTAAAATATGTGCCCAGTGCTTTCTAACAGAAATAATAATGCTTATAACTATAGCGCCTAACATACCTCCTGTGGTGTACCATTTAATATTGGTACCTGTACTATGTAGTTTCCATATACCAACAGCAATAGCAGTTATAATTGCTAATGAGAACAGCGTTTTAATAAGAATACCGCCAACAGTTAATTTACGTTGCGAATCTTTGGGGTCATCCCAAAAGTAGCCTGTAAAGACAGGATTAGACGTTTTATCTAGCGCACGCACTATAAGTTAAATTTATAACCAACAGCAAAATCTGTAGAGAAATTACCTTGATTGTCTATAAAAACAGCAAATAAAGAATCGTAAACTAGCGTTACATAACCATTTCCTAATTTAATATCTGCACCAATTCCAAATACAAAAGGCGCATCGAAACTAGTACCAGAAGATTCTTCTGTAATAACATTAGATTCTGCATCTACATAGCTTATTGTAGATTTAGCAGATGTAAAGGTTACGGCTTTGGTTTGCGCATAAATATTAAATCCAGTTTTATTAATGACTCTATAACGATATCCTAAAGCAAATTGTGTTGCAGAATATTTAAAAGCATCGTTATCTGTGCTATGTCTAATATTTAAAAAAGCAGCTTGTTTAGGTAAATCAGCATCAGATACTAATTCTAATTCTGCTCCAAAAAGTGGTACAGTTTCATTATTAGGGTTGTTTACAAAAGGATTATTAGTTAATCCGCCAAAAACACCTAACCTAAGTTTTAATTTAGTTTTAGTATCATTACTCGTGTAACTAGCATCTGCAGAGACATTATAATCGTTAATAAAAGATTTTAAACTGTACGTAGTTAATTTAACCTTAGAGGCGTCTTGGGCCGTTAAATCACTAAGTGTTTTTTTGTACTCTTCTTGGTAACTGTTATCAGCCCCTTTGGTGTTTTTTAATTCACTAATATTTCCATCATTTGTTCTAACAAAGTAACGATATTGCCCGTTAAACGTATTCCAAAGTAAGTCTAAAGTACCATCGACTTCAGTTTTTAACTCAAGAGTTTCGTTGTTAATAGTGTAGGTTTCTTGGGAAAAAGCCAGATTGCTAAAGGCTATGAAAGCTAATAAAACGACTAATTTTTTCATTGTATTTGGGATTTGGATTTACTGTAAAAGTAAAAATTTTAAGCGAATAACTAGAATTCGCTATTTGCTAAATGTTCGATCTTTCCATTTATAGGTAGTAAATAGCGAAATAAATGCGATATATACACTAAAAAAAGGATAAACAATACTAGATATAATGTAGGACTTTAAATAACGCTCTTGATTAAAAAACTGGCTTGTTTTAAATAGTAATAAAAAATCGATTCCAGATTTTATAATAAACAAATAAAGAAATAGTCTAAGGTTAAATAATCCTAAAAGCGTTAAGGTTAAAGCACAAATTAATGTGCCGTTCATGGCTAAAACTATTAATCCAGTAAATTTCCCAAATAAAGAGTTATAGCTAGATGTTTTTGCTGCCCAGCGTTTACGTTGCGCAATTAAATTGTTCCAATTGGGTTGAGGTTTAGTCTGTACAATAGCATGTTGCGATTTTAAATACCCAACACTGTTTTTATTCAATTTTAAAGCCTTTTCCAATAAAAAAATATCATCGCCACTAGCAATCGTATCGTTGCCTTTAAAACCATTTACGGTATTAAATAATTGTTTGCTGTATGCTAAATTAGCGCCATTACATAGAAAAGGTTTTTTAATACCAAACCCACCAACGGTGGCGCCCATTAAACTTAAAAAATCGAGTAATTGAAAACGTTTTAAACTAGAATTAATATCAGTATAAGTAACAGGTGCTATTATTAATTCCTTTGTTTTTTGTTGAATAAAAGCATCAAAACTGTCTAGCCAGTATTTTGGAAGTATACAATCTGCATCAGTTGTTATAATCCAATGATATTGACTACTATTTATAGCTGAAGTAATCGCATCCTTTTTAGGAGAATTTGAGGTTCTTATATTATTTAGAACACGAATTTGGAATTCAGGATGAGCTTCGGAAAATTCAGAGATTAGTGCTACAGAGTTGTCATTAGAATCGTCATCAATACATAACACTTCAAACAAATGCTTAGGGTAATTAAGATGCATCAAAGACGCTAATAACTCGGGAAGGTGTTCAGCTTCATTTCTAAAGGGGATAATAATAGAAAATGTAGTTTTTGGTTTTAAGTCTGCAACGGTAAACGATTCAACCTTATCAAAACCAATAATAAAACTACCTATTAATATTAAGTAAATTAATGTTATACATATAAAAAGTAAACTCATATAAGGTCTTCTTTAGGGAGGTTAAAGTTAAGAACATAATAACTTCCAAAAACACTTGGTATTACAAAATTAAGTAACCACATTAATGTGATAATAGATAAAATAGTTAATTCATTAACGCCAGCTATAGAAAATAAATACACAGCAACACTACCTTTTATAATGACATCAAAAATAAATAACGACGGAATTATAGATGAGAGTAGATATAATGATGTAATAATAGTCATCGCTTCAAAATAAGAGAATGGCACTCCAAAAAGTTTTAATAATACATAAAACTGAAATGAGAAAACGGCATAACGAGTTAAAGACAATAGAACCCCAAGAACTTTAATTCTTAAAGGCAATTTAAAAATAAACTGTTTAATTTTTTCAATAGAAAGCCCTTTAATTTTATATTTACTCTGTTTAATACCTAGAATGAAAAAGCTAATAACAATAAGGATAACAATAATGCCTTTGGATAGTTTTAGGTAATCTATTGTTATAGCATAAATATTAGAGAACACCCAAAAACCGATACAACCCAAAATAACAGTAATACTCATTTGCATGAGATTACTAATTAAGTTTAAAAGGAGTATTCGTTTTCTACTGTTTTTAGAAAAATAAATAGCTTTAGCACCATATTCTCCAATTCTATTAGGCGTAAAAAGCGAAGCTGTTAATGAGCCTAAGCTCTGTTCTAAAGCATTTTTAAAAGTAATTTTTTTAATAGAAGATACTAAAAGTCGCCATTTTATAATTTCGAAAAACCAATTAAATCCCGTTAAAACCAACAAGAAACATACGTTTTTAATAGAAAACACGTTATTTTTAGATACAATTTCAATAAATACAGGAAAATCTAAAGTTCCATTATTAACTAACTTATTGTATATAAAATAAAACGCGCCAACAACAATACTCAATTTAATGAGTATAAAAAAGAATTGTTTAGTTTTGTATGGTAACGTACTATTCATAATAACATAATGTCATGCGTAAAACAAGTTGGTGTATTACGTGTTGCAAATTAAATCAAATATATTATAATGAAGACCCCAATAAAATACTTTTGCCTTTTTGCCTTTTTATTATTAGGATTAACTAACACATTTGCTCAAATAGAAACCAGCAGATGGAAAGCCCAAATTGCTGTGGGTTTAAATAGCCCAGCTCAAGATGGTTTAGTAAGACCATTTGTTGCAAAGTCAACTAATTTCCCTACTATAAACTTAGGCATACAACGTATGTTTAAACCGCAAATAGGAGCGAAATTAGATTTCGGATATAATAGAATAGCTAATGATGATAATACACCAGAATTTAAAGTAAATTATACAAGAATAAATGCACAGTTTGTGTACGATGCTACCAATGATATTACTTTTTTACCAGTAGGAATAGCATTAGTAGGGCATGTAGGACCAGGCTATTCTATAATAAAACCTTTGGGAGATTTTAAAGATAATAACATCTCGTTTTTAAATGTTATGGGAGGTTTAGAGTTTCATTATAAAATAGCAAGTACGGTTTCTATATATTTAGATACATCGTATATTTTTGGTTTTGCAAGCGAGTTTGATCCTTTAACAAAAGGATTTGGTTCCTTTAACGGAAATTTATTTACAGCAACTGTAGGCGTTTCATTTTCTTTAAGCGGATGTAGAACTTGTAACGATTAAATGGCAGAAGAAAAAATAATATTAGGGATAGATCCTGGGACTACCATTATGGGGTTTGGACTCATAAAAGTGGTCAATAAAAAAATGCATTTTCTGCAATTAAATGAGTTAGACTTAAAAAAATACAGTGACCACTACCTTAAACTAAAACTCATTTTTGAACGCACTATAGAATTAATAGACACACATCACCCAGACGAAATAGCAATAGAAGCGCCTTTTTTTGGTAAAAACGTACAGAGTATGTTAAAGCTTGGTCGTGCACAAGGTGTTGCTATGGCAGCAGGATTGTCGAGAGAAGTCCCAATTACTGAATATGCACCTAAAAAAATTAAAATGGCCATTACAGGAAATGGTAATGCTAGTAAAGAGCAAGTTGCAAAAATGCTACAAAGCATGTTGGGGATAAAAACCTTACCAAAAAACCTGGATTCTATGGATGGATTGGGAGCTGCTGTTTGTCATTTTTATAACCAAGGTCGTGTTGAGATTGGTAAAAGTTACTCTGGTTGGAGTGCTTTTGTAAAGCAGAATGAAAAGCGGGTTAAGAAGTAGACTTTTTTAATGAAGAAGAATTAAAACCATTACAAGATTCAATTTTAAATAACTTGTATAAATTTAATAGAAGCCCTAGTTTGATTCCACCAATACAGATAGGAAACAAAAAATTATAGAATAATATTTTAATATGATAAGACTTATAATGGCTTTGTTGTTATGTGTGTGTGCAAGTTCATGCTCAAATTTATTAAGTGATGAAGAACTGCAAGAAAGATATAATACTGCATACAATAACCGTAATTGGGAGAACTCAAAACCTCTTATAGACGAAATAATAAAACGTAATCCAGATAGTGCAGAATTGCACTTATCTAGGGCATTAATTGCTTCAAAAACAGAAAATCGAGACCTAATAAAAGTAGTAGAAGATTTAAGTTTGTATTTAACTAAATACCCTAATGACGATGTTATTAAAACAGTAAGAGTACAAGCCTATTTTTTAGATAATAAATTAGATTTAGCATTAAAAGGTATTAATGAAGTTATAGCTTCTAAAGGAGAAAATGCTTATTTACTAGCCTGGAAAGGAAATATAGCATTTGCAAATAAACAGTTTGATATTGCAGAGCAATCCTATAAAGAAAGATTAACACTAGAAGGGGATTATGAAGATTTAAGAAATACATATTACTATTGGGTGCTTTCTAAATATTTTGGAGGAAATAAAGAAAGCGCAATGTGGGAGGCTGCTGCATTACAAGAAAGAGGTTTTGAAATAGATAGACCGTTTTTAGAATCTATAGAAAAAGATCAGTTAGATTTCAATGAACTTGCAGATTTTAAGGTGCCGGATGTTGCATTGTCGGATATTAAAGAGGCTATAAAAAATTATTGCTCTGATGTAAATATTTTTGAAGACGGTATTTATTTCAAATCAGCATTAATAAATCGTTTTTTCCGTCTAGAAAAAACTAAAAATTTAGATAGTCTATTAAAAACTAAAGTGGAAGTTTACTCCTTAAATTTAAGTTATTCTAATTTAAAAGAATTACCAGAAACCTTACTTCAATTTAAGAAATTAGAATATTTAAATTTATCTGGAAACCGTTTTAAAGATAAAGAGAAACTTTTTAATGATTTAGCAAAACTCCCTAATCTTAAAATTTTAGAATTAAATAGATGTTATTTGAGAGCATTGCCAGATAACATTAAAAATCTAAAAGGCTTAATGATGCTTAGTTTAACATTCAATGATTTTAGAGAATTAAATGAAAATATAGGAGCGCTAACAAAGCTTAAATATTTAGACATTGGTAGTAATGGGAAATTAAGAGATTTACCGCAATCAATAGGTGATTTAAGATGTCTTCAAATGTTAGATATCTCTCCTAATGGTATGAGGCGGTTACGTGACGAATTAGCGAATTGTAGCGAGTTGGTTAGTATAGTGGCAAATGCTGGAACAATTAAAACATTACCTGAAGATATTGGAGATTTAATTAATTTAAAACATCTTAATTTAGCCGCAAATAAAATAATAGCACTCCCAAACTCTATAGGCGGCTTGTCTAGTTTAGAAGAGTTATCTTTAGGAACCAATGATATAGAAGTGTTACCAAAATCATTTTCAAAGCTTAAAAAATTAGACTATTGCGGGTTGTCGTATAATAGATTTAAAGAGTTTCCTAAGCCAGTATTAGGTTTAAAAAATGTACAGAATTTATGGTTACATAATAATGGTTTTAAAACAATTCCAGCAGAAGTAGCAAACTTACCAAAGCTTACCCATTTGTTAATAGACCATGAAATTATTACAGATGAGAATATTAAAACTATTAAATCTGTAAATCCAGAATTAAGAGTAATTAGAGAAGATTCTAGAAAGCTTGTAAAAGGAAGAAAACGTAAAATATAATGGCAGGAATATACATCCACATACCGTTTTGCAAACAAGCCTGTCATTATTGCGACTTTCATTTTTCAACATCCTTAAAAAAGAAAGATGAATTAGTAACGGCTTTAATAACAGAATTAGAGCTGCGTAAAGACGAGTTTAAAACAACAGCTGTAGAAACTATTTATTTTGGAGGTGGTACACCAAGTCTATTAACGCTAGAAGAGTTACAATTAATTATTAATGCAGTGTATACGCATTATCAAGTTTCTGATAACCCAGAGATTACGCTTGAAGCAAATCCAGACGACTTGTCTAAGAATATAATCATTGAGTTATCTAAAAGCCCAGTAAATCGATTAAGCATTGGTATTCAATCATTTTTTGAAGCCGATTTAAAACTCATGAATCGAGCGCACAATGCAGAAGAAGCTCTGCAATGTTTAGAACTGGCAACACAATATTTCGACAATATATCTCTAGATTTAATTTATGGTATTCCAGGAAGTACAAACACCCAATGGGAGAAAAATATAGCAACTGCTTTATCTTTTGGGATTAATCATATTTCAAGTTATGCACTAACTGTAGAGCCCAAGACAGCATTAGCTTCATTTGTGGAAAAAGGTATTATTGCTAATGTAGATGATGCTAAGGCGCAAGAGCAATTTCATATATTAATAGAAACCTTAAAAGAGGCAAATTTTATACATTATGAATTGTCTAATTTTGGTAGAGAAGGTTTTTTTAGTAAGAACAATTCAGCCTATTGGCAAGGGAAATCTTATATAGGTATTGGTCCATCGGCACATTCTTTTAATGGAAAAGAGCGCAGTTGGAATGTACGGAACAATTCAAAATACATTAAAGCATTAGATAATAAAGAACTCCCAGCAGAAATAGAAACCTTAACCACTACAGATCAATACAACGAATATGTAATGACGGGCTTACGAACTGTGTGGGGAGTATCGTTAGAAAAAGTTAGGCACGATTTTGGTAAACCTTATGAAGACTACCTATTAAAAGTGTCTAAAAAGCATATAACAGAACAATTGTTGTATATTGAAGACAATAGATTGTTAGTTAGAAAGAAAGGAAAGTTTTTAAGTGATGGTATCGCATCAGATTTATTTAAAATTAACGACGATTGAATACAATAATAACCATAGACAATAAAAAATATACCATAGATTTATCTAAACCATTAGATATTTCTATAACATTAAAAGCATCGAAAAGTAATGCCAATGCATGGTACATTGACGAACCTAAGATAGAGCCTGTAAAAATAGGAGATTGGGTAGCAAACGTAAAAGAAGGTGCCTCTGTAAACTTTAATAATATAGCCTTTAATCCCCATGCACATGGTACACATACAGAATGTGTAGGTCATATTACAGAAGATTTTTATAGTATAAATAAATGCTTAAAACGGTTTATTTTTTTAGCCGAAGTTATTTCTGTTGCTCCAGAATTAATAGGAGAAGATGCCGTGATTTCTAAAAATCAAATTCAGTTTTTAATCAAAAATAAAAAAGCAGAAGCATTGGTAATTCGTACCATGCCCAATACAAAAGACAAAAAATCAAGACAATACTCAAATACCAATTGGCCATATTTAACTGAAGCCGCAGCAGCTTATATTAGAGATTGTGGTATACAACATTTACTTATAGATTTGCCAAGTGTAGATAAGGAAAAAGACGATGGGAAACTATTAGCACATAAAGCCTTTTGGAATGTAGATGGAGACATAAGAACCGAAGCTACTATTACAGAATTTGTATATGTAGCTAATAAAATTAAAGACGGAGACTATATTTTAAATCTACAAATTGCACCTTTTGAAAACGATGCAACACCAAGTAAACCTGTTTTATATAAAGTAGAGTAATGGAAACACTATTAGCAACCATATTTGGAGCTCTAGCTTCACTAGGAGTCTTCACATATATAAAACACATAAAGGCTAAGCAATTGGCTAATTACCAGTCTGCAGTGTTATTAGACAAAATAAAAAAAGTCTGTAAATTCATAACTGTTGAAGGTGATTTTGCAGAAATATACCATTACGAAGACGTAAAAGAACGCTTTTTAAAACTAGTATCAAGTAAAAAGAAAGCATTAGTAGTTGTTAATGCAAAAGCCTATGTAGGGTTCGATTTAGCGAAAGTAGATATGAAAGCCAATACGAAAGCAAAAACCTTAGTATTAAACCATTTTCCTAAAGCCGAAATACTATCTATTGAAACGAACATAGATTACTACGATAAAAAAGATGGACTCTTTAACAAATTTGAAGCTACCGATTTAACCAGTTTGCATAACGAAGCAAAACAGCACATAAGAGATAAAGTACCAGAAAGCGGATTATTCCAAGCCGCACAAAAAGAAGCCTTAGAATCTATATTGTTAATAGAAAACATAGTGGAAACTATAGGTTGGACTCTAGATTATTCTACATTAAAAATTGAAGATAACACCGATAAGAAAGCATTAAAAGGTTAGTGAGAAGTGCTATACATCTAGTATTTAGGTTTTTACTTCTGTGTTATTTTTTTTTTTAGTATATTACTAGTCCCTCTCCCCTCTGACTAAATTATTTATTAATAGCACTATTAAGTAGTTTAAATCAATAATCCCTATAAAAAAAAGCATGAATAGAGTATTACTTTACATTAATGAAGTTTTGGTGAGCTTGGATATTCCGCCTATTGTTAAACCGACAGATCACGGATTACATCGCCTACCCAAAAGAAAAGCGAAACCGTCAACCAAAAAAATATCTGAAGACCGTATTAAATAAATTTATTACATTTATTTAATGGATATAGAACAGATAAGAACCTATTGCCTAAATAAAGCTCAGGTTACCGAGACATTTCCTTTTGATCAGGATACATTAGTTTTTAAAGTTGCAGGAAAAATGTTCCTTTTAGCACCATTAGAAAAATGGGAAAGAGGCCTAGCATCTGTAAATCTTAAGTGCGACCCAGATTATGCTTTAGAGTTAAGAGAAGAATACGAAAGTATAGATGCAGGTTGGCATATGAGTAAAAAACACTGGAACTCTGTCTACATACACAAAGGAGAATTACAACCACAATTTATAATACAATTGATAGATCATTCTTACGATATGGTTGTAAAAGGATTGCCTAAGAAGGTTAGAGATACATTGAAGTCTTCGTGATTTTTGTTTATTCGAAAAGCGAAGATAACTTCATTAAATATAATGAATAATAAAACTATCTTTACGTCTTAAAATGTAATTATGAGTTTAGAAAGAGAACTAAAAAAAAGAGCAGATAATAAGTGTGAATTATGTGGAAATGATGAGCATTTAGAAATCTACACTTTAGCACCACATAAAGATCAAAACTTAAAAAAGTCCTTAGTAGCCTGTAAAACCTGTATTGAGCAAATAGACAATCCAGAGACTACAGATGCTAACCACTGGAGGTGTTTAAACGATAGTATGTGGAGCGAACATGAAGCTGTACAAGTAGCTGCATGGAGAATGCTTTCTAGACTTAGAAAAGAAGGATGGCCGCAAGATTTACTAGATATGATGTATTTAGAAGAGTCAGTTCTAGAATTTGCAAAAGCAACAGGAGAAGGAGAAGCTGATCCAGAAAAATTAATCCACAGAGATGTTAACGGTGTTGTGCTGCAAGCAGGAGATTCTGTAGTTTTAATAAAAGATTTAAAAGTAAAAGGTTCAAGTATGGTGGCCAAACAGGGAACAGCTGTAAGACGTATTTCTTTAGATCATGAAAATGAAAAATATATAGAAGGTAAAGTTGGGCCTACACAAATAGTAATTATTACAGATTACGTTAAGAAGCTATAACACAATCATTATAAAGTATAATACAAAGGCGAGCAAATTTTTTTTCTAGTCTTTTCTATATGTAGAAGGCGTTTTAAGCTTTATGGTTTTAAACTGTCTATTAAAGTTCGAAATATTTTTAAAACCAGAACGGTACGCTATGTCTAGAATGGAAAGTTCTTGAGAACCTTCAATCAATTTACAAGCATATTCAATGCGAAGCTCGCTTAGAAACCTAAAGTATGTTTTATTAGTACGTTTTTTAAAATATTTGCAAAAAGCAGTTTTAGTCATAGTCGCCACATCTGCAATAGTATCTAGAGTGATCTCTTTAGTATAGTGTTTCATAGTATATTCAAAAATATCCTGCATTCTTTTACCCTCAATAGCATTGAATTTCTTGTCATAAATAAAAGACGATAAACTTTTATATTCACCTTCAGAAGTTAATTTTAAAAGCTTTAGTAAAGACATAAACTGTTCTAGTTTAGACCCTTTTTTTAGGCTTATAAAAATAGATTTAATGACTTCAGATTCAGAAATAAATTTAAATCCATAAGTAGCACGTTTAAAAAAGGAATCTAACTCTTTTAACTCTTCAAGATTAAAAAAATGAGAACCAAAAGCCGTTTTGGTAAAAAACAAACTTAACATTTGCGATTGTGAAGAGGCATGACTATCGCTTTCAAAAACATGCGGTAAATTACTTCCTATTACTAAAAGATCTCCTTTACTATAGTCATTTACAGTGTCTCCAACAATAAGCGTGCCTTGACCTTCTACAATAAAACTAATCTGGATTTCTTCATGCTGATGTAGTTTGTTATAAAAAACAGGGCCAATATCCTCTTGATAGATAAGCGCATCATGCTCTGGTTTAGGTATTTTAAAAGGTAAAACTTTCATTTATTGGAATCTAAAATATAAAATTAAGCAAATACTATTCATAAATACTATTTAAAAGTATTAAATGGATAATATAGTATGCGTATTGGATAAAAATCCAATATTAAAATTACAATAGCAGAGCTACATTTACATTTTAAACAATTAGAATTTATGAGCATAGAATGGAAAGGCGTTATGCCTGCCGTGTTTACATGGTTGAAAGAGTCAAAATCAGGTTCTCTTGAGATTGACCTTGATGCAACACAAAAACAGGCAGCAGGTATTTTAAAAGCTCAAGGAAAGGGCGGAAGCAGAATGAGCGGACTTGTCGGTTCTGGAACTCTGGGAGAGAATAGCTACCTAAGCACCAAGCAGCGTCTTTCCTTACTTAAATCCCTTTCTGAGGTTGCTAAAGAATACAATGTCCCGTTGATTAGCGGAGCAGCATCAGAAACTAAGGAAGAACTTGCTAAAATCGTTGAAGGACTTGCAGCAGTTGGAGTTGATACAGTTATGGTCATGCCGCCAAAAACTAAGGCGGTTCCTTCTGAAAAAGAAATGTATGAGTACTATGCACTTTCTGAAGCAACTGCAAAAGATGTAGGCGTAACAATTATGCCTTATAATAATCCTGATGCAGCTGGTTATCATCCGCTCTCAATAGACCTTCTTAAAAGACTTTCTGTTCTTCCTAAGGTAGCTGCTCTTAAAATATCGACTATAGATGTTTCAATTATTGAAACCTTGGTGTTAGAGAACAAAGATTTAAAAGTTTTGGCAGGAGTAGACACAGTCACTGTATATGCAGGACTAGCTGGAGCAAGTGGTGGGATTACAGGTGTAGGTACTATATTCCCAAAAGCAAGTGTTACTATGCAGGAGTATGTTTTAAATGGAGAATGGGCTGAGGCAAGCAAAATTTCTCAGGCTTTAAATTCATTATCATACCTTGATGCTCAGCCGTTGCTTATGGAATACCTTAAGCTTGCTATGGGAATTCATCATAATGATGTTGCTGGAGGACTTCGTACTTTTGGTAAGAAATTAACTCAACAACAAATAGACGATGTCCGTGCAAGATATATTCTGACAAAAGAAAGACTTGAAGTTCTGGACTTAATAGGTTAAGCCTTTCGAGTATTAAAAAAAATAGTTTACAAACCAGTAAATTTGAAAAAAAACATTTAAAAAAATAACATGATTACAGGACAAAATTATATAGGAAACACACTATCTGCTCAAGGAAATACAACATATAAAACGTTTAATCCACAATTAAATGAAGAGAACACGTCTGTATTTACAGAAGCAACTCCAGAGGAAATTGAAACAGCAGCAAGTTTAGCAGCTAAAGCCTATTTAGAATATAGAAATAAGACAGGAGAAGAGAAAGCTGTTTTTTTAAACGCTATAGCCGATGAAATTGAAGCATTAGGAGACGATTTAATTAAAACCTACCAAGCAGAAACAGGATTACCAGAAGGCAGAGCAAAAGGAGAGAGAGGGAGAACGTTGGGACAATTAAGAACTTTTGCTAATTATGTAAAAGAAGGCTCTTGGGTAGAGGCTAGTATAGATCAAGCACAACCAGAAAGGCAACCTATGCCTAGAGTAGATTTGCGTAAAATGTTAGTACCAATAGGACCAATTGTTGTATTTGGTGCGTCTAATTTTCCGTTAGCGTATTCAACTGCTGGCGGAGATACAGCTGCGGCATTAGCAGCAGGATGTCCAGTAGTTGTAAAATCGCATCCCATGCATGCAGGAACAGGAGAACTTGTAGCTTCTGCTATTGTTAAGGCAGCAGAGAAAACAGGAATGCCTAATGGCGTATTTTCTAATATAAATAGTAGTGGTATAGAAGTAGGGCAAAAACTTGTAACACACCCAAAAATCAAAGGAGTGGGGTTTACAGGAAGTATAAAAGGAGGAAGGGCTATTTATAATTTAGCAGCAACGCGTCCAGAACCAATACCAGTTTTTGCAGAAATGGGGAGTATTAATCCAGTTGTATTACTTCCAAAAGCATTAGAAAGTAATGCTAGAGATTGGGCAAAAACGTATGCAGGTTCTATAACATTAGGAACTGGACAGTTTTGTACTAATCCAGGATTATTATTAGGTGTTAAAGGAGAAGCATTAACACAATTTACTAATACATTAGCAGAAGAAATTGTAAAGATAGAACCTTCTTGTATGTTACATCCTAACATTGCTAAGGCTTATACAGCCAATAAAGCAAAAGCAATAGAACAACCACAATTAAACGTTGTAGCTAACTATGCAGAAGCGACTAAACCTAATTATGCAAAATCTACGGTTTCTAAAGTAAAGGGAAGCGATTTTTTAGAAAATGAAACATTGCATGAAGAAGTTTTTGGACCATTTTCTTTAATAGTAGAATGTGAAGACACATCAGAATTAGAAACAGTAATAGACAATTTAGAAGGGCAACTTACAGGAACAATTATTGCGAATGATGTAGAATTATCTGCAAATACAAATATTGTTTTGGCATTACAAAATAGAGTAGGACGAATTATTTTTAATGGAGTCCCAACAGGTGTTGAGGTATGTGCCTCTATGCAACATGGAGGACCATATCCAGCCTCTACAGATTCTAGATTTACTGCCGTAGGCGTTAACTCTATAAAACGTTGGGCTAGACCATTTAGTTTTCAGTCTTGGCCAAAAGCATTATTGCCAGATGCATTAAAGGACGATAATCCATTAAACCTATTAAGAGCAATAGATACGGTAAAAACGAGAGCAAAAATTTAAAACATGGCGCGTCAAACTTTTTTTTGTGTAGATGCTCATACCTGTGGAAACCCAGTTAGAGTAGTTGCTGGTGGAGGCCCCAATTTGCATGGGGCAACTATGAGCGAAAAACGACAACATTTTTTAAAAGAATACGACTGGATTAGAAAAGGACTCATGTTCGAGCCTAGAGGACATGATATGATGAGCGGTAGCATATTATTTCCACCTCACCATCCTGAAAATGATTTTGCAATTTTATTTATTGAAACTTCAGGATGTTTACCCATGTGTGGACATGGTACAATAGGTACTATTACAATAGCAATAGAAGAAGGTTTAGTAACGCCTAAAATACCAGGTAAAATTAAAATGGAAGCACCTGCGGGTTTGGTGGATATAGAATACAAACAAACGGGAAAAAAAGTAGATTGGGTAAAACTAACTAATGTTAAAAGTTTTTTAGCGACAGAAGGCTTAACAGTAAACTGTCCAGAATTAGGAGAACTTACTTTCGATGTAGCTTATGGCGGAAATTATTATGCTATAATAGATCCACAGCAAAATTTTTCGGGAATACAGGACTTTACTGCAAGTAAAATAATACAATACTCCCAAGACGTTCGAAAGCGTATTAATGAAAACTATCCAAGTCTATTTATTCATCCTGAGAATGAAACCATAAGAGATGTAACGCATTTGCTTTGGACTGGGAGTCCGATAGATCCAAATTCCTCTGGAAGAAATGCCGTTTTTTATGGAGATAAAGCTATAGATAGAAGCCCATGTGGAACAGGAACATCTGCAAGATTAGCGCAGCTACACGCTAAAGGAAAACTTAAAAAAGGAGAACAATTTATACATGAAAGTTATATTGGAAGTCAATTTATTGGATGCGTTGAAGAAGAAACAACTTTAGATGGAAAACTAGCAATAATACCTAGTATTAAAGGTTGGGCAAAAGTGTACGGTTATAATGCTATTATTATAGATGATGAAGACGATCCGTACGCACACGGTTTTCAAGTTATTTAAATTGAAAATATTTAGAGAATAGAATTAAAATGTCAAAAGAAGTCATAATTATTGGTGGTGGAATTATTGGGTTGTGTTCTGCATATTATTTGCATAAAGCAGGACATCATGTCACTATTGTGGATCAGTCGAATAGTTCTACTGGAGCATCTTACATTAATGCAGGCTATATTACACCTAGTCATTTTGTACCATTTTCTGCTCCGGGAATGATTACTAAAGGTTTAAAATGGATGCTTAATCCTTCAAGTCCTTTTTATGTAAAACCAAGATTAAATTCGGAATTTTTAAAATGGGCTTGGGCTTTTAAAAAATCAGCTACAGCATCTAAAGTTGAAAAAGCAATTCCTGTTATAAAGGCTATAAATTTGTTGAGTAGGGATTTATATGAAGATATAAAAAAATCAAAAGACTTTAGTTTTCATTATGAGCGTAAAGGCTTATTAATGTATTATAAAAGTGATGCTGTTGGAGAAGAAGAATGGGCTATTGGACAACGTGGTATAACTGAAGGTTTAAACGTTAAAAATCTATCGTTTGAAGACATAAAAACCATAGAACCCAATGTGAATTTAGATGTTAAAGGTGCAATTTATTACGATTCTGATGCACATATGACTCCAGCTAGCTTTATGACTGAAATAATAAGTTATTTAAAGGCTGAAGGTGTTACGTTTTTTAAAAATGAAAGTGTAGAAGATATTATAACCTCTAATAATAGCATCTCTAAAATTATCACGAACAAACAAGAACTGAAAGCAGACGAAATTATCTTGGCAGCCGGAAGCTGGAGTAGCAAGTTAAGTAAGAAAACAGGAATAAAAATTCCTGTAGAGGCAGGGAAAGGTTATGCTATTAATATAAATAGAGAAACAAACATTACAATTCCAGGTGTTTTATGTGAAGCTAAAGTAGCCGTAACGCCTATGGAAGGCTTTACACGGTTTGCAGGGACTATGGAACTAGCAGGTATTAACAATCGTATAAATACAACAAGAGTAAATGCTATTGCAGATGCGGCAGCAGCGTATTACAAGGATTTAGAGATTTCTGTTGAAGAAAAGAACAAGGCACAAAGCGGACTGCGACCGTGTACGCCAGATGGGTTACCTTATATTGGGAAATCTTCTAAATGTAAAAATCTAACCATTGCTACTGGCCATGCCATGATGGGCTGGAGTTTAGGTCCTGCGACAGGTAAACTGGTTTCCGAAATTATTTCTGATAAAAAAACAACTTTAAATCTAGACCCTTTTTCTCCGGATAGACGGTTTTAATAGAACGTGTTTTTTTACTCTATGCTCTATGAGTAGATTCTAGTATTTAAAAGTAAAATTAAATAATTATAACAGCTTTTGCTGTTTCTTGTAAAAAGCATCAGCTTGAGCTTGCATTAACTCACGAGCTTTCTTACGTTTATAATTATAGAGTTCATCTTCTTCGGCAATGTCACCGTAAACTTTATCATTAACCGCAAAATCTGTTTTAAGAATAAGTTTGCGTTCTTCTTTTTTCTGCTCTACAATTGTTTTTATAGCCGTTTCTTGATCTTCTAATTTAAAATCGTATTCACCTTTAGGCGATAATAGTTTCGCGAAAATAGGAGACGTTTCAATGGCTAGAAATAGTAGGAAAATAAAAAAGGAAGGTAGCCAAGGTAACGTACCCAGTGCAGTAACACGAGCCATTAAACCATCGAACCCATCAATTATAGGTTGCGAAGTAGCTATTTTTGTATCGTAATCTGTTTTTAAAGCTGCTATTTCTGCTTCAGTAGCTTCAATTTTAGCTTTATTATCTTGTTTTAAAGTTTGTAATTCGGCTAAAGCAGCATCGTGTTTTTCTCGTTTTTCTTTATAAACAGGTCCTTTTCCTAATAAGTTAGTGCCTGCAGTACCTTCAGCTTCATTAATATAAACATCGTAAAGTGCATTAACTTCTGTTTCTTTAGTTGTTATTTCGGCTTGTAAAGTTGTTATGTTTTGTTTTAGAGCTTCTGTTTTAGGTGTATATTGTTCAGCTATTTGATCTTTGTTTGCTAAGGTTAATTCATTTTTCTGTTTTAAAAGTACCTGATTAATTTCTTTTTCAAAAATCTTTAATTCTAAAGGTTTAGAGATTACAATGGCTATAATTACAGCTAGTAATAAACGTGGTGAGGCTTGGATTAATTCGTCTATAATATTGTTTCTTTTTTTAATTGTAGACACAATAAAGCGATCTAAATTAAAAATTAATAGTCCCCAAACAAGACCAAAACCTATGGCAGCAAAGTAATTATCAAAAACAGTGTAAAGTGCATAACTGGATGCTATGGCAGCCATTAATGCGGTAAAAAATACGGTAGCACCAATACCTGCATATTTATTTTGTTCTCCAATAGACGAGTCCTTTAAAATATCGGTATCTGCACCAGAACAGATAATGAAAAATTGTTTTAGCATAACATTTGATTTGATTGATAGACTTATAGAACGCTAAAAATTAAAAAATGTTACATAAAAAAGCCTCGAATGTCGAGGCTTTAGTAAAAAATTATAATCTAATGGGTGCTGTGGAGAGCTTAACAATAGGTTGTTTAGCATTTATGCTTCTAATAAGTATATTCAAATCTCTATTATTGTCTACTAAGTCAATAGCTTTTTTACCTGTTATTTTTTCACCTTCGTAATAAAAAATAGCACCTTTATTTTTTAGACCTAGCATACTAGGAGTTTCTGGAATAGCTTCTGCCAAGGCTTGATTGGAGGTTTTAAATTCGCTAACTACCTTATCGTCAAAATACACCTTACTAATATTACTATTTGGTAATACTTGGTCCGAACTTACTTGTTTATTAGGAGTTAATTCTTTTCCTTTTTTATCTGTTTCTACACCATAACGATTAAAATATCTTGTCTTTCCGTCTACAGTAGTGTAATAATGTTTTTTACCATTAATATCTAAATAGCCTGTTTTAATCTCAGCTTCAGCCATTTCTTTAGGTCTGTTTCTTTTTTCTTCGAGTTCTGCTCTTCTTTTGTTTAAAGCTTCCTTTTTTGCAGTTTTTCTCTTTTTTAATAGCTGCTTTCTTAAATTGATTTTCTTATCTAATTCAATTTGTCTTTTATTTATAGCTTCTTTTTTATTGTCTAACATGGCTATTTTTCTATCTTCTAAGATTTGCTTTCTTAAATTTCTTTTATTTATAGCTTCAATAGACTCGGTATTTATTTTAGTTTCAGCTATTTTTTTAGGAGCATGTTTGGGTTCTTTAACATTAACAGGTTTTGGCGGAGGAGGAGGAGGTAGCTCTTTTCCGTTTTTGTTTACGGCAACCCCAAATTTATTGTAATATACAGTTACCCCATTTTTGTAAGTAATGAAGTAATGGCTTTCTCCATTAATAGTTTTATAGCCTGTTTTTAGCCCTTTAGGAGTGCTTTCTATAACTTCATTTAGAGTTCTGTGCCCTTTTTTTACATATATAGGCGCTGGTGGCGGAGGTGGTGGGGGTAAGTCTGATGGTTCAGCATTATCAGCTTTTACAACTTGAGGAGACTTAGAATATTTAGGATTGTTTCTGTCTACAAGCTTTATTATAACAGGTTTTAATGTTTCGTCTTTAGTTTTAATCTCGAAAAGTTGTACTACGTCACCTATTTTGGCGTTTTTAACGTTAGTTTCTATCTCTTTATTGTTGTTGGCAGTATTTCCTTTAACAATAACCGAGCGCTTACCTGGGAATTTTATCCAAAACTTTGTAATAGGCTCTCTTGTAGTTGTTGAAAGGATTAATTTCTCAACACCTGTTTTAGAAAGAAATAATGTGCATCCATCACATTTAATACCATTAACAACAGGTATAGTTTTTTCGTCTTTTCTTGTTATCAGTTCTGTATTATTATCATCTGTATCCCCAATGATATGTCCACCTTGCGATAAATTTATTTTATTTACATAATCTTTTAATTTTGAACGGATAGCATTAATAAGCGTCATCTTAATACCGCCTTTAACATAAATTCTAAGGTCACTTGGCTCTCCAACAATAGTTTTATAGTCTTCTGTTAAAGTTTCTAAACTAGTTGTTTTTCCGTTTAGTTTTAAACGTAAAGGCTCTTGTTTTACTTCTAAAACGACATTGTCATTAATTGCATCTGTAAAGGATTCTTTAACTCTTTCATATGGAGATGGTGTTATTATTTCTTTATAAGTATCATTCTTAAGGTGCTTTTTCTGTTTAATGTATTCCGCGTGTTCAGCATTTGTAGAACCATAGTTTAAACCTTTAACACCTAATTTGCCAATACTTAAAATGGCCTTTGTTCTTATACTTTCTTCTATTACACCATCTGGAATAATACTGATAGTATTTGTTTTTGATGTTATGAGCGCTTTTATATCTTTAATACTTACAATAGTGTTATTATGTGAAAATTGCCCATCTGGTTTTAATGTAATGATAAGCTCATTTGATGAATCTGGATTGCTAAACACAGAATCCATTTCTTTTTCAATTTGTTGTGTACTACTAAAGCTAAAGAGTAGCCCTCCTAAAAGGGGAAGCAATAATAAGCTTCTAAGCCAAATGGCCTTTTTTGATGTTTGTGATTTCATAATTGTAAATCGTTTTTTGATTAATGAATAATTAATGGCATTTGCCAAAGTGGGTTCTGTAGCGTTTGATGAGAACGCTAATAATAGTTGTTGATATAATGACGGCTTAATGCCATGTTTTAAAACGGCTCTATCTGCTAAAAATTCATGATTTAATTTAATAGCCTTTTTACTTAAATAAAATAAAGGGTTAAACCAAAATATAACTTGTAAGAGCTCTATAAATATAATGTCTAAGCTATGTTTCTGTTTTGCATGTGCCTCTTCATGCAATAATACTTCTTCAGGAATTTGTTGTGTTTCAAATTTGTCTTTATTTAAAAAGATAAAGTTGAAAAAAGTATGTGGTGTTATTAAATCTAATAGTAAAACATTAGTATAGGTTCTGTTTTTGTATTTAGGGTTGCGTTGTATTCTTTTAGTAATTCTAAATAAGTTAATAGAAAACTTTAGTCCAAAAATTAAAACACCCAATCCGTATAGAGACCAAAGCAATATTGGTAGGTAATTAATGTCTTCTTCTATAGGTATATTCTGTGTGTTTTGAGTCACTTCGAAAGTGGGAACAAATGTGTCTATAATTGTTGTTGGCTCTATATATTCGATAAAAGTAATAGCTGGTATTATAAACGATACAAGTAACGCTAATAATAAAAAGAACCTTTTAAAGTTATGTATGGTTTCTTTTTCTAATAATAGTTTATAGAATATTAAAAAGATAGCCAAACAAGCACTGGATTTTAACAGGTATAAAAGCATGGCTATTTGTTTTTAATTTCGTTATCTATAATGGCTTTTAAGTCTTCTAATTCCGCTTTACTTAGGTTAGTTTCTTTAGTGAAAAAAGAAGCAAATTGCGAACTACTATCATTAAAAAAGTTTTTAATTAAGCTATTTACATGTTTCGAGAAATAGTCTTTCTTTTTTACCAGTGGAAAGTATTCTCTAGAGTTTCCGAAGCGTTTATAATCTATAAACCCCTTATCTGTCATTCTTTTTAATAAGGTTGCTACAGTTGTTGTTGCTGGTTTTGGTTCTGGATAAGCTTCTAAAAGATCTTTCATAAATCCTTTTTCCAGTTTCCAAAGGTGGTTCATTAAATCTTCTTCTGTTTTTGAAAGGCGCATTTGTTCTACGTTTTTAGAATTAACTCTACAAATGTAGAATTAAAATATGTATTCTACAAATGTAGAAGTGTTTTTTTATTGAAAAAAATAATTTTATTTATTGTGAGGTCTTTCGTTTATCCAATTAAAACCTCTTGTTCTTAATAGAAAGTCATCTAAATTTTTACGTTTGAAAATAACGTGCAGACTATCGGTATTATGGGTTCCTAAAAGCTCTAAATGGTCCTTGTTAGGTTGTTTAAAAGTAAAGTTAGGTTCTTCTAAAACTGAATCTTCTATATGTAAAGTAATGGTTTGTTTTAAAGTATCGGTTTTAAAAGTATAACGCTCAACGGTACCATTAATTAAGTTTACTTTAGCACGATCTTTACGGTCTACTATTAAGTAACGCCAACGGCTATTGTCTGTTATTAAAGGTACTACGGTATCTTTATTTTTAATAAAATACTGTGCTTCCCAGATGCCATAAAGAGCAGGTTTTTCTCTGTTTTCTCCATACTTTTTTTGTCCAGAATAACTATTAGATATAAAAAGTGCAGAGAGTCCTACTATAAAAATTAGTTTTAAACCTCTTATGGCTTTTACCGCATCTTTATCTTTTAAATAAGGTGAAAAGTACTGAGTTCGTTTTACCGCTTTATTAAATAATAGTATGTTTAATAATCGTTTAAAATCGGTAAGCAATAGAAAAACTCCCATTAATAGTAGGTGTAAAGAGAATAGTTTTACAGGGATATCGTAGCACAAATTCATCATAAATACATTACCCATAACTCCAACTGTAAAGATAGCGCCTAGGGTTTGTGTGCGTTTACTTATTAGTAGATAACCTGCAATAACTTCTGCTAAACCAGAGAAAATAGTATAGGTTTTGGAATAGCCCATAAAAGTCCATGCTAATCCCATAGGAGACATATCTCCCACAGGTTGTAATAATCGTGATAGGCTAGGAGCAGAGAATTGTAAATAGAATACTTTAGAGTAACCATATACAATTAAAAAATATATAAGTACAAACCGTACTATTATAGTAAGTACCCATTGTGCAATGTTATATGTTTCGCTGGTCTGCTTTTTTCTAGCAATTAGAGAGATAATTATTGCCGATAAAAGAGCTATACATAATAAAACTAAAACTTGAATATAAGCATAAGTAGTATCCCCACTACCATAGCCCATATTTGAAAACTCGTAAGAAATGTTCAAGATATTTTTGCCTACCCAATAAATAATGGGTTTTAACAGGGAGCCTTTAAATATAGTAATGCCATAAAATATAATGTAAGAAAATAAAAATGCAAGACCGAATTTATTCCAAAAAGACCAGTGCTCTCTTTTTTCGCGAGTAAATACCATTGTAAAAGTAGTGGTTTAGTTAGTTGAAATTAATAACGTAGAGTTGTGATTTTTAATTGTGTATAGAATGAAATAAATGAAGAATAGTAAAATAAAAACGGATGTTTTATAACGTATTTAATTTACTAATTAGTAGTATATTTGGGAGAAAAATTGTGAAAATGAAAAATAGTATAGGGGTGTTTATTTGTTTTTTTATAGGGATTATTACTGTTAATAGTCAGACCATAGAGGATATTATTAACCAAGTAGACATAGACTCATTAACGTTGACTATTCGCGAGTTTTCAGGAGAAGTTGAAACAGAAGTTAATGGAAATCTAGTAACTATTTTAAATAGACAACAAGCCAATAATGATTTGGCTGCAGATTATTTAGTAGAGAAATTTCAAGAATTTAATAATATAACAGTAGTTGATCAAAGTTTTAATACTAATGGAAGAAATATTGTTGCGACTCAATTAGGTTACACTAATCCTAATGATATTTATATAATTTGTGCGCACTACGACTCTGTTGCTAATTATTGCGCAGACGATAATGCTAGTGGTACAACGGCTGTTTTAGAGATTGCTAGAATTTTATCGGAACAATGTTTAGATAATACTATTGTTTATGCGCTATGGGATGAAGAAGAGATAGGGTTAAGAGGCTCTAATTTTTATGCCAATTTAGCACAAAATAATAATGATAATATTCTAGGGGTTTTAAATATAGATATGATGGGATACGATGGTGATGATAATAATGAATTTGATATAGATGTAAGGCAAGGAGATGCATCTTCTATAGCAATGGGAGATGATATTGTAGCTATTTTAAACACACCAGCTTATAATTTTACATTAAATGTAAATGTGGTAAACCCAGGGACTTCTGCAAGTGATCACGCTAGTTTTTGGAATAGAGGCTTTCCTGCTGTTCTAGTTGGCGAGTCATGGGAAACAAACGACCAGACACCATTTTATCACTCATCGGGAGATCGTTTTAGTACATTAAATTTACCTTATTATCATGAATTAACAAAGTTAATTATGGGCTACATGGTTACTAAAGGAGGATTAACGGCTATTAATAATTTAGTAACAGTAAATACAAATAGTTTAACGGCAAACGAGACAGGAGCAACCTACCAATGGATAAATTGCAATACAGGAATGCCAATAGCAGGAGAAACCAGTCAGACTTATATGGTAACTACAACAGGAAATTATGCTGTAGAAATTACAAACGCTATTTGTACTGAAACAAGTGCTTGTATTACCGTTGATTTATTAAGTGTTACTGAATTCGATTTACTTACTAATGTTACACTTTATCCAAATCCAGTGAGTACTACTTTATTTATTGAGTTACCAGAGCATAACAGCGCAAATTATAAAATTCATAACATTAACGGGCAAGAGGTTTTAAATGGTATCATTAAAAATAAAACAGAAGAGGTAGCTATTGCAGCTATTGCTAATGGTGTATACTTTATAGAAATTACCGTAGATACTAAAAAAGTAATTCAAAAATTTATAAAAAAGTAATGTCACACTGAGCGCAGTCGAAGTACTTTGATTTTGAAATTATCAAAATGTCGACTGCTCTCAATACGGCATGAATTAATTGTTGTTTATGGCGTTTCATCATTGTAAATGATACGAAATAAACGGACTATTATTTAAATAATTTCGTAAAATGCTTGTAAAAATGAGGGATAGTTTCTATTCCTTTTAGGTAATTCCAAACTCCAAAATGTTCGTTTGGTGAATGTATAGCATCACTATCTAAACCAAAGCCCATTAAAATAGTTTTACTTTTTAGTTCTTGTTCAAAAAGTGAAACAATAGGAATACTACCACCACTACGTTGTGGAATTGGTGTTTTTCCAAAGGTGTCTTGGTAAGCTTTTGAGGCAGCTTGGTAACCAATGCTATCTATAGGTGTTACGTAACCTTGTCCGCCATGATGAGGTGTCACTTTTACTGTAACACCATCTGGTGCAATGTTTTCAAAATGAGTTTTAAATAACTGCGTAATATTTTCCCAATCTTGATTAGGTACTAAACGCATAGATATTTTTGCATAAGCTTTACTAGCAATAACTGTTTTTGCACCTTCACCTATATAACCACCCCAAATACCATTTACATCTAATGTTGGTCTAATAGAGTTGCGTTCGTTTGTAGTATAACCAGCTTCACCATATACAGCATTAATATCTAATGCTTTTTTATAAGCTTCTAAAGAAAACGGAGCTTTTGCCATTTCTGCACGCTCTTCTTTAGATAACTCCTCTACGTTATCATAAAACCCAGGAATAGTAATATGATTGTTTTCATCGTGTAAAGAGGCAATCATTTTAGTTAAAATATTAATAGGGTTTGCTACAGCACCACCATATAATCCTGAGTGTAAATCTCTATTCGGTCCAGTAACTTCAACTTCTACATAACTCAACCCACGTAGCCCAGTAGTAATAGACGGCACATCTTTAGCAATCATACCAGTGTCGCTAATTAAAATAACGTCGTTGCTTAATTTTTCTTGGTTTTCTTTTACAAATTTAGAGAGATTAACACTTCCTACTTCTTCTTCACCTTCTATCATAAACTTAACGTTACAAGGGAGTTGGTTTGTAGAGGTCATAAATTCCATAGCTTTAACATGCATGTACATTTGACCTTTGTCATCGCATGCGCCACGTGCAAAAATAGCCCCTTCAGGATGTAACTCAGTATTTTTAATAACTGGTTCAAAAGGTGCAGAATCCCATAACTCTAATGGGTCTGCGGGTTGCACATCGTAATGTCCGTAAACCAATACAGTTGGTAAGTCTTTGTCTATTGTTTTCTCACCATAAATAATAGGGTAACCATCGGTTTCGCATATTTCTATAATATCACAGCCTGCTTTTTTTAAGCTAGAGGCTACTTCATTGGCTGTTTTTATAACATCATCTTTATAAGCAGAGTCCGCGCTAACAGACGGTATTTTAAGAAGTTCTATAAGTTCGTTTAAAAAACGGTCTTTATGTTGTTCTATGTAATCTTTGATAGTGTTCATAGTTGTGAATATAAATTTTTTCTAAAAGTAAGCAATGTCATAGAAACTTCATATAAATATTAACTGTTTGATATAAATCGAGTTATTAATTTTATAATGTTAAAATGTACTCTACTCAGAGAAGAAACGGAAATTAATGGTAGGGGATATTGTTTCTAAGTTGTTTATAATATAGAAAAAGAGAAATGTGCATTCTACAGTTAAAAAAGTTGCTATTACAATAGGATAACATTCTTAAAAACCCCAAAATAAAAGCCTTATAGCTTTTAGTATTAAAAATACATTGCATTTTTTAGTGTTGTTGATTACATAATGTGCTATTACGAAATACTTCACACAAACTGCAATAAAGAACATATAACCTATGATAAAAAAACATTTATCCCATTTTTTCGTGGCGGTATTACTTACTGCCTCATTAAGTTTAATAACGTGTAATTTAATAATGATACTTCAGGTTAATTAAAAAGCCATTTTTTTTTAGCAGTTAGTTGTTATATTAAAATTCTTAACTATATTTGCATCCTCGTTACAGAAATGTAACTAAATCTTTTGCGGGCGTGGTGGAATTGGTAGACACGCTAGACTTAGGATCTAGTGCCGCGAGGTGTGCGAGTTCGAGTCTCGCCGCCCGCACAACAAAAGATAAAAGCTTCTCTAAATAGGGAAGCTTTTTTTGTATACTGTATTTTAGTATAAACGAAAAATAACTAGTTACTATCTTACATTTTATAGCTCTAAAATCATTTTCTTTACTTACAATAAAAAAGCTTTTTTTAATTAAGATAATCTTAAGAAGAAAAAAACTCGTTTTTATTATCTTTAAGTTTATAGTAATCTTTAATTTTTTAAATATGAAAAAACAAACAGAACAAACAATTTTATCTAATAAAAAAAACATTCAAGAGTTAAATGATAAAGAGCTAATAGCAGTAAATGGTGGTGCTACCGAAGAACTTTTTGGGTCGTATCATTTTTTATTAGAAGTATCTGGAATTACACCAAATTAAACGTTATAAAAGCTGTATAATTTATTTTGAATACAGCTTTTTTTATTTTTATACCTAAGATATATTTATATTATTGTTAATCGGACTTATTAATTTATAACCGGTATGTTTATTTTAACTTATTAAAACACTACTTTATAGTTAAGTATTTGTTAATATGTAATGCAGTTGTTTTAATAAAGTTGTTATATTTGCGAGCAATAGGTATAATAACGTGTCTCATTTAAAAGAACATATCATTTACAAATTAATAGCTGTTACTTTGGTAATGAGCATTCTTGTGCCTACCACTCTAAAAGCTATTCACGATTTAGAACATGATCATAGTTTTGAATCCTGCGATAACCATTCTAAAACACACTTCCATAAACTAGAAAAGGAGTGCGATTTATGCTTATTTAAACTTAACACAAAATATCACAGTTTAGCAATAAACTATAAGCTAGTAAAAACAGAATATACTTTAGAGAATAGTTATCATTTATATTCCTTCCTATACAATCATAAACAATTATCTTTTTCTTTAAGAGGGCCTCCAGTTTCTGTATATACATAGAAGTAATTATACATAAACAAATAAACAATACACATGAAATATTGTATGGTATTGGTGTTAGCTGTAATTTGTCAGTTTGCATCTAGCCAAGATTGTAAGTATACGTATGTAGGAGAAGTAAAAGATTTTCATGATGGTACACCATTACCAGGGGCAACTGTACATCTAAAAACGCAAGACTTATACGTATCTACAGATTTTAATGGGAAATTTAAATTCGAAAACCTTTGTAATGGTAATGTAACCTTAGTTGTTTCTCATATTGGTTGCGAAACTAATACGGTAGAAGTTACAATTGCTGGAGATACTTTTGGTACTATTAAATTAGAGCATCACTCCGAAGAATTAAATGAGGTCACTGTACAAGGAGAATCTGCTTCGAAAACAACAACTACTGCCCAAGAGACTGTTTTAAAAACAGAAACATTAGAGGCTTACAGTAGTGGTTCTATAGGAGATGCTTTAAAAGAAATAAGTGGCGTATCTTCTATTAATACAGGAAATGCTATTGTAAAACCTGTAATTAACGGGTTACACAGTAGTAGAATTCTTATAGTTACAGATGGCGTACGTTTGCAAGATCAAGAATGGGGAATAGAACATGCTCCAAACATAGATATTAATGCTTCAGGAAGTCTTTCTGTTATAAAAGGAGCTGGAGCGTTAGCATTCGGTGGCGATGCTATTGGAGGGGTAGTTGTACTTAACCCTGTAAAAACAATTAGTAAAGATACTTTATTTGGAAAGACCATTATTAATGGACAAACTAATGGAAGAGGTGGAAGTGCAAGTTCTACTTTAACAAAAACCTTTAAAAAAGGATGGTTTGTTTCTGGACAAGGAAGTTATAAGCGTTTTGGTGATTTTGAAGCGCCAGATTATAATCTTACGAATACAGGACTAGACGCTAAAGCATTTTCCATTAGAGGAGGATTTAAACAATTTGAAAAAGGCTTCGATGTATTTTACAGTTATATTAACAATACTACAGGAATTCTTAGAGCATCACATATTGGTAACATAGTAGATTTAGTTAACGCTATTAATAGCAATATGCCTCTATTTGAAGATGAATTTAGTTATACAATTAACAACCCAAAACAAGATGTAACGCATCATTTATTAAAAACTAAGTTTTATAAGCGTTTTGAAAGTTTAGGGAAGTTAACCATACAATACGATTACCAAAACAACCAACGTTTTGAGTTTGATAGGCGTGTGGGTGATGATAGAGATAAACCTGCTGTAGATTTAACACTTAAAACCCAATCGGTATTAGCAGATTTTAAGTTCGATTCTAATATTAATAGAAAATTTAATGTAGGTGTATTG
Organism: uncultured Flavobacteriaceae bacterium; assembly: GCA_947494205.1. Lineage (GTDB taxonomy): Bacteria > Bacteroidota > Bacteroidia > Flavobacteriales > Flavobacteriaceae > JAHDHI01. Next base: position 5,750 of record CANLUH010000030.1, on the reverse strand, counting down.
TTTAGATATCAAGACAATTTTGCAAACCCAGAAACTGGCGTTAGACGTTTAATTCCGGATTACGAAAAAATAGATTTAGGCGCATTTGTTACTACCGAGTGGAAACTTAATGAGCAGACTATTTTAGATGCAGGTTTACGTTACGACTTTAATAGTATAGATGCTAAGAAGTTTTATATAGAAAGCCGTTGGATAGAGCGTGGTTACGATAATGATTTTGCAAACATAGTTATTGAGGACATAGGAACACAATTATTAGTGAATCCTAAATTCGATTACCATAATATATCAGCATCGGCAGGCATAAAACATACAGTAAATACAAATGCAACGGTATTGTTTAATTATAGCTTATCGAATAGAGCACCAAATCCTTCAGAATTATTTAGCGACGGATTACACCACTCTGCCGCTAGGATAGAGTTGGGAGATTTAAGAATGAAGCAAGAACAGTCCCATAGACTTTCTGGAACATTTACCTATACTAATAACACGTTTTCAGCAACAGTTGAAGGATATTATAACGCTATTAACGATTTTGTGTATATAGAACCGTCGGGAACAGAGCAAACGATTAGAGGCGCTTTCCCTGTTTGGGAATATAAACAAACGAATGCAACATTATTAGGAGCAGATATAACTTTAGGATATATTATTAGTAAACACTGGGGTTTAAGTAATATAATGTCTTATATAAAAGGAGACGATACTAAAAATAATCGTCCGCTAATAGATATACCTGCGTTTAAAACGGTGACTACATTAAGTTACGAAAATAGTGATTGGAAAGATTTAAAAGCAAGTCTTTCTAGCGAGTTTGTAGCTAGACAGTCGCGTTATCCAAATAATAATTTTGAGCAATTTATTGCTAGTACGGGTACTAATGTTTTAGTAGATATAAGTACGCCACCAAGTGCATACCATGTATTGCACTTTAATAGTAGTATACGCCTAAATAAAACTGAAAAAATGCCTATTGTATTGGGCTTAAATGTAAATAACATACTTAATACCTCTTACAGAGAGTATTTAAATAGATTACGATACTTTGCAGACGATTTAGGAAGGAATGTAATGGTATCTTTAAAAATTAATTATTAAAAATGAAAACCTTAAAAATGAAAACAATTAAAATTTTAACTTTAGTACTTATAACAGTAGTATTTAGCGCATGTTCTAACGATGACGATAGTACGCCAGCACCAGTAAATGCTGAAGAAGTAATTACAACACTTACAGCAACGTTAACACCGCAAGGAGGAGGAGCAGCTATAACAATGCAAACTCGCGATTTAGATGGTGATGGGCCAAATGCACCAGTAATCACTGTAAGTGGAGATTTAGCTGCTAATACAGTGTATAATGGTTCATTAGCGTTATTAAACGAATTGGAAGATCCTGCAGACAATATTACAGCAGAAGTACAAGCAGAGGACGATGAACACCAGTTTTTCTTTTCGGCTACTAATAACATTGGAACTATAGCTTATACAGATATGGATGGTGATGGTAATCCTGTAGGATTAACATTTACAGTAACTACAACTACAGCTGCTACAGGTAATTTAACTATTACATTACGTCATGAGCCAAATAAATCGGCAACTGGAGTAAGCGATGGAGATATTACAAATGCAGGTGGAGAAACAGATATAGAAGTAACTTTTACAGGAGTAAACGTACAATAGAATACTATTATAAAGTAAATAAAAAAGTGCACCTAAATTTAGGTGCACTTTTTTGGTTTTAACATGCGTAAAAAACATGCTATGTGATGCCTATTGGGAACAGCATCAGGTTAGTTAATCTCTTCAACAGTAACTTCTATTAAATTATAGCCACCTCTTTCTTCGTATTTTTGAGTAACACCAGCAGCAGAACTAATAGTGCCTTTTCCAAACTGTACATCTTCTAAGGCAGTTACGCGCCTTACAGTAGTATCGTTATCTGTGCCTACACTAGCATTTCCATTCATTGGTTGTCCATTACCTAAACCAACAGTTTGGTCTTCTTCTGTACCAGAATCGTATAAGTAGTTTTTATTAATTGTAAATTCTGTTTTTACTGTACCATCTTCGTTAAATAACTCAATACCTTGTTGGTTGTTAGAAATAAACCAATCGTTAGACGATACAAACATAGTTGCGAAATTTAATCTATATCCAGGTCTTGCTTGTACCTCAAAAGAAATATATTCTCCAGGAGCAGCACCATTATCACTTTTAAAAGCCGTTACGTTTTCTAAACCATTTAAGTAATTATAAGCTACATTTGGGTCACCGTCTTCTGCTAATTCCTTTAATCCAGAAGTAGCAACTGCAGTCTCCCCTTTAGTAAATAATGGCGATTGTTCCCCTTGGTGTACATAAGCTACGGCAGGAGATAATACAGACATAGATGACGATAAACGTAGTGGAGCTCCAGCATTTCCTTCTTTTTTAAACCATTGGTAAATAGCCATTGGCGAACCATCTTCTGCTAAAGCTTCTAATCCGTTAGCTTTTAAAGGTGCACCAGCTTCAAATAAAGCATTATCTTGGGTGTGTACAACTAATATTCCAGGTGTAATAAATCCAGGGTTGTGTAATGTTTCTCTATTAGCTTTTACAATTTTTAATGTAAAATACTTTGTTGCAGCATCGTACGATAAATAAGCAGACAAGTAGTTTAAAATATTTCGTCCTGTATCTCTTACAGAAGTATCACTATCTGCTGGACCCGAATCTGGAGACGATTGGTTTGGCGCTGTATATAACGTGTTTGGGAAATCTGTTAAAAAGTTTTCGTCTTGTTCGCTACCAGCATCCCATACTTTTACAGCGTTAGAGATATCACCCGTTCTTGGTGTATCTCCATCCCATAATTTAATACCTTGACTATTGGTTCCAAAAAACCAATCGTTACTTTGAGCAAACATGTTGGCAAAACTTAAATATGTTCCTTTTGTTGCCTTAAAAGATACCTCGTGGTATGCTCCAGTAGTTGTTAAAGGCCCATCTCCTATTGTTTTAACGTTTAAATAATTTATAGCGTTTCTTAAAGTTAATCTAAAGGTTCTAGACTGATCATTGTTGTTTCCGTTGGTATTAATAACAGCAGCGTCATCATCGCTACTACAAGAGGTTAAACTCATTAATGCTAATACTGCAATTGATAAAATTCTATTTTTCATTTTTCTAAACATTTTAATTTTGTAATTCGTTTTATTTTGTTGCTGCAAATAAAGTTTAGAAAAGCACCTTAATACTATTAAAATATGTTGAAGCTGAAAAATGGAGGCTAAAACGGAATAATGGGAAGTATTGATTTTATTATGGCTTACATGTACTTGTTGTAATCTATCGCATTAAATAAAGGTCTTGCTAGATTTGGCAAGGGAAAAGAAAATACTAGGCCTTAAAAATGAATTTTTATAGAATAAGATTTAGAATTGTCTTTTATAATATTCGATATAACGCAAAATAACACCGTTACAAACCCTAGTGAAAATCAATATAACTGCAGTGAAATAAATAATTTAGCAAAAAACTTAATATCATGAAAAAAATAATAAGCGCTATATTATTTATGATTGTGACTTCAGGTGCATTCGCACAGTCCGATCAAGATGTTCCTGTCGCTGGAGCACAAGTATTTAACGACGATTTAATTGCAGTAGGAAGTTTAGCTATTGGTATAGATGCCACAAGTAGTGAAAACTTTGGCTTCGATACGTTTAGAATGAAAGAAAATAACCTTAGAATTCATTTCGATGATACTTCATCAAGTGCCAGTTTTCCAGGAAACGATTGGAGAATTACAATTAACGATTCAGGTAATGGAGGAGGTAATTATTTTGGAATAGATGATGCCACTGCAGGGAGTAATCCTTTTAGAATTATGGCCGGAGCTGGAGCAAATGCATTATATATTAGTGGTTCTGGAGGTAATGTAGGTCTAGGAACCAATGCGCCAGTTGTAGAGTTACAAGTAACAGATGGAGATAGCCCAACACTACGTTTAGAACAAAATGGAGCTAATGGCTGGACACCTCAGACTTGGGATGTAGCAGGTAACGAAACCAATTTTTTTATTAGAGATGTTACCAATGGTAGTAAATTACCATTTAAAATAAAGCCAGGAGCACCAGATAATGCTGTTTTTATCGCTGCAAATGGTAATGTTAGTTTAGGAGATACAAATCCAGATGAAAAATTAGAGGTTAATGGAAATGCTTCTTTAAAAGGAAATGCTTACGTACAAGATCAATTAGGAGTGGGGACTACAACTCCAAACGCTAATGCATCTTTAGATTTAGCAAGCACTACACGAGGTATTTTATTAAATAGAATGACAACAGCAGAACGTACAACATTTGGTGGTACATTAACCGTTGCTGAAAACGGAATGTTAGTATACGATACCGAAACAAACATGTCGTATTCATGGAATGGGACTGCTTGGGTTGCTGTAGCAGGAGAAGATGCGCAAGGTGCAGATGTTTTTGAGTTGAATGATCAAACCTTATCATTATCGTTAGATAATAACGCAAACCAAACAGATGTAGATTTATCACCAATTTTAGCGGATGTTGAAGCTAGATTGGATGCATTAGAAAATGCACAGTCTATGGGAACTGGTCAAGTACCAGAATTACTAAACTATCAATCTGTTGTAAAAGATGCAAGTGGAGCTGTGTTAGCAAATCAATTTGTAACTTTTAAAATGAGTGTATTAAAAGGAGGAGCTACAGGTCAGTCTGTTTACAGCGAATTACACCAGGTTACAACATCCGATTTAGGAATGGTAAGTTTTCAAATAGGTAACGGAAGTTCTGCAAGCTCTTTATTTAGAGATATCGATTGGGGTGCAGATAACTACTTTTTGTCTGTAGAATTAAATGCAGATGGTGGTTTTGTTTTTCAAAATGTAGGAACAACTCAGTTTGTTAGTGTACCTTATGCTTTAAGAGCAAAAACAGCAGATACAGTTAACAATTCTGCATTAAATAAACAATTACAAGATACAGAGGCGGCTTTAGAAACAACTAAAAAAGAATTAGAAGTTTTAAAAGCAGAAAATAAAGCGATGAAATCGCAGATAGAAATGATACTTAAAAAAATAGGGAAGTAATTTTCTATTATATGAGTCGTCCTAAAATAGGTTGACAGATTTAAAATAAATTAAACCAGAGCATTTAACAGCTCTGGTTTTTTGTTGTGTATAAAGTTAGGTGTTTTCATATTAAGACTCAAATGTGGTCTTTTATTATTATAAGTTTTAATAGATTCTTTGATTAATTGTTTTAATTCGTTTCCTGTATTACATTTATTGATAAGGAATTCTCCTTTTAGAATACCGTTTATACGTTCAGCTAGTGCATTCTGATAACAGTCATACCCATCTGTCATAGATGGTATGGTATTAGATTTTCTTAATTCATTTTGATATACTGAAGAACAATACTGTAAACCTCTATCAGAATGATGTATGATTTCTTTAGAAGTTATCCTGTTATTTGTAGCCATCTTGATTGCCATTACTACATTTTCTGCACTCATATCATTACTTAAATGATATCCCATTATTTTTCTGCTATAAGCATCTGTTACCAAAGATAGGTAATGAGTTCTTTCCCTACTTTTAATATAAGTAATATCGCTTACAAAATATTCCTCTGGCCTTACAGGTGTAACATCTTTCATTAGATTTGGGTATTTCCTTAACCAATGTTTAGAATGGGTTGTTTTTGTATAATTCTTCCTTGGTTT
>CANLUH010000029.1 GCA_947494205.1 uncultured Flavobacteriaceae bacterium | reverse complement strand
ACAACAAAAAACCAGAGCTGTTAAATGCTCTGGTTTAATTTATTTTAAATCTGTCAACCTATTTTAGGACGACTCAAAATTGTAATATTAATTACTGATTCCCTAGTATTATTGGCATTCCGCTATCTCCAGAACCTATAACAATAACTTTACTGTTTGGTGATTCTGATAGTTTAATTGTTGCTTCTATACCTTTATCTTGAAGAATTTTATCTGTTAAAGAGGCACTTAAAATTCTATTCGCATCTGCCTTACCTTGTGCTTCAATACGTTGCTTTTGTGCTTCTTTGTCTGCAGTTACTAATCTAAATTCGTATTCTAAAGATTCTTGCTCTTGTTTTAATTTACGTTCAATTGCTTCTTTAATTGTTGGAGGTAACGTCACGTCACGTACTAACACTGAATTTAATTGAATGTACTGAGGTTCTAAAATCTTTTTAGTTTCTTCAAAAATTTCTTTTTGAATTGCATCTCTTTTTGTTGAGTATAATTGTTCTGGTGTATAACGCCCTACTACACTTCTAGTTGCCGAACGTATTGCAGGAATAATAACACTTTGCAAGTAGTCTTCTCCTCTAGTTTGGTGTAATTTTGCAACTGTTTCTGTTGTTGCTTGATATAATACCGAAGCATCTAATTTTATCTCTAATCCATTAGAAGATAATACAGACATTTCTCTTTCAAATAACTCTTGTTGTCTTACATTATAAACAAATACTTTGTTCCATGGCGCTATAATATGAAATCCTTCTCCTAAAGGTGGCTCATCTGTTACAACTCCACTTCCTAATGTTTCGTATAAAACGCCTCGCTCACCTGAACCAATTGTTACTGCCGATTTTGTAAGTAATACTAGTAATACTATCCCTATTACGACTAAGGGTACTATAATTTTAGGTAATTTTTCCATTATTTTTAGTTTAGATTAATCCATTATATTTTCTTAGAAACCACTCGATTGCTAAGGTTAAAACAATTAGAAATAATAAATATTTCCAATCTATTAAAGGTACAATATTTTTACTGCTTTTTTGTATTGGTAAATAGCGTTCATCTTTTAACAAATCGTCTATTATACTATTATACTCTGCAATAAAATAACTATTACCGTTACTATTAGTAGCCAACTGCTGTAGTTTTGTTACATTGGCATTTAAAAATTGTTGCTCTACATTGTATTCTATTATTTGAAACTGTCCAGATTTAGAAATCGCTTCACTCGCTGCTTTTACAGTAAATGTATATTCTGAAGCTGGTAAATTACTCAAATCAACTTCATAATTACTATTTTTTAATATAAAAGGTACTGTAGTCGTTTTTTCAGTTTTCTTATCTTTTACAGTAATATTAAGGTTTTCTTTTGCATCAAACTCATAATTTTTATTAAAAAACTGCGCTTTAACAATCACATTAGTATTACCTTGGTAAAACGATTCGTAGTCTATATTTAATCTGTTTTTACGCTTATTTGAAGCTAAATACTGTACCAGTTTACCTATAAAATTATCGAAATTATTAAAGCTTTGTGTATTTACATAACTCTGCGCTCTCCATTTCCATATATTTTCTCCAAACAATATAGCTTCTCGTCTACTGTTTGTTTCAAAGGTTACCAATAAAGGTTCTTCTGTTTCAAAACTATTTACTTTTTTATATAACAGTACTTCTGTTGGAACTTTAAAGCTAGGCGCACCAAATGATGATGCTAATGGTGGAAAGGATTCAAAATCTAAATCTTCAACAATAAAAGAGCCATAATTAGAATTTAAAATAGCTTGATAATCTTCTGTTTGAGAGGTAACATCTTGCGTATAACTTTTTGCTTCTACATTTAAAAAATTCCACTCTGTTTTTGTTCCAGATATAACAATTCTATTCTTGTTTTCTGTATTTAAAACTTCATACAGCTGTTTAAAACTATTGTTTGGCTGATATAAGACAACCAATTGAAAATCATTTAATTTAGAAATTAACTCATTGGGTTTTACAAATACAACCTCACGCTGTTCGTTACTTTCTATACTTTTTTTAATCGCTCCTAAATCTGGATGTAATAAAGCACTTACTAATGCTACTTTTGTTTTCTGATCTATTACTTCTACAGCAAAATTCTTACTATTATTAATCTTATTTTTTTCTGTATCTATTGGTAAAAGTGTTGCATTATAGCCTTGAACTCCAACTCTATTTGCTGGCAGTGTAAAATTCACAACTTTAGAGTTACTTTCTTCTGTAAAACTAATAGGCTCCGAATAGACTGTTTTACCTCCAGAAGATACTGTAAATCGTGTGTTAACCTTTGTGTTACCCCTGTATACTAAAATAGCTTCTACGGGAAATCTATTCTTTAAATACGCGTATTTATTAACGTTAAGCTGTTGTAATTTTAAATCTGTAAATTGTGTAGTATCTCCTAAAATAATAGGATAAATAGGCTGATTATATTTTTTTGCAGAAAACTCATAATCATTACCATAGGTCTGGTTTCCATCGGTTATTAAAACTGTCGGAGAGATTGTATTTTTATAGACTTGAGATAATTCTCTAAACGCTTTATTTATATTAGTTTGGTTTTCATTAAAACGAAGAGAATCTAATGAATTTAGGCTTTCTCCTATAGTAAACGGAATAATATTAAACTTATCGTTTAATGTTTCATTATTTTGTATAACGTCTAGTGTGTTTAAAACGTTTCTGTCTTGATTTAAATGTTTTACAGAAGTTGTATTATCAATTGCTAATACTAAATTTGGTTTTTCTGTATATACTTCTATTTGCTCAAATTTAGGATTGATTAATAAGAGTAAAATTCCGAAAATAGAGAGAAATCTTAGAAAAGCAAAAAGGGCATTCTTTTTAGAATTCCCTTTTTGCTTATATCTATATTGGAATAAGGCTAATAATAGCGCTACTATTCCTGCAAGTATTATGTACAAAAGTGTTTGTGTTGTCAACTATTCTTTTACATTTATGAGTTCGAAAGAGTCGAAAAAACGTTTTTGATTTGCATTATCGTCATTCTCCCCTTTATAAATTACTTGTGCTAAGTATAACTTAACACCTACTAATATTACTTTCATTTTAATAATATAGCCACCGTCTATCTCTATTTTAATTTCTCTCCCTCTGTAGCCATTAAAATATAATTTTTCCTGATATACTAGCGTACCTTTTGTATTATTAACAGCTCCATTAACACTATTTTCCAGAACTTCGTCTTGCTTTTCTAGAGAAGTCAACTTATTTGGAAAAAATGATGCTGGATACTCTGTAAACGAAGACATATAAATTAAATTATCATCTCCATCTGGTTGCAAGGTATACGTATTCATTTTTACAGTTCCTTTATCTGTAGGAACATCACTTGAGCCTTTTTCTGGTTCTTGCGGATACGATATTATGTACGCAGCGTCTGTATCTTTAACTTTAAACCAATCATTGCTTTGCGCTATAGTTGCATAAATGTTGCAAAACACAAACAGTATTAATAAAATGTTTTTTTTCATAATGTACTATTACATTCCGTTAAACTAATATTATTTATTAAAATATTAATAGATTCAAATTTGATTTTTCTGTATATACTTTTATTTGTTCAAATTTAATGCTGATAAGTAACAATTATATATCAAAGGTGTTAAAATCAACTATTTTTTTAGTGCTTTTTTAATTTTACTATTAATATCCTTAATATGTCGTGACTTTAAATTATAAGAAGACATTATGCCCGCTATATAGTTTCTATATATTATTTCACCAGTTTTAGAGTTCACAATATGTACAAATTTTTGCGAATTAACTCTCACAAAACGAAGGTAATAAAACTCCTCTCCTGCTAAAATACGCTTGTCCATTTCGTTTTCATCTTGAAAATCAAACTTATACTCATAATTACTGATTACTTTTTTAAAACCATCTTTATCCTTTTTGTTTCTCATTTTCCAAGGATTGAACTCGTTTAAATGGTAATTAGGAATATATAAAGTTTGCTTTGCTAATTTTTTTAATTCTGGTAAATTATCATTTTCATACATCCAGTATTTTTCACCTGTTTTTAGCTGATTGTTTACTTTTTGAAAATAATTTTTAAGAAAACCAGATTTGTAATTATAAAAAACATCTTTATTATAGATACTATCCATTATAACTTCTGAATCTGAACTTAGAGCTGTTGGCAAAAATGTGTCTTTAGGAAACATATCTATTCTTGCTAAATTTTCTCTATTTGAAGATATAGCTTTTACAACCTTCTTTTTATATTTTTTACTAGTCTTTTTTAATTTACTTAAATCTTTTTTTAAATCTTCAGCATCTAGCATGAAAAAATTTATATAGATATACAAATAATCTACTTGTGCTCCAGATTTCGTTGTCTTTGTTACATGATATCCTTCTAAATGCGCAAAAGAGTATTTATCATCAACATAATTTAAAATATCAAAATCATCTTGTTTTACTAATTTATAAGGAGTTATATCCCAAGAATCATCTAATATTTTTTTATAAGTCTCTTGATCTATAATATCAGACAACACAAATATAGTTTCTGTTCCTTTAAATTTATCTAAACGTCCTTTAGGGAAATTTTTAGATTTTCCAATATGTTTTGGACCTACACTTACTTGGGCATTAATTGTGGTAAGCATAAACAAGAACACTAGAAATATTATTTGTTTTTTCATATATGTGATTAAGTATTTTATGTATTCTTCTTAAGTCAACATTCCTCCATCTACGTTTAACGTCTGTCCTGTTACATAGGCCGACATATCACTAGCTAAAAACACACATACATTTGCTATATCTTCTGGTGTACCTCCTCTTTTTAAAGGTATTGCAGCTCTCCAGCTCTTTACTGTGTCTTCATCTAATTTTGCAGTCATCTCAGTTTCTATAAAACCTGGCGCGACTACATTACTTCTAATGTTTCTAGAACCTAATTCTAAAGCAACAGATTTAGAGAATCCAATAATTCCTGCTTTAGATGCTGCGTAATTTGTTTGTCCTGCGTTACCTTTTACACCAACTACAGAACTCATGTTTATAATAGATCCTTTACGTTGCTTAAGCATTGTACGCTGTACAGCTTTCGTCATGTTAAAAACAGATTTAAGGTTTACTTCTATTACTTTATCGAAGTCCTCCTCTCCCATTCTCATTAAAAGATTATCTTTTGTAATTCCTGCGTTATTAATTAAAACATCTATAGAACCAAATTCTTTTAAGACTTCTGCTGCTAAATCTTGAGCTTCATTAAAACTTGCTGCATTACTTTTATAACCTTTTGCTTTAATTCCTAAAGCATTTAATTCTTTTTCTAATTCATTAGCCGCATCTACAGACGAACTGTAAGTAAATGCTACATTAGCGCCTTGTTGTGCAAACGTTTGTGCTATTCCTTTACCGATTCCACGACTTGCACCTGTAATTATAGCTGTTTTGCCTTCTAATAGTTTCATGTGTTCTTACTTTTATACTATTAACTACCAATATTACAAAGCGTGATTATTATTAATTAGCTCGCTTTTAAGCTGGTAGCAATATTTTATATTTTGGTTTTATTAGTATTTCAAATATAACAATTACTCTGTGTTATGAATAAAAAAAACCTCACAATTTATAATTAATTGTGAGGTTTAAATAGTAAATACTTTCTAACCAGTTCTGTTTTACTTTGTATTTACTTATGCATTAGATTTTACAACTTAACCTCTTGTGGTTTTTCGTAATTAAATAAATGATCTACATCCATTTCTTGTACTTCACCTAGTTTTTTAAGTGCTTTAAAATCGATATCTTTTTTGTTTCCAATAACCATTACATTATAGTTCTCACCTTTAATGTTTTTATTAAAGAAATCACGAAGGTCTTCCATTTTCATATCTTTAATCGCGTTGTACATTGCTTCACGATTATCGTTTTCTATTCCTAATTTCTTTAATCGCTCATAACTCCAAAATACATTAGATTTAGTAATACGTTGTGATGCTAATTTTTTTAATGTTGCTTCTTTTGCTGCATTAAACTGATCTTCAGCCTCTGGCATATCACTCATTAAATTCATCATAGCATCTACTGCTTCTGGCATTTTATTAGCTTGCGTACCAATGTAAGCCATTACATAGTTTGCATCGTCTTGTTTACGTGCTGTAGAGTAGTTAGACCATGCTGAATATGCTAAAGATTTAGATTCACGAATTTCTTGAAATACTATTGACGATAATCCACCACCAAAGTAAGTGTTAAATAATGTTGAAGCTGCCATATTTTCTGGCTTAAAAGGCTCTCCTTTTGCTAAAAACATCATTTCTGATTGTACCATATCGTAATCTACAAAATAAACGTTCCCTCCTGTTTCTTTTTCTAAATACGCCATTGCTTCTGGGTAGTCATTTAATTCTTCAGAAACTTTATGAAAATTGTTTAATGCTGTTACTGCTGCATTAACATCTTTACCATAGTAGAATAAACGTTGTTTGTAATTTTTCATTCCTTTAGTTAATTCTACTAATTCTTGAGGACTGATTATTTTTAACTCGCTTACTGGTATTATATTTCTTAATCTTGAGTTTTCACCATACTTAGCGTAATTCATTAATCCAGAACGTAAAATACTTCCTTTGCTTGTTTTATTATTCTGTCTTCCTTTTGCTATAGCGTCTACATACTTATCGTAAGCTTCTTGATCTGCTTTTGCATTCTCCCAAAGGTGTTCTAATAATTCTAATCCTTTTGGTAAGTTTTCTTTTAATCCGCTTAAACCTACAAATGTTTGCTCCCCTCCTGCATTTACAGAGTAATCTATTCCTAATTTGTAGAACTCTTTCTTTAATTCTTCTGGAGTGTATTTATCTGTTCCTAAATAAGCTAAATACCCTACAGCTAAACCTAATTTTTTATCATTATCACTTCCCATATCGAAAATGATATTTAAATTAAATAAATCGTTAGATTCATTTTCTACATACGATACATTTAAGCCATTATCTGTTTTTGTTTCTTTAATTGCTGAAGCATAATCTACATAAACTGGTTCTAAAGGCTTAGATTCTATTTTATTGAAGTTCTTCATATATTCTGAAGACTTATCTCTATTTAATTTTACAGGTGTGATCCCCGGATTAGATACTTTAACAATACTGTTATCTTCTCCTTTTCGTTTATATGTTACCACATAATTATCTTTATAAAATGCATTAGCAAAATCTACTAGTTCTTGCTTTGAAATTGCTTTTAAATCGTCTAAAAACTTTACTTTATTCTCCCATTTTTCATGGTGTATAAAAGCATTAAAATAGGCTGATGCTAATGCTGTACTGTTCTCATATTGTTGTAATTGTGATTTTTTAAGATCATTAACTACAGCTTCTATCATCCATTCTTCGAACTCTCCTTTTTTAAGTTTTTCTATTTGCTCTAATAGTAAACCTTTTACTTCATCTAATGTCTGTCCTTCTTTTGGAGACCCTCTAAAAGAATGGTATCCATAATCATTTAAAAAAGTAGGCGAACATCCTGCATTTTGTACTACTTGCTTCTGGTTTAAGTTTAAATCGATTAAACCCGCATTTCCGTTAGCTAAAATCATATCGCAAAGCGTTACTAATTTTTCATCTTGAGTATTTACTCCTCCTGAACGGAAGGCCAAGGTCATACTTTCTGCTGTAGGTCCAAATACTTCTTTAGTAACGACTGCTGTTAATGGCTCTTCTTTTGGTAATACTGGGTGCGTAACCTCTTTCTTTTTAAGCTTACCAAATGTTTTATTAACTTCAGCTATTGTTGCATCAAAATCTAAATCTCCAACTAATACCATAGCCATATTATTTGGCACATAATATTTATCGAAATAGTTGTTAATATCTACTAGAGATGGATTTTTAAGGTGTTCTGCAGTTCCAATTGTTTTTTGTTGTCCGTATGGGTGGTTAGGAAATAATCCTTCTAACATAGCTGCATAGCCTTTTCTCCCATCGTTATCTTGTCCTCTATTAAATTCTTCAAATACAGCTTCTAACTCTGTATGGAATAAACGTAACACCAATTGTCCAAAACGCTCTTCTTCTAGCGCTAACCATTTACTTAATTCGTTAGCAGGTATTTTGTTTTTATATACCGTTTCTTCAAACCAAGTATGCGCATTAGTTCCTGTTGCGCCTAAAGAACTCGTCATTTTATCATATTCATTAGCTACAGAATATTGAGAGGCTTCTAAAGATACTTTATCTATTTCTTTATATAATTCTAATTTCTTTGCTGGATCAGTTTCTGCTCTATGCTTTTCGTAAAGATTAGAAATTTGGTCTAAATAGACTTTTTCTTTTTCCCAGTCTAAAGTTCCGATTTCATCAGTTCCTTTAAAGACCATATGTTCAAGGTAATGTGCTAACCCTGTAGATTCTTTTGGGTCGTAATTAGAACCTGCTCTAACTGCAATGTAGGTTTGTATTTTAGGCTCATCTGTGTTTTTACTCATATAAACCTTTAATCCGTTATCTAGAGTGTACAAACGTAACCCGGTAGGGTCATTAGCAACTGTTTCATAGCTAAAACCATTAGCGTCTTTTTGAGCCTCAGTACTATAGGCCATCGCAGTAGTTTTAGTTTCGTTACTCTCCTTACAACTGTAAACAAAGGCTACAAGCGCAAGGGCAATAACTAATTTTAAATGCTTCATTTTTGATTATTTTTGTTAAAAAAAAAGTTCGTTAGCTAATTTACGCTAACGAACTTATAATCATTATTTATTATAATTAATTTAACAGATTTTAACAGTTAAAATTAATTACAAAACTGCAAAGTTTTATCCTAAAACCTCTGCTACTTTTTTACCTATTTCTGCTGGAGAATCTACAACGTGAATACCACATTCTCTCATAATTGCTTTTTTAGCTTGTGCTGTATCATCACTTCCACCTACAATTGCACCTGCGTGCCCCATTGTACGCCCTGCTGGAGCAGTTTCTCCTGCTATAAAACCAATAATTGGTTTTTTGCTTCCACTGTTTTGGTACCATTTAGCAGCATCTGCTTCTAATTGACCTCCAATTTCACCAATCATTACAACACATTCTGTTGCTGGATCATTTATTAATAATTCTACAGCTTCTTTTGTTGTAGTTCCAATAATTGGATCTCCACCAATACCTATAGCTGTTGTTATTCCTAATCCTTGTTTTACAACTTGATCAGCTGCTTCGTAAGTTAATGTTCCAGATTTAGAAACAATACCAACTTTACCTTCTTTAAAAACAAAACCTGGCATAATACCTACTTTTGCTTCTCCTGGTGTTATTACTCCTGGACAGTTTGGTCCTACTAAACGACACTCTTTACCTTTTATATAATCTGAGGCTTTTATCATGTCTGCTACTGGAATACCTTCAGTAATAGTAATAATTACTTTTATTCCTGCATCTGCAGCTTCCATAATTGCATCTGCAGCAAACGCTGGTGGTACAAATATAATTGTAGTATCTGCTCCTACTTTTTCTACAGCTTCTTGTACTGTATTAAAAACTGGCTTGTCTAAATGTGTTTGCCCTCCTTTTCCTGGAGTTACTCCACCTACAACATTTGTTCCATATTCAATCATTTGACCTGCGTGAAAAGTTCCTTCACTACCTGTAAATCCTTGAACTATTATTTTTGAATCTTTGTTTACTAAAACGCTCATTTTATATTTATGTTAGGTAATTTCTAAATTAACTTTAATTAAAGCTTCTTAATTTTCAGCAAAAATACTACTTTGATTAGTATTTATTAAGCTATTTTTTAAATTTTTATTTCTGAATAGGATGATATATTTTCTGGTGTTTCATCTAACAATTGACTCATCTCCCAACCTTTGTATAATTTACCATCTTTTACCTCCCAAATAGAGATAAAATGTGCTAAAGGATCTTCTTTATCTGGACGCTCTATACTTGTTACATACACTGTATACCTAGCTGTTACAGTATTGTCATTTTCTAAAAGGTGGCTTAGCTTGTAAGTGAATGAATGGTATGATTCTCGAACACCTTTTAGCATTTCATCTATACCATTATAATTTAACTTTGTAAAACCTGTACTACTGTTCCAATGTAATTCGCAATCTTTATGAAATTTATCCATAGCATTTTCTGAAGTTGCTAAGTCTAAATCATAAAAAGACTGTACTATTGTTTTAGCTGTCATTTATTACTTTTTAATTCGTTTAATATGTTTGGAATTTGCTTTACATAAGCTAATTCTTTTAATTTCACTCTAGATTCTTCTATAGGTGTTCCGAAATAACTTTTTCCGCCTTCTACGGATTTAGTTACTCCTGTTTGCCCCAAGATTACAGCTTTTTTACCTATTGTAATCCCACTATTGGTACCTACTTGTCCCCAAATAGTCACTTCATCTTCAATAATACAACATCCAGCAATCCCTACTTGTGATGCTATTAAACATTTTTTACCAATAACAGTATCGTGTCCTACTTGTATTTGATTGTCCAATTTAGATCCTGCTCCAATAGTTGTATCTCCTGTAACACCCTTATCTATAGTGCAAAGAGCTCCTATATCTACATTGTCTTCTATTACAACACGTCCTCCAGATAATAATTGATCAAATCCTTCTGGCCTGTTCTTGTAATAAAAAGCACTTGCCCCTAATATACTTCCTGAGTGTATTGTTACATTATTTCCTATTACTGCATCGTCGTAAATAGTAACATTTGCATGGATAATACAATTGTCTCCTATTGTTACATTATTCCCTATAAAGCAATTAGGTTGTACTATTGTATTCTTACCTATAGTTGCTGTAGGCGCTATACTAGAATTAGTAGCTTGAAACGGTTTAAAGTATTGTGTTAATTTATTAAAATCTCTAAATGGATCATCACTAATAAGCAATGCTTTTCCTTCAGGACATTCTACACTTTTATTAATTAATACTATTGTTGCCGCCGACTCTAATGCTTTGTTATAATATTTTGGATGATCTACAAATACAATATCTCCAGCTTCTACAACGTGAATCTCATTCATTCCCATAACAGGAAAATCATCGTCTCCAACAAACTCACAGTTTATAATTTGCGCTATTTCTTTTAATGTATACTCTTTAGGAAATTTCATTAACACTAAATTGTCTTTAGTTTTCAGTATTTCAGCACTTAGGTAAGACCAACTTACTGAAGACTGACTACTGCAACTTATATAATTACTCTTTTACACGTTCTTTGTAAGTCCCTTTTGCTGTCTCAACTTTAATCTTGTCTCCTTCATTAATAAACAAAGGAACGTTTACAGTTGCACCTGTTTCTACTGTTGCAGGTTTAGTAGCGTTTGTTGCTGTATTACCTTTTACTCCAGGCTCTGTAGCTGTTACTTCTAAGATAACACTTGCTGGCATATCTACAGTAAGTGGCATATTATCTTCAGAGTTTATTAATACAGTAACTACCTGACCTTCTTTCATTAGGTCTGGAGAGTCCAAAATTGATTTTTGTAATTCTATTTGAGAATAGTCTTCTGTATTCATAAAATGAAATGTTTCTCCTTCATTATATAAATATTGGAATTTATGCGTTTCAACACGTACATCGTCTAATTTATGTCCTGCAGAAAACGTATTATCTATTACTTTTCCTGAGGTAACACTTTTTAATTTTGTTCTAACAAAAGCAGGTCCTTTTCCTGGTTTAACGTGTAAAAATTCTATTATTTTAAAAATATCGTGATTATATCTTATACATAATCCGTTTCTAATATCTGAAGTACTTGCCATTTTATTGGTGTTTAATTATTAGCTAATGCTATTTTATTTTTAATTTGATTTGAAGTAACCTTTCATAATACCACGATGAGAATTTTTAATAAACATCAAAATTTCATCACGCTCTGTAGTTGCTTCCATTTCCGCCTCTATAATTCCTGCGGCCTGTGTGTTGTTATAGTTCTTTTGATATAATAATCTAAATATATCTTGAATCTCTCTTATTTTTTCTGTTGTAAATCCTCTTCGTCTTAATCCTACAGAGTTTATACCTACGTAAGAAAGAGGTTCTCTACCTGCTTTTACAAATGGCGGTACATCTTTACGTACTAATGACCCTCCTGTTACAAAAGCATGATTTCCGATAGAACAAAATTGGTGTACAGCTGTCATTCCTGCTAATACAACATAATCGCCAACATTAATATGCCCTGCTAAAGTCGTATTATTTGAAAAGATACAGTTATTTCCAACAATACAATCGTGTGCGATATGGCAATAAGCCATTATTAAACAATTGTCTCCAACAACTGTTTTCATTCTATCTGTTGTTCCTCTATTAATAGTTACACATTCTCTTATTGTAACATTGTCTCCAATAATAGTTTCGGTATCTTCATCGTTATATTTTAAATCTTGTGGTACAGCTGAAATTACTGATCCTGGAAAAATATTACAATTTTTACCTATACGAGCACCTTCCATAATAGTAACATTACTTCCAATCCAAGTACCTTCTCCAATAGTAACATTATTATATATTGTTGTAAATGGCTCTATTACTACATTTTTAGCAATTTTAGCGCCTGGATGTACGTAAGCTAACGGTTGGTTCATCTCTTTGTTTTTATATATTAAATAATTGAAGTCTTCACACTAAGTTAAAGTTTCCCTTCAATGCTATTTTATAACTTCTTGTTTATTTTACTTTACTTATTTGCGCCATTAGTTCAGCTTCTGCACATAATTTCCCATTAGAATATGCATAACCTTGCATGTGGCAAATACCACGTCTAATAGGCGTAATTAACGAACATTTAAATATAAGCGTATCTCCTGGCACTACTTTTTGTTTGAACTTAACATTATCCATTTTCATGAAAAATGTTAAATAATTTTCAGGGTCTGGAACAGTACTAAGCACTAATATACCTCCTGTTTGTGCCATTGCTTCAATAATTAAAACGCCTGGCATTACTGGTGCTCCGGGAAAGTGACCTGCAAAAAACGGTTCGTTCATAGTCACATTTTTCATCCCTATAACATTGTTTTCAGATAATTCGAAAACCTTGTCTATTAATAAAAAGGGTTGTCTGTGCGGTAACATATCCATAATTTGATTTACATCCATCACTGGTGGCTGATTCAAATCGATTACTGGTACATTATTACGTCTTTCATTCTTAATTAACTTAGACATTTTTTTTGCAAACTGAGTGTTTACAAAGTGTCCTGGTTTATTAGCTATAACTTTACCTCTTATTCTTGTTTTAATTAACGCTAAATCTCCTACTACATCAAGCAACTTATGTCTTGCAGCTTCATTAGGATAATGTAATGTTAAATTATCTAAAATACCGTTTGGTTTTACAGCAATACTATCTTTTTTAAAAGCTACTCTTAACTTCTCCATAGTTTCCTCAGATAATTCTTTATCTACATAAACTATAGCATTATTAAGATCCCCTCCTTTTATTAATCCGTGCTCTAAAAGCGATTCTAATTCGTGTAAAAAACTAAATGTTCTCGAATCCGCAATATCCTTTTTAAAATCTGAAAGATGTTGTAAGGTTGCATTTTGTGTACCTAATACTTTAGTACCAAAGTCTACCATAGTCGTTACTTGGTATTCTTTAGATGGCATTACTAATATTTCGCTTCCAGTTTCTTCATCGCAATATGAAATAACATCTGTTACTACATACTCTTCTCTAAAAGCATCTAATTCTACAATACCTGCATTTTCAATAGCTTCAACAAAAAACTTAGACGAACCATCCATAATTGGAGGTTCTGAATTATCCAACTCAATAATAGCATTATCGATATCTAACCCTGTTAATGCTGCTAATACATGCTCGCAAGTTTGAATAGTCACGCCGTTTTTTTCTAAACAAGTTCCTCTTTGCGTATTGGTTACATAATTCGCATCTGCTTCTATACTTGGCATTCCTTCTAAATCTACTCGCTTAAAAGAAAACCCAGAATCTGCTGCTGCAGGTTTAAAAGTTAATGTAACATCTTTTCCTGTATGCAAGCCAACTCCTGTTAAGGAAATATCTTTTCCTATCGTTTTTTGCTTTATTTCAGTACTAACTATTGCCATTGTCTTTTTTTTCTAATTCGTTTATTGTTTTTGCCAACTTTGGTAAATTTTTAAAATAAACATACGATTTATTCCAATCTCCATAACCAAATGCTGGTGAACCTTGAAGTGTTTCGTTATCTTTTATATTTCTACCTATCCCTGACTGTGCTTGTATACGAACACCATTACCAATAACTAAATGCCCAGCAATACCTACTTGACCTCCTATTTGGCAATTTTCTCCTACTTTAGTAGATCCAGCTATACCAGTTTGTGCTGCGATAACTGTATTCTTACCTATTTCTACGTTATGCGCTATTTGTATTTGATTGTCTAACTTAACACCTTTACGTATTACTGTAGATCCTAATGTCGCTCTATCTATTGTTGTTGCGGCTCCAATATCTACAAAGTCTTCTAGTATAACGTTCCCTATTTGTGGTATTTTCTTGTATTCTCCATTCTCCTGAGGTGCAAAACCAAAGCCATCTGCTCCTATTATAGCTCCAGAATTTATAACACAATGTTTCCCTATAATAGATTCTGAATAAATTTTTGCTCCAGAAAATACAATAGAGTTTTCTCCTATTGTAACATTGTCTCCTATATATGCATTAGGAAAAATCTTAACGTTATCTTCTATAATAACATTTTCTCCTATGTATGTAAAAGCACCTACATAAACGTCTGTACCTAACTTAGAAGATTCTGAAATTACTGAAGGCTGTTCTACTCCAAACTTATTTAATTTAACCTTATTATAGTATTCTAATAACTTGGAAAAAGATTGGTAAGCATCATCTACTTTAATTAAAGTTGCTGTTAAATCTTGCTCTGGACTAAAATCCTTATTAACAATAACTATAGATGCTTGAGTGGTGTATACATAAGGTGTATACTTAGGGTTTGCAAGAAAAGTTAATGCCCCTTCTTCTCCCTCTTCTATTTTAGAAAGTTTAGAAACTTCAACTTGAGAGTTACCTACAATGTCGCCTTCTAAAATTTCTGCTATTTGTTCTGCTTTAAACTTCATTATTCGCAAAAATAGAAAAAATTATCACATTTTTTCTTTTGGGTAACATATATAATATTTAGTTACTGGTTTTGACAGTGCTTTTAAATTTAATTGATCTGATGCTTTTACAATATCTTCTGTTTTTCCGTTTTTATATAAAATCTTTATACTCTGCTTTTTCTGTTGGTATGCTTGATTTGAAACCGAACCTGTAAATACAAAATAATCTGCTTCATCTTCAGAAATAGAATATGCAGCCATTAATAAGTCTCTGTGTTTAATTGCCTGTTCTTTTTTAATAGGCTTTTTCTTTAATTTAATTTTAAGCAGGTTTCTATTTAAAATCATCTCACAGAGATTCTTCAGAACAAAGTCGTCATGGAATTGCCATGTTTTCATTGCAGACACAATATCGTAATCATCTAAAGTTGAAAATACTTCTAAGCTTTCAGTATTAAAATCTTTTAAAGAAATTTCGTTATTTAAAAAATAAGATAATGGCTTACTTGCCTCTAAAGTCTCACCATTTTTAGTTAGTTCTTTTGCACGTTTTAAAACTCTAATTACTAATTGTTCGCCAACTAAACTTGTTTTATGTAAATATACCTGCCAATACATTAGTCGTCTTGCTACTAAGAACTTTTCTACGCTATAAATTCCTTTATATTCTATAACTAACTCATCGTCTTTTACATTAAGCATAGTTACTAAACGCTCGCTATTAATGTTTCCTTCCGCTACTCCTGTGTAAAAACTATCTCGTTTTAAATAATCTGAGCGATCCATGTCTAATTGACTCGAAATAAGCTGACACATAAATTTTCTTTGATAATCTCCCTTAAAAATTTCGATTGCTAATGTTAAATCGCCGTTAAATTCCTTATTTAATTGTTCCATAAAAAGCATTGAAATATGCTCATGAGAGATACCATTTACTATACTATGCTCCATAGCATGAGAGAATGGGCCATGCCCAATATCATGTAATAATATTGCTATATAAAGCGCATTTTCTTCGCCTTCTGAAATTGCAACTCCCTTAAAACGAAGTACATTAACTGCTTTCTGCATTAAATGCATACATCCAATCGCATGCTGAAAACGGGTATGATGTGCTCCTGGGTAAACGAGGTAAGACAATCCCATTTGTGTAATTCTACGTAGCCTCTGAAAATATCTATGTTCGATTAAATCGAAAATTAAAGAGTTCGGGATTGTAATAAATCCGTAAATTGGGTCGTTTAAAATCTTAAGTTTGTTAATTGTCTGCAAGCTTTTGAAATTACTTATTAATAATATTAAACAAATATACATGAACACTATCAATATTCTTTGGGTTGACGATGAAATAGATTTATTAAAGCCTCATATTCTTTTCCTTGAGAAGAAAAATTATAATGTTACAACTTGTAACAGTGGTACAGAAGCTTTAGAAATTCTAGATGAGAGCACATTTGATATTGTTTTTTTAGATGAAAACATGCCAGGTTTAACGGGGTTAGAAACTCTAAATGAAATAAAAGAGAAACAAGACACACTTCCTGTGGTAATGATTACCAAAAGTGAAGAGGAATATATTATGGAAGAAGCTATAGGTAATAAAATAGCAGATTACTTGATTAAACCTGTAAATCCCAACCAAATTCTGTTAAGTTTGAAACGCAACTTAGATCACTCCCGCTTAGTTTCAGAAAAAACAACATCTAATTACCAACGCGAATTCAGAAAGATTGCTATGGATTTATCTATGGTAAATTCCTATGAAGAATGGGTAGCATTATATCAGAAATTAATTTATTGGGAAATACAATTAGAAGATATTGAAGACATTGGAATGTTTGAGATTTTAGAATCCCAAAAAAATGAAGCCAATACTCAATTTGGTAAATTTATAGATAAAGAATATCCAAGCTGGTTTGAACCAAATACCGATGCACCTACGCTATCTCACAATCTTTTTAAAGATAAAATAGCACCTCAATTAAGCAAAGAACAACCAACGCTTTTAGTGGTTATAGATAATTTACGTTATGATCAATGGAAGGCATTTGAACCTGCTGTTACCAATCATTACAAAAAAGAAAATGAAGAAGCCTTTTTTAGCATCTTACCAACGGCAACCCAATATGCGCGTAATGCCATTTTTTCTGGATTAATGCCTAGTGACATGGAAAAATTACACCCTGAATATTGGAAAAACGATACAGATGAGGGTGGGAAAAATCTACATGAAGCAGATTTTTTAAACGCACAAATGAGACGTTTAGGGTTAACACACTTAAAGCATGAGTACTACAAAATAACCAATTTAAAATCTGGAAAAAAATTAGCAGATAATTTTAGAGGACTTAAAGATAACGACTTAACAGTTGTTGTTTACAATTTTGTAGATATGTTATCTCATGCAAAAACAGAAATGGATGTTGTTAAAGAATTAGCTTCTAACGATAAAGCCTACCGCTCATTAACGCAAAGTTGGTTTAAAAATTCGCCTTTATTAGAAATGATACAGCATGCGCAACAATTAGGATTTAAACTAATTTTAACGACAGACCACGGTACTATAAATGTAAAAAACCCATCTAAAGTTATTGGAGACAGAGACACTAGTTTAAATTTAAGATATAAAACTGGACGAAGCTTAAGTTATGAAGACAAAGATGTATTAGCTGCTAAAAACCCTAAAAGCATTCACTTACCGTCTATCTCAATGAACAGCTCTTTCATTTTTGCAAAAAATGATTTATTCTTTGCCTATCCAAATAACTACAATCATTACGTAAGTTATTACAGAAACACTTACCAACATGGTGGTGTATCTTTAGAAGAAATGATTATTCCTTTTGTTGTTTTAAACCCCAAATAAAATATAGAAATACATTAAATTTGTGGTTTAAAATTATTGCGTTTATGACTATAAACTATTCTTTAGAAGATATAGAAACTGTTGCTAAACAGATTATAAATCAATCAACCTCCAAAATCTTATTATTTAATGGAGAAATGGGGGTTGGTAAAACCACTTTAATAAAAACACTAGTAAAATTATTAGGTAGCGATGACATTATTAGTAGCCCAACCTACTCACTAGTAAATGAATATAAAACGCAAAACGATTCTATTTTCCATTTCGATTTATATCGTGTAGAAGACGAAGAAGAATTATACAACTTTGGAATAGAAGAATACCTTTCTGCAGATAGTTGGCTTTTGGTTGAATGGCCAGAATTATTAACTGGTTTATTACAAACTGAAGCTAACACTTTAAACATAAAACTTAACACAAACGGTACGAGAACCCTTACAATTACTCAATAACCACCTTATAACATCACGTTTTTTATAAATTATAAAAAACGTGTTTTTTGAATAGTACGGTTTTACCCGTAACAAAAAAATGAAAAAACATCAATTTTAACATTTTTTTAACATTTCACACAAAATACAATGCATGTATTGGTTAAATTTGGTAGTATAATTACCCTAAACCTAAACCAAATGAAGTCAAAAAAACACATTCTCGCATTAGCCCTCTTAGGCTGTGTTTTCTTCACAGCAAGTGCAGATAATATCATCGATTTAAACGACCAAACTAAGACAGCAATTGATGGAAGAAAAATCAAAATACCTAAGAACGGATAGTAAAAAAGCCATAATCCTTGGGAGCATTATAGCAACTTTCATTTCTTTAACTCCTTATCTTTTTTATCTACACGAAACAGTACCCAACACAGAAGTTTGGGAAACCATTATATATACATTCCATAGTGAAATATATAAGGATGCTCAGATAGTTGTATGGACTTTAACTGGAAAAATAATTCCCCTGATATTATTGATAATATGGTTTTTTACCTGTAGACACTGGTGGTATCATGCTCTATTAGTACCTATAGTAATGTATTTTTATCAGATTATCAGTTTTTCATTATCTAACACAGAGTTTATTGACGAATTTGAATTAGTTCATATTATCCCATTTATGGCTGTTATAATTCCTAGTATCTATTTAATAAGAGCAAGATTATTCGATCGCTTAAATTCTGTAAATAAATCCATACAAGAATTAGAAGATGAATTAAAAATGAAACCTAAAGGTATAAAAGGTCTTTTTAATCAGTATTTTTAGTAGATTTTATTATCATTCAAAATTTATTCGTAATTTGATTTTTATTACAATCTAATTACTTAAAATGGCTAAATCTATCACTCCTTTTTCTAAAGCACAATTGCTTCCACAAGAAGAAACACTTGAGATTTTAAAGAAAAAAAGCTCTCTGTTTTTGGGAATTCCAAAAGAAACTGCTTTTCAAGAAAAAAGAGTTTGCTTAACTCCAGATGCCGTTTCTGCTATAGTAAATAACGGAAATCGTGTTTTAATTGAATCAGGAGCAGGCAAAGGAGCGAACTTTAGTGACAAAGACTACAGTGAAGCTGGAGCAGAAATTACTAATGACACTGCAAAAGTATATTCATGCCCAATGATTCTAAAGGTAGAACCTCCTACTCTAGAAGAGATAAAACTAATAAATCCGCAAACCATATTAATATCTGCATTACAACTTAAAACGCAGAATAAAAAATACTTTGAAACACTAGCTTCTAAACGCAT
Source organism: uncultured Flavobacteriaceae bacterium (assembly GCA_947494205.1). Taxonomy (GTDB): domain Bacteria; phylum Bacteroidota; class Bacteroidia; order Flavobacteriales; family Flavobacteriaceae; genus JAHDHI01. Next base: position 26,690 of record CANLUH010000029.1, on the reverse strand, counting down.
TACTGCTTTAGCTTTCGAATTTATAAAAGATGATGATGGCGCTTATCCTGCCGTTAGAGCTTTAAGTGAACTCGCAGGAACTGCTTCTGTTTTAATAGCTTCTGAACTTTTAAGTAATTCTAATAACGGTAATGGACTTATGTTAGGTAACATTAGCGGCGTACCTCCTGTTGAAGTTGTTATACTTGGCGCTGGTACTGTTGGCGAATTCGCTGCTAGAAGTGCTATTGGTCTTGGCGCTAATGTAAAAGTTTTTGACAATTCTATAACCAAACTAAGATGTGTACAAACTAATTTAGGTAGAACACTCTATACGTCTACAATACAACCAAAACATTTAACCAAAGCTTTAAAACGTTGTGATGTTGTTATTGGAGCTGTTAGAGGCAAAAATAGAGCGCCAGTTATTGTAAGCGAAACTATGGTGGAGCAAATGAAAAAAGGTTCCGTAATAATTGATGTTAGTATAGATATGGGTGGTTGTTTCGAAACTAGCGAAGTTACCACACACAACCAACCAACTTTTATTAAACATGGCATTATACATTATTGCGTTCCAAACATTCCAGCTAGATATTCCCGTACAGCATCTGCATCTATAAGTAACATTTTCACACCTTATTTATTAAAAATTGCTGAAGATGGCGGTCTAGAAAATACGATACGTTTTGATCGCGGTTTAAAAAATGGACTCTATTTTTACCATGGCATTTTAACAAATCGATCCGTTGGTGAATGGTTTGATCTAAAACATAGTGATATTAATCTTTTAATATTCTAAATTTGCAATCATAAAATTTAGAACTTTTGAAATTATTACATAGAATAGGATATTACCTTGGCGGTTTCTCAATTGGTTTAATCGTTTTAGCCTTCTTTTTAAACGGAAAAAAAGCATCGTGTAGCTACAGTCCTGAAGCACGAACACTTAAAAACATTGGAACAAAGACACTAGTGTTTAGTTCTAAATCTAAAGCTTTTATGACTTCTGAAAATATAGATACTTTAGAGCTGAATTACATTTTATACAAAGGAGATGTTGTGTTTTCTAAAAGTGAACCAAGAAAAGAACCTTGTGGTATTTACCACATAGAAGGCACTTTAAATAAAAAAGACGCTGCTTTAACAATAGAAAATTGTGAAAAAACAGCGACTTTAAAATCTATAGAATTTTTAGACTAAACTGTCTTTCTACGTTTTCTTTCCTTTTTTAATAATGACAACTCTCGGCTTGTTTGCCCAGAAACAGAAGTATTCTCTTCTGCCCTACGTATTAAATAAGGCATAACATCTTTTACAGGACCAAAAGGCACGTATTTAGCAACATTATATCCCATTTCTGCTAAATTGAAGCTAATATGGTCACTCATACCGTATAATTGACCAAACCAAACACGATTGTCACCTTTATCTATTTTTAGCTGTTTCATAATATCCATAGCTAAATAAGAACTCTCCTCATTATGCGTTCCTATAAAAATAGAAATAGCATCTAAGTTGTTTAATATATACGTTAAACAATCATTAAAATTAACATCTGTAGTTGGTTTATCTTTACATATTGGTGACTCATACCCTTGCTCCTCTGCACGATCACGCTCTTTTTCCATATATGCGCCTCTTACAATTTTAAACCCTAATTTAAAACCTCCTTTTTCAGCACGTTCATGAGATGCCTTCAAAAACTCTAAACGATCCCATCTATAGGTTTGTAGTGTATTATACACTATTGGTTTTTCTTTATTATAAAGCGCCATCATATCTTCTACTAATTCATCTGCAGCATCTTGCATCCAGCTTTCTTCACCATCAATTAAAACCTCCACATCTTTTTCGCTGGCTAACTTACAAATAGCATTAAATCTAGTTACAATACGACTCCACTCCTGCTCTTCATCTTCTGTAAACGCTTTACCTTCTCCTTTTTTCTGAAATAAATAAAAGCGTCCTAATCCCGTAGGTTTAAACACCACAATAGGCATAGCGTCTTTCTCATCCGAAAAACCAACAATCTTTAATATTTTCTCTGTCGCTTTATCAAACTGCTCTTCTGTTTCTTTACCTTCTACAGAGTAATCTAAAACAGAACATACGCGTTTTGTATACATCTTATCAATTACCGTTAAGCAATCGTCTTCATTTACGCCTCCGCAGAAATGATCGAACACAGTGGCTCTAATTAAACCTTCAACTGGTAGGTTTGCTTTTAATGCAAAGTTAGTGGCTGCTGTTCCTATTTTAACTAAGGGTTGACTTGCTATCATTTTAAATAAAAAATAGGCACGTTCTAATTCAGAATCACTTTTTAATGAAAACGCAACTGCTGTATTATCAAAGATTTTTTCTTGGCTCATAAGTTTAGTAGAAATATATTTGTACAAATATAAATATCCTAGTATATATTTTCATAAAAAACGCTTAATTTCACACTCTCTATTTTAGATCTTTTTAAATGACTTCAATACCTACCCAAGATTACACTATTTACTTAAATGAAGCTTGCTATCCTGCTATAAACGAATTACTAAAAACGAAAAACTACTCTAAACTTTTCTTAATAGTCGATTCTAATACACACCAGGAATGTCTTCCTAATTTTTTAGCACGATTAGAAACAACTATATCTATTGAAATTATAGAAATTGAAGCAGGAGAGATTAACAAGACTATAGACACTTGCGTTGGTGTATGGAATGCCCTATCCGAGCTCAATGGAGACCGAAAAAGTATTGTAATAAACATTGGCGGAGGTGTTGTTACAGATTTAGGAGGCTTTGTTGCTTCAACTTTTAAAAGAGGTGTCGATTTTATAAACGTACCGACCTCTTTACTAGCAATGGTAGATGCTTCAATTGGAGGTAAAACTGGAGTAGATTTAGGTAGCTTAAAGAACCAAATTGGAGTAATTAATACACCACAAATGGTTTTAGTGGACACTACTTTTTTAAACACACTCCCGCAGTTAGAAATGCGATCTGGTTTAGCAGAGATGCTAAAACACGGACTTATACATAACAAACAGTATTGGAGCAAATTAAAAGACTTATCTAAACTATCTCTTGAAGATTTAGACGATTTAATTTTTGAATCTATTTTAATAAAAAAAGACATTGTAGAGCAAGATCCTTTTGAAAATAATTTACGTAAAACCTTAAACTACGGGCACACATTAGGACACGCTATAGAATCTTATTTTCTAAGTCATCCTGAACGCAAAACATTACTTCACGGCGAAGCTGTTGCTATAGGAATAATTCTTGCTACCTACCTATCTACAAAACTTTACAATTTTCCTACTGCGGAGAATGAAGACATTAAACAGACTATAAAATCAATATATGGTCATGTAGAGATAAAACCCGAAGACTACGCTCCTATTATTGAGCTTTTAAAGTATGACAAGAAAAATGAACATGGCAATATTAACTTTGTATTACTTGAAAGCATTGGAGCGACTAAGATTAATTGTATTGTTGAAAATGACTTAATAATCGATTCTTTTCATTTTTATAACAACTAAAACTACATTTAAATTAAAAAATTTGTAACTTTATAACACTGATTCTTAGGAAAAAGAACACTTTATACAAAGTAATTATTAATTAAAAATAGTTATTATGAAAAGAGTTATAGTAGACTACAAAAAATTAACACCTGAGGTTTTAAACTTATTAACCGAAAAATTCCCTGATGGTTATGGAGATAGAGATATTATTGTTTTCGACAACCATAAAAACGAAACCATTGAAGCTGTGGAAGTTAAAACAGAAGACACAATATACTTAGTAAAAGTAAGTAGCAAACTACATTACACCATGACAAATTTTGACACTAAAGATGTTTTAGAGTTAAACAATGATGGCCATGTAATAGTAGATTTTAACGACAATGATTAATGCCGTTTTATAAATAACGCTCTTTTACTACATTGCTATGGTGTTTTTCATGCCCTATAATTAAAAACCCTAATGCTCTTACAGAGACTTCACCGCTTCCTGCAAACCCTTTACTAACAAGCATTTTATCATCGAAGCTATTAAATAAAGCTATTGTAGATTGCCTTACAGTTTTATACTCTTCTAATAAAGCCGACAAATCCCTGCTATTCGCTCTACTTGCCTCTGTATAATGATTTTCATCAAATCCGCTTAACTGTGTTTTATCTTCTCTAGCAAAACGCATTGCACGATAACAGAACACACGCTCAGAGTCTATTAAATGATTTATAATCTCTTTAATAGTCCACTTCCCTTCAGCATAACGATACTCTAATTTACCATCATCTATAGCTTCATAAAAAGCAATAATAGTTTCTAAACCAGACTTCAATCCTTCAATCAACTCTACAGTTCCAGCTTGCTGAATGTAGCTTTCAAAATAAGGTAAATACTCATCTTTATGTAATTGGGTAGCGTTCATATAATAGTCATTAAATTAAAAAATAAAAGTAATAAAAAAACCTTTCGAAAGCTCGAAAGGTTTTAATAATATAGTGTTAAATATAAATTATAGCTCTCTAAAAATATCGTGCATTAAACGCTTTTTATCGTTAATACTTTCTTCAAGAGAAATCATAGTTTCTGTTCTATAAACACCTTCAATATCATCTAACATAAAGATAACATCCTTTGCATGTTCTGTGTTACGCGCTCTGATTTTACAGAAAATATTAAATTTCCCTGTAGTGACGTGTGCTACTGTTACAAACGGAATTTCGTTAATACGCTCTAACACAAAAGTAGTTTGCGATGTATTCTGAAGAAAAACTCCTACGTAAGCTATAAAAGAGTATCCTAGTTTTTTGTAATCTAATGTTAACGAAGATCCTTTTATAATTCCCGCATCTTCCATTTTCTTAACCCTCACATGAACTGTACCTGCTGAAATCAATAATTTTTTTGCAATGTCTGTAAAAGGCACCCTTGTATTATCTATCAGCATATCAAGAATTTGATGATCAATTTCGTCTAATTTAAATTTTGCCATTTTTGTTTTTTATTAAATATAAAGCAAAAATAATACAATATTATTGAACAATAAGCATTGAATTCTAAGATTTTAAGATTTTTAATGATAATTTTACATTGTTAACATTTACGAAATCGATTTCGCTACCTAATTCTAGCTCATTATTTTCAGCATTTAAAACCGCTGAATTATTAGCTTCTATCGTTTTATGAGCAAAAGACGTTTTTAAAGACCCTATTTTCTCAATTTTAGGTACAAAATGCAATGTTTCACCTATTAATCGTTCTTCATACTGTACAGCAATATCCACAACTCGTCCTTTAACCTTAGCATTCCTAATTATAATATCGTAAAAGTATTTCTCATTTTCTGGTATAGCTAAGTAAGCTTTGTAATCCTCTATAGCTATCGTGTCAGCAACTATAGCTTTTAAAGCGACTAATAAAGATTGATAAATATACTCTCTTACCACTTCTCGGTCGTAATCGTTTGCATAATGTCCTGCTTCAAACAGAACGGTAGGCACATTAAGCGTTTGAAACTTATCCCCTACACAGTTAATATTAAAGGCATCATCGTAAATACCTACTTGATTTGGAATCTGTAATTGTAAAAGCGCATTCATCTTTACTATTAAAGACATAGCTTTCTTACGTGTATCCGTTATAGCGCAAGCTTCGTCTTGAGCAGGCGATAAAAACGATACTGTAGCCGATTTATTAACCTTGCCCGCACTAAAAATAGTGCGTTGACCATGTAAATTAAAGCAAAAGTGAGGTTTAAAACGGTTAAAACAGTCGTTTAAGACCTTACTTTCTGGCTGAGACAAGTCTACCGCGTCCCTATTTAAATCGACAGCATTAGCATTTAGTCGTGTATATGCTTTAGCGCCATCTGGATTTAGTATAGGAATAATTTTAATTGTACAGTCTTTTAAAAGCTGTTTAGAGAACTCATTATTACTACTAATTGTGTTTAATAGATCGAAAACAGCTTTAGTGGTTGTAGACTCATTACCGTGCATTTGCGACCACATTAATATTTTTTTAGGGCCATTACCAAATGTAATGCTATATATATCATCTTTTAAAACAGACACTCCAACGCATTCTATTTTAAAAAAATTAGCGTGTTTATCTAATAGAGGTTTAATATGTTCTGCGTTTATGTAACGCCCAAAAAGCGATAGTTCTTTATGCTTTTTATAAAGGTCTTTTAAGCTATTTAAAGTCATTTAAGTATTATAAGAGTAACAAATGTAAACATTAATACTTTTACAATTGTAAACAAGATGTTTTACAAATGTAAACATGAAAATTTGAACTTGTTGTTTACGATTGTATACATTTAATTTTTTTGATGATTAAAGAGCTTTATAAGTATTGAATAATATTCAATTAAAACACTATTAAAAACACAAAAATAACGTAATCAGGTGATTAAATATCTTAACATAAAGTATTAATGCAACTACAAATGCTTTGTTTTTAGAATTTTAATTAATTATTATGATATTAAATACATAAACGTTACATTTGTAAACATCAATATTAAACATTCAATGTTTACATTTGTAACAACATGCTAAATAACGAAGAATTTACTAAAAGACTTAAAAAAGTCATTGAATATTACGGTGAAAGCGCCTCTTCTTTTGCTGAAAAAATAGGTGTGCAACGCTCTAGTATTTCTCACATACTTTCTGGTAGAAATAAACCAAGTTTGGAATTTGTTTTAAAAGTACTCTCCTCTTTTCCCGAAGTAGAATTGTATTGGTTAATGAATGGAAAAGGAAAATTTCCTGCTGAAAAAAATATTGAAGTAAAAACTAAAATACAACCTACTCTTCCAAATCAAAATCCGATTCAGATTAAAAATGAAGTTGAAACACAACATCAGAATTTAGATAGGAATCCTAATTTATTTTCTGAAACTCAAAATTCAATTTCAAAAACTGAAATAAAAAATGAAGCTCCAGAAAATTTCGAAATTCAAAAAATTGTGAATTCAGAAAAAAAAGAAATTGAACGTATTGTCATTTTTTATAAAGATGGAAGTTTTTCTAATTTTCAAAATTCCTAATAAAAATATTAAATTTTAATTCTTTTTTAATTTCCAAGCAAAAATCTATTTTTTTTATTTTTTATGTAAAAATCATTTTTTAGTAAATTTTGCGTATTCGTAACTTTATACAGAAAATTTTCAAATACGCGATTTATGAAACGATTCGTTTTTTGATGTTTTTTTTTAATTATTAATTAATATAGATTGTATTTATAAATGACTGAATTTATATATTCATTAAATTTGTTCCGAAATTCTCTTTTATGAAACGAGCATGTTAAAACCTTTATCATTCAAAAGGAATGATTAATAGCGAATAGCAAGTGACCATTGAAAATCAATAAACATAACCACATGAAACAAATATTAGTATTTGTAGTTTTCCTTTTATTATGTTCGAGTTGTATTACTCCTGCCGAACGCCAGTGTAAAGATTTTAAAATTGGTAATTTTAAAAGTGAAGTTATTATTAACGGAGAAACTTTTAAATCTTCTTTTATAAGAACTAAAACTTTACAGATTGAAACTTATAATGGAAAGGTAGACTCTTCTGAAGTGAGATGGATTAATGACTGCGAAGTTATTTTTAAAACTATTAATCCTAAAAGCATGGCAGAGCGCAAGGATATTCATTTAAAAATATTAACAACAACAGATTCTACTTATGTTTTTGAATATTCCTATGTTGGAGAAACTAAAAAACAGAAAGGAACTGCTTTTAAGTTTTAATAGGCTTTACGCTAATTATAGAGATTACACATTTATTGTAAATAGAACGTCTTAATTAAATTCATATTGAAGCTATACCAAAAGGATTAGCTCTACTTGTTATCACACACTTTTTATTTATCGCATTTTTAAGATCTAAAGTTAAAAAACACATTACATAATGATTAAAACATATAAATTAATAGTTCTCCTTTTATTTTTTGGATGTCAGTTTTCTATAGCCCAAGATAAAACTCCAATTATTTTAAAAACGCCTACAGATTGGAGATATGAAAAAATAGACTTACCATTAGATTTCGCGCCTAGTATTAAATATAAAAATGGTTTTGAAGAATTACGTTTTGCTCCTGGTATGTTTGACACTAAAGCTGAAAAATATTTCTCTTATGCTTTTGTTATCGCTATTAATGATAATGTAACACTACCAAAACGTAAAGCTAAACAGCTTTTATATAAATACTACAGAGGGCTTTGTTATGCAGTTGCAAATTCTAAAAAAATGGCTATAGACACGTCTAAGATTAAAATCGATTTAAAGCGACAAAAAAAGGCTAATTACACAGGTACTGTTGTATATTTTGACACTTTTAACTCTGGAGAAGAATTACTTTTAAATATTGATTTAGATGTTGTTAAAAACAAAAAGACTAATACGTCTTACATTATAGGTTTAGTCTCACCTAAGTCGAAAAAAGAAGCTGTTTGGAGTGAATTATACGCTATTAGAAACAGTCTAGATCTTACTGGTAAGTAATTTTTAAAACAGCATCTGTTACAACAATTTCTTTTCCTTCGGAAAGATTTACCGATTTATACGATATAAGATTATCGTGCATATCGTATTCGTAAATAGATTTGCTTTTATACTCCTCAGTTTTATTATCTATTAATGAGAATGAAGTATTAAACTCATTTATTACTATAGAATCTTTATTATAAATATAATCCTGAGTATATATGCTTTCATCGCTACTAGATTTATACACAGATTTCACTAACTTATTATCTTTATAAATCCAGTTTTGAGTAACGCTTCCAGACATATAATCTATTAACTCAAACCACGATTGTTTATCTAAATCTTCATTTGAATTAATTGCAATATTATAGTAATCTCTAGTTGTCTTTTTATAATCTATTAATTGATTCTCTTCATTATAGCTATATACAATATGAGAAAAATAAAATTCTTCTTGAAAATGGCTGTACGATTTTATTTCTGCAATCTGACCTTTATCATTATAAGTTGCTTTGGCCATATAATTTTTATAAAAATCTGTCATTAAATACGCAACATCTTCATCTGCAGCACTAGTTCTCTCATTTTCTATAACATCCCTAACATAAACGTGCTCTTCTATTAGTCTTTTATTAGCATCGTATACATAAACAGTTTTTACATCATCTATGTCAATTTTCTGAACTAATAAATCATCCTTATACCAGTAATTTTTCTTTAATTCTAATGCTCCAGTTAATGAATCTACAGCTATTGGTTTTGCTTTTTTTACAGACTTAACGATTTTTGTATTGTAAAAAATGGTGTCTGTAAAGTTTACTGTACTTTCGTCTTCTTCATCTGCACAAAGACAAGGTTCTATACCTGTGTATAAAATCTCTTGATCTATTTTTTTCTGTAATTTACTCTTAGAATCGTAGAACAGTTTTATTTTAGATTCACTTGTTAAAACACTATCATCGACGTGCTTAACATGAATAAAAACAGTCTTTAAAGGTCCTTTAAACTTAGCTTCTCCATAAATACTATTATCTTTTAGAAACTTAGTAATCTCAGCATCTGGATTAGGAAACGCTATATCTTCTATTAATTCTTGTTGCGCATATAATGTACAAACAGCACTAATTAAGAAGAAAGAAAGATATTTTTTAATCATGATACAAAAGTACTAGGTTATTTTAAAATAACGTTGGTTGATCATCCTTATTATCTTCATCATCGTTAGAAACGTTTTCTTCATCAACAACTTCTATGTCATTTGCTGGAAGATCTTCTGGTTCTTCATGCGGAATTGGGTCTAGCAAGTTAATCTGGTTTACCTTATCTTTTGTTAACTGGTTTCCTAATGCGGTAATCCCCTTTACAGCTATAAATTCTTCTAAATTTATTTCTAAATTGTCTTTTCTATCTTTACCTCGTTCTTTTGCAAAAACAACCTCAGCAATTGGTTTCCAATCTGTTGAAACTATTTCTAATTGCGATTTTTCATGTGCAGTGATAAATGATTCTTCTTTGCTCTCATTTTCAATTAAGAAACGTTTTACGTAATATTTCTCTTTTTCTCCATCGAAATAAATAGCAGAAACTGGTTTCTTAGGAATCCATTTTTCCATCACAATCATATCGTCATCAAAATGTGCAGTAACTTCTGGTATTATCGTTTTTGCGATTCCTTTTTGGTTGATTATTAAAATACGATCTTCCCCTCTAAATTCTCCTAATAACTCTCCTCTTCCATCGACATTAATACGTCTTACAGTTTCATCAAACCATATTTTGCGTGGCTTTAATGTAGAAACGCCTTTCTCCTTAAGTTCAATTTTCTTAATTGGATATTTAGTAACTAAATTTCCTTTAGAGGCTCTACCTTTTATTAAGATATCTGCAAAATCTATATCCCACTTTAATTTCTTAACGCTTCCTACTTGTCTTAAATACAAACTAATAACCTCGGCTTCTCCATTAGGGTTTGCCGAAAAGTACCAGAGTTTTGAACTTTTGTTTCCGTTTGTTAAATCGTACTCTTTATCCCTAGTCATTGCTGTAACAGCAAAACGTTTTATATATGATGGTCCTTTACCTCCATCTCTATAAATTAAGTTGTAAATGGTACGTTTATCTTTCTTTTTAAAGACAGCAACATGAATAATATTTTTACCAATAAAGGTTTTTGTTCCTACTTTGGTAACCATCATTTTACCATCGTTTGTAAACGCTATAATATCATCTATATCACTACAATCGCACACATATTCATCACGACGTAAAGAGGTACCTATAAAACCTTCTTCTCTATTAACATAGAGTTTCGTGTTACGGATAACTACTTTTGTAGCATCTACATCTCCAAACGTTCTAATTTCTGTTTTACGTTCTCTACCTTCGCCATATTCTTTTCTTAATCTTGTAAAATAGGCAATGGCATAATCTATAAGGTTTGCTAAATGGTGTTTTACCTCAGCAATTTGGTCTTCTAAAGCATCTATTTTTTGTTGTGCTTTATCGATATCGAATTTAGAAATACGCTTAATTCTAATTTCTGTTAAACGTGTAATATCTTCAACAGTAATAGCGCGTTTTAAATGTTTTATATGTGGTTTTAACCCTTTATCTATAGCTTGAATAACGCCATCCCACGTTTCTTCCTCTTCTATATCACGGTAAATTCTATTTTCTATAAAAATACGTTCTAGACTTGCAAAGTGCCATTGCTCTTCGAACTCGCCTAGTTTTATTTCTAACTCTTGTTTTAGTAACTGAACGGTGTTGTCTGTACTACGGCGTAACATTTCTGTAACACCTACAAATAGTGGCTTATTATCTTCAATAACACAGCCTAATGGTGATATTGAAGATTCACAACTTGTAAAAGCATATAAGGCATCTATAGTTTTATCTGGAGATAAACCTGAAGGCAGGTGTATTAAAATTTCAACCTCAGCAGCTGTATTATCTTCTATCTTTTTTATTTTAATTTTTCCTTTATCGTTCGCCTTTAAAATTGAGTCTATTAATGACGATGTTGTTGTTGCAAAAGGAATCTCTGTAATAACTAAAGTATTTTTATCGCGTTGAGATATTCTTGCTCTTACACGTACTTTACCGCCTCTTAAGCCATCATTATAATTGGAAAAATCTGCTATTCCTGCTGTTGGAAAGTCTGGAACTAACGTAAAGCGTTTGCCTTGTAAATGTTTTATAGAAGCTTCTATAAGCTCTATAAAGTTATGTGGTAATATTTTTGTGGATAAACCTACAGCAATCCCTTCTCCGCCTTGCGCTAACAGTAACGGAAACATTACAGGTAAATTAACAGGTTCTTTTCTACGTCCATCGTAAGAGGCCTGCCATTCTGTAATTTTAGGATTATAAACGACATCTAATCCAAACTTAGAAATACGAGCTTCTATATAACGAGACGCTGCAGCACGATCTCCTGTTAAAATATTCCCCCAGTTTCCTTGGGTATCTATTAATAAGTCCTTTTGACCTATTTGCACCATGGCATCGGCAATACTAGCATCACCGTGCGGGTGGTACTGCATGGTATGCCCAACGATGTTTGCTACCTTATTGTAACGTCCATCGTCTAAATCTTTCATAGAATGCATTATACGACGTTGTACAGGTTTAAAACCATCTTCTATAGCTGGTACTGCACGTTCTAGAATAACGTAAGATGCATAATCTAAAAACCACTCTTTATACATTCCCGTAATTCGGGTAATGGTTTCTTGGGGCTCTTGATGTTCTGTATTTTCGTTTGCTAAGTTGTCTAAGTCGTCCTGTTCTTCTGCCATAGTTCTTTTTGTCATTCCTGTTTTACAGGAATCTATATCTTATTTAGTGGGTTCCGTAAATAGTACGGAGTGACAAGTTATATTACTTAATATTAGTTGTTTTAATATATTTAAAATTAGCAAAAAACAATAGCAACATTGAACCTATTCCTAAGTACCCTGCTTTATTAGTTTCCCATCTTAAATCGCTATAATTTATAATTAGTAGCCATCCTATAATTATTACTATAGAAAAAATAGCTAACCATTTTCTTAATTTATTAAAATCCATATTATTTATTTTCTTCTATTAAATCTAGTTCTACTTTCAAGTTATCGATAATGAATTCTTGTCTCGACGGCGTGTTTTTCCCCATATAGAATGCTAGTAATTCTTCTATAGACATATTGTCGTCTAGCATTACTGGATCTAAACGGATATCTTCTCCAATAAAATGTACAAATTCATCTGGAGAAATTTCACCTAATCCTTTAAATCGGGTAATTTCTGGTTTTGGTTTTAACTTATCAATAGCATCTACACGTTCTTGCTCAGAGTAGCAATAAATAGTTTCCTTTTTATTTCTAACTCTAAATAATGGTGTTTGTAAAATATATAAATGTCCTTCTTTTATTACTTCTGGAAAAAATTGTAAAAAGAAAGTAATTAGTAATAAACGTATGTGCATACCATCTACATCGGCATCGGTAGCAATAACAACATTGTTATAACGTAAATCTTCTAACGACTCTTCTATGTTTAATGCGGCTTGTAAGAGGTTAAACTCTTCGTTCTCGTAAACAATCTTTTTGGTTAACCCGTAGCAATTTAATGGTTTTCCTTTTAAACTAAATACAGCTTGTGTGTTTACGTCTCTAGATTTTGTTATACTTCCGGATGCAGAATCTCCCTCGGTAATAAATAGTGTGGTTTCTAGATTACGTTCGTTTTTGGTATCGCCGAAGTGTACACGACAGTCTCTCAGTTTCTTATTATGCAAACTAGCCTTTTTAGCTCTGTCTTTAGCTAGTTTACGTATTCCTGATAATTCTTTACGTTCTCGTTCTGCTTGTAGAATTTTACGTTGAATTTTCTCTGCAGTATCTGTATTTTTATGTAAATAATTATCTAGATAGGTTTTTAAGAAATCGTTTATGTAGGTTCTTACCGTTGGTAAGTCACCTCCCATATCTGTAGAACCTAGTTTTGTTTTTGTCTGACTTTCGAAAACAGGTTCCATTACTTTTATAGCAATGGCAGATACTATAGATTTTCTAATATCTGAAGCTTCATAATTTTTCCCATAAAACTCACGTATTGTTTTCACAACTGCTTCACGAAAAGCCGCTTGGTGCGTTCCTCCTTGCGTGGTATGTTGTCCGTTTACAAAACTGTTATATTCTTCACTGTATTGTGTCTTACTGTGCGTTATAGCAACTTCTATATCATCTCCTCTAAGATGAATAATTGGGTATAGTAAATCGGTTTCTGCAATTTTTTCAGATAATAAATCTTTTAAACCGTTTTCACTAAAGTACTTTTCGCCATTGTAAACTATAGTTAACCCTGGATTAAGGTATACATAGTTCTTCAGCATTTTTATAACGTATTCGCTTCTATACTTATAGTTTTTAAAAATGATTTCATCTGGAATAAAGGATACCTTTGTTCCTTTTCGTCTACTGGTTTCTTCAAGAAACTCCTGATCCATTAAATTTCCTTGCTCGAAATCTGCTGAAGCACTTTTACCATCTCTCGAAGATTCTACCCTAAAATAAGAAGATAATGCATTAACGGCCTTAGTACCAACTCCATTTAATCCTACCGATTTTTTAAAGGCTTTAGAATCGTACTTTCCTCCTGTATTCATTTTAGAAACTACGTCTACGACTTTTCCCAATGGAATACCACGACCATAATCTCTAACTATAACTTTACTACCTTGTACTGAGATTTCGATAGTTTTACCTGCGCCCATTACAAACTCATCGATAGAGTTATCTAAAACTTCTTTTAACAGAATGTAAATACCGTCATCTGGAGACGATCCGTCTCCTAACTTACCAATATACATTCCCGGACGCATACGAATATGTTCTTTCCAGTCTAGTGAGCGTATATTATCTTCGGTATATTTAGTTTGTTCAGACATAGAAATGAGTGCAATTTATAGAATAGGATGCTAATATAATATATCGCTTTAAAAAATGAAATAGCGTACCCATAAAGTAATTAACAATAAAAAGCCAATGCTGTTGAGAACATTGGCTTTAACATTATTAATTCTATTTTTTTATTCAGACCAGTAGTTTAACGTTACTTCAATAACACCATCTGCTCCTACTAAACTATTGTTTAATGTTACTATTTGGCTAGAAGCTCCATCGAAATAACCATCGTAAGCATCAAACCTGTAAGTACCTGCTGGTAGGTTATTAAATATATTACCATCTTGACTGTATAAATCTGGATACACAATAGCTCCTGTGTCTTGATTAATAGCGTAATATCCTGGTAAAGTTCCAGGAGAAACTGGATAGCCAGATTGTTCATCTTGCAATAGAATACGAACAGTATACAATTGTGGTGTACTCTTTAATGCTTCTGCTTCTGTTTTAATAGTTTTGGCAGAAGCGATTATAAAGTTTAAGTTACTTTTTATAGTGCTTATTAATTGTTCTGCTGTTTGTCTATTCCCTTGTTCTATGGCAACTTTTAAAGCATTACTGTTATTTAAAACATAATCTTCCGTACCTTCTATATCGCTAGCTAGATCATAAATATCTGAGCCATCAATATTAGAATTTGCTTGTTCTGCTTGCCAAATAAAATAGTTTACTTCGTCACTATACTCTTCTACAACCCCCATTCTTTGGTTAATACTCGTCATGTAAGACGTTATATTGGGAGTGTCGTTGTTATTTACAACATAATCTACTATAAGTGTTCGTAATGCTCTTTTCCCTTTTTGGGCATTTACTCTAATAGTTTCTGCTGCATCAATCGTGTCGTCTAATGCATCAATTGCATTTTGTGCTGTACTTGTTATTGTAAAAAACAATACAATTGCCGATAATAAATACGTAATTTTTCTCATAATACTTTGGTTTTAATGATTATAACTACTCAAAGTCCGTATTTAATTATCTAATATTAGTTACCTTTTTATTAATTAACTATTAAATTAATGTCTTTATTTTTTGACTCTGCTTCTGCCTTTAAATGGTAATTTCTTTGTTTTAACAATCTAGTCATGTATTGTTTTAGAAATATACTATTAGCAAATCTTCCTAAAATTCCAAAAGGGCTTTCAAAATAGAATTTATCAATCATTATGGTTGTATTCCCTTCTGAAGTAAAAATATGCTCGTGTTTAAAGGATTTAAATGCACCTGATATCATTTCGTCTACAAAATAGTTGGGACTATTAAATACCATTATTTTTGAAGTTAAGCGCTGTTTTATTCCAAAATGAAACGCCTCCCAAGTTACCCACTCATCTAATCCAATTAATCCGCTTATTTTTCCTGCAACTGCTCTTTCTTTTGAATGCTCTAACGACCGTGTATGGAAGTCGATATCTCGAGACAAATCAAAACACGTTTGAATATCTGCTGCTATAACTGTTTTTAGTATTATTAAAGGCATCTTGTTAGCTATATGGTAAAATAAAAAAAAACGTAACAAAGTATTGCACTTCATTACGTTTAATGTAAAATATATTCTATACTAATTAACGCCCTCTCTTATCTTTCCTCTTTTATCTCTCTTCTCGTTAATCGTTAATCGTTAATCGTTAATCGTTAATCGTTAATCGTTAATCGTTAATCAGTTTAAACATTAAATAAGAAATGCATAACATCTCCATCTTTTACGGTATAACCTTTACCTTCTACTCGCATTTTCCCTGCTTCTTTCACTTTAGACTCACTACCATACTCTACATAATCATTATATGCAATAACTTCTGCACGGATAAATCCTTTTTCGAAATCGGTATGAATAACTCCTGCCGCTTGTGGCGCTGAAGATCCAATGTTAATGGTCCAAGCTCTTACTTCTTTAACTCCTGCAGTAAAGTATGTTTGCTGATTTAATAGTTTATATGCAGAACGGATTAATTTAGCCGAACCTGGCTCATCTAAACCTATATCTGCTAAAAACATTTGGCGCTCTTCATAATCGTCTAACTCGTTAATGTCTGCTTCTGTACCAACTGCTAATACTAATACTTCTGCATCTTCGTTTTTAACAGCTTCTCTTACTAATTCTACATAATCATTACCAGAAACCGCAGCACCTTCATCTACATTACAAACGTACATTACTGGCTTATCTGTAATTAATTGAGCTGGTTTAACAAAATCTCTATCTTCATCATCAGAAAACTCTAAAGCACGAACAGATTTACCTGCTTCTAATCCTTCTTTAAGTTTTAATAAAACAGCTTCTTCTTTCTGCGCTTCTTTATTTCCAGTTCTAGCGGCACGCTTAACTTTTTCAAGTTTTTTATCTACTGTTTCTAAATCTTTAAGCTGAAGCTCTATATCTATGGTTTCTTTATCTCTTATAGGATCTACACTGCCATCTACGTGTACAATGTTATCGTTATTAAAACAACGTAATACATGTAAAATAGCATCCGTTTCACGAATGTTAGCTAAAAATTGGTTTCCTAAACCTTCTCCCTTACTAGCACCTTTTACTAAACCTGCAATATCTACAATTTCTACTGTTGCTGGTAAAACACGTTCTGGATTTACTAAAGACTCTAATTTTTGAAGTCTAGGGTCTGGTACATTTACAACACCAACATTTGGTTCTATAGTACAAAATGGAAAGTTTGCACTTTGCGCTTTTGCATTAGATAAACAATTAAATAAAGTCGATTTCCCTACGTTTGGTAAGCCTACAATTCCTGCTTTCATTGAATAAGTATTATTCATTCCCACTTTCGTGGGAATCTTTTGTTTTTAACGACTGCAAATATACTATTTCTTATCAGGTTTACTAATCAACTGATCTCGAGTTTTAGAATTTATTTAGAAATAAATTGGTTTGTCTTTTATTTTCAGTTTTTACACCGCTCATTATGATATAAACTATTACAACAATCGAAGAATAATTCAAAAGAAATATGGCCGAATGATTTTCAACTTTTTAACAAAATTCATAAAAATATGTTAAAATCATTTAACATTACAGTGTTAAGTATTGAATAATAATCACCAACTTTACTAACCTAATCAAAAACCAAAATAAAATGAAAAAATGTAACACACTACTGCTTCTGCTCTTATGGGCTTCGTTTGCCTTTGCGCAACAAGCCATAACAGGAACAGTTTTAGATGCTAACGGAGACGCTTTACCAGGCGTTAACATTGTTGAATTAGGGACAGCAAATGGCACAACTTCTGACTTTGAAGGAAAATTTCTTATTAATGCAGATGCCAATGGCACTCTCGTTTTTACGTATGTAGGGTATACGTCTCAAGAGGTTAAAATTAACGGACAATCTACTGTAAATGTAACATTACAAGATGGAGAAGCTTTAGACGAAGTTTTTCTGGTTGGCTCACGTAGCCCAAAACGAACTGCTACTGATACTGCGGTACCCGTAGATGTTTTAAACGTTGCTGAAATTGCCTCTGCTACAGGAAAAGTAGAAGTTAATGATATTTTACAATATGCAGCACCTTCTTTTAATGCTTCTAAACAATCAGGATCAGATGGAGCCGACCATATTGTACCTGCTTCTTTAAGAGGTTTAGGACCAGATCAAACTTTAGTATTAATAAATGGTAAAAGAAGACACCAATCGTCTTTAGTTAATATTTTTGGAACGAGAGGTAGAGGAAACTCTGGAACCGATTTAAATGCCATTCCAGCTTCTGCTATAAAACGAATTGAAGTATTACGTGATGGTGCTTCTGCACAATATGGATCAGATGCCATTGCTGGTGTAATAAATATTGTTTTAAAAGATAATACAGATGGTTTTACAGGTGGTGTTACTTACGGTGCTTATAGTACAGCTATTGGAGATGGCTGGTCTGAGGAATCCGGTGAAACGCTTTTTAATGTAGAAGGTGAAAATAGATTAGATGGAAAAAGTAAAAAATATGATGGGAATACAGTACAAATTAATGCCAACTATGGTGCTACTTTAGGCAAAAATGGTGGTTTTATAAACTTTACTACAGAGTTTTTATCTAGAGAACAAACTTTAAGACCTGGTTTCCCTTGGAGAAAAGGATATGGTAGTGCTGGTGTAGATGGTTTTAATTTTATGGTTAATGCTTCTATTCCTGTAGATGACAATACCGAAATCTATGCCTTTGGCGGTAGAAACTTTAGAGATACTAATGCAAATGCGTTTTCTCGTGATAGTTTTGAGGATGGAGATAACCGTTCTGTACCTAGCATACACCCAAATGGATTTACGCCTAGAATTACTTCTAACATTACAGATGCTTCTGTTTCTGCTGGTGTAAGACATAAAATGAGTAATGGTTGGAATGTAGATTTTAATAATACGTATGGTAAAAACAACTTCCATTATTACATTAAAAACTCTAATAATGCTTCGTTACAAGATGCTTCCCCAACAGACTTCGATGCTGGTGGGCACTTTTTATCTCAAAACACAACAGGTGTTGATTTTAATAAGTATTTAGATGATGTTGCTTCTGGCTTAAACATAGCTTTTGGTTTAGAATACAGAACTGAAAATTTTGGCATATTTGCCGGTGAAGAAGCCTCTTATGCACTTTATGATGAAAACGGAATAGCCATTACAAACCCTGCAACACAAACAGTTGCTACAGATTCTAATGGTGATGAATTACCTGGAGGTTCTCAAGGATTCCCTGGCTATAGTCCATCTAATGAAGTAGATCGTAGTAGGACTAACTACGGGATTTATGTAGATACAGAACTTAACGTATCAGAAGAATTTATGTTAGCTGGAGCTTTACGTTTTGAAGAATATAGCGATTTTGGTAGTACCTTTAATTTTAAATTAGCTAGTAGATATAAAGTTAATAATGCATTGTCTTTTAGAGGTTCTATTTCTTCTGGATTTAGAGCACCATCATTAGCACAATTATACTATAATTTAATATTTAATAATATTGTTGCAGGAGAATCTGTACCATCTTTATTATCTGCAAATAATAGTACAGTTACAAAAGCTTTTGGTATAGGACAATTAACAGAAGAAAAAGCGATTAACGGCAGTATTGGTTTTACTTACAGAAAAGGTAGTTTTACAGCAACTGTAGACGCTTATTCAATTAGTGTAGACGATAGAATTATTTTAACAGATAATTTTACAGACCAGTCCATTCTTGGGCCTTTAGGAGTAGATGCAGCACAATTTTTTGCTAATGGTGTGGATACTAAAACTACAGGTTTAGACATTGTTTTAAATTACGATATGTCTCTAGGTAGCGAAGGTAAATTAAGTGCAGCCTTAATAGGTAACTTTAATAAATTAGAAATTAAAGATATAAATAATGGCAATCTTAATGAATTTACTTTCTTTGGGCCATTCTCTCAAGCTTATTTAGAAGCTGCAGCACCAGATCACAAATTTGGTTTAAATTTAAATTACAGCACTTCTAAATTTAATACAGGTTTAGTTTTAACCAAATTTAGTGAAGTTATTTTACAAGATTTCCAATGGGTAGATTCACCAGCTACTACACAAGCAGATGCAGATGCCTTATTTCCTGTAGCAACAGATATTTATGAATCTGCCATAACTGTAGATTTAAATTTTGGATATAATATTTCGGACACTTTAAAACTAACTGTTGGTTCTAATAACTTATTTAACACCTATCCTACACCACAATTTGATGGTTGGACAGATCAAGGAGGTTTAGCAGATTCTGTACAAATGGGATCTGATGGTAGATATATTTTTAGTAGACTTAACTTTAGTTTCTAAAATGCAACCTTATTATCTTAAAAACCTGTAAATTAAATTTTTACAGGTTTTTTTTTATATATTAACACTAGGAATTTCAAAGATTAAGTTGTCTTATTTTTAGAGATACAATATACCTACGCAACCATGACAGTTATTTTGTATCTATTTATTAGTTAACCATTTAAAATAAAAATTATGAAACCACTAGCATTATCCTTTCTAGCTCTATTTTTACTAATATCTTGTTCAGACAATGAAGAAACTTCAATTGCAGCAGAAGAAACATTTGTGGTTTCGGGTAAACTATTAGCTCCCAATAATGCCGATCCAATTTATAATGCACTTGTTGTTATTAATAGAAATAATAATACTATTGAAGACACAAGAACAGATAGTAAAGGTGAATTTACTCTAAATGTCCCAAAAGGAGATTACACCATAACACTATCTAAAGGAAAATTCTCAACACAGCAAGAAATTTCTGTTCTAGAAGATAATCCTGTAACAAACTTTACAATAGATGTGTTGCCTAAAATTGCAGTAGTAACTGGACATTATGATAAAATTGAAAATATTTTATATAATATAGGATTGGTTAATCCAACAAATGGAGACCCTTTATTCGATATTGTTGAAGGCATTAACCTTTCTGGTAAAACCGAAGCTAATTTAGCTAATCATAATCATGGCCCAGTTAATACTAATAAAAATGACAACTTAGACCCAAACGTTGATTTCGATTTTGGTGATTTAATAGCCTCTCCTGAGCTTTTAGCTGAATATGATATTATATTTTTAAACTGTGGCTTAAACGAATCTAAAACAGAATACAACGATAATATTTTAAACTATGTATCTAATGGTGGTATATTATATACAACAGATTGGGCTTTTAAATATTTAAATGGTATTACAAATGATAATACTGAGTATTTAGAATTTTATACTCCGGAGAAAAGTGGAGTCTCTACAAGTACAGAAGCAGAAATATTAGATCAAGGCGCTATTGCTTGGCTCGAAATTAATTTTGGAATAAGTATAGATAGTATTGTAGAGATTGAAGGTTTTTTAAATAGCTGGCAAGTGGTTAACTCTTTTAATCCAGATACAGCTGTATCTTGGATAAATGGCCCTGTAGAATACAATGATGGAAACGGAGATACAATAGCAGAAAACAAAGACTTAGCGTTTACATTTTTAGTTGGAGACGGCGGTGTATTCTATTCTTCATTTCATACACATGGAACAGTAGAAGGTTTTACTGATCTGGATCGTGTAATGGAATATTTTGTTTTTGAATTATCCGACATACTATCCTTAGAGATTTAACTATTAATCCCCTATATATAGAGTAAACAGCATCAAAAATAATCATTAATTGGTCGCTATACTAAACTACCTATTTTTTAGGTAGTTTTTTCTTTTAACAATATCTATCCTTAAAATACTTCTTAAATAAGAATCTAAATACCCTACATAACAAAAACAACACAAACAACTACAAAACAGCGTTTTAAACTAAAAAACAACTAGCTACTTTTTATAAAAAATCGGCAATCCATGTTGTTTTCTTGTTTTATTTAAAATTACTTTGAATGAAATAGTTGATTAATTTGAAGACAAAAAAATTGCTATGAAAACCAAAAACAGTCTTTAAATTTAATTATCTATTAATTAGAAAAACACAAACATTCATTAAATTTAATATCGCTCACAATGAAAAAATCAAACACATTATTTCTGCTATTAGTTTTACCTCTTTTATGCTTATCATGTTTAGTAGACGATGAAGATGATAAAGGTTTACAGGGTATAGACACTAACCCTTATATTATAGGCTTTCAATCTACAAGTACTTTAGAAAGTTATTTTCAAGATATTGGTGCTATTAACATAGATATTCCTGTAAGTGTTTTAGGAGGGAACTCTGGAATAGTAACACCTTCTAATACTGTAGTGAATTATACAGTATCTCCTGCTTCTACTGCCACAGAAGGTAATGAATTTACATTAACAGGAAGCTCTTTTACTATCGCTGCTGGTACAACTTTTAGCAATATTCCAGTACAAATTAATACTGGAAGCTTAGACCCTGACCAACCAACAACATTAATTTTAAAATTAACTTCTACAAACAATTCGTCTGTAGTATCTGCTATTAGAGATACTTATACAATTACATTTGTTGGTTGTCAATCTAATCATGCAGGAGAATATACAAACCCAGATTTACCATCTGGTGCATCTGGACAAGCTACAATTACTCAAACTGCTCCAAATACTTATACCGCATCTGCAATTCCATACTTAGGGACTTCTCAAGGTACAGTACCAATTGAATTTAGTTTTACCAATGTATGTGGAGATATTAATATAACAAGTTGGGCTTTAAGTTCAGATTTTTTAATAATAGGTACTGGAGAATTAGACGAAACTACAGGAAGTTTAACCTTTAAATATACTTTATACAATGGTACAAGTATTTCGGATGGTATCTTATTTGATTTTTCTAGTAATGCAGATGCCTCAACATATACTCCACTATAGCCATAAAAATGGAATAATATAATATTTCAATATTTTATGAAAAAACGACGCAACCATTTTATTATTTAAGTATCTACAAAGAAATTGCTTAACTATATAAAAAGAAAAACATGAAAAAATTAAACAGATTAAACAAAGTATTACTATTACTAATTCTACCTTTATTTTGCGTATCGTGCCTTGTAGATGATGAAGATGATGGAGGTCTTCAAGGAATAAATAATAGTCCATATATTGTTGGGTTTAAATCAAGCAGTACCTTAGAAAGCTATTTTGAAGATATAGGACCTGTTGCTGTAGACTTACAAGTTGATGTTTTAGGAGGTAATGCTGGTAAGGCGCTACCAACAGACATTCAAGTTAGTTACGAAGTCGACCCTACTTCTACAGCTACAGAAGGTAATGAGTTTTCATTAAACGGAAGTTCTTTTACTATTCCTGCAGGTACAACATTTGGGATATTACCAATTCAAATAAACACAGGCGGTTTAGATCCAGATGAACCTACAACTTTAGTATTAAAATTAACAACAACAAATAACAGTTCTGTTGTTTCTGCTATTAGCGATACTTATACGATTACTTTTGTTGGATGCCAATCTAATCAAGCAGGTACATACACAAACCCAGATGTACCATCTGGAGCAGGTGGACAAGCTACCATAACACAAACAGCACCTAATACTTACACAGTATCAGCACTTCCTTATTTAGGAACTGGAGGCGGTGTAAACCCAATAGAATTTAGTTTTACTAATGTTTGCGGAGACATTAATATTACTGGATGGGCTTTTGGTGGCAGTAATTTAATTATTGGTACTGGAGCATTAGATGAAACTACTGGAGCTGTAACCTTTAGATATACAGTATATAATGGTCTTAGTATTTCAGACGGAATCTTCTTCGATTTCTCTAGTGATGCTGATGCCTCGACATATACACCATTATAGTATAAAAAATTAGCGTAACTATAACTACTAATTGTAGATAGTATAGTTAGCTTTTATTGTAATAGACAAATAATTTATAGCAAAATGTCTATTACCACTTGTTAGTTACAATGGATTAAAATGCCTTCTAAGCTTAGAGGGCATTTTTTATATGCATTATATAGCACGTTCCTAGAGTTAAAAACAAAAAAATCTCAAGCGTGAAACTTGAGATTTTTAATAATAAATTCTTTATCATTTACCCATCTGGATGCATAAAACGTTGTTTTCCTAATAATACATCTTCTGTCTCTACATTATCATCATCAGGTACACAACAATCTACAGGACAAACTGCAGCACATTGTGGCTCTTCATGGAACCCTTTACATTCTGTACATTTATCTGGAACAATGTAATATATTTCGTCGCTAATTGGATCTTGTGCTTCATCTGCATCTACAGATTTACCATCTGGTAATACTAAATTTCCTTCTAAACTAGTACCATCCTTATAACGCCAATCGTCTGCACCTTCATAAATAGCTGTATTAGGACATTCTGGTTCACAAGCCCCACAATTTATACATTCGTCTGTTATAATTATTGCCATAGTAATTTTTATCTTTTGTTTGCTTAAATTTGCAGTTGCAAAAATAACGACAAAACAAGTCTTACGCAAATACGAAATGAATTTACAACAAAGAATTAACGCTTTTGTAAAATTAGGCGCTTTCATTAATCAATTTTCATCTGAAACAATTCAGAAACACAATAATATTCCACATAACGATTTGTTTTTTGATGGTTTTAAACACCAACTAAAATTAGCAAACGAGCATAATGGATGGTTTACACCAAAGAATATTCAATTTGCATTAAAAGGTTGGGCAGAATCACTTCAAGAAAAATCATTAGAAAAATGGTTAGAGTCTTATACAATTGAAGTAAATTCCTCTAAACAAATTGCCATTATCATGGCAGGTAATATTCCATTAGTAGGATTTCACGACTTTTTAAGTGTATTAATATCTGGGCATCATGTTTTAGTTAAACAATCGTCTAACGATAAACATATACTTCCTTTTTTAGCAAAATATTTAGAATACATAGAACCTAGCTTTAAAAACACAATAACTTTTACAGAAGGTAAATTACAAGGTTTTGATGCTGTAATTGCTACAGGAAGTAACAATACAGCTCGTTATTTTGAATACTATTTTAAAGATAAGCCTTCAATTATTCGTAAAAACAGAAACTCGGTAGCCGTACTAACTGGAGAAGAGAGTGAAACAGACATGCAAAACCTTTCAGAAGATATTTTTAGATATTATGGTTTAGGCTGTAGAAATGTCTCTAAATTATTTATTCCTAAAGGTTACGAATTTGATGCTTTTTTTAAAGCAATGTATCCATGGAATGCCATTATAAACGAAGCTAAATATGCTAATAATTACGATTATAATAAAGCAGTGTATTTAATGAGCGAATTCGATATGTTAGAAAATGGGTTTTTAATGATTAAAGAAGATCCGAGTTATGCCTCTCCTATTGCTACGGTATTTTATGAATATTATGATTCTAAAACAGAATTAAAAACAAAATTAGACGCAGAAAAAGATAATATACAATGTATTGTTGCTAAAGATTTTACTAAAAATGAAATACAATTTGGTAACACTCAAAAACCTGCACTTTGGGAATATGCAGATAATGAAGATACAATTGCTTTTCTGTTAAAAATATAGTTGATAAATTATCATTTTAATAACAGAAAAAAGAACATAAATTCTCACCTTTGTAACCTTTAAATTTAAGTATTAAGTTTTCTATTTTAAGAAAGCAAAAACATAACCTTTATGAAATTACACAACTTTAGCGCAGGACCATGCGTATTACCAAAAGAAGTTATTTTAAAAGCTTCGGAAGCCCTATTAGATTTTGATAATGGATTGTCTTTAATTGAAATATCCCACAGAAGTAAGGCTTTTGTTGATGTTATGGAAAAAGCGAGATCTTTGGCACTAGAACTTTTAGGTTTAGAGGGTAAAGGCTACAAAGCGCTATTTTTACAAGGTGGAGCTAGTATGCAATTTCTACAAGTCGCTTTAAATTTATTAGAAAAGAGAGCTGGTTATTTAAATACGGGAACTTGGAGTGATAAAGCTATTAAAGAAGCAAAACTATACGATGATATTTACGAGGTAGCCTCTTCTAAAGATGCAGGATATAATTACATACCTAAAGGTTATGATATTCCTTCCGATTACGATTACTTTCACTGTACCTCTAATAATACCATTTTTGGAACTCAAATGAAACAGTTCCCTAAATGCGATATTCCTATGGTATGCGATATGAGTAGCGATATATTTTCTCGCACATTAGATTTTTCTCAATTCGACTTAATCTATGCTGGAGCGCAAAAAAATATGGGCCCTGCAGGAACTACATTAGTTATTGTAAAAGAAGATATCTTAGGAAAAGTATCACGTAAAATACCGTCTATGATGGATTATAAAATTCACATAGGAAAAAGCAGTATGTTTAATACACCTCCTGTATTTGCAGTATATACATCTATGTTAACTATGGAATGGTTAAAGAATCTTGGTGGTATTAAAGCTATAGAAGAAGAAAATGAAAAGAAAGCACGCTTAATGTATTCTGAAATAGATTTAAACCCTCTATTTAAAGGTTATGCTGCAAAAGATGACCGTTCTTATATGAATGCAACTTTTACATTATTAAATGAAGATTTAAAAGAAACATTTGATACTATGTGTAAAGAAGCAGGAATAAATGGTATAAATGGACACAGAAGCGTTGGTGGTTACCGTGCTTCTATGTATAATGCATTATCTCTAGATAGTGTAAAAGCACTTGTTGAAATAATGAGTGAATTAGAAAGTAAAGCGTAATAGCAGTTAGCAGTTAGCAGTTAGCAGTTAGCAGTTAGCAGTTAGCAGTTAGCAGTTAGCAGTTAGCAGTTAGCAGT
>CANLUH010000028.1 GCA_947494205.1 uncultured Flavobacteriaceae bacterium | reverse complement strand
TTCGCTTTTTCCTTGGATTTTCTGAATATTTCATAAATAAGTTGAATTTGTGTCAACTTATTTCAGGACGGGACAAATTTATATAAAAAAGCAGCTGTTAAACAGCTGCTTTTTTATTCTATTCTAGAAAACAAAAAGAGTACGAGATTACTCTATTTCTGTTTTTAAAGTCATTTTCCCTACATTAATACGTTCTGGCTTTTTCAATTTAGAAACAGTTCCATCTTCCCATACAATGTATGTTTGCTTAAACTTTTGTTTCTTATTTGCTCCAGAAGCATATTCGTAAATATAAGTTACTTTATACTCTATTCCTTTACGTTTTGTTTTTGTGTAATCTTTATTTACTTTTTTACCATTTATCGCTTTAGATTTTATCTCAACATAAAACGTATAATCTATTCCTTTTTTTAATTCAGTTTTACCTTCTTTTAAAACAAACTCCGATGCATTTAATTGTTCAGAACTATCAACAATTTTTATTTTATGTGTAGATTTTTCAACTACTGTAAATGATAACATTGTAAATGATAACATTACTAAGAGTAGCATTTTTTGATGATGTTTCATAATTTTTATTTTAAGGGTTTTTAGAATAACTAATATACAATTATTTTGATTTTTAATTATCCGCATAACTAATACCTACAAAATATATTTTTAAGTTTTTGATACTTACAAGGTATTTTCTATTTTCACTAATAGAATTCGTTTAAACTAATAATACAATGCAATGACTAGCTTTATTTCTATTACACCAAATCAATTCGACTTAGTTTTCAATTTAGCAAAAGACATTTGGAACGCTAATTATCGAGATATGATTACCCAAGGGCAAATAGATTATATGTTAGAGATGATGTATAATCCAAAACAACTTCAAAATGATTTAGATGCAGGTTACCAATGGGAACTTGTATATCATGATGATAAACTTGTTGGTTATTTGGCTTATGTAATAAAAAAAGAGCATCGTGTGTTTTTAAGTAAAATATATTTAAAAATCGAAGTTCAAGGTTTAGGTCTAGGGAAATTAATGCTTAACAGAGTTATAGAATACGCTAAAACAAATAACTGTAAAACCGTTTATTTAACGGTTAACAGAGGGAACGAAAAAGGCGTAAGAGCCTACAAACGTGCTGGATTTAAGATTACAGGTGAAGAAAATTTTGATATTGGTAACGGGTATATTATGAATGATTATATTTTTGAGTATAGCATTGAATAATACTATTTTAAATAGATAATAATAAACGCTTCTTTCTTGACCTTATATTTTTTTCAATATATTTACAACGCTATTACAAAACACTAAATCGTACTAAAAACCCCCAATGAATAAAAGTATTTTATACTTACTATTCTTTTATACTATTGTGTCTTTTTCGCAGTCTAATAAACTGTACCATAAAACCTACACCAAACAAGACGGTTTAAAGTTAGACAACATTAATAGTTTATGCTATGATAACGATGGATTTTTATGGTTAGCAGGTAAAGATCTCAATGTTAGAACAATTATAGCAAGTAATAAAAAGTTAGCATTACAGCGTTTTGATGGCTTAAGCTTTCATAGCATTCCTCTTCCAGATTATGGTTTTAGTTTTACAGAAGTTAATCAAATTTACAAGCGTAATGATGGGCTTTTTTATATAAAAACAGCTTCAAACTTTGGGCGTAATTTATTTCTTTTCAATCCTAAAACTACAGCATTCACACCAATTAAATTTTATAATAACGTTAAAGTAGATGGACTGTCAGAAATTATAAACTATAACAATAAAGATTACATCCTATCCCAAAATAAACGAACCATTACTCTTAATATTTTAAATAAAGATTTAAGTACTAAAACTGTTTTTAGCTTTACTAGTAATGAAAATAAATTTTTATTAGACCCTTCTACAAAGTTTATCCCTTTTAAAGAATTCTGTATTATTGGTGATGATAATTTTCCAATTATCATTTTAGATTGGAAAGGAAATATTTTAAAACGTTATGCACCAGATTCCTTTATGAGAGACAGAGACTCTAAAAAGAATAAATTTTGGATTGATGAGTTTTTTATAGAAAAAGACACCCTTTATGCTTTTATACATAACAACCCCATTTTACATCGTTTTAATAAAGATAACTTTCAATTTACGCCATTAAATTCTGAAAAAACCACACTAAGGAACACCCATTTAAATTGTTATAAAGATCCTAATAATAAAACCATAATTTTTGCTTCTGAAGAACAAACTATTAATTTTAATGAATTTAAAGAAGGCGCTTTTAAAACAATTGAGTCTATAAATTTTGATAAAATTAATGCTTTCCGAATCATTTCTAAAAATTTAAATAAAGAATTATGGCTAGCAACTAATGGCGAATTACATTATATTAAATTCCCAAAGAAAACCATTAAAACCTATTTAAAAAACAAACAGTTAAGAGCAATAAAACCATTAGACTCTACAAACTATATTATAGCAACAAACAATAATGGCTGGTACCAATTTAATACAACTAATGAGTCTATAATACCTTTTAATGTTATAGAAAACAAAAAAACTATTCTCCCACGTTCCTCAAGAAATTTCATAGTAGAAGATAATATTATATGGAGTAATAGCGGTGGAAATATCTTAAAAGTAAATAAGAAAACCCATGAAGCATACGCTTACAGACATTACCCTATTAACTGTCTAGAAAAGATAAATGATAGTATTATTATTTATGGCACTAACGGTTATAATTTAATGCAATTTAATAGCAATACAGAAAAACATACTGCTATTGCAAAAACAGATTCTTTAGAAATTCATGATATCGAGTTTAATAAAGAGAAACAGTTTTTAGTGGCAGGTACAGACAAAGGACTTCTAACCTATAACTTAAAGGATGCTAAAACCAAATTCTATACTAATTTGGAAGACCCTTTTATTTTAATGACAGATTATCATAAAAGTTATGGCTATTTATTAGGAACACGCTCTGGTTATATTATAGCATTCAATCCAGATAATAATAGTTTAAAAACACTATATCGTGATGATTTAAAAGCAGGTATTGCTACTATTTTATTTGAAGATGATTTATGGTGGATTAATACTTTTAATGGTATTGTTGCTTTTAATCCTAAAGACAAAACAACAACACGATTTTCTGAAAAGGATGGCTTTAGTCATTTTGAATCTAATAGATATAGTGCCTTAAAAGCCAATAAAAAATTCCTAGTTGGTATGATAAAAGGATTAAATTATTTTAATCCAAAAGCATTAAAAAAACAAAATGATTCTGCCACATTAACACTATTAAAAGTAAAACACTACGATGAAACTAAAAAAACGTTTGTAGACAACTTTAACCGAGACATATTAAATAGCAATTACACTATTAAGTTACCAAGTGAAAACCGTGCTTTAGATATAGATTTTGGTTTAAAATATAGTAATGCCGTAGATAATGGCTATAACTATAAATACAGGTTAAACACTAAAGATTGGGTAGAATTAAAAGGAAAAAATACAATACAGTTTCCAAATCTTGCAGCCGGACAATACACACTTGAAATTGAAGCTGAAGATTTTTCTGGACACAAAGTTGGAAATTCCTTATTCATAGATATACATAGCCGTGCTTTATTTTACAAAACGTGGTGGTTTTACCTTATTGTTTCCTTAGTAATCATCTCTTTTTTACTCTGGATGCTTAATCAATCTAATATTAGAAAGCGTTTACAAGAAGAATTTTCACAAAACCTAATGCAGTCTCAAGAAAACGAGCGTAAACGTATAGCAAAAGAGTTGCACGATAGTATTGGGCAACAGCTAACTATTATTAAAAAAAGTGCTCAAAAAAACGAACAAGAAGAAATTTCTATACTTACCAACCATACATTAAACGAAGTACGAAGCATCTCTCGTGGCTTATACCCTGCCCTTTTTAAACAACTCGGTCTTACCCAAAGCATACATCAATTAACAGACACTATAGAAGAAAAAGCAGCGATTACAATACAAAAAAACATTACAAACATCGATGCCTATTTTAACCTCAAAAATAGCTTAATATTATATCGTTTTATACAAGAAGCTTTAAATAATAGTATGAAATATTCTGAGGCAGAAAAAATACAAATTACTGTTAATACTAAAAAAAGTAGTATTTTACTACAGATTAAAGATAATGGTATTGGTTTTGATGTTTCCGAAAAACTAAAAAACAACTCTTTAGGTTTAAAAACGATGAAAGAGCGTATTAATATACTTAAAGGACAATTAGTAATAGAAAGCACTCCCAAAACAGGGACTTTAATTAAAGTTATAATCCCTATATAACACGCATTTATGACGACTATAATTGTTGCAGACGATCACCCACTTTTATTAAACGGTTTAGTTAACGAACTTACTGGACACGGCTATAACATTATAGCTAAAGCCGAAAATGGAGCCATTGCTTTAGATCAAATAAAAAACTTAAAACCAGATGTTGCGATTTTAGATGTAGAAATGCCTTTACTTACTGGTTTTGAAGTTATAGAGAAATGTAAAGATTCTGATTTAAAAACAAAGTTCATTATTTTAACATCGCACAAAGAAAAAGGTGTGATACATCAAGCTAATGAGCTTAATATAGATGGTTACTTACTAAAAGACGAACCTTTTATAGAAATACATAATTGTATACAAAGCGTATTAAAAAACACACCTTATTTTAGTAAAACGTTTAATACTGTTGTAGAAAACGAAATTACTACAGAGCTTAGTAAACTAAAACTATTATCTCCAACAGAACGCACTATTGTTAGACTAGTGGCTTTAGAAAAATCGTCTAAAGACATTTCCGAATTATTAACCATATCCCCTCGTACTGTAGAAAAGCACCGATCTAACATTATAAAAAAATTAAAGTTAAACCAACACCAAGACGCCTTATTTCTATGGACTAAGGAACATAGAACTATTATTAAAACGTTATAAAACAAATCTGTTTTGTCAGGTTGAGCGCAGTCGAAACCTAAACAATAGGTATTTATTTTATAGACTTCTTGACCGAATTCTAAAAATTTTTTTTCTTAATTCACTTCTTTACTACAATAAATTCAATTAACCTCAACTACGTAGCCCTACGTATTTTTTGATATCGTTACGTATTTTATAATCTTATAAGTCACTATATATTGCAGTTGTAAATTAGGACTATTAATCTTGTATATATACTATGTAAAAGTTATTGTTGAATTTAAAATGTTTAACAATAGCTTTTACTTTTTAACTAAACAAGAGTCAACACAAGCAATAATAGTATTACCATATTCGTCATTTTAAAATTGAAAGGCACAACTTTAGAGTTGTATTAATGATTACCCCCTATGAAAAAAATATTATTACTCGTAACCCTTTTTATTACAGCATTTAGCTTAAATGCACAAACAACACAATTAAACCCAGTGTATTGTGGTATTACAGTTTCTACATTTGATCAAATTTTCACATGTGAAACAGTCCCGAACGCAACCCAATATGAATTTGAATTTACCAATCAAACAACAAGTATAGTTACAACTGGTATAAGAACAGAGGCTACAAATAGCTTAGCATTAGCTACTCTTTTTAATTTTGGTGCCACCTATGATGTAAGAATAAGAGCTACTGTAAATGGAATTATTCAGCCTTATGGTGCAATATGTTCGTTAACAGCTCCTAACAGTTGTACTGTTCCAGTAACTTTTACTGCACCAACAGACATTTGTCTAAATGCAGGCGTACAAACTAATTTAAGTGGTGGAGTATCAGAAGGTGGTGTGTATTCAGGTTCTGGAGTTACTGATAACGGTAACGGAATGACCTATAATTTTGATCCGCTAGCAGCTAATGTTGGAATACATACTATAACCTACACGTTTACAGATGCAATTGGCTGTGCTGATAGCGCTAGTGACACCATAGAAGTATTTGCATTACCAACGGTAACATATACAAATGCAACAGATGTATGCGTAAATGCAGGTGTACAATTGGGCCTTAGTGGAGGATCTCCTTCTGGCGGAGTATATTCAGGGCTTGGCGTTACTGATGATGATAACGGAATGACCTATAGTTTTGACCCAACTGTTACTGGAACAGGAATACATACCATAGCCTATGAAATAACAAATACTAATGGATGTGATAACATCGCAACAGATACAATAGAAGTTTTCCCTTTACCTACAGTATCTTTTTCTGCGCCTCCAAACTTACCCATCACTGCAGGTATACAAACTGGTCTTAGTGGAGGAACTCCAGCGGTAAGTGTATTAGCTACGACAGTTACCATAAATGTTGATTATGATGAAGTTGGCTTTTCAGGTTTTATGGGTGGAAATATCGTATTTGATAGCGCTGGAGCAATGGTGTCAACAAACGTAACTGCTAGTAGTGGTGTTACTGGCACTACAATTAATTTAATAAATGCAACTGCTTCGGGAGACACTATAACACTAACGTTTGATAATGGGCAAACACCAACTATCGTCGCAAATACTACTATTATAGGAGCTTCAGGTACTATAAATTTCATCTCAGGTACTAGCTTCACTATTAATGGAGATTCTCAAGATTTTGTATCAGGTACAGGTACAGTAAGTACAGATTCCCTAGGTTCTGGCGTATATTCTGGCCCAGGCGTTATTGATGATGGTAATGTATTAACCTATAGTTTTGATCCAGCCGCAGCTGGTATAGGAACACATACAATTACCTATACCTACACAGATGATAATGGCTGTGCTTCTAGTGCCAGTGATACAATAACCGTATTTGTTGAAATGTCTGAATTTATAACCACTTGGAAAACCGATAATCCAGGAACTTCTAATGACAACCAAATTACGATACCTGCTATAGAAGGCAACTATACAGTAGATTGGGGAGATATGTCTACTCCTGATACAAATGTTTTTGGACCAATAACACATACCTATGCCACGGCTGGGACGTATACGGTAACTATTTCTGGAGCCTTCACAACGATATATTTCAATGACGGAGGCGATAAAAATAAAATCCTTTCTGTAGAAAATTGGGGAAATCCAGTTTGGAATTCAATGGCAAGAGCTTTTAAAGGATGTACAAACCTAGTTGTCAATGCGCCAGATACACCAGATTTATCGCAAGTTACTGATATGGCAGAAATGTTTGATGGGGCCATTGCTATGAATCAAGATATCGGCAACTGGGACGTTAGCAATGTGCAAAATATGAATGGGATGTTTAGAAACACGCCTTTTAATCAAGATATAAGTCATTGGGATGTAAGTAATGTAAGTGTTTTTGCCTTTATGTTTGATGGTGCCACGGCATTTAATCAAAATTTAAGTGCTTGGGGAACTCGTTTAGGAAGTGCAGATAATATGGCATCCATGTTTAGAAATGCTACTAATTTTAATGGAACTATAGAAAATTGGGACGTTACAACAGTTACCAATATGGTAGGAGTGTTTGAAGGCACTGCTTTTAATAGAAATATAAATAATTGGAATGTAAGCAATGTACAAAACATGGCTTTTATGTTTTCTGATGCGACTGTGTTTAATCAACCACTAAATGATTGGGCTACTCGCTTAGGAAATGTAACAGATATGACCAATATGTTTGAGGGAGCAATCGCCTTTAATCAAGACATAAGCAATTGGGATGTTAGTAATGTACAATTAATGGCCGGAATGTTTTCTGGCGCTACCGCTTTTAATGTGCCTATTGGAGCTTGGGGAGCAAGTACAGCCAATGTTGTAAACATGGAATTTATGTTTAATGAAGCAACTGCTTTCGATCAAAATATAGGAAATTGGAATGTAGAAAGTGTAAGCAATATGACTTCGATGTTTTTTGGAGTAACATTATCTGTCTCAAACTATGATGCCTTACTTACAGGTTGGAGTACACAAATGCTACAAAATGATGTAGAATTTGATGCTGGAAATAGCGGATACTGTACGACAGAAGCAGCAAGACAAAGCATTATAAATACCTATAACTGGAATATTATAGATGTAGGTCTTGAAAATATGCCGCCAACATTTTTTGGTTGCCCAACAGATATTATACTACCAGAACCTACAAACCCGGGAGATTGTGGTGCAATCGCAGCTTTTACTGCGCCTACAGCTACCGATAATTGCTCTTCGGCTACAGTGACTCAAACATCAGGGTTAACCTCTGGTTCATTTTTTCCTTCTGGTACAACAGTAGTTACATTTAGTGCTGTTGATGCTGCTGGCAATGTTGCCGAATGCGCATTCAATGTCATTGTACAAAACTCGACGCCACCAATTGCTAACTGTAAAGACTTTACACTAGAGCTCGATGCAAATGGAGTCGGAATATTAAATGGCGCTGATATAAATGATAACAGTACAGATGATTGTAACATTTTAAACTTATCCGTTTCACAAAGCCTATTTACTATTGCTGACATAGGTACACATGTGGTAACATTAACCGTTGATGATGGAAGCGGAAACTCCGATAGTTGTACTGCAACCGTTACCGTAGAAGATAATGTAGCTCCAATAATGCAATGTCAAGATATTACAATAAATCTAGATGCAACTGGTATGGTAACACTAAATCCGATTGAAATATTAGATGAATGGTCTAATTATGAAATTACATTAATAAGTGGCGACAACCAATCTAACAACGAAGGGTTTTCTGATTTGGCAGTTACCATAACTGAAGCCACTACCCTAACTTTTGATTGGCAATTTGATACTCTTGATGAGCCTGCTTATGAATCATTAGGATACCTTATTAATGGAACATATACCCAATTAAGCTCTAATACTGATGCAATACCACAAACTGGAAATGCAAGCATTGTATTAAATCCAGGTGATGTTTTTACACTAAGAGCAGTTACAGCCGATAATACTTTTGGCAATGCCACAACGACCATTACAAACATATCATCTGGTTTGTCTTTTGGGCAATTTGCCAGTTCAAACTGGATGGAAACTTTAACCGAGTCCGATGGTTCAACAGATATTAGCGGTTTTGCTGTTTCAGACGCTAGTGGTTTATTGTCATTTACAATGAGCCAGACTGACTTTGATAATAATCATTTAGGAGCAAATACCATTACATACACCACAGAAGACAATGAAGGTAATACAAACACCTGTACTGCAATAGTTACCATAAATAACAGTACATTATCGTTAGATTCTTTTAATACAAGTTCTTTTATGATATATCCTAATCCAACTACAAATACCTTATATATTAACGGTTTAAAAAAATCTGAAGCCGTTGAAATCTATAACATAAATGGACAACAGTTATTCATCAAAACTATTGATACAAATACTAATAAAATTGATGTTTCTAAATTATCGGTAGGTGTGTATTTCCTAAAAATTAATAGTGAAAGCATTAAGTTTATAAAACAATAGCATAAAAATTAATCCCTATGAAAAAACGACTACTTTTACTACTTGTATTAACTAGTATTTATCTACAAGCACAAACCACCTACACCTACACAGGTACTGGTGATTGGGCAAATACAGCCAATTGGTCGCCCTCTTATCCTGGTACAACTATAGTAGCTGGAGATACTGTAATTATTAACGGAAATATTGTCGAGGCAGATATAATAAATGCTGGACACTTAACTATTTCAAGTTCTGGAAGTATTACAACTGGTATTAATTCTGGAATTTCTAATACCGGGACATTAATTAATGAAGGCGTTCTTATTGCTACAGAATTTGGAGGGTTTTCTGCCTTTATAAGTACTTCGGGAACACTTTCAAATACAGGGACTATTACTATAGGTTTTGGTTCAAGTATAGATGTCACGGGATCACTTATAAACACTGGAGTAATTGAAATACAACCAGTTGCAAATTTATATTTTAGTCAAAACGCTACAATAGAAAATTCTGGAACAGGAATTATTAATAATAACGGTTCTTTTAACACAGCAGCAACCTTTACTAATATGGCAACAATAAACAATGTTGCCGCGTTAACAAATAATGGAAGTTTCACTAATGCTCAACTACTAAACATATCGGGTACGTTTACAAATAACGGAACTTTTGTAAATGTACAAACAATAGAAAACACAGGTACTTTTATAAATAATGACCAGAAAACGGCAACAAACAATGGTACCTTTAATAACACGAATAGTGTTACAAATAATGGAATTTTCGTTAATCCTCTAACACTAAACAATACAGGAACCTTTGTAAATAATGCCACTTTAGAGAATACTTCTCTTTTTAACAACACGGGAACGCTTACTATTGCTGCAGCTGGTACTATG
Source organism: uncultured Flavobacteriaceae bacterium (assembly GCA_947494205.1). Lineage (GTDB taxonomy): Bacteria > Bacteroidota > Bacteroidia > Flavobacteriales > Flavobacteriaceae > JAHDHI01. Next base: position 37,764 of record CANLUH010000028.1, on the reverse strand, counting down.
CTAAATTTAGGTACCTACACAAATGAAGGTACTATAGAAAACAATGGTACTATTACAAATAATGGTACCCTTAATAACCCTTTATTATTTACAAATAATGGTAATTACACAAACAATAATATATTTAATAATACAGGAACCTTAAACTGTAACGGCGTATATACAAATACGGTAGCATTCTCGAACGTAGGAATTATAAATATTGAAACACAAGGAACACTTACTATTTCTGAAACTATAGACAATCAAGCTACGGGTAGTATAACCAATTCTGGTACAGTAACTATTAACGCATTAGGTACACTTAATAATTTTGGCACAATTAATAACACCAATGCAACATTTACAAACGCAGGAACTGTAGTAAATAACACCAATGCAAATTTTGAAGTTACCGATAACACCCCCATGCATTTGTTTAGAAATCAGGCTACATTTACAAATCATGGTACACTTACATTAACACTTGCATCTAGTTCTTCTAATACCAACACAGGAACGATAAATAACACAGGCGTTTTTGATATACCTAATGATTCTTATTTTCCAAATCAGGGAACTATTGCAAATCATGGTGTGTTTACTATTAATAGTGTTCTATTTAATGATGGTGTATTCCTTAATACAAATGAATTTAATGGATCATATGAAGGTTCTGGGAGTTTTGCAAATGAAGGAATCACAACGGGGCATATAGTCATTCGAGATTTTGGTTTACTTACCAATACAGGTACCATAATTACTAAAAGAATAAGTATGTATTTTGATAGCCAAACGTTTACCAATGAAGGCATCGTGAAAATTTACGGAGGAGAGACTGGATTTAGGTTCAGTAGAAAAATAGTAAATAATAATATCATTGAAATATTACCAGATGGCATAGCCGGTATGGCAAATGATACGTTTATAAATAACGGTACAATATTAAATAAAGGAACACTTAGCACAATTGCATTTGGTTTCCCTGTTCTTTCTACCCTCCATAATTCAGAAACTGGCGTTATAGATAACAGAGCTACTTTAGTCATAGATGTATCAGATAATGGCATGCCGTCTACCTTAATCAATGACGGTGCTATTATAAACACAGGTACCTATACTAATAATGGTGCATTAGTTAATAATGGAACAATTACAAATAGCAACGCACTTAACAACGGGGGTTCCATAGCTATTGAGGCTATGGGAACGTTAAGTACTTCTGGTACTACAAGCAATCAATCAACGGGTAGTATAACTAATGCTGGTACAATAACTACGCTCGAATTAGGAACTTTCACGAATGCTGGAACCATCACTATGGGTACTACAGGAACGTTAAGTACTTCTGGTACTGCAAGTAACCAAGCAACGGGTAGTATAACCAATTCTGGTACAGTAACTACGCTCGCATTAGGTACACTTAACAATTTTGGTACACTTAATAACACCAATGCAACATTTACAAACGCAGGAACTGTAGTAAATAACACCAATGCAAATTTCGAGGTTACCGATAACACCTCCATGCATTTGTTTAGAAATCAGGCTACATTTACAAATCATGGTACGCTTACATTAACACTTGCATCTAGTTCTTCTAATACCAACACAGGAACGATAAATAACACAGGCGTTTTTAATATACCTTTTTCTTTTCCAAATCAGGGAACTATTGCAAATCATGGTGTGTTTACTATTAATAATACTCTAATTAATGATGGTGTATTCCTTAATACAAATGAATTTAATGGATCATATGAAGGTTCTGGGAGTTTTGCAAATGAAGGAATCACAACGGGGCATATAGTCATTCGAGATTTTGGTTTACTTACCAATACAGGTACCATAATTACTAAAAGAATAAGTATGTATTTTGATAGCCAAACGTTTACCAATGAAGGCATCGTGAAAATTTACGGAGGAGAGACTGGATTTAGGTTCAGTAGAAAAATAGTAAATAATAATATCATTGAAATATTACCAGATGGCATAGCCGGTATGTCAAATGATACGTTTATAAATAACGGTACAATATTAAATAAAGGAACACTTAGCACAATTGCATTTGGTTCTCCTGTTCTTTCTACCCTCTATAATTCAGAAACTGGCGTTATAGATAACAGAGCTACTTTAGTCATAGATGTATCAGATAATGGCATGCCGTCTACCTTAATTAATGACGGTGCTATTATAAACACAGGTACCTATACTAATAATGGTGCATTAGTTAATAATGGAGCGTTTACCAATAATAATATATTTGATAACTCCGGAATACTAAATAATACAGGGACATTAAATAATATAGGTGTACTTTCTGGAAACAACACAAGTCATACCGAAGATTTTACAAATGCTGGTACGTTAAGTCCTGGGAATTCTCCTGGCACGTATACTTTTAATAACAATTATTTAGCCCAAACAACAGCTAGCTTACAAATAGAATTAGAAAATGCTACCACATTCGATATAGTAACAGTAAATGGCACAGCAGCTATAGACGGTACATTAGAGGTTACTTTATTAAATAATTATTTACCAGTAGTAGGTGATAGTTTTACCTTTTTAACAGGAAATACACTAACAGGGACATTTACAAATACGCTATTACCAACGTTAACAAATAACAGAAGCTGGACAATAGACTACACTCCAACTTCCGTAGCACTAACTGTTATTGCCAATCCACCAACAATAGTAATACCTAATGATGACACTGTAGGCCCAAATAATGATGATATTTTAGTTCCAGAAAATAATACTGTTAATGGCGATTTTAGTCTTATTACAACAGAAGGCTTAGCCAGTTTACAAATTAACACTACAATAATTACTAAAGCCGAACTACTTGCAAGCGCAACAACACCAATAGCCGTAAATGGAACATACGGTGTTTTAACAATTACTAACTTCAATGATACGTCTGGCTTGGTATCGTACAACTATGACCCAACAGGAACAGCCCAAGACCTTACTAATGGAACAAACAATATTCTAGGCGAGAGCTTCTCATTACTACTTACAGACAGTTTTAATCCAACAACAGCTAATGCAACCTTAAATATAGGCATAACAGAATCTTCTGCAACCGCTTTTAATTTTGATGGTATAGACGATTATGCTGTGGCTACAAATCCTTCCATTTTAGATATTACTACAGGTACTATAGAAATGCGTATTAAACCACAAACAAAAACGACTAAGCAAACCATTTTATGCTATCGCAGTAGTAATGGAGGTAGTACTAAATATCTATTTAATTTATTAGAAAACTTATCTGGTATTGGATTCTGGAACGGAAGTAGCTACTTAACAATTCCCTTTGCTTTTAACGAAGACCAATGGTATAACATTACCGTGAGCGATGATGATTCTGGTTTTACAAGACTGTATATTGATGGTGAATTTATGGGTAATTTTGCTTCAGAGTTTGGTACTGCAACCGGTTCCAACTTAAATTTATATATAGGTATCGATTTTCCCGGAAGTGAATATTTTAAAGGCGATATTGGAGATATACGAATATGGAACACAGTTAAAGAACAGGGTACAGCTAGCTGTATGCCTTCGGCTTCTGGAGCAGATTTATTAGCCTATTATAATTTTAATCAAGCTGTAGATAGTGCAGATAACTTTGCTATAACTACTGTTACAGACCAAACAAACAATGCCAACGACATACAATTAACCAATGTGGCATTAACAGGCACTACAAGTAATTGGCTAAATACTGATAATGTCATTTTTGATACTGATTTACCTTTAGTATTTACACAAGACATTACTGTAAGCTTAACGTGTAGCGTACCCGTAACAATACTACCAGAAGATGTAGATAATTTTTCGGGTGATAATTGTGGTATTGCATCACTATCTTTAGACATAGACACTTTTGATGGCTCTATGGTAGGCGTAAATACGGTAACACTTAGCGTAACAGATCTTTCTGGAAACGTAGCCTCGCAAACGGCTCAAGTCACTGTTGTAGATTATAACCAAACCCGATTATATGTTAACGCGTTAGCCACAGGAAACAATGATGGTACAGATTGGGCAAATGCGTATAACGATTTACAAAAGGCCATCACATTTGCTTCAAATTGTACAGATATACAAGACATTTGGGTAGCAGCAGGGACTTATAAACCTAGTGTCCATCCACGTGAGGTTTCAGATTACGGAATAGTATCTCCAGGTATAAAGTTAAACACCTTTCATTTAGTAGATGGTGTCGCACTTTATGGTGGGTTTTCTGGTAATGAAACTGCAGTTTCTGAAAGAAATTTAGAATTAAATAAAACCATTTTAAGTGGAGCGATAGGTAGCTCTAGCACTCAAGACAACTCCAATATTGTTGTAATGTCTTTAAACGACAATGCAAATACCGTTTTAGATGGTTTTCATATAAAAGATGGTATATCATTAGGATTTTTTAACGGTACTACAAATGATATAAATACAATTCATGATGTTGTTATTGAAAATACAACATTAAGTTATGATACTGGCTGTGGCTTAGTACTTATAAATTCTAATCTTACTACGAGAAATTGTATTATATCCAATAATGAAAACAGACATGTTGGTAATGGAACAGGAATAAGTATACAAGGTACATCTAATGCTACATTTACTAATATACTTTTAGAGGCTAACGTAGGTCATTTTACTGGAGGTATATTTAAGAATACGTCCTCAGGAACTGTGATAGTAAATAACGCAACAATTACTAATACTCAAACTGCATATGGTATAGAAAATACGGGTGCAAGTTTAGAAATTAATAATTCTGTTACATTTAATAATAATCTAGGAGATATTTTAGGTAGCATTACAGGTGTTAATAATTTCTTTAATGTTGCAACAGATCCTTTTATTAATAGCGCAGATGCTGATGGCGCAGATAATATTTTGGGTACGCCAGACGATGGTTTAATGCCTCTAGAAACTGGCGTATTGGTAGATGCTGGTAATACTTCTTTAAATACTACTACAACAGATATCACAGGAAACATAAGAAATCTTGGTGCTAACATAGATGTTGGTGCTTACGAGTTTCAATCTAAATTGGTGGTAGCTCCAAAAGTATTTTTACAAGGTGCTTTATTAGGGACTACAAACGGTTTAATGCGTGACGATTTAAGAGTTGCTAATTTATTACCAACAACTTCACCTTATACAGATGGCTTAACTTGTAATGCTTCGGTATTTAATACTGGAGGAACGGCAACCACAGGTTTACCAGAAGACGATATTGTAGATTGGATCTGGTTAGAATTACGCGATGAAAACGATAATACACAAATTATAACAGCTACCTCTGCCCTATTACAACGTGATGGAGATATTGTTAGTATTGATGGTGTTTCTAGCATAGACTTTTTAATACCTTATAAAAACCATTATGTTACTTTAAAGCATCGTAATCATTTGGGTGTTATGACTATGAATACAATAGCACTTAATGGTACAGCAACACCTATAAATTTCACAGATGCCACTACGCCAATTACCTTTGGTACAGATGCACAAACTACTTTTGGTATGCCAATAAATACTTTTGGTATGTGGGCAGGAGATGCCAATGGAGATGGACGTTTAAATTATTTGGGAGCAGCTTCAGAGATTCCATCCATAAGAAGTCAAGTCTTTAACGACCCTAACAACTCTGTATTTAGCGGGCCACCTATTGGAACATTCCCTTCAGAAGGTTATCATTTAACAGATATAAATATGGATGGTAATACAGTGTTCTCTGGTGTAACAACAGATGTTTTAAATATAAGAGACAATGTATTTAACAACCCTTCTAACTCTGTATTTAGTGGACCACCAATTGGAACCTATCTATTTGTACAACAATTACCTGAAGGCGCTAATTAATATAAAAACAACATTTATAATTTAGGTTTCTTATGAGAAATAATACATTCAATTTACGCTAAAATAGAAATCCAACGATAGATTAAGCCAGAATTTATTAGCTTATATTATAACCATTAAAAGAATTTCTAATAGCTTTAAAGACTATAATGTATTGCATCCAAATTAATAACAAAAACTACGTAAGCCTACGTAGTTTTTGTTGTTGATACGTATTTTAGCTCTTAACTGTAAGCTGTAAATTTGAATGCGATTAAACATTTATATATTTTATGAAAAATATTAACTCTACACCTGTTTTCATTGTATTATTAATCTTTATTACTAACATTGTTTCTTCACAAGATTTCATAACCACTTGGCAAACAACAAGTGGAGAAAGTATTACTATACCTACATTTACAGGAGAGACTTATAGCTATACTGTTAATTGGGGAGATGGCACAACAGATCCTACAGTATATACAGGAAATGCAACGCACACCTACAATGTTACTGGCATGCAAACCGTAACAATCACAGGCATGTTTCCGCGTATTTATTTTAATGATAGTGCAGATGCTCCAAAGATATTAGCTATACAACAATGGGGAACTACACAATGGACTTCTATGGAATTTGCTTTTTTAGGCTGTACCAACCTGAACATTTTAAATGGTGCAGGTGCGCCTAACCTTTCTATTACAACATCTCTATTTGGAATGTTTGGTAACTGTTCCAGTCTTAATAATGATTTAAATACTTGGGATACCAGTACAATAGAAGATATGTCTTTTGTATTCTTTGGTGCCACTAATTTTAATGGTGATATTAGTTTATGGAATACTAGCAATGCATTAACTATGGAAGGCATGTTTTTGGGAGCCTCTAACTTTAATCAAGACATTAGTTACAAGTCTGGAACAAATAGCTGGGATGTTAGTAGTGTAAACACCATGGATGATATGTTTAATACTGCTTCGGCTTTTAATAGAAACATAGGTAATTGGAATGTTGGTAACGTAGAAAGCATGAGTGGTATGTTTAGCGAAGCCAGTACTTTTAATCAAAATATAGGCAATTGGAATACCGAAAAGGTTACAGACATGTCGTCAATGTTTTCAGAAAATAGTGCCTTCAATCAAAATTTGAATAACTGGAATACTGCCTTGGTAGAAGATATGTCTTTCATGTTTAATGAAGCGACAGCATTTAATGGAGATATTACAACATGGAACACCTCTGTCGTTACCAATATGGAATGGATGTTTAACAAAGCCGCTGCATTTAATCAAAATATAAATTACAATTCTGTAACTGGAAGCTGGAACACTAGCTTAGTAAGTAATATGAATACCATGTTTAAAGAAGCCACCAACTTTGACCAAAACATAGGAGGTTGGCTTGTTGGCAATGTTACTTCAATGCAAGACATGTTTAACGGTGTACAACTATCTACCGAAAATTATGATCGCACTTTAAAAGGTTGGAGTGAACAAACATTACAATACAATGTCCCTTTTCATGGAGGAACAAGTACCTATTGTTTTGGTGAGGCTGCAAATACATTAATAATCTCTAACTATGATTGGGATGTAATCGATGGTGGTAAAAATTGCTCTGACTCCTTTATTTCAACATGGAAAACAGACAACACAGGCACATCTAACGATAACCAAATTACAATTACCACAGCTTCGTTTTCTGGCCCATATAACTATAGTGTTAACTGGGGTGATGGTACTTGCGATTATAATATTACAGATACCATTGTACACACCTACGCTACTCCTGGAACGTATACCGTTACATTAAGAGGTCAATTTCCACACATGTATTTTAATAACAATGGAGACAGAGATAAAATTATTAGCATAGACCAATGGGGTTTAGACTCTTGGACGACTATGTACTTTGCATTTAGAAACTGTAGTAACTTAGTTAGTAATGCAACAGACACCCCTAATTTATCTAATGTAACAAGTCTATTTAGTATGTTTTTTGGAGCATCATTATTTAACCAAGATATAAGTAATTGGGATGTTAGTACTATAGACAATATGGGGCAAATGTTTCTTAATGCACAGCAATTTAATCAGAACCTAAGCAATTGGAACATTAGTAATGTAAATAATATGAGTAATATGTTCAATGGATCTGCGCTCTCTACTGCAAATTACGATACTATGCTTATACAATGGAGTGCATTAACTTTACAAAACGATGTAGCCTTTGGAACCAACTCCAAATACTGTTCTGCTTATGCTGAAAGACAAAATATAATAGATACATTTAATTGGACCATATTTGATGGTGGACCAGCAGATACACCCCCAACAGTAGTATGTCAAGATATTACCGTTCAATTAGATGCTACTGGGAATGCAACAATAACTGCAGATGCTATTGAAAATGGTTCTTTTGGTAATTGTGGTAAAACCATTGCTTCAAGTGCTATAAATATAGATACTTTTACCTGTTTAAACATAGGAAATAATACCGTTACATTAACAGTCACAGATTCAGAAGGAATACAAGGTACATGCACAGCTACAGTAACGGTAACGGCTTTTCCTTTACCTGTAGTATATGTAAATAGTAATGCTATGGGTAACAATACAGGAGAAAGCTGGACTAATGCTTTTACCTCATTACAAGAAGCTTTAAATCTAGCACAAAACTGTGGCGCAACTAACGAAATATGGGTAGCATCGGGAACGTACTATCCTAGTGCCGTTCCTAGAGACATAACAACTTTAGGAGGTTCAACCCCTATTCCTTTAACGGATCGCGATTTTACGTTTCATCTAGTAAATGGCGTTAAACTGTATGGCGGATTTAATGGCACCGAAACACAATTAAACGAACGAAATCCATCTGTTAATGTAACAACATTAAGTGGAGATATTGGTGTTTTAAATGACACTACAGATAATATTAGGCATATCATTCTATCTATTAACGACAATAGCGATACTGTTATTGATGGTTTTACAATTACAAAAGGAAATGCCTCTTTTGTTCCCCAAAATTGTTGCGATTCCGAGTTAATTATTGAAGGGCTTTTAATTAATAGATTTCATGGTCCAGCAATTTATAATGAAACGAGTGCGCTTCAAATGAATACAGTTAATATTATAGAAAATGAGAGTGAACAAAAAGCCTCTGCTATATATAATAACAATGCTACTACATCGGTTTCAAATTCTAATATAGAACTCAACACTAAAGCTGACCTGTCTGCTACATCTAATGACTACGGAGGAGCCATTCATAATAGTAATACAACCATTACAATTAACAATACCACGTTTAACTCTAACTCTAATTTTCAAGGAGGAGCTGTATACTCTATTGGAAACTCTAATACAACAATAGACCATTGTACCTTTAATAGTAACCTGTCTAGCCATGATGGTGGTGCAATATATAATGAGACTGGGCCTTTAATAATAACGAATTCCTTATTTATACAAAATAATACAGGAACTAATGGTGGCGCTATTTTAAATAAGAATAGCGCTTTAACGGTTACTAACACTTATTTTTCTGCTAACTTCACGAATATTAATAGTGCTAATGCTAGTAGTATTCCAAGATATGGAGGTGCTATTTTGTTAGATAATACCAATGCAAATATCATTAATTGTGGCTTTACCCAAAACCATTCAGAACGAGCAGGTGGTGCTATTTATAAAGAAAGTGCTAGTACAGCCACCATAACAAATGCTTCATTTTTTGGAAATACCACATTAGTAGGCAATCAAGGGCCTAATGGTAGTGCCATATATACATTTGGAAACCCTATAACATTAAATAACTCTGTTTTTTATAACAATAATATACAACTAATTACTGGTAATTTATTAGGCACAAATAATTATACTGAAGAAGCACCTTCAGAATATGGTTCCCCAACTGGATACACACAACTCTCTAGCAATCCATTTATTAATACTAATGATTTAGCTGGAGCAGACACTATTTATGGGACACAAGATGATGGTTTAATGCCTGCCAATTCTAGTGTTTTAATAGATGCAGGAGATAATACATTAAATACAGAAGCTAATGAAGTCACTGGACAATTTAGAATTTTAGGAAGCACTATAGATGTTGGCGCTTATGAGACAGCAACAACCGTTAGTTTACTACCAAAAGTATTCTTAGAAGGCCCTTTATTAACAGCTTCAAACCCAGGATTAATGAATGACCTTTTAAGAACTGGTGGATACCTACCAACAACAAGTCCTTATTTAGACCAGTTAACCTGTAATGCTACTGTATTTAATACAGGTGGAACTTCCGGTAGTGGTAGTCCAGATAAAGATATAGTAGACTGGATTTTAGTTGAATTTAGAGACCAAAACGATAATACTAATACTATAGCAAGTACATCGGCATTACTGCAAAGAGATGGTAATATTGTAGATACAGACGGGGTTTCACCACTTTCTATAGCAATACCATATAATAATTACTTTATAACAATTAAACATCGTAATCATCTTGGAATAATGACTGCTAATACAGTGGCCATAAATCAAACCACAGCAACCGTAGACTTTACAGACGCCAATACCCCAATTACCTTTGGTACAGATGCACAAACTACTTTTGGTATGCCAATAAATACTTTAGGTATGTGGGCAGGAGATGTCAATGGAGATGGGCAATTAAATTATTTGGGAGCAGCTTCAGAGATTCCAGCTATAAGAAGCCAAGTATTTAACGATCCAAACAACTCTGTGTTTGGAGGCCCTCCTATAGGCACATTCCCTTCAGCAGGTTATCATCTAACAGATATAAATATGGATGGTAATACAGTATTCTCTGGTGTAACTACAGATGTTTTAATCATAAGAAATAATATATTTAACAATCCTTCTAATTCTGTATTTGGAGGACCGCCAATTGGAACTTATCTATTTATACAACAACTACCTGAAGGTGCTAATAATTAGCATTAATAAATCGTCTTTATTTTTTTAAATTGAAAGACACAACTTTAAAGTACGTCAAGAATTATTCCCTATGAAAACTAAACGACTACCCGCAACCCTTTTTTCACTAAAATCCTTTACCCTAAAAAGACTACTACTTGTAACCTTTTTATGTATATCTAGCCTCACATTTTCACAAACGTTTGATTTTAATGGCTTATCGTATAGTGTAAATACAGGTGATCCAACTACAGTAACAGTGACAGGAAGAGCCGCTGGTAATACAAATCTAGATATAGTCATTCCTGATGTGGCTACCGATGGTTCTAATGTAGATTATGCAGTAACAAATATAGGAAATAGTGCTTTCAGGCTGAATCAATTAACTAGTGTTATACTTCCCGAAAGTTTAATAAGTATAGAATCTCAAGCTTTTCAGGTAAATCAACTAACAAGTGTGATCTTTCCCGATAGTGTAATTAGTATAGGAAATGCTGCTTTTCAAATTAATGCCTTAGCTAGTATTAACATTCCTAATGGTATGACTAGTATAGCATCTCAAACTTTTAATGGTAATCTATTAACAAGTTTGACTATTCCCGATAATGTGACTAGTATAGAAAGTAATGCTTTTTCGCAGAATCAATTAACAAATTTGATTATTCCTGATGGTGTGAATAGTGTAGCAACTAATGCTTTTCGCTCCAATCAATTAACAAATGTCACTATTGGAAATGGCCTTAGTATTATAGTAGCCGAAACTTTTATGGACAATCCATTAACAAGTGTTATTATTGGTAATAATGTGACTACTATACAAGAATTTGCTTTTTCTTTTGCAACAGCAACAAATCTAGGATCGGGAGAGCACGCTGTTACTTTTTTAGGAGATAATCCTCCAACTATACAACCTAGGAGCTTTCATTGGATTAACAATACTAATGTAAAGATTTCTAATCGTAGTGATATTACGGTAACTGTACCATGTGCAGTTGTAACAAACTATACAAATAATTCGTCATATAGTGGTTTTTTTGCGTTTTCTCCTCCTCCAGAAACTTTTACTGCACCTGCAGATTTATGTTTTAATGCTGGTATACAAACTGGATTATCTGGAGGTTCTCCAGAAGGCGGTGTGTATGCTGGACCTGGAGTTACAGATAATGGAGATGGAATGACGTATAGTTTTGATCCAACCCAAGCAGGTGTTGGAGTTCATACTATAAGTTATGACATACCTGATACTAATATTTGTACTGCTATAGCTACAGATGTCATCGAAGTATTAGCATCTCCCACAGCAACCTTTACAGCACCAGACGATGTATGTCTAAACACAGCTACTCAAACCAATCTTAGTGGTGGCACGCCTGAGGTGAGTATTATAGCAACAACAGTCACGTTAAATCTTGATTATGAAGACGTTTTTGGTCCAGGATCTTCTGTGGCAGGTGAGATTCTATTTGACTCATCGGGAGCTATGATATCTACAACCGTTGTTCTTAATGGTAATGCTAATGGAAATGTAGCTCCATTAATTAATGCAACTGCTTCGGGTGCTACTATAACTTTAGATTTTCAAAATGGTCCCATAGGAACCATTGTTGCTGATGTCACAATTGTAGGAGCATCAGGAAATTTAAATTTTGTCTCAGGGAGTGATTTAATTATTGACGGAGATAATTTTAGTTTCGTATCGGGCACAGGTACTGCCAATACAGATATCGTAGGTACGCGTTTATATTCTGGTCCCGGCGTTACTATGGATGCCAATGGAATAAGCTATAGTTTTAATCCAGCCACAGCTGGTGCTGGCACACACACCATTGAGTTTACATATACAGCTGAAAATGGTTGTGCAGCGACAGCCAGTGATACGATAACAGTATTTGCGCTAGATACGGTAGTCTTTTCGGCTCCAACAGATTTATGCTTAGATGCCGGTATACAAACTGGATTGGGTAACGCTACTCCGTTTGGTGGTGTATACTCAGGACCTGGAGTTACCGACGATGGCAATGGAACAACCTATAGTTTTGATCCAACAATAGCAGGTACAGGTGTACACACTATCACCTATGATATTACAAATGCTAATGGTTGCTCAGTTTCAGCGTCAGATACAATAGAAGTTATTGCTCTTGATGATGCTTCTTTTAGCTACGGCGCTTCAGTATATACTTGTGATGACGCATATCCTACACCTACAATTACTGGCTTAACTGGTGGACAGTTTTCTTCAGGTACTGGACTTGCAATAGACCCTAACACAGGCGAAATTGATACAGCTGCAACACTAGCAGGAACCTATACCGTAACCTATACTACAACAGGAAATTGCGTTAATAGTTCGAGTGTTAGTATTACATTTAGCACAAGTTGTATGCCAGCAACAGCCTTTAACTTTGATGGTATAGATGATTATGCTGTGGCAATAAATCCTTCAATTTTAGATATAATTACTGGTACTATAGAAATGCGTATAAAACCCAAAACTAAAACGACTAAGCAAACCATTTTAGGCTATCGCAGTAGTAATGGAGGTAGTACTAAATATCTATTCAATTTATTGGAAAACTTATCTGGTATTGGTTTCTGGAACGGAAGTAGTTTCTTAACAATTCCCCTTGCTTTTAACGAAGACCAATGGTATAACATTACCGTAACCGATGATGATTCTGGTAGTTCAAACCTGTATGTAGATGGTCAATTCGTAGGTGCTTTTGCTTCAGAATTTGGTACTGCAACCGGCTCCAACTTAAATTTATATATAGGTGTTGATTTTCCTGGAAATGAATATTTTAAAGGCGATATTGGTGACATACGTATCTGGAACACTGTTAAAGCAAACGGTACAGCTAGCTGTACACCTGGAGCATCTGGAGCAGATTTAATAGCTTATTATAATTTTAATCAAGGGTTTGAAAATTCAGACAATAGTTCTGTTGACAACATTTTAGATGCTACAAGCAACGCCAATAATTTACAATTAACCAATGTGGCGTTAACAAGTGCTACAAGTAACTGGGTAAATACAGACAATACTATTTTCGACACTGTTTTTCCAACAGTAATAACCCAAGACATTACCATAAACTTAACCTGTAGTGCATCTACAACAATAACCGCAGCAAACATAGATAATGGTTCTTTCGATAATTGTGGTATCGCATCACTAGCAATAGATATAAATACTTTTGACACGTCTATGCTAGGTGCTAATACAGTAACACTAACCGTGACAGATTTTTATGGAAACGAAAGCTCACAAACAGCCCAAGTAACAGTTGTAGATAATATTCAGACCAGATTATACGTCAATCAATCTGCCACAAGTGGCAATAATGGCTCCAGCTGGGAAACGGGTTTTATAGGCTTACAAAACGCTATTATTGCTGCTCTTAACTGTCCGACTGTAACCGAAATTTGGGTTGCCAGTGGGACTTATACTCCTAATGCATTCCCCAGAAATAACACAATTACTGCTGGTATAAGTACTCGTGATTTTACGTTTCATTTACCTAATGGCATAAAAATATATGGTGGCTTTAATGCTACGGAAACCTCAATTGATCAACGCGATATTGCTTCAAACCCTACCATACTAAGTGGTAACATAGGCAATCCGTCATCTTCCACAGATAATACCTATCATGTGGTAACGTCGGTTTTAGACAATGCAGAAACACGACTTGACGGTTTTATTATAGAAGGTGGACTAACCACATTTAATGACGTAACCGGCCTTACTATTGAAGGGATAGATGTAAGACGACGACTTGGTGCTGGTATTAGTAACCATAATTCTAGTACAGTATTTGCTAATTTAATTATTCGTGATAACACTGCAGATATTGGTGCAGGTATTTATAATAAACAAACCATTAATACGAGTTATACTAATGTTGTAATACATAACAATAATACAGTAGGCTTTGGTATTGGCGGCGGTATGTACAACAAAGCTGCATCTTTTACTGCAACTAATGTATTAATAGCCAATAATTTTTCTGATGCAGGTCCAGCAATTTATAATGATTCATCAAGTAGTGCTACATTAACCAACCTTACTGTTTTTAATAATACCTCACCATCTACTTTTTTAAATGGGTCTGCACTTATTGCTAATAGTAGTAGTACATTTACAATTACAAATACTGTAATGTATAACAATACCAGAGACATTGGTTTAGGAAATAACTCTACAGTATCTGGCACTAATAATTATGTTTTAACAGCCCCAGCACAATTTGGTTCGCCTGCAGGTTTCACACAACTTATAGCAGACCCATATATAAATAGTGCTGACATTGATGGTTTAGATGATATTTTTGGCACACCAGACGATGGATTAATGCCTTTAGAAACTGGAGTTTTGGTAGATGCAGGTAATACAACATTAAATACCACTACAACAGATGTCACAGGAAACTTAAGAAATCTTGGTGCCAATATAGATGTTGGTACTTATGAGTACCAATCTAAACTTATGGTAGCACCAAAAGTATTTTTACAAGGTGCTTTATTAGGTAATACAAACGCTTTAATGCGTGACGATTTAAGAGCAGCTAGTTTATTGCCAACAACCTCGCCTTATGCAGATGGTTTAACTTGCGATGCTTCGGTATTTAATACTGGTGGTGGAAATACTAAAATAAATTTATCAGAAAATGATATTGTAGATTGGATATGGTTAGAATTACGAGATGAAAACGACAATACTTCTATTATAACAGCTACTTCCGCTCTATTACAGCGAGATGGTGATGTGGTTGCTGTAGATGGAGTTTCAAATCTTGACTTTTTAATACCTTATAAAAATTATTATGTTAGTTTAAAGCATCGTAATCATTTAGGTGTAATGACCATGAATACAATAGCACTTAATGGTACAGCAACACCTATAAATTTCACAGATGCCACCACGCCTATTACCTTTGGCACAGATGCACAAACTACTTTTGGTATGCCAATAAATACTTTAGGTATGTGGGCAGGAGATGCCAATGGAGATGGGCAATTAAATTATCTAGGAGCAGCTTCAGAGATTCCTGCTATAAGAAGCCAAGTATTTAACGATCCAAACAATTCTGTATTTGGAGGCCCTCCTATAGGCACATTCCCTTCAGCAGGTTATCATCTAACAGATATAAATATGGATGGTAATACAGTATTCTCTGGTGTAACTACAGATGTTTTAATCATAAGAAATAATATATTTAATAATCCTTCTAATTCTGTATTTGGAGGACCACCAATTGGAACCTATCTATTTGTACAACAACTACCAGAAGGTGCTAATTAAATAATACTCTACATAGTTAAAAAGCTGACTAAAAAGTATAGTTCTATGTTATATTAAACCTATCGAAATACTTTATAATATTAGGTAATCAATACTCGTTTCGACTGACTAAATCTAACAAAATGAATAATAATTACTTTTTAGACAGCCTCTTTTTTACACTAAAAACTTATTTAATGTAAAAAATCGTATTTTAACACAGAATATTTTCAACCCAAAACCTAGAGATGATATACAATGCCTACAGAGCAAAAGATGATTATAATCTAGTTGAAGAATACTTCGAACTAAACTTAAATGAAGCTATTGTTCCGTTTTCAACTAAAATCATCCCTATTGCATTACCTCTAATAACATTAGTAAGAAAAGGACGTATAGATAAAGTAGGAGAAACAGCTATAAAACACAACACTTTATCGCTATCAGGGCAATACTCTCAAGCCTATAATTTTGAAGTTAATACAGCTTCAAAAATTGTAGGAATAGCACTTCACCCAACGGCTTTGTATAAGTTAACGGGACAAAATATGCATTCATTAACCAATAAACATATAGCATTAAAAACCATTTCTAAACAATTAGCAACATCGTTATTACCATTATTTCAGCATAACCTTAATAAAAAACCAGCTTTAGAAGCCTTTCAAATAGCATTAAAAGAATTACCAATAACAACAACAAAGCATACTAAGAACATAGATTACGCCATAAAATATATTAGAAAAAAAGAAGGCTTATTAACAGTTACAGATTTATTAAATATTATACCAGTATCTCAAAAAACACTAGAAATAAAGTTTAAAGAAATTATAGGGATGACTCCAGGTAAATATATAAAGCTCTACAGGTTTTTAAAACTAATGAGAAAATACGCTAGTAAACCTATTAAATTTAAGGATCTTATTTTTATGTACGATTATTATGACGAATCTCATTTCTATAAAGAATTCAAATTATTTATGAAAGAGTCTCCAAAGGAGTATTTTAAAAGG
Organism: uncultured Flavobacteriaceae bacterium; assembly: GCA_947494205.1. GTDB lineage: Bacteria > Bacteroidota > Bacteroidia > Flavobacteriales > Flavobacteriaceae > JAHDHI01. The sequence goes on along the minus strand of CANLUH010000028.1, from coordinate 20,680 downwards.
GATAATTCTTTTTTAAAAGAATATCTAAAAGAGTAAAAATTACGATTTTTTACATTTCTAATCCTTAAATTCTACATATTTTTACAGAGAATTTGTGCTACATATTTAATCAAATGAAAGTTAAGGGGTTCATTTAAAAACAGTTAGTTATTAAATATATACGAGGAAGCATAAATTTTGCTATCATTTAATTAGCAGAGGGAGTTATTTTTTTAATAACTCCCTTATTTTTGTCATGATTTGTAGTAAATAACGACAACCTTTAAAACAGATAGCCCCAAAATAACATTAACAAAAATGTGTAGAAAGTAGAGTTAATTCAATACTTTATTTTACTAAGCACATTTGATACTACTTGTATTTTTCATAATTTGCAAGACTTATTAACTTCTTATAAAAAGAATGACAGAAATTACACGACTTTTCGATTTTCCCTATTATCAACTAGAAAAGCACAATCTAGATGCTGCTTTAGTAACAAAATATAATGGAGAATGGATTAAAACTTCTACTAAAGAATATATAGATAAAGCCAATGCAATGAGTCGTGCACTTTTAAAATTAGGTGTACAGAAAGACGACAAAATAGCAGTTATATCTACAACAAATAGAACAGAATGGAATATAGTAGACATAGGTGTTTTACAGTTAGGTGCACAAAACATTCCTATTTATCCTACTATTTGTGCAGAAGATTATGAATATGTATTAAATCACAGTGAATCTATTTACTGCTTTGTTTCAGACGAAGAAGTATTAGCAAAAGTGAATAAAATAAAAGCAAACACAAAGCTTAAAGAAGTATACTCTTTCGATCATATAGAAGGCTGTAAGCACTACTCAGAATTATTCGAATTAGGTAAAGACGACAGTAATCAGCCAGAAGTAGAAACTAGAAAAGAAGCTGTAACACCAAATGATTTAGCTACAATTATATATACTTCTGGTACTACAGGAAAACCAAAAGGGGTTATGCTAACGCATGATAACATTACAAGTAATGTATTAACTAGTATTCCTAGGTTACCACTATCTGGAGAAAGCCCTAAAGTATTAAGTTTCTTACCTATATGCCATGTTTTCGAACGTGTTTTAATATACATATACCAACACGCAGGTGTTTCTATATATTTTGCAGAAGGTATAGACAAAATTGGAGACAATGCTAAAGAAATAAAACCAAATCTAATGAGTGTAGTACCAAGACTCTTAGAAAAAGTTTATGATAAAATTTATGCAAAAGGTGCAGAGTTAACAGGCATAAAAAGTAAACTGTTCCATTGGGCTATAGCACTTGGAGAAGAATGGAAACCCTATGGTGAAAATGGTGCTTGGTATGAGTTTAAGCTAAAAATAGCAAATAAGCTAATATTTAGTAAGTGGAGAGAAGCACTAGGAGGCGAATTAACAACAATGGTTTCTGGTAGCGCAGCGTTATCACCACGTTTATCAAGAATATTCTGTGCAGCAGGTATGCAAGTTATGGAAGGTTATGGATTAACAGAAACATCCCCTGTAGTTTCTGTTGGTAAATATGCAGACCGCATGTTTAGGGTTGGAACTGTAGGTAAACCTGTAGATGGTGTTGAGGTAAAAATAGCAGAAGATGGCGAACTCCTTATTAAGGGAAGAAACGTTATGAAAGGCTATTACAAAGACCCAGAAAAAACAGCCAGTGTAATGACAGGAGACTATTTCCATACTGGAGATAAAGGCATGTTAGACAAAGACGGTTTCTTAAAAATAACAGGACGTAAAAAGGAAATGTTTAAAACCTCTGGAGGAAAATACGTTATTCCAACACTTTTAGAAAACGATTTAAAACAATCACTATTTATAGAACAAATTATGGTTGTAGGAGAAGGTGAAAAAATGCCAGCTGCAATTATTCAACCTAATTTTGAATTTATAAAAGACTGGATAGACAAAAAAGGACATAACATAGAAAAATCTAACGAAGTTATAGCCAGTTCTCAAATAGTAATAGATAGAATTCAAAAAGAAGTGAATTCTTGTAATGAAAAATTTGGGAAATGGGAGCAAATAAAACGTTTTGAACTAACAAAAGACGTTTGGTCTATAGACGGTGGACATTTAACACCTACCATGAAAATGAAACGAAGTATAATTAAAGAGATTTATACAGATTTATACGAGAAAATCTATCGTCCTTAAATAACAGTTTCAAATTACAATACATCACAAAACTCACTCTAAAAAAGAGTGAGTTTTTGTTTAAAACCAGTTTTAGTCCCTTTTTCATACGCTTTTCAACCGAGTAAAATTGTGTATTTTAGTATTTCTAGAATAATTTTGGGTTATTCATTAATCTTAAAATCACGAATAATTATGAAATTAAAAAACAGAGTATTAAACGTAGTAATCTTATTTACAATTTTACTATTTGCCTCACATTCTACTTATGGGCAAACTAACACAAATAGTAATACGAATAAGAATGTTAATGTAAAACATAGTTCGCATTCAGACCACAGTTCACACTCTAATCATTGCTCTACAGTAAGTTTAAAGAAACAAATTAAACTTACTGATTTTGATTCTGAAAAAAGAGACATTAAACTTAGTATTGCAAAAAATACTTCTAGAGTATCGTTAAACGTAAATTGTTTAATTGAGGTTGGAGAATTAACCGTAGAGGTTTACAACTCTAAAGGAAAAAAACAAGGTGATTTTTCTGTGGAAGGTGCTTCAAAAGCAAAGTATAAAAAAGGAAATACAGAACCTGTAGAAGGACAAATAAACTTTGATACAAGTTCTCCTGTAGAAGGCGATTGGGTTATTAAAATAATACCCAAACAGGCAATAGGAAAAATTATGGTACGTTCTATTCAAAATGTAAATAACTAAACACATTGAATCCAACTAAACTTCAATCTTGGCAAAATAGTTACATTACTATTTTGCCATTGGTTTTACTCTTTCTTATTAGTATTAAAAGCATTAAAGCTCAAAATATTAATAAAGAATACCTAATTAAAGGAACCATTACATTAGACTCTATATGGGAACCAACCATCTATTTGTCTCATATTTCTACCTTTAATAAAATGCATACCATGTCTAAAAGTATGATTGTTTCTAAATCTACAATAGACACTCTAGGTCAGTTTTCTTTTACAATAGGTTATTTACCAAAAGAAGATCAATTATATCGATTACATATTTCTAAAAAAAATGCACCAGAAGCCTCTTTAATTATTGGAGGAAAGGAAGAAAATCATTTTTTTATTATAGCAAATAACACCTCTCAAATAACTATTACAAATAGAGATAGCACATTAAACACCATAGTCATAAAAGGCTCTAAACAAAATCAATACTTAAAAGAAATAGATGGTATTGTCAATTTTATAGATAGTACATCGTTTAACGATACCCCTATAAAAAGCGAATTTATAACAGAAGCACTTAACGAAAAGTTGAAGCGTATAGCCGATACCAGTAGCTCCCCTTTAATAGCATTATACGCATTAAACAAAAGTAAATTCGATATTAATACCCCTAACAATAAGCAATTTCTTGAAGTTTTTTTAAAAAAATGGAAAAATGAAAACTCTACATATTTTAAGGATTTTAGAAAACAATTTCCATTAAAAAAAGAATCCAATACAATTACCTATATAATATTAGGAATCCTTTTTTTTAGTATTGGTGTCGCTTTTAATCATTTATATAATTTAAAACAAAAGAAGAAAAGCAACAAACTGAAACTATTAAGCATACAAGAACGAAAAATATTTACCCTTTTAAAAGAAGGGAGATCTAACAAAGACATTTCCGAAGCTTGCAATATTGGTATCAGTACTGTTAAATCTCACGTTAGTAGTATCTACAATAAATTAGATGTAAAATCTAGAAAAGAGGTATTAGACATCGATTTATAAGATTTTTAAGGTTCTGTTTTGTAAGATTTCAACTTTATTTTAGACTTAATTCTAATAAATCATCTTTGGGTTAATTTAAAAGGCATTCGTAAATAAATACTTTTAAAATTTGAAATGACCTATTAGTATTTAGATTTCAATTATCGAGTAAATAAAATCTGGAATTATGCAAAAAATCATTAAAACACTTATACTAGTAATAATAGTAATTGGTTTTCAAAATAGCAACGCACAAGAACGTACAAACCCTAAAAATCAAGATGAAGAATTAGGTAAAGTAAGTTGGTATAGAGATTACGACGCAGCAATTGCAGCTTCAGAAAAAGAAAACAAACCTGTTTTAATACTATTCCAAGAAGTACCAGGTTGTGCAACCTGTAGAAATTATGGCCATAATGTATTAAGCAACCCGTTAATGACAGAAGCCATAGAAAACGAATTTATTCCATTAGCTATATTTAATAATAAGAGAGGAAAAGACTTAGTTATCCTAAAGAAATATAACGAGCCCACTTGGAATAATCCTGTAGTACGAATTGTTAACAAAAAAGGAGACAATCTAGTAAAACGTGTGGCTAGTGATTATTCTGCAAAAGGATTATATAATGCCATGACTAAGGCGCTTAATGCCGAAAAAAAGACCATTCCAGAATACATGAAAATTCTAGGTCAAGAATTAACCGTAAACTATAATGCGCCAAATATAAAAGAAACACATTATAAAATGTATTGTTTTTGGACAGGCGAAAAACAATTAGGATCGCAAGACGGTGTGCTATTAACACAAGCTGGTTTTATGAATGGAGAAGTTGTAAAGGTAAAATACGATGCTTCAAAAATCTCAGAAAAAAAACTAAACACATTTGCAAAGGCAAATAAAATGCAGCCTGTAACCTCTAAAAATAATTTTACATGGTCTGAAAAAGACGAAGATTACTACCTACAACACAGTCAATTAAAATTCTTACCTTTAAGCCAAGTTCAAAAAACCAAAATAAATAGCGCTTTAGGAAACGGAGTATCCCCACTACCCTATTTAAGTCCTAAACAAAAACAATGGTTAGCTAAACTAGATATTAATAATAGTGAAGTATTATATAATAAAGAGTTTAGCACGACTTGGAATAAACAATTAGATTCCGAATAAAAAAATACACTATTTTTATAACAAAATAATCTTTTTTTTAATTTACTATGCGTGCATAGTAAATTTTTAGTATATTTGGGGAACCTAACAAACAGTTCCCTTAAATATGAAAGACAAAACGATAGATTATTTATTACGTACAACGTGGTTGGCCGTTAATAAAATGTATAACGAAGAAGCTGCAAAGTTCGATACCACAATGGCTACAGGTTTTACTTTATTAAGTATTGACCCCGAACACGGTACACCTTCTACTTCGCTGGGCCCAATAATGGGTATGGAAGCAACAAGTCTATCTCGCATATTAAAACGTATGGAAGAATTAGGATTAATAGAACGTAAACCAAACCCAAAAGATGGTCGCGGTGTATTAATTCATTTAACCGAATTTGGTAGAGAAAAACGAGAATACTCAAGAGACCGTGTATTAATCTTTAATGAAACGGTAAGAAAAAATATTCCTGAAGAAAAACTGAAACACTTCTATGAAGTAACAGAAGTCATCAACGAATTAATTTCAAACAAAAAAATATACAACCAAAAACAATCTGTTTTAAAATAATATGAGCACACGTAGAATAAAAAAAGTCGCGATAATTGGTTCCGGAATTATGGGAAGCGGTATCGCTTGCCATTTTGCCAATATTGGTGTAGATGTCCTATTATTAGATATAGTTCCTCGTGAACTAAATGCTAAAGAAGAAGCAAAAGGATTAACCTTACAAGATAAAGTTGTCCGAAATAGAATGGTTAATGATGCCTTAACTGCATCTATAAAGTCTAAACCAGCACCATTATATCACCCCTCTTTTAAAAACCGTATCACAACAGGTAACCTTGAAGATGATATCGCTAAAGTGGCAGATGTAGATTGGATTATGGAAGTGGTTGTTGAAAGACTAGACATTAAACAACAAGTTTTCGAAAAGTTAGAACAACATAGAACACCAGGAACATTAATTACATCTAATACTTCTGGTATTCCTATTAAGTTTATGAGTGAAGGAAGAAGCGAAGATTTCCAGAAACACTTCTGTGGAACTCACTTTTTTAATCCAGCACGTTACTTAAAATTATTTGAAATTATTCCAGGACCTAAAACAGATGCGTCTGTTTTAGAATTCTTAAATGGTTACGGAGAAAAGTTCTTAGGAAAAACATCTGTAATAGCTAAAGACACACCTGCATTCATAGGGAACAGAATCGGTATCTTTAGTATTATGAGTTTATTCCATACCGTTAAAGACATGGATTTAACTATAGAAGAAGTAGATAAATTATCTGGACCAGTAATTGGACGACCAAAATCGGCAACCTTCCGTACAGTAGATGTTGTAGGTTTAGATACCTTGGTACACGTTGCTAATGGTATTGGAGACAATTGTAAAGATGATGAACGTTTAGAGCTTTTTAAATTACCCGATTTCATCGATACCATGATGGAAAACAAATGGTTAGGAAGCAAAACAAAACAAGGATTCTATAAGAAAACAGTTTCGGCAGAAGGTAAAAAAGAAATTCTATCATTAGATTTAAACACACTAGAATACCGTGCTGCTAAAAAAGCAAAATTTGCCACTTTAGAATTAACAAAAACAATCGATAAAGTAGCAGACCGTTTTAAAGTATTAGTAAAAGGAAAAGATAAAGCAGGAGAATTTTATAGAAAAAGCTTCTCAGCTTTATTCGCTTATGTGTCTAACCGTATTCCAGAAATCACAGACGAGCTTTACAAAATAGATGATGCTATGAAAGCTGGATTTGGATGGGAACACGGACCGTTCCAAATTTGGGATGCAATAGGTGTAGAAAAAGGTATAGAAATGATGCAAGCCGAAGGTTTAAAACCAGCGGATTGGGTTGTAGACATGGTAGAATCTGGAAGTGACGCCTTCTACTCTATTAAAGATGGCGCAACATATTTCTACGATATTCCAAAAAAATCTCAAGAAAAAATACCAGGACAAGACTCATTTATTATTCTAGATAATATTAGAAAAACGACTGAAGTTTTCAAAAACTCTGGAGTATCTGTACAAGATTTAGGAGATGGTATTTTAAATGTAGAGTTCCAATCTAAAATGAACACTATTGGTGGAGACGTTTTAGCAGGACTTAATAAAGCTATTGATTTAGCAGAAAAAGATTTCGCAGGACTAGTAGTAGGAAATCAAGCCGCAAACTTCTCTGTAGGAGCAAACATAGGTATGATTTTTATGATGGCTGCTGAGCAAGAATACGATGAGCTTAATATGGCCATTAAGTATTTCCAAGACACCATGATGCGTATGCGTTATTCTGCAATACCAACTGTAGCTGCACCACACGGTATGGCATTAGGTGGAGGTTGCGAATTATCAATGCATGCCGATAAAGTAGTTGCTGCAGCAGAAACATACATCGGTTTAGTAGAATTTGGAGTTGGTGTTATCCCTGGCGGAGGTGGCTCTAAAGAAATGGCTTTAAGAGCATCGGACACCTTTAAAAAAGGAGATGTACAACTTAATACATTACAAGAATACTTCTTAACAATAGGTATGGCAAAAGTAGCTACATCTGCTTACGAAGCTTTCGATACAGGAATCCTTCAAAAAGGAAAAGATATAGTTGTTGTAAATAAAGACAGACAATTAGCTATTGCAAAAGCACATGCAAAATTAATGGCAGATGCTGGTTATAGTCAACCTGTAAAACGTAAAGATGTAAAAGTACTTGGTAAACAAGCTTTAAGTATGTTCTTAGTAGGAACAGATTCTATGGAAGCGAGTAATTATATAAGTGAACACGATCATAAAATTGCTAATAAGTTAGCATATGTAATGGCTGGTGGAGATTTATCTGAACCAACATTAGTAAGCGAGCAATACTTACTAGATTTAGAAAGAGAAGCGTTTTTAAGCTTATGTACAGAGCGTAAAACTTTAGAACGTATTCAGCACATGTTAACCAAAGGAAAACCGTTACGTAATTAAAAATTACTAAGCTATCTGCCTTTAGCCTTTAGCTGTTGGCACATTTTAATAAATCACAACAGCTAATAGTGAAAAGCTAATAGCCAAAAGCATAAAAAATGAAACAAGCATATATAGTAAAAGCATATAGAACAGCAGTTGGTAAGGCACCAAAAGGCGTGTTCCGTTTTAAAAGAACAGATGAACTGGCAGCAGAAACCATTAAACACATGATGAAAGAACTTCCAAACTTGGACCCTAAGCGTATTGACGACGTTATTGTTGGTAATGCAATGCCAGAGGGAGCACAAGGATTAAATATGGCCCGTTTAATATCTTTAATGGGATTAGATATCGTTGATGTACCTGGTGTAACTGTAAACCGTTTTTGTTCTTCGGGAATAGAAACGATTGGAATGGCAACAGCAAAAATTCAAGCAGGAATGGCCGACTGTATTATCGCAGGAGGTGCAGAAAGCATGAGTTCTGTTCCTATGACGGGATTTAAACCAGAATTAAACTACGATGCCATTGTAAAAGCAGGACATGAAGATTATTACTGGGGAATGGGTAATACTGCAGAAGCAGTAGCTAACCAATTTAAAGTCTCTAGAGAAGATCAAGATGAATTTGCTTATAACTCACACATGAAAGCCTTAAAGGCTCAAGCAGAAAATCGTTTTCAAGACCAAATAGTTCCAATAGAAGTTGAGCAAACTTATATTGATGCTAATGGAAAAAAAGCAACAAAATCATACACCGTAACTAAAGACGAAGGTCCTAGAAAAGGGACTAACAAAGCCGCTTTAGCTAAACTTAGAGCCGTTTTTGCTCAAGGCGGAAGTGTAACAGCAGGTAACTCATCGCAAATGAGTGATGGTGCTGCCTTCGTCATGGTTATGAGTGAAGATATGGTAAAAGAGTTAAATCTAGAACCAGTAGCACGATTAGTAAATTATGCAGCAGCAGGTGTAGAACCTCGTATTATGGGAATTGGACCAGTAAAAGCCATTCCAAAAGCATTAAAACAAGCAGGGCTAAAACAAGACGATTTATCTCTAATAGAATTAAATGAAGCCTTTGCTTCTCAATCTTTAGCAGTCATTCGCGAATTAGGTTTAAACCCAGACATTATAAATGTTAATGGAGGCGCTATCGCATTAGGACACCCACTAGGTTGTACAGGAGCGAAATTATCGGTACAGTTATTCGATGAGATGCGTAAGCAAAACATGAAAGGAAAGTATGGAGCTGTAACTATGTGTGTAGGAACAGGACAAGGTGCTTGTGGAATATTTGAATTTTTAAATTAAGACTCAAGATTAATTAGATACAAGAATCAAGACGCTCTAGGCTATGCATAATTTCAAGAAATTAAAAATTTGGACAGAAAGCATGGAGCTTGTTTCAGAATCATATAAAATTACCAGAACCTTTCCTAAGTTTGAAACTTACGGACTGATGAGTCAAATGAATAGATGCGCTGTTTCAATTCCTTCAAATATTTCTGAAGGTACAAGTAAAAGCACAAATAAACATTTTAGTAATTATTTAGAAAATAGTTTAGGTTCTTCCTTTGAATGGGAAACACAATTAAATGTAGCATTTAATCAAAAGTACCTTTCAGAAGAAAAATTTAAAGAATTAGAAGATAAAATAAAACAAATACAAAAGATGATATCGAGCTTTAAATCTGGACTTAAATAGTCTTGATTCTTGGTTCTAAAAATCTTAAAATCTATAAAACAAAATGGAAGAAAAAGATTTATTAAGAGGAGGTCAGTTCCTAGTAAAGGAAACAAAATGCGAAAATGTATTTACTCCAGAGGATTTTTCAGAAGAACAACAAATGATGAAAGAAGCGGTTACAGAATTTAACGACCGTGAAATAATTCCTCATAAACCTCGTTTCGAAGCAAAAGACTTTGCTTTAACAGAAGAAGTAATGCGTAAAGCTGGAGACTTAGGCTTTTTAGGCGTAGCAGTACCAGAAGCTTATGGCGGACTAGGTATGGGCTTTGTTTCTACTTGTTTAACTTGCGATTATATTTCTTCTGGAACTGGTTCTTTTAGTACAGCCTTTGGTGCGCATACAGGAATTGGTACTATGCCAATTACATTGTATGGTACAGAAGCACAAAAACAAAAATACGTTCCTAAATTAGCATCAGGAGAATGGTTTGGAGCCTACTGTTTAACTGAACCAGGTGCTGGATCGGATGCGAACTCAGGTAAAACAACTGCCGAGCTTTCTGAAGACGGAAAAACATACAAAATTAACGGACAAAAAATGTGGATATCAAATGCAGGATTCTGTAGTGTATTCATCGTTTTTGCACGTATAGAAGATGATAAAAATATTACTGGTTTCATTGTAGAAAATGATCCATCTAATGGTATTACACTAGGAGAAGAAGAGCACAAATTAGGTATTCGTGCAAGTTCTACACGTCAAGTATTCTTTAACGACTGTGTAGTGCCAATTGAAAATATGTTAGCAGGACGTGGTGAAGGTTTTAAAATAGCCATGAATGCTTTAAACGTAGGACGTATTAAATTAGCTGCAGCATGTTTAGATTCTCAAAGACGTATTGTAACACATGGTGTACAATATGCTAACGAGCGTAAACAATTTAAAACACCTATTTCTAACTTCGGAGCTATAAAAACGAAGCTTGCAGAAATGGCAACTAGTGCTTATGCTGGTGAATCTGCAACCTATAGAGCTGCAAAAAATATTGAAGATAGAATTGCATTACGTGAAGCAGCAGGAAATACACACCAAGAAGCAGAACTTAAAGGTGTAGAAGAATACGCTATAGAATGTTCTATTTTGAAAGTAGCCGTTTCTGAAGATGTACAAAACTGTGCAGATGAAGGTATCCAGATTTTTGGAGGTATGGGATTCTCTGAAGAAACACCAATGGAATCTGCATGGAGAGATGCGCGTATTGCTCGTATTTATGAAGGAACTAACGAAATTAACAGAATGCTATCTGTTGGTATGTTAGTTAAAAAAGCAATGAAAGGTCATGTTGATTTATTAGGGCCAGCAACAGCTGTTCAAAATGAATTAATGGGTATTCCTTCTTTTGAAACTCCTGATTATTCAGAGCTGTTTTCAGAAGAAAAAGCAATGATTGGAAGACTTAAAAAAGTATTTTTAATGGTTGCTGGTGCAGCAGTTCAAAAATATGGACCAGAAATGGAGCAACACCAACAGTTATTAATTGCAGCTGCAGATATCTTAATTGAAATCTATATGGCAGAATCTACAATTTTAAGAACTGAGAAAAACGCAAAACGTACAAGCGAAAAAGAGCAAGCCGTACAAATTGCAATGTCTAAATTATATCTATATAATGCTGTAAGTATTGTAGAAGGAAAAGGAAAAGAAAGTATTATTTCTTTTGCTGAAGGAGACGAGCAACGTATGATGCTTATGGGACTTAAACGTTTTACAAAATATACAAATTACCCAGATATCGTAGACTTACGTAACGAAATCGCGGAAAAAGTTAAAGCAGAAAACAAGTACTGCTTTTAATTTTAGTTTTAATTATCTAGTAGCAAAAAAGCTGTTTCAAATATTTGAAACAGCTTTTTTCGTTATATTTAAAATCTATTACCTAACTAAAAAAACATTTTAAATGAGAAAAATTGGAGGTTATATGGTCTTTTTTGGGCTATTTGCAATTGTATTAAATTATATGAATAGAGTTCCTACATTATTGGGTTGGATTTATGAATGGGGAGATACAGTTGCATGGGCAATTAAGATAGGGCTTATTGTTGTAGGTGCCGTTTTATTCTTTATGGGTGGAGCACCAGAACCAGAGCAACCAGAACTTGAAGCTGAAGCCGACAATAATCAAGACACTCAAGAATAAATTAAAACATATTAAATTTTTAAGAGGCTTTCTAAAAAGTATAATTATTTGTCATATTGAGCTTGTCGAAATATTTTACCCTATTGATTATCTAATAGTAGTTTCGACAGGCCTGTCTTGAGCGCAGACAAAAGGCTCAACTTGACAAAGTGAATTATAATGACTTTTTAGACGGCCTCATTTCATTTTCGTCTTTTTTAGGAATAATTTTTGATGCTACCAATAACATTTATTCATAACAAATCAATCAAAAAAATGAAAACTAAAACAATCTTAAAGTTACTAGCAATATTATGCTTTAGTGTTAGTATCTATGGGCAAAATAATAAGACAGAATATTTCAGACATTTAAGATATAACCATGTATCACCATATATTGAACTAGCAGGCATTTACCCTATAGACTATTCAACTGCAAAATCTACATCCCATTATAGCTTTAAATACGATAATTCCAATAGGATTGTTGAAATAGTAAATAACCATTACCATACCGAAAAGCAACACCCATTAGCTTCTCTAGGCGTTTACAAAGTTGTTATAAGCTATTCAAAAGATAAAGAAACAAGAACTTTTTTCGATAAAAACGGAAAACGAGTTACTAATGATAGAGTCGTTTATAAAGAAGTGTATCATTATAATAACAAAAGATTAAAAAGTAAACTCCAGTTTTATAATCTAGAAGATAAACCTATGGAATCTAATTGGGGTATTCATGAATACCAATGGTATAAACACAAGAAACTAATTGTAGAAAAGCGCTACAATTTAAAAAGTGAAGCAGTGCCACTCTCCCCCTATTTTCAATTTGGAACAACAGGTATTCTATTAACTACGCAAGGACTACCAAAAGCGCATTATAATCTAGATAGCAATTTAAACGTAATAAATAATGATAAAGGAACGGCGTCGTATCAAGACGTTTACGATGCTTTAGGAAATCATGTTACTTATAGTTATCATGATGCAAATAACAAACTGGTTTTAAATCAATGGGGATTTGCTTATGGAGAGAAAAAATATGACGCTATTGGTAATCAAATAGATTTAGAACAATTTAATACTAATGGAGAGAAAATAAGAGAACGCCCTATATATTCAAACACAAAAACGGAACTAGCTTCTAAAGCAACACAAAAAGATTCGGCCGCAATTACTAAAAAGGCTTTAGGCTATTTAATGGCTCTTCAAGACTTAAAACCAGAGCTAATGAATACAGTTCTTAACGACAGTTTAAATAAAGTAACCATTGGCTACGATAGAGCTACAAAAAAAGAATATGCAAGAGCTACAACCAAAGCGCAAATGATGGTTTTTGCAGAATCGTGGAATAAATCGAATACAAAATTCCCTTTTAAACCTAACAATACTATAGAAATCCTAGATATATACAATCGTATAGCTAATGTGAAATTGATTTCAGATAATTGGGTAGAATACCTACACTTAATAAAATTAGATGGAGAATGGACGGTTATAAATCTTATTTGGCAACATAAAGACATCCATAGATATCCTAAAGAGTAATTGCTATAAACTTTAACAAATACAATGACTACATTTTCATTAATTTAGAGCTAAATTTAAATTGTAATGAAAAAATTAGCACTCTTAAGTTTTGTCTTAACATTCATGTATACTATAAATGCTCAAGACAACACTAGACTTTACGATATTATTGAAGCCGTTTCGGAGAACCGTATTGAAAAAGATGTAAATACACTAGCCAATTTTGGAACTAGGAATACGTTTAGCGACACCATCTCTAATACCAGAGGCATTGGTGCTGCTAGACGTTGGATTAAAAACGAATTCGATTCTATTTCTAAAATCTGTAATAATTGTTTAAATGTATTCTATCAAAAAGATTTTGTAACTAAAGAAAACAATAAACGCATTCCTCACGATACATGGATTGTTAATGTAGTAGCCATACAAAAAGGAACAAAATATCCCAATCATTATATTATTATGAGCGGAGATATAGACTCTAGAGCAAGTAATACTATGGATTTTACTACAGATGCTCCAGGCGCTAACGATAATGCTTCAGGAATGGCTGGAACTATAGAAGCCGCTAGAGTATTAAGTCAATACACTTTTGAAAACAGTATTATCTACGTTGGTCTTTCAGGAGAAGAACAAGGATTATTTGGTGGCGCAGGATTAGCTAAATATGTAAAAGACAAAGGTTGGAACATTATAGGTGTTTTAAATAATGACATGATTGGAAACATTAAAGGCGTAGATGGTGTTATAGATAATAGAACCTTTCGTATTTTCTCTGAACCGACGCCACCAACTGAAACCGACAGAGAACGCAGACTACGCAGATTCTACGGCGGTGAAGTTGATGGAATTTCTAGGCAATTAGCACGTTATGTTTATAAAAATGTAAAAACATATATGCCAGAAATGAATCCTATGTTGGTGTATAGATTAGATCGTTTTGGTCGTGGCGGGCATCATAGACCATTTAACGACTTAGGTTTTGCAGGTATTAGAATTATGGAAGCGCATGAAAACTATACACAACAACATCAAGACATTAGAACAGAAAACGGCATACACTATGGAGATGTTGTAGAACATGTAAACTTTGGTTATGCAAAAAAACTAACCGCAGTAAATGCTATTAATCTAGCAAGTATAGCAAGTGCTCCACCTGCTCCAAAAAATGTAGCTATTGGTGGTATAGTTGAAGCGTCTGCCAAATTTAAATGGGATAAAGTGGAAAGTGCAAAAGGCTATAAAATATATTGGAGAGACACCACCTCGCCTACTTGGGATAATAGCCGTTATGTTGGTGATGTTTCAGAATTTACATTAAAAGGAATAGTTGTTGATAATTACTTCTTCGGTATAGCTTCAGTTGGAGACGATGGTTATGAAAGCGTCGTAACCTTTCCAAGTAAAATTATACGATAAAACGATTAAGAAATAGATTTAAATCATTATCACATTTTTACTAATTTAGTCCAAACTTTATTTTAAATGAAAAAAATAGTACTTGTAATCTTCACATTACTTTCAATACATATAATACAAGCACAATTACTTACAGATAAAGAAACGTTTACGAGGCAAGATACGCTAAGAGGTTCTATAACACCAGAACGCGAATGGTGGGATTTGGGCTACTATCATTTAGACATTTCGGTAGACCCAGATAAAAAGTTTATTAAAGGAAAAAATACTATTAAATATACTGTATTAGAATCTAAATCGGTAATGCAAATCGATTTACAAGAGCCTTTAAAAATCACTAAAGTTCTTCAAAATAATAAAGAATTAACTGTTCGTAAAGAAGGAAATGCACATTTTATAACACTTGTAGATAAACAAGATAAAGGAGCTATTAATAGTGTTATAGTGTATTATGAAGGTCATCCTAAAGAAGCCGTTAGAGCACCTTGGGATGGCGGTATTTCTTGGAAAAAAGATGCTAATGGGAATCACTTTGTAGCCTCGTCTTGTCAAGGCTTAGGCGCTAGTGTTTGGTGGCCAAATAAAGATCATATGTACGACGAAGTGGATAGTATGGATATTAGTGTGAATGTACCTAGTAACTTAATGAATGTTTCTAACGGACGATTACAATCTGTAGACATTAAAGAAAACGGTACAACCACTTACCATTGGACAGTAAAAAACCCAATTAATAACTATGGTGTAAATATTAACATTGGTAATTATGCTAATTTTTCTGAAGTATACAAAGGCGAAAAAGGAGATTTAGATCTAAACTATTATGTATTAAAAGATAATATAGATAAAGCTAAAGTCCACTTTAAAGATGCTCCAAAAATGATGGAAGCTTTCGAGCATTGGTTTGGACCTTACCCGTTTTACGAAGACAGTTTTAAACTTGTAGAAGTGCCATATTTAGGAATGGAACACCAAAGTTCTGTAACTTACGGAAATCAATACAAAAAAGGCTATTTAGGTAGAGATTTATCTGGAACTGGATGGGGGTTAAAATTCGATTTTATTATAATACACGAAGCTGGACACGAATGGTTTGCAAATAATATTACAAATATAGACATAGCAGATATGTGGATACATGAAAGCTTTACTAATTATTCGGAGAACTTATTTTTAGACTATTATTTTGGAAAAGAAGCCTCCTCCGCTTATGTTATAGGATGTCGTAAAAACATACAAAACGATCGTCCAATTATAGGAACCTACAATGTAAATTCTGAAGGTTCTGGAGATATGTATTATAAAGGAGCTAATATGCTACATACTATTAGACAATTGGTTAACAATGATGATAAATGGAGAACTATTTTACGCGGATTAAATAAAGAGTTTTACCATAAAACAGTAACAACACAACAAATAGAAGATTATATTTCTAATCAATCTGGAATGTATTTAAAACCAGTATTCGATCAATATTTAAGAACAGTTAAAATTCCTGTTTTTGAATATTCTATTAAGAAGAAAAAATTAGAATATAAATGGACAAATACTGTTGATGGCTTTAATATGCCAATAGAAATTAGTATCGATGGTATATCGCAATGGATTACACCAGAAACAACTTCTAATACTTTAAAATTACCATCTAGGAAATCTACAATAACAGTTGATAAAGACTTTTATGTAACAGTAAAAGCTATCTAAGTTAAATGGAACGTCCAGAACTTTATTTTAAAACGGATATAGAATGGCGAGAATGGCTACACCAAAACCATACACAGCCGGAAGGTGTTTATCTTATTTTTTATAAAGTAGACAACCCTGAGCCATCCATGCGATGGGAAGAAGCCGTAAAAGTAGCATTGTGCTTTGGTTGGATAGATTCTACAGTAAAAAGCTTAGGCAATGGTAAACGTAGACAATACTTCTGCAAACGTAATACTAAAAGTGTATGGAGTGCTTTAAACAAGCGCTATATTAAAGAGTTATTAGCAACTAATTTAATGCATCAAAGCGGTTTAGATATTATTGAATTGGGAAAACAAAATGGATCATGGACAGCTCTAGATGCTGTTGAAAAAGGAATCATTCCTCAAGAATTACAACGCGCCTTCGATAAAAATCCAGTAGCATTTAATAACTACAATAACTTTGCCCCCTCTTATAAAAAGCACTATTTATATTGGCTAAATCAAGCCAAACGCGAAACTACAAGACAAAAACGAATAACAGAAATTATACAATTTTGTGAAGCAAACATAAAATCTAGATCAAATAGATAATATTCGTTTTATTTTCTTTTTAAATGCTTGAACAAACTAGAGAAAACCATTCTGAAAATTCAAAAATTAGCTAAAAAATGATTTAGATATTAAAAAAAATAGTAATTTGAGGCAACTTAATTAACTATGCTTAAAAAAATTCACGCGCTCCTAGTTGTCTTTTTTGCTCTAATAAACATGTCTTGTAGTGAGCAAGACGTTATAACTAAATCTCAACAAAATTATTTATCTCAACACGACAGTTTAAGTGTTGCAATATATATAGCATATCCCCCCTATCAATTTGTAAATGATCAAGGTAACGTAGACGGTATTCTTATAGACTATTTAAAAGTATTAGAAGAAAAGTTAAACTATACCTTTAAAAAGAAATTCTATAATAACTGGAAGTCTCTAATTAATGATGCTAAATCTGGCAAAATTGATGTTATTTTAGAAATTCAGAATACCGAAGACCGTAGAAATTATTTAATATTTACAGATCCTATTTTTGTTGGCGATCATATTATAGTGAGTAAAGAAGGAAATACTATTAATTCCATTAAAGAATTAATAGGTAAAAAAGTAGCCGTAGGAGATGGCTATTCTATACAAGAATATTTAAAAGATAATCATCCAGGGCTTAAATTAGCACCCTATACTGATGAAGCTGAAAGCTTAAAAGCACTGAGTAATGGAGATGTAGATGCATTTATTGGTTTAAGATCTATTACTAATTACACCATAAAAAAACAGAACTTAACCAATTTAGAAATACAAACACCAATTTATTATAAAAATGAATTAGGAATTGCCATTAATAAACAAAAGCCAGAATTAGCAAAAATTATAAAACAAGCTAATGCAGATATCTCGCTTGAAGAAAAAAATAAAATATTAGATAAATGGTTGTATAATATAGTAACACCAATACACAAGAAGTTTATTTTTTGGAAAGTATTATTACAATTAGTGTTACTTGTTTTATTTCTATTATTCATTTTCAATGGCTATTTAAAACGTGCAGTAAGAAACAAAACTAAAGAGTTAAGAGCTGCAAAACTAAGAGCTGAAAAAAGCAACAATATAAAAACACTATTTCTACAAAATATTTCTCATGAAGTAAGAACACCTTTAAATAGTATAATGGGATTTTCTAGTCTTTTACGACAAGAAACCCCGAAAGAAAACACGCCATCTGAAGAGTATGTAAACACTATACTTCAAGAAAGTTCTAAATTAACAACCATTTTAAATAATATTATAGAAATATCGGAGCTTACAACGGCCAAAACAAAACCTAAATTGCAACAAATTTCTATAAATAAAGAACTAAATATCCTATCAGACGTTTACGAAACAAAAGCTAAACAAAAAGGCCTCAATTTCATTTTTAAAAACAATATCTCCAAAACAGATAGCGAAATACTTTCAGATAAATCAAGACTCGTTAAAGCCATTAATAATATTTTAGATAATGCTTTAAAATTTACTAACGAAGGAGCTGTAACATTATCTGCTTCATTAGAAAACAAACAACTAAACATTACAATAGAAGATACAGGAATAGGTATTAACCCAAAACAGTCTCAAGTAATTTTTAAAGAATTTTATCAAGAAGAAAAAGAACTCTCAAAAAAATATGATGGTTTGGGTATTGGACTTTCTATAGCTAACGAAAACATTAAATCTTTAGAAGGAGCGATTACTCTTAACACAACAGAAAACAAAGGGTCTACGTTTACTATTACATTACCTATTACTACCATTCCTAATAAAAATTCAATTATTAGTGCTCCAAAAACTATAGAATCGGAAATAAAAATATTGATTACCGAAGACATGAAGCTTAACTATTTGGTATTAGCAAAAACATTAGATACTATTATAGAACAAAAGCATTGCATTACTTGGGCTAAAAACGGAAAAGAAGCTGTAGATATTATTAAAAAAGAATCTTTCGACATTATTTTCATGGATATCAAAATGCCTATTTTAGATGGTTATGAGGCCACAAAACAAATAAAAAAGATTAAACCAGAAATTCCAGTAATTGCCCAAACTGCCTATGCACACGAGGAAGATTATAATAAAGCTATAGACATTGGTTTCGATGGTTATTTAACCAAACCTATTGATGCTAAAATATTAAAAGGGGTACTTAAAGACTTTTTTGTAATACAATAATTTGTTTACGACCAATAGTCTATAAATTAAAAACTTTAACGGTTAACGACTATTTGGTATGAATATAGAAAAAGTAACTTTTATAAATAATGATGGGCTACAACTTACTGGACGTTTAGAACTCCCTTTACACCAACATCCACATAACTTTGCCATATTTGCACATTGTTTTACTTGTAATAAAAATTTATTAGCAGTAAAAAATATAAGTCGCGCTTTAACCGCTAATGGTTTTGGTGTATTACGTTTCGATTTTACAGGTTTGGGTGAAAGCGACGGAGAATTTGCAGACACAAACTTTTCTGGAAATGTGGACGATTTAATAAGCGCAGCCAACTTTTTAGAAACCAATTATAAAGCCCCTTCCCTATTGGTTGGGCATTCGCTAGGTGGAGCCGCTTCTATTTTCGCCGCTTCCCAAATCAGTTCAGTAACTGCAGTCGCTACAATTGGTGCTCCTTCTAACCCAAAACATGTAAAACACTTATTGCATAATAGTATTGAAACTATAGAAGCCTCTGGAGAAGCAGCCGTGAATATTGGAGGACGTAACTTTACAATTAAAAAACAGTTTTTAGATGATATAGAAAGTAAATCGTTACCAGAAGTTGCTAAAAACTTACGCAAAGCATTATTAGTCATGCATTCGCCACAAGACAGTGTTGTAGGCATTAAAAATGCAGAAGACATTTATATCGCTGCACATCATCCAAAAAGTTTTGTATCTATAGATGGTGCTGATCATTTACTAATGAATGCTAACGATTCTAAATATGTAGGAAACGTTATTGCCAACTGGGCACAACGTTATGTTACACTCTCTAAAACCGAAACACTAAGCACACAACATCAAGTTGTTGCTAGTCTAGATACAGAAGATGGTTTTACCACACAAATGAAATTAGGTAAACACTATATCACTGCCGATGAACCTATAAATTATGGCGGTAACGATTTCGGACCTTCTCCATACGAGTTAGTCTCAGCGGGATTATCGGCATGTACAGCAATGACCATACAAATGTATGTAAAGCGTAAAGGTTGGGATTTGCAAAATGTAGAAGTCCACACAAGTTATGGAAAACATCACGCCGTAGACTGCGAAGATTGTGATAATACCTCTGCCAAAATAGACACCTTTAATCGCGAGATAAAACTAACTGGTAATCTAGATGCTAAACAAATAGAACGCATACTTGTCATAGCAGATAAATGCCCTGTGCATAAAACATTACATAACGAGATACAGGTGGTTACAAAATTGGTTGAGTAAATATTATTTTTAACTAAGAGGTTGTATTGAGAAGCTTTTTTAACTCCAACGTCACTTAGATTTCTATGACGTGACCAAACGATTTTTATAAAAAGTTTGATTTTTAATTAGTGCGAATACAAGATGAATAATTTT
>CANLUH010000027.1 GCA_947494205.1 uncultured Flavobacteriaceae bacterium | reverse complement strand
TGTTCGCTTTTTCCTTGGATTTTCTGAATATTTCATAAATAAGTTGAATTTGTGTCAACTTATTTCAGGACGAGACAATATTTTTAATTAAAAAGCCATTTCGTTACTGCAACGAAATGGCTTTTTTGTGTATTATATATTTTATACTCGGTATCTATTAGTTAATAATATTAGGATAGCTAATAGTATGAATGGTATTGGCCTTTAAATTTTTAATCGTGTAAGATTCTCCATTACTCCATTTAATAAGAACCGAAATTTTAGTGTCTTTACCAAGACCGAAATGTTGCGTTTTAGGGTGTACAGATAAGTAGCCCGTTGTACTATGTATCTCTCTCCAAATAGAAGTGTTGTGTTTACTGTTAAGTACCAAGGAAGATCCAATAGCATCTCTGTTAACCCCTTTATCTGGATTACCTATAAGTTTTATTTTAATCCAATTATTGGTGTTTTTAGTGTTGTTTTGTAGGAGATTAGCACTGTCATGATAATTATTAATAATAATATCTAAATCGCCATCTAAGTCATAATCAAAATAACTAGCACTTCTAGCGTTAGAGTTAAGGGCTGTTCCTAATGTTTCTGCTTTATTAGTTAAGGTGTTATTGTCGTTTACAAAAAACACATTTTTTTCACGATTACTTTCAGCATAAATAACTTGTGTAGCATCAGACTGTCTTTCAAAATAAAACGGATTTTCGGTATCGTATATACTAAAATCGTTCATACCATTTAAACAATATAAATCTTCATCTCCATCGTTATCAAAATCGAAAAAATCGGCATCCCAAGACCATCCTGTAGCAGAGTAACCGCGTCCTATATTGGTAGATAATTTGTAGTCTGTAAGTGTATTGTTGTTTATTTGCGATAGAAAAAGATCATTAGCTTCTACAGTTCTAATATTAGCCATCTTTTTGGGGTCAAATTTCATCTCTGTATCTTCATTAGGTGTTACATACTTTTCGTCTTTTTGCATGACCACGATATTAGAGATATAAAAATCGGGATGTAAATCTTTGTTTAAATCTGTAATACCAATATTCATGGAATAAGACGGTTTATCTGTTTTTAAGGACTTGCTTACCTCTTTAAAAAGACCAGAAGGTGTATTGTAATAATATTTGTTAATACCAAAATCGTTGCCAACAATAAGATCCTGTAAACCATCTTGATTAATATCTGCATGCCCAACAGCTTGTGTCCATCCCGAATTAGAATCTTCGGTAAAAGGAACTTCTTTAAAAACAAAATTACCAAGGTTTTTATATAATTTATTTGGCATCCCGTTTTGATTGTCTCTACTTAATTTAGGTAGAACACCATGTATATAATCACCAAAATAACCAATAAAAATATCTAACAATCCGTCGTTATCATAATCTAAAACTGTTGCAGGGCCAGCAACTGCATTTTTACCTCCAAGATTACTAGAGGCAGTTACATCTTTAAATTGATTATTTCCCATATTTTTATATAACCTGTGCAAATCGTTAACATAAGTAATACAGATATCTTGTAACCCATCATTATTAAAATCTACAATTATAGGTTGTCTAGGTTCTCCGTAAGAATTTAGTGTTGCATTCCAATGGTTTATGTTACTAGTTTCCGTAATGTCTATAAAACCATCATCTTTAGAGTTTAAGTATAATGTATTACCCAAACCACTCAGCAATAAAACATCAGCTAATCCGTCGTTATTTATATCTTCACAAGCCACACCAGAGCCACCAAATGCTGGAGGGATAGATAGCTTTATTGTTTTTTCTTCTGTATTTGTAGTATAACTTCTAATATGTCTACTTAGCCAATCGGAAGATTTATGATTAAATGCAATATTAGATTGTAAAGTAACATCTTTAAACCCGCCATTAGAAATCGTATTTATATTAGAAGATGTAATCTGCGTTGTAGTATTAATATTTGCAAACGAAGCATGAGAATTTATAAGTTTTTGTATTGTAACAAAAGCCTGTTCTATATCCTTAATGTCTAATACTTTTTTATTTGCTTCATGCGATTGTTTACCTGCAATACGTAATACTAAAACACCTAACTGTGCAATACCTTCAACAGTTAATTCTGCTGCATTTGGGTCGATATCTTTTAAATTACTGGCGTTAGAATCTGTTAGCGAATAGTTTAGTATTTTCCAGTGAATACCGCTATCTCTAAAAGCATCTAAATCGTAAGACTCTATAACAATATGTTCCGAAGGATTATTTGGGAAGAAATCGACATCTTCAAAAGCATTCGTTTGTGTTGGTAAAAACTGATTTAAAGCTGTTTGAATATGATGAATTCGTATTAAAGAGGCCTTGTTTTTTTTTGCATTATTATTAGCCGTTTCTAAAAGACTATTAGAAAATGCAACTAAAGATTCAATATAGTATGTTTTTAGCTTATTAGACGTTTCGGTATCTACTGGCCATTTCTGTCTTGCAAAATAGACTTGAATATTTCTTAAAAACACACTAGCTATAACAGCATTATATTTTTGGTAAGCCTCTACTTTTTGTTTTATAATCGCTTTTAAAACAGTATTGTTTTTTGAAGCATTAGATGTAGCTAGTTTAGGGTATGAAATTGCATCGGCTTTCATGGTTTGCGACTGATTAAGAAGTGCAACCCAACTCTCTCTCATTATACTTTTATTTATACTAGAAAGATTTTTTTTTCGAGCTGTATTATCTGCAATTTTTAATACTACTAGTGTTACCAAATTTATATAATCGCTTAATGGTTTTATAAGGTCTTTATTAAATGTTAAAACGTCTGTATTTGGCAAGAACATTAAATCTTGCTCTACAGAAAGAATAGAACGATAAGCATACGATACCGATGTGTATTGTTTGAAATCTTGTTTAGAAATCGAGATGTAACCATTTTTGTATTGGTATAAAAAATTACCGTTAGCTTCTTTTTTGTAAGTAGAAATAGTATTAATAATATCTTTTAAAGCATCAAATGTTATTGTGTTAAGTTGTAATTTTTTTGCTTGCTCTGTTCCTTTCGTTCTTAGGTGTAGAATAAGTGCTTTTTGTATTTCAATTTTTAGATTCCTTGCAGATTCATCTAAAGGCGTACCATACATAAAATCTTCCAGTCTATTTGCTGTTGCATAACACTTGGGGTCTTTTTCTTGTTCTAGAGCATTTATTTTTTCAATAATTTCTGCAATACTTTTGTTTTGTTGCGCAGAAGTAGATAAGGTACATCCTATTATAAAGTAAAGCAGTATATATTGAAATTTCATAGTAAGTTTTACGTCTAAAAATTAGAGATAACAAAGTTACTATATTAATAGTAAAATATGTAGAACAAGATATATGCTTACACAATAATAACCAATAGTGTAAATAGACTATATAGTATTTGTTTCTACATTTAGGAACGACTGGCATAAAATGTCGTAAAACTGTTAATTATAATAGTACCAAATCTATAATTTGTAAATTTGTTAAACAAAGGCGGTTATTATGAAAGACATAAACGATAACATAGATTCCCCATTTATACTAAAAGTTAGTTTTAATAAGTATTTAGAACGTTATGAAGCTTTAACAAAAAGTGAAGACGAATTTACAGCAGAAAAAGCAAAGCGTATATTAAAAATACAGGATGCTTTACCTGTTTTAAAAACAGGTTTTAGCGATCCGTCTTTATTAGAAACTCATAAAGAAGACATTCGTTATTTATTACAAGATGCTTTTAGTGAGGTCTTAACATTAAATGAGATTAAAACAGCTTCAGTACCTTTTCATAATATTATTTTTAATACTTCAAAGCGTTTTCAAAATATCATTAAAAATGCAGGAGACGATTTTGAGTTGAGCATTACTAATATGCCCGAAGATGGAAGGTATATTATAGCTTGTACTATAATACTAAGTTTCTGTTATGGTTTTAATGTAAATATTAAACGTCCTTTTTTCTATGAAATTCCAGACGAAAAAGGGATTATGCAATATTATAAAATTCTGTACAATGCAGATTTTATGGAGATTATTCCAACTGAACACGCTATAGAAATTACACAAGATGATGTAGATATATTAATAGATAATTTTGATAATGTAGCTTTATGGAAAGAAAAGTTTCCACCTAATAGTTACATTTTTAAAGGGTTTGTTATCTCTAATATATTTAATGTAACAGATGATCAATCGATTTCTAATATTAAGTCTAGTTTAATAGGAAGAGATAAACAAAAGGATGAAAGTTCTATGGAGCGTTTTCAAGAGGTATTTAGTTCTCTCTTAGGATTAAAAGGCTTACGTGTTGGCTTTTCTATATATAATAAAGAAGAAGATGTGTTTGAACGTCTTTACGATGAAGGTGTTAAAAGTTTTCTGCTTCATAGTCTAGACGTTAACAAGTGTTCAGATTCACTTTGTAGCTGGTCTTATAAAGAGCTATTGGAGGAAAATAAAATGATTGCTATTTCCGATGTAGATAAAATGTATAATAAACCAAAGCACGGAACACAAATAGGAACATTATATGAACAAGGAATAAGGAGTGCTATACTGGCGCCAATTGCTAACGATAAAGGACTTTTAGGAGTCTTAGAAATAGTATCGGAAGAGCCAAAAGTATTAAATAGTATTTCTGCAAATAAGCTATCTGATGTTATGCCATTTATTTTGTCTGCAGTAGAACGCTCTAAAGAAGAAGAAGAAAATTTAATAGAAGCTATTATTCAGCAAGAATGTACATCTATACACCCTAGTGTAAAATGGAAATTTAAAAAAGAAGCAGAATATTTTATAAAAGAACAATTTAATGGTAACCAAGTATCATTTAATAAAATAGTATTCGAAGATGTCTATCCTTTATTTGGACAGATAGATATAAAAGGCTCATCTGAAGCCAGAAACTGGGCAACTAAGGAAGATTTATCATTACAACTTAAATCTGTAAAAGTTATTTTAGAAAAAGCATATGCATTAGAAGCATTACCAATCTACGAGCAATATGTTTTTCAAATAAATACGTTTCTACAAAAGCTTAATTCCGATTTTCAAGTAGATAGTGAACAAGCTATTAATACGTTTTTTGAAACGGATATTACGCCAATTTTTAAACACAAAATTAAATCTGAAGCTTTACAAGCAGAGATTACTACATACTTTAATAGTTTAGATGAAAAGGTTAATATAATATATAAACACAGAAAGGATTATGACGACACCGTAAGTTTAATTAATAAAAAAATGGCAAGGTTACTTGATAAAAAACAAGTAGAAGCGCAGCAAATGTATCCTCATTTTTTTGAACGTTATAAAACAGACGGTGTAGAGCATAATATGTATATAGGTGAATCTATTACTAAAGAAGAAAGCTTTAATCCTATTTATTTATATAACTTAAGACTTTGGCAGTTGCAGGTTATGTGCGAAATGGAAAACGCATATTACCAAATGCAATCGGAGTTTCCTGTAGCATTAAACGTAGCATCTATGATTTTGGTTTTTAACCAACCTTTATCTATAAGTTTTAGAATGGATGAAAAACAATTTGATGTAGATGGAACCTATAATGCCCGTTATGAGGTCGTTAAAAAACGAGTAGATAAAGCTTACATTAAAGGAACCAATAAACGTATTACTGAAAACGGAAAAATAACGATTGTATATTCTCAAAAACAAGACGAAATAGAATACTTACGTTATATAGAATTTTTACAATCTAAAAAATATTTAGACACAGATGTAGAAATTGTAGAGTTACAAGATTTACAAGCTGTAACAGGTTTAAAAGCCATTCGAGTTAGTGTGTTATACAGTAAAACTAATGATGAAAAAGAATTTTATACCTATAACGATTTAATGAAAACCATTAACAATTAATAGTAATAATGGCAAAACAATTAAGAATTGCAAAACTGATTCATTTAGCATTGTTAATGGGGTTATTATTAGCCTATTTTATATTAGGTAATTTAGATAATATTATACCTTCTGCAATAGATACAAAATCTATAGTTTACGTTTTAATACCTATTGGAGCTATTTTTGGTAGCCTTTTTATATTTAAAAACTTAGTGTCTAAAATAGATCCTAAATTACCGATAGAAGAAAAAATAATGCCTTATCAAAGTGCTTTAATTGTTAGGTGGGCAATTCTTGAAGGTGCAGCCTTTGTAATACTATTTTTAAAACCAGATTTTATACTTTTTGGGTTTCTTATCATTATTTATTTTATGACATTAAGACCCACCCAACAAAAAGTTGAAAACGACTTAAATCTAGTAAAATAGAATTTTATTAAGGTGTTACTATTGGTATTTCAGCAAGTTGAAAAGCCGTTGCGAAAGCAATGACACTAATAATGATACCAACAATAAAAACGGTATAGGTTAAACGGAGGATTTTATACTTTCGATCTAAAACTTTCCCTAGAAAATACAAGTCTTTTTTCATAGAAGAATATAGGTAATCCCTGTCTTTCATCATTTCTCCCATAGCCCATTCAAAATCTGGTAAATTCATTTTATGGAAGTTTCCAAAGAATAATAAATTTACTTTTTTGTTTGCAACATCGGCTTTGGTAAACTTACCACTAGTTACATTTGGTCGGGTTGCAAGTACTGAAAGAATCATAGACGCTACCGTAAATAATACAAAAATAACTGTAGGCCAAATTAAATGTTTATTAGAAGCGTTGTCTAATTTAGAGACTAAGTTAGAGAGTACTAAAGAGACAATAATTGCATTTACAGAGAGTAAAATATTGGCTTTAGTATCTGCAATATCACTTAAAGTAATATGGTTACGTAATGTAACACGAAACATTGTTTCTATACCACGTTCTGGCAGTGTTGCTTTGTTTTTTTTAAGAGCAAATTCTGCTGCTTTAGTTTGTTCCTTTTTATCGTCTGCTTTTTGTTTTTTTAATATTTTTAAAAGGTTAACTAGGTTGCGATCTTTTCCTTTTTGCCAATTATCATTAGCAAAATTGGTATAAAAACGGTGATGTTTAGTGTAAAACAAAATGTTTTTTTCTGTCCACTCACTATCACTATACACGATATTTTTATCTAACTCCCATTCAGCTCTCAGTAAATCGCTTATTTCTGTATAGCTTTTACTTTTAAAATGCACGCAATCTGCATCGCGGATAATATTTTCTAAAAGATTTGTTGGCTCATAATCCATTTTTGTAGCCATAATAAGTTTAGAGATTTTAGCTATAGTAGCATCATCTATAATATGTTCTTTTAAAAATGGAGTCGCTATTGTTACACTATTAGCTTCATGGTTTTCACTTCCTTCAGTATAACCAACATCGTGGAACCAAGCAGCAATAATAAGAGCATTTGCGTCATCTGTAGATACTTTTTCAACTTCTATTAATATTTTAGTAGATTTTACAACACGCTGAGTATGGGCTAAATTATGATAAAGGAAATTATGAGATAACTTTGCCCGTAATAAGGAAGTTACATACTGTTCCACTTCTGTTATAATAGTATCCATATATAATCTTTTAATTTTAGTAAAAGTAATAAACTTTAAATTAGTAAGGATTTATCTTAAAAACTTACATAATGTATTCAATAGAAATAATTGTTATACTTTTAAAAGTACTAATAAATGGAAAATAAATTACAAAGAATAGCATTTGGTGGCGGTTGCCATTGGTGTACAGAAGCCGTTTTTCAATCCTTAAAAGGAGTTGTTACAGTTGAACAAGGTTTTGTAGCTTCAACTGACGAATATGCCTCATTTTCTGAAGCTGTAATTGTTCATTTTAGCTCAAAAATAATACCATTGGTTGTATTGGTAGAGATTCATTTAAATACACATAAAAGCACTTCTAATCATAGTATGCGAGATAAATACCGATCTGCTATTTATAGTTTTAATACAGAGCAGGATGTTAATTTAAAACAAATGCTTAAAGAGTTTCAAATTATATTTAACGACGCATTAATAACTCAAATATTACCATTTAAAAGCTTTAAACCTTCAGAAGCACAATTTAAGGATTACTATTACTCCAATCCAGAGAAACCGTTTTGTAAAACGTTTATTAATCCTAAGTTGAAGTTGTTGTTAGAGCGGTTTTCTAAATATGTAAAATGAGGTGTTTATTCTGTTTTAGTTACTTCATCGTATTTAAGTTCGACTCGTTTTTTTCTCTTACCATATTCAACAATTATAGAGTTTGGATTTAATCCTATAATTTTCCCATCTATAATATTTCCTTTTCGCTTAAAAACGATATTATCTCCAATTTTTAATTCGATTTTAGCACTAGCATTTGTAGTTATATTTACATTTGTTTTTTGAATGCCCCACACATCTCCAATAACTTTAACTTTTTTACCATTGCTTTTTACATAAATTTTGGCATTTCTTAAAAATTCACCTTCATGTTCTTTTGTTAAATTATCAACAGCTTGTTCAAGTGCATCATTCTCAGATTTAGCAACAGCTTCTACTTCTCGTTCTAGTAAAACATATTTTTCATTATCGTTTAGATTTCTATTACTTATACCCGTTAAATCTCCTATTCTAACATAGCTACCACATGAGAATAGAGATGCTAATAAAAGGCTAGCTAATAATACGTTTAGGTTTTTCATTTATTGATTTGTTTGCGGTTAGTGTTTGGTTATTAATTGTAGTTTTTCAATTAATAATTCCTAGCTAAATAAATCATTTAGAAAAATAAATTTTTACGGGAAACCATAAATAGGTGATATTAGTGTAAAGAAAATTATTATTGAGGTTGTTTTTCTAAATCAAACTCATACACATTACCGCCATGTATTCCATTGTATTCATCGGTAATATAAATAGTATTATTGTTTTTAAAGCAGATGCCTTCTTTTTGTGAATTGTGATTAAAAATTAAGGATTCAATAGTGCCTTCAAAAAAGTTGTCACCATCAAAATTGGTGAGTTTCCATACCTTATCATGATTAAGTAATACTATTGTTTTTCCGTCCTCACTTATATCTGCAGACGTTATTTTATTTTGTTCTCCTGTTAAATTAAAAGCCGTTACAAAATTAGCGGTATGCTTGCCAGGAATATTTGGTACAGAAATAAGAACGCCTTCTTTATTATTTTTACTAAATATGTAAAACGTATTGTTTAGTATAAAAAAGGCTTCAAAATCATGAGATTTTACAGTTTTTGGTAGCTTAAACGAAATAGACTCTGTTACACTCTCAACTTCTGGAGAAGTAAGATTACTTACTTTATAAATGGTGAATTTTTTCCGATTCTTAGCGTTATTACCAAAATCGCCAATGTATAAATTACCTTTGGCATCGCTGGTTAAATCTTCCCAATCTTTATTTTTAGAATCTTTAATTTTTAGTGTTTTTACAACGCTACCTTCTGTATTTATAGCGTATACTTTAGGTTTGTTTCCAGAATCTTCAATAACCCAAATTAAGTTAGAGTTTGGAAGCGTTTCTACAGCAGAAACTTCTTTTAAATAAGAAGGGATATCTGCAATAACTTTTAACTTGCCAGTTTTACAAGCAAATAATAAAAGAAATAATATGAAAGGATAGAAACGCATAATCAATAGAATTAATGCTAAATTTACAGCGATATTTTTCAGAATAAAAATAATGCAGGAAAAAGTATTAGTCATTGGTCATCGTGGCGCTTGCGGATATGCTCCCGAAAACACATTAGCATCTATAGAAAAAGCATTAAGCTGTAATGTAAATGCTATAGAGATAGATGTACATAAATGCAAAAGTGGAGAGTTGGTTGTTTTTCACGATTTTACTGTAGACCGATTAACGAATGGTAGTGGTGAGGTTTCTAGTTTTACATTGGCAGAATTAAAAGCATTGAAAGTAGAAAGCGATTACCAAATACCAACATTAATAGAGGTTTTAGATTGTATTAATAAACAATGTATTATAAATATTGAATTAAAAGGAAAAAATACAGCGACTGAAACGGCTAAGATTATACAAAATTATATACATGAATACCGTTGGGATTATACCCATTTTATAGTGTCTAGTTTTCAACAAAGAGAACTAGAAACGATTCATACTATTGATAAAAATATTGTATTAGGAGTGTTAACAAAGGCTAATTTAGAAGAAGCCGTTACTTTTGCAAAAACAATTAAAGCGAAAGCAATTCATCCAAACTATGCTTTGCTTAGTAAAAATAATGTACAAAAAACAAAAGCATTAGGTTATAAAATAAATGTTTGGACTGTTAATAATGTAGAAGCTATAGAACGTATGAAAGGCTATAATGTAGATGGTATAATTTCCGATTTCCCAGATAGAGTATGATAGAAAAAGATATAATAATTGTTGGAGGCGGAGCAGCTGGTTTTTTTGCAGCAATAAACATAGCAGAACAACACCCAGAATTAACAGTAGCTATTTTAGAGCGTGGTAAAGAGGTGCTTACCAAAGTTAAAGTTTCTGGTGGCGGACGTTGTAATGTTACGCATGCAGAATTTATGCCGCAAGAATTAGTTAAAAATTACCCGAGGGGCGAAAAAGAATTACGTGGACCTTTCCATACGTTTATGACAGGTGATACTATAGATTGGTTTGAAAAAAGAGGTGTTGAATTAAAAATAGAAGAAGATGGTAGGATGTTTCCGGTCTCTAACTCGTCCCAAACTATTATAGATTGCTTTTTGTATGAAGCAAAAAAACACAAGGTTTCTGTTTTAAAAAATCAATCGGTAACAACAATTGTAAATAAAGACGATGCATGGGAGTTAGAAACAAAAACAGATAGCTTTAGTTGTAAAAAACTAGTTATAGCTACGGGAAGTAACCCTAAAATTTGGAAACTTTTAGAAAGCCTAGGACATAGTATTACATCGCCTGTACCTTCTCTATTTACATTTAATATAAAAGATAGTCGTATTGCAACAATTCCAGGTGTGGTTGCACAAGATGTTGAAATTGAAGTTTTAGGAACGCCATTATTTTCAGAAGGCCCTTTACTAATTACACATTGGGGGATGAGCGCACCTTCTATTTTAAAATTATCGGCCTTTGGAGCTTTAGAACTAGCAAAAAGAGACTACAAATTTAAAATACAAGTAAACTTTGTAAAGCAAGATTTTGAAACTATTACGGAGGAATTAAAAATACTAAAACAAGAACATTCTAAAAAAACGGTAGCAAATTATACGCAATTTAATTTACCTAAGCGCCTTTGGTTACAATTAGTTCTCGCTTCTAAAATAGGAGGAGAGACACGTTGGGCAGATATAAATAAACAGCAAATAGATGCTTTAGCAACTCAATTAACAAAAGCAATTTTTAACGTAGATGGTAAAAGTACCTTTAAAGAAGAATTTGTTACAGCTGGCGGTATTAACTTAAAAGAAGTTAATTTTAAAACTTTTGAAAGTAAAATACATAAAACCCTTTATTTTGCAGGAGAAGTCATTAATGTAGACGCTGTAACAGGTGGTTTTAATTTTCAAAACGCATGGACAGGTGCCTATATAGTTTCACAAAATATAGCAAATTAAAGGAATGTACTATGTAGTGTATTAATACTCTACGTATTTAATGCTATCCCATGTCATTCTCATAGCATCTTTTATCTGCTTTTGATTCATAGGTAATTCTTCTTTAAATTTAAGTCTAGCTACAGATACTACAGACCCAAAAGTCATTTGCATAATTAACCTTAAATCGACATTTCTAAGTTCTTTTTTTAATATTCCAGAAAGAATAAAATCTCTAATGTTAGAAAAGTATTTAATGTTTTTTAAACGAATTTCTGTTGAAATAATTGGAGGTACTCCAACAAACTCCATAAATTTAAAAGCTAGAGGATTACCAACAAAATAATTATATAAGTTTAACCACATGGTTTCACATTGTTTCTTATAATTATCTTCTGGTAAATTTGCCATTAAAACGACTCCGAAATCCTGACAAATCATAGAGTAAATTTCTTCGATAATTTGATTTTTATTATCAAAATAATGATATATAGTTCCTACGGCTACGTTAGCTTCTTTAGCAACTTGAGACATTGGCGTAGCATGTACACCTTGTTCTACAACTAATTCTAACATAGTTAGTATAATCTTCTGTTTTTTATCCATTTTATGGCTTTAAAATTTTAAGCTAAACACCGAGGAAGGAGTATTCTAGGGGAGCCTCTTTAATGTTTTCAGTTAGTATTACATTTACACAATCACTAAGTAAAAATTCTTTAAATATGCATTAAATATTTAGTATTCAGTAAACATCACTAAACCGAATGAATTTCTACTCAAGCGCTAATGTAATAAAAAATGTAATAGAATTATAGACTATATTTGTAAAAATTTTTTTTAAATGAAGGAAACAGAATTTCTAGCTAGAAATTATTCGAATAATATAGCCGAAGGTCAAGTATTTTGGGCGTCTCCAAGCAATATTGCCCTAGTAAAATACTGGGGTAAAAAGGAAAATCAAATACCCGAAAATCAGTCCATAAGTTTTACATTAAATACATGTAAAACAGAAACAAAATTGAGCTTTGTGAAAAAGGAAAAACAAGACAATCTTTTTTCTTTTGATGTTGTTTTCGAAAATAAAAAAAATACGGATTTTAAACCTAAAATTGAAACGTTTTTTAAACGGGTTGAGCGTTATTTGCCATTTTTAAAAGCCTATCATTTTACAATAGAAACCTCTAATACATTTCCACATAGTTCTGGTATTGCATCTTCTGCTTCAGGAATGAGTGCGTTGGCATTATGTTTAATGAGTGTAGAAAGACAATTATTAGAATCTGATACCACATTAACTGAAACAGAACAGATATTAACAGATACATATTTTAATAAAAAAGCGTCTTTTTTAGCACGATTAGGTTCTGGAAGTGCTTGTAGAAGTATAGAAGGTGATTTAATAGTATGGGGAGCACATAAAGAGATAGCAGGTAGCTCAGACCTTTATGGAGTAAAATACCCAGACACAGTTCATGATAATTTTAAAAATTATCAAGACACTATTTTATTAGTAGATAAAGGCGAAAAGCAAGTAAGTAGTACCGTTGGACATAACTTAATGCACGCACATCCTTTCGCGCAAGAACGCTTTAAACAAGCAGAAGACAACATAACTAAAATAAAAGACATCTTAAAATCTGGAGATTTAGAGGCGTTTATTGCTTTAATAGAAAGTGAAGCGTTAACATTACATGCTATGATGATGACGAGCATGCCCTATTTTATATTAATGAAGCCAAATACGCTGGAAATAATTAATAAAATTTGGGAGTTTAGAGCAAAAACAGGACTACATGTAGGCTTTACACTAGATGCAGGAGCAAACGTACATATTCTATATCCAGAAAATGAAGCAAAACAAATTTATGAATTCATTAAGAATGAGCTAGTTGCATATTGCCAAAACGGTCACTATATTTGTGATACAATTGGTTTTGGAGCTAAGGAAATGAATAGTTGATGATGAAAAATTAATAATTATTTCCAATCTTTAATGAAGAATAATATTATTAAAACCAAAAGTTTCGAATTTGCTGTTGCAATAGTTGAACTTTATAAAGCGTTAGCACATAACAAGAAAGAATTTGTAATGTCTAGGCAATTATTAAAGTCAGGAACATCGATAGGAGCAAATATTAGAGAAGCAGAATTTGCACAAAGTAAACCAGATTTTATTAGCAAAATGTCTATTAGTTTAAAAGAAGCAAATGAAGCAGATTATTGGTTAGACTTGTTGTACAGTTCTAATTTTATAGATGATGAAACATACAATCGTTATAAACCAAGAATTGAAGAATTATTAAAATTATTGGTAAGTATTGTTAAGACATCCAAACAGTAATTTTTAATTGTTAACTTTGCATTATTAATTATACAATTATGAAAGGCCCACTTTTTTATTCAAAAATCCTACTTTTCGGAGAATACGGAATCATAAAAGATTCTAAAGGATTATCTATTCCCTACAATTTTTATAATGGTGCTTTAAAAATGGATGATAACACTTCTAAAGAAGCTAAAACATCTAATAGTTACTTAAAAGATTTTGTAGAATACCTTGCAAACATAAACCCAGAATTAGTTGTTTTCGAAATTGAAAACCTACGTGCAGACACAACTGCAGGTATGTACTTCGATTCTTCTATACCGCAAGGTTATGGTGTAGGAAGTAGTGGTGCTCTTGTAGCTGCTATCTACGATAAATATGCTCAAGATAAGATTACTGTTTTAGAGAACTTAACACGCGAAAAACTATTAAAGTTAAAAGCAGTATTTTCTGAAATGGAATCGTTTTTTCATGGTAAATCTTCAGGGTTAGATCCTTTAAATAGTTATTTAAGTTTACCAATATTAATAAACTCTAAAGATAATATTGAAGCCACAGGAATACCAACGCAAAGTACTTCTGGAAAAGGCGCTGTATTTTTATTAGACAGTGGTATTGTGGGAGAAACAGCACCTATGGTAAGCATTTTTATGGATAACATGAAACAAGAAGGATTCCGTAAAATGCTTAAAGATCAATTTATAAAACATACAGATGCTTGTGTAGACGATTTTCTTAAAGGCGATATTAAATCCCTATTTAGTAATACAAAACAATTGTCTAAAGTTGTGTTTAATCACTTTAAACCAATGATTCCAAAACAGTTTCATGAACTTTGGAAAAAAGGCATAGAAACAAATGATTATTACTTAAAATTATGTGGCTCTGGCGGAGGCGGATACATTTTAGGCTTTACAGAAGATATCGATAATGCGCAGCAAGCACTTAAAGATTATAAATTAGAAGTGGTTTATAATTTTTAAAGAATCTTCATGCTATCTAAACGACAAAAACATATTTTACTTAAGTTTTTTAGTATGTTTTCCGTGGTTAGAGGCTACAACATTCTTATTATAGTTATTGCACAATATTTAACATCAATTTACATTTTTGCAGAGCATTTACCTGTAAAAAAAGTACTCTTCGATGTTAACCTATTAATGCTAGTGCTGGCATCTTCGGCAGTAGTAGCATCTGGCTATATCATTAATAACTTTTACGATTCCGAAAAAGATTTAATTAACAGACCTAACAAGTCTATGTTAGATAAGTTAGTAAGTCAGAACACTAAACTATCGTTCTACTTTGTGCTAAACTTTTCTGCAGTTATAATGGCTAGTTATGTAGCATTTAATGCAGTACTATTCTTTTCTGCCTATATTTTTGCTATTTGGTTGTACTCGCATAAATTAAAGAGACTACCTATAATTGGTAATATCACTTCTGCAGTTTTAACCATAACGCCTTTTTTTGCTGTTTTTATATATTATAAAAACTTCGATACTGTAATATTTGTACACGCTACATTTTTGTTTCTTGTAATAGCTATTAGAGAATTAGCAAAAGACTTAGAAAATATAAAAGGAGATTTGGCTTTAAACTACCAAACCATACCCATAAAATATGGAGAACGTACATCGAAAATAATGATTACAATATTAACGCTGTTTACACTTGTACCGGCTTATTTGTTGGTGACTAAGTTTGAAATCGGTCACATGTATTACTATTTTTATGTATGTATTAGCTTGCTTATTTTATTTCTATTTTTACTTTGGAAATCGAAAACGAAACGACAATATCTTATATTTCATAATATTCTAAAATTTATAATTGTAGCAGGTGTTTTTAGTATTCTGCTAGTAGATATAGATTTAGTGTTAAAACGTATTTTATAACATGGACAGTACATTAAAAATAGCGATGGCACAGATAACGCCAGTGCTTTTAAATAAAGAAGCAACACTTAAAAAAGTTGAAGCTTCAATTATAGAAGCAGGACAGCAAGGTTGCGAACTCATAGTTTTTGGCGAAGCCTTAGTGCCAGGTTATCCGTTTTGGTTAGCCTTAACAGGAGGTGCCGAATGGAACACGCAAGTTAATAAAGAATTACATGCAGAATATGTTCGTAACTCTATACAAATTGAAGCTGGAGAGTTAGATGCTATTTGTGCATTAGCCAAAACTCATAAAATAGCCATTTATTTAGGTATTATGGAACGCGCTAAAAATAGAGGAGGACACAGTATATATGCCTCTTTAGTTTATATAAATGCAGAAGGAGGCATAAAATCGGTGCACAGGAAATTACAACCCACTTACGATGAACGCCTAACTTGGGCACCCGGAGACGGTAATGGCTTACGAGTGCACCCATTAAAACAATTTACTGTAGGCGGATTAAACTGTTGGGAAAATTGGATGCCACTACCTAGAACAGCATTGTATGGTTTAGGCGAAAATTTACATATAGCTGTTTGGCCAGGAAGCGACCATAATACAAAAGATATTACACGTTTTATAGCCAGAGAATCACGCTCGTTCGTAGTCTCTGTATCTAGTTTAATGACAAAACAAGATTTCCCAGAAAGTACACCACATTTAGAAAAAATATTGGAAAAATCACCAGACACTTTAGCAAACGGCGGAAGCTGTATAGCAGGACCAGATGGCGAATGGATTATAGAACCAGTATTACATAAAGAAGGTTTAATAATACAAACGATAGATTTTAATCGTGTATATGAAGAACGTCAAAATTTCGATGCAGTAGGCCACTATTCAAGACCAGATGTTACTAAATTAAGCGTAAACAGAGAACGACAATCTACTGTAGAATTCAATGATTAATAGGGTTTTACTCGTCTGAAAAACAAAATAGTAGACAACAATCGGAAATCTTAAATTATAAACTATCTTTGCACCCTCAAAAATAGTATAGCAAAACTATAAAAAGAAAGAAACGATGAGCAATAGCGGACAACGAAATGGAAAATCGGCTCCAAAGGGAGGCAAAAAAGAGTATAAGAAGAAGTTTGTAAAAGGGAATGCACCTGTTAAAAAGAAAGCAGCACCTAAAAAAGCTTCAGATTCAGACCAGATTCGTTTAAATAAATACATCGCTAATGCTGGCGTTTGTTCTCGTAGAGATGCAGATGTGCATATTGCTACAGGTTTAGTTACCGTAAATGGTAAGGTGGTTACCGAAATGGGCTATAAAGTAAAGTTAGAAGACGAAGTACGTTACGATGGCGCACGTATTAACCCAGAACCAAAAGCTTACGTATTATTAAACAAACCAAAAGGTTTTGCAACAACTACAAGCGAACATAAAGGTAAAACGGTAATGGATTTAGTAGCCAATGCTACATCGTCTAGAATAAAGCCAATTGGCCGCTTAGGGCGTAATTCTACAGGATTATTATTATTTACTAACGACGATAAAGTTGTTAATCGTTTTACAAATTCTAATAAAGGGGTAGAACGTTTATTTCATTTAGAATTAGATAGAAACCTAAAACTAGAAGACTTAAAACGTATTAGAGAAGGTTTAAGAATAGAAGGTAGTATGGTTAATGTTGAAGAAGTAGATTACGTAGATAATAGAAAGAACGAAATAGGGATTAAAATTAAAAACACAGGAAACACTATTTTACATACCATTTTCGGATACCTTAAATATGAATTAGTAAGAATAGATTGCGTTGCCATTGCCCACTTAACTAAAAAAGATTTACCACGTGGACACTGGAAGCATTTAACAATACAAGAAATGAATACATTAAAAATGATGTAGTTTTGAATTACGAATTACGAATTACGAATTACGATTGAAGATTAATTTTTCTATAAAATGCAAAAAGCCGCAACATAATGTTGCGGCTTTTTTTATACACTAAAAATAGGTTAAGCACTATGTTTTTAAATCTTTATATATTTTTCTTGACACGTTTCTATACATGGATATGTAATTAGTAAACTTGTATCTGTTAATAGTTCGTACTCTATACCTAAAGAAGTAGCACAGGCGCTAGAGGTAATAAACTGGTTTTCGTTAAATGTACCTACAGTTCCAATAATAGTATTGGTACTCGGTGTACATAAATTACCGTTAGAAATTACAGAACCATCCATATAAAACGCTATCGTTTTATTACTTGTTACAGCCATAAACGTACCACTACCATCTCCTGGGTCTAAAAGCTGTTCGGTTAACTTCCATTGCCCAACTATAGGATTACTATTATTAGATACCTCTGTTTGTATAGTATCATCGTCGTTATTACACGCGCTAATTATAGTAAGTAGTATTAATAGTAATAATGGCTTTTTCATAACGGAATTGGTGTTAGTTTATATATACTAGATACATCATGTTGTAAAAGGTTGCTTCTGTTAAGGTATAAAAATTATTCCCATTCGGGGCAAATGTATTTTTTAATCATATATTCTGTTATCTTTTTTAATTTTTTTCCTGTTTCAGGATGATCTCCGTAATCTGTAAAATACTCCAATTCTCCTTTTGCATTTTTACCATACCACATATTAGGTTTACCATTAACCTTAAAGAATTTTGTGTCACAATTTACGGTTTTATACTGCTTGAAATTTACAATACGATTTCTATTGTAAATTTTTAGTTGTTGAAACTCATATTTGTCTGTATCAAATTTAGTTTCTATATACTCTCCATTCTCCCATACCATCCACTTTGTTTTATTTAATGGGATTATAATGA
Source organism: uncultured Flavobacteriaceae bacterium (assembly GCA_947494205.1). Taxonomy (GTDB): domain Bacteria; phylum Bacteroidota; class Bacteroidia; order Flavobacteriales; family Flavobacteriaceae; genus JAHDHI01. The sequence continues at coordinate 32,053 of CANLUH010000027.1, read as the reverse complement.
TGGCGCTAAGTAAAATGATTGAAGATATTACGATTATTTTAATATTGACTGTCGTTGTAACTGATTTTCCTGTTTCAGACTTCTTTTTACCAGGAGTTTTTAACATACTACTACCACCTCCTTGAATAATAGATTCTCTATTAATGTCTTCATTACCTCCACTATTATCACCATCACTATGATTAGAGTTGTTACTCGTTTTCTCTGTTCCTTCTAATGGGTATGGAATAGGCGCTATTATAATAGTGTCCTTTTCTCTTTCTTCCTTTTTACTCTTTCCATTTTGTTGCTCTTTTTTAGGGGAATTTTGCTGTTCATCTGCATTAGTATTCTCATCACTACAGCTTTGCCTATACTTATTATAGGGTCTAGGTTTAAAATTAACAATTAGGGCTGTAAGTTCTAAAGTGTCATGAGATTTTATAGAGCTAGTACCACCTATTAAAAAATTACGGATAGGTCTAAAACTATCTAAATCGTAGGTGTTTATTTTTTGTCTTAAACTTTCTCCTTTACCATTTGAGAAAAAGTTTTTCATAATTAAAACATCAGCTTGAACTTTAGTTTCGTCATATATATTTAAGCAAACTTTTCTAATAGAACTAGGTGTCGGTTTATGCAAGTTTCCTCTTAATGAACCTTGCTCTTTATCATGTAAATATTTAGCATTTATATCATCTTGATACGTTTCTGTAGTCCTCATTTTTAAGTTTTTTAGGGATTTTAAAAGATTTTAGCGGAATCCTCGGAATCTTCGGATTCCTCTTACAAAAAGGTTTCTAACTGGGTGTAACTTGCACTCAGTTATCAGTTCCTAATTATGCATTGCTAACATAATTAAAGCGCAGAACAGATACTTACGGAAATCCATAATGTGGTAATAAATAGCCAAAATGGAAAGTAGCTAAACACTACTACATAAAGATTTTCACTTTCCAAAAAAACAAAGGAGTACTCCAAACTTTTAACGGGTTGCTGTTGGGCAACAACCGTTCGGGAAGCCCGAACAGCAACCCCTTTGTTCAATTTTTAACAGTGAAATATTATTATGAAAACTTTATTATATTTAATGATAGCTCTTTTTATGAGCGCAAATATTACGTCTTGTACGCCAACAGCTTTAACAGATTCAACTCAACATTCTCAAGCGCAAGCTCAGGATACAGGTGGAGAGGATGGAGAAGTTGAAGAAGAAGAAGACGATGGTAGTGGAAATTAATTCACTTAATTATTTAATTTAGTATTTTAGAGAGATGAAACAATTTTATGTTACGTCTCTCTTTTTTTTATGTTTATTTTTTACGGCATATTCTTGTAAAAAAGACGATATAAAAATAGATATAGAGCATCCTTTAAATAAGGACCTTGAGTTATTATTTGAGTATAAGCCTAAAGACTCTTTAGGTCTTGAAAAAAAACTAGAATCTACGAATAAATTATATTTTAAATCTAAGCAATTAGAAGTTGATATAATAACATATAAAACTTTATTATTAAAGTCTACAGTATATAAACAATTAAAAGAATTAGATAGTGCAATATATTATGCGGATGAATTATATGATTTATGTTTAAATAACCAAGACAGTATATATTTAATAAGAGCTTTAAATAAATTAGGTAGTCTTTATAAATATGAAGAAGATTACCTCAAATCGTTTGAAAAATATAATGAGGCGTTTAAAATAAGTGAATTATTAAAGGATAATGAAAAAGCAGGTAAGGCTTTACATTCTATGTCTAAAATTCAAACCAATATTGGAGATTTTGTTGGAAGTAAAGCTACGGCTATAGATGGTATTGAATTTTTAGAAAACACAGATAACCTAAGAGAATTAGCAGGTTTATATCATACGGTTTCGGTTGCGCTTAAAGAGGAAGGGAAATATAGGGAGTCTTTAGATTTTAATAGTAGAACATTAAGGTTGGCTAAGAATCATTCAAGAAGAAAGGAAATAGGAATAGGAAATATTTTAAAATTTAGAAATACTAAAGCAAATATATTAAAAGAGCAACAAAAATTTAAAGAAGCTATTTCTATTTATAACAAGCTTTTAAAAGATTCGATAGTAATTAATAATGAAAAAGAATATGCTAGAGTATTAGATAATAAAGGGCATGCATTGTGGTTAGAGAATAATAATAACAATGCATCTTTAGATTTGATGCTAAAAGCTCTTGAGTTAAGAAATAAAAATAAAAATACAGTTGGTTTAATTGCTAGTAATATTCATCTTACAGAGTATTATTATCATGAAGATAAATTAAAAGCAATACATTATGCAGAAACAGCATATGAAAATGCAAAATCCGTAAATGCTATGGATGATATTCTTGAAGCTTTACGTTTAGTTTTTAAATTAAAAGAAGACCTTAAAAAACAAATATTGAATAATTTATCTATTGAATACGTAAATACAGAAAATAAACTAACAAGACTGAAGAATAAAACACAAGAAATATACGCTTCTACTGCTTTTGACATTAATAGAGAACGGAAAAAAACTCAAATACAAAAGTTAAAAAAAGAAAAAGAAACTAACGAAAAACAATTTTATCAATTTATCTCTACATTAATTATAATAATTTCAGTTTTCTTATTCTACTTGCTAAAATCTATGTATAAAAAGAAAACCCTCCAAGCAGTTTATAAAACCGAAAACCATATTTCTAAAAAAGTACATGATGAGGTAGCTAACGATGTTTTTCAAGTGATGACTACGTTACAAAGTAATAGCAATGTTAATGAAAGCGTAATAGATGATTTAGATAGTATTTATATTAAAACACGAAACATTTCTAAAGAGCATAGTGTTTTAGATTACGAAGGTGATTTTAAAACCACGCTAAACGATTTATTACTAAGTTATAATATAAATGGCGTAAATGTTGCCATTAGAGATATTGGGAAAGTAGATTGGGAGAGTATTTCTAAATTAAAAAAAGAAACCATTTACAAAGTATTGCAAGAATTAATGGTAAACATGGCAAAGCATAGCGAAGCAGGAGTTGTGGTTTTAAACTTTAAACCAGAACGTAAAAAAATACATATTACATATACCGATGATGGTGTGGGCACAACCCTAAAAAAGGGCACAGGTTTACAGAATATGGAAAACCGTATTCAATCTATTAATGGAACAATTACTTTTGATTCTGAGATTAGTAACGGCTTTAAAGCTAAAATAACAGTGTAATATGTTTAAAAAAGTATTAATAGTAGATGATCATATAACTGCCAATAGTGGTGTATTACAAGTGCTAGAACATCTAAAAATTGAAAAAGAAAATGTTATAAAATCGCAGTACTGTGACGACGCGTTGCTAAAAATAAAACGTGCCGTTTTAGATAAAGATCCCTATGATTTATTAATAACCGATTTACATTTTAAAGAAGACCACAGACAAGTACAATTAAGTTCTGGAGATGATTTAATAAAAGCGATTAGAGACAACAATTTTGCATTACCTATCATTGTTTTTTCTGGAATAAGTCTTTTACAGAAAGTCCGATTCCTATTTAAAGAATTTAACATTAATGCATACGTCTGTAAAGGGAGATATGCTTCAAGAGAATTAACACAAGCAATAGAAGCTGTGTATAGAAAAGAACAATTTCTATCGTTAGAGGTACAAAACGCACTAAGCCCAAAAAACGACTTAGAAATAACCGATTTCGATATAGAATTGGCCAAACAATTGTCTTTTGGAAAACTACAAAACCAAATAAGTGACTATTTTAAAGACAATAATATTACACCGAGTAGTGTAAGCTCTATAGAAAAACGCTTAAATAAATTACGCATACAATTTAAAGCCGATAATGCAACACACTTAGTTGCAAAAATGAAAGATTTAGGCTTAATATAACTTCCTCTATGTCTTCTTGCTCCCAGAGAAGAAAAAATACCATTTTAATTTTTTTGTATTAGCTACGGTTACCCGTAAGTAATACCTGTGTCTTAGATTTAGTTTTACAGTATTATTAATTTAAAATATTTAAAACAATGGGAAAACCTAAATTTGAAATTAAAAAAAGTAAAGATGATCAATTTTATTTTAACCTTAAAGCTGGTAATGGAGAAGTTGTAGTAACTAGTGAAACTTACACGACAAAACAAAATTGTAAAAAAGGAATCGAATTTACACAAAATAATGCTGCAGACGCAGATGTTGAAGATCTTACTTAATTTTTAATTATAGTTAGTTAAAAACAAAGCCTTACGGAACTCCGTAAGGCTTTGTGTTGTAATAGATTTAAGTTTAGCCTTTAACTTAAATAGCTTTAAAATGAAAACAATTCTATTATTTACATTACTAATATTAAGTGGTAATTGCATAGCGCAAAATAAACCGAATACACTATTAGCAGCTTGTTGTTCAGAAACGGGGCGCTGTTCTGGATCTGCGTATTGTACAGCATGTAAAAATTGTACAGGCTGTAAATACTGTGCTAAAAATGGAGGGACTTGTGGCGTTTGTAGCACGAATAAACCTAAAAAGACTACTCATAAACCAAAGCAAAATAAAAATATCCCTTTAAAATATGCGTCTTTTTCTATGGATGATATACTACATGTTTCTATAGAAACATTAAATCTAAGAGAAGGCCCAAGTACAAATTATAAAACATTAGAAGCGCTAGATAAAAATGAGGAGCTATTGCTTTTAGGGAAATATGAATTATGGTTACAGGTACAAGTAAAAAAAACGAAAACCATAGGTTATGTGTTTTATAAGTATGTAGAGTAGTATAATTTACGATTACGGAATTCCGTAAGGCTTTGGTTAGTAATGGTTTTAAGTTTGGAGTGTTATTAATGACTTCAAAATAAAAAACAAATGAAACAAAATTACTTATTAGAACACGAGAAAATAATTACTACGTCTGGAAATGGTAATGCAATATTAACCAATTTAAGAATTCAATATTCCGATAAAAAATGGGGAAAAGCATATACTTTAAGTATGCTTTTAAAAAATATAAGTACTGTAGAGGTTAACTATAAAAGTAATAGACTATTACTAATTATTGCAGGGCTTATCTTTTTGGTAGGACTAATTACTGGTGAACAGCTTTTTATATCTACTACAATTGCTGTTTTATTGACTCTCTTTTTTTTAGTAACGAGAAGACATTACATAACTATCGCATCTAATGGAGGCGCAAAAATGAACCTGCTTGTTAAAGGAATGAAGAGTAAAAATGTATTGCATTTTCTAAATCAGATAGAACAGGCTGTGATTAATAATGAAAATTTAAAAAAAGTAATGTAAAAACATAGATCAATGAAAGCAATAGATTATAAATACAACACAAAACCGATTGCAATTATTTGTGCATTACTATTATTTACAGCAGTATTCTATTGGCCAGCTAAATATTATATATTTTTAAGAATAGCGATTTTTTTAGGCGCTATTCTAGTTGTAATACCACATAATGTAAAGCAATTGCATTGGACGGTAATATTCTGTATAATCGCAGTAATCTTCAATCCTATATTTCCAATATACCTACACAATAAATCGCATTGGATACCAATAGATATTGCCTCGGGAATACTGTTTCTTTTAGAAGCTTTTGTGAAAACTAAAGACTAAAATATAGATAAATTGTTCTAGTTACTTCTACTTCTACTTATGTGCAATGTAGTTATAATAAGTAATTTCAACAGGATTTAAAGTCATTTCTTAATAGTGTTATTAAGTTATTTGTTAAATGCTGTAACAATTAAAAAATATAAAATTAAAAATGCAGGATTGCCTTCTAATATAGAAAAAGTGATTGCAGACTTTATACAAAAACAATAATTATGGGATTTAAATTTAATAAACGCATAAACTTAGGAAAAGGACTGGGTTTAAACATTAGTAAATCTGGAATAAGCCCTAGTTATAGAACGAAACGTGGCTCTATAAGTAGAAAAGGATATTCTATAAAAACAGGAGTTCCTGGGTTAAGTTATGGAAAGCAATTTGGTAAAGATAAAGGGTGTGCTATTGTATTGTTTTTAATCTGCATACTTAGTGTAACCATTTATTCTTGCTCAAGTGCAGAGACTGTAAATGAAGAACAAATTGTTTCATCACCTTGTGTAGATACAAATTGTGCGGATTATACATCACAATCAGCAGCTCAATCTGCATTTAATGCCGACCCAGATTGCAGAGGTGATTTAGATGCCGATAACGATGGTATAGCTTGTGAAGAACCAGGCAATAGTGTTACAGTTTGCCCAACAACAGCAAATTGTGGTTGTTCCAATAAAACAAAAGCAGAATGTGAAGCCTCTCCATGTTGTAAATGGGTAACAGGAGAAGGATGTAAATGCAATTAAAAAAGAAATAAAACTATGGAACTACAAAATAAACTTAAAGCAATAGCTGAGAAAATAGAACAATTAAAAGATAGAATCGAAACAGAAGAATCTACAAAACATGCCTTTGTATTACCATTTATAAATGCATTAGGATACGATACTTTTAATCCAATAGAAGTTGTTCCAGAGTTTACTGCGGATATTGGTTTAAAAAAAGGAGAGAAAGTAGATTATGCCATTTTTCAGAAAGATGCTCCAATTTTAATAATAGAATGTAAACATTGGGAAGAGAATTTAGACAATCATAATTCGCAATTATTTAGATATTTCCACGCTACTAAAACACGATTTGCATTATTAACCAATGGTATTCAATATCGATTTTATACCGATTTAGAACAGACCAATAAAATGGATACAAAACCATTTTTAGAGTTCGATATTACCAAAATAAAAGATAATGAAATCCATGAGATAACAAAGTTTCATAAATCTAACTTCGATGTAAATACAATAGTAAATAATGCAAGTTCATTAAAATACACTAAAGAAATTAAGAAGTGTATAGCCGAAGAATTGGTAACACCTACTTACGACTTTGTAAGGCTATTTGCTAATAAAGTGTACGATGGTAGACTAACAGAGAAAGTAATGGATGAATTTACAGATTTGGTACATAAGGCATTTATTCAAACTATAAACGAACGCATAAATGATCGTTTAAACTCAGCGTTGAATAAAGAGGCAGAAACACAGCAAGAAGAACATGTTGAGGTGGAAGAAGAATACAGTAAAATAGTAACTACAGAAGAAGAGTTGGAAGGATATAGAATTATAGTAGCTATACTAAGACGTAAATTAGAGATAAGTAGAATAGCGCATAGAGATACACAATCTTACTTCGGGGTTTTATTAGATGATAATAATAGAAAACCATTATGCAGATTACACTTTAATGGTAATAAAAAATACTTAGGGCTTTTTGATGAAGATAAAAATGAAACAAAAGTACTATTAGAAACGATTGAAGACCTTTATACGTATGAAGAACAGTTATTGCAAACAATTAATATTTATGAAGAGTTATAGTGTTCAAAATTAATTAAGATACAGTAGTTAATCTTATTTTAAATCGCTTTTAGATTATCGCTAACCAAGAAAAAAATCATATTAAATGAAATTTAACATACCCCAAAAATTAGTATTATCATTCATCTTTTTTATAAACATTTCATTTTCCCAAGACCCAGTAGATGTTGCTAATTTAAATATTAAACTATCCTTAGAGCAAACAGCAGACCATTATTACGCTTTCGATGCAGGAGATGAGATTATTATAAATTATAATATGGTAAAAGGTAAACACATGAAATTATTTGAAGTAACCGCATTACCATCTAATATAAAGCTCACAGAATTTAAAGCAAAAAAACTAGAAAATAGAACCATTAAAGTCACTAAAAAAGGAGTGTATCGGTTTCGCGTATTTAGCTCCTCTATAACCAATCGTGTATGTAATTTAAGAATACAACGCAAACCAGCAAATGAAAGCAGTGTAGACTTTAATACCGATTGGAAGTGGAAAGTAGTTAGGGATTCTATATATGTGCCCTACCAAAAAGACAGTTTGGTGGGTTATAAAACAGTGAGATATCAAGAAACTATAAGAGAATTGAAAGACACCAAATTGAAAGAAATTATGCTCTTTGAGAAATCTGAAAGAGTGCATTCCTATTATAATAAAAATATAAGTAGAAGTTATTTAAAAGTGGATCTTCCTCAATTAATTAATACAGATTTAAAAGAAGAAAAACTAATAGCATGGTCCTATTGGATTAGTGTGGGACAAGAAGGACGAAAAGCTTATAAAGAGAATTTAAAATCCATCTCGAATGAAGTAGGTGTTACAACAAGTGCATACTTTCAAAACCCATTAGGAGGCATTGCAATTGGAGAACTATCGAAACTTATAATACCCACAACAGGAGAAGATGTAGCCTATTATTTTATAAACGATTTTCAGAACGTGCAAAAGTTTATAAAAGAGGAGCAGTTTTATTTATTTGATAGAGGAAAAGGAAGAGCAGCTTACGGAAGAAATGACAAACTAAAACAAGGAACTTTTTATATTGGTTTAGATAATGATAATAGAATAAGAGGTATAGATGTAGACGTAAAAGTTTTAGTGGTAAAAGACATTAAAACCTACGAAAATGTAACCTATAATAGAGAACGACAAGAGCCACAATATGTCACTTTAAATAAAACACGATTAGAAATAAAAGAAACTCAATTTAGAGTTCCTGTGGAATAATATGAAAACCAAAACGGCAAAACAAACCACAGTAATATTAGCAATAACTTTAGCGTTTTTTCTGGGAAGAGAATCTAAAGGATTTAATACCTATTCATATTACCCAGAAACGGTTAATCATACAATTAAAGCACAAGATATTCGTGCGTTAGAGGCTGAAAACAATGTAACATTTAATACCAATAACGTATTAAGATTACAAGAAAACAATACGGACACAGTGTATCGTTGCGGACAAAGTAAAATTTACCACCCTACACTAAAGCATGGTTCCTTTAAAATCTGTAGGTCTAAAGTCACAAAATTAACGGTAGAAGAAGCAAAAAGTAAAGGAATGCGGCATTGTAAATGCAGCGGAAATAGCTCAAACTAGTAGATCTTTAAAATCTAAGTGTAATGTTAATTACCGTGTTGCGTCTAAAATTATATAGCATAATAGTTTTTAAACCTGAGTTCGATATAAGAATCGTAGATAAAATCTAATAAATATGTTAGATTCAACTTATAATTTGCATAGACTAGCTGGCTAGTTTATGTTAATTTAAGGAAGAAGATAGTGTATTTAGTTGTTTTTAGCTTGAAATTAATAAATCCTTATAGGTTGTATTTTACCTGTAAGATGATTGTTTAGCGCAAGTTATGGATATATTAATAATCTCATTTTTCTTAGATCGAACTCAGGTTTTAAGGTCAAATTATAGAGTTTTTTTAAAATAAATAGCATATTATTTTCTAAAATTGACCAAAGCCTTACAAAATAATTCTGTAAGGCTTTTTTAGTTATAATTATAACTGTTTTTATTGTTCACGGGCAACAACAATATATACTTCATCCTTTCCAGCATTTTTAGATAGCTGAGATGCTTTTTTAGTCATGTATTGATTGTTTTCCATGTTCTGGATATAGTATCCATTTTTAATTGTAGGGATTTCTAAAAATTGCCATCTTTGGCAATTTCCGTCTACAGATTTAGCCATGCTAGTAATAGAACAGTCAAAATATTCACTGTTTTTTACATTTTTAATAGCATAAGATCCTCCGTCTTGTGGAATTAAATTAAAAAGACATTCTGGAGATTCGTAATCCTTTTGCATTTTTGTTGCATGATTGTTTCTGTACTCTTGGTTTGCATTGTTTTGTAATGAAACGTACGTTGGCATTGACATAATAAATAATTTTTTGGGTTAATAATAGTACAATATTATCACCTTTTATGTCTAGAAATGAGAGGGGATTTTCGTGCTTTTATTAATACGTGAAACCACTTACTGAGACCGTTTTTCTACTTGAAAAAAAACTTCCCATATAAAAACAGCGTAGACAACTAGATATTCTAAGCCAATAATCCATAGATTTTCGGTATTGTCTGTATTAGCATAAGCTAAATAGCTAATAATAATTATAAAGCTCCAAACTAAGGCAAACTTATATCGCGTAAATACACTTAATGCTAATATTGTGGCAACATACCATGGATGTACAGTTGTACTCATAAAAAGATAACACGTAAATGCAAATAGCATAGCCAGTATTAGCTTTTTTGTAGTGTCGTTTCTTTTTAATAGCGCTAAACCTACTATAAATAAAAAGACTAAGACAGGTAAAACTTTACCTATAATTTCTATTTCGTTCCAGCCTCTAAATAAATACCCAATATGTCTCGCTAAATAATAAATGCTAGCATTAAACTCGAATTTTCCAAACCAAAGTCCTACAGTTTTAGAATAATTAGTAATAAATTCTGAAGAAAAAAACGGGATAAATAATGCTAAAGTTGTGACGCCAACTATGGTATAAAAGCCAGTTAACTTGATTAAGCCAGAACCTACATTAGTTTTAATAGTCGATTTTTGCTTTACAAACCACCAAAAGAATAATGGTAAAAACATAAGCGGGACTAACTTAGTAGCAATAGAACAGGAAAAAATAACAGCAGCCCATTGCCAACGACCAGAGTGTAGAAGGTATAAACTCCATATTAAAAAGAAAATCATAACCCCTTCAAAATGAAGATTACCCGTTAGTTCTATAATAATAAAAGGATTTAAAACGTACCAAAAAATATTATGGACAGGTAATTTAAACGCTTTTAATAACTTCTTCCCATAGTAAAGCGTTCCAAAATCGGCAGCTATAATTAGTAAACGTAATACCATAGCGGAACCAGCTATGCTTTTTCCAGAAAGGAATGCTGCTAATGCAAAACATATTTGATTTACTGGTGGATAATTTGTGTAATGACTAGCATTTAAACTCTGCATACCCGTATATAATTCCTGTGCTTGTGCAACAGGATATTTACCTATGCTTATAAACGATTCTGGAGTATATAAATAAGGATTTATACCTTGAATTAACATTCGTCCATCCCAAAGAAAACGATAAAAATCCTGAGATAGATTAGGGATTGCTAAAATAAAAATAGCTCTAAAAAAAAATGCAGCTAGGGTTAAAAATAGAAAACTATGCTTTCCTATTTTAACTAATTTGTAAAATAAAACAAAAATTGCGGTGTAAAGTGTAATAAGCTTTACATAGTCTGTTCTAGCTAAATCGTATGCAAAAACACCATAAAATATAGCACTTACTACGGTAAGTAGTAAAGGCATTCTATTATACTTAAAAAAAGTAGTGTTTAAAGGCATATAGAGTTCAACTTCACAAATATAGTTTGTAAATGGTATGTTTAGTCGTGAGACTACAATTTCCTAACGCCTAATCATTAGAAATTAATTAAGCTTTAGATGTTAACGATTTAAAAAAGACATAACCGAAACCTAAAAATAACATTAAATGAAATGGAAACAATCCAAAATCTCCACCTTGATCTCCAACTATGAAAGCACTATACATACCGAAAGCAAAATAAAGCATCAGTATACCTTCAAAAATAACATTAAGAGAAATATTTTTACGTAGATATTTATTGCCTTTCCAGCTATCTTTTAATGTGCTTATATTAAACTTTGGTGTTCTTACAAACTCACTACGTTTTCCTATATGGCCCTCTAAAACTGCTATAGAATTGTGTAGAGAGAACCCCATAGCTATCGAAAAGAACGTGAAAAACAAAATAATATATTGTATAAAGTTTTTTGCGCTACTGCCATAGGTTCGTCTATACATAGACCAATAACAAACAAAGAAAATAATAGTACTTATCACAAAAAAGCTCATGACATAGAAATAAGGCTTTAAGTGCGCATATTCGTTTTTAATGTATAGCATTGGAATACTTAAAACACCAACAATAAGGACGTTTAAAAACATCGTACTATTTAGTAAGTGCAGTATACCGTGCATTTTTGTTTTAGCAGAAATGTTTTTACTTCTCAGTACTTTCCAAAGCATTTTTCTAAAGTTTTCTGCTCCTCCTTTATTCCATCGAAATTGTTGAGAACGGGCTGCACTTATTACAACAGGTAATTCTGCAGGCGTATGTACATTTTCTAAATATTTAAATTTCCAATTTTTTAATTGCGCTCTATAACTTAAATCCAAATCTTCGGTTAAGGTGTCACCTTCCCAGTTTCCAGCATCTAGAATACATTGCTTTCTCCAAATACCAGCAGTACCGTTAAAGTTAATAAAGTGCCCTTTACTATTTCGTCCTACTTGCTCTAAAGTAAAGTGAGCATCTAAAGCAAAGGCTTGTATTTTAGTAAGTATAGAATAGTTTCTATTAATATGTCCCCATCGGGTCTGTACTACACCAACATTTTCCTCTTTAAAGTGAGGAATTGTAAGTTGTAACCAATTAGGTTCTGGTAAAAAATCGGCATCAAAAATGGCAATGAATTCACCTTTAGCAATCACTAAACCTTCTTTTAAGGCACCTGCTTTAAACCCTTGTCTATTGGTTCTACAAATATGAACAATATCTAATCCCGTTGCTTTTAATTTAGCAACGTGCGCAGCAGTAGATTTTACAGTTTCGTCTGTAGAATCATCTAAAACCTGAATCTCTAATTTATCTTTAGGGTAGTCTATTAAAGCAATATTTTCTAATAAACGATCCATAACATACATCTCGTTAAAAACAGGAAGTTGTATGGTAACATAAGGCACTTCGTCTGGATTAGATAAATCGAATTTTGGTCCTTTATTTTGTTTTTTCTGAGCAGAGAGGTAATTAAATAACAAGTTTAATTGCGCTAATGCATACATGAAAATAAGTATAAGCGCTGCTGAGTAAATTACTATTATTATGGTTTCTAAAATCACTTTTTAAAACTGTATTTAAATATCCAACCTAAAATTTTAAATCCCGCAAATATAGTACCTTTTACCGTACCAGACACCTTAGAAACACCAATTCTTTGTTTATACCTAACTGGAATTTCTGTGTAAGACAGTTTCTGTTTTAGGGCTTTAAGTTGCATTTCTACAGTCCAGCCGTAAGTTTTATCTCCCATGTTTAGTGCTACTAGCTTAGTATACTTAATAGCTCTAAATGGGCCTAAATCTGTGAATTTTGCACCAAAAAAGAGGCGCATTAAAAAGGTCGCTAGCCAATTACCAAAAACTTGTTGTGGTGTCATAGAGCCTCCCTCGCGTAATCGTTTTACACGACTACCAATTACAAAATCTATATTGTCGTCTAGTATTGGCGCTACAAGTTTAGTTAGTTCTTCTGGGTAATCGCTATAATCACCATCTAAAAACACAATAATATCTGGTTTATCATCTTGTTGAGCAATGTAATCCATGCCTTTTAAGCAAGCATAACCATAACCTTTATTAACTTCGGTTAAAACGGTTGCACCAGCATGTTGTGCATTTTTTACAGTGTTATCTGTAGAATTATTATTAACAACAATAACTTCTGTTACTGTTTTAGGTATGTCTTGTATAACGTTGGCTATAGAATCTTGCTCATTATAAGCAGGGATGATGACTTTTATATGTGTCATTTATTTAAGATCACTTAATTTATTTTCTTTTTTAAAGGAAGCTAAATCGGTCCACTTCTTTATTTTTTTTCCTTCGGAATATTTTATTGCGGATACTAGTTTTTCGTTCTCGTACATTAAGCAATAGCCATTTTTCTGATTGTTTTTTAATTGGCATTTATGATTTATTTTTTCGGAAGCATCATAAAACAACCACCAATTAGCTTTTTTTCCATTTACAAAATGACCTTCACTTTCTTTAGTTCCATTGTCGCGGTAAAATTGCCAATAATTTGTGGTTTTACCATCCTTAAAAGTACCATTTTTTTCTAGTTTACCATTTTCATGATAAAATTTCCAGTAACCATCTGGTTTTCCATTCTTAAAAAAACCTTCTTCAGCTAGTTTACCATTGCTATAATAAACCTTCCAGTATTTTGAAGGATTTCCATTACTGTAAGCACCTTCTTTTTGTAGTTTGTTGTTTTCGAAATAGAATTTCCAATGTCCAGACTGTGTTCCATTTGTATAAATACCTTCTTCTTTTAGAATACCATTACTATAATACGTTTTCCAATGTTTGGTTTGTTTTCCGTTTAAATAATCTCCAGAAGTTTTAAGCTTACCGTTATTGTGATAAAATTTCCAATGATTATTGTAAGCTCCATTTACAAAATGCCCTTCACTTTCCAGTGTTCCGTTTTTATAATACGTTTTCCAAAATTTAGAAGGATTACCATTTACATAATGTCCTTCTTTTTGAAGTGTTTTATCGTTGTAGTAATATTTCCAGAAACCTGTTTTTTTATCAGTTTCGTAATACCCTTCAGATTTTACTGTGCCATTCTCATGATATGAATACCAGTAGCCTGTTTTTAGATTATTTTCTAACCACCCTTCAATCTTTAATTGCCCATTGCTATAATGCTCTTTTGCATAGTCTTTCTGTGCAAAAACATTAAAACTTATAAGTGTTAATATGAAGATTAAAAGGTATTTCATTTTCTATTTCTAACAATTTATTCGTGTAAAACTGAACACTACTACTGTATACTGCAAGCTTATTTTTATTTCTGGTTTACTAATTCCATTAAGTCTACATCATTTCCTAATAATACTTCTGTCGGATTTATTCTTCCATCCATACTATCATTTTCTAATTTTAATACACCACGTGGACAAACAGCACTACAAACGCCACAACCTACGCAACTAGAGCGTACAATGTTTTCTCCTTTTTGAGCGTATGCACGAACATCTATTCCCATTTCGCAGCTGTTAGAACAGTTACCACAAGAAATACATTGTCCGCCATTAGTAGTAATTCTAAATCTAGAAAATAAACGCTGTTGTATTCCCATAATAGTTGCCATTGGGCATCCCATACGGCACCATGCTCTATTTCCTAAAATAGGATAGAATCCAGTACCAATAACACCCGAGAATATAGATCCAATTCCAAAACCGTAGAAGGACCTTAAAGCCCCATCAAAAGCATAAGTGTTTTCATTAAGTCCGAAAGAGAAATAACTAGCATTAATTTTTATCTGACTTAAATCGAAAAATGAAAAGAATACTAAAAAAGCAATCGTTAATATATAGAATCCAGTTGCGCCTCTAAGTGCACTTTTATTAAGCTCTTTTCTCTTATAATAGATGATTCCTCCAAATAATAAAGATAAGAATACACCAACACTAGTTAAAAAAACAGGTTTTGTAAACCAATATTTTTCAGAATCGTAACCTAAGAATGTTGAGATTACAGCAACCGTCATAACTACAGAAAATACTAATACAGAATTAATCATCCAGCGTTCAAATTTCCAGGCTTTAGTGCTTTTATCACTTAACTGTCTAAAAGAATCTCCAGCAGTTTCGGCAAGACCACCACAACCACAAACCCAAGAACAATACCAACGTTTACCATATTTGTAAGTTAAAAACGGAGAAATTACAAATACCATAACGACACCTAAAATTAAAAAGAAGAGTCCAACGGTTTGGGCATTTATAAATTGATCTACTCGCCATTGGTCAAATGCGTAATAGTTTAATGGCCACATGTTTTTAAGGTCATTATAAGGTAATGAAAAAGTGTCCGAATTTAAACGAGCCATTAACTCAGGAATTACAAAAGCAAATGCAGTTTGAAAAAACATAACAGAAGCTGTACGTAATTGTTGATAACGATTATGGCGGTATTTAAGCATGAATTTATAACCAAAAACAAGAATAGCTACAGTATATAAAGTACCATATACAAACCATTGGCTCGCGTTAGAGCCTTTAAATAATTGACTCAATGGATCGAAAAGTGCAATTAAACCTGTATTTGCTGCTCCATCTACTCCTAAACCAAGGTATACAGGAAAAAAGTATAATACAATGTAGAATAAGGTTAAAAAGATTCCTAAAGACCAACCTAAAATTCCTCTAGAGGAAATAGACTTAAACCAAACCCCATCGTTTTTTATACCTTCTAGTTTAGTAAGATATGCTTCTCTTGTATATATAATAGTCCCTATAGAGATTAAACCTATAGATAATGCTAAAAATAATCCTTTGTTTGGAAAGTTAACATTAAAGGCTGCTAGGGCTAATATAAATAAGCCAACTAAACCTATTGCTAATGCTATTTTTTGTTTGTTTGTAATGCCTAAAGCGTCTGGTTTTGCTAGAGACATGCTGTGATCTAATTTATTACTCATTTTATTTTGGTTTAGGCAGTTTGTAAATTGTTTTGGTAGGCCGCAAGAATATCTTTCTCGAAATGCTTGTAGAATTCTGGGTCAAAATTGGCTTTTTCTAAGTTTTGCATAACATAATCTACATCGCGTTTTTCGGTGAGCCAACGGTCAAATATTTCATGACGCATTCTAATACCAAATGTATTTATTCCTAAAAACTGATTATTTGTAGTATCGTAGCAAACAGTAATACATTTCGTATCGTCTTCATGCTTCCAGTGAAAATGAGCTTCATTTTCTCTAGGCTTAGAAAATACCCAACCATAGGTTTGGTATTCTATATCTAAAAACTTAGCAGAGTTAAACCAATGTCCAGGTTTATATTCTGTAGCATTACCGCAAATAGTTTGCGCTAAGGTTTCTCCCATCATTCTTCCTGTATACCAAACGGCTTCAATAGGTCTACGTTGTCCAATAGCTTCTCGCTGTTCGGCACAATCACCAATAGCGTATACATCTTTTACGTTGGTTTCTAATAATCTATTTACTAGAACGCCACGATTGGTTTCAATAGTAGAGTCTTTAATAAAACCTATATTAGGAGAAACTCCTGCGGTTAACCCCACAACATTACAGTCTATTTCTTCACCAGTTTCGGTAATAACAATAGACTTAACATTGCCATTACCATCGTCTTTAATTTCTTTTAAGTTAACCCCTAATCTTAAATCGATATGGTGGTTTTTTATATGTCTATTAATCATAGCACTTTCACCTTCAGGTAAAACACCATTCCAAAAACTATTTTCTCTAACTAAAAAGGTGACAGGGATACTTCTAGAATTTAGCATTTCGGCTAATTCAATACCAATTAATCCGCCGCCTACAATAACTGCGCGTTTACAAACATTTTTATTAGGTGCATTAACTTCTAAAGCATCTAAATCTTGTTTGCTATATAAACCTTGCGCACCATTTAAATCTTGACCAGGCCAACCAAACTTATTAGGTTTACTACCAGTTGCTATAACTAATTTATCGTATGTAATAGCATCGCCTTCGGCAAAGTGAAGTGTTTTAGAATCCGTATCAATAGTATTTACATACCCTTTCTTTAGGTTTATTCTATTCTTTTCCCAAAAATGATTCTCATAAGGCTGTGTATGCTCAAACTTCATGTGTCCCATGTATATGTACATAAGCGCTGTTCTTGAGAAAAAATAATCTGTTTCCGCAGAAACTATAGTGATTTGTTTATCGGATAATTTTCTAATATGTCTAGCGACAGTTACGCCAGAGATTCCGTTTCCTATAATAACAATGTGTTCCATAATTTTTCGTGGTTATGATGCGTTTGGTCGAAACTAAAGGTAATAACTTAAAATGATTCAGGTATTTAGAATAAATATAAATTAAAAAAAGCTGTAAGGTTTTTGCAAGATGAAAGACGGCAATTTTTTTTATTTTTTTTGAAAGTTTATTGAAATTAAACAGACTTAGGGAACTGTTAAACACATTTAAATTGAAAATAATGAAAAAAGTAATCATCATATTAGCAGTCTTATTAGGAAGCGTTTCTGCCAAGGCTCAGGACTTAAACACATTTTTTAATAAGGCAGATGCTTTCTTTAAAGAAAATGTTGCTAACGGAAAAGTGGCGTATGCTACTATTAAAAAGGATAGAACAGCATTAGACGAGGTTTTAAAAATGGCGGAAGGTATTTCGGTTTCTAAAAACGATGCTAATAACTACCAAGCCTTTTGGATTAATGCATATAACTTAACAGTAATAAAGAGTATCGTAGATAAGTATCCAACAAAATCACCATTAGATCACAAAGGATTTTTCGATGGAACTAAGCATAGTTTAGCAGGCAAGAACATTACATTAAACGATATAGAACATAAACTATTACGTGCTCAATTTAAAGATGCTCGTTTTCACTTTGTATTAGTATGTGGTGCAGTAGGTTGTCCTCCTTTAATTAACAAGGCCTATTTGCCAAGTACTTTAGATGCACAATTAGAAAAACAAACAGTTTTAGCATTTAATGGCGATTACTTTATTAAAGTAAATGCTAAGAAAAAAAGAATTTCGGGATCTAAAATATTAGAATGGTATAAAGAAGATTTTACTATGAATGGTATGACAGAGATAGACTTTATAAACAAATACAGAACAGAAAAAGTGCCAGCGAAATCTAAGTTAAGTTACTTTGAGTATAACTGGAATGTAAATAAACAATAACATTCCCGCGAAAGCGGGAATCTGCTAAAAAAGCAGATTAAAATTTAAAACAATTAAATAAAACATTAAAAACTCTCTAAAAGTAAGGAGAGAATACAAATCAACAATTATGAAAAAAATAGCAGTATTAGCCATAGCATTAGCCACAGGTTTTTTAGGGTTTTCTCAAGAAGATACAGAAGACACAACAACAAGGAGTAACATACAGGAATTTACACCTTCAAAACTATTAAATAAAGGACAGTGGGATATTAAGTTTTTCAACAGTTTATATACACAAACAAAGGCTACAGGTGCAGGAACTGGAGAATCTTTCGATATTCCTAGAGAGAGTTTCTTTACAAATACAACAGAAATTTACACAGGTGTAAGTAATAATTCTAGAATTAACGTGGGATTAGTATTTCAAATTAGAGCTAATACATTTAACGGGCAAAGCGCAACAAGTGTTTTTAGTTTCGACAATAATGGAGTAGATTCTCGTAGTGGTTTTACAACTATAGCGCCATCTATTAGAGTACAACCATTTGCAAATGTGCCTAATTTCTCTTTTACAAGTTCGTTATATTTACCAATATTTAAAGATGAACCAGGAGTATATTTAGATAAAAGAAGTACATTCTGGGAAACTAAATTTTTCTACGATAAAACATTTGGAGGAGGAGATTGGCAAATATTTACAGAAGCAGATTTCGGATTTAATTTTGGAGAATCTGCAGAAGAAGCAGCAGAAAGTGGAGAAGCAGTAAATGTAGGAGAGCGTTTTGCTAATAACAGTTTATTTTTACCATTAAGTGCCTTTTTAAGTTACTTTCCATCGGCTAAGTCTACTATTTTTGTTAATGCACAACAAGCTTTCTTAATAGATTTAGGAAATAACTTCGAGCAAAACTATACACAATTAGGGTTTGGAGGAAAGTACCAACTAACAAAAACATTAAATGTTGAAGCTTCTTACGGTAAATTTATAAGAGGAAATAATTTTCAAGGATTAGGACAAACTTTTAGCATTGGTTTAAGAGCTTTATTATAGTATAAATAGTAAATTGGGAGTTTAATATAATCACGTAAAAATGAAATACATTAAACTCCTTTTTTTATGCCTTTTAATACAATCCTGTACAGCACAAACTTCAAAAATTAATGGAGTAAGTTTTGTTGCTTCAGGAATTCCTGTTAGCGATGTACATGTAAACCCAGTAGTTAATGTAAATGCTAATTATGCAGCAGTTATGCCATTTGGTTACATTAAAAACTTACAACATCCAGAAGTAAAATATAACTCAGACAGACAATGGTTTGGAGAATCTAGAAAAGGTGCCAAACAATATGCAGAAACACTAAAAGCAAAGGACATTAAAATAATGCTAAAACCACAAATATGGGTTTGGCGTGGCGAGTTTACAGGTTATATTAAAATGGAAACGGAAGCCGATTGGAAAATACTGGAAACCTCTTACTCTACATTTATATTAGACTATGCCGATTTAGCACAAGAAATAAATGCTGAGGTCTTCTGTATAGGAACTGAATTAGAACAATTTATAGCAAATAGGCCAAAATACTGGAAAACTCTAATTGTAGAAATTAAAAAAAGGTATAAAGGAAAACTAACATATGCGGCCAATTGGGACGAATTTAAACGTACACCTTTTTGGGAAAGTTTAGATTTTATTGGGGTAGATGCTTACTTTCCTGTTAGTATAAGTAAGACGCCAACTGTAGAAGAATGTTTAGAAGGGTGGAACGCACATAAGGAAACCATAAAAGGAATGTCCCTAAAGTACGATAAACCTATTTTGTTTACAGAGTTTGGTTACCGAAGTGTCGATTTTTCAGGAAAAGAACCTTGGAAATCAGATAGAAGTATGACCAGTGTAAACCTAGAAGCGCAAACGAATACTACAAAAGCATTGTTCGATACGTTTTGGAAAGAAGATTGGTTTGCAGGAGGATTTATCTGGAAATGGTATCATAACCATGAAGCCTCAGGAGGCGAGGATAATTCTCGATTTACACCACAGAATAAACCTGTAGAGGAAGTAATAAAAAGTCATTATGCGTTACATTAAGTAAACTTTATAAGTTTCATGTAACTAATAAATAAGAGTAGATATTAAACATGAAAACGTTAAAATTTATAATAATCCTAATTATAGTAGTATCATGTTCAAGTGATAACGATAGTGTTGCTGCAATTAATACATTAGGCGATTATGTAAGTGGACGTACCATAGAAAGTGGAGCTGTAATTGCGTGTGCGGCAAGCGAAGGAAATACCAATGCAGTATTAACTTTTTTATATCCAGAAGAAGGTGCTACAAATATTCAGTATTTTGAAACTGAAGATGAAACTGTAGTTAATTCCAACTTTGAAAATTATAAAAGAATAGGTTTAGAAAGTAATCCTTTTTTTAATGGTTATTTACGTTTTTTTAGAACAACACCTTCCGTAGAAAAATGGATTGTTATTACTTACGAATTAGATGGAGAAGTAAAACTATCTAATCCTATTAGAACAAAACAATTGGTAAAGTCTACGGTTTGGAATGATGACGTTACTATTAATCAAGAAGAAGCATTAATGCCTAAATTTAGTTGGGTAACAAATGCTATTGGTGATACTGCTATTTATTTTCAAGTACTATCAGATACTGAAAACAATTTAATATCCGGAACCTATACTAACGAGAATCTATTTCAGTATTACAACACCTCAAATGTTGTATTAAATATAACACAAGGAACACCACCAGCTTTAGTTAGTAATACAAACTATAATTTTACATTAATGGACGTTAGTTTAGATAATTGGGTTAATTTAGTGGTGCAAAAATCGTTTATAACAGAGTAATGAAGAAATCATTTTTTTTAGTCTTATTTTTTGGAATTTTTGCGTACAATGGTTTTTGCCAAGATAAAATAGTTGGTGATTTAAAAGTACAAGGGAACAAAAAAATAAAAACAGCTTTTGTAAAAAAAATAGCATTAGTAAAAGCGGGGAGTGTATTAGATTCTGTTGCTATGGAAAAAGATATACGACTTTTAAAACGTTTACCATCTGTAGCACATGCTTATTATCAAGTATTTTATTCTCATGATAATGAATACAATGTATTCTATAATATAGAAGAGAACTTTACTATAATACCATCTGCAAATATCTACACTTCTAATGAAGGCGAATTTGCTTATAGATTGGGGTTGTACGAGTTTAATTTGCTAGGTAGAAATATGACGTTTGGAGGCTTCTACCAAAAAGATATTTACAGTAGTTACGGTATCAATTTTAGAGCACCTTTTCTCTTTAGCAGGAAATTTGGGTTGGCCATAAATCATCAAGATTTAACCACACAAGAACCTGTTTTTTTCGATAATACTTCAGCAGAATATAAATATAGAAATACGTCTTATGAAGTTTTAGGACTTCATCAAATAAACTTTCATAATAGAATAGAAGCCGGAATTAATTACTTTTCCGAAGACTACGAATATAAATCAGGAGCAACCAATTCAGCAGTACCCTTAGCATTAAATGTAAAAAAACTACTCTATAAATTTATTTACGAGTACAATAACTTAGATTACGATTACCAATATGTAAAAGGATTTAAAAGCTCACTTAACTTTCAATATGTAACATCTACAAGCGATGAGTTACCAGAATTTGTTATTGGTTGGAACGACTTTATATATTATGCTAGATTAGGAGATAAAGGCAATTGGGCGAGCAGGCTGCGTGTTGGTTTTTCTACAAACGACGATACACCATTTGCACCATTTTCTGTAGACAACAATTTAAATGTTAGAGGTGTTGGTAATATTATAGATAGAGGAACAGGAGCCATTGTTTTAAATACAGAATACAGACACACATTATACGAGAAAGGATGGTTTTCGCTACAAGGAAATGCTTTTGTAGATGCCGGAACTTGGAGAAACCCAGGAGGCGATTTAGGCGATTTTAGCGATTCGCAAAACATACGTGTCTACCCAGGCGTAGGACTTCGTTTTATACACAAACAAATATTTAATGCTATTTTTAGAATCGATTATGGTATAGGCGTTACACCAGATGCCACTAAAGGATTAGTGTTTGGAATTGGGCAATATTTTTAAAAATAAAATTACAGAAGTAGTATTTTCAAGTATTTAATCAAAATAATAGGGTAATGAATTTTAAATATGTATCCATATTAGTGATGGGTAATTAACCCTATAACTTAGAATATAAACATTGTACTATTATGAAAACAAAACATTTGAAATTATTATTCATTCTATCTTTAAGCTTATTAATTGTTGGATGTAAACAAGAAATTTCTGCTTCTAAAACAGATAATGAAGTAGCAAAAGAAATACTATCTAAAGAACCAAAAAACATTTATCTTAAGTTTATTTTTAACTCTAAAAAACCAACATTTGAAGAATTGCATTTAATTACGAGTTCTGAGAATGCTGAGTTTCCAGAAGAAAGTAAACAATTCGAAAAATTACACGCTTTAGGTTTTTTATTTCTTGATGGAGAATATTATGGAATAAGAAATAACAAAAAAGTAGGAGATGGTGTTGCATTGTGGTTAATACCAATAAAAGAAAAAAACACTAATAAAAACTTCGACTCAATTCTTATGGATTATTCGGTTTTGGGTAATGATGTAACATCAGCTGAACTAGTAAAAAAAGTATTTTATGCTTTTAAAGATAATTTTGATGTAAAGATACTATTTGAGGAAAAAGAAATTCATAATTATGCGGTAATAGAAGATAAAATCGATGATATGATTGCAAGCTGTAGAACCGAATTAAATGTTGAGCCAGGTTCATACGAAGCATTAGAGCTAGTGTGGGGAGACATGCTAACTAAGGTTACGAGTTTACAAAATTTTGATTAAATAATTTCGAGGCATAAAAGGGTGTTGCGATTCCCTTTTATGCTTTTTTTACTTTTAATAAAAAATCATACTTATATTTGTGTTATAAATACGCAAATAATGGGAGTGATTCAAGATATTAAAGTAGCCGTAGATGCCGTCGTGTTTGGTTACGAATCTAAAAAAAACTTATCAGTACTTTTAATACGAAGAGGAGTAGAACCCTTTAAAGATACTTGGGCATTACCAGGAGGTTTGGTATTAGAAGAGGAATCTCTAGAAGAAGCAGTAGAACGCGAATTACAAGAAGAAACTGGCGTTAAAATCGATTATTTAGAACAGTTATATTCCTTCGGGAAACCAAAACGAGACCCAAGAAACAGAGTCATCTCTATTAGCTATTTCGGACTCGTTAAACCCAATCACTTTAAAATTGAAGCAGCCACAGATGCGGCAGAAGCACAATGGTTTCCAATTAATGAAATCCCAGAATTAGCATTCGATCATAAAACCATTTTAGATTTAGCTAAAACACGATTAAAATCGAAATTACACTACCAACCTATCGGTTTCGATTTATTAAACAAATCTTTCCCTTTTTCAGATTTAGAACACCTTTATACTACCATTTTAGAAAAAGATATCGACCGTAGAAACTTCAGAAAAAAGCTAATGAGCTTTGGTATTATAGAAGAAACAGGAGAAATGAGCCAAGCAGGAAGCGGTCGTCCAGCAAAATTATTTCGTTTCAATACCAATAAATACAAGGCTTTAGCCAAGGATGGATTCCACTTCGAAATAAAGTTTGTGTAAATTTTACACAAAATATTTTGTCACTCTATAATTATAATATACATTTGTGTAAAAATAACGCAAATGTATTTAAATTTAGATGCTCAGTTTACACCTTTTGGTACCGAAAAAAGTATATCGTTTCAATCGTTTACCTTTTCGGGAGGAGAACCACATATAAAAATAAATGAAGATTTATCTACTGTAAAAGAAGTAACAGTAACCACACGAGTGCAATCGTTTAACGATTTTGGTTTGTTGCTTCTAGCTATAGATGCCTTAAAACGTTTTTATATAGAAAAGATAAATGTGTTCATCCCGTATTTTCCAGCAGCAAGACAAGATCGTGTTATGGTAAAAGGAGAACCCTTATCTGTAAAAGTGTATGCCGAACTTTTAAATCATTTAAACTTAAACAAAGTCACTGTTTTCGATCCGCATTCCGAAGTTACTTCGGCTGTATTAAATAATTGTGAAGTAGTAACCAATCATAATTTTATAAAGCAAGTAATAAAAGCAATAGGAAAAGACCTTGTTTTAGTATCTCCAGACGGAGGAGCGTTAAAGAAAATTTATAAAGTGTCTGAATATTTAGGAGGAATACCAGTAATAGAATGCTCTAAAAAAAGAAATGTAAAGAATGGAACACTTGAGGGTTTTAAAGTTTATGAAGACGATTTAGAAGGAAAAGCGTGTTTAATAGTAGATGATATTTGCGATGGCGGCGGTACATTTTTAGGATTAGCAGAAGCTCTAAAAGAAAAAAATGCTGGCGATTTATACTTAGCAGTAAGCCACGGTATTTTTAATAAAGGATTTAAAACCTTAAATGAAAAATTTACTAAAGTATTTGCAACAGATAGTTTTAAAACTATTGAAAGAGATGAAGTAGAGCAAATTAAAATACAAGAATTAAAAGAAAATGAAATACAATAGAGAAAAGTTAATCTCAGATTTTCAAGAAAAGAAGAGAATAAAATATCTTTTCTTTTGGGGACACACACCGAATAAAGACGGCAGTGTTGGTAAAAGTTGTTTTAGTCAATGGTGGCAAGCTGCTTTTACAGTAGATGGCATTGTTTATAAAACAGCAGAACATTGGATGATGGCAGAAAAAGCAAGGGTATTTAAAGATGCTAATTGCTTAGAAGAAATTATTAAATCTAATACACCAATGGAAGCTAAACAATGGGGAAGGAAAGTGATGAATTTTACCACAGAAGAATGGGATAAACATAAATATAGAATAGTAGTAGAAGGTAATAAACATAAATTCTCACAGCATCCAGAACTAAAAACATTTTTACTTAATACTAAAAATAGAGTGTTAGTAGAAGCCAGCCCTAGAGATCGTATTTGGGGAATTGGTATGGGAGCTTCTAATGAAAAAGCAGAAAACCCATTACTATGGAGAGGTAAAAACCTTTTAGGGTTCGCTTTAATGGAAGTTAGAGATGCATTAAATGAGGAGCGTTATATTAATGAAAAGTAATTATGAAAACAGTAACATTATACAGACCAGTAGGAGAGAAAGAACTAATATTAATTACAGAAAGTAATTTTAAAACCTTTCCACCAAGATTAGAACAACAGCCTATTTTTTATCCTGTTTTAAATGAGGCCTATGCAACACAAATAGCATCAGAGTGGAATACTAAAGATGCTTTTGGAAACTATTTAGGTTTTGTAACTGAATTTAAAATAACTGAAGAAGAATATTTAAAATATAAAGTAGAAAATGTAGGTGGAAAAATTCATAACGAATTATGGGTGCCAGCAGAAGATTTAGAAACATTCAATACAAACATAGTTGAAGACATTAAAGTGATTAAAGTATGTATTGGAAGTCAATTTAAAAATGTATCACATCCGTTGGTGCAGTCGCAAATTGACAAACTAAAAAACTAAAAAAACAAATGAAAAATATAGTAATACTTAGTGGCGCAGGAATAAGTGCAGAAAGTGGAATACAAACCTTTAGAGACACAGACGGACTATGGGAAAATCATAGTATAAAAGATGTCGCTACACCTGCAGGATGGAGAAAAGACCGCACTTTGGTTTTAGAATTTTATAATCAAAGGCGTCGACAATTAAAAGACGTTAAACCAAATAAAGCGCACGAACTAGTTAAAGCGTTAGAAGCCTTTTATAATGTACAAATTATAACACAAAATATAGACGATTTACATGAAAGAGCAGGTTCAACCAATGTGTTGCATTTACACGGAGAATTAAATAAATCGAGATCAGCTAATAATGCTAAATTAATCTACTCGCAAGATGGAGATATTAATATAGGAGATAAAGCAGAGGACGATGCACAATTAAGACCACATATTGTTTGGTTTGGAGAAGATGTACCATTAATGAGTGAGGCTGAAAAAATAGTAAAAGAAGCCGATATTTTAATAGTTATAGGAACTTCGATGCAAGTCTATCCCGCTGCAGGTTTAGTAAGAGAAATTTCAGCAGAATGTACATTAGTCGTTATAAATCCAAATGATACAGATTTCGATTTTAATGGTAGAGCAGTACATATAAAAGAGAATGCGACAAAAGGAATGACTTATTTGTATAATGAATTAGCAACGAAATAAGTCTTTTGGGAAAATTGATAAAAAACAAAAAATAAAGAAAGTAGAATACTTAATAAAGTTTCTGCTTTTGCAGAAATAACATGAAACTAAATATAAAATCATATACAGAACAACTAAAAGAATGGCCAGAGAAAGGACATCACATCATGGCACAATACAATGATGAAGAAATCATAGTATACCAATCGTACAGACCATCTAAAGGTAATTTTGCAGTACGTAATCAATATTTTGGAGGCGACTTTAAATATACCAGAATGACATGGATAAAACCTAATTTTTTATGGATGATGTATCGAAACGGTTGGGGAACAAAAGAAGGACAAGAAGTGGTGTTGGCAGTTCATTTAAAACGAGAGGCTTTCGAACGTTATTTAAGTAAAGCTGTGTATTCTAATTTTCAAGAAGATTTATATCCAAGTATAGAAGATTGGAAAAACGAAGTAAAAAACTCATCTGTACGTTTACAATGGGATCCAGACCATGATCCTTACGGCGCAAAAATAGAACGCCGAGCGATACAAATAGGAGTTAGAGACGAGGAAATAATAAACTATGCAACAAAAGATATTATTAAAATAGAAGATATTTCAGAATTTGTAAGAACGCAACACCAGCACGTTTTAAACAATGAATTAGATAAGTTAATAGTACCAGAAGAGAAACCTTATTTTAGTAAGGATGAAGATGTGAATAAACGATTACGATTAAAATGAAAAAGTCAACAAGAAAAATAAAAGCACAAGAAACATTAACCATTATAGAAAACGGACGCTATTTAGATGTTGAAGGAAATAAAATAATATTAGATGAAGCAATAAAATACTCAATAGATAACACAAAATATTATACATCTCAAGCATTAGAAAACGTAAACAATGAAATTACTCTAGATAATAATTTTGATACAGAATTTAGTGTAACAGGAGAAGATTCTATAAGTGCAATATTAAGATTAACACAAGAGAGAAAAGAGCAAATAATGTGTTTAAATTTTGCTTCAGCTAAAAATCCAGGAGGCGGTTTTTTAAATGGTGCATTAGCACAAGAGGAAAGTTTAGCAGTATCTTCCGCACTCTATGGTTGTCAAATGAATGCTTTCGAGTTTTATACAATGCATAGGAATATGAAATCCTGTATCTATACAGATGCAATGATACATAGTCCTAAAGTTCCTGTATTTAGAAATCATAAAGGTGAATTAATTTTAAATTATGCAACCTGTGGTTTTATAACATCAGCAGCAGTAAATGCAGGAGTTGTAAAACGAAAAGAAACACACTTACTAGATACTATTCCTAATAGTATGGATTTAAGAATAGAGAAAATGTTAAGTCTATGTGTACAAGAAAGATATGAAACATTAATATTAGGAGCATGGGGTTGTGGTGTATTTCAAAACGATCCTAATGTTATAGCTAGCTTATTTTATAAGCATTTAAACGGGAAATTTAAAAATCAATTTAAAACAGTGGTTTTTGCAGTGTATTCAAGAAACGAGAAATTTATTAATGCATTTAATGCTGTTTTTAATTAAAAATAAAATGAAAGCAAATACAATAGAAAATACATTTTTAGGATTGGCCATTGGAGATGCTTTAGGTGTACCAGTAGAATTTAAAGATAGAACATACTTAAAACAATGTCCAGTAACAGATATGATGGAGTTTGGTTCGCATCATCAACCTATGGGAACATGGAGTGATGATAGTTCGTTGACATTTTGTTTAGCAGAAAGTCTATGTAAAAACTACAGTTTAGAAGACATTGCAAAAAAGTTTGTAAAATGGTATAATTCAGAACTTTGGACACCCCATGGAGAAGTGTTTGATATAGGTATAACAACCGTTCAATCAATAAATTCTTTTATAAAAGGAAGTCCAGCAGTATTATCTGGAGGAATAGGAGAATTCGATAATGGAAATGGTTCGCTTATGCGAATAAGTCCAATTGCATTTTATGTTAAAGATATGTCTATAGAAAAACGATTCGATATTATAAAAGATGTATCGTCTATAACACATGGACACATACGTTCTATTATAAGTTGTTTTATTTATGTTGAATATATGTTGGAATTATTGAAGAACGAAGATAAGTTTGATGCTTATTATAATATGCAAAAGCAAGTAAATCATTTTTTAAATACGAATCCAATATGCTCGCAAAATGAAATAAATAAGTTTCATCGCATTTTAGAAAACCCAATTAACGATTATGTAATAGAGCCTGTATATGCTTTAGAAGAAAAAGAAATAAGTAGCTCAGGATATGTATTAAATACTTTAGAAGCAAGCCTGTGGTGTTTTCTAAATACAGATAATTATAGAGATACTGTTTTAAAAGCAGTAAATCTTGGAAACGATACAGATACAACAGCATGTGTAGTTGGAGCATTGGCAGGATTGCATTATGGAAAAGAGAATATTCCGCAAGATTGGATAGAGAAATTAGTAAAGAAAGAAGATATTATTGATTTGAGTAAAAAGCTATCTAAAAAAATGAATCTATGAAAACAGAACTAATAAAAGCAGATATAACAACATTAGAAATAGACGCAATCGTTAATGCCGCTAACTCTTCGCTATTAGGAGGCGGCGGTGTTGATGGCGCTATTCATCGTGCTGGTGGGCAAGCTATTTTAGAAGATTGTAAAGCTATTAGAAACAAACAAGGCAAATGTAAAACAGGAGAAGCAGTAATAACCACCGCAGGACATTTACCAGCCAATAAAGTAATACACACAGTAGGACCAGTATATAATAAAGGCAGTAAAATAGAAGAAAAAAAAGAACAATTAGCAAACTGCTATAAAAACAGTTTAAAACTAGCAGAAGACAATAGTTTAACTTCTATAGCATTCCCTAACATAAGTACAGGAATATATAAGTTTCCAAAAGCGCTAGCAGCAGAAATAGCAATAAGAACTGTTAAACAATATTACAGTGAAACGATAGAAAAAGTGGTGTTTGTTTGCTTCGATGATGAAAATTATGAATACTATAAAGCGTTTTTAAATGAATAATCCAGAACGTATAAATTACATAAAAGGCGATGCCACATCACCACAAGCAAAAGGGGTGAAAATAATAGCCCATATCTGTAATGATATTGGAGGTTGGGGCAAAGGATTTGTTTTAGCAATTTCAAAACGTTGGAGCGAACCAGAAAAAGCCTATAGACAATGGCATAGAGCACGAGCAAAAAACGATTTTCAATTAGGAGCTATAGAAATTATACAAGTAGAAAAATACATTTATGTAGCAAATATGATTGGGCAGAGAGGTACAAAAACTGGAAGTAATGGTGTGCCAATTCGTTATGATGCAGTGGAACGCTGTTTAGAACAATTAGCAATAGAAGCGAAAGAACTAAATGCATCAGTACACATGCCAAGAATAGGCTGCGGATTAGCTGGAGGAAAATGGGAAAGAATAGAACCAATGCTTAATAAGCAATTAATAGAAAATAGCATTGAGACTATAGTTTACGATTTTTAAAAAAAACTTAAATCTGCTACAAATTTTTGATTGTAAAGAGTATCTATAAAACGTCAGTTCGAGTGATTTTGAAGAATGAAAAATCGTATCGAGAACAAAATAAAATAAGAAGCTTATTTAATGTCAGGTTGAGCCTTTCGTCTTCGCTCAAGACAGGCTATAGGCGAAACCTTTTTAGAACAAAGTGCAAATACAGATTAAATAAATAACAAAATTAAAAAAGAAAGTAGTGATGAGATTCCTGCTTTCGCAGGAATACAATGAAACTAACACTACATGGTTACTCCACAGCATTATTTGCAACGTGGTACTTTATAGAAGAACTAGGTCTGCTTTTCGATGCAGGAGACGGTCTTGTATCTAATCTTTTAGGGAAAGCAGGGAAAATTAGAAACGTATTTGTATCGCATGCCGATAGAGATCATTTAACAGGACTGTTTCAGTATAATCAATTGTTTTCAAAAACAGGCTTAAACATTCATTATCCAAAAGATGCGAACTCGTTTCAACATCTTAATGCATTTTTAGAACGTTTCGATCCACATATTAATACAGCCCATTGGAAACCATTAGAAGATAATGAAGCGATAGCAATTAAAAATGGTTATTCAGTGCAAGGCTTCGAAAATAAACATATAGATGTACCAGGACAATTAAAAAGCTTATCCTATAAAGTTATAGAAACCAAGCATAAATTAAAAGCAGAGTTTTCTAGTTTAAGCGGGAAAGAGATTGTAGCATTAAAACAAGAAAAAGGAGACGATTATATAAAAGAAAAAGAGGAAACCAATGTGCTAATCTATTCGGGAGACACACCAGTATTCGATTATTCAAAATACGATAACTGTAAAACGTTAATCCACGAAGCTACCTTTTTAACCAAAGAAGAAACACAAACAAAAAATAATAAAAACAAACACAGTTCTTTAGAAGAAGTATTAGAAATGGCAGCGAATATTTCAATAGAAAAATTAGTGCTAGGACACTTCTCCTCACGGTACGATGTAAAAGAAATAGACCAAAAAATAAAAGAAGGCATTAAACACTATAATATTAAAATTCCAGTGTACAGAATGCCAATAGGAAGAATGCAGAAAGACATATTAAACGGAAAACCTATCAATTAAAATGAATGACAAGAATAAAAAACGAATAAGCAAATTTTTAAGCTTAATCCTTAGACATAACCCAGGTAAAATAGGATTAGAATTAGACGAAAACGGTTGGGCAGACATCAACGAACTAATAACAAAAGCCAATAAAAGAAATGTAAGGTTCTCAAAGGAAAGTTTAGAAGATATTGTAGAAACAAACGATAAAAAACGCTTTGCCTTTAACGACGATAAAACAAAAATAAGAGCAAACCAAGGCCATTCAATCACAACAATAGATTTAAAATTGGAATCCTTAGAACCACCAGCGTATTTATATCATGGAACCGTAGGTAAATTTATGAGTGCTATAAAAACAAACGGACTGCAAAAAATGAGCAGACAACACGTACATCTAACAAACGAATTAGAAACCGCAGTAAAAGTAGGTAGTAGAAGAGGGCAAGCTATTATTTTAAACATAAGAGCAAAAGATATGCACGATAAAGGTTATACCTTTTACCAATCGGAAAATGGCGTTTGGTTAACAGATGCAGTACCAGCAGAATTTATAGCATTTAAAAATTAAAAGGAGAACACTAAAAAATAGTAAAACTGATCGTTTAACATGTAATAGACAATAATAAATAGTAACGTCAGTTCGATTTCTATGACGTGACCAAACGATTTTTATAAAAAGTTTGATTTTTAATTAGTGCGAATACAAGATG
>CANLUH010000026.1 GCA_947494205.1 uncultured Flavobacteriaceae bacterium | reverse complement strand
TAATGAATAATGAATAATGAATAATGAATAATGAATAATGAATAATGAATAATGAATAATGAATAATGAATAATGAAAGTTAAAAAATCTATAAGATAAAATGCGTCAGTTCGAGTGATTCCGATAACTATCGGAATTGTATCGAGAACATTTTAAGTTAAAGCATATAATCACTAATTACTGAATACCGAATACTGAATACCGAATACTGAATACTGAATACTGAATACTGAATACTGAATACTGAATACTAACATGAACTATTACTCTCTAAATAGAAAAGCACCAAATACATCATTCAAAAATGCTGTAATAAAAGGATTAGCGCCAGACAAAGGCTTATACTTTCCGGAGCAAATAACACCATTACCTCAATCGTTTTTCGAAAACATAGACGAACTATCGTATTCCGAAATTGCTTTCGAAGCCATTAAACAATTTGTATCTCCAGATATCCCAGAACCCATTTTAAAAACCATTATAGAAGAAACCCTGTCTTTCGATTTTCCTGTAGTAAAATTAAGTGAACAGATTTCTACTTTAGAGTTATTTCATGGCCCAACCATGGCATTTAAAGATGTTGGCGCACGTTTTATGGCACGTTGTTTAGGTTATTTTAATAGAGATAACACTAACGAAGTAACCGTTTTAGTAGCAACCTCAGGAGATACTGGAGGAGCTGTAGCTAATGGCTTTTTAGGCGTAAAAGGTGTAAATGTTGTTATTTTATATCCAAGCGGCAAAGTAAGCGATATACAAGAAAAGCAATTAACTACTTTAGGGAAAAACATTACCGCATTAGAAGTTAATGGTACGTTCGACGATTGCCAAGCCATGGTAAAACGTGCATTTTTAGACGATGCTTTAACGTCTAAAATGCAATTAACGTCTGCTAACTCTATAAATGTAGCACGCTGGTTACCACAACTATTCTACTTTATGTTTGCTTATAAGCAATTACATAATACTTATAAAAACATTGTGTTTTCTGTACCTAGTGGTAATTTTGGTAATGTATGTGCAGGTATGATGGCACAACAATTAGACTTACCAATACAACATTTTATAGCGTCTAACAATGCTAATAATGTGGTAACAAATTATTTAAAAACTAAAGATTACACTCCTAAACCCTCTGTACAAACCATAAGTAATGCGATGGATGTGGGAGACCCAAGTAATTTTATACGTATACAAGAAATTTATAATAACGATTTTAAAACGCTACAAGATCATTTATCGTCTTACAGTTTTACTGATGCAGAAACTAAAGCTGCTTTAAAAGACATTTATAACACTTATAATTATGTTGCAGATCCACACGGAGCTGTTGGTTATTTAGGCAGTAAAGCGCATTTAAAACACAACCCTGATGCGCATTGTGTGTTTTTAGAAACCGCACACCCAACGAAGTTTTTAGATGTTGTAGAAGATACTATTGGCGAAAAACAGAGTTTACCGCCACAAATACAAGCAGTAATGCATAAAACAAAAGTAGCAACTGCAATTAGCACCTATAACGATTTAAAAGCATTTCTATTAAAATAGTACTGTTATAACTATACTTTTAAAACACAAATACATTTTATACCTAATGCGGTAGTATCATTTTTTTAACTAAAATAATTGTGATTATAATTTTATAGGAATTTCATTAAAATTAAATTCCATAGTACCATTACCAAATAATTGATCCTTATAAATTAACTTGATATTGTCTTCTGGATTTATATCATTGAAGTAAAGTAGAACACGTTTAAAAGGTGCTACTTTAAAATTACGTTCAAAATTTACTCCTGAACATTTTATGGTATCGTTAGAAGAAGTAACTACCGTAAAATCTTGTTCTATTGTAAATGCCATATATTTTACAGCATCTTCATAATTTCTGTTTGTAAATTCCTGTTTAAGTAAATCTTTTTGTTCACTATGTTCGAATTCAATTTCGACAACACGTTCTTTATTATTTAGAGTATAAAGAGAATCTACTATTTGAGGATTATCTTGATTATTTTTTAAAATATAATATTGCAGTGGTACTTCCGTTGCTGTATAATTAATATCTTCAATAAATGTATTGACACGCTTAGACTTCCAACCTTGCTGCTGTAAATTATAAAACTTATAATCTTTATTTATATTTTTAGTGTCTGGTTTACAATTGGTAAAAGAGAGTGTTAATATAATAG
This sequence comes from uncultured Flavobacteriaceae bacterium, assembly GCA_947494205.1. Classification (GTDB taxonomy): domain Bacteria; phylum Bacteroidota; class Bacteroidia; order Flavobacteriales; family Flavobacteriaceae; genus JAHDHI01. The sequence goes on along the minus strand of CANLUH010000026.1, from coordinate 51,403 downwards.
CTATAGAGGAAGCGAAAAAGTGTTTTTTCAGCATGAAATTAATTTTTAAGTTGTTTTAATATGCTTTAAATGTAAAACTTTTGCAGCAACTTTTCAACTAATTGTGAATAATACTATCTCTTATAAAAAATGAAAAGACAGCCTGAAAAATTACTATAGTTTAATTAGGATACTTTCAGGCTGCCTTATTTCATTATTAACTAACATATATTAAACTAATTATCCTTTTAAGTTTTTTATATGGTAATCTACTAAACCTTCTATTGGTCTACGTTCAAAATTACCTACTTTAAAATTAAATTCTTCTGCAATGGTCTTAATTTCATCTTGACAAAAGAACGCTATAGATCCTGCAAAATGTACAGGAACCGTTTTTAGTTCTTCTTTATATTGCATAATCATATTTCTTGTAAACACACGAACGCCTTCTTTTATAAGCTCTACTACATATTCAGAATCTTTATTAAGTATCATAAACTCAGCAAAATTTGCTAAATAGGCATTTGGATTGGGTTGCTTATAAAGGTTATGCTTAATATAATCGGCTTCCAAGTTATATTTATCTGCAAAAGACACTTTTAAATCTTCTGGCATGTGATTAAAATAATAGTCACGTAATAATTGTCTTCCGTAATAATTACCTGCCGCATCATCCATAATAGAATAGCCTAAAGAATCTACTCTTTGGTGTAATACACTGCCATCATAATAACTACAATTAGATCCTGTACCTAAAATACAAACTACTGCAGCTTCTGTATTGTTATTAATAGTTGCGTAAACGGCTGCCATAGTATCTTCATTAACACTTACTTGTGCTTCTGTAAAAAACGATTGCAATACCAATTTAAGCATTAATCGTGGTTTTTCTGTACCACAACCAGCGCCATAGAAAAAGACATGAGTAACTTTGTCTTTATTTTCTTTTAACTCCTTACTTTTTTTTATGGTCTTTTTAAGTTTTTTCTCTGTTAGAATTGCTGGATTTAATCCTTTTGTTCTAATTTTTTCTAGAACTTGATTTCCGTTTTCATCTACAGCAATCCAATCGCACTTTGTAGATCCACTATCAACTATTAAAATCATAAGTTGTGTATTTTAAGGCTATTTTTTTAATGAAAAAACGCTATTAATAATTAAAATTATATCAATAGCGTTTTTAAGATTGTTTTTATAAGTTGTTTACTTTCTCTGCTAAATCTACTAGTTTATTAGAGTAGCCGAACTCGTTATCATACCATGATACTAGTTTAAAGAAAGTAGAATTTAACTCTATCGCTGCTTCTGCATCAAAGATACTTGTACGATCATCACTAACAAAATCTTGAGATACTACCATTTCGTCTGTATAACCTAAAACACCTTTCATTGCTCCTTCGGATGCTTTTTTAAAGGCTGCTTTAATCTCTTCTATAGACGTTTCTTTCTTAGTTTTTACTGTTAAGTCTACTACAGAAACATCTACGGTTGGTACGCGAAATGCCATTCCTGTTAACTTTCCATCTAATTCTGGTATTACTTTACCTACGGCTTTAGCGGCTCCTGTACTTGTAGGGATTATATTGTTCATTGCAGAACGTCCTAAACGGTAATTCTTTCTTGAAGGTGAATCTACTGTATACTGTGTTGATGTTGCTGCGTGAATAGTTGTCATTAAAGCTTCTTCTATCCCATAGTTATCTTCTATTATCTTTGCTATTGGTGCCAAACAGTTAGTTGTACAAGAGGCGTTAGATACAATAGTATCACTAGCTTTCAACGTGTCGTCATTAACTCCCATAACAAACATAGGTGCATCTTTACTTGGTGCAGAGATGACTACTTTTTTAGCTCCTGCTTGTATGTGATAATCTGCTGTTTCTAATGTTGTAAAAATACCAGTACATTCTGCAACAACTTCTGCTCCTGCTTCATCCCATTTTAAATTTTTAGGGTCACGCTCTGCTGTTACTCTAATTGTTTTTCCATCTACTACAAGATTACCATCTTTCACTTCAATCGTTCCATCAAACTTTCCGTGTACAGAATCATATTCTAATAAATAGGCTAAGTGATTTACATCTAATAAGTCATTTATTGCTACAACATCTACATTATCTCTTTTTACAGTAGCTCTAAATACTATTCTTCCTATTCTACCAAATCCGTTAATTCCTAATTTTAATTTTGACATATTCTTCTTCTATGATTATGTGGTCATGATATCTGACACACGTATTAATTCTTTATTTATTTTTGATTGTCCTTTTATTGCTTTCTCTAATGGCGTTAAGGCTATTTTATCGCTAATAAGACCTACCATAGCATTAGATTTTCCTTCTAATAAACTTTCTACTGCTTTTACTCCCATTCTACTAGCTAATACACGATCGAAACAAGAAGGTGAACCTCCACGTTGCATATGTCCCAACACAGAAACACGTACTTCATACTCACTCATGTTTTCTTCTACATAGTCTTTTAGCTCAAAAACATTCTTTCCTATTTTGTCGCCTTCTGCAACAACTACAATACTCGATGATTTTCCAGATTTTTTACTTCGTCTTAAAGATTCTAATAAACGATCTAAACCTAAATCTTCTTCTGGTATTAAAATCTCTTCTGCTCCTGCTCCAACGCCTACATTTAATGCAATGTGCCCAACATCTCTTCCCATAACTTCTACAAAGAATAGTCGGTTATGTGAGCTTGCAGTATCTCTAATTTTATCTATAGCATCTACTACTGTGTTTAGCGTAGTATCGTACCCTAATGTATGAGAAGTTCCAAAGATATCGTTATCTATAGTTCCTGGTATTCCCATAACAGGAAATCCATATTCTTGATTAAATATTAAAGCGCCTGTAAATGTACCATCTCCGCCAATAGTTACTAGTGCATCTATATTTTCAGCCTTTAAAGCTTCATACGCCTTTTTACGTCCTTCGGGTGTTCTAAATTCTTTTGACCTTGCCGATTTTAAAACGGTTCCTCCTTTATTTATAATGCCTTTTACATTACGTGCCGTTAATTCTTTAAAATCACCTTCAATCATTCCTTCATAACCACGATAAATACCTGCGCATTCTATACCATGATATGCACATGTTCTGGCAACAGATCGTATAGCAGCATTCATCCCTGGAGCATCTCCTCCAGAAGTCATTACACCTATCTTTTTTATTGATTTTGACATTAATTTTCTAGTTATTTTAGGTAAAGCTATAAAAGAAAATCAATATAATACGATGGTTTTGTTAAAATTTAACGAGACATTTTTCACTATAACGTTTTAGTTGATAAAAATGTTGAAAAAAGGGTAAAATATTGATACTATGCACAATTTGGGATGCAAAAAATGAAGTTAATTTTGCTTTTTCTTAAGCCTAATGGAATTATCTGAAAATCGATTACCATCAGTTTCTTGTTTATTATCTTTTGGTTCTTCCTTTTCAATACTTTTTTTATCTTTCTTTTTAAAGATTTTTTGAAGCAATTCTCCAAACGTATCAAAGTCTACAGAATATGCTATACCTAGTCCTTGTGTATAGCCTATTTCTTCTCCAAAATTACGAATACTGTTTTCTCTATTAAATACTTTCGCTGTTAGTGTCCCTTCCTTATTTAATAAAAAATCTATCTGTACATCTCCTGCTATAACAGATTCGCTAACACCACCAATAGGCACTCCTACTTTTCCATTAATAAGTACACGGTCTGAAATTTTAGTTTGTAAGGTTACACCAACACGACTATCAGTTTCAAAGCCTGGTGTATTTTGTGCTGCTTCTATATTTACACCGACTTGTAACTTTCCTTCATTATCTGAGAACAAACCATTTATTAATCCATTTAAACGTTCGGTTAATGTTCCAGTTACGTTTAAATCTTTTAATTGCCTGTTAAATGCTCCTGTTGCTAATAGATTTAGAGCTTGTTTGTCTCGGTCTTCTTTAGAGTCTAACCTATATTGTAATTCAGACTTTAATGTAGAGCTTATATTTGGAAACTCGAACTGGAAATCGTAATCTGGCTTTTCTAATTGCCCCGTTAGATTAATTTCTAAATCAGTTCTAATGTTTTGCCTAATAGGATTATCTAACAAAGGCGACGGATTTGTTCGTGTTGAATATAATGCCTTGATGTCTATTATTGCTTTTAAAGGATCTCCATCCCACCTCAAGTTACTTTCGTATGGTTTTACTACAAATTGTTTTTGTACTATACCTCCAAAAAAGAAGTTATAATACCCTTCCCAAACAATAAAGTCACCAAACATATTAAACTTATCGTTAGTATTAATATTAAATAGTAATTCTCCCGCTCCTCTTCCGCTAATAGTACTTCCAGACTCTCTATCCATTTTAATTTCTATAAGCGCATCATTAGTAACATCTAAATTAAATTCTAATTCTAAACCTGTTATATCTTTTTTAATCACTTCTTTACCTTCAGACTTGGCTAGTTTTTCTTCTGGGCTTAAAAAATGAATAAAAGAATTGTCACCAAAAGATTCTAAATCGTTTAATGGAATATAAAATTCTGTTCCTGCTTTAGTTTGCGCATCTGCAGTAATGGTTAATGCCTCTGTTGGTCCATATATATTAGCAGTACCGCCTATGAAGCCTTTGCCATAATACAATGCATCTTCGGTATCTTTTGTATCTAATATTAAAAGACGATCTGTACTTATATTTAAATCTAAATTCCACTTCCCAAAATTGGTATGACTTACTGTACCATCCAATACGCCTGTAGAAGATTCTTTTGTATCTGTAATATTTATAGTATTAAATATAAAACTTTGATTTTTTAACGAAACCGATGCTTTATCTTGAAAATCGAAATCTACATTTAAATAAGGCACATTTAATCCACCATTGTCTATATATAACTCTCCGTTTATATCTGGTTTATTTAAATTACCAACTACTTTTGCTGTTCCACTAACATCTCCACGTATCTTATTTAATACTGGGTCTAACAAAGGTGTTAATGGTGCTAAAGTGAATTTATTAAAATCTAAATTCATGGCTATTTTAGAAGTCGTTTCTGCCACATTTATGTATCCTTTTGCCGAAAAGGATTTTGTTTTATCATCTTTTATCTTAGCATCAATAGTATAATAAGTTAATGACTCATTTCCTTTAATATTAGCATCAAACGAACCAAAAGGTGTTCTATTAATTTTTAAATCGTCTATAGTGACAGAAGAAGTTGGTAAGTAACTCCCCTCTTTTTGAAGAATATTAAGTTTACCATTAACGTTTCCTCCTAATAGTAAACTATCTATCCGTGGCGTTATTTTAGCAATATCTACATCTTTAAAATCAAGTTTTAAATCTTTGTATGTAGAATCTCTTAAAACGCCAGATAGTTTAATTTCTTCGTTATTATGATTCATCACAAAACGATTTATTTTAAAATTTTTAAAATCCCTATCAAATTCTATTTTATTAAAATTGTCTCGTTTATTATTTACAAACCACTTATTGTCTTTAAAGGTTACATCACTCTTTTTAAAACCGACTACAGATTTATTCTCTTCATTAATAGTGTGATAAAAACTCAGATTATAATCGTCTGTATTATTTTTTCCGCCTTTAAATTCCGAACGCATAAACAGCGTATCCTTTAGCGTTACATTAATTAAATTAAACTTAGAAGCACTATAATATTTTGTATTAACACTATCTATTTCTATATAGGTGTTAAATAAAGGGTTTCTATTATCTACTTGTACTTCTATATCGCTAGCAAAATAATCTAGTAATTCAATTTTTGGAGATTTAAAGGTTAGTTTAAATTCTTTCTCATCTGTTTCTACACGGCCTTTTATAAAAGTATTAGATCCTAATTTTACTTCTGGAAAAAAGACTTCTACAATTTTGTTATAGATTTTAAAATTAAAATCAATATACTGATCTTCATCAATAACATTAGGTACCTTATTAGTGTAAATATCTTTTATAGAGTTTTCAAAAAGCTTAGCGATATTTATGAATTTAAAGTTTCCGCTTATTTGGCCTTTAACAATATCTGGCGAATTAACTTCTATTATTCTTTCATCATTTTTAAATGACGATTGTACAGCAAAATCATTAAAATAATAATCGTCTGTTTCATTTTTATAATTTGTTTTATTAAATGTAATACTTCCCACAGCGTCATCTACCGTAGTCCCTTGCATTTTCATACTTACAGTTCCCTTAAATATTGAGGTATCATCTCTATTATAAAAATTAAGTACTTTTAAGTTGGCATAATTAACATTAGCAACGAAATCGAACGAATTAACGTCTTTAGACAAATCTGCTAATCCATTAAATCTTAATTTTAAATTCTTATCATCGGCAATTAGCTCTCCATTAAATACATTCTGCTGATATTTTCCGTTAACTACAATATTCTCGTAAGTATAGTTATTGTAAACTATAGAATAAACGTCTCCTGTTAATTGAGAACGTAAATTTTCTTTTTCAAACCCAACACCATCAACATCTAAATTTGAAGATATAGCACCAAGTTTTGGGTCTTCTAAAAATATTCCCATATCAAAAGCATCAAAAATAACGTTCCCTTTATAGGACGCAGTATCTATATCATCCACATTAAAAATTTCTAAGTCGGAACTTACAAACCCTAAATTGGTATTAATGTTAAGTTTTGCTTTTATATTCTGCGATGTAATATGTGTATTACCTGTTATAGAGAACGTACCTAATTTACTAAATATAGAAGGTATAGACTCTCCTAAAACATTGGGTAATAAATTTCTTAAAGCATAATAACTAGAAGATAAATTAGTAAACTCCCCTTCCATTTCGAAGTTATCGTCGGCAACATTAAACAAGTTTTTAAAGTTTAATGTTCCGTAAATATTTGTTCTAGTATTAGTTGTTAACTTTAAATTATTGGCTGTTAAATCATTTAAAGTTCCTGTTAATTGTGTACTTAATGTAGCATGTTGATTTCTACCAAACTCGTTGTAAAACGTATTTAACTCATCTAAAGCAATATCACCTTCTGTAAAATTGGCGGTGACCTTTACTTTATCTTCAAAATCCTTAAAATCTTCTCTTTTATAATTAAACTTTAAATCTCCTTTTAAAGTCGATTGCTTTGTTCTTATATTTAAATTATCGAATCGCATTTCCGATAATGTATACTTAAAATTAGTAGACATATTTTGCATCACCAACCCGCGACTATCTACAAAACCTAAAGTGTTAATTCTAGCGTCTACATCACTTCCATTAATTACAAAATTGGTAGCATTTATGCCTAAATCTGTGAATTTTAAAATTTGAGGTGTTTCTTTATTTTCGTCAATTAAATTAAATGTGCCATCATAAACAGAAACATCACTAGACGATAATAAGAAGTTACTTTTTTCTTTTCTAGGGTTATCATCATCAAACCTAGCAACAAAAACATCTAAATTAGTATCCGTTTCGCCTTTATAAGTAATAATGTTGAAGACTAAATTTTCTAAATCTATATCGCCAAAATTGAGTTTATTATTATAAAGGTTTTTAAAATTTAGAATAGAAGTGTTTAATTCTGAAGCACTGATTAACGTATCATTTTTAAAATCTCTTATTAATATTTGTTTAAGTTCTACATCTCCATTAAACTGAAGTCCAACCTTTTCTATATTAATATTTGTTTTATACTCTTCATTAATTTTTTCTGTAGCATAACGTCCCAGCCTAGTTTGTACAGCGGGAATAGAAAGAAACAATACCAAAATGATAAAAAGCAGCAGTATAATTGCCGCTATCTTAGCTAATATTTTTAGAAACTTTTTGATATAAATTTTAAGTTATAACTTTCTTTAAGAATAAACTACATTTGCAATACGAAAAAACGTTTACATTTAGATGTTTTTTCATGATTTCAAAATTAACAATAATTGTGCCTAAAATACGCTAATGTCTTCACAAAATATTTACATCCTTGGTATTGAGAGCTCTTGCGACGATACAGCCGCTGCTGTAATATGTAACGGAAAAATTTTAAGTAATGTTATAGCTAGTCAAAAAATACATGAAGAATATGGTGGTGTGGTACCAGAATTAGCCTCTAGAGCACACCAACAAAACATTGTTCCAGTTGTAGCGCAAGCACTTAAAAAAGCAGGCATAGAACAATCGCAATTGCATGCTATTGCCTTTACTCGTGGCCCAGGTTTAATGGGCTCTTTATTAGTAGGAACTTCTTTTGCTAAATCTATGGCTTACGGTTTAAATATCCCGTTAATAGATGTTAACCATATGCAAGCTCATATTTTGGCGCATTTTATAGATGAAGAAGGCTATGAAAAACCTATTTTTCCTTTCTTAGGAATGACGATATCTGGAGGACACACTCAAATTGTAAGAGTAGACGATTACTTTAAAATGGAAGTGATTGGAGAAACCATAGATGATGCTGTTGGTGAAGCTTACGATAAAAGCGGAAAAATTCTAGGTCTTGGCTATCCTGCAGGACCAGAAATAGATAAACGTGCTAAATTAGGAAACCCAAAAGCATACCAATTTACCAAACCAAAAGTTGGAGGTTTAAATTTTAGTTTTTCTGGTTTTAAAACTGCTGTGTTATATTTTATACAACGTGAAGTAAAAGCAAACCCCAATTTTATAACCGAAAACTTAAACGACATTTGCGCCTCTATTCAATATACCATTATTGGTATTTTAATAGACAAATTAAAATTAGCAACTAAAGAAACCGAAATTAAACATATTGCTATTGGTGGTGGTGTTTCGGCAAACTCTGGAATACGACAAGCTTTAAAAGATGGTGAGAAAAAATTTGGTTGGACTACTTATGTTCCTAAATTTGAATTCACTACCGATAATGCTGCTATGATTGCTATAGTTGGCTATTTAAAATACTTAGAAGATGATTTCGCTGAAAGCAATGTTATGGCTTCAGCGAGATTAAAAATTTAAAAACGTTAATTATTGGGAAACGAGACTATAAGATTTATTTTTGAAGCTATTTTTCTAGGATTTGGCTTATGCTCAATACTTGTCTTTATACTTTCATTTTTTACAAATTCTGATTTCAAAAATACGCTAGCATCTTATTTCAATTATGGAACGGTTATAATACGGATTTTTGGAATCGTTTATTTAGTTTATTATTTAATAACAATGATCTATTTTTACTCTACAATTGATAGTAGTAATTATATAGATAGGGCAACTGGTCCTTATGCATGGGCATATTGGTATATGGTTTTAAGACCAATTGTATACTGTATGCTTACACAATTATTATGGTTTAAAACTCTTAGAGCTATTAATATTCGTAGTCTATTATTGGTTTTATTATTTTCATTTATAACTATTGCTTCTGGTCCAAATATTGAACGTTACGTAATAGTCATTACCACAATACATAGAGATTATTTACCAAATACATGGAACAATTGGGAATCTCAACCTAATTTAGGACAAGCTATTAGTGCATTGTTTTTATTAATTAAAGCTATAGCAGTACATGTTGCTATTTTCTCTGCGTTAGTTGGTATCACATGGTTTATAGATAAGAAAATAATCAAAATTCGTAATTCGTAATTCGTAATTCGTAATTCGTAATTCGTAATTCGTAATTCGTAATTCAAAAATATGGCTTACAACACACAACTCGCCAATAGAATAAAAGAACAATTACAATTCTTTCAAGAGGTTTTTACTGATAAAAAAATGTTTGGAGGAATTGCTTTTCTGTATAAAGGAAAAATGACTATTGGGGTTATTAAAAATAAACTAATGGTACGTGTTATTTCAGAAAAAATGGAAACTGAATTAAAAAAACCAACCGTAACACCTATGGACTTTACTAAAAAGCCCATGAAAGAGTTTATCTATGTCTTAGAAGATGGTATAGAAACTGAATTAGAATTATTACACTACATAGAATTAGGTTTAGAACACGCTAAGAGCAAATTGTAATACTATGGTTTATAGAAGATTATTATCTTCCTCATGATGAGATTACTACCTTTCAGATGATGAGATACCCACTTTCGTATGATGAGATACCCACTTTCGTATGATGACATACCCCCTTTCGTGGGTATATATTGTTTAAATCCCTGTTAATAAAGTTTTAAATAATAATACAACACACTATAATATTTTGTTTTTTTGTGTGATAAAAAATTGAACCTAATGAACAAAGCCCTACTTCTAATCGTATTATGCTTCTCTACCGCTTCTTTTGCGCAAAACAGAAAATTAAAAAAAGCATTAGACACTATTGCAACTGTAGAACAAGCAGAAGCTTATATAGAAACTAAAAAATCTAAAAAGAATAATAAATTAATTGTTTTTAACGAAGCAAAACATAAAACTAAATTGTCTAAAGCTATTTTAGCCTTACCAATTGGTGCTACTAAAACCGTAGATGTAGAATTCGGTAAAGTACACTATAAGGTTATAGAAAGAACAAACGAGCCGCATTATAGAATGAGTTATGTGTTTTTAGATGGTAATACAGTGAAACTAAAAAAAATACATGAGATTACTAAAGACATTATAAAACAACATAAAGACGGTATTAAGTTTGAAGATTTAGCTAAAAAATACTCCATGGATAAAAATGCTTATGCAGGTGGAGATTCTGGATGGTTTAAAGACGGAGATATGCCTATTGAAGTAGAAGAACAAGTAAGTAGTTTAAATAACAATTTAGGAGATATTTACACCGTACGCACACCAAAAGACAATGGCTATTACGTTATTTTAAAAACGCATAGAATTAAAACAATTAAAGAAGTAAAAGTCTTAAAAGTTACAGACAAAGCCTAATGCAGTTATTTTATAATCCAGAAATAAACGAAAACACGACGCAATTCTCTTTTTCTAAAGAAGAAAGTAAACATATTGTAAAAGTGCTACGTAAACAAATTGGAGATACCATGCACATTACCAATGGTAAAGGCTGGCTGTTTGAAGCAAAAATAACACTTGCTGGACTTAAAAATTGTATAGCAACCATACATTCTAAAACACAACAAACACCCACAAAATATAATTTGCATTTAGCCGTAGCACCAACTAAAATGAACGACCGCTACGAGTGGTTTTTAGAAAAAGCTACAGAAATAGGTATTACTAGCATTACGCCTATTATTTGCGATCATAGCGAACGTAAAGTAATTAAAGCAGAACGCTTTGAAAAAATTTTACAATCTGCAATGAAACAATCCTTACAATGTTATTTGCCAGAACTTAAAGACGCGATATCCCTTAAAGAGTATCTAAAAACAACTCCCGAAGGCGATTGTTTTATAGCACATTGCGAAGAAACACAAAAACAATCCTTAAAAAGTCTGTTACAGCCTACTAATACTACAACCATACTTATAGGTCCAGAAGGCGATTTTAGTACCAAAGAAATTGAACTTGCATTACAAAGTAACTGGAAACCTGTAACCCTTGGAGAAACAAGACTTCGTACAGAAACAGCTGCTATTGTAGCTTGCCATTCTGTAGCCTTTGTAAATGAATAACTATAGTCTTTTTTCAAAATTTCGTTAAAAATGTGTTTTACACTGTAAATCTTGTTATTTTTGAGACATGACATTGAAAAGAATTTTCCTATTCAGTATTGCAATTACCTGTTTTACTATACAATTTAGTACAGCACAAGATTTAGCCATTTTAAAATATAAAGGTGGTGGCGATTGGTATAGTAACCCTACGGCATTACCAAATCTTATTGCGTTTTGTAATGACAATATAGATACAAAAATGAAAGCCAAACCCGAAACGGTAGAAGTTGGAAGTTCAGATATTTTTCAATACCCATTATTACACATGACTGGGCATGGCAATGTGTTTTTTAGCGATGAAGATGCCGAAAACTTAAGAAACTACTTAGTATCTGGCGGTTTTTTACATATCGATGATAATTATGGGATGCAACCCTATATTACCAAAGAGTTAAAAAAAGTATTCCCAAATCAGGAATTGGTAGAATTACCAAATAACCATCCTATTTTTAATGCAGCCTATAAATTTCCAAAAGGCTTACCAAAAATCCATGAACACGATGGTAAACGCCCACAAGCCTTTGGTTTATTTCATAAAACTAGATTAGTTTTATTATTTACTTTTGAAAGTGATTTAGGAGATGGTTGGGAAGATCCCGAAGTACATAATGATCCCGAAGAAGTAAGATTACGCTCTCTACAAATGGGTGCGAATATTGTAAAATATGCATTTGAAAACTAATGCAAGTTTTGATTTAAGAATAACGATTGACAAGTTTTTAAATTATATTAACTAGAAGAATTATTTTAAATGAAGGAATTTAAACTATCACATAAAATATTAGCGTTTTCACTAGTCATCATTTTTATTTTTAAATCTATCGAAGATATAAATCAGAGTTATACAAATCTAGGTATTAGCTTTTGTGGACCATTTCAATGCGATCCAACACCTCTTCATTTAACCTATTATTGTGATAGTATTCATGCTAAATTCTAAACTTTATGAAACCATTTAAACTCAGACATAAAATTACAGCCATTAGTTTAGCAATGTTATTTTTTTTATTGTCATTATCTAATATTAATGAACATACTTATACTATTGGTTTTGATAATTTTCATTCAGAATCTTTTGGATGTTGTATTATCAGCTCTAATGTATTTCATTCAAGTTATAATTGCGGCAAACCTTTTCATTTTTAGTATTTTTAAATGCAATTAACCCACTATACCACCAAATTTACCAAACATAAATTTCCAATAACTTTAGTTTGTGAAAATGTAACAAATGCTCCAAACATTGGTAGTTTATTTCGTATTGCTGATGCCTTCGGAATTGAAAAAATTATATTCTGTGCTTCAGAAATACCTATGGGTAGAAAAATGACAAAAACGTCTAGAGCTACCGAAAAAGTTGTAGATTTTGAAATTAATGAGAATACTTCCGAAGTTATAAATCAATTAAAAACTAAAGGTTACAAAATAGCATCTTTAGAAATCACAGATAATAGTACCCCAATTCATAAGTGTCAATTTTCTAAAGAAGAACCAATAGCACTTGTTATTGGTGATGAGAATTTTGGCGTTTCTGAATCTATTTTAGCACTTAGCGATACCGCTATTCATATAGATATGTTTGGGCAAAACAGCAGCATGAATGTTGTACAAGCCACTAATATTGCATTGTACGAAATCACCAAACAGTTACGCTAGTAAGAATTACGATTTACGAATTTTGATTTACGATTGCTTACTCAAATGAAGTTAAAATGAAACGTCATGGCGAGGAACCTAAGTAACTTGGCAATCTGTTTAACTAATTACGATTTACGGATTTCGATTTACGATTATTTACTCTATTTGATAAAAAACAACGCATTAAATCCATTCAGTAGAATAAATTCTAATCAGCAATTCGGAAATTTAACAGCAATATGTATATTTACTAAATGAATTCTAACACCATATCTAACGGCATATTAAAATCTTTAGGGATTATACTAGGTGTGCTCATTCTTGTTTTCTTTTTATATAAAATACAAGCTATCATTGTCTATATAGCTATAGCAGGTGTTATATCGCTTATTGGGCGCCCTATAGTTTTATTTTTAAGGCGCAAATTAAAGTTTAGCAATACACTTTCGGTTATTGTTACTATGGTATTTTTAATAGGATTATTAGTAGGCTTAGTGATGCTTTTTATACCTTTAATAGTTGAACAAGGTCATAATTTATCACTTTTAAATATAGACAGCTTACAAAGTAATATTGAAGGGCTTTACAAGGAAATAACAACCTATTTTAATATTAGTAGCGTAGATGTAGAACAATCCTTAAAAGACTCTAATGTTCTCGGAAAAATAGATTACTCCGTAATACCAAACTTTTTAAACTCTATTGTTAGTGGCTTCGGAAGCTTTAGTATTGGTTTATTCTCTGTATTATTTATTTCATTCTTCTTTTTAAAAGACAGTAAATTAATGGAAGATGGTATTATGACCATTATTCCAGATAATAAAGAAAAACGCTCTAAAAAATCATTTACAAAAATTAAAGATTTACTTTCAAGGTATTTCGTGGGTTTAGTATTTCAAATACTCATACTATTTGTTATTTATACAGCTGTTTTACTCATTTTCGGAATTAAAAATGCAGTAGTCATCGCTTTTCTTTGTGCACTCTTAAACCTCATTCCTTACGTTGGGCCAATGGTTAGTGCTGTATTAATGCTAACCCTTACCATGACTAGTAATTTAGGTGCAAGCTTTAGCGATGTTATTTTACCAAAAACCATTTATGTAATGATTGGTTTTGTCATTGCTCAATTAGTAGATAATTTCTTTAGTCAACCTGTTATATTTTCAAAAAGTGTAAAATCGCATCCTTTAGAAATATTTTTAGTTATTCTTATTGCAGGCGTTTTATTTGGTATTGTTGGATTAGTTGTTGCTATTCCTGCATACACTGCCATAAAAGTTGTATTGAAAGAGTTTTTATCTGAAAACAAAATTGTAAAAAAATTAACCAAAGGTCTTTAAGTTTTTTCACTTTTGAATCCGTCCTTATTAAATACAGAACATCAAGAATTTATAAACGCACATTTAAATTCAGATATTACTTCGCTTCTACTTAAAGGAATTCCGGAAACTACAATAGATAATAAAACTATTATAGAACAGATTGAAGCAAAGAAACGTTGTGAAAAGAAATTACCAACGTGGTTTAATGCCAAACAAATATACTACCCCAATAAACTGAATATAGAGCAAACCTCTTCAGAAACAACAGCAAAACACAAAGCTAGTTTAGTTTCTGGCCAGTCTATAATTGATATTACAGGTGGTTTTGGTGTAGATTGTTACTATTTTTCTAAAGTATTTAAACACGTAACACATTGCGAAATTAATACAAAGCTATCGCAAATAGTAGCACATAATTATAAACAATTACAAGTTGATATTATTAATTGTATTAACACTAATGGTATAAACTATCTTACAGAAAACGAACAAACATACGATTGCATTTACATAGATCCTTCACGTAGAAACGATGCAAAAGGTAAAGTATTTATGCTTAGCGATTGTTTACCCAATGTTCCAGAGCATTTAGAGTTGTTATTTAAACGCTCTAAAACCATACTCATAAAAACGGCTCCGTTACTAGATATTTCTATTGGTATTAACGAATTACAACATGTTAAAACCATTTATAGCGTAGCAGTAAATAATGAAGTAAAAGAGTTGTTATGGGTTTTAGAACGTGATTTTAATGGAGATATCGATATACAGACTGTAAACCTTTTAAAAACAACACAACAAACGTTTCAGTTTCATTTAAACGAAGAAGCAGAAACAGAAGCTAATTATTGTGAACCACTCGCCTATTTATACGAACCCAATGCAGCCATACTAAAAATGGGTGCTTTTAATAGTGTTAGTAATCAATTACAATTACATAAATTACAAAAACACTCGCATTTATATACTTCTGAGACTTTAGTGTCTTTTCCTGGTAGACGCTTTAAAATTGAAAACATAATAGATTATAATAAAAAACAATTTAAAAGAGAATTACAACTAACCAAAGCAAATGTAACAACACGTAATTTCCCAGACACTGTGCAAACCATAAGGAAGAAGTTAAAAATTAAAGATGGTGGTAATACTTACTTATTTTTTACAACACTTAATACTGGTAAAAAGGTTATTATTTCTTGTAGTAAAATATCTAAAGACTAACCCACGAGACATTAGTGAGGAAAATAACATTAGGGTTTTGAGACAAGCCTTGGGACTTTTTAATCTCGATTATCGAGTAGATTAACTTTCTTTTGCTTTTCTAATAATAGCTTTTAAACGCTCTTCTCGCGTTTCCTTTTCAGTACGAAGTTTATTCTTTTTTCGGTTCATTAACTTCGTATGCTTCGCTTTATTTTTAGTATTTTTTTCTCTTCCTTGTTTTGCCATTACTAAATATTTGTGCAAAAATAGGAACTAAAAATATATTTTAAGGGGATTTCCCCTACAGAAACCAGTATTTCACCTCTTTATATGAAACTGCCTCTAGTCTACTTTTGTTTTCTAACCAATTAAAACAAAAACCAATGACTATTAAAAACACTATTTTTTTTACTTGTATTGCGCTATTAACTATTAGTTGTGGCATTACCAAAGTAGCCGATATTTGTAACGAAACACCAAGTACAACGTATTTAGTTCCAGTTCGTAATGTAAACTACTCTCAAGTTGGAAGTAATTTTTTAAACACCCCTGTAAATCATGATTTCGATATTTGTAACGAGCATTTCGCGGCAAATACAACCGCAGGACATGAATTTATATTAGCCACAAACGAAGTTAGCGATGTTTTAGGTTGCAAGTTAAATTTTACGAGACGTTGGACAGGAAACCCACACAAAACAGCATTCGAGTTATTTCCTAGCAATGCCACTAGTAGTATTTTCGATTATGTAGATGTTAATGCTCCTATGCCAAATAATTGTAGCCTACCCGGTGATTTAACTTTTGCAATGCGAACCTGTCGTTTTGATAAATCTAATGGAGGAACCGACCATTTTACAATTATGGCTAAATCTACCAATTATAATCACTTCTCTAACCCATCGTCTAAAAATCACCCTTATAAGCACGGCATATTACACGAATTAGCACATGGTTTTGGTATGAATCACACACCAAATTGGAATGCTACCGACAAACAATATATTTCTACCATGCAAGGTAATTTAGAATATTTAAGCGCCTTAGATGTTGCCTACCTTAGACATAAATATCCAGAAAGCATGAACGACCATAGAAATTATGTAGCAAGTTCATTAACGCGATTCGATAATAAAAAGGGTAAATTTGAAGACCAAAATCCATCTTCTTTTTATATAGATGCAGACGGCAATTTAAAAGATTGTAAAACCAATGCAGCACCAGAGTTTTTTGTTGCTTGGTTTAATACAGGAAATATAGATGGAGAATCTACACTATGTGGTACTAATAGTATCTTTTTAAGAGAAAAATCTGTAAGTGCAGATACTATAGAAATAAAAACATGGAAAGTTGCAACAATGCCCTATTTATCGCAAGATCAATGGAAAGGCTCAGTTAATCTAACACTAAGCAACACCTCTAATATTGATTTTGATAGAGATTGGGAATTAGTCTTTAAAGTTAATGCTTGGAATGTTTTAGATGAAACTACAGACGCAGATAATGAAGTAACTATGGATGTTACGTTAAAAAATGGATCCTGTAGATAATATTACAAAAAACACATTTTACACAAAAAAGGATTTCTAAAATTAGGAATCCTTTTTTTATACGACAAAGTTTGTAATACAAACATTTTAGAACATAAAAAATGACTTTAAAAGAACAATTAGATACCAAAGCTGCAGCTACAAAAAAAGTATTAGCTAGCGAAAAATATAACATCATGAATAATGCAACTAATGCATTAGCACAATCTGGTATTACCAAAAATGCTTTAAAAACAGGGGATACTATAAAGGATTTTACATTAAATAATGTAACCAATAATCCCGTAAACCTGTCTAATAGTTTAAAAAGTAAACGTGTCGTTTTATCTTTTTATAGGGGTGGCTGGTGTCCGTATTGCAATATGGAACTAAAAGCATTACAAAATATATTACCAGAAATTGAAGCTAATAATGCAGAATTAATAGCTATTTCGCCAGAATTACCAGATCAATCCTTAACTACAAGCGAAAAAAACGAAATATCGTTTCAAGTATTAAGCGATGTAGATAACAAAGTCGCAAAAGACTTTGGCTTGACATTTAAAATGCCAAAAGATCTGCAAGACCTTTACACCAATGAGTTTAACATACAAGTAGACAAACACAATGGTAATACCGATTACGAATTACCATTAGCAGCCACTTATATCATAAATGAAAACGGTAAAATTATTTACGATTTTGTTACCGAACGTTATACAGAACGTGCTGAGCCAGCAGATATACTAGCGGCTTTACAGAATAATTAAAACTAGTTTTACATAACAGATTAAAGACCTTGCATAATTGTGAGGTCTTTTAGTTTTACATAGTGGATTATATCTTTTATATTTATGTTATTAATTAAATTAGTGTCAATTGAAACCAGAAAAAGAAAAATCACAAAATCATATCAGTGAAAAAGAAATACTGAATTGGTTAAAAACATTAAACGAAAATAATACTCTCCCAAATTTACAGTTTGAAAACACACAAGAAGCTTACGAACTCTATAAAAACTACAAAGCAAGTAAGCTTAACTTGACCTTTAAAGAAAAAGAGGTTCTCAAATTAATTGTTAAAAAACAGACTACTAGAGATATTGCTGAAAAACTTGTATTAGCAATAAAAACCGTTGATAATATTAAAAGAAATTTACGCTTAAAGACTAATACAAAAAACACTAAAGAATTAATTATGTATGCTTTTGCAAATAATATTCTTTAATGCACCAATGTTTCATAATGAATAAAGATTTGAAAATAAAGACTAAAAGCTATTACTGGACTGGATATTTAATACTCAGCATCTTGGCAACACTCCTCTTATTAACGTTTTATAATTTTTCATTAGAATATAAAATTAATCTCTTTTTAATTATTTATATACAATTGATTGGGCTTGTCTTTTTATCCTGTTATTACATTGATAATCAAAATTTTGTCTTTGAATTCGCCATGGAAATTTGTGAAAAATATTCTTCAATTAAAAGTCGTAAAAATGCTTTCTTTTATTTCGTTTTGTGTACCTTCCTTTCTGTTATGGTATTACTATACTTGTATTAATGTAAGTTATTTTATCCCAATAAAAGATATAGAAACAATATTCAGAAAATAGTTATAAATGAATAAGTTTAAAATTTTAATTTTATTAATTATTGTATTTAGTTGCACAAACAAGTTTCAACAAAATAGTATTCATATAAAGGCAATTGGAGACAGTAAAGAAGCATCCTATACCTTTTGTGGATTCATTCCAAAAGAAGTAAACTACACCTACCGAATAGGAACATGGAAATTTGTCACTCAAAATAATGTAATAATCGCAAAAGGAGACTATAATGTTACTTTAGAAACAGATAAAAGTTCTGGAGGTTGTCCATACAGTTACTTTAATAATACTATATATATAGATAAATGGGAATTTTGGGATATAAAAGGGCAAAAAATAAAACCAAATAAACGAATGATTAACATTATAAATTATCATGAAACAGATTTAACAGTTTATTCGGATTAATTACTTTTAATGCTATGAACAAATCAGACTATCTAAAAACAAAAATATTCTACGGACTTAAAAATCTAAATAATGGTTTCGATGCAGAAAACATCTATTACTTTTCAGAAACTGATTTTGAAATTGTACTTAAACGTGTTCAAGAAAAAGGAATTGCCATTTATGGTATAGAACCTTGGTTAAACGGTACGTTTTACGATGTGATATCATACGAGCAATATAGTACAGAACCTGACGACCCAAAATGGTATAAAAGAGCATTTACTAGATTTAGAAGAAAAAAGAAAAACCTAATGTACTCTGCTACTTATGTTGTTCCCAATGAATTACTTTCAAATTAAAAACTAAACCAAAAGCATACTTCACTCAATAAAACATTTAGTTTACTCCTTAATGTTTTTATAGATTATCGAATCGATATATATTCGATTGAAACATTAAAAAATCAATCTATGAAAACTAAGTTACCGCTACTTATTGTATTATTATTAATTAAGTTGTCTATAAATGCCCAAATATCAACAAATTCAATCCCATATATAGAAACAACAGCTAAAATTGATACTTTAATTGTTCCAGATAGAATTTACTTAAATATAACTATTAATGAAGCAGATTCTAGAGGAAAAATCTCTATTGAAAAACACGAGTATCAAATGAAAAATGTTTTAACTGGTCTTGGAATAGATATAAAAAAACAATTCTCACTTTTTCATATAAAAAGCAATTTCCGTCAATATTTTTTAAGAAAAAAAGATGTCTTAAAAACGAAATCTTTTTCCCTATTATTATATGATTCTGAAACAGCAGGAAACGTTTTAACATCCCTTGAACAAAAAGGGATTTCTAATGTTTTTCTCTATAAAACTGATTATTCAAAACTCGATGAATTAAAAACAAACATGAGAGCTAAAGTCATAAAAAAAGCTAAACAACAAGCTATGCTCTCAGCTCAATCTATAGACCAATCTATTGGAAAGGCTATTTATATTTCAGATTTCGATCCAAATACAAATCAAGCATTTTCAGGACATACATCAGGAATTAAGCTTAGAGGATATTCTGGTGAATATATAAATACAGCATTGGGTATAAATAGAGCTTCAGACATAAAATTAGATTTCGATAAAATTCAAATAGAAAGTGCTATAACTGCAAAATTTGAGCTTCTGTAAAGCAAAAAAAAGACCTTGTTATCACACACAAGGTCTTTTTTAATATCTATAACTTAAATTCTTTTAATTCTCAGCTAAAAACGTTTCCACATTGTTTTTTATACGCTCTTGGATATTAGAAACATCTGCTTTTACAAAAGGCTCTCCCATAATATTCTCGTATAACTCAATATAACGCTCACTAACACTTTCTATATAGGCATCACTCATCTCAGGTACAGTTTGTCCTTCAAGACCTTGAAAATTATTCGCAATTAACCATTGGCGCACAAACTCTTTAGAGAGTTGTTTCTGAGCTTCGTTATTGGCTTGGCGTTCTTCATAACCATCAGCATAGAAATAACGAGAAGAATCTGGCGTATGTATTTCGTCTATTAAAACAATTTTGCCATCTTTAGTTTTTCCGAATTCATATTTAGTATCCACTAAAATTAAACCACGAGACGCAGCAATTTCGGTACCACGAGCAAATAATTTGCGTGTGTAATCTTCAAGAACTATATAATCTTCTTCAGAAACTATACCTTTCTTCAAAATATCTTCACGAGAAATATCTTCGTCATGATCTCCCATTTCTGCTTTAGTAGCTGGTGTTATAATCGGCTCTGGAAATTTATCGTTTTCCTTCATCCCTTCTGGCATTGCAACACCACAAAGCACACGTTTACCCGCTTTATATTCTCTAGCTGCATGCCCAGACATATACCCACGAATAACCATTTCTACCTTAAAAGGATCGCACAACTCACCTACTGCAACATTAGGATCTGGAGTTGCTGTTAACCAATTTGGCACAATATCTTCAGTTTGCGCCATAAACTTAGTTGCAATCTGATTTAAAATTTGTCCCTTGTACGGTATACCTTTTGGCATTACCACATCGAAAGCACTTAATCTGTCGGTGGCAACCATAACTAAACGGTCGTTCTCTAAACTGTAAACAGCTCTAACTTTTCCTTTATAAACACTTTTTTGTCCAGGAAAATTAAAATTGGAATCAATTATTGTATTACTCATTAGTCCTTTAAATAGTTCTGAATATATTTTATATAATTTTTTTTAGCTTTTAGCTTTTGGCTTTTGGCTTTTGGCTTTTGGCTTTTGGCTTTTAATTTGTTTATTCCTTTGTAAAAACCTATTTCTTACATCAAAAATCACAAACTTCCTACTTCCTACTTCCTACTTCCTACTTCCTACTTCCTACTTCCTACTTCCTACTTCCTACTTCCTACTGCAAAACTAGTCCGCATTCTCAATCTGCTTATACGCAGCAATAATCTTTTTAACCAGTTTATGTCTAATAACATCCTTATCATCTAAAAACACCATACCAACACCTTCCACATCTTTTAGTACTAAAAGTGCTTCTTTCAGCCCAGAAATAGTACGTCGTGGTAAATCTATTTGCCCAGGATCACCCGTTAATAAAAACTTAGCGCTTTTCCCCATACGCGTTAAAAACATCTTCATTTGGTTATGGGTCGTATTTTGTCCTTCATCTAAAATAACAAAAGCATTATCTAAAGTACGGCCACGCATAAACGCTAAAGGCGCAATTTGTATGGTACCATTTTCAATATAATGTGCTAATTTCTCTGCAGGAATCATGTCTCGTAATGCATCGTATAACGGTTGCATATATGGATCTAATTTTTCTTTTAAATCGCCAGGTAAAAACCCAAGGTTCTCCCCTGCCTCAACTGCCGGACGCGTTAAAATAATACGTTTAACCTCTTTATTTTTTAAAGCTTGTACAGCTAAAGCGACACCTGTATATGTTTTTCCTGTTCCAGCTGGACCAATCGCAAAAACCATATCGTTTTTACGCATTAACTCGACCAATCTACGTTGGTTAGCCGTTTGCGCTTTAATTAATTTTCCGTTTGCGCCATGAACAATAACTTCACCACTTTGTTTAGAAGTTGTGTAATCATCACTACTCTGGCTCGTTAAAACACGCTCTATAACATTTTCATCTAACTTGTTATATTTTCCAAAATGCTTTAAAAGCATCGTCATACGCCTATCGAACTCATCTAATAATTCTTCTTCACCAAACGCTTTTATTTTATTACCACGTGCAACAATTTTTAATTTAGGGAAGTACTTTTTAAGCAGTACAATATTTTCATTTCCAGTGCCAAAAAACTCTTTTGGACTTATTTCTTCAAGTTCTATTATAATTTCGTTCAAAAGCTAGACGATTTAATTAAATTTTTCTCTTAAGTTTTATTAGTTTTGCTTCTATAAAGCTATACCAACAATTTACTTAACAAACTTACACATTTTTAAGTTTGATAACTCAAAAAAATATCAACAATTAGCCCATGGCAATTATTACATTAACAACAGATTTTGGTGAGAAAGATCACTTTGCTGGTGCGGTAAAAGGAGCTATTTACAGCGAATTGCCCGATGTTAGAATTGTTGATATCTCACACTCGGTTTCTCCTTTTAATATTCCAGAAGCAGCCTACATTATACAAAATGCCTACAGTAGCTTTCCAGAAGGAACAATACATATTATTGGTATAGATTCTGAAATTAATGAAGAGAACCAACACATAGCCATGAAACTAAATGGCCATTACTTTGTGTGTGCCAATAATGGGATTATGAGTATGATTTGTTCTGAAATTACGCCAGAACAGCTTGTAGAAATTAATATTCACGATAGAATTGAAACCAGTTTCCCTGTATTAGATGCCTTTGTAAAAGTGGCTTGCCATATTGCACGTGGTGGTGCTTTAGGTGTTATTGGTAAACCAATAACGAACATA
The DNA here is from genome assembly GCA_947494205.1 of uncultured Flavobacteriaceae bacterium. Taxonomy (GTDB): domain Bacteria; phylum Bacteroidota; class Bacteroidia; order Flavobacteriales; family Flavobacteriaceae; genus JAHDHI01. The sequence continues at coordinate 28,186 of CANLUH010000026.1, read as the reverse complement.
AAACCAATACGAAATTTGGTACCTTATGTTAATGACGAGAAAACGCAGATTATAGGAAGCATTATTTATATAGATAATTACGGTAATGTTATTTCTAATATAAAACAGGCCTTTTTTGAAAGTATACAAAAAGGAAGAAGCTTCGAGATTTCGGCACGTAATTATAAGTTTAAAAAAATATACGCTAAGTATAGCGACATTGTAAACTTTGAAACGCCAGAAGATAAACGAAATGATGAAGGCCGTGGTTTGGTTGTTTTTAATTCGTCTAACTACTTAGAAATTGCTATTTATAAAAGTAACAGTCACTCGGTGGGTAGTGCTAGTACACTTATGGGTTTAAATTTAAGAGACACTGTTACCGTTAATTTTATTAATAAAGTTTCTCCCTATCCAGAAACACAAAACAACTATTAATGTTTGTACGCATAGTAAAAATGAGTTTTGCTGAAGAGCATATTACTGAGTTTCAAGCTAATTTTGAAACTGTAAAACAGCGCATTCGTAATTTTGAAGGCTGTCAGTTTTTAGAATTACACAGAGACAAACACAATACCAACATCTTTTTTACGTATAGTTATTGGAATACTGAAGCCGATTTAGAAAATTATAGACATTCCGATTTATTTAAAAGTGTTTGGGCACAAACGAAACCGATGTTTAATGGTAAACCGGAAGCATGGAGTGTAGATAAATTGGTGAGTTTAGAATAAAATACCTAATTAAATTATAATAATTTATGAGTCTTGCGAATAAAGTGATTTGGATTACTGGTGCTTCCTCTGGCATTGGCAAAAGTCTCGCCATTGAGCTGTCTCAGCAAGGCGCAAAACTTATTTTATCTTCAAGAAATACGGAAGCCCTAGAAGCTGTTAAAGTATTATGTAAGTATCCTGAACAGGTACAGCTAGTAAGTCTAGATTTAGAAGATTATAATAACTTAAATGCTAAAGTTGAAGATGCAATATCTTGTTATAAAACTATTGATATTTTAGTAAATAATGGCGGTATTAGCCAACGAGCCTTAGCAAAAGATACTTCTATTGCTGTAGACAAACGTTTAATAGACATTAATTATTTAGGCACTATTGCTTTAACCAAAGCACTTTTGTCGCATTTTATTGAAAAACAATCTGGTCATATTGTAGCAACTACTAGTATTGTTGGTAAAATTGGCACCCCCTTACGATCTAGTTATGCGGCAAGCAAACATGCTTTACATGGCTTTTTCGATAGTTTAAGAGCCGAAGTATATAACGATAATATTACTGTAACTTTAGTATGTCCAGGTTATGTAAAAACCAATGTTTCTATTAATGCTTTAACTGGAAACGGAACAGCACAAAATATAATGGATAAAGCCACGCAAAACGGCATTTCTCCAGAACATTTTGCGAAATTAATGGCTAAAGCCATACATAAAAAGAAACAAGAAGTATATATTGCTGGTTTTAAGGAGAAATCAGCGGTTTTCGCTAAACGATTTTTTCCGAAAGTATTATCGAAAATGATACGGAAATTAAGTGTGACTTAAATATTTAGTATTCAGTATTGAAAACTCATATTTTCATGAGCAAAAAATCATCAATTTATGAAAAACATTTTTTTTCTTCTTTTTATATTAATTATTATATCATGCAATAAAGAGAGGCTATTTATTTCTGGTAATGAATATACAATTATACCCTATAATAATTTCCCAAATGATATCGATTCAAAACCTACTAAATTAAGTGCAAAAGAAATTCTAGAAATTGAAGGTATTATAAGTTCAGAATTAAATAATATTCTAGAGTTTCACAAATATAGAATGAATGAAACTTACGGAAATAGTGATAAAGAATTAATTAGAAAACAAAGCAAATTTGTAAGACAATATATTCCACGTCTGAATAGTAATAATGAAAAAATTATAACTATTTTTTTTATTTGTGCCCCTAAACCACAATTCCCAAGATGGAAAACGCAAACTTACAATATAGTAGATGGTGGGAGTTGTTATTTTAATATTACTGTCAATTATAATACTAAAGAAATATTAGAGTTTCATGTCAATTCAGTTGCAATGTTAATTAATGGTTTAATAAATACTGTTTAATATCTTTGACAAAAAATAATCAATAAGAATTTCCGTTTACATGGAAACTAAAAATATCAAAATTTAATGTTCGCATTACTAAAAAAAGAAATAAACTCATTTTTTGCTTCACCTATTGGTTATTTGGTGATTGCTATATTTTTAATATTAAACGGGCTCTTTTTATGGGTTTTTAAAGGGGAGTTTAATATCCTTAATTACGGTTTTGCCGATTTATCATCGTTCTTTTTATTAGCACCTTGGATTCTTATTTTCTTAATTCCTGCGGTTACCATGCGTAGTTTTAGCGATGAGAAAAAACAAGGTACTTTAGAGCTATTACTAACCAAACCGATTTCGCATTTACAAATTGTATTAGGAAAATACTTTGGAGCGTTCTTATTAATCATACTCGCACTTTTACCAACCCTTTTATATGTTTATACAGTAAATCAATTAGGAAATCCTGTTGGCAATTTAGATGTCGGTAGCACTTTAGGTTCTTACTTTGGACTGTTATTTCTAGTAGCGGCTTATACTGCTATTGGTGTATTTGCGTCTACATTATCCGATAACCAAATAGTAGCCTTTATTAGCAGCGTATTTCTATGCTTCTTATTTTATATTGGTTTCGAAGGCTTATCCGATTTAAGCTCTAGTAACTTCATAGAACAATTAGGCATGAGTGCACATTATAAAAGTATGAGTTTAGGTGTACTAGACACTCGCGATATTTTATATTTTCTAAGCATCACAGCACTGTTTATATTCTTTACCGTTAAACGTATTAATCGTGAAGGCTCTAAACCTGTAAAATGGGGCATTGTTGCTGCTATTCCTCTAGTACTTTTAACTCTTAATATACTAGGTAGTTCTGCTTATAAACGTTTTGATTTAACCTCGGATCAACGCTACACATTAAATGAAGCCGCTTTAAATGTTATAGAAGACGTTAATTCACCTATTGTTGTCGATGTGTTTTTAGAAGGTGACGATTTTCCTTCAGAATTTAGACGCTTACAAACCGAAACGAAACAACTCCTCGAAGAGTTTTCAGCTTATAACAGTAATATTAGATTTAAGTTTATAAATCCTATTGAGGACGAGGCAACGCGAGAGCGTAGTATGCAAGCGCTAAACGATCGCGGATTAATACCTATGCAATTAAGTGTACAAGAAAACGGACAAAACTCACAACGTGTTATTTTTCCTTGGGCATTAGCAAGTTATAATAATCAAACGGTAAAAATTCCGCTTGTAAAAAATAAAATTGGAGCTACTCAAGAAGAATTAGTATCTAATTCTGTACAACATTTAGAGTACGCCTTTGCCGATGGTTTTGGCAAATTAGTGAACCCTAAACGTAGAAAAATTGGTATTTTAAAAGGTAATGGACAGTTAGAAAATAAGTACATTTTTGATTTCGCAAAAACCTTACGAGACTACTATTTTATTGCGCCTTTTACATTAGATAGTGTGGCCACTAATCCTGTAAAAACATCTAAATCTTTAAATACTTACGATTTAATTATTTCTGCGAAACCAACAGAAGCCTTTACAGAAAACGAAAAGTTAGTTTTAGATCAGTATACTATGAACGGTGGAAAAAGCTTATGGTTAATAGATGCTGTTGCCATGGAAAAAGATAGTTTATATAATATTGAAGGTAAAAATGTTGCTGTTACTAGAGATTTGAACTTAACTGATTTCTTTTTTAAATATGGTGTACGTACCAATCCGCTATTAGTAAGATCCATGTACTCTGCCCCTATTACATTGGCACAAGGAGACGGTAGTGACTCACGTGTGGACAACTTACCTTGGACGTATTCGCCTTTAGCGACAACCTCTAGCAAACACCCCATTGTAAATAATTTAAACTTTTTAAAGTTCGATTTTGCAAACCCTATAGACACGCTTAAAAACGATATTAAAAAGACTATTCTACTAGAAAGTGCGCCTTTAAGCAAATTAGAAGGCACACCTGTAGTAATAAGCTTAGAATCTGTAAATGATACACCAGACCCAAAAACTTTTAATAAGGGTTCTCAAAATTTAGCAGTTTTATTAGAAGGTGAGTTTACATCGGTTTATAATAACAGAATTAAGCCTTTTAATTTACCTAATATTAAAAATAAAAGTACAGAAACTAAAATGATTGTGATCTCCGATGGAGACGTTATAAAAAACGATATTGGTAGAAATGGTCCAGAGGAATTAGGCTTTGATCGTGGTACTTTACAAACCTTTGGAAACAAAGAATTTTTACTAAATGCTGTAAATTATCTTTTAGATGACGATGGACTTATAAACATTCGATCTAAAGAAGTAGCTGTAGCCTTTTTAGATCAGCAAAAAATAGCTAAAGAGAAAACCAAATGGCAACTTATTAATATTATGCTACCACTCTTTATTCTAGGGCTTTTCGGGTTTTTATTTAACTACCTCCGTAAGCGAAAGTATACTAAAAAAGCATAAATTAGGCACCATGAGATTCCTATTTTTAAGAGAATACACTTGTTAATAAGTTTGTTTCCCAATTAACGAGTTAAATAATATATTTGTGTTGATAACTTTTTATGAGTAAAAAACATAAAATGTTGTTATTTATTGTGTTGTTTTTATGAGTTTTCCCTATTACTTACAATTACAAAACACGATAACAAACCATAATATAATACCTTATAAATAACCAAATGAAATTTATAGTATCGAGTACTTATTTACTAAAACAATTACAAGTTTTAGGAGGCGTAATTAATAGTTCGAACACACTACCTATTTTAGATAACTTTTTGTTTGATATTGATAATTCTAAATTAACTGTTTCAGCAAGCGATTTAGAAACAACAATGTCTTCTGTTTTAGATATAGAAAGTGATAGTACTGGTAGCGTTGCCATTCCTGCACGTTTATTATTAGACACTTTAAAAACATTCCCAGAGCAACCGTTAACGTTTGTTATAGAAGACAACAATACGGTAGAAATAAGCTCTAATCACGGTAAATATGCTTTAGCATATGCAGATGGAAACGAGTTTCCAAAAGCTGTTGCTTTAGAAGACCCAAGTTCTACTACTATTGCTGGAAATATTTTAGCAACTGCCATTAGTAAAACTATTTTTGCTGCTGGTAACGATGATTTAAGACCTGTAATGAGTGGTGTTTTCTTTCAATTCTCTACAGATAACTTAACGTTTGTTGCTACAGATGCTCATAAATTAGTAAAGTATACTCGCGAAGATGTTAGTGCGTCTCAAGTTGCAGAATTTATTATGCCTAAAAAACCTTTAACACTGTTAAAAGGAATTTTATCGGCTAGTGATGAAGAAGTAACCATTGAGTACAACGATTCTAATGCTAAATTTACATTCGAAAACACAGTGTTAATTTGTCGTTTAATAGATGGAAAATATCCTAACTACGAAGCGGTTATACCAAAAGAAAATCCTAATAAATTAAGTATCGAGCGTTCTCAGTTTTTAAGTTCTGTAAAACGTGTTAGTATTTTTTCTAATAAGACAACACACCAAATTCGTTTAAAGATAGCTGGAGCAGAATTAAATATTTCTGCAGAAGATATCGATTACAGCAATAAAGCAGAAGAGCGTTTAACTTGCGATTACCAAGGAGACGATATGCAAATTGGTTTCAACTCTCGTTTTTTAACAGAGATGTTAAACAATTTAAATGCAAACGATGTACAATTAGAAATGAGTATGCCAAATAGAGCTGGTATTTTAACACCAATAGATGGTTTAGATGAAGGTGAACACGTAACTATGTTAGTTATGCCTGTTATGCTTAACGCCTAATTAAAGTTATAAATTTAGATAGACATTAAAATAAATAGTCTTCTTCAAGTATAAATAAAAAAGCTGCTAATTAGTATTAGCAGCTTTTTATTATCTATAAATAGAGTTTAATCTATTCTTCGCATTGTAAATATTGACTTGGAATAAGGCCTGTTGTGTCTGAATTTCCTTGCATATAATACCCTAGATTATAATTTTGTGCATCTATTTGAAGACTAAATGCAAAATCTGAAGAAGGATTACTTGCAATATGTCTTATTTCGTAAGTATCATTCTCGTTAATCACGAAATCGAAGCAATCTCCATCTTGTAAGTTAAAGAATGTACCGCCAGCACCTGGAAGACTACCATTTATAAATATACCTAAATGTACAGCATTTGCAGTTCCGCTTAAAAATCTTACACAAATGGTAATAGTACATTCTTCAACAACTTCATCTACAGGACAAACAAAGCTATAATTTTGATAAGTTACAGCATTTGATCCTGCTGGTATACTATATTTAGTTTTCCCATCTCTAATTTGGATATTGCCTTTAGTTCCTGTTAATAGTTGAGTGGTTACATTATAACTTTCACAGCTATTAATCATAAAAGTATAAGCCGTCTGGCTAGACACAACTTGAGAAAAGACTACAGTTCCAGAAGAATCTACTATAGTTACTTGAGCTGTTGCCCCAGATGATGTAGAGCTTAATTCAAGAGTAACTTCACAATCTTCACAAACTGCTAAAGCATCTATTTTGTTAAGGCCTATAACTTTTCCATCAATTGAAGTCCCTTTATTATTAAATAACTGTTGATTATTAAATCTAGATTCAATACTATGTTCTAAATTTTGCAATTCTTGTTTAGAACTATCATCTTCTTTTTGACATGAAATTAAAATTAGTATAAAAATTAAAATTTTATAAATAATTTTTTTCATAAATAATTTAATTAATCCCTACTCTATTCAATAAAGGTTTTTCAGGTTGCACCTATACTATACCAAATAGAGTGCGCATTAAATTTTTGTTACCTATTAAAATCAAAAAAAAAAATCTACCCTTATAAAAAAGGTAGATTTTAAATAATTATTGGGTGTTATCTTTTAAACGATTTTCCCTACTAAACTTACTAAAAAGTTTACGCCTTTGTCTACATTGGCAATAGCATCTGCTTTAGCATTATTAGATGCAGTAGCATCATTTATTTGTTTTAAAACTTTTACTGCATTGGCATTAGTAATACTACTTTGTTCTATAAAAGCATCAATCTCAGACACTTTTAAACTTGTTAAACTTGCCATTTGTGTATTGAACTCTGCATCGGTTTGCGATGCTGCTTTATTCGCTAAATCATCCCAGTCTATTCCGCTCATAATTATATTGTATTAATGTTAATTATATTCTATTAAATTATTTAGCTACTTCAAGTAACTTACTCATGTCTCCTCCTACTTTTAGAATCAGGCTATCTATTGTACTCTCTACTTTTTTAATATCTAATTTATCTCCAGTTAAGTTTTGTATAGAAGAAATAGCGTCGCTTTCTGCTGTTTTTATTTTCACTGCAGAATTTATTAAGTTTTGTAACGATGTAGTCGCTTTTGTATAGTTTAAATAGTTATCGTTTAAACTTGTTATTATCTGTTCTTGTTGTGTACTTAATACATTTTGTAAAGAGTCTTTTTTTCTATTAATAACAGGTATAATACTTTCCATAATCTTAGGAAGTGCCTTTTTATAATCTAAAGTATCTGGTAATAAGTTTTCATAGTTTTTTATTATCTCGGGAGTATATTGATTTGTAATAAAAGAATTAATAACTTGTTTACGCTCTTCAAATAATTGATTCACTAAAGTGATATTTAGCTGGTGCATTTGGTCTGCTTCCTTTATCACTTCTTGTGTTAAGGTTACCGTAGAACTTGGTATACTTGCGCAAGCAAAACACAATATACTTGCAATACAGGCTATAATTAAGGTTTGTTTTTTCATTGGTTATATATTTAATGTCGACTTATTTGGTTTCTTATATTTTAAATAATTTTTTATATTCATCTAAGTAATGTTGCCTGTGTTCTAATCCGTTAAAGCCACCATTAATACGTTTGGTTACCATATGTATATCATCTGCATCCGCGTACTGATTTATTTTACGTTGTTTCCAAAACCAACATGCAGAAGCTAAAGCCCATTCTGGTGTAGCTACTAAATCTGGATTAGATATAAAATCTTGATTTGCTGTTTTAGAAAACGCTTCATAATTAGATTTCCCTGTTAATTGAATTAAACCTCGTCCTCTAAACTTCCAACCTTCTCCACTACCTTCATTACCATTCCCCATTCTATTGGCATATACTCGATTAGCTATTTTTTCTGGTTGTCTAGCATAATTATTAGTACTGTCTAATGTTGGGAAATATTTTCGGAATACACTATACAATGCTTTTCCTGAATAGTTTAAATTTTCTTTAGTGTACTTAAAACCGCCACTTTCATGCGTAATCTGCGCTAAAAAATGGGCTTGTCTTAGTGGGGTATTTATGTCGTACTTATCTACAATCTCTGTAAATAAAGGCACATAAGGTTTTGCATAATTCCAATTTACATCTGGAACAACGGCATTAAATTCTGCTTCTGTTATCATATTTTAAGATTTAGAAGTTATGAAAATAGCTTTTATTCTGTCAATTAAACCTTGTAATATACTAAAAATGGCTTCCGAAGAGAACCCTCCAATAAGTGCTAAAACGCTCTTGTTAAATAAATTGATGGATTCTGCGTCTTTTGTATAAAACACAATAACTTCAGACATTAATAATCCAGCAATAATACCCAATACAATTTGCGCAGCATATTCCATAGTTTCCTCAGGAACAAGAGTTCCGTTTATAACCGAACCACTAACTCTTTTTAATATTGAAAATAAGACTCCTAAACCAGAAACTGAAGCTAAATAGCCCAAATTGAGTAATAAACTAGAGCCATGATTAGACATCATTCCTAAATCTAAAGAATCATTATTTACTGCTTCTGTCTGTCCTGTAAATATAAAAATGATTAAAAAGAATAATGCTAGTATTATTAAGTTTCGTACCAATGGTAGTTGACTAAAAAAAGTTTTCCCTTGCCCTTTTGTATGTAATTTTTTAGTGTATTCTATAGATTTTGGTGTAGCTGGTGCTATATTTTTACACAGCAAGTTATGTGCATTAATTAAATCGTCTACATTACTATTTTGGATGAGTGCATTAACCTCTGTATTTATTATTGTTCCATTATATACAGCAAAAGCCAACATATTGTTAATTTCTCTGCTTAACTCATCAATAACCTCCTGTGAAATCCCTGCTTTGGTTAAATCGTTTTTAGGAGTTTCTGCAATAGTGGTAGATTTAGCAGTACTTGTTTTTGTAACCGTTTTAGATTTAACTTCAGATGCCACATGCTCTATAGGTGCATCTAGTTTTGAAGTTTCATTAACTTCAGAATCTGTAGGTGTTGTTTTTGCCATTTAGTTTTAGTGTTAGTTAGTAGATAGATTATAACGTTGTTAAAAATAACAATTAGCTTTAGGATAAAACCACGTATAAATACGTTATTTTATAATTGATCTATTTAAACTAATTAGAATATTTTTTTAAATATACTAAACTAATAATAAACTTTAAATAGGCTTATTTAAAAGTAGAGAAGTCTTTTATTTTATCATAATTAATTGCTTTAAAATCGCTAATTACCATATCTGCTTGACTATAATCTTGATTTTTAGAGTTAACGCTATCAAAACCAACACAATAAATGCCAGCTGCTTTAGCTGCTTTAATACCATTTGTAGAATCTTCTATAACAATACAGTGTTCCCTTTTATGTCCTGAAGCTTCAGCTGCTTTTTCAAAAATTTCTGGGTGTGGTTTAGAAGCTTTTAAATCTGCTCCACTTAATTTAGCTATAAAATATTGATCTAAATTAAATCTGGTAAATACATTATTTATTGTAAACATAGAAGCAGAAGATGCTAACACCAATGTAACACCATTAGCATGGTAGTCTTTAATTAATTCTAAAACTCCATTTATTAGTTGTAAACTTAGATCATTATGAAATAAGTTAGTAAAAGCTGTACGCTTATTTTGTACTAATTCTTCAGGGTTATTATCTAATTTAAAATGATCGCATAAACCTTTACAAATGTTAATTGTAGATTGTCCAGTAAAGGATTCATACAATTCCGGAGATACTTCAATATTAAAAGCATTAAACATCATATAATATGCTTTATGGTGTAACGGTTCGGTATCTACAATAACACCATCCATATCAAAAAGTACTGCTTTTAACATCGTTTTAGTTTTTTAGTTTAGCGAATATAATTATAGTTCTTATATTTAATCCCTGTTGTTACAATTTTATAATGTAAAAATAACCTCAGAGTTATATAACCAAACAAACACCTAGAAAACTTACATGTTTATATTACTTATTTTTATTGGCCTAGTTGTCATTGCAACTGTTGCATTTTCAAAACTTAAAAGACAACCTATTAGCGCCTTTCCAGAAGACTGGAAACCTATTCTTAAAGAACATGTTTTATTTTACAAGAAGCTATCATTGCCAGAACAAACTATCTTTCAAAAACGAATGATGGCCTTTTTAAGCGAAGTTCATATTGATGGCGTTTCGATTGAAATAGAAGATTTAGATAAAATTTTAATCGCAGCAAGTGCTGTTATTCCTGTTTTTGGATTTAAAGAATGGTATTACAATAATTTAAGTGGTATTATTTTATATCCTGATACTTTTAATGAAGATTTAGAATTTTCGAATAAAAGTGAGAAAAGACGTATTCTTGGCATGGTAGGTACAGGACGCTATGAAAAGCAAATGATTTTATCCAGAAAAGCCTTACGACAAGCTTTTTTAAATGATACAGATAAACACAATACACCTGTGCACGAATTTGTGCATTTGGTAGATAAAATGGATGGTAATACAGACGGATTACCTGAACATATTTTAGGCAAAGATTATATAAAACCGTGGCAAGAGTTAATGTATAAAGAAATGGATGCCATAAATAAAGATAAATCTGATATTAGAAATTATGCTCTAACCAATGAAGCTGAATTTTTTGCTGTAACGTCTGAGTATTTTTTTGAAAGACCAAAACTCTTTAAACGTAAACACCCAGAATTATATCATATTTTACAACAATGCTTTCAGCAAAACCCCGCAAAAAGAAAGTAATTTAGTTTATACAGTATGAGACGTATATGGGATAGTAAAATAAAAGATAGAGCCTTCTCCTACTTTAGATTCTAACCAAATATCGCCCTTATGCGCTACAACAATTTTTTTACAATGGGCAAGACCTATACCTGTACCTTCATAATCTTCGCGTGAATGTAATCGTTGAAAGATTGCGAATATTCTACTAAAGTGCTTCTCTTCTATTCCTATACCATTATCTTTAATAGAAAATTGATGTACACCCTCTAATGGGTTATTTTCATTTGGTATTTTAATACAATCAATTTCTACTATTGGTGAGGTATCTGGCTTTTTAAATTTAATACCATTAGATATTAAATTTTGAAACAGCAATCTTAATTCCAGCTCTAAGCCTTGTATTTTTGGTAAGTCCCCTACTATTAATTCGCTATTTGTTCTTTGTATAACGTTAGCTAAATCTAGCTTTAAGTTTTGTATTAGTGTATTACAATCTACTGGCTGTAATGTTTTAGATTTTCCAAGTTTCGAATATTCTAATAGACCTTCTATTAAATGTTTCATTCTATCACTAGAGTCATCTATATAGCCTAATATTTCTTTTGCTTCATCGTCTAAGTCTTCTTCATATTCATCTGTAAATAAAGTTATTAAACCTGTAATCGTTACCAAAGGTTCTTTTAAATCATGACTAGCTATATAAACAAATTGTTCTATCTCCTTATTTTTAGCTGCAACTTCTTTACTTTTTTCTTGTATGGCAAGATTTTGCGTTTCTAATGTTTCATTAAGTTTCTTTTTAGAAAGATAATTTTTATAGATTAATAATCCGCCAATAATTAAAAGTATGGCTATTAAAATAAGTAAATAATTAAATCTGCGATAAGCATTTACTTCTTGATTTTTAGATTCTAAAACTAGTTCTTTAGATTCTATTTTTTCAATTTGTGTTTTTAAATACCCTTCTTGTTCTGCTATTTTTTGCGTACTACTATCTATTCGCTTTTCTTGTGCTTCAATAGTTAGGAACTGAGCTTCTATACGATTATTAAGCTCATTTTCTATTATTATTTTTTCTTTATATTCTTTTTGTTGCCACTCGTTAAAATCACTTAATTTTTTAATTTCAATGTTTTGTGTCTTTAAATGATTGGTTATGGTATCTATAGCTTGCTCTTGTGCTTTATTCTTTTCTAATTGCGATTGTAAAGCTTCATCCTTAGTTTCAATAATTTCTTTTTGAACTTTATTATTTTCTTTTTCTACAATTAAATTTTCACCTGTTTTTTTATAGAGACTTTTCCATTTTTGAGAACTAGAAATAGCATTATCCTTAAGGCTTTGTTTGTACTTAAAACCTTCAGATTTAATTTTAGTTGTATTTATTTCATATCGAAACGTTTCACCAATATTTACAATATTAATCATGGAAGCATTAAAATTATAGTCTTCTGTAACCAATAAAATACCTTTGTTTTCTATTTTATTCAATATATAATTAACATCGAAATTATAATCTTTATTTACGTACAATAACTGTACATCCTTTACATCTTTTACAGCGTTAAAGCGAACAACTTGTGTCGGTTTATTATGTATTTCACGTTTTAAGGATAACGCTTTAAGGTCTATAAATGTTCTATCTGGTCCTAAAACACCAATAGTAAAGTTTGAATTAGATTGATCTTCCCAAGTAACTTGTTCTGCAAAATTAAAAATAAAAATACTTCGCTGTATTCTTTTAATTTGCTCATTATTTGAATTTTGGGCGCTTAATAAAAGTGTACTTAGTAAGAAGAAAAATACACTATAAATTTTTAGATTTTTTAAACGCCTGTATGTCATTATTATAGTCGTATTAACAAGCGTGAATAAAAGTTAGCTCCATTTACACCAAACTGTTGTACACGTCTACTATAAACAAAATTACCGTTATCTATATTAGACGAATGTGTATGTTTGTCTGGATACACATTAAAAATATTATTACCGCCAATTGTAAAGTTTAGGTAGTCTAAAATTTGATATGAAAATGACAAATCTGTTACCAATTTAGATTTAAATGTTTGATCTCTAGTTTCTACACGCCCAGTAATATCGTTAACTACCCAATTTGAAGCATCTCCATCATCTGGGTGTATAAATTCTACCTCTCCAAAATAGGTGTTTCCCAAACGCGCTTTAAACTTATTTAATTCGTAATCTATAGATGATGTTATTTTAAAATTAGGTTGTGCCGATTCTACTCTAGCTATTTCCTCCCTGTTAAATAGAATATCTTCTTGGTTTTCTAAAGCTTCAGATACCTTTATAGGACCTACAACTTTAGTTTTTGTAAAATTTGCTCCTATAGAGGTACTTAATAGCCCTTTTTGTATCTTTTTTCTGTAATTAAAAAGCATATCGAAACCAGACGTTCTAGAATCTATAGCATTAGTAAAAAACTGTGCTGCTCCAACTTCAAAAGGTGCTAAAAGCGTTTCATAACCTTCACCAAAACGACCAGAAAGTACTATTCTATCTTCAATATTTATATTGTAATAATCAAAAGAAAACGTAATATCATCATTTAATTTTCCGCTAAACCCTATACTTAAGTGTTTTGAAAGTTCTGGTTTTAACTTACCTACTTTAAAGGCCTCCATGGCAATAGGGCTTTCGTTATTAAATGTACCTACTTGTACAATTTCTCCATTAATAAACTGTGTACTTATATTCTGAAAAAAGACTTGATGCAGCGATGGCGCTCTAAACCCTGTAGAGTAACCACCTCTTAAGCTTAAGGTCTCATTTAATTTATATCTACTAGACAGTTTCCAAATGGCTTGACCACCAAAATCATTATAAATCTCATATCTACCAGCCGTTTTTAATAATAATTGTTCGGTTATACTGGTTTCTACTTCTAAATATGCTGCACTATTGGTTCTAAATCTATCTAATTCGTTTTCTGGTTGAATCCCCGGAAAAACCTGAGCTCCAGGAATATTTTGTTGTTCTACACCATTTGTATCTATGTACGTTGCACCTCCATTTATATAAGAAGCTTCCTCACCTGCATTAATTAAATAATTCTCTACTCTAATTTCTCCTCCAAAAGCAATGTTTATACCGCTTAAAAAATCGAAAGCTTTGGAAGCATTAAAATTGGTAGTATTCTGTTTGTACTCAAAACCTCCAGAATAAAAAGTTCTTGGAGATGCTATACCTAAAGACGCATTATTAGAGTTATTTACCGTATAATCTATACTGTTAGATCCTATACTATGGCTAAAATCTATAGTCCAACCATTCTTTTCTCCAGAGATACCAATTGTTATAGCATCATCTTGAATATCTGTTAGTATTTCTGGAGAGAACCCATTAGGATACAAATCTAATACTACACGGTCTTCATCTTTAGGAAATCTAAAAAAACCTTTTCCTTTTCCTTCTCTATAATTTCTTCCGCCATGAAAGTATAATTCTGTTTTATCAGAAATATTAAATTTCCCATTAAATGATAATGCTAAATCTTGTGTCTCTCCACTACCAATCTCCATAACACGTCTGTCTGAATACCCAGTGGTATTATAAAAATCATTATCGGCAATTAAAATAGCATCTTCAGCAGCATCGTTAGAATATACACGTCCAGTATAACTACCTGCTCTATTTGTTGCTCCTCTTTCTCTATACTGTCCCGTTACATTTAAAAAGCCTTTCTTACCTATTTTTAAACCGAAATTGGTTGTAAAATAATACGACTGCCCATCACCTTCACTATTTATTTTGGCTCTACTGTCTATGTCAATAACATCTGTTTGCTCTTTTAAAATAATATTAATAACACCAGCAATGGCATCGGATCCATATTGAGACGTTGCCCCATCTCTAAGTACTTCTATACGATTTATCGAAGCAATAGGTATGGCATTAAAATCGGTTCCTATAGCACCTTTACCAACAGTTCCATTTACGTTTAATAACGAACTGTTATGTCTACGTTTGCCGTTTATTAATACTAATATTTGATCTGGTCCTAAACCTCTCAAAGTGGCAGGATCTATATGATCTGTTCCATCGGACACCGTTTGGTGTGCAGAATGAAAAGATGGAATTAAATACTGTAGTACTTGCCCTAATTCTAATTGCGAAACATTTTCTAATTGTTCATTAGAAATAATATCTACTGGATCGGTAATACTTAATAAGGAGTTTGGTTTTGCTCTAGAACCTAAAGATACTGGTTCATCTATAGTAAAATTAGTTTCTAATATAAAATCTACAGTTGCCGTTTCGCCAACCTTTAAAAGTACCGTTTTAGAAACTGTTTTATACATTACAAACGAGGTTGTTAATACATACTCGCCTTCTTCTAAATTAAATGTAAAAACACCATTTACATTGGTTGTCGTACTAAAATCTGTCCCTTCAATGCTAACCGTTGCTCCTGGTAAATTACCAAATTGATCTAATACATGACCAGTAATAGTAGCTCTTTCCTGCGCAAAAGAAAAAATGGAGAAACATAGTAACACATAAATAAGTCCTCCTTTTAGATTAAGCATAGTTAAAGACATTTTTTTTAGATTACTATTTCCATTTACGTGATTAATTAGGGAGTGCAACACGATTTTAGTTTTAATAATTAAACTTCTAGTAATGTTCTTTAACAATCTCTTCTAAAAGATTAACAGATAAGGGTTTATTAATATAACCATCTATAATTTCTATTTGTTTAGAACGTTCGTAATCTTCATTATTAGAAGATGTTGTGAGAAGAATCACTTTTATATTTTTAGTAATCTTGGGGTCTATTTTTTTATACTCTTCTATAAATTCCCAACCACTCATGCCTGGCATATTTATATCTAGAAATATTAAATCGGGAATACTTGAAGCGTTAGTTTCGGCATTTAATAAATATTCTAGGGCAGATTTACCACTATCAACAGAAATTACGTTTTTTACTTTCTTGTATTTATTAACGATTTTTCTGTTGTAAAAATTAGTAACCTTATCATCATCTATAAATAATATGGTATTCACTGTACTTGTATTCATATATTGCAATAGTACATCTTTTTTAACGAGAGATAGAACCCAGGTTATACTAGGTTTTATAAATCGACAAAAGTCTATTTTATAAGTTAAACTACACAAATATAGTATTATATTCAAAATATAATCTTTTTATAGTCATAATTATCCCCTTTGTTTTAACAGTAAAACTCTAAAAATATTCTTAATTTTGTAAATCTTAGATAACCTATTTTTATACAGATGACAATAGAACAAATATATACAGGGTGCCTTGCCCAAGGCGCATATTACATAGAAAGCGAAGGTGAAGTAGCCATTATTGATCCTTTAAGAGAAGTTAAAGATTATATAGCGAGAGCAAAAGATAATAACGCAACTATTAAATATATTTTTGAAACTCATTTTCATGCCGATTTTGTTAGCGGACACTTAACATTATCTAAAGAAACTGGAGCGCCTATTATATACGGCCCTACAGCAGCCCCTTCTTTTGAAGCCACTATTGCAGAAGATGGTCAAGAATTTAAACTAGGTAAAGTAACTATTAAAGTGCTACACACGCCTGGACATACTATGGAAAGTACCACCTATCTATTAATAGATGAAAACGGAAAAGATCACGCTATTTTTAGTGGAGATACCTTGTTTTTAGGCGATGTTGGCAGACCAGATTTAGCACAAAAAGCAGCTAGTATGACTATGGAAGAACTTGCTGGTTTATCTTTCGATAGTTTACGAAACAAAATCATGCCATTGGCAGACGATGTTGTTGTGTATCCAGGTCATGGTGCAGGTTCAGCTTGTGGTAAAAACATGATGAAAGAAACTGTAGACACTTTGGGTAACCAAAAACAAATGAATTATGCTTTAAGAGCAGATATGACTAAAGAAGAGTTTGTAAAAGAGCTAACTGATGGCTTATTACCACCACCTTTATATTTTCCATTAAATGTAAAATTAAATAAAGAAGGTTATGCGCACATAGACGAGGTTATAAAACAAGGCGCTAAAGCCTTATCCCCAGAAGCTTTTGAAGCTGCAGCAAACGAAACGGAAGCGTTAGTATTAGACGTACGTCATCAATCGGAATTTATAAAAGGACACATTCCTCGTTCTATTTTTATAGGATTAAAAGGCGGATTCGCACCGTGGGTTGGTGCTTTAATTGCCGACGTAGAACAACCTTTACTTTTAGTGGTAGATGAAGGTAGCGAAGAAGAAGCTATTACGCGTCTGTCTCGTGTAGGATTCGATAATACTTTAGGATTTCTAAAAGGAGGTGTTGAAGCATGGAAAGCAGCAGGAAAAGAAACGGATACTTTAGAGTCTATAAGTGCAGATACTTTTAAAGAAAGACTAGAAGCAAACACGATTCCTGTTTTTGATGTAAGAAAAGAAGGTGAGTTTATTGCCGGACACATTGAAAATGCAAACTTTACACCGCTAGGAAACATTAATAATCATTTAGCAGAATTCCCAGAAAATGAACCGTTCTATGTGCACTGCGCTGGAGGATATCGTTCTGTAATTGCTGCATCTATTTTAAAAAGTAGAGGCATTCATAATATTATAGATGTTGCTGGTGGTATGGGGGCTATAAAAAAAGTGGGGATTCCGGTATCAGATTTTGTTTGTCCTTCTACATTAAAATAATCCAATACTATATATGGAAATTATTTACAATACATGGCCTTGGTATGTTACTGGGCCATTAATTGCTTTTATTATGTTTTTACTCCTTAAAATGGGTAAAAAATTCGGAATGTCCTCTAACTTACGTACTATGTGTGCTATTGGAGGTGCTGGTAATTTTTCAGACTTTTTTGAGTTTGATTGGAAAGCTAGTAAATGGAATTTATGGATAGTTGCGGGCGTTATTGTTGGTGGGTTTATAGCCTTTAATTTTTTAACACCAAATGCACCACAAATACATAATGATGTCGTAGTACAATTACAAAACTTAGGCATTAATAGCACTAACACTGCATTTCTACCAACCGAACTCTTTAGCTTAGACAGTTTGCTAACAGTAAAAGGGTTTGCCATACTATTAATTGGTGGCTTTTTAGTAGGGTTTGGTGCGCGCTATGCAGGCGGCTGTACTTCTGGACATGCTATTTCTGGACTTAGTAATTTACAATTGCCATCTTTAATAGCTGTTATTGGTTTTTTTATTGGTGGTTTAGTTATGGTACATTTTATTTTCCCTTTAATTTTTTAATTCATGAAGCAAGTACTCTCATTTTTTAGTATCGGTTTATTTTTAGGTATATTATTTATTAAATCGGAATTAGCGTCATGGTTTCGTATTTACGAAATGTTCCAATTTAAAAGCTTCCACATGTACGGTATTATTGGTTCTGCAATAGTATTAGGGATTATTATCGTTAAGTATTTTAAAACGTCTCAAGCTAAAGATATTAATGGTAAAGACATTGTTATTGCTCCAAAGGACAAAGGCTTTGTACGTTACATTACTGGTGGTATTTTGTTTGGCTTAGGTTGGGCATTAGCTGGTGCTTGCCCTGGCCCCATGTATGTATTATTAGGCTCTGGCTTTGTTAGTATTCTTGTTTTAATTTTTGGCGCGCTTTTAGGTACCTTTGTGTATGGTTTGCTAAAAGACAAATTACCACATTAAGTTTTTTAAAGAAAATAAGACTTTCTCTTCACTTTTTAGGTTAAAAAATATACGTAGATATACGTATTGTTTTTCTGTTAGGAATATTTGAACTTACACTATATTAAAAAGGTGCTCATAACCAACTAGTATTTGGTTATTTGTAAAACAACGAAAAGGTTGGTATATACCGCTTTAAATACACTACAAAACAGTAAGTATTTGAGAAGGTTGGCATATACTAACGTTGCCAGTAATGCACGAACCGAATGAACGAATTTAGAAGACAGCACTTAATCGATAGAAAGGAAAGTATTGAAACCCTTTTTGAAAAGATAAAAGGTAACTCAAACCCTGATATCATTGATTTATGGATGCTTGACGAAGAACACTTCATAAAATGGCGTCAACTTCACGACTTCCCCAAATTATTAAGTCATTTTGATTCTAATTTACTATTATTTAAAGAATGGAAAAACGACCAAAAATTAAGTAATGAAATCATTATTAATTCTGGCGAGCTATCACCATTTCTCGAACGAAAAAAATGGTCAAAAAAAAGAAAACTTTATTTAACCAAACAAACCTGCAACGGAAATATAAAAACAATAGTTTCTTATAAAAAACTTAATGGTAAAGAAAAGTATTTAGGTCAAGATTTTGAATTTGAGCCAATTCTTGAGTTTTATTCCTATTTAGATTGGTTGCATCGCAGACAAAAAACTGAAAACATATTAAATATAAACTCTCGAACTGCACCTGGATTTGATTCAGAAAGGGTTTCAATTCATTCTGATGTTTATTCTTCTTCAAGAGAATTTGAATTACTCAAAATGGGAGGAATTGATATTCCCGTAAATGGTTTTGATATTTTAATGCGTGGTAAAAGATTGGAATTTGTTAATCTATGTGGCTTAAATCTGGAAGGTCGTATTTCTTTTGGAGAAGAAGGTAATTTAAGCTGTTCATATTGTGCTTGCGACAATATGAAGGCCAAAAATTTAGATATGGCTCTTCTTAAATTTGACCATTGCTCTATAAATAATTTGACCATAGAGAATTCTAAAATTCAGCAATGGCAATTTTACGATTGTCGAATAAATGGAGATTTTACGAATTCACAATTCAGGTATGTGGATATAACTGGCGGACTTTTCTCACCTGTAATACAAGGTTGTACTTTTTTAGATGTTAATATCCATAAGGACAAGGCTATTGAAAATCATAATCTCAATGCTTATCAGCTTTTAAAGAAAACGTATGCTGAACAAGGAGATGATGATAAAGCGATTGAATATTTTGTAAAAGAACAGGACTTTAAACGGAATAAAACTTCTGGTTGGTCATATTTTTCAAAAAGTTTGAGTGCCTATTATTGGGGCTATGGGAGAAAACCTCAGAGAATCATTTGGTTTTCATTAGTTATGATTTTGTTATTTGCTTCATTGTATTGGTTCAATAGAACTGATATCCTATTAAATAGCGGTGGTGTTACGGAATTATCAATTTGGGACTGTATTTATTTTAGTTCAACAACTTTCACAACTTTAGGCTATGGAGATTACAGTCCGACTGGAATAGTTAGAATTGGGGCAACTCTGGAATCGCTACTTGGAGTTTTGAATGTTGGTTTTTTAGTTGCAGGTTTTGCGACAAACAAGTACTAAAGCACTACTGGCAACAATGTATATAAAACATAGCTAATACAAGCTTTCTGACAGGTTCGTGTGTATTTGCAAAGTCGCCAAATTTTTAAATTTGGCTTTTAGAATAGAAAAGATAAAAACAAAACATAAAAATTCGGCTTGTGTATAATCCGAAAAGTTAGTGTCTATTTACACGCTACGTTTCATATACTAGACCGTTGTGCATAATTATGACCCGTCCTGAATAAAGGCTACATAATTTTAAATATTATGTACAGAAATGACAAAGTAATTAGACGTTACAACGAACCTTTTAAATTAAAAATTTTAGCCGAACTTAGTACTGGAAAATATACTAAGAGCGAACTTTGCAAGCTCTATTCCATAGCTCCAACAACAGTTAATGAATGGATTAAAAAATACCAACGCAAAGACTTAATGAATACTAGAGTAAAAGTGGAAACCAAAGACGAAATAACACGTATTAAAACACTTCAGAAAGAGATTTCTCAACTTAAAAAACTATTACTTAAAAAAGACCTCGATGCAATGGTAGATGAATCGTATCTGGAAGTAGCTGCCGAAAAACTAGGATATAAAAATGTACAGCAACTTAAAAAAAAACTAAATATCAAGCCTTAATAAAAGCTAAGGAAAAATCTAAGGGATTTGCTTCTTTAGCTATAATATCTTCTTGTTTTGGATTAAAACGTGATGCTTATTATAAATATAAGAGCAGAGTTGATAAACGCTTGAAACTAGAACAAAACATTATAACCATAGTTAGAAAAAGACGTAAATCCCTTCCCAGAGAAGGTGTGCGTAAACTCGTTAAATCATTAGATAAAGAATTTACTAAAGCAAACCTAAGCGTTGGTAGAGACACTTTATTCAAGGTACTTAGAAAAAACAAAATGCTTACGCTTAGAAAAAAATATAGTATGAAAACTACAAATTCACACCATAGGTTTTACAAGCACAGAAACATTATAAAAGGGTTAGAAATTACAAAGCCTAATCAAGTTTGGGTATCGGATATAACATACATTAGAACAGTAAAAGGGTTTTGTTACCTAGCTTTAATTACAGACATGTATTCTCGTAAAATCGTGGGATACGACCTTAGTGATAGTTTAGAACTTAAAGGTTGTGTTAGAGCCCTTAATAAAGCGATATATCAAGCAAAGGAAATTAAACAACTTATTCATCATTCAGATAGAGGAATACAGTATTGTAGTAATGTATACACACAAATTCTTAAAAGAAAGAAAATAGGAATCAGCATGACTGAAGAAAATCATTGCTACGAAAACGCAATCGCTGAAAGAGTTAATGGAATTTTAAAAGATGAATTTTATCTAGATCAAACCTTTACAAACGTAGCTCACGCAAAAAGAGCTACAAAAAATGCAATTAATTTATACAACGAAATAAGATTACACTTATCTTTAAATTATAAAACACCTAATATGGTATATAAATTATCAGCTTAATTCAATTTTAACCTGTAGCCATATTTCAGGACTAGACAGTAAAAATCATTCCTTAATGAATAAAATTCGCCTATTTAGAACAATAAATACTGAATTAAAATATCATTCAATCAAAAATTACATTGGAATGGAAATTCCTATTGATATTTCGAAAAAAGGAGAAGAAATTGAAAATGAAATAAAATCCTTGATAGAAGAAAACTTAAACATTAAGGTAAAATCTACAAAAGGAAACAACATTGAAGGAACTATTGCAAAATACGGTTTATTAGATATTAGCTTTGAAATAGAAATAGATTATAAATCAGTTGAAAATAAAGGAATTAAAATCCTAAAAGAAAACGGATGGATTGATAAGGAGAGTTCTGACGAGTATAAAGGCGAAGGTTTTTTTGATGAAATTATAGCGGAAATAAAAGAAAATAAAGATTATTTAAAAATCAATGCAACTGCTATTGGACAAAAAAAGAATTGGTTTAGAGAAAAATCCTACCTCCTCCAACAAATGATGAAAGGAGAAAAAATCAATCCGTTACCAGAAGATAGAATTCAAGTATTTAAAATTAATGACATGTGTTTTACAAACTATTCTGGAATTTGGCTTTGGAAATATTTTTATATGTAGCAAAATAAACCAGTTGCCAACACGGCTATAAGTCATTACTATTATGAAGAACTTTCAGTATCTTCACAATAAAAACAGCTCATAGCAGCTCTCATTGTAACCAATTTCAGAAAACGAAAACCTAAATGAATAACCAAAAAAAAATCATACTTCGGATTTTAATTGCCTTAAGTGTAATTTTGATTTTACTCGTCGGACTTTTTATTTTTGTGATTAAAAAAAACGGAATTACGGAATTTGACCAAAAGAATAGTGATTTCCAACCAACAGTTATCAAAATTGCAAAGACAACACCTGAGTTTGAGCTTGGAAAAGAAATTTTTATGAAAGATTGCCGAAAATGTCACGTTTCAAAAAATATGAAACACAACTATCTTTCTGGAATCGTGGAAAAAGTCGGAACTGATTATTTAAAAATTTATTTAACCAAACAAGATTCGTTATTAAAGGCAAAAGATGAATATGCTTTGAAAATAAAAGAATTTTGGGGAAATAATGGAACAATACATAATTTCAATTTTACAGAAAAAGAATTGAATTTATTAATTGGATATTTAAAATAAAAACTGGGTACAACATTTTATATAAAAAATTGCTGTTTTGTGCATAACAAATGGGAGTTGCTTCTTTTATTAGCTTCTGATTTTTTCCTTCGAAAAACCCTCGTACACAAACACGTAACTTTCCATATACGAAACCGTTTTCTATAAGTATAAAGAAAATGTTTATAACATATAATAAAAAATAGTTGTTTAGCTAACTAATTTTACTATATTTGAATTATGATTAATAATAATACTTACTTTCAAATAGAACTTACCGCGAGAAGAATTAGACAATATGGCCAAAATGTTCTTAAATCTCAAGGAATTGACATTACTATTGAACAGTGGCTAGTATTAAATGTAATAAATGAAAACGAATATACTAATCAAATTTATGTTGGAGAAAAGCTTGTAAAAGATAAACCTACAATCTCAAGAATGGTAAATCAATTAGAGAAAAAAGAATTTATTATAAAAACTACCTCTTTTAAGGATTCTAGAAAAGCTGAACTATCTATATCCAAAAAAGGAAAAAAACTGATTAATAACCTATATCCAATTATTGAACAAATTCGATTAACAGGTTTAAATGAACTATCTAAAACCGAAAAAGAAAACATTAGGATTATTCTAGAAAAAATCCGAAAAAACTTAGACCACTAATTTTTGTATATTTAGTTGTCTAGCTAACTTTATTAAATAATTTATAAAACTTAAAATCATGAAAACAAAAATTTTTACCTTTTTAGCCTTATTTAGCTTATTATCTTGTCAATCCAATGCTCAAAATAACGACACAAGTGATGTGAAATCAACCTTAGAATTATATATACAAGCTGGAGATATAAATGATGTAAAAAAACTAAAGCCTCATCTACATAATGATTTTAGAGTAGTCTTATATGATAAGAAAAAAGATAAAACATCTATTCTAGATAAATCAACCTATATTTCTTTTATAGAAACTAAAAAATTTGGAGGATATATAAGAACTGCTTCTTTTGAAGATATTCAGTTTATAGGAAAACATATGGCTACCATAAAAGCCACCCTTACAAGTCCAAGAAAACCAACACTAAAGAATTTTTATTCTCTAGTAAAAATTAAAAATGAATGGTTGGTAATTCAAGATTATGTAATTCTAATCCCATAAAAAATTTAATCAGCTAGTTCTACTACTGTAAGTACTAATTAAGGTTGAAAAAGCCAGTAGGAAACAAAGAACAGAGGCAAAAACAAATAAAATTAAGTTTTTTAACTAAAGTACTTCTGTAATCGTTACAATAAGGTATTCCATTTTTTAACTATAGAAAAGGCTTGTTTTAATAACTTATTCAAACATCAAAGACATCTTTACTAACATCAAGTTCAAAATATTTTATATTCTTAGTCATACACAAAAAAGGATTATAAAGATCCTATCTACTACAAATTCAACAACTTGAAATCGAAGTCTAAGACTTCATAAAACTGAACAAATTTTATGTAGAAACCGAAGTATGAGGTATTTGAATGCCCTAAAAAGTAAAAAACCACCGTTAAAAACGGTGGCTTTGGTTTTCAGATTAGACCCAAAGGGTCATAACGATTCATGATGTTCCTGATATTTGACATATCGCCTTATCATAGCTTCATCTAAACCTACTGTACTTACAAAATAACCTCTTGCTCAAAAATGATTGCCCCAATACGGCTTCTGTTTTAAATTTAGGTATGTTTTGAAAAGTTTGATTGCCATTTTCCCTTTCAATATACCTATATACTCAGAAATTGAAATCTTAGGAGGAATCGAACAGACCAAATGAACGTGGTCCTTTTGAACATTCAACTCAAGAATTTGAACATCTTTCCATGAACTGATTAATTGCAAATCGTGTTCTACCAAAGATTTAATCATTCCTTCAAGTATCTGAAAACGATACTTGGGTGTGAATACAATGTGATAGTCACATTTGTAATACACATATTTACTCATCTTAAAAAGTTTTAGATCAGCAAAGCTAAATAATGGTACAGAGCCTTTAAAACATGACCACCGTCAAAGACGGTGGTTTTTCAATGACAAATAGATAATAAAATTTTAAAAGTCTGGCTTGTGCTTATTCCGAAAATAATCACTAATTTAATCTGTAACTGACGATTATACAAAACAGTTACATACAACATGAAACAAACATTCCTATTTCTATTTATCATTTCGTCTCTAAGCTATGGACAAACAAAATATGATAAATACGATAAACTAATTTCAGAAGCTAATAACCATAGAAAAGACGGAAACTGTGAACAGGCTATCTTGAAATACAAAAATGCGCTAGAAATACTAATTCCGAATTCTAGTACTCCGTTTTTTAATTTAGCAGAATGTGCTTTAATTTTAAATGATTTGCCCCTTGCAGATGAATGGATAAGAAAAGGGATTTCAGTTGGAGGTGCACAGAAAAGTTATTTAAAAAACTATAAAGGATTTACAGAAATTCAGGAAAAAGATTTTTATAAAAATATAGTATCAGATTATAATAAACTTCGGCAAGATTACTTCTCGACCATTGACGATATAGATTTGTACTTGAAGATAGAGGAATTGACCGCAAGAGATCAATTTGTGAGAAAAACCGGAATATACTTAGATGGTTACAGCGAAGTTGACTTTCAAAATGCAGGAATAGAATATCAAAAAGCGATGAAGTTAAATAATATTGCGAAAGCAACAGAGTTAAAGAAAATTTTATTTCATAAAATAAAAGAGGAACACAAAGCAACAACTTCTAAACTTATGAGAAAAGTTGACTCATTGAATCTTGCAAGATTAATGGAAATAACAAAAAAACACGGTTGGCAAGAAAGAGCTTGGATAATATTATGGCACCAAAGAGAAACATACGGAGAAGATAATTATGTTTGGAATTATTTTAAACCTTTAATTAATAAAG
This sequence comes from uncultured Flavobacteriaceae bacterium, assembly GCA_947494205.1. Taxonomy (GTDB): domain Bacteria; phylum Bacteroidota; class Bacteroidia; order Flavobacteriales; family Flavobacteriaceae; genus JAHDHI01. Next base: position 2,191 of record CANLUH010000026.1, on the reverse strand, counting down.
AGATTAATGATGGTAAATTAAGTAGAGATTTTTGGAGTAGTTTTGAAGTATATAAAGAAATGAAAAAGCTTATGAGAAAAGGTGATTTTAAGTCAATTCAAATTGATGAAGAACCGAAAAATCAAATTAACTTTAAAAAGGAGAAAATTAAAGGATAAATATTGTTTGTAACACTAGCCAAAAGTAATTGTTCCTTCTCCTCTATTTCTAAAATCTTCTCGAATTTTCTATTCAATTTCTATTTGTTAATTTAGTTCCCGAAATATGCAACGAAATTATATACAAAACCGTTACCAAACAGTTGAAAACTGAACAATGAGACAACTCCTAATTTTAATATTTATATTTTCGATTATATCAAGTTGCAACCAAAAAAAGTCGAGCAAAATCAAATCTAAATTTGACCAAAAACCAGACTTAAAAACGGAAATAGAATTTAAACCAAAAATTGAATTAGAAACTATTCAAGTAAAAAAGGTAAAGGATACAATTAATAATTATTGGGCTTTAATTCTTGACACTATTTCAAGTAAGAAAGAATTTAAAGTTTATGACTTAAAACACGTACTTGAATTAAAAACTTATAGTTTAAATGATAGTTCTATTGTTAGGAATTTAGCCTCAAACAGAGAACAAGTATATTTAGACCATTCTCACAAAATGGTAACTGATTTTAAACTTTTTACTAACTCATTTGCTGACAAAAAGCAAATCGACAGAACAAACTTTGAGAAAATACTAATTCCTGAATTTTATACTGAATGCAATCTTTTGTCAACCAAAATTGATAGTATTTCTAGAAATACTATTTACTTGACTTCTGACTTGAATGTTCCTGATACTGGGAATCAATGGAGGGTTTGGTATTCAATTAATATTGAAAATGAAAAAATAGGAAATATAGAAATTAAAGAATCTAATTACGTTGGAAATTAAGAATTATTTAAAGAAAAAGGATATTATCCATACAGCGATTTAGATAGAAAACCAGTAATATAAATGAACGGACACTACTTCTTTTTTGGAATATTAATGATTTTTTTAATTTCAATGCCAATTTTCTTAATTTGGAATTGGAACAAAGAGCGTAAAGCGCCATTAAAAGACTTATTTAAAAAGTATTGGAAAAAAAACAAAGCATATTTTTATATTATATTAAGTATTATAATTTCAGAGTTTTTTATTCCTTTAAATACAAATCACGGGCTTGAATTTAATTCTGAACGTGAAAAACTTGGAATACCTAAATTAACAACAGATTGGAAAAAAAATGAAACCCAATCTGGAAAATATACAACGTATTGGTGGAAATCTAAACCAACAAGTGGACATTTTAAAAAGGTTATCGAATATGGGATTTTAAATGCAAAATCTGAAACAGATTACTATAAGAACGAAAAAAGGAAAGGAACATTTGCTTGGTCGAAATACAATTACGGAAATAATACTTTTGAATATTTTATTGAGAAACCGAATGATAAAAGTACTTCCATTACTAAAACTGGAAAACTGAAATCCGAAAAACCAACTATAATAGAGACAATAGAAAAACTAGAGTTTGAAAAATATATAACGAAATAAAACTCTATTAGTAACAAACAACTACGCTAAACACCAAATCAAAACTTTTTTCAAATTTCATGTAACGTTTTAAAAGATTGTGCGTCATACAAGTATCAATCAAAAAATCAAAAACGCAATGAAAGAAGACAGACAATTATTAGTAATTACCCATTTAAGTCAATTAGTAACATTAATAACCGGATTTGGTAGTTTAATTTTACCATTAATACTTTGGGTAACTCAGAAAGAACGTGTATACCAAATGGATGATCACGGTAAAAGCATCATTAACTTTCAATTAAGTTTAATTATTTACGCTATAGTTTGCGTACCGTTAATATTATTATTCGGTTTAGGTGCTTTAGGACTTATCATCTTAGGTATTGTAGCAGTTATCTACCCTATTATTAATGCCATAAAAGCAAATAATGGAGAAGAACCATCATATCCTTTATCTCTTAATCTTATTAGTTAGTTAGTTTAAAATTATCGAGGTAAAAAAAAGCGCTCACTTTATAGTGAGCGCTTTTGGTATATAATTATTTCGTCAATTCGATTTCTATGACGTGACCAAACGATTTTTATAAAAAGTTTGATTTTTAATTAGTGCGAATACAAGATGAATAAT
>CANLUH010000025.1 GCA_947494205.1 uncultured Flavobacteriaceae bacterium | reverse complement strand
GAACTCAGAGTGATTTGATAGTGTATCTTTTCCGTTTTTAATTTATAAAATTTATATATACAAATCTAAAGGAGTGTAATTCCTTTTCAGGAATTTTGTATCGAGAAGTGTTTAGAACTAATAATTGTTATTAATACATACAAATAGGATAGTTTGTTAGCTTTATAAAAGGCTCTCGATACAAAATGCTTCATGCCTTAGAATCACTCGTGCTTACGATTTCGATTTAACTTTAATTTTTAATTGGTCGTCACTTCTAGTGGAATTCCTTTTTCAGGAATTTTGTATCGAGAAGTGTTTATTAAAAGCTATAAATCATGTTATAGGCATAGAATTGAAAGTATAACCCTACTCTACCGACTTAGAAATAAATTCAAAAGACATTTTTTTTGTCCCATCTGTAGAGATAAATCCAAAGTTTTTTTGAATATTTCTACGCCAAGGCAGTCTCCCTACGACTGCCTTTGGCACGTTATTAAAATCGTATAACGTCCAAGACATGTATGGTATGTTTTGTTTTGTAAGGACACTTTGTGCGGTTTTATGGTAGTCTGCTTGCGATGCTTCCGAGCTTCCAAAAAAGTTCCAAAACCCACTATACGATGATACTCCAAACTCACTTAATACAATGGGTTTATCTGTAATGTTTTCTTTTAAATGAGTAAACGTAGACTCTAACTGATCAAGGTTTTCGTAATAATGAAACGATACAAAATCGACATCATCTTTTAAAATGGTAGCGCTTTCGCTGTTAGACCAACCAATGGTAACGGGATGATTTGGATCTGCAGATTTTACAACCTGTATCATTTGTTTTAACCATGCGGTAACTAAAGAGGCATTTCGAGATTCGAAATCTAAATTAGGCTCATTTTTAATATCCCAAGCCATAACTGCATTATGGTTTTTAAAATGAGAGACTAAAGTTTCTGCATGTCTATGCGTTAAGGTCCAGTCTAAAATCGAATAATCTCCATAAAAATCGAAAAGGGTAATAACTGCTTTAAGTTGTTGTGCTTCGGCAGCATCTAAAAGTTGCTTTAGTTTCTCTAATTTTTCAGGTTTAATTGCTGCCTTTCCGAAGTCATCATAAGGAACAAAAACACGAATAGCGTTTAAGTTGGCATCCTTTATAATGCTAAAATCTTCAGCAATAGTTTTAATATTAAAGGCATTACCAAATACATCCCAAGGGATTTCTTTTGGGTAGTAATTAATACCTTTAATAACGAAGTCGTTTATGGGTTTAACTACGCTCTTTTCTTCAGTTGTTTCTGTCTTTTGTTTTACCATGTGGCGAATACGCCAATATCCATCTTCTAATAATAAAACGATTTTATAAGTTGCTGTTTCGGTTGTTTCTAAAAGTAATGCCTCTTTTTTATAGACACGTTTATATTCTACTACATTGTGATCTGTAATAACGGCTAACTGCCCATCTTCACTAAAAAACTCTAAAGTTGGATGATGCTCTAAAGACGTGGATGTAACGGTAATGCCTTCAGCACTATTTGTATCTATGTTATTATAAATATTCTGCCGTGCCTTTTCGGTATAATAATCATCGATACCTAGCTTTGTGTTAGTTTTATAAGCCACTTGTTTAACATACCAAGCGTCTAAATAATTGTTTTCTATGGTTTTTAATGTTTGTTCGTCCATTGGTCTACCTTCGTTTTGTAAAGACGCCCAATTTACTTTTGGTAAATACTGGTCTATTTTTTTAAGCTCGGTATGTAGCATATTACTTCTATCTGCACCTGTATTTAAATAGCTGTATAGTGCGCTAATGCCGTAAACACAAACTGCTATAATAATAGTATAAGAGCTTATTAAAACACCTCGTAATATGGTTTTATTTATACTACTCATAGTTTATGTTTTGTAGTGTTTTTTCTAATCCAGCAGTTTTAACCGTAATAGAATATAGTCCTTTTTCCAGATTCAACTGTTTTAAGTTAAAGTGAGCAAAGCCTTCTTTTGCTGCGTTAACTTTAGTATATACTTCGGTGTCTGCTTTAAAAACAGAAAGCGTGACTTGCAAGCCGTCTGGAATAAGCTGGTTCATAAAACTCTTTAACGGACCAACTGTAACCGTATTATTAGCAAAAGCGATAGTGAAGTCTGTAACAACTTGCTTGTAATCTAGAGTAATAATATCGCTTTCTGCCATACCATTTACAAATGCTTGTATGCTCCATTGCGTTTTATAGTCTGGATGAATTAAACTTGCGGTAGCGATACCTTTTATAGTAGTTCCGCTAGTTTTTAAAATGTTGCCTTCTGAATTTGTAATGAAAAATTGAACATACGTTCCATCATTAACAACATTATTATATACGTCTCTTAGTATTGAAGTTGAAAAACTAGTAATTTGATTGCCATCGGCATAATCGTGATGACGTGTTGCCGAAATATTAAAATCTGTTGGTGTACCTGCTAAAACAGAAATATCGTATTCTTTAGAGTGTTTGCCTAAACATTCTGAAGCCAATAAAATACGCCCAGTTTCTGTTTTAGAATAGATGTTTTTATGTGCTATTAAATGTGCTGTAGTTATGTTATCGTTTTCTTCTGAAGCTAAAAACTGATGTTTTATGTTTACGGGTGTATTTTCCTTTAAGGGATTGTCTAAATCATCTGTAGGAATAACAACTAGCATAGCATAATCCGTTCCGCCAGCAGCAATACTAGGTGGGCCAATATAAGTTTCTAGGCTATTTACCTTTGTTTTAGGAATAATTTCGAACTGTCCCGATAACTCTTGATTAATAAGCTGCCAAAGTACAACCCCCGATTTGTTACTAATACTATTAGGAATAGTATATTCTAAGATATTCTGTTTTAAAACAGGGCTAATTACTGCAGATCCGTAACTATGCGAACAGTATAAGTTAGGTGTTTCGTTATTTGGCGCAGAAAATTGTAATATAATAGTATCTCCAGCGCTAAAAATGCTTTGAGTAGTAAGGAATTTTATGTCTTTATATTCTGTAAACTCAACGCGTGTAGCCGATGACAACACTAAAAGTCCTAATAATAATATGTATAGCCGTTTAATTTGCATTAGTTGGGGTTTCCGATGTAATTATTCAATTCAATTTTTATAAAACTATAGTTTGGGTGCGTAATGGGTTGTAATTTACTATAAGTATGATTTTTAATTCTATTGCTTATTACTTTTTTTGCAATGTCTTTATTAGGTAATCCGTTTACAAAACAATGACTCATATCGTTAGAAATGATTTGTATTGGCATAGTTTTTAAAAGCGGATAATTAAATTGTTGCTGTCGTTGTTGTTTAATACCATCCTTTAAAAATAAATGATCTACCCAAAGCATTTGCTTGTTGTCGTTATAATAAGTAATTAAAAGCTGAGGTACTGTTACTTCCTCTATACCACTGTTAAATAAGGTGCCATTAATACTGGTGTCATTTATATTAATAGCGCTAAGTGTAACGTCTTTATATAAATCTAGTCCCGAAACATTTCCGGCAACTTGAAGATTAAATGTAGTAGGCTGCTCGCTTAATTCTACAGGCGTAAATTCGTCTGGATTAAAAGTTTTAGGAATAGAATCTTGGGTTTTAGACCAGGCAATGCCTTCAAAATTAATTCTAAAAGCAGTGACTTCTTTTGGCATAAGTTTGTGTTTTACATGGTATTTTGCATTGTAACTGGCTAGGGCTTTGTTTGTATTATTATAGAGTGTCCCTTTTAAAACAATATCTGCGGGAGTGTTGTCTATATTTTGTATTTCTCCAATAATAGCATAATGATTATCGTATTTTACCAATGTTGCTTGTAATACTTCTAAAACAGGTTGTTTTAATACATCTTCATGATGTGTTTGCTCGCTGGTAATACGTCTACGCCCTTGGTTGTAAAATGTTGTTGTATTATTACTATATAGTTGGTCTGGTGGTAAATCTGGATCCAAATGTTCTGGCTGTAAAAACCATTCTCCATGATGCTTTACTACCGTTTTATAGTTTGTTTTAGTAATAGTCTCTAATGGCGTAATCCATTTAGTTTCTATTTTGGCTGTTGCTACACTATCATTTTTATAAGTAATGTTAGTATTAATGGTTTCTAGTTTAGCATAAGAGCTTAACAAACCGTCGGTTACAGAAACTTCTAACATGTATTGTGCGATAGATACATTGCTATTAGGATCTATAAGATTATAAGCATCCTCAAAAGCTTTAAAATCTAGAGCATCGTAATACGCTAAAACGACATTTTCGGGTGTGCGCTGCGAATCGTTTTTTAAATAGAATATATAGACGCCATAACATACAATTATGGCAAGCAATACAGACCAAATATGTGTGATTTTTAAAAGTCCTTTTGAGAAACTATTGTAATTATTTTTAAAGTTTAAATACTCTGGAATTGGTTTTACTTTTGTTTTTAAAGCACGAATCCATAACAGTTGAATGTTTAAAATAAAAGCAATAAGCACTGTTAAAAACGGAACAATTCCCCAAAGTATTTTTTGCCATTTAGGAATAGCGTCTTTTGGTAAAACTGATGCTATTGGCGGAACATTTAACTTCTCCCATACTTGAATACCGTTTTCTAATTGTCGTAAACGCTGCCAACCACAGAAATAGAGAATGGTATCGTAAAACTTATCGTTAGAAAATATATATTTTAAGTTATACTTTTCTGGAACCGTTAAAAATTGTTGTAATGAGCCAATACCTTCTATACCTTTAAATTTAGAATTTTCTAAACGCTCTATAGCTCTAGTCGTTAGTTCTGGTAAACGTCGTGCAGAATGGTAATTACCATCTACAGATAAGGCATTAGTTTGTGCAGCTAACCAAGCCATTTGGTCGCCAAATCCTAAAGTTAAATAGCGCCATTGGTCGTGCTGATCCTGGTTTAGGAAATTAACAATAGGAAGCATTTTAATTTTTTGAGGCTGAGACGGTCTAAAGTAGCCTAAACTCACAGTAAAAATGCTCATAAATATAAAGAGTCCAGCTAAAATACCAACAATAATTCTATGGTAGATAGCGCCAAAACGATTTTGTATTCGTGTTTTTAAATCGGTTTCAATACAACGATAAGCAAATTCGCCAAATAGCGGTAGTGCCATTATAGAAGCCCAAAGTGTAAAACGATCTAAGGTTAAAATATTAAAAGCAGTATCGCCTAAAATAAGCTTAGGTATTGGTGTTGTACCTCCTGTTCCTAAAACTGTTAATAAGGTAAAAGAGAGTCCGAAAAATAAATACCGTTTACTATAATATCTGTAAAAAAAGTAAGGTAGTAATACTAATAAAATACCCCAAGGAATTAAAAAGAAAACTAAGCCAGATGAGGTAATTTCTAAAAAGCTATCACGGGAGCCATGCGGAATAGGTACTTGTGTAATGGGATTATTTTTAGAGTTAATCCAATACGGTAAAATACAACCTATAATAATAACTAACGAGAGCATCCCGAAACCAACAATACGCTTAAATAGCTTAAAAAATGCATTTAAAAAGATCTTAAAAGTCACTGCTTTCATTGAGCCAACGGTCTCTTTAGAAGCATCCATAATAACCATACCTATTAATGGGAAAATAAAAAATACCATTCCAAAAATTGGTGTAACGTGATGAGAGCAAACCGTTACCGCTATTAAAGACAGAGACGTTAATAGATAACGATATTTTCCTGTTTTTAACCACAAATAGATTTCTGGTAACGCATGCATTAACACCGAAATACCAATAATACTGGGTAATTGCCCAAAAACATGTAATGTCTCTACAAACGAAGACGATAAAACTGCAAGTATTGCCGCGTAACCAGCAACTGTTCTATTAGCAGTAATAAGTAACGAAAACCGATAGACACCAGTAATAAATAAAAGAATACTTATTAAAGCAACAGTAAACAAGCCAAACTTTAAACCGCCAATAAAAGAGAATGCGGCAATAGCTTGGTGTACTAACGGCGGATAACTCATAACCGTAAAACCAGTATACCATTTATAGTTCCAAGGCTCGAACCAGCTCGTTGCATAATGATCTGCAAAAAATAGATGTATTAATGCATCGTAAGTGGTTTCTAATGTAAAAAAGATAGACGTACCATGAAACGCGATACCTATAAGTAAAGCGGCAATTAAATATTTATTCGATGTGTTTTGCATTAATAAAGTGTACTGTTTTTTACTTTAATAAAGATAGAACAATCTTTTGTTTCGGCGAGTAGTAGCCATCGAAAGTAAAAATACATTCGTCTACAGAAAAGGTCTAACCATCGAATTACATCCAAATAAGGCGCCTGTCTCTTCTAATTTTGGGGTATAATCTCAAACAAATCTACTATGAAAACAGGAATTATTATACCATGCTACAACGAAGCAAAACGATTAAATGTTAATGCTTTTATTGAATTTATTACAACTCACGATTCCTATCACTTATGCTTTGTAAATGATGGAAGTAAAGACGATACGCTTTCGGTTTTAGAAACAGTACAAAAAGAAGCTAGAACAAAAGTGAGTATTATAGACGTAAAGAAAAATGCAGGAAAAGCAGCAGCAGTTCGTTCTGGAGCACGTTACTTATTTAATAGACAAGATGTCGATTATATTGGTTTCATTGATGCAGATTTATCTACCGACTTTAAAGACTTTAAAAAGTTGGTAGATACATTGCACAATAATAATGATTTAGCATTAGTATATGGTTCTAGAGGTAAAGGAGAAGGACAAATAGAACGTAATGTATTTAGAAACTTATTTTCTAAAATTGTAAAACTCATTGTGTTTTTAATTTTAGGATTACCAATAGAAGATACGCAATGTGGCGCAAAAGTATTTAGACGTCATATTATTCCAGTAGCATATACTACAACCTTTTTAACACGATGGTTATTTGATGTAGAGATATTTATAAGACTTAAAAAGCACTTTGGAAAAGCCCAGATTATGAATAGAATGTACGAACAGCCTTTAGACCGTTGGGTACATGTAGACGATTCTAAATTGGGAATAAAAGATGCCTTACAAATACCGTATAAGTTATTAAGTATCTGGTTTTCGTATACAGTGCTTCAAGCATTTAATACAGGTATAAATACAGGAAAGATTATTGCCTTAGATCGATTAAGTGGCTCTCCTTTATATGAGATAAAAACCGCAGCATAATATAATAGACTGATTATTGTTTTTTTTGATAGTTGATATCATAGTTTTTTAGTTGTAAAGCCTTTCAAGTGATTTTGAAAGGCTTTTTTGTGCTCTAGCAACTAGAATTCGTAGTTGTTTTAATAGTAAATACAAGTGTTAAAACGAATTCTAGTTTAACAGCTACGGATTCTAGAAGCGTCCATATTTAACTACATCATCCCGGTACCTTTGGAGTATAAATAAAAACAAACCCATAAAAACGAAATATTATGAACACTTTAAAAAACACATTCGCAGCCTTAATTTTAGTAGTAACAGCAAACGTATTTGCACAAACACCAGAAGTAGAATTCGACACGTATTCTGAGTCTAAGCAAAACGCTTCAAAATACCTTTTAGCAGACGATGTAGCAATGAGAGATTGCCCATCTACTTACTGCGAAAAATTAACAACAATTAGAATTGGAACCAACGTAAGATTATTAGAAAAAACAGAAGAGTCTCAAGAATTAAACGGTATAACTAGTAGATGGTATAAAGTAAAAATGGGGCCACAAGAAGGATGGATCTGGGGAGGCTTAATCTCACAAAAAACATTTGTAAGTCAGGCCAATGCCGAAGTAAGATTTGTATTTGGGGAAGCAGGATATAATAGTGACGATGAGAAACAATACCAATTAAGAGCCGTTAAAAATGGTGTAGAATTAGATAAAATGATTATTGCCTCGAACGCATTACACTATGCAAACGTACAAAATATAGGAAACGAAGGTATAGAAGGTATAGACGATATTATAGTACTAAGTACAATAACTGAAAGTTGTGATGTAGCAAGCGAATCGTTATACGTTGTTTGGAAAGACAATACATTACAGAAAACAAAAAACTTAGTTGCCACTGCCGAAACATTATCTGCTGAAGACACGTGTTACCTGTTTTATTCGGAAATTAAAGAATAACATGCTATTTAATCAATTGAGTTATACTGCGCTTTTTTAAGCGCGGTATTTCTTGCTTTAAAAGTAATTTTGTTTAAATTCGAATTCATGTTGTACATTTTGAGTGTAAAAAGAATGTTTGACGTCAGTTCGAGTGATTCTGAGGTATGAAGAATCGTATCGAGAACTAATTTTGAATGTAAATTCTTATTCTCGATACAAATTTTACTCATTTTCAATCGTAAAATTCACTCGAATTGACGAATTTTATCAAAACACATAATAGGTTCATATTTTATATAAATCTATACCAAACAAATCATTAAATCATAGTGCTATTAAATCGTTTCTTTATTCCTGTTTTTTTGTTCTTCGGAATATTATCTACTCATAGTTTTGCTCAAAACAAACAACTAAGAGCTTATACTTTAGAAGATGGATTGCCGCAATCTCAAGTCTTAGATGTAGTTCAGGACGATATGGGGTATTTATGGTTAGGAACACAAGGTGGAGGGTTATGTAATTTTGATGGTGATGCATTTCAAGTTTGGAAAGAAAAAGATGGCTTGTTGTCTAACTATATTCATGCACTATATGTTTCAGAAGATGTTGTGTATATAGGAAGTAGGCGAGGGGTTTCAATAAAAAGAAAAGAAACGTTTATAAATATTGAAGCGCCAGAAGTAAACAAGATTTATAATTTTAAAAGAGAAAAATATGTAGCAACGGTTGAAGGATTGTATCATCTTTCAGATAAAGATGTTCTTCAAAAAGTTAGTCTAAATTCCGTGCTAAATAATAGTAAAATAAAAGCGATTATTTACTATAATGACTTTTATTGGATGGCTACAGATAAAGGGTTTTGGAAATTAAGTCAGTTAAATAATAAAGCTGAAACGATAGAACGATTAGAGTTTAACGATTTTACAGCAGTAGTAGCTTATAAAGACCATATTTATGCTGCTACTTTCGACGATGGTACGTTTGTTTACAATATAGACAATTTAAAACGCCCTATTTTAATGCGCGAACCGTTGAGTATTAATGCTATGTCTATTGTAAATGAAGACGAATTATGGATTTCTACACATAACGATGGTGTATCTATAATAGATACCAAAACGAATACAGAAAAAGCGTTTATTAATACCAAAACAGGTTTAGCAGTACCGCATATTAGAAAAGTAATTGCCGACAAACAGTCTAATATTTGGATAGCAACTTCGGGTTGGGGGCTGTATAAATACTTTCAGAATAATTTTCAACATTTCAATAGAAATAATGGTTTAAAAGGTAATCGTGTGTATGCTGTGCATAAAGCTAAAAATGCACTTTGGCTCTCTAATTCAGAAAAAGGTTTAGTTAAAATAGATACAGCAGGAATTCAATCTGTTTCTGGTTATAAAACCTTTGCAGATGTAAAAATTAAAACGATAGCAAGCGACAAAAAAGGAAATATTTGGGCGGGTTCAGATGGTAGAGGTTTGTTGTATCGAGAAACCAAAAGAGTAGATAGTATTGCTATAGATTCTAGCGATGTCTTTAATATTAAAGAAGAACGATTTACTAAAACGGTAATAAAAAATCACATTTTAAATTCCGAAACAGGGTTTCCACACAACTGGATTAGAAAAATAATAGTTGAAGGTAATGATATATGGGTAGCGAGTTACTCTGGCGGGATTACAAATTTTAATTATAATGCAGAATACGAGAAAATAAGCATTAAAAAGACCTATAGAAGTAAAGAGGGTATCGATGATTTGTACATAAACACAATGGTTAAAGATAGCCAAGGTAGATTATGGTATACTACCCAAAATGGGCATTTAGGGTATATTAAAAACAAAAAAGTAACACATTTAGGTGCGGTTTTAAATCGTAAAATCTCTATTGGTACGTTGCTATTTCAAAACAACACGTTGTATATAGGTACAGCAGGTAGAGGGATTTGGTGGACTAATATAGAGGGTGAAAACTTAGGCGATTTTAAAAAGCTAAACGGAGATAAAAAAGTATATTCAGAAAATATATATCAACTTATTTTTGATAATCAAGGCTATTTATGGGCAGGTACAGAACGTGGGGTAGATAAAATTACTTTAAATCAGGAAAATGCTATTGTAGATGTGTTTCATTTTGGGAGAAACGATGGGTTTTTAGGAATAGAAACTTGTTTAAATGCCGTTGAAAAGGATGAACAAGGTAATTTATGGTTTGGTGCCATTTATGGCTTAACACAATACAAACCAAGTGATGTAAGTAAAGAAAGTTTAAAGCCTAAAATTTCTTTTAGAGGGTTACAAGTAAACTATAAAACAATAGATTCTATAAATGTAAATCAATGGGCAGAAAATAATACTGTTTTACAATTAAGTCCGCAACAAAGGCAAGTAAGTTTTGCATATAAAACAGTAGATTTAGACCACCCAACAGACGTACAATACCGTACTAAATTAAATGAGGCAGATTGGAGTCCGTGGACAGTAAATACTACTCAAAACCTTTCTGGTTTAGCATACGGATCACATAACTTTAAAGTGCAATCTAGAAATAACCGTTGGCAAAATAGCGAGCCAATTGCTTTCGAGTTTTATATAGATAGTCCATTCTATAAAAAAATATGGTTTTTACCAACTGTTATTCTTATAGTTATAGGGCTTTTAGGACTATATATTTGGCAGTATATTAAACGCTTAAAGCGAGAGAATAAAGTAGAGCAAAAACGGTTAAAATTAGAAAATCACTTACTGTCTTTAGAACAAAAGGCATTACGATTACAAATGAATCCGCATTTTATATTTAATGTGCTTAATGGTATTAAGGCTATGGCGATAACAAAGCCAGATAAAATGAATAATACGATTAATAATTTTGCGACTTTATTGCGTGAAACGTTAATTAATTCTAGAAAAGAAACCATTACTCTAGAACAAGAAATAAAGACATTGCGTCATTATATTGAAGTTGAAAAATTAATGGCAGAAAAAACATTTAAACATACCATTACTGTAAATTGTGATTTAGACCCAGAAGAAATTTTAGTGCCGCCAATGTTAATTCAACCTTTTGTAGAAAACGCTATTCGACATGGTATTTTAAAAGGGAAAAAAGAAGGTCAATTAGATATTACTTTTAAAACAACCGAAACGCATTTACATTGTACAATACAAGATAATGGCATTGGTATTTTTACATCACAAGAAGCGAAGCCAAAAACAGATCATCAATCTATGGCTCTTACAGTGACAAGAGAACGATTAGAATCGATTTCGGGATTAAATGCATTACAGATTTCAGAAATTAAAAACAACGATGGGACTATTGGAGGTACAAATATTACCTTTAAAATTCCTTTAGAAACAGATTATTAAAAACACATTATGCTAACAGCTATTATAGTAGAAGATTTAGAAGATGCTATGGCACTTCTAAAAAACGATTTAGAAACAAAACATTCAGAAATTAAAATTATAGATACGGCAAGAAGTGTAGTAGAAGCTGCAAAGGCATTACGTAAAGCACAACCCGATATTTTATTTTTAGATATTATGTTGGGTGATGGTACTGGGTTTGATGTGTTAGAGATATTTCCAGAATTAAAATCTAAAATCATTTTTGTAACAGCAAGTGATGAGTATGCTATTAAGGCCTTTAAATTTGCTGCTATAGATTATGTGTTAAAACCGTATTCTAACGAAGAGTTAGATCAAGCTATAACACGAGCAAAGGCGCAAATAAAACCGAGTAAGGAGCGACTAGATATATTAAAGGATACATTGACAGCCCCAGAAAAGAAACCCAATAAAATATCGTTACATACACTCGATAAAATTATTATTGTAAATCTAGATGATATTGTACGTTGTGAGTCGGATAGTAATAATACGGTGTTTCACCTTCAAGATGGGCGAAAAATATTTGTAACTAAAACCCTTAAGTATTTCGCAGATATGTTGAAACCTTACGAGTTTTTACGCATTCATCAAAGTCATTTAGTAAATCTACAATGTATTAGTGCTTTTATTAAAACCGATGGCGGTTATTTAATGCTTAAAAATGGCGAAAATGTACCCGTTTCAGTACGTAAAAAAGCTGAGGTTATCGAGATTTTAGATACTATGCATCGGTAATTTATTTTTAAAATGAAGAGCATTACTAGGTTAATTATCATGTTGTTGTTTATTAATGGTTTCGGACAGGTTGAAAACGATACCATTAAGTTTAAAAAAATAACAACAAGAGTAATTGGTAATTTAGAGTCTTTAAATATGGAAGTTATAGATACACTATTGAAGCCTAAAGCTTTCCTGTTAAAAGATGAAAACAATACACAGGTAATTGCTATTAAAAAAAAACAAAAATATCTTGTTTTCGATTTATTACAACCAGATTTACATAATGGTTCCGTTTTTAAAACTGAGCAAATTCAAATAAATAACAAAAGTTATAAAGAGCTTATTGTGTATTGGAAAGACGTTAGTGGTCACTCTGGTTTAGGAGGAGGTTTAAGGCAAGAAATAAAAGGTGTTGTTATATACGATTTAAAAACATTATCCTTAATATTTCATACAGAAAACTATTTTTATAACTATACATGGAATAATGATGTTTCTGAAGATTTAGAAGTATTGTCAACAGAAGAACAAATAGAATGCGATAACTGGGATGTTACATTAGAAAACAAAAAAATCACTCTAGAATTAAAGGAAACGGAACAATGTGATTCTATTAATTTTTTGGAGTACGAAACTACAAAACAAATTTATAAATTAAAGAAAGATAAGTTTGTTGGTTATAGCTTTAAACGAGCAAACTAAAACTTATGTATTATACTTTTTACCTAATTGCTCTAGCATTTCTTTAGTAATGGCATCTAAATCGTAATCATGTTGCCAATTCCAATCTTGTCTTGCTTCGCTGTCATCTATACTTTGCGGCCAAGAATCTGCTATGGCTTGTCTAAAATCGGGTTTATAAGTGATTTTAAAATCCGGAATGTACTTTTGTATAGACGCTGCAATTTCTTTAGGTGTAAACGTAATACCAGCTAAGTTATAAGACGATCGTATTTTTATAGCATCATCATCTGCAGTCATAATGTCTACAGTTGCTTTAATAGCATCATCCATAAACAACATTGGTAACGCTGTATCTTCAGATAAAAAACACTCGTAAGATTTGTGTTTTACGGCTTCGTGATAAATCTCTACAGCATAATCTGTAGTACCACCACCAGGCATGGTTTTCCAACTAATAATACCAGGATAACGAATGCCTCTAACATCTACACCGTATTTTTGATTGTAATACTCACACCAACGTTCTCCTACCTGTTTCGTAATACCATAAACAGTAGTAGGCTCCATAGTAGTGTATTGTGGGGTATTTACTTTTGGAGTAGATGGACCAAACACAGCAATACTAGATGGCCAATACACCTTTTTAATAATATTAGCTTTAGCTAAATTTAAAACATGAAATAAAGAACTTGTATTTAAATCCCAAGCTTTCATAGGGTATTTTTCTCCAGTAGCACTAAGCATGGCTGCCATTAGGTATACTGTATCTATAGTATACTTTTCTACACATACTTTAACCGATGCGTAATCCATAGCATCAACAATTTCAAAAAGACCAGAATTAACAACGTCTAGATTATTATAACTAATATCACTAGCTATAACATTATCGTTTCCGTGTAATTCTCTAAGTTTAAAAGTGAGTTCAGATCCAATTTGACCACAAGCTCCAATAATTAAAATTCTTGATGACATATTTTAAACATAAATTAGATAATGCGTAAAAATAATAAGATTTTAATCATAATATCGCAATTTTTAGGTAAAAATGTACTCATAAATTTTATATAATTTATCGTAGAGAACATATTGAATGCAATATATTTGTAATTCAAATAGTTAAAAGAAGTATATAATAAGGCGATGAAATTTTTAAGTGCACTATTACTATTAGTTTGTTTAGTATCCTGTAAAAAAACAGTAGATACAACAAAAGACATAGTTGAAGAAACAAAACAGAAAGACACTACTTTGGTGTCTAAAAAGGACATAGCTAAAATTCAATTTTTAGACTATGGCGTAGATGCTAAAGCTAAAAACACATTAGATTCTTGGCTTGCGTATAATACTGTAGCTACTGCTATTGCAGCAGTTAAGAATGGAGATTTTGGATTTTTTATAGATGATAAGGCTGTATTTGAAACAGCAATGGAGGATTTAGAAACAACGGTACCAGAAAATATAGATACAGCTGCTGTACGTGCTAGATTATTAGTGTTAAAAACAAAATTGTATAAACTAGAAGAAGCTACAAGATTATCTACAACGACAAAAAAAGAACATTTATTAGTTATAAAAGAAGCATTTCAGGCCTTTTCCTATGTAACGCTACTTATTAATAAAAAGTTCGAAAAAGAAGCTCAAAACATTATAAAACCAGAAATAGAATGAAAGCATTTTTAACACTGTTATTACTATGTTGTTTAACTTTTAGTTATAGTCAAGAGACACCAAAACTAGATAATGGAAGAACACCTGTAGTTGCAAAAGTAGACCTAAAAAAAGATATTAATAATGCCTTAGACGCTTGGCATAAAGCTGCTAGCGATGCCGATTTTAATGCATATTTTAATTTAATGACCAAAGATGCTGTGTTTATAGGCACAGATGCTACCGAAAATTGGCAACTAAAAGCGTTTAAAGCCTTTTCTAAACCTTATTTCGATAAAGGAAAAGCGTGGAGCTTTACTGCAGTAGAACGAAATATCTATATCTATGAAGACCAGAAAATTGCATGGTTTGATGAGTTACTAGATACACAAATGAAATTATGTAGAGGATCTGGAATAATGAAATTAGAAAATAATGAATGGAAAGTAGCGCATTATGTGCTTTCTATTGCTGTACCTAACGAGAACGTAAATGACGTTATTAAACTAAAAGAATCTTTTGATGCAAAACTAACAAAAACACTAAAAAGTAAAAATTAGGGTTTTTGTATTGAAAACTGTTTATTAACAGAATAAATTACACTATAATATGATTATGATGTAATTTACGCTTCCGAAATGTTAAAAATACTATTTAAGATGAAAAAAATTACCATTCTAATCCTTTGTTTACTAACAATTCCATTGGTTCAAGCGCAGTATACGCAAAATGCTCCTTGGATGTCCGACATAAATGTTGAGGCTCGTAAAGGAACAAATAATCCTGTAACTTTTCAAGAAGTTGTAGATGCTTTTAATACCTATTGGGAAACAAGAGATCCTAATGTAAAAGGTAGTGGATATAAACCCTTTAAAAGATGGGAAACACACTGGCGAAACTTTGTAAAAGAAGATGGAACATTACCAACACAAAAAGAACTTTGGGATACTTACTTAGAAACAAAAAGTAACGGTAATTCGCAAAGAGCCATGGCAGACGAAAGTGATTGGCAACCAATTGGGCCATTTACACATACAAACACAGGGTCATGGTCTTCTGGACAAGGACGTGTTAACGTTATTGTAAAAGATGCCGCTAATGCAAATACATATTATGCGGGTGCACCAGCAGGTGGACTTTGGAAAACTACTGATAATGGTGGTACATGGACAACAACTACAGATAACTTACCACAAATTGGAGTGTCTGGAATAGCAATAGATTATAATAACCCAGGAACGCTTTATATCGCTACAGGTGATGACGACGGAGGAGATTCTAATAGTGTAGGAGTTATGAAATCTACAGACGGAGGTTTAACTTGGAATACTACAGGTTTAAATTCAGGAAATTCTCCTAGTAGAATGAATGATATTTATATTAATCCTAACGATTCTAACATGCTTTGGGTAGCGACGAATAATGGATTATTTAAAACAACAGATGCAGGAGTTACTTGGACGGAGAAATTATCTGGAAATGTAAGAGATATAAAAATAAAACCAGGAGATACTAATATTGTTTATGCAACAACAAGTGCCGTAGGGGGAACTAATACTGTATTTCATAGGTCTTCAGACGAAGGAGAATCATTCTTTTCTTCAAGTTCTGGCTTACCTACAGGAACAACAGTGAGTAGAATGGTTTTAGATGTTACACCTGCAAACCCAGATGTTGTATATGTATTAGCTGCAAACCCAGGTAATGGCTTTAGAGGGCTTTATAAATCTACAAATGCCGGACTTAGCTTTAGTACAGTAGCTACACCGGGAAGTGTAGGGGATATTTTTGAATCTACTCAAGCTTGGTTTGATTTAGCATTTGCAGTTTCAGATACTGATGAAAATGAAATATATACAGGTGTTTTAAATGTCTGGAAAGGTACAGTTGGAACGAATGGGCAGGCTACATTTGTAAAATTAAATAACTGGAATGCACCAGCAAGTTCAACATATACTCACGCAGATATTCACTTTTTACGTTTCTTTGAAGGCGAATTGCTTGTAGGATCAGATGGAGGTTTTTATAAATCTAGTAATGCAGGCGTTAGTTTCTCAGACTTTACCGCAGGAATGCAAATTAGTCAGTTTTATCGTATTGCAGTTTCAAAGCAAACTTCAGAAAAAATGGTAGGAGGCTTACAAGATAATGGAGGGCATGCCTACAACAATAATCAGTGGCAAAACTATTATGGAGCAGATGGAATGGATACTGCCATTAGTCCAACAAATCCAGATTTATTCTATGGATTTATACAATTTGGAGGTACAATGTATGTATCGTCTTCTGCAGGAGGAGGAATTACAGGATCTGTTGGTTCACCAGCAGGTGAAAATGGAGCATGGATAACACCATTAACTATGGCAAGTAATGGGACATTATACTCTGGTTACAGAAGATTGTATAGAATAATTCCAGGAACTCAAAACTGGCAAATAGTTTCAGAAGATTTTGGAAGTAATTTACAAGTTATAGAGGTAGATGACATTAATACTAATAATATATTTGTGGCAACACAGAGTAATGTGTTAAGACGAAGTATAGATGGCGGCGCAACATTTCTTAATTTATCCCCATCGGCAAACTTTACACCAGCTATACCTAACTTTAGAAGTATAACTTCTATAGAAGTCAATACAACAGATAACAATATTGTTTATGTTACTACATCTGGAACAGGTGGTGAAGTTTATAAATCTACAGACGGAGGGTTAAACTTTACAAGTATTTCTACAGGATTACCAAGTGTTACTAAAAACATGATAAAACATCAAGGATTACATTCTAAAAATCCATTATTTTTAGCAACAAGCTTAGGTGTTTATAGATATGACGACGATACAGCAGCATGGGAATTATTTAATATAGGATTACCTAATGTTACTGTAACAGATTTAGAGATTAATGTAATTGATAGTAAAATTACAGCATCTACGTATGGAAGAGGAATTTGGCAGTCTAATGTGCCAACAGAATTAGCGCCAACAGATGTAAGATTAGTGGAAGTACAAGGTATAAGTACTTTATTAGATTGTAACTCAGATGTAACTCCAGAAATACTGGTTAAAAATAATGGAATAAGTACTATTACTTCTATAGATGTTACTTATACAGTAGATGGTGTAGATTCTAATTTTAACTGGACAGGAAGTTTAGCATCGGAAGCAACAACAACGATTGCTATACCTACTTTGTCTTTAGATTTAGGGTATCATACATTCTCTGCAGCTACAACAACAGCAAACGACACTTACGATTTTAATAATAGTTCTTTAGAACAAACACTAGTTGTTAATAGCCCAGGAGTTATTAATGCAGTAAATACATTTGATAATCCTACAGACGATTTACTAATTGTAGATGAAGGTGCCACAACACAATATTGGCAAAGAGGTGTGCCAACAGGAACACTTTTAAATGATTCAGCAAATCCATCAAATCAAGTATACGGTACAAATTTAGCTGGAGACCATACTAATAATACCAAGAGTTATATAGTAACGGGATGTTACGACTTAACTACAATGACCGATCCAGAATTAAAGTTTGATATGGCTTTCGAGCTTGAAGAAAACTGGGATATAGTATATGTAGAATATTCTACAGATCAAGGAACTAACTGGAATGTATTAGGAACAGCTAACGACCCTAACTGGTATAACAGTGACAGATTACCTGGAGCAGATTGTAACAATTGCCCAGGAGCACAATGGACAGGTACCGATGCTACTTTAACTGAATATCGCCATAGTTTAACAGCATTTTTAAGTGAAGCAAGTATTTTGTTTAGAATTGTATTCCATTCAGATCAAGCTGAGGTTAGAGAAGGTGCTATAGTAGACAACTTAGTAGTAAGAGAAAATGCATTAAGTGTAGAAGAGTTTGAAGCTGGTAGTAATTTTGTTGTGTTCCCTAATCCATCTACAGGTATTTTTAATATTAAAACAAAATCGGTAAATAGTTTTAATATAAATGTTTACGATGTTACAGGTAAAAACATTTTACAACAGAACAATGTTAAAACCAATAATAACAATTATGCTTTAGATATAAGTGAATATGCATCAGGTGTGTACTTCTTAAATATTTCTACAGATACTAGCAGAATAACGAAAAAAATAATTTTGAATTAGTAAGATTCTAAATCAAGTTTTAAAAAAACGCATTCATTAATTTGAATGCGTTTTTTTGTTAAAAATAAATACAAAAATGTTAATTTATTTACTACCTAAAAAGATCTCAGTAAATTGTAGAATTAAAAACTAATCAAAAAGTTAAAATGAAAAAACTATCAATCATAGGTACTTTTGCTTTATTAAGTATTGTGGCTTGTAAAGAAGATGCAAAACAAGGCGATACTACTGAAGCAAAAGTTGAAGTTGAAAAAGTACCAGGTATTAATTTAGATTTTATGGATAACTCTGTAAAACCTAATGAAGACTTTTTTAAACACGTTAACGGAAAATGGCTAGAAACTAATGAGATTCCAGATGACAGAACATCTTGGGGAAGTTTTGCTGAACTCCGTAAAAAAACAGATGAAGATGCTTTATCTATTTTAAAATCAGCAATGTCTGATAATAAAGATTTAGAGAGTATTAAAGTACTACCAGGCTCAGATCAAGAAAAAGCAGTACAGTTATTTCAAACGATAATGGATACTGTTGGAAGAGATAAACAAGGTCTAGACCCTGTTAAGCCTTATTTAGCTAAAATTGAAGCTATTAATAACATTAACGATTTACAGAACTTTTTAATTGAAATGGAGCCTAAAGGAGGCGCAGGATTCTTTGGTTTTGGAGTAGGGTCTGATCCTAAGGATAGTAATAGAAATGTTGCCTATTTAGGAACTGGTGGTTTAGGTTTACCAGATAGAGATTACTATGTAAAAGATGATGACGATTCTAAAGAGAAAAGAGAAAAGTATGTTGCGCATATAACTAGAATGTTACAATATTTAGGAGATACTGAAGCAGAAGCTAAAACACAAGCAAATCAAATTTTAGCTTTTGAAACTAGATTAGCAGAACCTAAAATGGATAAAGTAGATCGTCGTGATGCTCGTAAGCGTTACAACCCAAGATCTATTCAAGATTTACAAAAAATGGTGCCAGCCGTAGATTGGAAAAACTATTTTTCTGGTATAGGAGTAAAACAATTAGATACTGTAATTGTTAGTGAAATTAAATATTTTGATGCATTACAAAGTATATTAGCAGAGAATAATGTGTCTGATTGGAAATCTTACCTACGTTGGTCTACATTAAACAATGCAGCAGGCTTATTATCTACAGAGTTAAACAAAGCAAACTGGGATTTTTATAGTAAAGAATTACGTGGCGCTAAAAAACAACGTGCATTAGAAGAACGTGCATTACAAACATTAAATGGAACTATTGGGGAAGCATTAGGGAAATTATATGTAGATAAAAAGTTCCCACCAGAAGCAAAAGTGAAAGCTGAAAAAATGATTAAGAATGTCATTTTAGCATTCGAACATAGAATTAATAAGCTGGATTGGATGAGTGAAGAAACTAAAAAGAAAGCGATTGAGAAATTAAGAGCTACTAAAGTTAAAATTGCTTACCCAGATCAGTGGAAAGACTATTCAAGTCTTGAAATTAAAGGTGTTGAAAATGGAGGGACTTATCTTCAAAATATGTTAAATACTAGAGCATGGAACTTTAAAGATGATTTAGATAAATTAGGAAAGGCAGTTGATAAAAGCGAATGGTTTATGGCGCCACAAGTTGTAAACGCTTACTTTAATCCGTCTTATAACGAAATTGTATTCCCAGCTGCTATTTTACAACCACCGTTTTATAATTATACAGCAGACGATGCTGTAAATTATGGAGGAATTGGAGCAGTAATTGGACATGAAATATCTCATAGTTTTGATGATTCTGGAGCGCGTTACGATAAAGATGGAAACCTAAACAACTGGTGGACAGATGAAGATTTAAAACAATTTGAAGGTTTAGGTAAAAAATTAGCAGACCAATATAGTGCTATCGAAGTATTACCAGATGTAAACATTAATGGAGAATTTACATTAGGAGAAAATATTGGAGACTTAGGTGGTGTTCTTGCCGCTTACGATGCTTTACAAATGAGTTTCGACGGTAATAGACCAGCAGATATAGATGGTTATACAGCGGAGCAACGTTTCTTTATGAGTTGGGCAACTGTTTGGAGAACAAAAATGCGTGACGATGCTTTAAAAACAAGAATTAAAACAGATTCGCATTCGCCAGGAATGAACAGAGCTGTACAGCCTTTATTAAATATAGATGCTTTTTACGAAGCCTTTGGAATTAAAGAAGGAGACAAAATGTATATAGCACCAGAGGATCGTGTGAGAATTTGGTAATTATATCATTAATACTAAAAAGAAAAAGCAGCTTATTAAGCTGCTTTTTTTTGTTTAGAAACTCAAACATACATTTCAAAAACTGGTAGAGTATTTTATTGCTTTTAAAGACTAATATTATTAAGAAAATAATAATGAGAAAAGTATTAGCAATTATCTTTATACTAATAGTAAGTGTGGGGTTTAGTCAAGGAAAACAGCAAGAGGCAGAAGAAAGGTTAACCATTGAAAAAGGGAGATGGAATTTTGGAGGGACAATTTCTCTAGGTAAGCGAAATTACGATGCTAATGTTCTTCATATAGAAAAAAGTTTCGCTTTTCAAATGATTCCAAAAACAGGGTATGCAGTTTCTGATAATTTTATAATAGGGTTAGCATTAGGCTTTGTTTATATTGAAGAAGATAATTCTGTTGTTGATAATAGTATAAATAGTAGTGTTTCAAGAAATTTAAGTATAAATCCTTATGGAAGAAAACACTATGGTCTAGGACGTAATTTTTCTCTCTTTATTGAAGGAAATGTGAGCTATGGAAGAGGGTGGCTTCGAAATAATCGAGAAAATAATAATGCATCCTCTAATAGTTTTTTTGGAATAGGAGTAAGCCCTGGAATTAATTATTTTGTAAGTAAACATTTTGCTTTAGAGGCAATTTTAGGAAGACTTGGCTATTCTAAATCAAAATATAGATGGGATTATGCTGATCATAGAAATGTAACCACTGAGTTTTTAGGATTTAATCTAGATTCATCGACTATATATTTTGGATTAACATATTATTTATAAACATTTATTTATGTCTAGTACTAAATAATTGATAAGCTTATTATTTAATAAATAGAATATAAAATAGTACACAAGCTATTGCTAAGGATAATGCAAAAACAAAAAGTTCAACATGTAATCTACGTTTCGCCCGTTTTTGTATTTCAAGTTTTATAGCGTTTAATTTTTCGGGATTTACAGTATTAAAATGAGTTTTACTTTCGTGCTCAGTATTAATATTCAACAGACCGCTTCTAAGATTTCGCTCTTTACGTTCTTGTTTTTTTCTACGTAGTTCTTTAAATCTTTGATTATGTCCACTTAATCGTCCATATGTTCCATCTACAGGTATAGTTTTATTAGTTTATGGTTGCAGCTCTAATGGCATTAATAACTTTATTGGGGGAGCAACCGTTTAATCCAGCACCCCAACTTGCGTTAAATTCTATTACAAACCAACCATTTGTTTTATTATATCCTAAATCGATAACATAGGTTTCAGGTAAATCTATAGAATGATGTTTTAAAAAGCTATTTAAAAACACTCTTGCTTCCGTTAAATTTGCATTCCCTTCATAGGTTGCTATGTCTAATATCTTATCATTTAATATAAAGGCACGTGTTTCACTTTCTATTATAATAATATCAGATTGTATAACATTTTCTGATTTATCTATACCATTTGTTTCTTCTAGAAAATCACCTAAACTCTTATAAATTTTAGATGTAAATGTTTTTGGTTTTACGGGTTTAATAAATGTTGGAAATAAAGAGTCATCAATATCTGAAATATTTAATATGTTGATAGTGCGTTTTATCCAAGATATGTTAAGTTTACTTATTAATTCATCTTTAGGTTCTACAAGTTTAACGCCTATAATTTGTGCTAAAACAAGACTAAAAGTATCGATACCGTATATGGTAATTCTTTTGTTGTAATTTATGTTTGGGCGTTCCCAAAATTTACCAATGCGTTTTATTTCGCCACCATTTTGTAGCCAAGATTCAGCAACAGCATCTCGTTCGATATCTGGTTTATCTCCAATTAATAGGACTTCGTTAATCATTAATTGTTACAGGTTTATTAAAAATAATAGTTAAAATAAAAAAGCAGCAATTAGAACCTTCTAATTGCTGCTTTTTAATATGTTTCTCTTTAATTTAATTCTTTGGAGTAGTACCAGCTTCAGGTTGTGTTTTTAAAGATAAAATAGCTTTTTTACTCACTTGTGCTAAGTTAAAGTTAGGCGCCATTTTTAAGGCTTCGTCTAACATTAATACAGCCGTATCTAGATTCGCTTTCTTATCCTCATTAAATTTAATTAAAGCTCTTAGATAAGTAAATGCCGCTTTTAAAGGCACTTGATAGGGTTGTTGCGTTTCGTAAAATGCCATTTTCATATCCTCTTTAGAGTTATTAACACCATAAGCAGAATGTTTTCTAGCGTCTACAAGATTACCCATCTGTAGGTTTAATTCGGCTAACTCGTATGCTATATTTGGGTTTGGACTAGCATTAAAAAGTGCTTCAAAATGTGGTAAGGCTAATTTAGCTTGCCCTAAAGCTTTTAAAGAAACAGCTTTTATTTCTTTTGCTAAGTTAGAGTCTGTAGCACTTAATTCTATGCCTATAGTATTTAAAGCTTGTAAATGTTTTCCTTCGTTTAAATAGATATAGGCTAATGTATCTGTTCTAGCGACAGATGGTGATACTACATTTAAGTGTGTTAAGGCATTAATTACGCCTTGTGCATCACCTTGTACTTTCATTTGCTTGTAATAGGCTTCGTAATGTTTTACTAATTCAGATTTATTTTGTGCGTTAACAAAATAGCTACTTACTAAAAGCGCTAATACTAATAATCGTTTCATTGGTTTTATATTTATTTCGACTGGCAAAATATAAAAAATATAAACTTAATCTCTTAAAACAATGCTAATTAATGTTAATGGACTGTTTTGTAAGAATAGCATCGTTTAAAACAAACGGTTTTGGTATCATATTCTGTTCGCGTTTAGGAACAGTAAATTGATTGTTTTCTAATAAGTCGAAAGTAGCTTCGTGTAACAATAACGTTGTTTTTTGTGTAGCTGGTACACTAATAAATAACTCTAAAGGTTCATTGCCGGACACATAGTAACTAAATAGTCTATTATGTTCTCGCGTTTCGAAAACGAAATCTGAAGCTTCAGCTCTGTAAGCATCTACTCCATTAATTTTAAAAGAATGGTACACGTTAGTAGAGTCCGAAAACAGTTCCATACGTTGTACTGCTCTAGTGGGCATAATACAAATATTAAAATGCCTTTTATCACCTATAATGGTGTCGTTAGATATTTCAATTTTTGGCTTAGAAATTGTTTTTAAGGGGGCTTTAGAAGCATAAGTAAACCCAGAAGCATACTTACTATTAAAAATGTTTTCATTTAAAAAAGAGCCATCTTCTGGAGCTTCTCCTAAAAAGTTTTTAGTCCAGGAATCTAAAGTATTATCATAAGTTGCCCAAAGCGCTGTATTATCATCATAATTTAATATATAAACTAAGCTATTAGGTTTTGGCGTATCTGCTGTGAATTTAGAGTTGAAATGTGCTTTGAAAAAGAAAACAATTCCGAAGAAAAATAATAAGTAACTCCAACGTTTTTTGTGTTTGAAAAAGCCAATGACTGGTAGTGTTAAACCAAAAATTAAAACAACAAAAATGGCACTAACAAACACTATTTTTAACCCTAAACCTACAGGAAACATTTTAATAAGTGGTGTTATTATAAACAGTACAGGAATACAAAGTAACGCTAGTAGTATAAGGTTAGGTTTTTGTTGTTTTAATAGTATATAAAAAGCCAATAAAGCAGAAAATACAGGAATAATAAAGAAGCTGGCGCCTTTTAAATTAAAGGCTACAAGTGTGCAGATTATTAACCATAGTGTTATTGGCGCTACTAATAAACTTGCTGTGTTAGATGGAGTATAAACTTTATGATAACTATAGAATATAATCCCTAAACTAAACAATACAAAACACCAAATATAGCTGTGCCCGTTATAAGTAAAACCGTGAAGTAGCTCTCCATAACCAGGATATAAAGTATTAATTAGCTTCCAGCTTAAAAAAGTAAAGACTCCACAAATAATTAAAGCAGTTATAAATACATAGAAACCTTTGGTGATTTCTCTTTGTTTTATTGTTTTGTTTTTAAAACCATAAACTAACAGTCCAATAAAAGCAACTACAGCTATTATAAGCATAGGGAAAACCCAGTTAAACGGATAGATTACTGTTCCAAAATATGGGACATTAACATAGATGTAATCTTCGTTACTTTTTAAGTTATTTAAATCTGCATCTGCAAAATAATGTAGTAATGGCATTAGGTAAGAGCCTTGATGCTCTAATGTGTTTCGGTTTAAACGATCATAGGTATCTAACGCGGTATGATAATCGAAATGATCATCTATAAAAGCAAAATTAAAACCATTTATATCGCCGTCTTTTCTAAATACAGTTAAATCTGTATCGTTAGGTAACATTTTATAAATACTGTAGGCCAGAGAGTTCGCTACAGGATATTTTGGGTTTGCTTCTACAAAGGCTTTCATTAAGTTAGCATTACCATTATTAGTCTCAATAAGCATATAACTTGGGCCGCCGCTACCTCTTGCTTCAAAATTAAGAACTAAGCCAACATCTTTTGACCATTCGTGTTGATTAACAAATAAATCGGCTCCATTTAACCCTAATTCTTCAGCATCTGAAATAAGAATTATAATATCATTTTTAGGTGTTTTTCCTTCAGATAAATAAGCTCTAAGCCCTTCTAAAATAGTTATAACTCCAGAGCCAGCATCGCTAGCTCCTATGGATGAATGCGGATTACTATCGTAATGTGTTAATAACATTAGTGCTTTACCACTTGGATTACTGCCTTTAATCTTAGCAATAATGTTTTTAGCTTTAGCGAGATTTCCCCATTGACTTATAGTATAGCCTTCTTGTATTTCTGTTTCTAAACCTAAGTGTTGTAGTTGTTTTTCAATATAATTTCTTACATTTTTATGTTCTGTATTACCAACAAAATGTGGTTTTTTAGAGATTTCTGCGAGGTGTGTTAATGCTCTTGCTGTAGAGAATTCATTTTTATTAGCATCTATTGTAGATATAGTATTGGGTAAAAGCGCATCGAAACTTATATAAATAGAACATATAATAAGTAATAATGCGATGCCTTTTTTAAACATTATGGGTGGTTTTTAGTATGGTTATAAAAATAAGAAATTATTGATAGTTATTAGTGTTTAGGTTAAGTGTTTAAAAATGAGTAACTTTAGTTTAAATCTAAAATGAATATTATGGGTATTAAAAGTTTTCAAGGGGCAAGGAAAGGACAACAACAAAAACCAGCTAATGTGTCATTAAAAGTAAGTGACTATATGTCTAGAGATTTAATAACATTTAGACCTAACCAATCTGTAGAAGAGGTTATTAATACATTAATTAAACATCGTATTTCTGGAGGACCAGTTGTTAATGATAAAAATGAATTGGTAGGTATAATTTCTGAAGGGGA
The DNA here is from genome assembly GCA_947494205.1 of uncultured Flavobacteriaceae bacterium. Lineage (GTDB taxonomy): Bacteria > Bacteroidota > Bacteroidia > Flavobacteriales > Flavobacteriaceae > JAHDHI01. Next base: position 33,144 of record CANLUH010000025.1, on the reverse strand, counting down.
TTGTATAAAACAAATAAGTGAGAGTAGGTATTATAATATGCCAATGGAGCAAAATAGTATTGAAAAACACATGGCTAAAAATGTAGAAACTATAGATGGTAATTTAGATGTTTTTGATGCAGCCAATAAATTTTTAAATTCTAAACGTCGTCGTTTTCCTATTGTAGAAAATGGAAAATTAGTAGGACAGATAAGCCAAAAAGATATTTTAAAAGCGGCTATGGAATTGAAAGGACAAAATTGGAAATAGTGTAATAGTTTTAATTTTTTAAATTTGTAATGGTAAGAGGTTTGGATTTAGTACCTGTTAATAAAAGCACTTTTGTGTTGTTATAATTTTTAGTATCGTCTTTAACTATTTTCCATTTAGCAATACCAATAATAGATATATTTTCATTTAAATCTATAATACCTTCTCTAAATCTTATATTGTCATTATAGCTAAGAATATTTGTGTTATATACATCATGTTTCTCTAAAAATTTTTCTAGACGCGGCTTCGTATTTTTATCAGATTTTAGAGATTCTTTATAATCTGTTTCAATAAATATTTGTTTAAAGTCATAATATAGACTTCCAGGTCTTATCATAGCACGATTGCCTTCTGTATCTTCTAAGAAAAAATTTGTAAAGCGTATTTCAGACCCTATTACAATCCAAGCACTGTCTCTGTAGAGTTCTGCGCATGCGTAATAACCTATGCATGGTCTCTGGCTAAATGGTGCTTTCAACGTTTTATTACCAGTTATAGTCTTACCAATAATTTGTACATATTCGTTTTGTTTGCACTTATTTATTTTAACTTTATTCGTTTTGTTTACTAGTCTTGAAATTCTATTTTCTTTTGAATAATGGTCGGCGATAAAATAAATAATAGCTATACCAGAAAATAATAGCATGCATAGTATTGATGTTGGCATATTGAAATTAATAGAGTGATGTGTACTTATGTTTTACTTTAATAGGTACTCTTTTTTAGCGAAATGTTACAGTTGTTTAATCGTTTTTTGAAGCTTTTAAAGCATAAGCGGCAAAGGATGCTAACCAATGTGCTCCTGCGTACTCACCAGAATCCATTTTACTATAACTAGCATTAAAGTGAGTGTCTGCTAAAGCAATCATTTTTTGGTTCTGTAATGCATTGCCTATTTCGTATAAACACCAAGCTCTACTGAAGTTTAATCCGTCTAGATGTGCCATTTTTCCATCGTTTTTGTCAACGACTTCTACGATATTTATGTTTTGAGAAGGATTATTTCTAAAATCTGGCATAAATGCATCGAGCCATTTTATATATTCTGCTTTTGGTAATACTTTTAGCATTAATGAAGCTTCTTGTAAACAAGGCGATAAAAAATCGAATCCTCCAGGTTCCCAGCTTAAAGGGCAGTTTATATCGTTTAGGTAAAATTCTCTTGCTTTTTGTTTAATTACAACTTCTAAATCTTTGTTATATTTTTTAGTATAATCTAAAGCAAATGACATTCCGAATGCTGTATTGGGATGTTCGCCAACCCGTATTGGATAGTTTAGCTTATTTAAAAATGCTATAAACTTTGTTTCTATTAGTTGTGTTAGTGGTTCTAAGTTTTTAGAAAATTGTTGCCCGTCTATTGTATTATATTCTCTTAAGCTTTCCGCTAATTTTAATAGCCAAGCCCAGCCGTAAGTTCTTTCAAAATTCCTATTATGTTTATCGTCGAAATATGCGATTTCTTTTAAAATGTTTTCTTCAGTAATACCTTTTTTAAGCTTGTTTAGAATGGTGCTTTTTTCTTTAAAATTAGGAAACTCTATTAAAAGATTAATTAATGTCCAGTGACCATGAACTGAGGAGTGCCAATCGAAACAACCGTAAAACGTAGGATGTAATTCTTGAGGTGTTTTTAAGTAGGTACTATCTCCTAAAACTTGATTTAGTTTATTAGGGTATTCCTGATCTATACAGTTGTATGCAAAATGATATAGATACGATGCTTTTTCTTTGTTAAAAATTACGGTGCTATTCGTTGCTAATGAATTGTCTTTTTCTTCTTTTTTATTGGTGTTACAGCTACTAAATACTAACAGAAACAGTATGGCTATTTGTACATGTATTTTCATAATACTTTTATAGTGTTTACGTTCTTTTTACTAAAGCATAAAAATCATCGTCTAATGGAAGGTAACCTTGATCGTAAACAAAATAATATACTTTACCTGCTTTTGTAGTGTAAATGCTGGTAAAATAATTAAAATCGAAACCACGTTCTACTAATTTAGATTTTGTTGTTTTTGTTTTTTGATTAGGATTTAAAGCTTCTAATATTCTCCAGTTTTTTCTAAGTCGATTATTAATATTCCTAATTAAATTTTTTCCATCTTTATTTAACTTATTGTTATGTGCATTTCTACAATAATCACTGCAGAATTTTTTATCTATTCGTCCTACAATTTTATCTCCACATTCTGGGCATTTTCTATCCATAGGTTTATTTGTTGTTTATACTATACCAACGTAGTTTTAATTGTTCTACACCATGGTTAAAATCTTCTAAATAATTTAAACCAATTTTTAAAAGTGCTTTGTGTGATGCTTCGTTTCCTAGTTCTGTAATACCATAAATAGTATCTAATTTTAATGTGTTAAAACCAAAATTAACAGATGCTATACCAGATTCTGTTGCATAGCCTTTCCCCCAATATTTAGGTATTAGTCGGTAACCAACATCGTAAAAATTAGTGTAGTTGTTAAAGGTGTAATCGTCTATAAAACGAAGTCCAGACCAGCCAATAAAGTTTCCACTTTCCTTTTCTATTGCTGCTAATCTACATATACCATGTGCTTTATATTTTGGTTTACAATCCTGAATATATTTGTAACATTCGTCTTTAGTTTTTACAGGTTTATTTCCTAGATATTTATGTACTAAAGGATTAGAGTCTAACTCGAATAACCCATCGACATCGTTATCTATAAACTCACGAAGTATTAAACGTTCTGTTTCTATACGAATCATTATTACTCTTTTCTATAGTTAAATTTTACTTCTTCTTGTTTGCCTTTTTCACTAATAACTACATATAAATTGATTTCGTTATTGCTTATTTTTTCAAAAGTAAAATCATTAAAATAAACACGATTATTTTCAATTTTTACTAGTTTAAAAGTTTCAGATTCTTCTTTTTCTTCCCAGCCTTTAAAATCTGGGCCAAAATGTTTTAATTGTAGTAGTAAAGTTTCGTTAGTTTCTGTAATAGCTCCTAATTCGTAGAAGACCACTTTACCATCGTTAACTAACTTAAAACTAAACATCATAGAGTTTCCTAATGGCGGACTCCAAATTTCTTCTGTTATTCCTCCAAAAGCTTCACCTTTCCAATGGCCAGCAATCCATGAAACATCTTTTAATGTTGCTTTGGGAGAGCCTTCGTTTTCATCGTATTTTAAGGTGTTATTCTGGCTATTACAATAGTTTAGACTAAGAGAGAGCAAGAGAATTATTGCAAATTTCATTTCTACAATGGTATTGGTTTAAAAACTAAGATACTAAACTTAGTATAACTCTACTTATATTAAGTTGGTTTAGGTTTTTAAATGTTGAAGTATGTAAGAGTAATGCTGTAGTTAAAAAACGAATAGGTATAAAAAAAATCTAACTGACTTAGTCAACTTGAAGTCCCTACACTTAAGTGATTTATCGTCAGATAGATTTTGGTTATCTTTAATCAATTATTTTATTGATTGAAATAGCCTCTTTATGTTTAGATATCTTTTTTAAATTAAAAAAAGCCAACTGGTTTGATATATTATTTTTGCTCCCATCAAAATAATTTTCAAAGCCAGTTAGACTAGTTTTCTACTATTATCCATTCTTTTTATTAATAACATTTATAAACTTGGTTAGGCTTATAATTTCGTTACTGTAAAGGTAAAATATTCGTTTTTAATATCTATAAGGAAAATCCTTAGTATTAATAAGGAAAAACATTTTTTTTAAATTAACACCTCTTCATACCTATTTAAAATCGTAGAAAAATAACGATTTATTAGTCCTTTGCCGTTGTATTTTCTTGCTATTATTGGTTTAGATTTTAACCAAACTTCATTGTATGATTGTTCTTGTCCACCAAAGTCCCATTGTGCACCTAAAAAGATCATTTTATATATGGGGTTTTTTGGTTTTAAATTACTGGCTTTTTCTAATAGCTTTATAGCTATTTTCTCATAGGTATTACAATTACCAAATATGTATGGCATAATGGATATTGTATAGCCTGTTATAAAATTAAATTCGGGATAGTTTTTAAATAATTTTAAACCTCTTTTTAATTCTATAATTAAGGTTTTACGTAATTCTACATCTACTGTAAATTGTCCTTTAACGGCATCTAGCATTCGCCATAAAAAGAAAAAGTAGTGTTTCCACAATTCGAAATCTGTATCGTTTTTAGTTAAAAGAGTTGAATAAAAATGATAGGCCTTGTTGTAGTCTTGGTTGTCTTCTAGTTCTAATATATCTTCTAATTTCATAATAGTATATTTGGTTATTAAAACCTTGTTAAACGATTAGCGATATAGTTTTGTTTAGGGAGAAAAATCCTTGCGAATAAGGAATCGCTAAATTATATAAAAAAGAAGAAATGTTAGTAAGGCTTTTCCTTACAATTAATAAGGGTGGTATTTTTAAATAAACCCTTTTTGTTTTGCTATTTCTACGAGAGTTTTGTCATCCATTTTTGCAATATTAAAGGCTTCCTTTAATTGTCGTTTGCGCCTTTCTAATCCGCCGATAGATAATGGAATAACATTTGGTAAATCCCCCATTTTTGTACCTATAGAGAGTTCGTAAAGTAGTTGTCTATCTATTTTGTCTAATATGAAATCGTTGGTAACTTGTTTGCGTAATAATTGTAATATTGTTTTGCTATAATGTGGAGGGTTTTTTATTACCGTAATTATAGCTTCTACTAGTTCGTTTGAAGAGATATCGTTTTTTATTAAAAAACCATCTGGATTTATGCTTTTTAATATGTTATTAAGTCTATAATTATCATTATAAGTTGTGGCTACTATTATCTTAGATTTAGGTGTAATACGTCGTATTTCTAATCCTAAGTCTTCTCCAGATAATAATAATCCGTCACTAGATTTAGGAAGTTTAATATCTAGAAATATAATATCGAAAATTTTATTAGTACTACTATTATTAAGCTCGTAAATTGCTGTGTCTATATCGTTAGCTACTTTAATGTTAAAGGTGTGATCTTTGTTTGTATCGCTTACTTTTAACATTGCACTTTTATATGCGTCTGCAATTATAGGGTGGTCGTCTATAATTAGTACATTAATCGGTTTCATTGGTTTTAGTCTTAAAGGGTATTAATACAGTGGTTTTGGTACCTTTGTTTTTTTGGGAGACTAAAGAATAGGTGCCGTTTATGGTTTTTACTCTCGAGTTAATATTAGAAATGCCAATACCTTTACTCGTTTTTTTATCATTAAATCCTACGCCATCATCCTCAATAGTAAAGTTAAGACTTTCGTTGGTATAACCCAAGGTAATATTTACTTGTGTAGCGTTGGCGTGCTTTGTTATATTTAAAAGTGATTCTTGTATAATACGGTATGAGTTTATTTTAATAAGATCGCTACTCCCGTTCCAAAACTCTTCATCTATAGTAGTAATATTATATTTAAAATTCCCGGCAATACTTTGTTCTTCTATTAAAGCTTTAATAAGTGTTATGTAATCTTGTTTAGATAGTAGAACATCATTTTTTAGTTCGTGAGATATAGCACGTATTTCGCGTTCAATTTTGTGTAACTCATCTATATACGATTGTTGCTTTGCCTTGTCTTGCTCTTTTCCTTCTAAATTAAGAAAACCGAGTCCCATTCTTGTTCCAAAAATTTTACCTAAAACGCCATCGTGTAATTCTTCAGAGATTCTATTACGTTCTTTTAATCGTCCTTCTTCTAGTTTAGACTGTTGTTTAAGCATTAATTTATATACGTCTTCGTTGGCTTGTTGTTTTTGTGCTTCTAGAATTAATTCTCTGTTTTTAGCACGTTCAGACCTAATAAATAACAATAAGACAAGTATGAAAATTACCGCAATTGATGAAATAAGTATTATAGTATTTTGTGAGGATAGTTGTTTTGATCTATAAATGTGATCATCTGTTTCAAAACGTATACGTGCAAATTTGTTTTTTATTTTATTATTATCTTTTTCAATTTTCTCTTTAAGGGTAACATATTCATTTAAGTATTGAGATGTATTTTTAGTATCTATTTTAGATAATAAAAGTAAAGAAGATAGTATGTCTCTTTTATTTTCCACTGCATGGGCTAAGTCGTTAGCTTCTTTAGCGTAAGTAACAGCTTTTAGAGTATCTAGGCCATAAATATAATAATCTGCTAAATGTAATTTATTTACAACTATACCAGAAAAATCTTTAACTCTATTTCTAATGTCTAATGCTTTTTCTAAGTCTTTCTTAATACTAAGCGTATCCTTTTTTAGGAGTTTGGTATAGGCTAGATTGTCAATAATTTTAGCATATAACTTTGGGTTTTGTGTAGATAAATCTTCTAATTCCAGTACACGTTCCAAATACTCAATGGCCTTATCGTAATCTTCTTGTTTTTGGTAAGTTATGGCAATATCATTTAAAGCGCCTTCTTTTATATTTCCTTTTTTGTTTTTTACACGTTTTAAATAATCTAAAGCAGTGTTATGATACCTAATAGAGTTTTCGTAATCTTCTAATTCTTTATATATGGTACCTAAAAGCTTATAACAATTGTAAAGCGATAAGTTTTTGTCTAAAGGTTCAAATTTAGAAATGGCCTCAAAAAGTTTATTTTCTGTACTTACATAATCTTCAAAACGACTTTGTACATAAGCCATGTTAAACAACATTTTTCCAGAAAAGTAGTTATCGTTTATTGCCTCGTAAGATTTATAGGCTTGGTAATAATGGTAGTATGACGAATCGAATACTTCTTTTTTTGCGTAATAAGTGCCATAATTCCAGTGTGTTGCAGCAATTCCAGAAGTGTTTTTTAATTTTAAAGAAGATTTATAAGCCTTTTTGTTAGCTTTTATAAAACCAATAGAATCGTCTCCTTTAGAAATTTCATAAGCCTCATCTAATAGGCGTTTGTTTCTAGTAGAATCATTTTCTATTATTCTTGTTTCTGTGAGTTGTTCTTTATTATCAGAACAATTATAGAGCACTATTAGTACTATAAAAAAGAAACTATATTTAGCAATATGTCGTTTTAAGTTTAAGATTATAGCGAGTTATTATTTGTGGTTTAACAAAGCTAAAAAAAAAAGCCTTAAACTAACGCTTAAGGCTCTTTTTAACTATAAAAAATAGTTTTTATTCTCCATTAGGGTCTCTATCGTCATCAACTTCAGATGAATCTTCTCCACCAGTTGCTAATTCAATATTTTGTGTGTTATCTTCATTAATATCCTCTACCGAGCATGAGAAGTATAGTGTTGTAAAAAGTAATAATGCTATTATTTTAGTTGTAGTTTTCATAATATGAGGTTTAGATTTTATAAATTAGTTAGTTTCCCCAAATAATTGGGATAGATTTAGGATGTTTATTGTTGTAACAAGCTTCTTACACTACAAATGTAGTTGGGTTATGTATTTTAATCTAAAAAATGACACCTACTTTAGTGAACACCTAGATTCTGTTAGTAAAAGACATCTCTACACTAGGGAAATACTTTTTTTGCAATGTGTAATGCAAAATATATTTTTTTATAATGCAGAATATATTTTGCTATTAATCAGTTTTTTACTTACTAAAGAAAATTTAAAGAAGGAAAATAGTTTTAATTTGGTGAAAATAAACCAGATAAAGACTCTTTTATAAATTCAATATTATGAATATACGTTTTAGTGAATGGAATTTTATAAGAAGTACGATCTACTGTACATTTATATTTACTATAATTTATTCTAGAAATGTAGTCTTTATTAACAATGTAACTTTTGTGAATTCGTAAAAAATTTTTTGGTAGAGAGTTTTCAAAAATTTTTAATGTCTTGTATGCACTTACCACTTTTCCATCGTTAATATAAAAATCTGTTGTATTGTTATCTGCTTTTAGAAACATGATTTCATCAATATTAATATATTGGTAATCATTATAAGACTTTAAACATAGCATTCTATTATATGAGACATTATGTTGTTTTTGAAACTTTAATACCAATTTTCTTAAATCTAATTCTAAAAGAGGTCTAATTAAATAGTCTATAAAATTGTGTTTTATCGCTTGGTATGCAAATGCTTTGGTTGAAGATATTCCTACAAAATTTGGAATGGTATCTAGATAAGTATTTAGTTCTGTTACAAATTGAAATGAATTATCTAATACATTATCTAAATTTAAAAAAACAATATCTGGTTTACGCTTTAAAATGGTATTCATAGCCTCTTCGTAATTTGAAGAACTCCCAATAGAATGAAATGCAGGGTAATCTTCCATTACATCGCTAATGCTATGGGCTAAATCACTTTCATTATCTATTATGTAATAACTATTCAAGAATATAGGGATTTTAAAAAAATAAAGTTAGAAATATTAATACTAAAAGTGCTAAGGATAATCCTTAGGATTTATAAGGTATATCCTTTAATTTTTATCAATTTTAAATGACTACTAGTGTTTACAAACCAAATTAAATACGTGTTAAGTGAATAGAATTCGTATTGTGTTTCATCTTTGCAGTGTTAAATCCATGAAGATTCTATAATGTTAACTGTTTAATATACTTACGTGTAAGGGTAGGCAAAATGGATGTAGAAAATATGAACACATTTTAGAATGACCTACCCTTAAACTAGATAAAATGAGTTGCTTAGTAAACCTAAATAACCTTTTGAGAGCATTTTAAAAAGTACTTATAAATGCTAAATTACTTTAAAAAGAATTTGCTAGGGTATTAGGTATTTATAGGTCGCCTATAAATAAGTGAAAATGTAACGGGGCATTTTCCTAGAGTAGCAAAAATAGTTACAGAATATTTTAAAGACGATATATAAATAGCCGCTAAGTGAACTAGTTTTTATATTTATTACTAATATATTGTGCAGGGGTTTCGTTCATATAGTTTTTAAACATCCGTCTAAATGATGATGCATTTTTGTACCCTATAGATTCGGCCAATGCTAAGATTGAATGTTTTCGTAGTAACGGGTTTTTATCTAAGTTCTCCATTAATCGATTAATTCGTAATTCGATTAAATATTGCCTGAAAGTTTTTTGTTTATGTTCGTTAATTATTTTTGATAGATAAGAAGTGTTAGTGTTTAGTAGTTTCGATAATTCTAAAAGGTTGAAATCTTGATTTAAAAAGAGATCGGACTCTTCTATTTCTTTGAGTTTTTTTAATATTCCATATTCAATATTCTCACCTATAATATGCTTTTTTTTGTTTGTTTCCTTTGAATTACTTTTTCGTTTTTTAACAAAAAAGAAGATTATTCTCCAAATAATTAATAATGATAAAAAAATGGCAACAACCCAAATGACAACAACAATTGTATTTTCTGCCTGTTTCATTTTTTTCTCGATAGACTTATTTAGGTCTATAATTTCGGCTATTTCATTTTTTTTTAATATTCTACCTGTTGCAGATTTACTTTTATTATCTGCAAGCTTAATTTTTATATATTTTTGAGAATATTTGTAAGCACTGTCTAGTTCATTGATTTCAAAATAACTTTCGGATAAGTATTTATACGTTTCAACCTTGTGGTGGTGATAAGCATCCTTTTCTTTTGTAAGTTTTAATGCACTATTACTATATTTAAACACAGAATCTACGAATTTGAGTTTCGCAAAGGATTGAAGTTTTATTTGATGTATTATTGGTATGTTCTTGTTTGTATAAAACGAGCTTGCAGTATCTGCATGTTTTAATGCAGCATTATATTGGCCTCGAAAATAATCCAATGTCGATTTTCTTATATAGTATATCCCCTTGTGGAGCTTAAGAGTATCATCAACCTGTTGTGTTAATTGATACGCTTTTTCGTAATATAGTTCTGTAGAATCTATAAAGTGATTACTTTCTGTTGCTAGTTTTTTGTAATTAACTCCTATAAGAGCGTTTATGTCTGATTTTTCCGATAAGAATTGATCTAACCAAATATCTGAAGTATCAAGCTTTATATTTTTAATTTGCTTGTTTGTACCTAAAAGAATTTTAAGGCTTGCTTCATAATCTCCAATGGAATATTTTAGCTGTGCCATCTCTTTTTCAATCGATATCTTTTTCCTAAAATAATAAGTATCCTTGATGGGTAAATTATCTACAATCTTTTTACTGAGCGTTAAATATTCGTATGCTTTAGAATAATTCCCTTGATTTTTTTTGATATAGAAAAAACGACGGTAAATATTTATTTTGAGGATATTTATACATTCATTGTATGTTTTTCCTACAAGCATGTCGGAGTATTGGTAGTTATTTGCTTTGTTATAGTCCTCTGTTAAGGATAATATTGTATTCAATTTTTTTTCGCACAATGAATATTTATCTTGATTATATAAAACATTGGATTCATAATACATTCCAAAGAGAACTCTGCAATGACTATTAGATAGTTGTAGTTTTTTTGCATAGAAAAGAAGACTGTCTTTATTCCTTTTTAGAAAGAAAAGCGCTTTTTCATGGTGTTTTTCATCTTCAATGTAACTTTGCCCATAAACAGAACCACATAAGAACATTATTAATAGTAGTAGGGAGAGTTCTTTTTTTGTCATTTAAATGCTGTTTTCTATACTAGATTTCTATTAGCAATAATCTTTCTATAAATTATATTAGGATTCTTAATCTATTCTTTTTTACTAATACTATAGTAGCATGTTATTTATTATTAATGTTTAAAAAACACCTTTTTTAATTCATAAAAAATAAACTGTAATAAAAGGGTGATAAGTTAAAAAATAGAGAAGAATTATAAGTATTCATTGTCGTTTTTTTTAATAGAAGGATTAAAAAATATAAAACACGTTTATATTATTATTATTTTAACAAAGTACATTTGTGTTATCTAATTACTTGTTAATCAATATTTTAGTTTGTTTTTGTTACGCACGTTTTATAAAAAGCACTACCAGTTTTCAATTATTGAAGACAGCTGTTTTATTTAATTGAAGTTTTGATTTACATTTACCAATCATAATTATTCTTGATGCTCAATATTAAAATAGAACAATCGTATTTTAATATTATTAATCCAGACTATACCATATAAATTAATTTATCAAGACCAATTGTGATTGGTAATGGTATTATAAAATTCAACTTTAACGAATCTCCATTAAAATTATAATTTCTAATTAACTATGAAAAAAACACTATTTATTTTCACCTTGCTAACAGTAACATTTAATTTATACTCGCAAACATTAGAAAGTGCAGCCTATCCGGGCTTAAAGCTAACCAATGATAATGCTCAAGCTAGGTTTTGGGGTAACGGCTCTGAAAAATGGGTAATAGGTTCAAGTGGTGATGCAACAAGTAATTTTTTAATTTATGATGCCATTAATTCTAAAGCTAGGTTTTTAATAAATGAAACGAATGGTAATGTTGGTATTGGCATATCTAATCCTCAAGAAATATTACACATTAATGGTAGTATTAGAGGCAATGGAACTAGTGGTTCTTTAAGGGTTAAGACTGCTTCTGGTTATATAGATATAGGTCCTAAAAATGCCAGTTATGCTCATATTTACACAGATAGATCTAAATTTATATTTAATAAAGATGTATTTTCTCAAGGAGGTTTCTCATCTTACGGCACTTATAATTTAAGTTTAAAAACTAATGGGATAGAAAGATTAACAATTGACAATCCTTCTGGTAATGTAGGAGTCGGTACTTCTACACCAGACGAAAAACTTACAGTTAAAGGAAAAATTCATGCAGAAGAAGTAAGGGTGAATTTAGATGTTCCTGGCCCAGATTACGTTTTCGAAAAGTACTTTACAAACGACTCTAAATTAAACCCAAGCTATAAAATGCTAACACTTGAAGAAGTTGAGGCCTTTACTAAAACAAACAACCATTTACCAGAGATACCATCTTCTAAAGAGATGCAAGAGGATGGTATACAATTAAAGGAAATGAACTTAAAGTTACTTCAAAAAATAGAGGAACTTACATTATATACAATAGAGCAACAAAAGGAATTAAAGCAACAAAAAGAAAATAGCGAAGCTTTAGCAAAAAGACTAGAAAATAGGATAGATAATCTTGAAAAGATGTTGCTAAAAACTAATTAATATTATCCAATACATTTTACAAATAGTTTATAACCTTAATTATTTTATTAAAATAATTAAAGAGAACTCTTATTTATATAATTAAAGCAAAACGGCTTTATAAAGTGATTCTAAAGCATAAAATTAAAAGTAGTAATACTTATAAAATTCTTCTAAATGAAAAATATTAGAACTAGTAAAATCTCAAAAATAATTGCATGTTATCTAGCCTTGCAATTAATAATAACAACGATACAACCTTCTAGTCTATTTGCTCTAACTAGTGGGCCATCGCAACCAGAGTTTAATTCATTCACTCCAATAGGAACAAGTGATATGGTTAATTTGTCTTCAGGAGATTTTAACTACAATATTCCAATTATGGATGTTGGAGGCTATCCTTTAAACTTGGCCTACGATTCGGGTATTACTATGGATCAAGAAGCTTCATGGGTAGGTTTAGGCTGGAATTTAAACGTAGGGCAAATTAATAGACAAGTTCGTGGTATTCCAGATGATTTTAAAGGGGATAAAATAGTATACGAGAAAAATTTAAAAAAGCACATAACGGTAGGTATTAATACAGAAGTAGGCGCACAAATTTATGGTTTAGAAAATGGAGATAATATAGGATTAGGATTAAACGCAGGATTAGGTATTACATACAGCAATTATTACGGTATTAGTTTTAAGCCTACTTATGGTTTGTCTTTCCAACTTTCTGAGAATGTAAGTGTTGGTGTTGATATGTCTACATCTGCTACAGAAGGTGTCTCGATTAACCCTAATGTTGGGATTTCTAAAAGTCTCAAACAATCTGGAGATTTGTCAATTGGAGGTGGACTTAATGCTGGGCTATCTTACAATTCTAGTCGAGGTATAAGTGCTTTTAATCTTCAGGCGTCATTGAGTAAAAGTTTTAAAAATGGTGGTGTTAAAGGTTCTGATGGTAAAGTTACAGGAGATGTTAATCAATCTTTTGGAGTTACTTCTGGACGACTTTCCTTTTCAGATCCTTTTACAATAACACCAAGAAAAAGATCAGCTTTTAAAAATGAGAATGCTACGTTTTCTTTCTCTGCTGGAGGAGACGTTTGGGGAGTTGATGTAGAAGGGGAAATAGCTGCTACGGCTTCAAAACAAGAATTAAAAGATAAAATAAGAACAGAAAGTGCCTATGGTTATGAATTTACTGGACAAGCAACACCAAACGATGTTTTAGATTATAATAGAGAGAATGATAGAGTAATAAGTAAATACATATTGGCGTTACCAACTGCAAATTACACATATGATGTTTACAGTGTTAATGGCCAGGGTATTGGAGGCATGTTTAGACCACACAGAAGTCAAGTTGGCCAAATCTATGATGAGTATGTGCAAGATGAAGGCGAAAGTTATAGTATAGGAGGCGAAATAGAAGGAGGGTCTGGGTTTCACGTTGGTGGTAATTTTGTTACGGCACCTTCTGCAAGCCATACAGGTGTATGGAATACTACAGCTTCTAATACTTTTAAAAACGAAAATGAAAACCTAATAAATAAAGATTACGAACCAGTATATTTTAAACATGTTGGTAATAATGGAGTAGATCAAAATAGCACATTGTATACAGACGATTTACATGGAGATGCAGCAATGGCATTGACACTTAATGGTAATTCTGCAGAAAAGAAGTTTAGAGTTAAAAAATATGATGCTGAAAATGAACCATATTATCATTATCCTACTTCAGCATTTCCAGCAACGTTTAAAAGAGAACATAGAAAAGTAAGAAACCAATCGATACAAAAAATATCTAAAAAAGAACTACAAGATTTTTATCAAGGCGATTATGCTAATGAGCGAATTAATAATAATGATTATGCAAAAGATCACCATACAGCAGAAATAAGAATATTAAAACCAGATGGCTCTACTTATGTTTTTGGAGAAACCGCTTATAATATTGAAAAAAATGAAGTTGCCTTTAATACAGATGCTAAAGAAGAGAATAGAGATTGTGCAACAGGTTTAGTTACTTATAGAGCAGGAGAAAATACAATAGGAAATAGAAGCGGTATAGATCATTTTTACGATAAAGTAAAAACACCTGCATATTCGCATACCTACTTATTATCTTCTGTCTTTTCTTCAGACTATGAAGATGTAACTGGAAACGGACCTACAGACGACGATTTAGGTGCTTATACCACTTTTAAATATAAAAAAGACATGCCTGTTTACAATTGGCGTGTCCCTTATGGGCCAATGCAAGCATCATATAATGCTAGTTTAAATACTAATAAATATGATCAAAAAGGAAGTTATGTTTATGGCAAAAAAGAAATTAAATACATAGACAAAATTATAACAAAAACGCATATAGCAGTTTTCGATATATCTAAAAGAAAAGATGCTAGAGGAGTATTAGATGAAAATGGTAATATAAAATATAATAATGGTAATGGTGCATTGATGGGAAGTGATGAGCAAGTTATGTACAAGTTAGATAAAGTACGTTTATACTCTAAACCAGAATACAAAAAATACGAAACAGAGTTAGAAAACGATGATCCAAGTGATGATCCAACAATAGACCAATTATCTCCAATTAAAACAGCACACTTTGTTTACGATTATTCTTTATGTAAAGGTTTAAATAATAACCTAGAGAGTAACTATAATGAATCTGGAAAGCTAACTTTAAAAGATGTTTATTTTACATATAGAAAATCTAATATGGGTAAGTATACCCCGTATAATTTTATTTATGACGGTTATAACCCAGATTTTAGTTTAAAAGCATTCGATCTTTGGGGTAATTATAAACCAAATAATGGCGGTTGTAATGCTAATGAAGGTTTAACAAACCAAGAATTTCCTTTTGTAGATCAAAATGATAGAGCAATACAAGATAAATACGCTTCGGCATGGACGTTAACATCAATTAAACTCCCTTCTGGTGCGGCTATTGATCTTGAATACGAAAGTGACGATTACCAATATGTACAAGACAAACATGCCATGCAAATGTTTAAAGTTGTGGGGGCAGGTAATTCTCCTTCAACCAACACACCAGGAATTAATCAAAAATTATATGGCGCTTATGAAGCAACGCATCTGTATGTAGAGTTGCCAGATGAAATCACAGTGGAAGGAATCACAGAACAAGATTTTAAGGACAAGTATTTAAAAGAAATTGGAGGCAAACCAATGTACTTTAGATTCTTGATGAATATGACTAAAAAAGGGGCAACACTTTCTAGTCAATCTGATTTTGATTACGTAACTGGTTATTTTAATTTGGATTATGCCTCTTTTGATGAAAGGGATAATGATAATATTTTTGAAGTTGATGGTAGGGTTTATGCCTCAATACCTATGTCTTTAACAAATATGGAAGGAGGCTTTAATGGAGGTAAAAATGTTAACCCAATTACTAAAGCAGGATTATATTTTGGTAGAAAATATTTAAATGGTTTAGTGTATGGTCTTAATCAAAACGCAGGAACCGAAAATGTAGAAACAATTGCTAAAAATCTACTAACAAATATTCAGGCTGGGAGTCAGATTTTTACAGGACCTAATGCCGCTTTAAGAAAAAACAAATATTTATGTGCGCAACGCTTTATAGCAAATAAATCATGGATTAGATTAAGTACTCCAAAAAAGTTTAAAGTTGGAGGAGGTATTCGTGTTAAAAAAATTGTGATGCAAGATAATTGGAATGATATGGTCTCTACAGAAGGTGTTGCAAATAGATATGGACAAATTTACGATTATTCTTTAGGTAAAGACGAAGGCACAAGTGGAGTGGCAACATTCGAACCTAATGACAGTGCAGAAAACCCATTTGTAGAACCTTTTTATGATAAACCAGAAAAATTAGTAGCACCTAGAGAAGTAAGCTATGTAGAAAAACCTTTTGGTAAAGGTTTTTTTCCATCATCTACAGTTACTTATAGTAAAGTAACAGTAAAGAACTTAGAACGGAAAAGTATAACCAGACATGCTACTGGTAAAGTGGTTTCAGAATTTTATACTTCTAAAGATTTCCCAACCAAAGTAGATTATACAGATTTAGACAGGTTATATAAAAGTGATGAAGCGAATATATTACAGCAATTAATAGGAGGATTAATAGGCCTACCGGTTAATGTTACAAACGAGTTTACTTTATCTCAAGGTTTTGTAATCCATACGAATGATATGGATGGAAAATCAAAATCACAAAAAGTATATCAAGAAGGTGCAAAAGACCCTATTTCTACTGTAGAGTATATATACAATACAGAAGAGGGAGATAGTAGCACTTTAAATAATAAAGTAACAGTTATTAATAAAGATGGAACCATAGATAGTGATAAAGAACTAGGTGTCGATTATGACGTTGTTACAGATTTTAGAGAAAGTTATTCTAATTCTAGAACTACGGGTGTAAGTATTAACGTTGTGGGATATTTTCCTCCACCGGTTGTAGTACCTTCTGTATTCCCTAGCATTACTTCACATACAAATATTGCACGAAGTACAATTACTACTAAAGTGTTACATACTACTGCTATATTAAAAGAAAAAATAGCTACAGATTTAGGCGCAAAAGTAACGACAGTTAATGAAGCTTGGGACGCAAGTAACGGAGACGTTATTTTAACAAAAACTCAAAATGAGTTTAATGATGCGTATTACAATTTTAATTTCCCCGCCTATTGGGCACATAACGAAATGGGGCAAGCTTCTAAAAATTTAGGACTAAATGGAACGTTAGTAAAAACAGGTGATTATTTTAGTTTTCAAGACCCAACAGACACTAATAAATATTTAACGCTTGGTGATGAAATCATGGCTAGTTATGGAGCTCCTGAACCTGCTCGTTTATGGGTAGTAGCATTTAATGATTCTAAAACAGGAGTGCTTTTAATGAATAGAGATGGGGTTGTTGTTAATAGAAGTAGTTATACTATTGATGAAGACATCAATTTTAAAATAGTACGCTCAGGATATCGTAATCAACAAATGGCAAATATGGCATCTGTAACTATGATGAGCAATCCTATTAAAAAAGATGCTAATGGAAATTACATAGCTATAAGCACAGATACCTTTTTACAGCAAGAAGGAACTAATGTCGATAAAAGTTCTCGAATAATTAATGCAAGTGCAGTATCCTACACCGATTTTTGGAACTGTCAATGCGAATATGGCTTAGAAAGCTTACCATACGAAAGTCCTACTTCTACAGAATTAGCTGATACAGCAATAGAAGATTATAATTTTAATCCATACGTATATAATGTAAAAGGCACTTGGAGAGCAGACAAATCATATGCTTTTTTAACCGAAAGAACAGATGTTAAACAAGGAGCAGGTATAAAAGAAAACACAAGGAAAGAAGGTTATTTTAAAACATTTGCGCCTTACTATAAAAAGAGTAATGGCAAATGGATTAAGAACGTAGCAGCAGATAACGATTGGACCTTTGCTAGCGAGGTAACACAGTATAGTGCTTTTGGTCCAGAAATTGAAAACAGAGATGCGCTAAACAGATATTCTTCGGCACAATACGGTTATAATTTAACGCTACCAACTGCTGTAACCTCTAACAGTAAGTATCGCCATATGGGAGCGGAAAACTTTGAAGACTACGATTACATTAATTCAAACGATGCCCATTTTAGTTATAAAGAAATTGCTTTAGAAGATGGTGATGGCCGTATCACACCTTCTACAAAATATGCACATACAGGAAATACAAGTTTACAAGTTCCTTTTGAGACTCCTGCTGGGTTACCTGTAGAGTTATTAGGGATTTTACCACCAAGCCCTGATAAAGATGGAGATGGTATACCAGATGACGAAGATAAATGTCCGGAAACACCAAGTAATAATATTGATTATGATGGTGATAACCTTGGAGATGAGTGTGATGATTATGCAATACCTGTAATTACAAATATTGAAGAATCTGGACAATTTGATTGGTGGAGAAAACAAGCTAGGTTTACAATACAAGGAACGCCAAACAAAGAAATTCCATACAAAATAGTAGTACAAAATTACGGAACAAGAAACGGTAATTTTGCTGTTAACCAGCAAGTAGTTGGATTATGGAATCAAACCTCTTTTATAACATTAGATGCCACAGGTAGAGCTGTTGTAGAAATTGAAGTTAAAGCAAATCGAGTTAAAAAAAGTAATGCTACTCCTAATAGAATAGTTGTTGATTTCGTAATTACAAATCATTTAGGAGAACCAGAAATTTTAAGTTCAAACTATTTTGTAAGAATTGGAGCTAATGGTTACAAACATACCGATAGTGGTAATTATCATCCTTCTTGGCCTATTTTTCAATCTGTATTATAAAATAATAAAAAGCAATAAAATGAAAATAAAAAGCATTTATATAATAGTACTCTTCATTTTTATATCAAGTAATAATTATGGTCAAATTTTTTCTCTTGAAAATGATTTATCCAACACTAACGATAATTCTTTAACTTCAATAGAAACGAATTTAATTTCTTTTAATCGTTCTCATAATATAAAAGAGGATAATAATTGTCCTGAATTATCGGGTTTAATTAAAGTACAAAACGCATCTCGTTATTGTAATAATGTTAAGTTAGATTTCTTTCTCGATTTAGATTCAAGTGCTCCACAAATAGACAATTATACATGGACTTTTTTCGATGGCTCTACGTCTACGTCTACAATATTACAGACAGCTAGTGGTCCAGGATTTACTTATAATTATCCTGTAGGTTATAATGGTGATTACTTAGTGCAATTAGAGGTTAACTATGGAGATAACTGTACAGAGCAATTTCAAAGAATATTCCCTATAGCAGATTGTGTTGTGCCTTGTGATAAAGCATATATTCCAGAAAACCATTTAGTTAATCTTTTGCAACATATAGTAACACGATTACAAGCAGGAGACACAGCAACAACTATTAACGGTAGTTCGCCACAAGCATTAACAGATTTATTACCTTATCTAACAGATGCAGATGCTAATGGAATGATTAATAATTTTACAACGCAGCAAGAAGGTTATTTCTCCTTTTCATTTTCTCCAAATCATGATAACGATGTTGTTTTCCATGCGATAATAGATTCTATAAATAATTTAGATTTAAATGGTATGGATTTAGATTTTATAAGTTACTATGGCTATCAAGGCTATACTTATTTTGTTCCTTTTCAAACCCCCACAAATAATCATATAGAATCTATAAGACTTCGTCACATTAATTTTTGTTCAGAGCCTATTATTCCTAATGATAATTCTTTTTGTACAAGTGAAATGGATAATTACCCTACAGTTGGAGATTTAACACCAAACGGAATAAATATAGAATGGTACGCTACAGAAACTGGAGGAACGCCTTATAGTAATGATGATGAGCTTATAGTGGAAGCCGAATCTTCAAATGGAGCTATATATTGGTGGGACGATATTAATGATAATAATGGTAGAACTGAAGTTACTGCATATATTAATAGTGGTGCATTAAATAGTGGTACCGAATATAATGAGTATGAATATCAAGAATTCTCTGAAGGGCAAAATGCAACCATTGCAGATTTATTGCCTACTGGCCCTAATATTCAATGGTATGATAATGCTTTTGGTAATATTCCATTAAACAGTTCAATACCTCTAGTAGATGGAGCAATGTACTATGTAGAAGAAGTTGGTGTAACAACATGTAGACTTGAAGTAGAAGTTTTTATAGGTATTAAGCCTCCCACAGGAGATTCAATACAATATCTATGCCCAGGACAAACACTTGCAGATATTGAAATAGAACTACAAGACACAACATTTACTACTGTTTGGTATGATAGTGCAATAGGAGGTGTACAAATACCAGTAACTACAGAGTTATCTAATAATGAAACCTATTACGCTGCACAAATAGATAATAATGGTTTTGAAAGTGAAGAACGATTAGCTGTTACCATTTTTCTAAACACAATAGATCAACCCGTATTACCTTCTTCAATACAAATATTCGATATAAACCAAACGCCACCACCAACTGTAGCAGATCTTATAGCTTTTGGTTATAATATTCAATGGTATTCACAGCAAACAGGAGGTAATGTATACGCAGAATCAGAGCCTCTATTCCCAGGAGGTATTACAAGTAATATCTTTTGGGCAGAACAAAATGTTGGGCCTTGTCCAAGTATAAGAGTGCCTTTAGAAGTAAAACTTATGATTATTGAAGAGCCACCATTATTGGGTTGTGAAAAATTTAAACCCCAACCTGGAGATAAATATGTTATTAATGGATGGGTAAAAGAACAAGGTGTGTTACCTGTAAACCCAAAAGTAAAGGAGTTTAATAACAGTGAAGAAAGTGCACTTTTTGTAGACTTACTTAATCACCTATTATTTGTAACTCAAAGTCAAGATAAAGAAATACATGACATAACACAAAACGGTTATATTCCTTATGATCTTTTAAACCCAATAGATTTTGACCCCTTAATTCCTTTTGTAAAAAATATAGGTAATGAAATTAAACTTAAAGTTTATAATTATGAGCGCATATCGGATGATTATGGAAGGTCTATAGGTTTTAAGTTTAAATTGAGTAATCATATTGATGCCGAAACATTTGTCTGGAAATCTCCCTTATTTGTTGTAAATCCTGGGGAAACATATGAGGAAACTATAAGATACCCTATAAATGATAACCCTGATTTAAATATCACATTTGTTAATGCGAAAGTACAAGGAGGTATTTTTATTACTGAGGCAGAATTTGATATGAGTAATGGAAACCCTTCATTTTATGAGCAGAATCATTTATATAGTTCTGCTTCTGGTATTGAAACTTCTATAACAGAATACGATTATGAAGACATACCAAACTTTCAACCTATGGATTATTTGCACACACAAGTTGATTTAAGTTTTGTAAATGAAAATAATGAGCCCATAATAATTGAAAACCTTGATTTTGAATTTAAACCTAAAGGAGAAATAATTGATGGTTGGCAACGTATTTATGGAGAATTTATAATACCAGGTAATGCTGCACAAATGACAATTAATCTAAAGAACAACTCAGATACTCAACTGGCGTATTTTGATGATATACGTATGCACCCATACGATAGTAGTATGAAAACCTTTGTGTATCATCCCGTTACACAGCGCTTAATGTCTGAATTAGATGAAAACAACTATGCTACTTTTTATGAGTACGATGCAGAAGGCGGTTTAATACGCGTGAAAAAAGAGACTGAAAAAGGTGTTTACACAATACAAGAAACACGATCTAGTACTACTAAACAAACCAATTAAAAAGATGCATTTAACAACCAATAAAAATATAATTTGTGTACTTGTATTTACTGTTTTTGTAAATACAATAAGTGCTCAAAACTTTAGCGATATTTTAGAAAAAGTAAACGCATATTATAAAACGGCAAGTACTTATAATATTCAATCTACATATACAATGTATAGAGGGTATACTGGTAATACTATTACAGAATCTTATAAAAGTACAATGTATAAAACAGATAATGTAGTAGGTATAAATGCTCTAGGAGCTGAGGTTATTACATTCTCTAACGCCCAAATAACAATTAACAGTACCAACAAAACAATACTATATACTAAAGGTAATAATATTAAAAATAATGTAATAGATGTTAATGCACTTTCAAAGTTTTATGACCAAACAAGTGTTAAAGAAGAAGGGAATAACATTATATATGAGATTTCTTTGAAGCAAAAAGCGTTAAACATACCATACAGTAAATTAATATTTCATATTAATAAAAACGATTATTCATTAATAAAGCAAGAATTCTTCTTTACCTCAAAATTACCTTTTACAAATAAAAAGGGAGAACGAGAAAACGATTTTGGACGTATGGAAATTATATATAGTTCTAACCCCAAGCTGCTTAAAAATAATATACAACTAGAAGATTACTTAGTTATAAATAGTAATAATGAGGTGAGTGTAACTAACACTTATAAGAACTATCAATTAATTAATCAAACACCAAATAACTAGACACTATGAATTATCTAAAAAAGAAAAATATCTGTTTCTTGTTTTTTGCTTTGTTCGCCATAAATTTTTCAATTTATGCACAAGATTCCAATACATATTCATCAACTCAACTTCAATCAGCGACGTCTTTAGAATATATAACTACAGATTTAGTAATACCTAATACTAAAGATGTAGCACCGTATTCTTATGTTACTTTAAAAATAAAAGAAGGTGTTGCGCCTTATACAAACTATGATTTTAAGTTGTCCTTTACAGTGACACCTGTATTACCCGATGGTACACCAGAAGGCACTAATACTACAGATGTTGAGTTAGAAATTAAAAATAGCCAAATTGCTGGTGGTGGTAATCATATTGGTATAAAACAATATATTTTAGAAGGAAAATATGGAGCCGTACTTAATAATATACAAACGGAATTTCAAGATGAAAATGGCGCTTCTTCAACTACAGTTCCTGCAAATGTAGAACTAGAAATAGGCTTTAATACCACTAGATATTACGATTTACCATTAACAGTACCAACCATTAGTTCTAATGTGGTTAATAATGAATTGCAAATAAACTGGAACGCTATTCCAGAAGCGAGATATTATGATGTAGAGTGGACATGGATAGATAATTATGGTTTAGATATAAATACATCACTTGAACCAGAGACTATTTACTTTTCTGAAAAAGAATTTCAACGCAATAGTACAAGAATACAAACAGACAAAACGAATTACGGTGTGCCCTTATTATATGGAAAAGGCTATGTAATATATAGAGTAAGAACAGTGGGGAGTTTTGTTTCAGACCAAACGTCTATAGAAGATCTATCTAAAAATAAATATGGACCATGGACCAGTGGCATAAATGAGAAAATATATGTTTCAAATTGGCCACATGTTCAAGAAATAACACAAGATCATGAATCTAATAAAAACTGGCAATTTCAATCGTCTTATGCCGAAGATGGAAAGAAAAAAGAAGTAGTAAGTTATTTTGATGGAACACTAAGAAATCGCCAAACAGTAACAACAATTAATACAGACGAAAATGCTGTAATTGGTGAAGTAATATACGATGCGCAAGGAAGGCCAGCTATAGAAGTTTTGCCAACACCAATAGCAGATAACGAATTAAAATACCACGAAGCCTATAGAAACCGAAATACTGCAAATGTACCATATCACTATACCGATTTTGATAAAGATTCTCAAAATGAAATAGATACACCAGCGCCTAGTAAAAAAATGAGCACAGCCTCTGGTGCCAGTCAATATTATTCACCAGATAATACTATGGTAAATGAATATAAACGTAGAATACCAAATGCCAATCAATATCCATTTTCGCAAATAGAATACACACCAGATAATACCGGTAGAATACGCAGAAAAAGTGGCGTAGGAGAAACACACCAATTAGGCGCTAAACATGAAATGGAATACTACTATGGTATTCCAGAACAAAAAGAATTAAATAGACTATTTGGTTATAGTGTTGGTAATGCATCAAAATATAAAAAGAATATGGTGCTAGACCCAAACAGGCAACTTAGTGTTAGTTACATAGATCCTCAAGGTCGCACAATAGCAACAGCTTTAGCTGGCGAACACCCTAAAGATAGTTCAGGAAATACAATACTTAACGGTTTAGAAGATGAACTCGACAATACATTACACGGTTTAGTTACTACAGATTTACTAGGTAAAACAATAAGTACAGATACAGATACTGCTATAGATAATAATCAATTGGCCTTAACAGGTAATTATGGAGCATTACACGATAAACTATCCTATGGAGCCTATAAAACGGTTGTTTTTAATGAAACGAGACAATTTGATTATAAGCTAACGAATAACAATCCTTTTTTTCAACATGGCTGCGTGTTAGATAAATCATACCCTGTGGTTTACGATTTAACTATAGATATAATTAATGAAGATGCACAATCCATAATTTCATCACCAGTATCTCTAACAATTAACTTAGACGATTCAGCGCAAACAACAAATAACGTGTTTGTTTTAGACCAACGTACTGCTCCTGTAAAACGAGGTGCTTTTATGGTTACCAAAAATCTAACCGTTAATAGAGATAAGCTTGAAGAATATGCCGATAATTATATTTCTAGATTAACAAATGAAAATGACCCTTGTTATAAACCTTTAAAAGAAATTGTACCAGAGCCAGAATTTATAGATGGTTGTTTTACTAGTTGTGAAGAATGTGAACAAAGTGTATTAAGTCAATATCCAACAGCTATTATTTTTGCAGACACAAAAATTGCAGATTACACCCAAGAACAAATAGACCAATTAAATGCTAATAATCAATACCAAGCATTTTACGATTCTTTAAAACAGCAGTGGGCAGATTTAATACAAGCTTGTAATCTTCCATGCTCAAATGGTAGTGTTGGAGCTGGAGAAACACCTATATCAATCTCTTGCGATATAGCGACATTACAATTTATAGAAGACATGAGTCCTAACGGACAATACGGTTTAGGGTTAACAACAAATGATGCATCAGAAACCATATTTAATGAAGCTCCATTAAGTATTTTTAATCCAAACAATGTATTATTAACAACAAGAGTATCTTCTGGTGTTCATAATAGTTGGAAAAACCCAAGACATCATGAATTAGATAATGCTACCGCTTCAGGGTTATACACGCAAGGACATTATTATAATGCAGATGGCACAAGAAGTTATATAAAAGTAACGCTTATTGATGCAGAAGAAGGAATTTACGAACCGCAAATAGACGACGATGCAATAAGTACACTTACGCCTACCGAAGATGTAACAATTACAAATCAATATTGGGTAGAGCCACAGTATTTATCTAATACTATCGATTTCTTGCATCCAAATATTTGGAAAAGCAGTTGGGCAAATTCGCTTATAGTGTACCACCCAGAATACGATTATTTAGAATACAGCAATGCTATTTGTGCCATGCAATCTCAACATCCTAATAATGCTGGTGAGTTTTTAAATTCAGATAGTTATGATGCTTATATATTGTCTATAGATACCTATGAAGGTGCAAAAACGGCTAACGCATTAAATAATGATGCATTAGCGCTTTATAATAGAGATCCTTATTTTCAAGATACCCCAGGTTTGCCATTTGAAACTTCAGCATTATATAACGATGGTAGAAGAAAAATAATGGAAATAGCTTTACAGTCTAATTTTGATGGAGGTAATAGACCAATGATGACTGTTGCGTTTTCAAAATACGTATGTAATAGTCTTGAATTTTGCGATACCACTAGTTATTCTGTTGCAGATATTATTAATGAAATGGATAACAATGAAGATATAACAGATATCGACAGAAACGAATTCTGGAATAGTTATAAAGTTAATTACTTAGGTTTAAAACAACGTGTTCAGTCTCTATTTATAAATAGTTATGCTAAAAAACAAAGTACATATAATGGTTGTATAGGGCAGTCTGATGCACCATTAAATTTAGAAGCAATAATTAATGCTTACCCAGGTCCAGCTAGCATAGTTCAAAACTATTTAAGTAGCACTACAGATGTACTTTGCAATTATGAAAACGCTAATGCTTACATAAATAAAGTAAAGCGATTCATTCCTTCAAACATGTTCTATAATGCAGCTGCAGACCCAATAGATATTGTTAATGATTTAGCAGAGCAAGTAGATTATAATTATTATATAAATACAGGAACATGTCCGCTTGCAAGAGATTTAGAATTATACCTAGACAACTATTTTAAAGAAGTTAATGCCAATACGGCATTATCTATTATAGGGAATAGACCGTATAATGGCGAATACATATCGGCAGCGTTATTCGAAGATTTTGGTGGTACATTTCCAGCAACCTCTACAGTTAAAATGATTGGTAATGCTTCGGAGCAAATGTATAACCTTCAATTACAAGTAGGTGCATCGCTACCAGATTCTAACGTCTCATTAATAACACCCCAAGGCTACCAATGGGAAAACTATGGAGAAGAAGGGTGGAGTATAACAAGTTTAAATACCATTCTAGGAAGCTATAATGCCCCTAATAATGAATTTAATTTCGAAATAGTGGCCCATATAACAACACCACAAGGCGATAGCGAAATCATTTTAAATGGTACTACTAAAGCACGTATTTCTAATTGTAGTATAAATGATAGTACAAATACTATTGGAGAATATTTAGGTACGGGTAATAGTTGGGACGAAACAGGGACTTGTAATAAAGAAACCTACGCTTCTAAAGCTTTTATAGCATTATTTAATGCGTTAATAGAAAACAATGATATAAATAATAGTAACGTTAATCTCTCTAGTTTAGAAGCCTATGCGACAAGTTATTTACCAGAATTTTTTAATACTCTTGGTACAGTAACTTGGAATGCTCAAGGGGCAACATATACTATTACTATAGATGGTGTAGATAAGTTTATAATGACTTTAGGCAATGCCATACCTAACAATGTAGACATTACCAATGTTGGTTTTAATTACCTTTTATCTAGTACAAATGCATTGGTAGGTCAAAACATTAAAGTAACATGGTTAGATAGCAATTTTGGAATTAATTATGCAGAGGGAACTGTTTCAGAAAATAATACAAGAGTATTAAACTTTTTATGCTGTGCAGACATTAACGATATCGTTCCAGACACTATAGACCCTTGCGCTAATTTAAGTTGCGAAGATATTGTTATACAAATACTAAATTATTTAATAGATCCGTTACATCCAGAATTAATTAATTCGCAAGAGCTTTTAGAACTTAATGATACTAAGCTTAGCATTATAAGAGAAACATGTATCGATGAGTTTTTTAATCTTACACCTACAGATAGTATAACGTGGCAAAACCTACCAGACGGTAATGGTAATACCTATGTATTAACATTAAATGGCACTATTATTTTTCAAGTCAATACAGGTAATCTAAGCTTAGCAGATGTAACAATTAATTCCTTTAATGGTATAAATACAAATGACCCAGGAAATGCATTGTCTTATTATACTACAGATGGAATAATAAAAACAATAAAAACAACACAATTTATATTAGACTGTAGTACAGTAACTGTAAATAGAAATTCTAAAGAATTTTCAACATATGCTACTGCACAAATATTGAGCAGAATGGAAGAGTGTAATGTCGATATACCTTGTGTTCCGCAACCTTTAACACCAGTTACTTGCGATGATACATACCCTATTTTTGAACAAACAATAGAAGCACTTCAAGATACAGAGCAAAATATAGACTATAAAGATTTTTGCCAACTACAATACAAGCACCTTGTAGTAGACTATGCCTATTATATAAATCAATTAGTATTACAAGATTCTACATCTCCAGACCCTTATACGCAATCTATTCATTATATAGATATAGCAAGCTTTGGCGCAACAGTATTTGGTTATGGTTATAACAATATGAATGCTGTTATCGATGCCTATAAAATTCACGTAACAGAACATACAACAGCTGGAACTATAGACGACATTAAAACATGGACAGCTTTTGCGTCATACCATTTATCTCAACTTAATGAAGCTAGCGAAGTATGTATAGCTTTACCAGTACCTATAATTATACCTACAGGTGATTTTACTGTTCCTGGACCTTCTGTAAGTCCGTGTTTAGAATTTACTCAAAGTGTGCACAATAGTTATGCTCAAGATGCTTATGCTACTTTTTTAACAACAGAAAGAGAAGATTTTATAAAAGCCTATCTAAAAAACGCAGTAGAAAATGCAGTAGAAAATTTCGATATGGTATATTACGATAAAGAATACCAATACACATTATACTATTACGATCAAGCCGGAAATTTAAAACAAACAGTACCACCAGAAGGAGTAGATAGGTTTACAGAAATAGAATTAAATACCGAAAATAATGGAGCAACATTACAGGATAAAATTAATGTCTATAGAAACGATAATACACCAGTAGAAAACACGGGTTTATTACCAGATCATACTTATAAAACCTATTATAAATACAACTCTTTAAATCAATTGGTGTGGCAATTAACACCAGATGGAGGAGAAACCCGTTTTGCATACGATAAGCTAGGACGTATTATAGCTTCGCAAAATGCTAAGCAATTACAGAATAATACATTTAGTTATACAACCTACGACAACTTAGGGCGAATAACAGAAGCAGGAGAATTAATCCCTAATGTACCATTAACTATTAACGGTACTACTGGGAAATTAACAAGTTCAGTATTAACAGAAGATGCTATTACAGAGCAAATTATTGTTAATGGAAATAATACAACAACAATACATTACCCTAAAACAGTTTCTAACACACAAAGAGAAGTTACAAAAACACAATACACAGAACCGGTAACTTTTGCCGCAGATATATTTAATACCGTAACGACATTTAATGTTAATTTAAATGAAAAAACAAGAAATAGAGTAACCGCAGTTTACTACTATGATACGTATACTACTGATACGGCTATTCGAGATTATAATAATGCTATATATTATAATTACGATATACATGGTAATGTTATAGAATTGGCAAACGATAATAAATTGTTAGTACAATCGTTAGATGTTGCTTTTACGGGCATTAAAAATGTAGAGTACCAATACGATCTTATTAGCGGTAATGTCAATAGAGTATACTACCAAAAAGGAAAAACAGATCAATTTATACACCAATATACATACGATGCAGATAACCGCATTACCGCAGTAGAAACCTCTTCAAATGGTTACATCTGGGAAAAAGATGCGAGTTACAATTATTTTGCGCATGGCCCTGTAGCACGAACCGTTTTAGGAGACACCAAAGTACAAGGTCTAGATTATGCTTATACCTTACAAGGTTGGTTAAAAGGCGTTAACTCTAACACATTAGAGGAGCAAGACGATTTAGGAAATGATGGCGCTACAAATAGCGACGTAGCAAATGATGCTTTTGGATACACCTTAAATTATTTTGATAATGATTACCAAGCAGTAGGCTCTATAAATGCTTTTATTAATAATGGACCAGCAAATACTAGAAACCTATACAATGGAAACATTAAACAAATGGCTACAGCCTTACTCGATTTTAATGAAACCCCTTTAAATACGCAACTTAATAATTATGAATACGATCAGTTAAATAGAATTAAAAGCATGCAAGGTTATGCTGTAGATGGAAAAAAATCTGAATCAAATTATAGCTCTAGTTATACATACGATAGAAATGGGAATTTAAAAAATCTATTAAGAGGTGTTAAAACGGAAGCTGATATGGATAAACTCACCTATGCCTATAAGCAGAAGTTAAACCCAATAACCAACCAATTAGAAGATTCCAATCAATTAGATCATGTTAAAGATGCTGTAGCTACAATAGACTATAACGATATTAGTTCGCAAGATGAAGGAAACTACCAATACGATGCTATAGGCCAATTAACATCTGATGCTGCAGAAGGACTAAGAATAGACTGGCGTGTAGATGGTAAAGTCAAAGAAATACGAAAACAAGATGGTACAAGTATAACATTTACTTACGATGGTTTAGGGAATCGTGTTGCAAAAACAGTATTGCCAGAAGATAAAACAACAGTGTATGCAAGAGATGCACAAGGTAATGTTATGGCCGTTTACGAAACTAACGAGTCTAATATTACTACTATAAGCGAGAATAAAAATACCATATTAAAAGAGCATCATATATATGGGAGTTCTAGGTTAGGTATAGAGCAAAAAAATGTTGTCGTTACTGCAACAGGAACAACATCTTCGCAAACCGTAGCACAAAATCTAACGTTAGATAATACTACTATTGCTAGCACAGAACTATTTCAAGCAGTTAATACAATAACAGCTGCTGGTCTAGGTAATAATTACACTATAGCGCCATCGGCAAATGTTATTATGCAAGCAGGTAATGAGATAGTGTTAAAACCTGGTTTTGTAGCAACGTCCCAAAGTAATTTTATAGCAGAAATAACAGAAGTAGCCTCAGGTGGGGAAACCACAAATGGTATTGCTTCTGGAGATAAACGCTACGAACTCTCTAACCACTTAGGTAATGTATTAAGTGTAGTTAGTGATAGAAAAATAGCAGCTTTACAAAACGGAGTCCCTAGTTTTACACCAGACGTTCTTTCATATAATGACTATTATCCTTTTGGTATGTTGCTACCTAATCGTAGTGGCAGCAGTGATAGCTACCGTTATGGCTTCCAAGGACAGGAAAAAGATGATGAGATTAAAGGAGAGGGGAATTCTATTAATTATAAATTTAGGATGCATGATCCTAGGGTTGGGAGGTTTTTTGCTAGAGATCCTTTATCTCATGAGTTTCCTTGGAATAGCCCTTATGCATTTAGTGAGAATAGACTCATTGATGGATATGAGTTAGAGGGCTTAGAGGTTCAAGTAGACAATAATGGAAAAGCCAATTCATATAAAGTACAATCTGGAGATGGACCAACACAAGTTGCTGAGCAAGTTAACCAGTTTTTAAATAATGCTACAGACGTATTAGATGATAGGAACTTTATGCATCAAGTATCATGGCAAGATATTGTAAATTGGAATAAGGGTAAATTTGAAATAAACGGAATATATACAGACATGAATAATATTAATGATAAAGGCTATTGGGATTTAAATATTAATACTGGAGATGTTTTAAATTTAAATTTAAACTATCCTAAAGAAATGTCCTCTAAGTTTACAGGAGGTATTTTAGATGGTAGTACTTTAAAAATGACTCAAGTTACATGGATTGAAGGAAGTATTGGTCCTGTTGGGGCTGCAAAGTCTAAATTAGAAATATCTTACCCTATTGAAGAAACTACAGGTTTTTGGAACAATGCAATTCACATTAATACAAGTGGACCAGGTCTTGGATTCGGTTCTGATGTTGGTGTTTTTAGCGGAGCCAAAGGAAATGGTAAATTAAAAAGGGATATTCAAGGTAATTCTTTTGCAGATGCTTTTAATAATAATGCTACAAATATTAATTTCTTTGAAGCTGGAGGTATAGTAAAATACGTTAGAGTTAGTATTGAAGACCAGAAGGCAGGTTCTTTTGGTCCGCTTTTATCAGGTAATCTTTATGGAGGAGGATTATTTGGAGGTATTGGTGTTTCAAATACAGAAGCACCTAGTGCTACTAATATTCCTTTATCAACAAATGATTCTATATTAAGAGCAGTATATGATAAAACACTAGAAGGAAGGTATGAGTTTTTGTTAAGTAAGGACTTAATGAAAAAGGATAGTACAGAAAATTATGAAATTAAATGGTGGGGAGTTGATAAAAAAGGTAATTAAGAAATGATTTTAAAAAAAAAATCCCCCCTGTCTTGTCCTGAAATAGGTTTACACAAAAGTGTAAAAAATGAGAAGGTATTCAAAGACATCAACAACAAAATGGCAAAATAGATATAGTGATGAGTTTAAAGATTTTGTTTGTAACGAATTTTTAACAGGAACTTTAAAACGAAAAACAATTGAAGATAAGTATAACCTAGGTCACGGAACATTAACGAGTTGGTTAAAAGACAAAGGATATGATTATACAAATCCAAGTATAGTATCTTTACCAGTAATGACAAATCAATCAAATAAAACATCAAACAACAAAAATGAACCCGATAGCGCGGATTTGTAATCCGTGCCGTTAGAGTAATAAATAATAGAAAGCTTTTACAGAGCTATAGGAGCTTTTTTTGTCTAGCCAATTTGTAACCCCGATAGCGCGGATTTGTACCTTAAACCCGATAGCGCGGATTTGTAACCCCCCCCCGCTATGGTAGCACGTGTCGCTACTGCTAAGCTCTGCTTAGTAGCGTTAAAGCTTGGTGTAAGAGTAATCAATAAAAAGAAAGTTTTTACAGAAATGTAGAAGCTTTTAAATAATAATTTTATTAGTTTGTTTGTGTCCACTAAGCAGAGCTTAACTCTATCGGGTATAAAAGTAAGCCCTATTATTTTTTTACTATAATAGGACTTTTTATAAAATAACTGTTACATAGTTCGTTTGTGATTTTTACTCTTTAATTACAGTACCTGTACTTTTGGGTTTTCCCATTTTTACTTCATTCTTTTTCGGGCGATACATTTTTACTTCATTTTTTTAGGCTTATGCATTTTAACCTTATCGTATCCATTTGCAGGTTTTTTTGGCTTTGGTGGAGGCGCTACATTAATAATTGCATCTGTCCCTCCTGTTGATGGGTTACTAACTACAGTAGAACTCGCTTTTTTTGAATTTTGGTTTACCGTAATTGTCGACTTTTGAGCAAGTGCTGCTGTACAGCAAAAAACCCGATAGCGCGGATTTGTAATCCGTGCCGTTAGAGTAATAAATAATAGAAAGCTTTTACAGAGCTATAGGAGCTTTTTTTGTCTAGCCAATTTGTAACCCCGATAGCGCGGATTTGTACCTTAAACCCGATAGCGCGGATTTGTAATCCGTGCCATTCAGAGTAATCAATTAATCGGTAGAGTTTACCTTTTTAAGGCTCAATATTATAATCCTTACCTATAACAAAAAAGAGTATTAAACAGAATGCTCTTTTTCCATTAGATACCCGATAGCGCGGATTTGCAATCCGTGCCGTAAAGAGTAATTAATAAATAATAGAAAGCTTTTACAGAGCTATAGGAGCTTTTTTTGCCTAGCCAATTTGTAATACGTACCATTCAGAGTAATCAATTAATCGGTAGAGTTTACCTTTTTAAGGTTCAATATTATAATCCCCCGCTCCCGCTAGTTTATACCTTAAATCCGTAGGTCTATTATAAAAAAGAACCGCAAAGTCTTATATATAAAAGGTTTGCGGT
>CANLUH010000024.1 GCA_947494205.1 uncultured Flavobacteriaceae bacterium | reverse complement strand
ATTATTCATCTTGTATTCGCACTAATTAAAAATCAAACTTTTTATAAAAATCGTTTGGTCACGTCATAGAAATCGAAGTAATTATTACAAATTAAAATTGTAGGCATCTTTTTACATGTCGCTAATAAATTATAATTAGGTTTTCTGTATTTTGTAGTCTAATCAGACTAATTATTACGACTTTGAGTTTAAAACAGATACTTCTACTAATAGCCGCTTTAATCTTTTTAAAGATTTCTTATTCTCAAAATAAAACAGATTCTTTAAAGTCGCTGTGGGAAAACACAAACAATGCAGACTCTACGCGCTTTAAAGCCATTAATACGTATTACAAAACCCAAACACACGCTCAGCCAGACACTGTATTAATACTAACCCATTACCACTACAAACTAGCCGAAGGCAAAGACTTAAAGCAAGAAATGATGAATGCTTTAAATGAAAGGTCTTACGCCTATTATTTAAAAGGCGATACTAAAAAATCTATGGCTGCTTTAAACCAAACGGTAGCAATATGCAAAACATTAGATATGCCAAATTTTCTCGCCACACTTTACGGGAATATGGGAAGTATATATGGAGAAGAGCAGAAATACCAAGAAGCTGTACAGTATTTTAATAAAACATTACAAATTTTTAAAGAACAGTACATACCTAAGGGAGAAGCGCGTATGTTAAATAACTTAGGGCTAATTTACTACAAGCTAGATAGCTACGATTTAGCCCTATCTTATTTTAATGAGTCTATAGCCATCTACGAAAGCATGGGGTTAACCAATAAAACAGGAACCACCATAGCAGATATTGGAGCGGTATACTATAAACAAGGTAAATACAATGAAGCGGTAGATAAAGGACATAAAGCATTAAACATTTTACAAGACATTAACGATAAGTTTAGTATGGCAGATTGCTATTATATGCTAGCGCAATCGCACTTAAAATTAAATCAAAAAGAAAAAGCAGAACATTATATAGATCAAAGTTTAGAGATAGATAATGCTATTAAAAACAACTCGAAAATTGTAGAACGGCTTACATTTAAAGCAACTCTACTTTACGATACAGATTTAAATTTAGCAACCAAAAAAGCAGAAGCCGTTTTAAAGTTAGTTAAAGAAGACACAGAAAACGAATTAAAAGTAAAGCTCTATAACTTTTTGTATAAATGCTATAAAGCACAAAATAAATACGATTTATCTCTTGCTATGCACGAAAAACGAGAAGTGTATAACGACAGTCTTAAAATTGAAAAAGACAAGATGGTGATTATAAAAGACGCCGTACAAAAAGAATATGACAACAAGCTTTTTGAAACTCAATTAGAAAACGAAAGAATACAAGCGGAACTTAAAAATAGACAACTAAAAAACACACTTGTTATTGTTTTAATTGCCGCTCTCTTAATACTTGGTATTCTTTTATACTTTAGGTCTGTTATAAAAAAGAACCGCAAAAAAAGAACGCTATTATTAGAAGAAATAGAAGACCTTAAAAATAACTCTAGTTCCAACCTCGTTGTAGACTCTAATAAATTTGAATTGGTAAGAGAAAAAATAGAAGGCTCTATAAATAGAAAATTGAATGAAACCGATTGGAAAGTGCTTAATATTTTATTAGACCAGCCAGAAATCACTAATAAAGAAATAGCAGAAAAAGCATTTATGAGTGTTGATGGTATTGGATCTTCATTAAGAAGAATGTACGATTATTTTAATGTGAAGCATTCTAAGTACAAAAAAATATCATTATTAACAGATGCTATAAAGCGATCCAATAGTTAATAATGTTATCACTTTTGTTTGTGAAATAGTTGTTTTCACCTACAAACGTGAGGTGTTTTTTAATTAAACCTGCCATATTTAGGTATAATTTTAAAACATACTATTATGAAAAAGGTATTATTATTAGCTGTGTTTGCAATAGCACTAGCAAGTTGCGAAAAGGAAGAATTAAATGAAACTGAAAGCCAACAAGTAGCAACGTTTTCAAAAATTGTAGGCACAGCAGAACTGTATCGTGATGAACATTTAGAATCTGTAATAGATCAATGGACAGGTACAGAATGGACAACTGTAGATAAATGGTTTCAAAACACAAGAGAAAATTCGGAAATTATTTTAGAATTTAAAGACGATGGCACTTTTATAGACCGTTATGCAGATGTACCAGTAGCCAATGGTGTTTGGGGAGAATTAAGCGACGGACGTTACTATTTTGATTACACATTAGGCGATAATAACGCAAACAATCAACTTTCCGGTAGAAGAATTATTACTGTATTTTGCGACAACACCTACGCTGTAGAAACAGAAGGAAACACTAGAGCTATTAATTACTATAGAATTATAGGAACAGAAGAATGTTCCAATTTAATAAACTACAATGTTGAGTAATACATAAAAATAGAGTTTACTAAACATACAGAAAACACCTTTTTCAATTAGAGAAAGGTGTTTTTTAGTACTTACTTTTACAACCTTGTAACTTACAAATCCATTATATTTAAAACAGACTTCTAAAAAATCAATACCTTTAGCATTAAAACAAATTCCTTTTGCTAAACACTATAGAATATACCGTTACCGCTATTGTCTGTTTAATTACAGCTATTGTAATACAGCGTATTTTTACAAAAGAATTACAAAAAAGTAATGATATAGCCTCGGTAGAAGGCATAAAGTGGTTTGGACTTGCCATTTTTGTATGGGGAATAGGTGCATTAGGAAATTTAGTATTTACTAAGTTTACAGGTGTTCCTAATAAGTTTGTAATTTATT
The DNA here is from genome assembly GCA_947494205.1 of uncultured Flavobacteriaceae bacterium. Lineage (GTDB taxonomy): Bacteria > Bacteroidota > Bacteroidia > Flavobacteriales > Flavobacteriaceae > JAHDHI01. The sequence continues at coordinate 58,010 of CANLUH010000024.1, read as the reverse complement.
GGGGAGTAATTATTTCTTTAGCAAATTCCCTTTTTATTTTACTCTCCTTACCCTCTATAGAACATTCAAAACCTAGGGGTTTAGGTGTACGTTTAGTAGAACGCTTTACTACAAAAGAATTTATTATGCTATTTTCTGGTGTGTTGGGTATGATAGCCTTTGTTTTTTTAGCGACATCGTATACAAACAATGCGTTAAGTACAAACTTTACCTGGCTAATAGATATTCCTATTTCTATTTTTGTAGCTATTTCATTGTTATTCGAGCTTAATAAAGCCTTTTCTAGCCGGCAAATGCAATTTATGTACTTGCCAACAATAACATTATTTATCTTAATTGTTATAGCGGTGTCGCATCGTATTATTCCGCAAGATCAAGCAGTAGAATTTATAAATCAAGAATTTTGGGCATTGGTAGGCACTATAACTTCTATTTCGTTTAAGTTTCTATTCATTTTACTATTTTCAATATTACTATACAGCTGGAAATTTTTATCGGAAAAAGAAGAACAGCAAAGTTTAGCACAAACGCTGTCTTTAGAAAATCTAAAACTTAAAAAGGAGCTAGAACAATTCAGTATTGCAAACGAAAGTCATTTAGATACCATAAAGCATCTAAAAATTGAAATAAACACTTTAGAAAGCACGAGCAAAGTAGAACTTTCCGACAGACAAAAAGAAGTTTTAGGGAATTTAGCTTATAGTGGTTTAAAAAAATCATATTCTGAACTAGCAAGCGATATGAATATAAGTCTCGATGGCTTACAAACACATATTCATCAAATAAAAAAGATACTCAATATTAGTGGTGCTGGGGGAAAAGAACAATTAATAGACTTTGCTATAAAAAACGGATTCTTAGATTTTTCTACACTAAAACAAGACAAGTAAGTATATGGTTAACCATGTATAGTCACTAATTTAAATAGTACGTAACCTTTTGTCGTAACCCTTTTTGGTACAATTTGCCAAAAAAATAACGATATGCTTTTACTACAACAAACACAATCTTTCGATGAGAGAGTAAACGAACAATTTAGCGCAGCCACAAGTTGGTTTACCGATGCCGTATTTGCCGAAATCCCCATTACCGATACGGTAGGTATTCCTTGGGTATTGGTTGTACTTATTCTAGGCGCAAGCTATTTTACCATTTACTTTAAAGGCATCAACTTTAAAGGCTTTTTTAAAGCCATACAAGTAGTGCGTGGTAAATACGATGAACTAGAGGACCATGGTGTAGTAACTGTATCGCCATCTGTATCTACAACAAATGGTGATAACCCAGATACCATTAGAGTAGAAGGCGAAGGAGAAGTAAGCCACTTTCAAGCCTTAACTGCTGCAGTATCTGCAACCGTAGGTTTAGGAAACATAGCAGGCGTTGCCATAGCCTTATCTATTGGTGGCGCTGGTGCAACATTTTGGATGATATTAATTGGCTTTTTAGGCATGGCTTCAAAATTTGTAGAATGTACACTAGGGGTAAAATACAGAGAAGTAGACGCAAACGGAACCATTTTTGGAGGCCCAATGTATTACTTAAAAAAAGGATTACAGGAAACGGGTTTTCCTAAACTTGGCAAAATTCTAGCAATTGTATTTGCAGTAATGTGTATTGGTGGATCCTTTGGAGGTGGTAATATGTTTCAAGTTAACCAGGCCTTTAAATTATTCGAATATGTAACCGGTGCAGAACAAAGCTTTATTTATGGTAAAGGATGGATTTTCGGTTTAGTAATGGCCATATTGGTTGGTATTGTTATTATTGGCGGCATTAAAAAAATTGCAAATGTTACCGATAAAGTTGTGCCTTTTATGGTGGTTATTTACTTACTAGCAGTACTCACCATTTTAGGTTTAAATTTTAGCGAAATACCTAGTGCATTTAAAGCTATCTGGGACGGCGCTTTTAGTCCGCAAGGTGTAACAGGAGGCTTTGTTGGTGTATTAATACAAGGTTTTAAAAGAGCAGCCTTTAGTAACGAAGCTGGTATAGGAAGCTCATCTATTGCACATAGTGCTGTAAAAACTAAATACCCTGCAAGTGAAGGTTTAGTAGCGCTTTTAGAACCATTTATAGATACGGTTGTGGTATGCACCATGACGGCCTTAGTTTTAATAATTACAGGACAAATCGTTCCAGGAACCATTTTAAGTGATGAGCAAGGTGTGTTATTAACTGCTTCGGCATTAGAAAGTGGCGTGTCTTGGTTTCCATATTTGTTGTCTGTGGCCGTTATTTTATTTGCCTTTTCTTCTATGATTTCATGGTCGTATTATGGCTATCAAGCATGGAGTTATTTATTCGGAAGACGTAAAAAGTACGAATACATTTATAAAACCATATTTTGTTTATTTACCATTCTAGGAGCAGCCATAACATTAGGCTCGGTAACATTATTTAGTGATGCTATGATCTTTTCTATGCTAGTTCCAAATATGATTGGCCTGTTTCTATTAAAGGATAAAGTAAAAGAGGAACTTAATAGATATTTAAAGTTGATTAAATAATCGTATTTAGAAATTGAATTGAAGAGGTGGTCTTGAAAGTATAGTTTTATGTCATATTGAGCTTGTCGAAATATTTTATCTTATTGATAATCTAATACTAGTTTCGACAAGCTCAACTTGACAAATTGAATTATAATAACTTATGCCGAATTACGACTGGCATTAATATTACCAAATAATGATCGTGTTACTAATTTCTCGTAAACAGCAATGCGTTCGGTATCTTTGTTATCTGCTTTTTCTAATTCTTGTATTTGTTTTAATGCAAATTGTTGTATCGTTAATAATGGTAATACAATAGATTCGCGAACGTTAATAGAAGCTTTTCCTGCTGGTTCTTCTTCCATTAATTCTGTATACCCTGTTAGTTTTAAAATGAGACGTTTAGAAGTTTCGTATTCGGTATAAATAATAGACCAAAATTCTCCATACTCTGGGTCTTCACTCATATATTTTGTTAAATCGAAAAACGATTTAGACAAGGACATCATACTGTTTTCTATAAGTGTTTTAAAGAAACTAGATGTTTTATAAAGTTGCTTAACTTTTTCAAAAGTCCCTTCGTCTTCATAATGTTTTAAAGCTGTACCAACACCAAAAAAGCCTGGCACATTTTGTTTTAATTGGCTCCAAGACCCAACAAATGGGATCGCTCTTAAATCTTCGAAGACTAACCCTTCTGCCTTACCACGCTTAGAAGGACGACTTCCAATATTTGTTTTAGCATAATATTTTAGAGTACTCATATGCTCTAAATAGGAAATAAATTTAGGATGACTTTTAAAATCGGAATACGTGTTATAACTTAAAGTTGCTAAATGATTCATGACCGCTCTGTTATCTTTAGACATGAGTGCACTAGAGTCGTTTAAACGATTAGTTATACCAGAACTAATAAGTTGTTCTAAATTATATTGAGACGAATCTGGCGTACCAAAATTAGAGCTAATAGTTTGTCCTTGTATGGTTAATTGTACTTCTTTATCTTCAATGGTTGGCCCTAAAGAGGCATAAAAATTATGCGTTTTTCCACCACCACGTGCAGGAGGCCCGCCACGACCATCAAAGAAAATAACCGTAATATCGTATTGTCTGGAGATGGTTGTTAAACGCTCTTTAGCTTGATAAATCGCCCAGTTTGCCATTAAATAACCACCATCTTTAGTACCGTCACTAAAACCAAGCATAATCGTTTGCTTATTACCTCGGGCTTTTAAATGTGCTGCATATTCTGGATTGGTATACAATTCTTCCATTACTAAATGCGCATTTTCGAGATCAGTAATGGTTTCAAAAAGAGGTCCAATATCTACTGTTAAGTCATCATGAAAAGCAACCAACTTTAACATTGCAAATAATTGCATCACATTTAATGCAGTCTGGTTATTACTAATAATATAGCGGTTTGCAGCCCGCTCACCACTAGTATTTTGTATTGTTTTTATGGCTTTCATGGTATGTAAAGCCTTTAATGTGTCTTCGTCTTGTATTAACGATAAATCTAAAGTTCCCTTTACCTTAGCTAATAGTTTAACTTGTTCTTTGGGCGGTAAATCATGATAATTAGCTGGAAAAATAGTACTACCATTCTCTGCTAATGTATTTACCATAGTATTAAATACATTATTATGCGCACGACTGTCTTGCCTAATGTCTAGATTAGAAAAATGAAAGCCGAATAAATGAATTTTATTGAGTAGACTTGTTAGTTCTGAAACGTATAACGATTGATGCTCTTTTATAACAACCTCTTTTATAGCTTGTAACTCGGTAATAAAATGCTCTAAGGTTAAAGTAGAAGGCTTATCAAGCGTCATATTATAAAGTTCGGTTTCTAAAGCTAGAATACGCTCTTCTACACCTTGAAAGGTTAACTTTCGTTTCAACCTTCGTATATCTCTATAATAATTTTTAATAATGCTTTCGTGCAGTCGTTTGGCTACCTTCAAGGTAATTTCGGGTGTTACAAATGGATTTCCGTCTCTATCGCCTCCAGGCCAAAACCCAACATTTATAATGTCGTTATCTATAGTTTCGCCGTTAAATATGTTTTGCTGAATGTAATCGTAAATTGTTCCGAAGGAATCGTAAAACACATGTTCTAAATACCAAATTAAACTTACGGCTTCATCGTAAGGTGTTGGCTTTTTATGTTTAAAAAATGGGGTTTTACCAAGCTGTGCTAGTAAATCATTTATTTTTAATAAATCGTTTGCTTTTATAGCTGCTGTTAAATCGGTAATAATACCTAAAACAGAACCCGGATAAAACTGCGTTGGGTGGGCCGTAAGTACAATACGCACTTTAAATTCTTCTAAGTAATTGCGCAGTGTTTCTAATTTGTTTTCGGCAACAACAGTTTCTTTTAAACTTCGTAAAGTTCCAATACCATCCATATTGTTAATAACAGGGAATGCGGCGTCTTCTATAGCATCGAACAACACCACTTGGCGCTCTATGTATTGAATAAAACGGAATAGTAAATTAATACGGCTTTCTGGCGAACGTCTTGCTTGATATTTTTCGAAAAAACTATTTACAATCGCTTCAGGATTCATCCCTTTTTCGAACCCTTTTTTACATGTTTCATGAAACAATGGCAATAAAACGCCTGTTTTAGTAATGGTATCGAAAGGTAGTGTCATAAAAATACCATTATATATTTGGTATTTAGAAAGTACATTTTGATTGAATCGCGTTAATTTGGGTTGTGTCGCCATAAACTTATAATTTATATTAAAAATACTAAAGGTTTAGTAGACCTCACTGCTAATACTTCCATTTTTACGAATAATATTATAATACACGTTATTACTAATAAAATGATAATAAATAGGGTGTCAATTTTTTAAATCTGTATTTAGAGTAGTTTAGATTTATACTTTAGGTTAATAAAAACGATTTAATCCTTAAAATAAAAGTTTGCTCACAACCAAAATACAGTATCTATTTGATATTTAAGCTATTGCATATATAATAAAAAGCTGAAAAAGATTACAAAATAAACGCTTTACCGATTTTATTTGCATTTCATCGTATTTTATATTTTATTATACTATGCACGCATACAAAACCTCAACTTGTAACTACCTTTGTATCAATAAGTTTTCATAATAAATAAATTAATAGTAAGTATAACGATTTAAAGCCTTTTTTGCCCCAAATTAAAAGCTTACATGATTTAGATGTTTTTTTGATTTTGAATTGATTTTGAATTAAAACCCTTCTTTCCCCAGAAGGGTTTTTACCTTTATAAAAGAATCTATTTCAAAAAACCATTCGTCGACACTTAAACGTTATTCGCCGACACTTCATTCCGATTAAACGAATGAAATATTCAAAACTAATGGATTATAGTATTTTCATATAATAATGCATTAAACCCTTAAAATGAAAGCAAATTTAAACGTTCTTTTAATAGAAGACGATACTATCGAAATCATGAAATTGAACCGTACAATTTCGACCTTAAAATTAAATCACAACATAGTAGAAGCTAATAATGGTGAAGACGCTTTAAAAATTTTAGAGCGAAAAGAAGCACTACCTGATATTATTTTATTAGATTTAAATATGCCAAAAATTAACGGTATCGAATTTTTGTCTATTTTAAAGAAAGATAGCCTATTAAAACACATCCCTACAATAGTGTTAACAACCTCTAACAACCAAAAAGACTTGCTAGAATGTTATAAAATAGGCATTGCAGGTTATGTATTAAAACCATTACGATACGAAGATTATGTTTCTAAAATAGAAATATTATTATCGTACTGGAGCATTAACGAACTAACAACAGCAATATAATATGAAAGGCATTGTTTTTACAGAATTTTTAGATCTAGTAGAAGATAAATTTGGACTAGAAATGGTAGATAATATTATTAACAGTTCTAAGTTAGAATCTGGAGGTATTTATACTGCTGTAGGTACCTATAAATTTTCCGAAATGTTACAATTACTGCAACATTTAAGTAAGAATACTAATATTTCTATAGATGATTTGTTGTTAGTATATGCCGAACATTTTTTTAGTGTTCTAGAGGACAGTTACCCAGGATTATTATCTACATATAAAGACCCTATAGAGATGTTAGCTTCCATAGAAAACCACATACATGTAGAGGTACGAAAAATATATCCAGATGCCGAACTCCCTACATTTGTAGTAGAAAGCAAAACAGAACAATCGTTGGTTATGATTTATAAATCTAGTAGAGCCATGCATCATTTTGGTTTAGGATTAATGAATAAAACATTCGAGCATTTTAATGCGACTGCAACAATCACTTTAGAAAAAATAAAAGAAGACGGTACCGAAGTAAAATTTATCATCAATAAAAATTAATGAGTCAAAACCAAATTGACATACTTCAACGTGCCCTAAAGCGCGAAAAACTAGCCAGAAAACAAGCTGAGAAAATTCTGGAAGAAAAATCGTTACAACTTTATAATACTGCCGAAGAACTAAAATACGCAAACGAAAAATTAGAAGGGCTTTTAGACGAAAAAACAACCCAATTACAAGGCATATTCGAAAACATTAACGATGCTTATATCGTAATGGATCTAGAAGGTAATGTTATTAAAATGAATGACGCCGCAGTAGAACTTTTTGGTTACGACATAAATAAAGAAACGGTTAATGTAATAAGCCTTATTTACAAAGAAGACTATACCTATGCTATGGAATCCTTTATGGAACTTGGTGATAAAGGCTATTTTTCTGATTATACAGCACGTGTGTACACCAAAACAAAAGCAGTAAAATGGGTACATATTAATGCAAGTATTGTTTACGATAAACAAAAACAACCCATTGCAGCTCAAGGTATAATACGTGATATTACAGAATCTAAATACACAGCAGAATTAATAGAAGAACAAAGAGTAGAGCTAGATATTATTGTGGAAAATGCACCGTTTGGCATTGCACTAACACAATATGGTAAAATGGTTAAAACTAATAAAGCGTTTCAAGACTCCCTAGGTTTTACAGAAGAGGAGCTAGAAAACATAACCGTAAAAGATATTTCTGTTGCAGAGGATTTTCCAGAATCTAAAATTTATATCGATAAAATGGATGCCGGCGAAATCAATAATTTTGTTTTAGATAAGCGTTACAAAAAAAAAGATGGTTCCATAATATGGGCAAAAACTAGTGTTAATGCCGTTAGAGATCAAACAGGAAAAATAAAATACCAAGTTGCTTTAATAGAAGACATAACCTCCCAAAGAGAAAAAGCACTCATTATTAATATGATTAATGAAGTCGCTAAGTCTGTTTTAGGAAAAATGAATATTTACGAAATAGCATGGGAAATTGTAAATAGTATTGCTAAGTTTTTAGGTACCGAAGATTGTGTTATCTATTTAGTAAACACAAGACAAAAAACAATAGAACAAATTGCAGCGTTTGGTGATAAAGTAAATAAAAGTAACAAAATAGTAAATACTGTGATATTGCCCTTAGGCGAAGGTATTGTTGGCAGAGTTGCACAAACAGGAGTTGCAGAAATTATTAACGACACCTCTAAAGACGCTGCTTACGTAGTAGATGGAAAGCGCCGTAACTCGGAAATTACAATACCTATTTTAAATAACGGTGAAGTTATTGGTATTATAGATGCCGAACATAAAAGTAAAAACTACTTTAATAAACAACATTTAAAAACCATACAAAACATTGCTAGTTTAGTAGCTATGCAACTTAAAAGTGCTATTAACTTAAGAGCCCGCGAAAAAGTTGAAGCAAAAAATGATGAATTATTATTGGCATTGGCAAAAAGTAATGATGAGTTACAAGAATATGCGCACATTGTTTCTCACGATTTAAAATCACCATTACGAAGTATTAATGCATTAACCTCTTGGATTAAAGAAGATAACAAAGGACAGTTAGACGAAGCAAGCCTTCAAAATTTTGCACTTATAGAAACCACTTTAGAAAAAATGGAGCAGCTTATTACAGATATTTTAGAATACTCTAGTGTAGGCGCTAATGATTTTGATTTGCAAGACGTTAATTTAAATGAAATTGTAGACGAGTTAAAACAAGTATTATTTGTACCAGAACACATTTCTATACGCACACTAAAAACATTACCAATACTAAAAGGTGATAAAACAAAGCTAAAACAAGTGTTCCAAAACTTAATTAGTAATGCTATAAAATTTAACGACAAAGCAAAAGGGAGTATAGAAATAGATTATTTTGAACATAAATCGTATTATCAGTTTTCTGTAAAAGATAACGGCGTAGGTATAGAATCTAAATATCACGATAAAATTTTTAAAATCTTTCACGCTTTAAATAAAAGTAAAGACTCTACTGGAATTGGCTTATCTATTGTTAAAAAAGTAATAGATTTATATCAAGGTGAAATTTGGGTAGAATCTGAATTAACAAAAGGGACTACATTTCATTTTACGATAAAAAAATAAACCAATGGAACAGCCCAATTTAAACTACATAAAAGAATTATCGGGAGGAGACGAAGCATTCGAAGCTAAGCTTATAAACGTAATACTATTAGAGTTTCCTGAAGAGAAAGCGATATACCTAAAAAATATAACTGAAAAAAAATATAAAGAAACCGCCGAAAACGTACATAAAATTAAACATAAAATTAGTATTTTGGGATTAGAGAAGAGTTATGAAGTCGCTGCTAAATACGAAGAAAACCTGAAACAAAACAATAGTGTTTTAAAAGAGGAATTCGACAGTATTTTAAAAAACATAACGGAATACTTAACCACGCTCTAATCAAGATTATTTATGAATTGTATTATTATAGACGACGAAACCACGGCAAGATTAATTATAAATCAATTATGCTCGCAAATAGATTCCTTAAATGTTGTAGCAGAGTTTCCTAATGCCATTCAAGCCATTAAGTATTTAAATCAAAATGACGTCGATTTAATATTTCTAGACATACACATGCCCGATTTTACAGGGTTCGATTTTATTCAAACCTTAAAAAATCCACCAAAAATAGTACTAACAACTTCCGATTCTAATTTTGCTATTGAAGCTTTCGAATACGATTGTATTGTAGATTATTTGGTAAAACCCATAGTCCTTCCGCGATTTGAAAAAGCCATTACAAAAGCAGAAAAAGCAACTGTAGAATCAACCAAAGCACTTTCAAAAGAAATTACGGAAGGCGTATCAGGCAACGACCTCTATATAAACATAGACAGACGACTAATAAAACTAGACATTCCTAGTATTTATCTTATAGAAGCTAAAGGCGATTATATACATGTAAAAACTGAGGATAAAAATTATACAGTACACTCTACATTAAAGAAAATTGAAGAAAAATTACCTAAAGAGGTATTTTTAAAAGTACACCGGTCTTATATTATAAATGTGAATAAAATCATTGATATAGAAGATAATAGCGTACTTATAAAAAAGGATGTTATCCCAGTAAGTCGTTCTAACAGACCAGAATTAATGAGGCGATTAAATTTATTATAGCATTTTATCGATTATTTTTGCATTTTATCGTATTTGAAATCTTTTTAAAATGGAAAACACAGGTAAACCTCATCTCGTAACTACCTTTGTATCAGTATTTTTTCCTAAGGATGAAATTAATTAATAGCTTAGACTAGGCAAGGCGTTTTTCGTTTTGCCTTTTCTTTTTTCAGCTTAGCTCTACAAGTTAATTTTTATAAAATATAATAAAGGATTTAAAACGTTCGGTTTTCACTTCTAAAAAAACTAAAATCCACTTTTTATAATTTATCTTTTTAGAGTACATAAAAACTTACAAAACCACTCATCGACACTTAAAAGTCATTTAACTAAGCAAATCTCTATACAATCGAAAAACTATAAAAACAACTGTATTACTCGGTAGTTTTGTGTCTATAATGCAAAATAGAAACACTATGACTCGTATACATTACTTCTATAAAACAAACTTCATACTATTTGTTTTTTTCCTATTAGGTAAAACGATAATAGCACAAGACATTCCATTTAATTGCGATTATAATGCGTATTTATTTCAAAATAACGATGTGTATTCAATAGATTTAGCTTCGGGAAATTCATACCTAGCAGCAGAAAATGTAACACCAGGAAGTATTAATGCAGCAGCATATAATCCAGCAGACGGTTTTATATGGGGATCTTTAAGCTCACCTGAAAAAACCATAGTAAGAATGGGAAAAGACTTTTCTACAGCATTATTTTATGTAGACGAATTACCAACTTCTAATAGATATATAGGAGATATAAGTAGTACAGGCGTCTATTATTTAAAAGGAGGCGGAACAACTTATTATAAAATTAATTTGGATCCAGAATCTGCAAACTATGCGCAATATATAGCAACAGAAACTTTGTCGCTAAGTATAAGTATTCACGATTGGGCATTTAATGCGGTAGATGGACACTTGTATACTGTAGAAAAAAACACGAATATTCTTTACAGAATTAATGCCGAAACTAGCGAGGTCACAAACCTAGGTGAAGTCCCAATATTGTCTGGATTTAACTATACTTATGGTGCTGTTTACTTTGATGTTTCTGGACGTTTTTATGTGTCTGCAAACCAAACAGGAACGATATATGCCATACAAAATGTGCAAGATTTAAACGGAAGCAATACTATACAATCTAACCTTTTCGCTTTTGGCCCTTCAAGTTCTAGTAATGATGGAGCAAGATGTCCAACCGCTCCTGTAGCACAAGAGATCTGCGATAATGGAATAGATGATGACGGCGATGGCTTAATAGATTGCGATGACCCATCATGTTCTGGAGTAACAAGTTGCCCTACATTTGCAGCAGCAACATCTGGAGCTAACGATGGCGGATTGGAAAGCAATAATAGACTGTCTGAATTAATAAACAAACGTAACTTTAACAGAGCGAAAACAAGTTATAAATTTAACAGAGCAACAGCTAATCGTTTTATAAAACCAACAAATTATGGCTACAGAACGGCTAATACAGACATTCAACTAACCGATTTAATACCTGTAAATACTATTAACGAAGATTATATTATAGAATCTTCACCTCTAGATTTAATCACCATTACTAATGCTACCGAATTATATGCCGTAGATTATATGGAGAACAATGAAGCTGTAGCCTCGATATTAGCCTTAAAAACCGAAAACGGTGTTTATGAGCACACAAAGTATATCTGCGATAGATTATTAGGCGCACAGCTCATTTCGGTATCTACAATAGACGTTAATGGACAAGAGTTTATAAAGTCGATTATTAAAAATGCAGATGGTTCTATGGAGTTTGTACTGAGTCTTTCGGCAAAAACAATAGAAAACGACCAGTCATTCGAAATAGAAAGCCATTGGAATTTAGATAAATACGAAGCAGACGTTGCCTTTTATAACTTTCAAATTTGGGCCAACACCTTAGATGATTTATTATTATTAGCAGAAGAAGTTGTTTCCTTATTAAACGTACAAAAGCCAGTAACTGCATATAACAATTCTACACCACCAACTGTGTTTGTTAGAAAAGGAGCATATACTAATGGTAAATTAGACCTGCAAATTGTAAACACTAATGCTAGTGAAACCGTTACTTTCGATGCGGGACTAAGAGCTACAGAAACAAGCGACATAGAATACGTTACATCGTCTTTAAACTTAGAAACTAATTATATTACAAACCTAGAAGTAGATACTGGTAATTTATTCGATGTTGGTTTTAGAATAGGTGATGGCATACAAACACCGGACGATTTATTTATGTCGGACGGACCTTGGGGAGTAGATGATGCTGCAGAAAGCACAAGTGTAACAGACTATAGTATTTTACCAAACGAAACCAATTTTTCAGACAATGTATTTGGTATAGAACGTAACTTAAACCTAACAGCAGAAACAGACGAATATGTTGCCGCTTATAGAGCATTAACACCGCGATTTAAAGCTGTAGACTTATCTAACTACGATACTTTTATGTTTACAGGTCAAGGCACGGGAACATTAGATATACGATTTGTAAAACAAAGCATTAACAACTGGGAAGAACAATACAAAGCCACAGTAACATTAACCGAAACAACACAAGATTATATAATAGCTTATGATGATTTTACCTCTACAAATGGAGAATCTTTAAACCTAAACGATGTAGTGACCATAGTCTTTACAATGGTAGCCGAAAACGGAACCACAGAAACTAAAACCATGCAACTAGAAAACATTGGTTTTACCAATAAAAACACATTATCTGTTGAAACGTTTGAAATCGAAACGTCTATAAAACAACCTATAGCGATACCAAACCCAATGGTAAATGGTACAACCATTTATTTTGCTTCACCAAAAACAGATACAGCAACAGTAACACTATATAACCAAATAGGAAAAGTAATAAGACAACATACAATAGCCATAGTAAAAGGCGAAAACGAGATACAAGTAGAACGTGATACGCTACCCTCTGGAATATATTTCTACAGTATAAAAAGTGGTATCACAAATTATAAAACAGCAAAAATAGTAATGCGATGATGAGGAGAGCATAATAGCAGGGGTTATTTATTTAACCTTAAGGCAAAAGGATTGAGGGTTCCTTTTGCCTTTTTTTGTGTTTTATAGTTATATATTTAACCTCTAAAAATAGGAGATATTAATATAACCCGTTAAAATGTTTAAACTTTTCAAGAAAAAAAAGATTACTATAAATTCCATTTCTATCCCTAATCTTAATTGGGAAAAGATAGAAGATAATAAATCTGTAAAACGATGGGTTAATCCTGAACAAACTATTAATTTATCTCTAAACTTTTTTAATTTAAAACCAAATCTTCCTTTAACAAACGATATTGATGAACTTAGAGTGTTTTATAGAGATCAAATAGTAAATTATAATGGAGGTCTTGTAGAGGTTGAAACATTAAATCTAAAAGGTTTTAATACTATAAAAACAGTATTTAAAATTCCTCAAGAACCTACAGGCATGGTTTATTTAGCATCTTTTACTATTGCTTTTGAAGATTATAGTTTTGTGTTTAAGATTCAAGCTCCTGAAATAGGAGTAACAGGAATTAGAGACTCTGTAATACTAGAAAAATTATTAGGAGAAGAAAAGATTACTTTTGGAGATGAAGGTTTAGAAGGTTGGTTTAATGACCCATACGATTCCGAGCTCAAAGAAGGAACTTTAATGAATAAGTCTGAAGAAAAAATTTACGATGAACAATTTCCTGAACATCCTTTAAGTATAGCTAGAGCTCTATTACAAAGAATTGAATCAGAAATTAGTTTTGACAAGGGATTAGAGAACGTTAAAAAATTCAATAGTTAGAAAATAAACTTACTTTCTAAACCTAGGCCCATCCAACAAAAACCATTTAAAGCGAATGCCAATTTCGGTAAAACGAAATCCTGCTGCAGTCGCAGAAGCAATATTACTATGTGTGCCATAGATGTTTGCTAACGAACGTTCGGAGAATTTGTAGCCTAACTTCCCTTGAAAACGATAAGTACTTTGGCTGCTATTACCTTCGATATATTGTAATCCGGTAGCAGCTGTTAATTGGTAAAACCATGCCTTAGGTTTAGTACTCACCTCATCTTTAATAAGCTCTGCAAACACTTCGGTAGCATTAAATTGTTCTGGGCTAAAATACAGTGTTGGCACTTGATTTTTAAACGTAATATACTGGTAATTCACTCCTGCTTTTAATCCTGGTTTACTTAGAATATTATAGTACAACGAGGTAAATAGTAGATGTCTATTATTATTATCGTTTTGTGCTGTAAAGTAGTATTGGGTAAACCAGCCTAAATTAAAGTTAGTACTTAAATTATAATTAGCGTAAAAGTGATTTTGTACAATTTCACGATCTAGTAATTCGGCATTAAAATTTTGTAATTCACGTTTATAACCCAAATCTAAAACTTGTAATTTATATGGTTTTATTTTAAAAGAAATATCGGTTAATAGTTGTGTATAATTATTTGTATTGGCTTGAGCTCTAGTAACACCTAAAGTTCCTTTAAGTGTAATATTTGGCAATAATTGATAGGCTGCACCAAAACCAGCATCGTGAGACGTTGCTTCCGTGTTAGTAACTGCATTAGTTGTGTTTCTAAAATTATAATACCCTAATAATTTAAATTTAGTTGATAAGGGATAACTTATTTGTGTTTGCAATGCAACAGCTTCGTTATCGCCATTATCGAAAGTATAAGCCCCTTTTGTTTCTATAAATGGTGTGAACTGTTGATTTAATGTTTTTAGAAACTGTAAGGCATCCTTTTGGTTTTTAAAAATACGTAGTGTTTTATCTGCAGATGCATAAGCATCATCGAATAAACCAGCCGCTTTTTGGGCATTGGCTTTTCCTAAATTACCATCGAAAGACAAACTATCATGCTTTAAAATTGCATTATAATTAGCTATACTTTCTTTAAAATTACTTTTGTAAATGTTAAGTGTAGCTTGTAGAGATAACACCCAATTTTCATTTGGGTGTGTCACTAACAATGTATCGATTAACTTTTCAGCAGTTTTATATTTTTTATTCCAAATTAAGGCTTGTATGTAACGCTCCTTTGTTTGATTAATTATAATGGTATCGGTTAAGGTTTCAACACTAGAAAACGCTTTAGTGCTAAGTTGTAATGCCGTTTTGTCTTTTCCTTTTAAATGCGAAACCAAAGCCAATCCGTTTAAAGAAGTTATAGAATCGGTTACAGCAATATTTTGGTAGGTTGTTTTTGCTTTATCTAGTGCATTTGTAATAAGATAAATATTAGCAATATTTAAAAGTGTGTCTTTATCGTCTTTAAAAAACGTTAGGTTATTTTGTAGTAGACTTAAAGCTTTATCATAGTCTTGGTTTTGCATGTATTGGTTGGCATACCCTAACTGTATGTATTTTTTAGAGGTTAATGCATTGGCATTACCAGGCGAAACTGCTAGTGCTTTAGTAACATATTCTAAAGCTTTGTCATAACTCTTAAGATTAGACAATGTGTTTGCATAGCCTAAAAGCGCGGGGAAACTCGTGTTATTTTGTAATACTAATGTTTTGTAATACTGTCTTGCTTCAGTATAGTTTTTATTCCAAAGTAGGCTTTCGGCATAATTAAGTTGTATTTCAAAATCATTAGGATAGGTATTTAATAAGTCTGAAAAAATAGAAACAGCTTGTGTTGCATTTCCGTTTAAGCCCACTGCTCTTCCGTAGCATAACTTTGCGGTTTTATTATTGGGATGTGCTTCTAAAACAGATTTAAAATAGGTTTCTGCTTGTTTGTATTTACCTGTTTCTAAATAGGTAAATCCTTCTTGCATATTTTGTGAGTACCCAAAAAAGGCAATTAAAGTAAGGGCTAAGGCTATGGTATGTTTTAATGTCATCATTGATTTTTAACTACATGCAAGTTAATCAATAGAAGTTATTCATTCGTCTACAGCAAATGGCATCTCGCCGAAATTTGCCATAATAAAACAGTTTTCGTGATGATATTTGTAACAGAAACAATCACTAACACTTTTAAATTTTAATATTATGGCTTTACAAATTTTAGAACACAACGGAACATTTCACTTACAAGGAAACCTTAACGAAACAACGTCTAGAGCATTCATTATTCATTTAGAACATAAAATAAAAATGGTTAAAGATGTTACTGTAAATATTGATAAAGTAACAGAGATAGATGCAAACGGTGTTGCTGCTTTTAAAACGTTATTTGCATGCGCATTAAAGCAGTATAAAGGCTTTTTTGTTACGGGAAGAGGCTGCAAAGATATTTACGAAGAGTTTAATTATTTCCAAGTAGCATAATTACAATCCTTAAAACACCATTTTAGACATGACTATTAATGCTAAACTATTAAAACAGACGATTACACCAGAACATATATTTATGTTAAGTGTTCTGGTTGTAAACGGCGGAAACTATTTATACAACCTTATTCTTGGTCGACTTTTAGGTCCAGAAGCCTTTGCAGATGCCGCAGTTTTAATAACTTTTTTATTAGTGTTATCCTTTATGGCAATGACGTTTCAATTAGTAACAGCAAAATTCTCAGTGCTGTTTGAAGCGGATGCTTTTTCTAGTTTTATTTCTAAAATGTACAGATATGCAGTTGTTGTAGGGCTACTTTTAGGAATCGCTACTATTGTGTTTTCAAAACAATTACAAGAACTATTTAATACAACAACGTCTACTTTATTTGTTGTCTTTGGTTTTGGAGTACCATTATACTTTTTAATGAGTGTAAACAGAGGCGTTTTTCAAGGTAAAAAAGCGTTTAAATCGTTATCGATTACGTACCAAACAGAAATGTTAAGTCGTTTACTAATAACGTTAGGTCTATTATATTTTCTAAATATTCCATCATCTACGGCTGTGGCCATTGGCATATTAGTATCTTTAGCTTTTGGACTTGTACCTTTTAAAATGAAAAGTATCTCTTTTAAAACTGTAACGTTTAAAGCAACTTACAATACTAAATTAGTCCGTAATTTTTTCGTTATAACAGCGTTTTACGAGCTAACACAAATAGTAATAAACAACAGCGATATATTATTGGTAAAGCATTATTTCGATGCTTACGATGCTGGATTATATGCTGCTTTGGCTCTTATTGGTCGTATTGTTTATTTTGTAGCTTGGCTATTTGTTATGTTATTATTACCTACGGTAGTACAACTTAAAAAAGAAGGAAAAGCTACAGCTCCTATTTTAATTAAATATGTAGGCTACATCTCTGCAATTGCCTCAGTAATTATATTGGGTTGTGTACTATGCCCTAAGCTTGTTATTTCGTTATTATTTGGCGAAGACTATTTGGCAATAGCACCGTTATTATGGAAGTATGCCTTAGCAACTGGCTTATTTGCTGTGTCTAACATTTTTGCTTACTACTATTTATCTTTAGACCGTTATGTTCCCGTAGTATTATCGGGCGTTTTCGGACTACTACAAGTAGGCTTAATTATGGTTTTTCATAATAGCCTAGCAGAAGTAGTAACCATGCAAATTATAGCTATGGTATTGTTACTAATTGTACAATTAACGTTTTTCTTTTTGGAATATTTTAGGGCTAAATAATAAGATTAATACCTTAACCTTTTTATAAATACACGAAAAACCTAATAAAATATAGCTATTCAATAAAAGTTCAGTAATTGTATTTAAGTATACATCTACAACAGAAAACTACAGCACCAAAACAAAAGATTAATTACTGCACTTGAAACGGATTCTTATCGAATTGATAATCTGAAAAGTCTCTTAAAACAGCATCAAAAGCATGAAACACATCTTTAGAATCGTCACTCGTTACCATTTTAGTTCGGTATTCTTTAAAATGCGGAATCCCTTTAAAGTAATTAGTATAATGTCTTCTAGTTTCTAAAACACCAAGTATTTCACCTTTCCAATCTATAGCCATTTGTAAGTGACGTCTTGCGGCATCTACACGCTCTTCTATTGTAATAGGTGTTAAGTGTTCGCCAGTTTCAAAAAAGTGTTTTACTTGTTTAAAAAACCAAGGGTTACCAATGGTAGCACGACCAATCATACAACCGTCTAATCCATAATCATCACGCATTTCCATAGCGCGCTCTGGACTGGTAACATCACCGTTCCCGAACACAGGAATATGCATTCTTTGGTTATTTTTCACCTCAGCAATTGGTTTCCAATCGGCATTACCTTTATACATTTGCGCACGCGTACGTCCATGTATTGCAATGGCTTTACAACCTACATCTTGTAAACGCTCGGCAACCTCAACAATTTTTATAGAATCGTGATCCCAGCCTAAACGGGTTTTTACTGTAATTGGTAAATGTGTACGCTTTACCATAGCTTCGGTTAGCGAAACCATTAAATCGATATCTTTTAAAATACCTGCACCAGCACCTTTAGACACTACTTTTTTTACTGGGCACCCAAAATTAATATCGATGATGTCTGGCTTAGAACGCTCTACAATATCAACGGTTTGTAGCATACTGTCTAAATTAGCTCCAAAAATCTGAATGCCAACAGGACGCTCTTTCTCGTAGATATCTAATTTAATAACACTCTTTGCCGCATCACGAATTAAACCTTCACTAGAAATAAATTCTGTATACACTACATCGGCACCTTGCTCTTTACATAATGCTCGAAAAGGTGGGTCGCTTACATCTTCCATAGGTGCTAAAAGCAACGGAAAATCTGGTAGTTCTATGTTATCTATTTTTACCAAAGTATTCTTTTTTTGAAGTGCAAAATTACAGTTTTTTATGTAAATCGATTATTCTCAAAGCAATTATTGTATTTTTAGAATTAAAATAACGCTGTTTGAACATACCTTTTGAACCTAATCTTTTTGGCTACAACATCAATATTCATCTCATTTTAGAGTATGCTGCTTTTTTTATAGCCTTTAGATATTATGTTTACACAAAAAAAAACATAGACGATAGTATTACATCTTCCAACCGATTATCTATTATTTTAGGTGCCGCTATTGGTGCATTAATTGGTTCTAGACTAGTTGGTTTATTAGAAAATCCGTTAGCCGAATTTTCTCAAGAAAACCTCATTCAATTACTTAATACTAAAACCATAATGGGAGGGCTTTTTGGTGGTTTATTAGGTGTAGAAATTGCTAAAAAAATAATTGGAGAACGCACTTCATCTGGAGACTTATTTGTCTTTCCTATTATACTTGGTATTTTTATTGGTCGCATTGGCTGTTTCCTTTCCGGGATTAACGAATTTACCTATGGAAAACAGTCTCACTTTTTTACTGCAATGGATTTAGGCGATGGTATTTTAAGGCACCCAGTCGCTTTATACGAGTTATTCTTTTTAACGTTTCTATTTTTTAGTTTAAAACAGTTAAAAAAGACCATTGTTTTAGAAAATGGTGAACTATTTAAATGGTTTATGATTCTCTATTTTGGTTTCCGTTTTTTTATAGAATTCTTAAAACCTAATGTATTTTACATATTAGGATTAAGCACTATTCAACTTTTATGCATAATTTGTATCCTATATTATAATAAAACTCTTTTAAAACGCTTAAAGCATGCCCGTTAGAAAATATACCTATTACGATTTTACATTAAGTTTATGCCCAGAATGTTTGCGTCGTGTAGATGCCAAAATCGTTTTTGAAAACGGTAATGTTTACATGCTTAAACGTTGTAAAGAACACGGTAACTCTAAAGTACTTATTGCAGACGATATAGACTATTATAAAAACATAAGAAACTATAATAAGCCAAGCGAGACACCTTATACTTTTAATACAAAAACAGATTATGGTTGTCCTTACGATTGTGGTTTGTGCCCCGATCACGAACAGCATTCTTGCTTAACTGTTGTAGAGGTTACCGATCGCTGTAATTTAACATGTCCGACATGTTATGCAGGGTCTTCTCCAACCTACGGAAGGCATCGTACTTTAGACGAAATTAAAACCATGTTAGATACCATTGTAGCTAACGAAAAAGAACCCGACGTTGTA
The DNA here is from genome assembly GCA_947494205.1 of uncultured Flavobacteriaceae bacterium. GTDB lineage: Bacteria > Bacteroidota > Bacteroidia > Flavobacteriales > Flavobacteriaceae > JAHDHI01. The sequence goes on along the minus strand of CANLUH010000024.1, from coordinate 38,003 downwards.
CAAATTAGCGGTGGTGAGCCAACGATTCACCCACAGTTTTTCGAGATATTAGATTATGCGAAATCGCTTCCTATACGGCATTTAATGCTGAATACTAATGGTATTAAAATTGCTAAAGAAGAAGGGTTCGCCGAGCGTTTAAAAACCTATGCTCCCGATTTCGAAATTTATTTACAGTTCGATTCTTTTGAAAACAGTGTGCTTCGTGAATTGCGTGGTGCCGATTTAAACAACATTAGAGAACAAGCTATTGCTAATTTAAATGCCGTTAATTTATCTACAACGTTGGTCGTTACGCTTCAAAAAGGATTAAACGACCACGAAATAGGAAAAATTATCGATTATGCATTACTGCAAAAATGTGTGCGTGGTGTAACACTTCAACCTACACAAATTGCTGGGCGTTTAGATCATTTTAATCCTGAAACAGATAGAATGACATTAACAGAGGTACGCCGAAAAATCATGGAACAAACGTCTGTTTTTAATAGCGACGATTTAATTCCTGTACCTTGCAATCCTGATGCTTTAGTTATGGGTTATGCACTTAAATTAGGCGGAGAGGTATTTCCGTTAACACGATACATAAACCCAACAGACTTACTAGATAATAGTAAAAACACTATTATTTACGAGCAAGACGAATCTTTACATGGTAAAATGATAGAATTATTTAGTACAGGTAATTCGGTAGAAGTTGCTGAGGAAAATCTTAAATCTATTATGTGTTGTTTACCTAATATAGATGCGCCTAACTTAGGTTACGACAATCTGTTTAGAGTTATTATTATGCAATTTATAGATGCTTATAATTTTGATGTGAGAGCAGTTAAAAAATCATGCGTACATATTGTAAATAAGGATAATAAAATTATCCCTTTCGAAACGATGAATCTTTTCTATAGAGATGATAAAAAACAGCATTTAGAAACACTAAGAAACGAACTATAATATGGGAATAATACTAATTACATTTTTAGTCTTACTATTACCAGTTCTCTTCTTATTTGTATTAGGAAATACAGCAAAAGCAAATAACAACAAAGACAGGGCAAAGTTATTTTATATTTTATGTGTGGTTTATTTAATAATAGGCTTAGGGATTTGTGGCTCTTTATTTATAGGGTTTTAAAAACGTTTTAATTATGTTTAATTTAGTTATAGAAGGCGGAAATTATTTTTGGGCATTTGTTTTTGTTCTTACCATTACGCTTGGTGTTCCTTCTCTATTAATAATTATAGGGTTGATTTTAAGAACTAAGAAGAAAAAAAAGGCATCAAAAGTATTATTTATAATAGCAACTATATACCTTATTATTTGTTTAGGGGTTTGCGGTAGTATGATGTAATAATTGTAATAAATATGACATTTTTAGAGGTAGGAAATTTAGACGGTATATTTGTATTAATAGGGCTTATTATGTTTGGCCCAGCTGTTTTATTATTTATAATTGCCATAATATTAGGCGTTAAAAATAAAAAGAAAGCTGCTAAAGTCTTTTGGATTTTAGGTGTTGTTTATTTATTAATTAGTTTGGGAGTTTGCGGCACCATAATGGCTGGTTATTAATTCGCTTTAAAACCCACAGTCCATAAATGCCTAAAAATAATTCGGCAGCAGTTCCAAAAACATAACCAAACGTTGGGATGCCATCTAATAGAATACTCACTACTCTACCAAAGCCTAAACCTAGCATAAATACAATATTAGTAATAATAGCTATTTTAAAATAAGTGGCTTTAAATAGCCCTAATCCCCAAAGCAATGAAAACCCTAAATAGAGCCCCATAACTGCTTTATAAAAATTATGTTCATCTGTGGTTTCTAATTGCATATCAAAGGATAAACCAGGGTTAAATCCATATACAAAGGCCACAGGAACAACAATTAATAATGCTATTATTAAATGAATTTTATTAATAAAATCATCTTGGGTTTTTATCATGTAATGGTTGCTTAAAACGTTACCTCAACCTCAACCTCTTCTCCATTTCTATTCACTACAACTTTAGTAGTATCTCCCTTTTTGTAAGTAGATAATGCTTGCATATAACTCATCATGTCCGAGATGTTACTATCTCCCATTTTAATTACAATATCTCCTTTTTGTATCCCTGCATTTGTTGCGGGTGTGTCTGCTCTCGTACCATCTATTCGCATCCCTTTTCCATCGAATAAATAGTCTGGTGTAACACCTAAACCAACTTCAAATTTAGGTACAGCATCACTTTCATTTTTAGTAGCTCTAAATGGTAGTTTTCCGTTATTATCTAAATCGGTAATAACTTCAAAAATATAATTAGAAATGGTTTGCATGCCTTCATAATTCAGCTTTTCTATATCATCTCCAGGTTTATGGTAATCTTCATGTTGTCCTGTAAAAAAGTGTAATACAGGAATGTCTGCATTATAAAATGAGGTATGATCGCTTGGGCCAACGCCAGATTCTTTTTGTACTAATTTAAAACTAGTATTATGCGCCTTAAGCGTTTGTTTTAACATTGGAGAAGTACCAACCCCATAAACAGCTAAAGTACTGTCTTGTTTTAAGCGACCAACCATATCCATATTAATCATATAGTTTGCGTTCTTAGTATCTATTGTTGGATTCTTTACAAAATAATTAGAGCCTAATAATCCCATTTCTTCTCCAGAAAATGCCATAAACAAATAATTGTTTTTAGTATTTACAGCTTTTAATTTACTGGCTAAATTTAATAATACTGCAACACCACTGGCATTGTCGTCTGCTCCATTATGGATGGCTGTTTCTCCTCTATGTAAAGACCCTTCTGCTCCCAAACCTAAATGATCGTAATGCGCTCCAATAATAATAGTATGCTCTGCTTTATTATCTATATAACCAATAACATTGGTTCCTGTAATAGTACTATCACCGTCTTTAACAGTATAATTTACAGCTTGATGTGGATCTGTTTTTGGCCTAAAAGAAAAGGTTTGAAAATAGTTGTCGGTTCCTTTGGGTTGTAGCCCTAAGTCTTTAAAACGTTCCGAAATATATTTTGCAGCTTTCTGCTCTCCATTGCTTCCGGTTTGTCGTCCTTCTAAAGCATCAGATGCTAAGAAAGCAACATCATCTTTTATACTTACTACACGCTTATTTTCTGTAGTACAACTCATTAAAAACATTAAAAAAAGGGAAGCTATAGCGTATTTCATTTTAAGAAGTATTAATTTTACACAAAATTAGGCATTAATTATTATATACTCGATATGCGATTTATTTACTTACTATTTATCTCTTTAGCTTTTATTTCTTGTAAAGAAGAACAGAAAACAGAAACTATAACGCCTCCTGTAGTAGAAACTGTTGTAACAAAAAATCCGTTAATATATCCAGAAGAAAAGCATTTTAAAGACTTACGCCAAGTAACATTTGGTGGTGACAATGCAGAAGCTTATTGGAGTTTCGATGATAAACAGTTAGTGTTTCAATCTAATAACGAAAAATGGAATGTTGGTTGTGATCAGATGTTTTTAATGAATGCCGATGAGACTTTTAATGGTACTATTCCTCCAATGGTTAGTACAGGAAAAGGACGCACAACTTGTGCTTACTTTTTACCAGATAACAAACATATTATTTATGCATCTACGCATTTAGGTGCTGAAGAATGCCCAGACACACCGTTACGTAAAAACGGAAAGTATATTTGGCCAATTTATGATTCTTACGACATTTTTGTTGCCGATTTACAAGGTAATATTGTTAAACAATTAACTAATGAAGTGGGTTACGATGCCGAACCTACAGTATCTCCTAAAGGTGACAAAATTGTATTTACCTCGACTAGAAGTGGTGATTTAGAGTTATACACTATGAATATAGACGGAAGCGATGTTAAACAAATAACTAACGAATTGGGTTACGATGGAGGTGCGTTTTTCTCTCCAGATGGCACACAGTTAATTTTTCGCTCTTCTCGCCCTAAAACAGAAAAAGAAATTAAAGATTATAAAGATTTATTGGCTGAAGGTTTAGTAGAGCCTACAGAAATGGAATTATATATATGTAATGCAGATGGAAGCAATTTAAGACAACTTACAGATTTAGGTAATGCTAACTGGAGTCCATTTTTTCACCCTTCTGGTAAAAAGATATTATTCTCTTCTAATTTTGAAGCTGAACGCGGCTTCCCTTTTAACCTTTATCTTATAGATACAGATGGTAAAAATTTAGAGCGTGTAACGCATGGTGAAACGTTTGATGCCTTTCCTGTGTTTTCTAACGATGGTAAAAAATTAGCGTTTTCTTCTAATAGGCATAATGGTGGTGGGCGCGATACTAATTTATTTATAGCCGAGTGGCAAGATTAATTATTTAATCGGCTTCTCTCACTAGAAGATTTTGTACGTTGATTGGTTTTTAAAGTCGTATTTCCAAATTTATAATTAAAGCCTAATCTAATATAACGGTTATCTAAATCAGTAAGGTTAAAATTATCTTGATCTGCATATTTAGAAGTAGAGTTATAATCTTGTGTATTAAATAAGTCACTTACGATTAAAGATATAGTCCCTTTATTTTTTAATATCTTCTTCTTTACTGACAAATCTGATAATAAAATGGAAGCTGATTTTCTAAAACCCTGTAAGTTTTCACTCACCAAAATAAGCCCTAAATCAGCACTTAAACTTTTATCTTTTAAAAATAAAAAGCTATTACTCAAGGATGTATAATTAGACCATTGATTCATTTTTAAAACTGAGTTTTCAAAAACGGCCTGATCTTGAATGTTATAAATAGAAGTATATAAATAAATAGACCAATTCTCTATTAAATTAAATGAAGTAGAAAAATCTAAACCAAATTCTTTGGTTTTGCTTAAATTAGTTGGTGAAAAAACAATTATATTTTCATTATTATTTTGTAATGGTAGTTGAAAAATATTAGACTTAGTTTCCTTATAATATAATTCAATATTGTAATCTGAAATAGTAGTTCCTAGTAATACTCTATTTGTAAAAGCTGGTTGTAATGTTGGGTTTCCTGAAACAATTCTATTATCATTTAAAAAGTAATTAAATGGATTTAAATCTTTATAATTAGGTCGTGTTATACTTCTTTTAAAATTAGTATAAACTGATGTTTTCTCTAAAATTTGATGACTAATACTTATCGTAGGAAATAGCTCTAAATAATCCTGAACATTATTCTCGTTGGTCATAATAGATTCACCTTCAATATGCGTGTGTTCTACACGTAATCCAGCAGAAAGACTCCAAGCATCCCACTGTTTTTCAAAATTAATATATCCTGCAACTATAGACTCTTTGTACCTGTAATCGTTTGTATTATTAGTATTTAATGTTTGCTCACTTGTATTTGGATCAATATCAAACTGTATAATATCGCTTCTTGTTTTAATATTAGAGGATTTTACTCCTGTGCTAAATACAGCATTATTCGCTAGAGGTAAATTATAATCAGCTTGTACAGTAATGATATCGGTATTTTGGTTACTATTTGTTTTAAATGCTGTACTAAAATCGAAAATAGTACTTGTATTAAAATAATTACTGTTTACCATTTGGTTTCTATCGTAATCGTAAGCTGTAATGTGGCTATTAATCGATAATTTAGAGTCATTATTAAATCGATGAGTAAAATCTACATCGAAACCCAAATTATGCTTTCTATCTCTAGAAAGGTTATGAGAATCAAAACTAAAACCTAAGCTATTATCAGCATTAAAAATATGAGACTCTCCATTTGTTGCATACTTAAAATATGGCAAAAACAAAAGGTTAGAACTTAAACTTAATGTGCTATTATTGTTAATAAAATAATCAAAATTAAATTTTAAATTGTGAGTCAAAGACCATGTATTCCTATTTAATATGGTTTCCCAGCGTTCATCAATAGTATTATTTTGTAAATAATTAATTTTTTCCTCATCATTCCTATTAATCTTATTTTTAGAAATACTATAATTTGCGTTAAAGCTCAGTTTTTTAGTCTTATAAAATTGATTTAGTCCTGCATTATATCTCGCAAATACGCCTTGTCTATAGTTAGCAAACGCATTACCTCGATAGCCTACTATCAAATTTTTAAGCATTACTATATTTAACACGGCACCACTATCTGCATCATACCTTACAGAAGGGTTCGTAATCACTTCTATTTTCTGAATGGTATTAGCTGATGAGTTTTCTAATAACTGTGTTAACTCGCTAGATGATAAATTAACCTTTCTATCATTAATATAGACTGTTGGGGTTGTGTTTTTAACAGAAATCTTATTATCGAAAATTAAAACACCTGGTGTTCTTTTTAAGGCTTCTAAAATAGAGCCTTCACTTAAAGATGTATTAGCAACATTAAAAATTAAACGATCTACTTCTTTTTGTAATGTTGGCCGTTTAGCTACTATTACTACTTCGCCTATGTTCTCTATAGACTCATTTAAAACAACGGGCTCTAAATTGGTATTTTCTATTAAATCTATAGTCCGTTCTCCATTTTCATATCCTAAAAAAGAAGCTTTAATTATATATTTTCCAGGTTGCAGTCCTTCAAACTTAAAACGTCCAGCTTCGTTAGAAGACATGCCTTTTAATTCTTTTTTTTCTGAATCTATAACTTGAAAACATAGCACATTAGCATAAGGAACAGGCTCATTTTGCTCATCTAGTAATACTCCAGAAACAGTAATATCCTGTGCTAAAATTGCCGAAGACCAAAACAGCAAAAAGATGTAGAGAAAATACTTCAAAAAAAATACCTTTTTATTAGTAGCGCAAGATACTATATGTTTGGCACTTAGTGTTACGGTAAAAACCGTAAATTTAAAGGTATTACTCTCTAAATAAAATTAAAGAAAAGCTTAATAAATAAGCTATATTTGCATCATCTTACACATGGGAAGATTTTAGACTATGAAGAATATTAGAAATTTTTGCATTATTGCACATATTGATCACGGTAAAAGTACACTAGCCGATCGTTTACTTGATTATACAGGGGCTGTAACTGCTCGTGAAAAACAAGATCAACTTTTAGATAGTATGGATTTAGAAAGAGAACGTGGTATTACCATAAAATCTCATGCCATACAAATGGAATATACTTTTGAAGGTCAAGAATATATTTTAAACTTAATTGACACCCCTGGTCACGTAGATTTCTCTTACGAGGTATCTCGATCTATTGCTGCCTGTGAAGGGGCTTTACTAATTGTAGATGCTGCACAAAGTATACAGGCTCAAACTATTTCTAATTTATATTTAGCTTTAGAAAATGATTTAGAGATTATTCCTGTTTTAAATAAAGTAGATTTACCAAGTGCAAACCCTGAAGAAGTAACAGATGATATTGTCGATTTATTAGGTTGCGATCCTGAAGAAGTTATTCATGCAAGTGGAAAAACAGGTTTTGGTGTGGATAACATATTAAAAGCAATTATAGAACGTGTTCCTGCTCCAAAAGGAGATCCTGAGGCGCCTTTACAAGCTTTAATTTTCGATTCAGTTTATAATACTTTTAGAGGTATTGAAACTTATTTTAGAGTTTTTAATGGCGAAATTAAAAAAGGACAGAAAATAAAATTCGTCGCTACAGATAAAGAGTATTTTGCAGACGAAGTTGGGACTTTAAAACTTAATCAAGTTGCCAAAAAAAGTGTAAAAGCTGGAGATGTAGGTTACTTAATTACTGGTATTAAAACAGCCAAAGAAGTTAAAGTTGGAGATACAATTACAGATTTTGCAAACCCTACTACTAATATTGTTGAAGGTTTCGAAGATGTAAAACCAATGGTATTTGCAGGTATTTATCCTGTAGACACAGAAGACTACGAAGAGCTTAGAAATTCTATGGAGAAGTTACAGCTAAATGATGCTTCTTTAGTATTTCAACCAGAAAGCTCTGCTGCATTAGGTTTTGGGTTCCGTTGTGGATTCTTAGGAATGTTACACATGGAAATTATTCAAGAACGTTTAGAGCGTGAGTTTGATATGACCGTTATTACAACTGTGCCTAACGTATCGTACTTTGCGTATACTAATAAAAACCCTGATGAGCCTTTTATAGTAAATAACCCTAGTGATTTACCAGAACCAACAACGATTAATCGTGTTGAAGAACCGTTTATTAAAGCGACTATTATAACCAAAGCAGATTTTGTTGGTAATGTTATGAGTCTGTGTATTGAAAAACGTGGTATGATTACTAATCAAACCTATTTAACTCCAGAACGTGTAGAATTAACATTCGATATGCCTCTGGCAGAAATTGTTTTCGATTTCTATGATCGATTAAAAACGGTTTCTAAAGGCTATGCTTCTTTCGATTATTCCCCAATAGGCATGAGAGTATCTAAATTAGTACGATTAGACGTCTTATTAAACGCACAACCTGTAGATGCATTGTCTGCATTAATCCATGCCGATAATGCGCAGCAAATTGGTAAAAAAATGTGCGAGAAGTTAAAAGAATTAATTCCGAGACAACAGTTCGATATTCCTGTGCAAGCAGCTATTGGAGCAAAAATTATTTCTAGAGAAACTATAAAAGCATTACGTAAAGATGTAACAGCTAAATGTTATGGTGGAGATATTTCGCGTAAACGTAAGTTACTCGAAAAGCAGAAAAAAGGAAAGAAACGTATGCGACAAGTTGGTAATGTAGAAATACCTCAACAAGCATTTATGGCGGTATTAAAACTAAACGATTAACATACCATTTATAATAAATTACAGAAAAGCCTTCAATATTAATTGAAGGCTTTTTTTATTCTAACCATTTTCTAAATTCTGCTGTAGTAGAAGAGCTTGTCATTACTTTTTCTTTTACACCAGTCATAGTAATCAGCAATCGGTTTTTAAAATGACTTTCTATATGTTCTATATAATCGATATGAACAATTTCGCTTCTATTAATTTTAAAATACCGCTTAGGGTTTAATTGGCTGTATATAGAGCTTATATTTTGAGAAATGGTGTGTCGCTTGCCTTTATTATCGGTAGCAATACAAAAATCTCCTGAAGCTTCTATAACAGTTATATCTGAAACATTTAATAACTGAATCCCCTTTGTTTTTTTTATAACAAAACGCTTTTTATAACTAACCTCTCTTTCTTTTAAGGCTAGTTTTAAAACCTTAATTGTAGACTCATTTAGAATATTGTAACTATCTTTTTTAAACAATGATTGGTATTTTTCAATAGCCTTATTAAAATCGTTTTGCGTGTAGGGTTTTAAAATATATGCAATACCATTAGTTTTAAATGCTTGAAATAAATAATCATCATAAGCAGAACAAAAAACAATAGGACTATCGGTAGAAACACTATTAAATAAATCGAAAGATAAGCCATCTAATAATTGAATATCCGACAAGATAAAGTCATACTCATTATGGCTCAAAAACTTTGTTCCATCAACTATAGATCGCCCCCAATCGTGAACAAACCCTTCTTCAAAAAAAGTATTTAAATAATTTAATAGCTTTTGGTAAGCAGGAATTTCATCTTCTAAAATTAAGATTTTCATACTTTTAATTTTCATTACTCAATTTAATAATAGGGATCGCTATTTTATATTCTGAATTTGTATTTGCTATCTGAATCTTTTTATCTGAAATTAAACTATACCGCGTTTTTAAATTTTCTAACCCAGTTCCTAAGGAGTCTATATCTAATGTATAATTAGATTTTGAATTAGTAACAGTTAACCAATCATTCTCTATTACAATCGTTGTTTTAATGGTGTTATTATTTAGAACTTTATTATGTTTCACTACATTTTCAAGTAATGTTTGTATCGCTGCAGTAGGTATAAATTTGTCTTTAAAAGTAGTGTTATTTAAAATATTAAATTCGTAATCATTTGTGAATCTTGTTTTTATTAAAAACATATAATTTTCGGCAAAATCAATTTCACTAGAAAGTTCCATAACCTCAGCATCTTTGGTTTTTATGAGATAACGATAAATTAATGATAATCTACTAATGTATTCTTTTGCTTTGTCTGAATTACTATCGATTAAAGCATCTAATGTATTTAAATTATTAAACAGAAAATGTGGATCTAACTGTGAACGTAATAATTTTAATTCACTCTCTTTTTGTTTTTGTTGAATATTAGAAAACTCTTTTTGTCCCTCAAAATACTTTTTTGCTAATAAAATACCAAAAGGCAAACCACTAGACTCTGTCATAAGCGAAATACTTTCTAGTATTATATCTGAAACCGTTGGGAGTTGATCTAAATAATATCCTCTAGCCCAAAATATACTACTATAACTAACAATCCCAAGAAACGTTATAATTAAAAGTGCAAAAAGAATAAATTGAAAATATTTTTCTTTAAAAATAAACTTAGGAATTAAATAACTTATCAACACATAAATTAATGCTAATGATGTTATAACATCTGCAGTAATGTAAGTTATTGTCTGAATTAAAGTTATATCTGCTGTGAAATAACTATATATCTGTATAATAATAGATATGCAGAAATAAACAGTTAAAAATATAATATCAGATTTATTAATCTTTGTATTCATATCTTACAATACGAAGATATTAATTATTACTAGGAACTCAATACTATTCCCGTTCAAGAGTTTCTATATCGGTTATTGTCTCACTGTCTTCTTCGTATGTTTCAGACCATTTAATAGTGTTTTGAGTTACTTCAATAATTTGAAAGATTGAATCGTTAAAAATAAACGTCTCTCCATTATAAGTATAACTCGCAATCGGATAATCTATAAAATCATCTTCATTTGCCATACATGTACCATCTGCAGGAAAAGATGGAAAGTATTCTAAATATCTAGCTGTATCTTCTGTTATAAAGTATTTATCTAAACAGTCCTCTGGTTCAATAATCTCTTCGCCTTCAGATATTAAAGAAACAACTCTCCAATTACCAATTATACTTGAAGGTGTCGATTGCTCTTGGTTATTATCATCATCACTACCACAGGAAATAAGTATCATAGTCATACTTATTAATGTTATCGTTTTTAAAAATTTCATTGCATTCATTTATTTATTATAATTTTCATAATTATTCGTAAACTAAGATTGATACAACAAATGTATAATCACAATTTAAATTATATAGCCAATTTCTGACGAATCGGGTTAAAATAAAGTTGAATAAGGTCTATACCTTACAATTATAAGGAGCTGTATTATATAAACACACCTCTTGTTAAACTATTAAATATTCCTACTTATTTTAACAACACAATTTAGAAACTAATCCAAAACACAAAAACCAATAAAACAGCTAAATATTCTATTGGTTTTCGTTTTTTTAAAGCTTGATTTACTATTCTATTATTACTTGTTTAGTTATTCTTTTCTCTCCGTTATTGAATATGAAAAAATAAATCCCTTTATTAAGTAATGCTCTTAAATCAAGAGTAAGTGTATTTTCCTTAACATCAAAGCCTTTTAGTGTTTTTACCAAAGTACCATCAAATCTATATATATCTATTACAGCTCCTTTAATAGTGGCTATTTTAATATTCATTTCACCATTATTAGGGTTAGGGTAAATTTTAAGAGTATCATTATCATCATTTGCAAATTCAATAGACTTATTCTTATTATAACAAGCTTGTAAAGATTTTTGCGAATTACCTCCATCGCAAACAGCGATTACTTCCCAAGCAAAACATTTATTAATTAATGCTGAAGGCAGTACATAACTATTTGTATTAGTACCAACAGAAACTCCTGGAGCAGCAACTCCAGACCCAGATTTACACCCACAAGCAATTTGCTTAACATTACTAGGAAGAATTCTAACAATATACGAAACTGCTCCTGCTACTGGATTCCAAGTTAACGTGTTTCCTACAACTTGAAGGTTTATTGGAGCCAAGCTACATGGTGGAAATAACTGATCTACAATAGAGCAATCTATATTAGAACTTCCTTTTTGCTCTGTGGTTTTTCCACTTTTATTAAAATAATGCACATTAGTAGAGCATAACTCTTCACAATCATTAATGACCTTATGAATTATTGTATAAAATAAATTTGGCTGAGCATTATTTATTAATGTAAATGGAGCTGGCCCATTAAAAACAGTGCTATATACAGGAGTATATGGCCCACTATTAGCATTAGGGCTAGAAACAACATACCATTCGTTAACGGCATTATTATTTAAATTAGGATTAAAACTCAAAACACCTATGGTTCCTGTTGTATTTTGACTAGAATCGAAGCTTGCATCAAACTCGCCTTTACAGCATAAAGTTTCTGGCACAACTTCTCTAACTTCTTCCCAGCCAAAACAACTATAAGTAATACCATGCTTTATATAATAGCTTTTTGTAATATCTAAACCGCAAAATGTTGCACTAGCTCCATATTGAATAGCTACAGGATCTATTGAGGGAGAAGTGTTTGGGTCTGCATCAACAGTATGAATATCTAAAGTAGAACCTGGTACAAAGGTCTCCATTAATCCCCACCAATCATTTCCAGAAGTAGGGTAAGATGTTGTTACTGTAACACAAAACTCTCCATCTTCGCAAGTTGCTTCTAAGTTAAAGACTGGTTTTGGAGCTGTACAAATCTCTAAATCAGAGATACGTACTTCTACCTGTGGGTGTGTAAATTGTGCTTTTTTAGGATAGAACCAAATATTATTAAAATTTTGATTTGCAACAAAATTGAAAGAATATGTTTGGGTATTACCTCCATTAGACCATATATTTTGCCCCATTACGGATTGACTAGGATTGGGAACTGATGGAAAAGAACCGCCATTCATTGTTGTTACTTGACCAATTACCGCTCCCTGAGTTAAGACAACATTCATAGTAGACGTTGTATCAACTTGACCGTTGTGCGTTGAAGCATTTAGTGTAAATGACACACAATACTCGCGTCCTTGTACAAAGTTAAACCCTGAATAATTAACACCTTCTCCTCTGTTGGCAATAGACCAAACCCACACAGAATTACCATTACCTGCCCATGAGGGAGAACCGTGAGAGGCACTCCATTGCTGACCATTAATTATCTGTATATTATCCGTACATGGACTAAATTGAGCTTGTGCGAGGACATAACTGAACATGATTAGTGAAAACAATACTTTCTTCATTGTAAAATACTTTATTGATTAATTAATTCCTACTCTATTTCATAAACAGGCTTTTCGGATACCACCAACATGAAAGTATTTTTATAAACTCATTTTTCACAGTCTAATATGCCGAATCGGGATAAAAAAAGGTTGAATTGGGAGAGATTACTTTTTAAGCTTAAATAAAAAATGCCTTCAATATAATTGAAGGCATTTTTTATAACTTTATTACTTTACTCCACTAGGAATCGTTGCTCTCTGCTTCTACTACCTCAACATCAAAAGGTTTTCCTAAATACACTAGAGATTTATTTTCTCCCACTTCCACATCTTTACTATAAGATGATATAATAGTTAACTCCCCTTCTTCGTCTTTTATAAACAAAGGGATAATGTCTTTATCTTTATCGGTAATTTCAATTAAACTATCGTAGTGTGCTTTATCTTTTATCTCAATTTCTTGTATACTAGGATACTTTTTTGTGGCATTAGTTAAGGTATTAAAATCGTCTGTATGCGAAAACAAACCTTCTTTTGGGTTGTTATTTTCATCACGCATTTCGTCTATAGAAACTAATCTAAAAGACCCATTTTCTCCAAACTGTTTGCTAAACTTATTAATAGCATATTTATTAATATCTGCATTACCTGTTAATGCCATTAAATAACCAATATCACTAAGTTCTATATTATCTAGTAGAGTATCTGAATAGATATTGGTATTTATAGCTTCTAAGCCAAGTTCTTTTGCCATATCTATATTACTTTGGTTACTGTCTATTAATACAACATGTCTACCATTAGACTCTAAATAATGTCCTAATAAACGTGATACTTTAGAAGCTCCTACTATTAAAATACCGCTAGATTTGGTTAAAAAGACACCTACTATTTTAGCAAACAAACGGGCTGTAGTTGCATTTAATAATACAGTTCCTAACACAATCATAAAAACCAAAGGTGTAATATATTCGGCACCTTCTACACCTTGTTTCATTAACTTACTTCCAAATAACGAAGCGATTCCTGCTGCTACAATTCCTCGTGGTCCTACCCAACTAATAAATAGTTTTTCGTTTACTTTAAGTTTGGAATTAGCTGTACTGAGAAAGACTGCCAGAGGCCGAACAATAAACACAACTAAAACAAAAAGTACTGCTGTTTTCCAATTGTATAATAATAGTAAATCGTCGAAATTAATATTTGCAGAGAGTAATATAAAAAGGATTGAAATTAGTAACACACTTAAAGACTCTTTAAAGTATAGTAATTCTTTTAAGTTCTCTAACTTTCCATTACCTAATACCATTCCCATAACTACAACAGCTAATAAACCAGATTCATGTGCAAAGATTTCAGACTCTACAAATACTAATAATACTGCTGAAAGTGATACCACGTTTAAAAGGTAATGTGGAATAAACTTTTTATTAATGGCATAGGCCAGTGCATGTGCAAATGTAAAACCGAACGTCGTCCCAAATAGTATAATTTTCCCAAACTCTATTAGTGCCGTTTTGGTAAAACCACTATCGCCTTCTACACTTATAAATTCGAAAACCAATACCGCAACTAATGCGCCAATGGGATCAATTAAAATACCTTCCCACTTTAATACTGTTGAGATATCTTTCTTTAATGGGATATTTCTTAGAATTGGTGTAATTACGGTAGGTCCCGTTACTATAATTAATCCTGAAAATAAAAACGATAATTCCCAACTTAGGTTAAATGTATAATGCGCAATAAGTCCTGCACCAAAGAATGTAATAGCCGATCCTAAAGTAATTAATTTTGTAATTACTGGCCCTACGGTTTTAATTTCCGACCGTTTTAATGTTAAGCCACCTTCAAATAAAATAATACTAATGGCTAGCGATACAAAATAGTATAAACTTTCACCTGGAAACAGTCCTTTTTCACCGGTCCAAACGGGTTCTATCCATTTCCCGCCATCTTCGCTTAAAAATTCTGCTGCTATAGGTCCTACAAGTAAACCTATTAATATTAATGGCAAAATAGCTGGTATTTTAAACTTCCACGCAAACCATTGCGCTAAGATACCTAGTATAATTATTCCTGCTAACTCTAACATACAAAACGTTTTATGTGAAAATAAATAATTTAATTGACATCGCAATTGTATTACAGAGCTAAAATTAAACCTTAAAATCTTTAAATACGCGCTATTTCAAAGTTTTTTTAAGTTAAAAAAGTGTTACCTTTCAAGTTTTTCAGAATTAAAAATACGTGACTTTAAAACCGTTTAAAAGTATTGGAATTGGTGTAGCATTCTCACCAAACTTAAAAGCTAACCTTTTTGAGGTCGCCCGTTTATCTCAATTTTTTAATTCAAAGCTCATCTTAATACATGTCGGTGTTGCTTCGGAAGAAAAAACTGAAGCTTTAAAAATTATTCTAGATAATTTTAGTAATATCGATTATGAGGTCGTTTTTAAAACTGGAGATCCTGTTGATGTTATTTTATCAACTTCAGAAGCAAAACAAATAGACTTATTAGTTCTTGGTGCTTTACAGCGTGAGAATTTTTTAAAATATTATGTTGGTTCTATTGCTAGAAAAATTACTAGACGCGCCAAATGTTCTATTCTACTTTTAATTAAGCCTTCTATAGAAAGAGTGTCTTGTCGACATATTGTAGTTAATGGTTTAGAAGACCCAAAAACGGAACAAACTATTACTTCTGCCTTTTATGTTGCTAAACAACTATTAGCAGAACGTATTACTGTAGTTGAAGAAATAAAACAAAATGAAGTTGCTGTTAAGGTAGATGATGATAAATCGCTTAGAAAAGCGACTATTTATAAAGAAAAACTAAGACTTAGAGAAGAAACACGTATTAAAGACATTATTGCACACATTCCTGAAGAGTATACTAGTGATATTACCATAAAATCACAACTAATTTTTGGACAACAAGGCTATTCTATTGGGCATTATGCACAGATTTCTCGTGCCGATTTATTAGTGATGAATGCACCTTCTAAAATGACATTTTGGGACCGTTTATTTCCTCATGATATTGAACATATTTTAACCGAATTACCAACCGATGTTTTAATCATTCAATGAGCCCAAAGAAAGATACATTAGCACCCTTTTTTAAAGCACTACCTAAAAATATCTTTTCTGGTTTTGTCGTAAGTCTTATTGCTTTACCTTTAGGTTTAGGTCTAGCTATGGCTAGTGACGCACCACCAATTGCAGGGATTATTGCTGCAGTAATTGGAGGCTTTGTTGTTTCTATATTAGGAGGTAGTAATGTCACTATTGCAGGCCCTGGAAATGGTTTAGTTGGTGTGCTTTTAATGACTATAACAACATTAGGAATAGAAAGTGCTTATGCTGCCATTATTTGCTCAGGTGGACTACTATTAATTTTAGGCTTTTTACGTTTAGGTAAGTTAGCCGATTTTTTTCCATCGTCTGCCATTCAAGGCATGTTAGCTGCTATTGGGTTAATTATTTTAGGGAAACAGTTTCATATTATGTTAGCGCATCGTATAAAACGAGAAGATACTATAGACTATCTTTTAGAAATTCCATATACTATTAACGATGCTGTTCATTACGATAATACAGGCCTTATTTATGCTGCTATTGCGGGTGTTTTAAGTTTTGCTATTATGATATTTTACTCTAAAATTAGGAATAAATACTTGCAGCTTATTCCTGCGCCCATGTGGATTGTTATTTTATCCATAGCCTTTAGTTATTATTTTGAATTAGTAGCACACGAAAACAATCCTATAGCCCCTAATTACATGATTTCGGGTATTCCAGAATTCTCTGAAATTATTGCACAATTACCTTCTGTAGATTTTGGTCAAATAGGAAGCCTTCCTTTTTGGACTAGTGTTTTAGCTTTAACCCTTATAGCAAGTATAGAGTCTTTATTAAGTATAAAGGCTGTTGATAAGTTAGATCCAGAGAAACGTCGTTCTAACGTAAATCGCGACTTAAAAGCTTTAGGTTTGGCAACTATTGGAAGTGGTTTTTTAGGTGGATTAAATGTAGTAACTGTTATAGCGCGAAGTTCGGTTAATGTAAATAATGGCGGTAGTAATCGTTCATCTAACTTTTTTCACGCCACATTTTTGGTCATATTTATAGTATTATTTAGTTCGCAGTTAACCAGAATTCCGCTGCCTGCGTTAATGGCTATATTAGTATACACGGGTTATAAATTAGCCTCCCCCGTTACTATTAGAAATATATTTTCTATTGGTAGAGAACAACTTATCATCTTTTTTGTAACGCTTCTAGTGACTTTAAAAATAGGTTTAATTACAGGAATTGTATCAGGAGTCGTTGTTACCTTTATTATTCATATTATTATAAATCGCAACTTTAGTTTGTTTGCAAAAAACGTTTTAAAACCAAACGTTTTAATGTTTAAAGAAGAAGAGGAAAACAGTAATTATTACTTAAGTGTTAAGCATTTTTGTAGTTTTTTAAACTATTATAAATTAAAAGAAAAAATTAATGCCATTCCGGAAGATGAAGATGTTGTTGTAGACTTCTCCCTTTGTAAGTTTGTAGATCACACCGTTATGGAAAACCTCAACAATTATCAAGAGTTATTTAAAAAACGAGGCGGCTCTTTCGAAGTTGTTGGTCTTGATATGCATGATACCGATTCTAAACATCCTTTTGCACTACGACGTTTATTACCTGTACCAAACATTATTAAAAAGAGTTTAACTAGACGACAAACTAGTATCGAAGAATTAGCAAGTAATTATAAATTAAATTACACATTAGAAAAACAAAAAGACATCGATTTTCTTAATGATTTTCTATTTTTTCGAACGAAGCAAATTAACCATATTAATAATGAATTAACAAACGAAAAAGTAGACTTAACATTATTTGATATCGAGTTTTCCGAAGGTGAGTTTATTGCTAAAGAAGTGGTTCGCTCTACTATGCTTCATATAAAATTAAATAAGGACATTCCTGAATTTACTTTAGATAGAGAAGGTTTTTTAGAAAAAATTTATGCTTTTGCAGGTTTTAAAGACATTCCTATTCAAGATCATAACGACTTTTCTAGACGGTTCTACTTGTTAGGAGAAGATGAAACCAGAATAAAAGCGCTTTTTAATGACGATGTCACTAACTTCTTCGAGAGTAACCCTTATTATCATATAGAATCTAACGGGAGTAACTTACTAATTTTTGGGCGCGAACGCCAAGCTAGTATTAAAGAAATTAAAGCGCTTTTCGATTTTGGTAAACGTTTAAAAGAAGTACTATCTTAATTAAACAGGTTTCTTTTTAGTTCTTATAAATTCTATTATAGCCACTAATAGTGAACTTATTCCAAATAACGGAAACACAATACCTAATATAACAATACAAATAACTATACCGTAACCCGCTTTAAATTTAGCCGGAACTTTTGGTGTTCCCCAATGCCCCTTTTGTTTCCGTTTTAAATAAGACAGTAAACCTGCTAAACTAACACCTAGCAACATAATAGCAATACCTAACATTAAAATCCAATTCCATTGTCCAAATTGTCCTTGATGAAAGGCCATTAACCATAGTCTACCACGCATTAAAACACCTACATCTCCCCAATCGTGTTCAATTAATTGCTCACCAGAATATTGATCAAAATGAAAACGTTTCTGTTTCCCAAAGTTTAATGTTGTATTAAAAATACTGTAAACACCGTTTTCGTTTTTAGGTAAACCAATACTCACTTCCCCTTCCAACTCCATAGATTTCGCTAAAATAACCATGTTGTCTAAAGTAATGGCTTCTCCACTAACCTTAGATTGCAAACCTCTTGCATCCCATGTTTTTGGATAACCTGTATTGGTTACTTTTTGAACCCATTTAAAGTTATCTCCAAAAACGTCTGTCCATGGAAATCCACCGGCAAGCGTTAACAATAATAATAACGATACCCAAAAGCCCAAAACAGTATGTAAATCTCTAAACAGAATACGTTTTCCTTGTTTTAGTCTAACTGTAAAAAACCCTTTTACACCTTGTTTTTTATTAGGCCAAAACACATAGATTCCCGTAATAATTAATACGACCATCCAGCTTGCAATTAATTCGATAATTTTAGTTCCAAATTTGCCTAAAAGTAACTCACCATGTAGTTTTCTAACCGTATGCATTTTAGAGTCTTTCGGACTTATTTTACCAGTTACCTTAGCTGTGTAAGGATTAATATATATACTATTTTTATGACTAAATCGTCCCGATACAAACTCTGTTGCTTGCGTATATTTCGAAGGAATAACCATAATATTAGGTTGTTTTTTTGCAACTGACTTTGCTAATTCCCATTGTTGTTGAAATGAAATAGGATTGGCTTCCGCTTTTATAACTTTTATAGCTTCTTGTTGAGGCCCCTCATAATTATCTTTAAATAAGTATATTCCACCTGTAATTGCTAATACAATTACAAAAGGTAAAGACACTAACCCTGCTATGAAATGCCATTTCCAAAGCCATTGATTTAATGTATTATTCTTTTTTATCATTATTGAATACTTTAAAATAATCTGAGAGACTTAAAAGAAACTTTTTTACCTCTCTCAGATTACTTATTAATAACTAAAACTTGTATTTTAATCCAAAGTGAAATGCTCTTGGGTTACCAATGGTATAAGAGTTCTCCCCTCTAAACCTATTGTAAGATGCCCTTGCAGAGTATAAATCGTCAAACAGATTTAATGCATGAATCCATACATTAACACCCTTAATCTCGTACGATATTAAAGCATTAAATATATTGTGTCCATCATAGGTTGCTGTACTAAAAGTACCGTCTTCGTTATCTATTTGCCCTTCAAAACTAGTATTGTATTTCCCTACTAATTCATGTGTAATACTAACAGTTAGGTTTTTAATAGCATTAGGTTTATATGTTATTTTAGAAGTCCCTAAAAGCTTCGGTGCAGTTTCTCTATCGGTATCAGAATAATCAATGCCTCTATCAAAAAAGTCTACGTATCTATGTTTAGCAAAACTTCCGTTATGGCTAATAGTCAACTCCTGTGTTGGTTTATATTTCACACCATATTCTATACCATACGATCTTGTTTTTCCTGCATTAGTATTAAAAAAGGCATCGTTTTCATCACGAAGTGTAATCAAAGTATTTTTCCCCTCTAAAAAATATACTGCTGCATCTACTTGTACTGTTTTTATAGGTTTTAAATAGGTTCCTATTTCAAAATTATCGTAGTTGCTTGGTTTTAAATCGAACACATCTCCTCCAACACCAACAAAACTATTTCTGTATAATGTAGACGTTTGCGGTGGTGTAAATCCGTTAGAGTAATTAGCATATAATCCTAAAGTGTTATTTACATTATAATTTACGCCTACTTTGGGCGATACATTATTATAGATGTTTTTAGAATCTCTTGGTCCTGCAACACCATCTACTAAATTGTTGTAATCGCACTCAAAACCATCGTAACGTACAGCTGCCGTTACTTTTAAAGCTTCTGTAGGATTTATTTCGTATTGTAAATAACCTGCATAGTTAAAAATACTAGCATCGTAATTTAAAATATAATCGCCTCCGTTAAGTGTAAAATCTATATTTTGTCCAGTTTCTGTATCTACAATTACCGAAAGGCGTTCTGCCACATAATCCTGTGGAGAATAATCTAAAGACGACCCAACGATTAAAGACGAATTTGCGAAATCGAAATCTAGCTTATGTTGTATTAAACCCACATAACTTTTAAAAGCATTATTATTTAGTTCTCCACTACCAAAACCTGTTAACTGTCCTTGGTTTCTAAATTGACGTATTCTATACGATGGATTCTGCCCCATCTCGTTAGTTCTAAATACAACATTAAATGCGGTTTTATTTTTTGCATTCCATTGTTTATTTACGGTACTTCTTACTCTAAAAGCAAACGCATCTCGCTCTGTAAAAGTTTGATCACTTTCGTAATTACCTCCTCTGTAATCGGCTTCGCTTAAAGACCCCGTCATGTCCGATCTATAATCTATTAAATCGATAACATTAGTCCATTCTAGAGTAGGCGATAAGTGGTTTACGTTTTTAAATGTTAATGCAAATTTCTCGTAGTTACTGTGCTCTACTGGTCCGCCCTCTCTCTGTACATATTGTGTTCCTAAGTAGAATCCAACATTATCATTAGCATATTTAGATAATTCTAAATCGTAACGTGTTAATCCTAAATCGTTAATTTGAAATCCTGCACTTCCTGTAAAATCTCGAGTTGGTTTTTTAGTTATAAAATTAAAACTTCCACCTATAGCTTCACTTCCATAAATACTAGATGCAGGACCTTTTAACACCTCAACACGGTCGTATGTAATGTCATTCATTTCTAACAATGCATTATGATTAAATACCGCTGTTGGACGAATTGGTAAACCGTCTTCTACATATAAAAACAACGATTTTGTAGAAATTGGAGAACGTACCGCCATAAAATGCTGCTCGTTACTCGCTGCTCTAGACGTAGACATTAATACGCCCGGTACATCATTTACCAATTGATCTATACCAAAGGCTTTTGTCTCTTCTATTTCTTTTGCCGTAATTACAGAAATAGAAGCGGGTACTTCTTTTCGTTGTTGCGTTTCTCTACTAGCCGAAATAACAACCTCATCTAAAAGCTCATCATTTTCAATTAATATAATTCTGTTATTTGTTTCTGAAAGGCTCTTCTCAAATGTTGTAAATCCTACAAAACGAATAACAACTGTTGTATCTTCTTGTAAGGTTATTGAAAAAGCTCCGTTTTCATCTGAAACTACCATGGTATTTAAATTAGCTTTAGACTGAATGGTAGCGCCTTGTAACGGTTTATTGTTTTTATCTAAAATCGTTCCGCTATAATTATTTTGCGCATATACGCATAGACTCGTAAATACGATTACGAGTTGTATTATATATTTCATCTGTTTCTTTATTTTTCAGAAAGCATAATCCATTAGCATTATAAAAGCATTGCTGTGCTTTTATAACAACGGATTCTTCCTATAAATTTGTTTAGTTTTTTTAAATAATAAGTGTGTGTATGATGCTTAAAAAAACAATTTTAAGCATGCATATCTTATGCTTGAAAACATAGTGTTCAAACCTTATTATTGACTATAATGTAAGCTAAACAAGTCGTGGTGGCGGGTCTAAACAACCTTTAAAAAGAGAAATAAATTGATTATTGTAATTCCAGTTATTAAGTGTTGGAATACTATTGTTTTCAGATTTATAATTATAAGTATATTCTTGAAAGTATACTGGAAAAAAAGCTTCGAAAAATGTGGCGAAGTATGTTGTATTAGAATCTTCTGTATCTGTTGTTGTTAAAGTTAACTGTTTTGCCAAATGACATTTACCATTACATTGTAATTGTGGTTTTTCTTTATTAACACAATAGGTTTCTATAATGTAATCTATATTAAGTTCAAAGTAAGCAACATAACCTAAATTATAAACAGGCCTTAATGCAAAAGCTAAAAATAAAATATATGTGAAATAGACTTTCAAAATAGGTCTTAAATTGTATTTCGAGTGCAAAAATACTTCATTTCCTCAGTATAGCAATTATACTCTCTTAATAAAATCTTAACGTTTTCATATTTTTCGAGGTATTTTAGTACTTTGCGAAGCAATTATGAAATTATATCCAATCCTTGCTGGTAATTTTAAATTAGATGGTGGCGCCATGTTTGGTGTTGTACCTAAATCTCTATGGACCAGAACGAATCCTGCCGACAGTAATAACATGATTGATATTGCTGCAAGATGTCTTTTAATTGAAGATGGTAACAGACTTATTTTAATAGACACTGGTATGGGCGATAAACAAAGTGATAAGTTTTTTGGCTATTACCACCTTTGGGGAGATGACACTATAGATAAATCTTTAGCGCAATATGGTTTTCATAGAAATGATATTACAGATGTATTTATGACGCATCTACACTTTGATCATTGTGGCGGCACCATACAATATAACAAAAACCGAACGCTTTTAGAGCCTGCTTTTAAAAATGCTAAGTTTTGGAGTAACGAAAAACATTGGCAATGGGCTACACAGCCTAATCGTAGAGAAGTCGCTTCTTTTTTAAAAGAAAATATTCTACCTATGGAAGAGAGTGGTCATTTAAACTTTACTGCGCTTCCTGAAAACAATATTTTAAAAAATTCGGCTTTAGGCTTCGATATTTTTTTTGCTAATGGACATACCGAAAAACAGATGATTCCTATGATTAATTACAAAGGAAAAACAATTTGTTTTATGGCCGATTTGTTACCTACTGTTGGACATTTACCAATTCCTTTTGTTATGGGCTACGACACGAGGCCTTTACTAACATTAGATGAAAAGGAGACATTTCTAAATCTAGCAGCAGATAACAATTATTATTTATTTTTGGAACACGATGCGCACAACGAAATTATAACTGTAAAACATACCGAAAAAGGCGTACGATTAAACGAAACATTCACTTGTAAAGATATTTTACATTAAACTTAACTTATGAAACTATTTAATAAAACAGTATTATTCTCGGCAGTTTCTGCCGTATTGCTTTCAAGCTGTGGTGGTGGGGCACCAATTTTATCAACACCTATAGAAAATATAGATAGCACACCTTTAAAAGAGTCTGCTTTAACTGAATCTGAAAAACATAATTGGGGACATTTAGACTTGGTAAAAGATACTATTCCAGGAATGAGTGTTGATAAAGCATATTCTGAAATTATTAAAGGTAAAAAAGGACAAAAAATTATTGTAGCCGTAATTGATTCTGGTATTGATATTAACCATGAAGATTTAGACGGCGTACTTTGGACTAACAAAAAAGAAATTCCTAATAACGGGATTGATGATGATAAAAATGGTTACATCGATGATATTCATGGTTGGAACTTTTTAGGAGATGCTTACGATGAGCAATTAGAAATGACACGTTTGGTTGCTAGTGGAGATACTAGTGCTCCTCGTTTTGCTGAAGCTAAAGCGTCTTTAGAAAAAGAATTAGCTCAAATGGGACCTACTAAAGCTCGTTACGAGCAAATTTATGGTGTATTAGTTGATGCAGACGAAGCTTTTACTGCGCATTTTAAAACCAAAGACTATACGAATAAGCAAGTCTTAGATTTAAAAACAACAGATGAAAACTTAAGCAGATACAAGCAAGTTGCTCAGCAAATGAATGGTTTTGGATTAGAGAGCATTCAGAAAGCTAAAAAAGAATTAAATGGCGCATTAGAAGGACTTACAAGTCAATTAAATGCAAATTACAATGTAGACTTTAAAGGTCGTAAAACAGGAGATAATCCAGATAATTTTAACGATAAGCCTGGTTACGGAAACGGCAACGTTATTCCTATGAAAAAATCTGAAAGCCACGGTACGCATGTTGCTGGTATTATACTTGCAGAACGTAATAATGGATTAGGTGCTAACGGTGTTGCTAACAATGTAGAGTTAATGAGTTTACGTGCTGTTCCTAATGGAGATGAGTACGATAAAGATATTGCTAAGGCTATTCGCTACGCTGTAGATAATGGTGCAAAAGTAATTAATGGTAGTTTTGGTAAAAGTTTTTCTCCACACCCAGAATGGGTACGTGAAGCTATTAAATATGCTAGCGATAATGATGTTATTTTTGTTCACGCTGCAGGAAACGATAGTAAAGATGTAGATACAGAACCAAATTTCCCAGACGATAATGTTAATTATGTAGAAGTATCTAACACATACATTAGAGTTGGTGCTTTAGCGCCTAAATACGGAAGTGATATGGTTGCTGGCTTCTCTAACTATGGAAAAAAGAATGTAGATGTATTTGCACCAGGTGCACAAGTTTACTCTACAACTCCAGAAAATGAGTACGATACAAAAGGAGGTACATCTATGGCTGCTCCTGCAGTTGCTGGTGTTGCAGCTTTAGTTTGGTCTCAATATCCTAAATTAAAAGCATCTCAAGTAAAACAAATTATTATGGATTCTGGCTTACCAGTAGCAACTAAAGTTGTTGTTGGAGGTAATGCTGAAGATGTAAGACCATTTGCAGATTTAAGTACATCTGCTAAAATGGTAAACGCATATAATGCTTTAATTATGGCATCGCAAATCTCAAAATAATTAAATATTTTTCAAAAAGCCTTAACTTGAACGTTAAGGCTTTTATTTTAATACGGAATACGTCTAAACAAAACATTTTTTTAAGATTAAAGTCCGATCCCATTAAACACTAAAAATCAACAGATGAAAAAGACTCTATTATTTGGCCTTTCTGCTTCTCTATTACTGCTGTCTTGTGACGCTACTAAAGGTGTTACTAGTACAACAACCTCAACAACTACTAGCACAGTAACAAGCATGACTTCGAAATCTACATATTGGCAACAGCATGTAGATTACAAAATGGATATTGATATGGATGTAAACAACTACCAATATCAAGGCACCCAAAAATTAGTATATACTAATAATTCTCCAGATACATTAAATAAGGTTTTTTATCACCTATACTTTAATGCTTTTCAACCTGGAAGTGAAATGGATGTTCGTTCTCGTAATATTGCAGATCCTGACCCAAGAGTAGGTGACCGTATTAGTAAATTGTCTCCTAGCGAAATTGGTTACATTAAAGTAAACTCTTTAAAACAGAATGGAACTTCTGTTAAACATGAAACGGTAGGTACCGTTTTAGAAGTAGAATTGGCACAACCTATTAAACCAGGTGAAAAGGTAACTTTCGATATGGTTTTTAACGCACAGGTACCAGCGCAGATTCGTCGTTCTGGACGTAACAATAAAGAGGGTGTTGCTTTATCTATGACGCAATGGTATCCTAAATTAGCAGAATACGATTTTCAAGGTTGGCATGCAGATCCTTATATTGGGAGAGAGTTTCATGGCGTTTGGGGAGATTTTGATTTAAAATTAACTATCGATAAAAATTATATTGTTGGAGGTACGGGTTACTTGCAAGGAGAGCCAACTGTTAAAGGCAATAAAAAAATAGTGCATTATAAAGCACCTAACGTTCATGATTTTACTTGGGCAGCAGATCCAGAATATATTCATGATACGATGCAAGTTCCTAATGGACCTTTATTAAACTTCTATTACAAAAAGACACTTCCTACAGAAAACTTAAAGTTTTGGAAAGAGATGCAACCTAAAACGGTTGAGTTAATGGAATATTTTAGTGAGCATATTGGTAAATACCCTTACGACCAATATTCTGTTATACAAGGTGGAGATGGTGGAATGGAATATGCAATGTGTACTCTAATTACCGGTAAACGTAGTTTTGGAAGTCTGGTTGGTGTTACTGCACACGAATTGGCGCATACATGGTTTCAATTTTTAATGGCTACTCACGAAGGAAAACATGAGTGGATGGACGAAGGTTTTACCAGTTACATTAGCGACCATGCCATGAATTCTATTATGGGATACAATAGACCAATAGCCAATGGCGGAGGTTATAGAGGCTATTTCAGTTTAGCTACTTCAGGAAAGGAAAAACCTCAAACGACTCATGCTGATCATTATGATACTAATTTCGCTTACGGTAGAGCTGCTTATGCTAAAGGATCTGTGTTTTTATCTCAATTAGGTTATATTATTGGAGAAGACAACTTGAAAACAACTTTAAAAGAATACTTTAATAATTGGGCTTTTAAACACCCAACTCCTAATGACTTTATTAGAGTTGCTGAAAAAGTATCTGGTTTAGAATTAGATTGGTACTTAATGGATTGGACACAAACGACTAATACTATTGATTATGCTGTAAAAAGTGTAGACAATAAGACGGTGACTTTAGAGCGTATTGGTTTAATGCCAATGCCTATAGATGTCACTGTAACTTATACAGACGATTCTAAAGAAAACTTTAATATTCCTTTACAAATGATGCGTGGTGAAAAACCTACTACAGCTACTATTTTAAAGGATTGGGCTTGGGCATACCCAACATATTCATTTGATACTAAAAAAGCTGTTAAATCTGTTGTAATTGATTCTAAAGGATTAATGGCAGATTTAGACAAGAGTAATAATAAGAATTAATAGTTCTTAAATATATAAAAGCAAAAACCTCATCTTTTCAGATGAGGTTTTTTTTATTTAAAGACTCTAACACCAACACCAATATTATGTGTTGGGCTTTTAATTGTATTTAAATTTAATCTGTAACTAACAAACCAATTGCCTTTACGGTTATATTGCAATCCTAAACTTAGGTTGTCTAGCGTACTTCTATTACCTCCAATTTCGCTAAAGGCATATAATCCGCTTCTAAAACTTTTAGGGTGCTCTATAGTCTTTGTTACCGTTATTTCTCTAGGTACTTTTAATTTATAAGACAGTTCGCTGTCTAATAAGTTTCCGCTTAATAGATTATAACTATAAATCTCTATATCGTCATTACTTAACGTATCCTTATACGCTCTTGCTTCTTCATAAAGCGACAAATCATCTATATCTGCTACAGTTTCTACTACATTAGAGACATCATTTTTATTTACATATACTGTTTTGTATTCAACGGTTTGTATTTTAAATGTATCTACTTTAGTTTGCCAGACAGTGTCTCTTTTAATGGTAACTATAGGTTCTTCTTTATTTTTAATATCACTACTGCATTGATTTAATAATAAGTTGCAAATCGCTAATAGTATTGTAATTAGCAGTAATAATCTTTCGGTTTTTATTGAAAATTGTATCATTGAAAACGTGTTTTTATTATGTAATCATAAAAGCAACCTTCCTATGTTATTTATATAGGAAGGGTTTATTACTTTCTTTGAAAAAATTTTGATTGCTACTCTACTTACTTTGAAGCTTCTTTTGAAGCTTTGTCATCTTCTGAAAGTGATTCTATAGTCTCTTTTAAAGGTGTTAATTTTATTAAATTAACAAGCGCTTTAAAAGGGTTTACACCATAGATTTTATTATAGTTTTCTAAAATTGATTTTATTTCGGTTATCGCTATAAAACCAGCTATTATTTTTAAAAAAGGCACTTCGTTTACAATGTGTTTTTCTAAAAAGAATGCTGCTAGAATAACCAGGTTATAAATAAAAAATTTAGAAATGGTATGCCCAATTCGCGAACTTCTTATAGGAATATGGTTTTTAATTGCTGCATACGCTCCTGTAATAAAATCGACCAATATTAAAAATACCATTGTTACCATAACACCATTAACAGGAGACAAAAGTGTAAGCAACCAAAACGCAACCTTGACTACTCTATCCATTTTTATCTTGTTTTTAATCTGTTATTTTTCTGAGTTTTTTATAGTCTAACACACGACTTTTTGCATAGGCTTTAATACATACCATATTGCGCTGATTACCACCTAAAACATACACATAGTTTTTAGTTTGTTTAATAAAAAAACCGACATGTCCTTTCCAGCTTTTAGGGCTTTCTCTCCAAAAGACTACTACATCACCAACTTTTGGTGTGTTAGTAGACTCTCCCACAGAAAGCCAACTTCTAGCTGTTAGTTGTTTTGTGTATTCGTAACCAGAGGTTTTTGCTACCCAATTAGCGAACGCACTGCACCAAGCTGTTTCATCATGTAATTTTGAACCATTAAACCCTATTTCGTCGAAATATTTTAAAATCCTAAGGTTGTCATTAGACCCAATAATTTCCTTAACGCCATACTCAGATAGCGCTGTACTAATTATACTCATACATTTGTTTGAATTTTTAATTTTAAGCAGACCAAACTTTTAGCTAAAGGTTTCTGTTGTTTATATTTCCTTAATCAGGATAGATTAAACCTAGCTTTTTCAAGTTTCTACTTAACACGAATTAATGTTAACTCCGGAAAACCGTTGTTAGAAAAGCGAATACAAATATAATCATTTTACAAATGAAAAACAAACATTTTACAAATTAAATCATGTTATTTTGTGATTTGTTTAACACTGGTTCGTTTAGCTTTGATAAGATTCCAGCCTTGGTAGTAATAACAGTATAGCAGTTGATTATTCAGACTTAGTAATGTTGTCTAACAGCTTTAAAAGTGTGGGTATTCTGTGATCTCCATGAAGTTGAGACACTATAGTAACAGCCTTTTGTAAATCCATACCAATTGCAGAGACGTATAATGGATTTTTACTTTGGCCTTTAAACACTTCTTTGGATACTTCTTCTGTATTATGAAAAGAGCGTTTAGCAACACCTATAACTGGTATTTGCTTATTTAAGGCTTCGTATAAATAACCTCCAAGCCCTAATTTATAATCGTTATCTACGTACACATGCCCGTCGACTATAATTGCTTCTATTGTGCTTAAATCGACTGTTTCTATCACTTTTAATAAGCATGGTAACTCTCGTTTAAAGAATTGTCCTGGTACATAATCTTCTACCTCGTTTATTATTTCTACCAAACTTTGTACTGGTGTATCGTCTGTAGTATTAAATATAACACCAACGCTTTTCGCGTAGTTTTCTTTGTAGTGTACATCTAGGGCTAGTAGCATTTTGTTTTATTAAAATAAATATCTGTGTAAAAATATATAATATGGAAATAAAAAAACCGAATTCATATTAATGAATTCGGTTTTAATTTTATTGAAAACAGATTACCATATTCCGTCTTTTTTCACTTTAAATCCAAAATCTATTCTTCCTTCAATAAATTCACTAAAGGTTAGATTGTGCGAACCTATAACAGCTTCATAAACATATGTTGGCTTGTAAGCATAATAGTGAGTTTCTGGGTTTTCATCATTTTCGTCTAAATAGAAAAACCAAAACCCTTGATCACCTATACCATCTGCAAAAACCCAAAATGGTCGTTCTATAATAGTTTTTGTCTCTCTCATATCTTCAGACAACACATCTTTATAAAAATCAGAAGACAAAGTCTTTAAATCATCTGTTTCCAGCATATGTAAATTGCCAGAATACTCTCCTGCCAAATAAAGGTATTCTTTATAAGCTTTAGGAAAACTGATTTCTAATTTTTGTTCAACCTTTTGTATTTCAGATTCTGTAACGCCTTTAATTCTTTGAGAATCAATTTTATCGTTTTCTTTTAATTTTTGTAAATATTGTATTTCCATTTTATTTAATTTAATAAACCTAAATCTCTTAAATGCCCGTTACCTTTTGCAAACCCACCTCCTTTGAGAGCGGTTGCTTCAACTTTTAATGTAAATTTATATATTTCTTGTCTAATTATCATTTGTTTTTTGCAGGACATACAAGGTTCATATAGTGTTTTAAAGTTAATATTTTTTATTTTAATAGCACTTTCTCCATGGTGTGCTTGAAGCCTAAATAATTCATCATCAAACTGACTAAATATCTTATATTCACTATCAAAAAAACGAGATATTGTTTTATCATTAACAGGATCGTATGCTTTAAAAAGATCTAAAACTTCTTCTTTTGGCAAACCTAACTCTCTAGCAACCTGATCTATATTTGGGCTTTGTACTAAGTTTTTTCCATTAACTCCTCTACCTGCTAAAGCTTTATATTCTAATTCAACTACTTTACCGTTTATTTCTAATTCGGCTTTCATTATAGCTGCATTTTTATTAAATCCTTTTTTACTTAGTTTTCTTAGCTCTAATAGTTCGTTTATCTCTGACTTAGACAATTTTTTCATTGCCCTTAAACTCTTCCATCTCCTTATGGCTTTAGCATTATCCACATACTTTAGAAGTAACTTTTTAAACGGTTTAATAAAAGCTTTTGCTAAGTTTTTATACAACTTTAGTTCAGCTGGCGTTAATCCGGGTATTAAAGCAGAGTTTAAGCTTCCTCTTGCCTCTCTAGAATATGTACCAAAGGCTTTAAAAACATCATCTATCATTTGTTTTAATCCTCGAGTTCCTTTACGCAACAAATTAATAATTTGTTGTAGTAAACTTTTAACGCCTTTAAATGTTTTTACAGCTAAGTCTTTAGTAAAATTGAAGACTTTTCTCAACACTTTAGCTCCAGCTCTTACTAGGCTTGTAAAAATAGAGGTGAGCTTTTCAATAATTGCAGCAACACTTAGTGTTCCTCCAGTGAATAATATACCTAAAACAACTTCTATAATTAGAGTAATAACAAAACCCACAAAAGCGCCTAAAAAGTAAGCGATGACTTCTATAGGAACGTCAAATATGGAAAACTCGGATAACTTAGTCTTAAAATGTTTATACAACTCGTCGAAATCGACTTCTTTTAAAGCTTGTGTATAATTATCTATATATTCTAATAATAAAGGAAGCTCTGTACTGATATTTCTCATGAAATCATTCATAATTACTGCCGCCTTAAATATCATTTCCAATAGTTTGAAAATCCCAGAAATAGCATCTATAATACTATTCCAAATACCACATATAAAAGCATTAGCAGCATAAATTCCTTTTTTAATAATATCGGTTAAATCGAACTGCTGAAACTTATCAAAAATGAAATCTGATACTTGTTTTGCTTTTAAGTATAAACTATAGACAAATGCTTGTATTGAGTCTGGAACGAGATCAACTTCAATATTAACAAACCCTATTGGGTAAAAATATACAGGAACGGTTGCCAAACGACCAATATCTACATCTCTAAGGTATTTTTGTATTGATTGATCATATTCGGTATACATTTCTTTTAAACGTCCTGTAGATTGCTGTACATATTCATTAATTTTAGAATCGTCTATTTCGTCTAATGCTTCTGTTACATATGGAAAAAAGAATGGTGTAAATTCTGGTGTTTCATCCTCTGTACCGTCTTCTTTTAATT
The DNA here is from genome assembly GCA_947494205.1 of uncultured Flavobacteriaceae bacterium. Classification (GTDB taxonomy): domain Bacteria; phylum Bacteroidota; class Bacteroidia; order Flavobacteriales; family Flavobacteriaceae; genus JAHDHI01. The sequence continues at coordinate 6,139 of CANLUH010000024.1, read as the reverse complement.
TTTTTGCTCGTGGATTCCAACGGTAATCATCAATTTTAGCTTTGTCGATAAAACTGGCAATACCTCCACAAGCCTCACCAATACCTTCCATTATGAGCTCATTAATAGAAGTAAGATAAAGCCAATCTGGTATAGCAAATAAAAACTCTAATATTTCTAAGGTTGTATTCTCAATCTTTCCATTTTCAAGAAGTTCACTTAAAATAGCTTCATCTATAGTTACATGCTCATTTACACGTTCAAGAAGTTTTTTGTTATTGTATAAATGTCCTGCATTTTTTAAATTACTTAATACATTCTCCCCTACTTTTGCTCTAGTAAACTGGCCGCTACTATCTCCTGTATTATCTTCTACAAATAGTAAAACATCATCTTTTCCAGGTTTAGATACTTCAAAAGTCTCTAATAATTTTATAGCATCTTTAGAGGTGTAGATATAAACATTAAATGCTAATTGTTCATCTTCATCTAATACATCATTATTATTTTTATCATAGAAAAAAACACGTTTTGTTACATACTCTAAAAGATTCTTATTAGACTCTGTATCTGTATGAATAGTTATATTTTTTACTTTTTTTTGAGTAGCCTGCGGAAAGTAAATTTGTGCAACCTCTAAAGCCGTTCTATTATAAAACTTTTTTGTTGCTAATTGACTAACGTTAGTCATACCTCTAATCGTTTGATTAAATATAGTAGTACTCATTATTCTTATTTTTTTAATTATTAAACTTAATTTTCTGAATACATAACACACCTTACCCTTGCCTTAACTATTTTAAAATAGTAAGACCTTGTTTTTCTTTTAATGTGAAAGGGTAAGGCGGTTATTGTATTTGTGTTTTAGAATGCCTGAATGGAATACATAATTCTTATCAGACATTCTTAACTACACAGCTAAAAGATTTATGGCTGTGTCGCTCCTCCAATTAAGTTATTGGTTTGCTCAATAGGATTCTCTGTAGTCGGGTTTCCGTCTGCATCTAGAACAGGATTCCCATCACTATCAAATAAAGCAAAGTCATCACATTCTACATTACATGGTAAGCCTTCTACATTTAAACCTATAGATCCAGCTTGAATTACTGTTAAGCTTGTTGGTAAACGTGTTTCCCAAGTTTTTTCTACTTCGCCTTCAACAGTTTGCATTTCTTCAGCTATAGATACAAATAAATCGTCATCTTGATCTGTTACTAAACCTTGACCATTCCAAATTTCTCCAGTAGACATATACCAGTTTACTGCATCTTCAAACCCAGGTCTAACAGGTACAATAGTTCTTGCTAAACCTGATTGTAAGAACGCTTGGAAAATTGGATCTGCCGCATCTTGAGATTGGAATAATGCTTTCCAGTCTGCTTCTTTAGCATAGAAATAAGGATAGAATGTATAAGACATGATTTCCCAATCGAAAGCTTGCTCAAAGAACTTAACTGTTGCCGCATGATTTTGTAAACTTAAACCTTTCTTAACTGTAGACACTCCCGTGGTTTCATCTACTGCATTATAATTATCTCTAGACACTCTAATTTGATCTATTAATAACTCTATAGCAATACGTTTTAATTCTCTCTTTTCTAAACTTCTGTTTAGTAAAGGATTAAAGTTTAATCTCTCTTTTTCTACTTCAACTACCGCTTCTGCTTCTTTGGCTATTGTTACTTCATTGTATTCACGTAAACGCTCGTTATAGGCTTCTATAATAGCATTATATGTTTCGTTTTTCCACTCATTGTAATAGGCATCTGTACGTTCACATTTTACTAAAACATTAACATTAGTTATCCAGTTTTGATTAAAATATCCAGAAACTGGTACCTCATCTCTATAATATGGCCAAATGCTTAAAAAGTTATAACTGTTAAGGTTAAAAACACGCCCTGCAACTGCTATTTGCACATGCCCACTATGTTGCGTTCCTGTAGTTTTAGCTGCTACTGCTTTATAGCCTTCTGGCACTTTAACAACATCTTTTACAGCTTTATTAGTAGACTTACCACCATCTCCTCCTTGCTCAGATTTTGTTAAAGAGGTTCCTACATAACTATAATATTCTGGAGCTGATGCTACATCTGCACCATATTTTGCTGCATAATACTGGTAATTTCCTTCGTGTAAAAATCCTGCATGTTCAATTCCATAATAGCTTAATGGTTTTGGTGCTTCTGGTAAAATTACTGCAGATGTTGTATCTGTACCTTCTTCTATACTCTTATAAATAGCTTCTTTAAAGAATCTTGCTGGTTCTGGTATAGCAAATTCATACATTAAACGTTTACCGTAGTTTATTAACTTGTTTTTGTATATTTTATCTATCCAACGGTAAACTCCAGTAATATGCTTATCGCCTTTAGTGTTATCGAATCCGTGTTTATTGTTTTCTTCAAACTCTTTTAAAATACGAGAGGTACGTTTTTTGCTTACTTTTTGTACCACTCTATCCATAGCACGTTCTGTAACTTCTTGTGCATAGCTTTGCGCTTGGCTGTTAGAGTTTGATGTAGAACTAGATGAAGACGCATCGAAATAACCACCTGCACTAATAGTGATCCCAAATTTCTCACCACTTACACTTGCGTTTGCTCCATAAGCTTTAGATTTATCTTCATCTACAATTGAAGATACTTCACTTTGCATTTCGTTACGCTCTGTAGTTGTAGTATCTCTTAGGTTTTCTATTTCTCTTTCAGAAGTTTGCTCTGATGTATTTTCTATACTTGTTAAACTTCTTGTAGAACGTTCTTTGTACTCACGCGCCATAATATTCTCTATGTGAGAGACTTCTCCTGGCACATAACAACATACTTCTTGTTCTACACGTCTAAAATCTGCAATACCCAAACTAGTTACTCCATAAATTTTTGGCTTTTGTAAGCCTCCAGAGATTGTAACTCCACCGCTTACTACGTTACAAACACCACTAAATGTTATTCCTGGTTTAGAAGTATTGTTTCTTTCATCGAAACTTAAAGTTACACCATTGTTTAATGTAAATGTTCCATAAAAACGATATCCTGCATTATTATCTATTGGTGTATTTATTGGAAAAAATAATCGTGCACTTGTACTATCTAATCCTGCACTTACTTGCGCTGTTGTTCCAGAAAAACCAGATTTTGCTCCATCTTTAATTAAAGAATAAGATACTCTAGATACCTGCACTCCAGAGTAACCTGTTCCTAAAAACATAGTTAATCCAGAATTTCCAATTAAACTTTTTCTAGACACAAAAAAACTGTATGGGTCTAAGTTTAATCTTTTGCTTGTTACTGCTGTTTTTACACCACCCACTAGCACGCTTTTAGGAGTTGTATCTTCTTCGTTATCTATAATAACTTGGTTCTCGTTTTTTATTTTCGTGTTAATTTGCTCGTAGACTTCAGAAAATTCTTCATAGATTCCTAAATCTTGTGTTCTAAACACTTCCATTGCCTCGCTAGATAACACTTTAGATAATTGATCTGTATTAACCGTTTTACGTTTTTCGAAAACAAATTTTGGTAATGTTACATCTGGAAATGTTTCTTCTACTATACGTTCCCCAGTTTTAGCATCTACGGTTTGAACTTGTGTTGGCTGTACACCATCTAATAACTGGTCTACTTTACTATTATAGTCTTTAATCGCTTTGTCATACTCTAACTGTAATGCTTTATTAGATTTTGCTTCTACAACTTTTAATTCGGCATCTAAAGTTCTGTATGCTTTTACTTTTTCTTTTGCTGCTTCTACCTCAACTGCTTTTAACATTGCTCTTTCTTGAACCTCTGTTACGCGTCTTGGTTTTGCTGGTCTTGGTTTTATTTCATTAGAAAATAACGATTTTGAAATGACAACACTCGCACATGCTCTACGTGTAAATAGCTCTAGTTGCTCATCTGTAAATACAACATTGATATCGCTTTTAAATGATAATTTAAAAATATTAAAGGCTACTAAAAACTGATCTGCAATTAATAATTGTATTAATGCCTCACGAACTTGAACCGATTGTTTAGCTACCGTTTGGTACAATAAGTTTTCCCAAACTGCTAATTTTACATTTCCTAAAGGCGTTGCTCCATTTAAGTTATCTTTTATAGCTTGGTACGATAATCCATTTTTGTTACGCATTAACCAAGATGAAAACTTGTACAGTGCTTCGTTTTGCTTACTTACATTTGCTCTGGTTTTATATGCAGAAAATGTAGTTGCTGTTGCTTGCAATTTAGCTTCTTTATCTGCTTCTTTTACCCCTTGTATTGCTTTTACAAATACGCTACTTGCTTCACTTGGATGAAATACAAACCCAGGATGTCCTTCTTTTTTATCTATTAATTGAGGGTTACGTACTGTAATAAACTTAAATAAGTTTTGTTTAATTTCTTTACTCATCTTTACTCTTATTATATTTTATACTTATTAGTAAGTTCTTGTTATTAAGAACTGTTGTCGTTTCGCTTTTCTAACAGGTTTACCTTAATACAAAGCCTTAATACTAAAAAGGCATAGCTCTCCACCCTATTCAATAATATGTTTGAATAGTTTACCGTCGTTGTTTGATTTTTAAAGACGTCTTTTATGTAAAAATCAAGAAATTGTCGTTGTTTTAATACAAATGATTGATTAATAGCTTATTTGCAGAATAACGACTTAATTACAGTACAAATATAACACATTTTACAGATTTAAACAAACATTTTACAGATTAATATTGTAAAATGTTTAAATTTATGCTTAGTATTATGTAATTTGTTGAGGTTCAGATTGTTCGTTTTTTGTATAAAAAAGAGCATCATTTTTTGGTTGTTGGTTGAAAAAGTATTAAAAATAATCACAACCTTGCGTTAGATTAGTTATCTTGATATGCCTCTTTAGCCTCTAGAACTTCATTTTTAAAACCATTAATGTCTGGAGTAAACTTAACCAATAAACCTTCTACACATTCTATGAGCTCTTTACTTTGTAAAGTATAAGAAATTTTTTCAAATCTTGAACACACCCATTCTATAGATAACAAGTCCAATTCATTCAAAACTTCAATCGTTAATTTTAAATCTTTTAATAAAAACTCTTCTATCTCATCAAGAATGATATTTATTTTAGGATCATTTACATGAGTTGTTTCCAAGTAAGCTACATCCTTTTTTATTTTTTTAGTTAATTCATTCATATTACTACTTTAAAATGGGTTGATACTCATTAGCGCTGACTTGTAGCTATACCAACACTAAAACATACCTTCTTAGCTTTGTTAATATAACTCCTTTACAATTTAAACCTTTTATAAAAAACAAAAAAGAACGCCTTATAGAAGCGTTCTTTTTATTATTTTCTTTATGGGCACGGATTACAAATCCGCGCTATCAGGGTATCTTCTCTTTTTTCTTTTCCTTCAAACATTGTTCCGAGATAACTATACGGTTCTTCAACTTTTATTAAAAAATCAACATTACCATCATTAAAAGCATCCCATTTATAAAAATCGTATTTAATCATTATTATTATGGTTTTACAAGACAGGAAAAGCTGTTCCTATCCCATTATTATTAATATAAAAAACAACATCTATTCCATTTGTTGTTCTTCCTTTATATTTACTTAGATTAGATAAATCTTGAACCTTATTTTTAAAAGCAAAAGCCACCTCTTCCATTATTCTTTGTTTATTCCAATTTCTTGGAAGCATTGTTGTTGTAATAGTTCCCCGCTACCGCTAGCTTCTAGCTAGTGGCCATAAGAGTTAGAAACATATAAAATAATTTAAAGTTATTTTTTTAACTTAATATATAGATTTTAATTTTTTTACTAATACTACAAAAGCTTCCACATAATTTATGTGAAAGCTTTTGTTAGTTATAACTCACTCTAATACGCCACTAGCTAGAAGCTAGCGGTAGCGGGGTAATTTGTTTAAGCAAGAGTGAAAAACACAAAGTAGTTTTTTACTTAACATATAGAATTAATGAAAAAACTAAAATCTATTTTAAAAAAAATCAAAATATCTTAATAAAAATATAAGCTTTCACATTTCTGTAAAAGCTTATATTATTTACTGTTAACTCAATACCTCCACTAGCTAGAACCTTAAATCCGTAGGTCTATCTACCGGTTGTTTAAGTGAATCATTTTTTCAATAAAAAAGGTTCAAATTTATTTA
>CANLUH010000023.1 GCA_947494205.1 uncultured Flavobacteriaceae bacterium | reverse complement strand
ATAACCTTAATCCTCTCTTTTGTGCTTTCTTATTTATATATCTTAATTTAGTGTTTTTATTAAAATGCTAACTTAAGCGGTGTATAATTCATTGCTAGTTAGTGCCTATTTACGAAAGTCCTCGCGGACTTTCTATCTGTGATTTATTTGCTAACTTTAGTGCTTAAACACGCAACGAAATCATACACAAAACCGTTGGCAATAATATGGAGAGACTAAAACGAAATTGGAAATGGTTATTAGGAATTGGAATATTTCTTTTGATTTATTGGTTTCTGGTTCCTTACCAATACAATTACTATCTGGAAAGAGATTTAATTGACTTCAACCTGACAGAAACGCTAATTATAATCGGAATTATATTCTTGATTTCATTGTTCGTGTTTTTTCGCTTTTTATCACTCGAAAAGGATAAATCAATTAGAATAATGCAAACGTTTACATACTCTATATTAATGGGATTTGGATATTTAATCTGGATACAAAGTATCGTAATAGCGACTGGACTATTTATAAATCGTATGGCAAATTCTGATAAAATAACGGAACGTTTTGAAATCACTTACGTTATGAAAAATGGAGAAGTTGGAATTAGGTCATTGGAAGACCAATATTTTGAAAGAACTGAAAACAAGTTTGCAGAATCTGACCTGAATAAAATAAAAGAAGGAGACACAATAAAGATAGATTTTCAGAAAGGTGTTTTTGGAAAAAGGTATTTGAATTCTGGAAAAATAAATATTGCGGAATAAAATACTATTGCCAACACCGCGTATAAACCATTGTTAAATAATTAATTAACTTAAATCTGGAGGACCTAAATAAAGTAAAAAGAAGTGCTTTTAAACACCCAACGCTTCATACACAAACACGTTAGGCACAAGCTGAAATCACTCAAATGAATAAACGAATTTCTAAAATACCAAATGATGTTCAAGACAGAAATTCTATTGCTTGGAAAAAACTTTGTGAATATATTGATGAAGTTGCCGAAAAAGGAGCCGATGAATTTGTGCCAAGAGAAGCTTTAGGAGACGAATTATTTTCTCAGATTTATACTTTACCTAAATCAATTTCAAAATTAAAAAAAGTAACAAAAATTGGACTATATGGTAGTAATTTGAAACGAATTCCACCTGAAATTGGAGAAATAGAATCTCTTGAATATTTTGACCCTTATACTTCCTATGATTTAAACTGGTTTCCTTATGAAATTACTAAATGTAAAAAACTAAAAGACAGCCGAATTAGTACAAGAGCACTTTATGGGAACTATAAAAACAGAATGAACTTTCCAAAACTCGACCATAATCCTGTTAAATACTTTGGCGAAAATTTAAAATGTAGTGTTTGCGACAAAGAATTAGATTATGAACAAACAAATCAAATGTGGATTACTGCTCACGTTGGAACTGACACTATTCCAATGCTAGCAAATTTATGTTCAAAAGAATGTGAACAGAAATTACCTAAACCACCTAAAGATTATGTTGAATTCCCTCATAAAGGGGGTTCAGATTTGAAACAGCCTGATATGGACGAATTTGACTATATCAGAGCCAATTATCGAACGGTGACTATAGAAGAAATTGAAGCCAGTAAAAAAGAGACTAAAAATGAAAAACCGAAACTTTTGAAATTGATTCGAAAGATTTGGGAGAAATAAAAACCAGAGCCTAACACCATGTATAATTAATTACTAGTTCTAGTCTACTCACGAAAAAATCCTCACGGATTTTCTATTCGGTTTTTATTTATTAAATTACTTACTAAATCACACAACAAACCATATAAAACAACTTGTACGCAAATTAAAAATGAATAAAAAGGAAATAGCAAAGCAATATATAACTCACCTTGAGAATGGAAATATTGGACAAGTAATTGCATTATTCAATCAGAATGGAATGGTTGACTCACCTCTATACGGAATAAAAAAAGCAGATGAATTTTATCGTGAATTGAACAGCGATACTTCTAATTCTCAACTGAATTTAAAAGGAATTTTTGAAGAAAATGATTCAAATAATTTAGCTCTTTATTTCACCTATAAATGGACTTTAAAAAATAATCAAAAAGTGGAATTTGATGTAGTAGACATTATTGAATTCGATAATCAAAATAAGATTAGTAAACTTAAAATTATCTATGATACCGTTAACGCTAGAAAACTAGTGGAACAGCTATAAAAAGCATGCGCACAGCAATGTGTAAAATAATAGAAAGCCTTTAATAATTCGTGGAAGACAATATTTAAAAGAACTTTATCAATTTTCTACACTAAATCTGTGTCTGAATTCCTAAAACGGATTAATAAAGCTTAGTAGAGATTTAAAAAACTGCCAATTGAAATAACAAATGGAAAAGAGATTGAATAGGAGTTATATACAGGAATTTTAAAGAATTATAAACTTGACCCCAAAATAAATTACAGCTGAATGAATCTCGAACAAAAAAATGCCGAAAAACGCAAAAATGCTCCTTTGAGTAATTCAGAAGCTTTAAGTTTCTTTTTCATTCCCATTGGTTTTGCTAAACTCAACAGATGGAAAGACACAGATTTTAATAAATCTGAAATAGAACGATTTAAAGAATTCGGATTTGAACGCAAAATCAAACAGGCATCAGAAATGAGAATATCCGGAATGATATTTTACATTTCGATTGCAATAATATTAGTGTATATATTAAAATACTAACTTAAAAGAAGTATATTTATTACTAACACTAGCCTACTTAAGTATGTCCTCACAAACTTTCTATCTGTGATTTATTTACTAACTTTAGTGCTTAAACATGCAACGAAATCATACACAAGACCGTTAGGCACAAGCTGACAAAATCTAACTAATAATCAATGTTAAAATCTGATATTAAAGAAATGACTGAGACTCAACGTCTGAAATTAAAGAAGTGGGACGTTTTTTGGCATTACTCACCTGCGATTTTGTTCTTAACTGTTCCTTTAATCAATTTATATTTTATTATCGAAGCTCGACTGACAAATAACGAAATTGTTCTTGATCGAATTATTAATGGTCTTGGATTCGTTTGGGTATTCTTATCACTTTCAATAATCGGATTTATATACAAATATTGGACTCTGAAATTTAAGGTAATAGACCAAAAAATTGAATCAAAGCATTTTAGAAATGCAATTGAGCTAACCGAAAAAGAATTGGACTGGCGAATTATAAGAAATGATGAAAATTATTTGTTTGCATATTCTTGGAATACATTATTTAGTTGGGGCGAACAAATAACAATAATTAAGAAAGGGAATAAGGTACTAATAAACAGTATATGTAAACTAAATCAACCATCTTTTTTTGGTGGAAATCAAGAGAATGTGGATACATTTAAAAGAAATCTAAAAGCCAGTGCACAACAACGGCTATAATTCATTGCTAGATCACTGCCGGCTTACGAAAATTCCATTGAAATTTTCTATCTATGATTTGTTTGCTACTTTAAGGCTTAACTAAGCAAATAACCATACACAAAACCGTTCGACATAATTAAATAAACTAATTGAATTGGGAATTTTAAACAAGTTTTTTAAACGAAATAATAAATCTTCAAAAGATTGTAATGATGTAGATTTATTAGATTTCAAAAATACGGATTCAATACTTAGTATTGTTGTTCAGTTGAATAAAGATATTTGGAATGACACTAGTAAATGGGAAAAGAACAATCTGAAAATGGAGCAATATCTGAATAGGTTACTCTTAAATTGCCCAAATGAAACTAGAGCTCTAACTAATCTTGGAGCAACACTAGCAGATAGAGGAAAACATGAAGAAGCTCTGTGTGAATTATTAAAAGCGGAAAAATTGAAATCAAATGATGCTAATCTTTATCGCAACTTAGGAATCGTAAAAATGAATATTAATGAGGAGAGACATAATGCAAAAAAATATTTTGAAAAAGCCGATAAGTTGACACCTAATAATTTGACTTTTGTGGCTTATTTTGACCCTCAAGGATATTAAAAAACACTAGACCGCTGGAATTAATACTCTGCTGCGCTATGTATTAACAACAATGTGGACTATAAGTCATTTAACAAAAAAAGAATGTAGAGATAACATTATTAATGAATGTTTATTCAATTTCAACTCTTCAAAAAATCAAATCCTTTACAATTAATAGAATGTTTAAACTTAGAATAATTTTCATTTTACTAATAGCGGTATTTTTTTCTAATTGTATACAAGAACCAAAGTCAAGTGTAAACTATAAAGCCCATACATTTTATTACAACTGGTATGGTAATCCAGAAAAAGATGGTAAATATTATCATTGGGAACACGACATATTACCGCATTGGTCTGATACAACATGGAACAATGCAGGAAAATTAACTGGTAAGGGAAATATTGGCGCTAATTATTTTCCAGAATTAGGCACTTATAGCTCTAACGATCCAGAGCTTATAAAAAAGCATATACAAATGATACAACAATCTGGTATTGGTGTATTAGTAATTACTTGGTGGGGTAAAAACAGTTATGAAGATAAGTCTATTAAAACCTATCTTAATATTGCAAAAAATTACAATTTAAAAATAGCCATACATATAGAACCTTTTTATAAAACAGCAGAAGAATTTAAAACGCAATTAGAGTATTTAAACACACAATATGGTAACCATCCTGCTTTATATAAAGTTAATAACAAACCTTTTATATATGTATACGACTCTTACAAACTAGAAGCTAGCGAATGGCAAAAGGTATTAAACCCTAAAGGAGAGTTTAGTATAAGAAACACTAATCTAGATGCTATTTTTATAGGGCTATGGGTAGAAAAAAATCATGGCAACCTTATTAAAGAATCTGGTTTTGATGGATTTTACACTTATTTTGCTAGTGATGGTTTTGTATATGGAAGTACTTCAAAAAACTGGAAATCGATGTCTGTTTTTGCAGAAAAAAACCAATTACTATTTATTCCTTGTGCTGGCCCAGGATATATAGACACTAGAATTAGACCTTGGAATAATGGCAATACTAAACCGAGAAGCAAAGGTTTGTATTATGAAAATATGTTTAAGGCTGCTTTAGAGACTAATCCAAATTATATTGGCATTACTTCTTTTAATGAATGGCATGAAGGTACACAAATTGAACCTTCTATTTCAAAAAAGTATAAAGATTATAAATATGAAGATTTTAGTGAAACAAATGATAATTGGTTTTACATAAAAAAAACTAAAGAGTTAGTAAATAAGCTGGAATAATAGCATCATCAAAAAAAAACGACTTACCACAAAGTGTATAGTTCATTTGTGGTTATTTTTTTTCTTTCAGAAAATATTCGTTAGCATTAAAACCAGTTCTTTTAACTAATTTTAGCCAAACTAAACATACCTAGCCATACACAAAACGTTATGTATTATACCAACAAAACTTTACGTTAAAAATTACATGGACAAATTTTTATTTCTTTTACTTCTAATTTTAGTGCCAATTTTAATTATTACAATTCCCATTTTATTAACTTGGTGGATTCGCAAAATTTTGAAAAAAAGAAAAATTAATCCAAAATGGAGAGTTCTTGCTTTTCTACCTGTATTTATAGTTGGCTATTTTATCTATGATGCTTTTTACCCATCATCTGAATTTTATGAAACTGACTTTAAAGAAGTGACTGATATGGAATTCCCTGAAAGCGGAAATATAATCTATAAAACCGCTTCTTTTCCTGACCATTTTGGTGACTACACATCATCATTTTTAGCAGAATTTAATGAAGCTGATTTAAAAAAAATTGAGAATCAATTGAAAAATGGTGGATTTGAAGAAAAAGAAAATAAGATGAGTTCAAATGAACTGGAATATATAGAAAATAAAAAAGGGCGAAAAAATTATTCCAAAGAATACATTATACAACGGAAAAACGGAAAATATTATTCTGTTGGTTTTTTAGACGATAATAGATCCGTAATAATAACGCGTGTAAGTTGGTAAAAAACGAACACATGATAACATATAAAGTTAATTGCTAAATTAGTAGCAGAAACCCGTAACGAAATTATACAGAAAAACATTGTACACAATTTTACCCCCAAGCCTGTGAATAGAATTTTATACAATAATCTAACGACTAAGAAAGTTGATTTCTACGAATCAAATAACTTTTCGATAAAATTTAGACGAAATTGGAGGCAAGCAAGAAAAATCTGGAATACAAGTGTTGCTGATTTTATCAATCTGAAAAATGATATCGGAATTTTACAAATAAGCGCATTTCAACATTCCGACAAGAATTACGTTTTTAACATAAACGAATCAATATCGGAAATAGAACAAAACGGACATAAGCCCGAAATTAAAAACATTTCCGAATATCAATCTGTGGTCTATGCTATTAATTATGAGGATAAAAACTTATATCAATTTCGCTTTGAATTCGGCTATAAAAACAAACGATTATTCATTACTCTCACATTTGAGAATACAAGTGATAAAGAAATTAATAAAAATTATGATGAGGCTATTAAGATATTGAATACAATAAAATTTAAATAGGAAGCTAAGAATAACAAAATGTAAAACAATTGCTTGGTTCTTGCCAACCTATAAAATCTTGTTTTTTTTCTCTAACTAATCAACTTTTGTTAAATTCGTTCCTAAAATTCACAACGAAATCACACACAGACACATTATATATAATTAGCAAAATTGTAAAAATGGAATCAATATTAAATGAATACATTCAAAAATTAAAATCAAGTGGCGCTGGAAGTGCAAATGTTATAAAAAAAGTAGATAATAAATACAAAGTAGAATCTTTAAACTCTTTAAAAAAAGTAACTGTTACTAATGAATTAAAAGTACTATTATCTATCGAATACGATTCCGACCTATGTTATGAATTAGATTATTTTGAACCTGAATTCGCTTGGGGAATGTACCTTATGGATGTTGAAGAAATACAATCGGCATATGATGAAATTTCTGGATTAAATGGTGAAGATGATCCATATTGCCCTTTAGGTTTTTTACCAATCTTGTCGGATAATGGAGGTAATTATATAATGATAAATTGTATTTCTCAGTCTCCTACTTATGGGGCTGTATATGATATGTGCGAAGGTGTTGGTGTTAATATGTTAGCAACTAACTTAACTCATTTTTTTAAATGTTTAAGTCAAGAATTAACTGATGAATTGAGAACATTTGAAGCCCCCCAATTATCTGAATGTATTGATATTAAAAATTGGTTTGATAAAATGAGTGAAATTTTTGGCAACACGCCCTATTTTATTCGAAAAGGAAAAATGGACACACAAATAATTGATTGGAAATAGTAAAAACAAACATAACTTAACCTATACTTAATTACTAGCAATCGTATACTTACTAAACCCCTAACGAATTTTCTATTTAGTCTATATTTACTAAATTAGTTACTTTAAAACACACAACTAATTTTATACAAATACGTTGGTAATAATTAAATATACTAGCAACAAACAAATGTATGAACCGTGAAATAATAGACATTAATGATTGCACTATTTTATTAGAAGAAGCTTCTTCTGATGGTGTTTTGGTTGATTCGTGTTTTTTTGACGAGCCAGTAATAGCTATTGCTTTTTATGGTGCTGGCGATGTTGGTTTAAAAGTTAAGTTTGAGGGAGAAACCAAAGAATTTAATCACACTAAAGGCATGGTGCTTTCCTTTTATGCTGATAATAAGGTAGAATTTCAACATCATGTATCTAAACTAAAACCACTACAATGTTTAGTAATAGCAACAACAATTAGAAACTTAGACAAATTACCAAATGGTGAAGGCCAGTTTTTAGAAAGGTTTTTACATAAATTAGTACACCCAAAAGATCATTATGTCGAGGGACCCGTGTTTAATATGAGTCCAGAAATGTTTCTATTAGTAGAACAGTTTTTTAGCAATACTTATGAAGGTGAGATTAAAATGATGTTCTATAAAAGCCATATGGCTGCTTTGCTTTCTCATTATTTTGGACAATTAGCCAAACATGAATCAAATAAAATTGATACTGCACAACTTTCAAAAATAAACTTAGCGCAAGAAATTTTATTATCAGATATAGAAAACCCTCCGTCACTTACCGAATTAGCATACAAAATAGGTACTAATACCAATAAACTAAAAAAAGGATTCAAAGCACAATTTGGTGTTCCTGTTTTTAAATACTTACATAACGAACGATTAAAGAAAGCGTATAACCTAATTAAAAATGAACAAAAGACTATTCAAGAAGCCGCTTGGGCAGTTGGCTACGATAGTTTAGGTTCCTTCTCTAACGCTTTTGAAAAAAAATTTGGCTATAGACCTAGTCAAGTATAAAATTCTTTTCGAATAAATGATAATTCTTTTGGAATAAGTAGCTGGTTTACAGCTACTATAAATTTGTATCATAATTTAAAAACTAAAAATTATGATCATTATAGTAGTAAAGCTTATAACTGGAATTTTTGCTGCACTTTCAGTTAATTCAATAGACACCTACCAATCCGTTAACACCAATAATAGATTGACTGAAGTATATGCTTCAAACAATCCTACAAGAGATTCTAAAGTAAAAGCATTTCAGATACTAGAAAACAAATGTAACGTTTGCCATCGCAAACGAAACAAAAGGCGTGTATTCTCATTAGAAAACATGAATCCATGGGCTAATGATATTTACAAGCAAGTTTTTATAAAGAAACGAATGCCAAAGGGTAAAAAAATAAAACTCACCTCTAATGAGTATCAAGACTTATTAACATGGATATCATCTACTAAAACGTTAACCAATGGAATTTAAACTAAAATTTATAGTATTAATGCTAGGCATACTATTTACTGGACTTACTGCTGGACTATGTTTTACTTGGTCTAATGCAGTTATTCCTGGGATTGCTCGACTAGACAATCTAACCTTCTTAAAGTCCTTTCAATCTATGAATAGAGCAATCATAAACAGTAGTTTCTTGATGGTGTTTTTTGGACCTGTAGTATTACTTTTTTTTAATAGTTATTTATTTAAAAATAACAGTACCAGTTTTTGGCTATTTCTAATTGCCGCAATACTCTTTTTTGTAGGAATTGGCATAGTAACCATTTTTGGAAACGTCCCGCTAAATGAAACTTTAGACAGCTCTAATCTAGAAACACTTTCAAAAATCGAATTGCAAGAGCTTCGAAATAGTTTTGAACGTCCTTGGAATCGTTGGCATACTATAAGAACGCTCTCATCATTTAGCGCTTTTGCTCTCTTAATTATAGGCATGCTTTACACAAAATAAAACAAGACATCAAAGAACCAAAACAAGAAAATCAATCTAAAAACGAACAATCATGAAACAATTAAGAGCTATCGGTATTGCTATTATTATCTGGATTCTTGGAGTAAGTATTTACAGCGTTTCCTTTTATATACCAATTTTACAAGACTTAGAACTACAGGCTAATATTTTACTTTCCTTAGGAATACTACCTATAGTATGGTTTGCATCAAAACTATACTACAGAACAAAAAGCACTATAAAAGGCTATTATTTAGGGCTAGTTTTCTTTTTAACCGCAACAATTTTAGATGCTTTAATTACGGTTCCCGTTTTAATAGTTCCCAACGGAGGAACGCATTATAGTTTCTTTACCGCTGCTAGTTTCTGGCTCATTGGATTAGAATTTATCGCAGCAACTACTATGTATTGGTATACTAAAGTTTTTAGTATAAAAAACACCTCAAATTATTTATAAAAATAACATCAAAAAGTTTCAAATAACTGAAACACAATTAATATCAATTTAAAAACAAATAGAAATGAAAACAGAAAACATTTTAGTTATCGGAGGAACTGGAAAAACCGGTCGCCGAGTTGCAGAGAATTTAACACAATCTGGACACAATGTACGTGTTGTTGGCAGAAAAACAAACCCAATTTTCGATTGGGAAAACCCCGAAACATACGATGCTGCCCTAAAAGATATGGATAGAGCATATATAGTATATTATCCAGATTTAGCAGTACCTGGTTCCAGAGACGCTATTACAACACTTACTAAAAAAGCGCTAAAGGCTGGTTTAGAAAAAGTAGTATTACTATCTGGCAAAGGAGAAACAGAAGCAGAAGCTTGCGAGGAAATTGTAGCAAACTCTGGATTAAACTATACACTGGTTAGAGCATCGTGGTTTAATCAAAACTTTAGTGAAGGTGCTTTTTTAGAATTTATTCTAAATGGCACTGTCGCGTTACCTATGCCTAATGCAGAAATACCATTTGTAGATGTCAATGATATTGCAGATGTCGTTTCTAAAGTCATAATAGATGATACTTATAACGGACAAACTATAACCGTTACTGGACCTGAAAAAAGAACCTTTAAAGAAGTTGTTGAAATTATGGCAGAAGTAACCAACAAACACATTCAGTTTGTGCCTATTTCTATTAACGAATTTAAGGATGGCATGCGAAAAGCAGGGTTACCCGATTCTTACGTTTGGCTCTTTGGTTATTTATTTCAAGAAGTTTTAGGAAACCCTAACAATCAAGAAATCTCTAACGATGTTACCAAAGTGTTAGGCAGACCTGCAAAAGATTTTGAAGCTTTTGCTAGAGAAACTGCTGCCACTGGTATTTGGAATCAAAGTGTCGCTGAGACACTATAAATTAAATAAAAACCTACAATATGAAAAATAAACATCTAAAATTAGGTTTAATTTTTGGAGCTGGAATTGGACTTTGTATTGGAATCTTAACAAATAATATCGCAATTGGCTTGTGTTTAGGATCTGGTGTGGGTTTAGTTCTTGGAACTACACTTGGAACTGGGGTTAAAAAAAAGAATAAGAAATAGGACTTAAAAACACCTAATCTTTATTAAACCATTATCAACATCATGTTTAATACATAGCGATTTGAACCATAATTCAAGTCGCTATTCTTTTTTATTTTGTATTTTGATTTCCGAAAAATAGCGCATATAAACTCGCTACTAATTATACACAATAACGTTATAAACCATTAAAGGGCACCTATGAGTAAAGACTATAAAGAAGAGGATATACAAGCGCTTTCTGGTAAAAACCATGTTAGAATGAGGCCGGAAATGTACTTTGAAAAATGCTTTTCGGAAAAATCGCTTAACTCACTACCTTTTGAAGTGTTATGCCATGCGTTTGACGAATACTATGACGGTAATTGTAAAGCGATTAAATTGACATTTTGGAAAGACTTTTTTGCTATTGAATACGATGTAGGAATGCCATTAAGGAAGATGAAATATGACAACCTAACTTATGCAGAAGTAATAATGACCCAAGTAATGGCATGTTCTAATTTAAAAAAGCATTTGGCTGTAGGAGAAGCATTTTGTGGCGTAGGAATGGCAACAGTAAACTTTGCTTCTAAAAGTTGTGAATTAACTACTGTTTGGAATAATAAAAAAGGAACTTTTCTCTTTAAAGACGGCGAAACAGCATCAAGAAAAATAGAGTCTCATAAAGGCAATGAATCTTGGACAAAAATAATTGTTAAGCCTCTTAAAGATGTTTTTGGAACATTAGAATTCACATCTAATGGAATAATAGAGAAGACAGAAGCTATTAAAGAAAAATTACCCCACTTAAATATTATTCTAGACGATAGAATTGAATAAAAAAACACTCTAAACAATGAAAGCGAGCTAAAATGAATTCTGAATTTAAAGAAATATCAAAGTTTTTTGAAACAGAATACCCTTTAAACAAAGGTGGGTTAAAAGAATTACTTGCTTTATTTAAAACACAAAATTTCGAGAAAGGCACTCAAATTCTTAAGGCTGATCAAGAAGAAAAGCAACTTCGTTTTTTAAATAAGGGTGTAATAAGAGAGTATTATGCTACTTCAGAAAAAGAAACCAATATTAATTTCTATACTAAACCACAATTTATAACAGATTTAACATCATTCAACAATGATTTAAAAACGAAAAAAAATCAAGAAAGTTTAACAAAAGTTTCCCTTTTATGTATCGATAAAAAGGCGTTTCGTGAGTTGTTAGAAAAATACGAATGTGGTAAATCTTTTATAGATTTATCATTTCAGAAACTATTAAAACATAAAGAGCTTATGGAGTATAATAGAATCACCAAAACTGCAGACGAATTATATAAAGAGTTATTTATATACAAACCCAATTGGTTAGAAAAAATACCACAATACCATATCGCTTCATATTTAAATATTACCCCAGAAACATTGAGTAGAATAAGGAAACGTATTTATTGATTCAAATCAATTGAAACCTATAATTTCTTTTTCAATTTTGTATTAAAATAAAGACACAATGGTAATACATCACATAAGAAATGCAACAATGGTTATTGAAACCAACGAGAACGTTATTCTAGTAGACCCCATGTTAGGACGCAAAGGAACAGCTGGACCAACTTTTACTCTTTTTAGATTTAAACCACAAAGAAATCCAATATTAGATTTACCTAGCAATGCAATGGAAATTGTAAACAAGGCAACACATTGTTTAATTACACATTTGCATCCTGATCATTTAGATAAAGTAGCAGAAAAACTACTGAAAGACAAACAAACACCTGTAATCTGTAGCATCAAAGATGCTAGTACATTAAAGAAAAGAGGCTTAAATGTTGTTGAATCTATAAACTACTGGAAGGAAACCGAATGTGTTGGAGGTACAATTGAAGGTATTCCTGCAAGACACGGTTATGGTTTTGTTGCGAAACCAATGGGAAATGTAATGGGCTATTATATTAAATTTCCAAATGAAAAATCCTTGTATTTAAGTTCAGATACAATCTATACAAAAGCTATAGACAAAGTACTTACAGAATATAAACCAGATATTAGTGTAGTAGCATGCGGAACTGCACAATTAGATATTTTTAAACCTCTATTAATGACAATGGACGACATTGTAAAATTTATAAAAAACGCACCCGGAAAAGTCATTGCTAATCATCTAGAAGCTGTTAATCATTGCCCTACAACCAGAGAAGCATTAACATCTAGATTAAGTAACCTTAAGCTCATTGACAAAACATATATTCCAAATGATGGAGAAGTACTTAAATTTGAATAAAACGAGTAGCCAACAATTCTATAAAAATAATTACTACATTAGTATTTAACCAAAGTGCATTATATATTTATCTCCTTTCATAAATATTATTAATATATAAACTCATCGTTGATTGCTATTGGGTATGGACAAAAACAAATTAGAGTACTTAAAAGAAAAGCGTATTTTACTTAAAAAGGAAATCCGTTTAAAAGAACTACGTGATAAAATTAGTTCTGAGTTAAACTATTTAAAAGAGCAAAATTTCACCTTCAATATATTTTATAATTTTGAGTACGTTAATTGGATAAATAACAATATAAATGTTAGAAACAAAGATGGTTATAGAGGAAGTCATGGCGATTTTCAAATTAATGTAAATGATAGGGAGGTTATTTCTACACCAATAGAAACACATAACGACCTATTAACAATAAAGTCAGTAACAGCGTTTTTTAAAGACATCTCGAATAACACAACATTTATAGTATGCTCGCTTAGTGGCAATCCAGAATTGGAAATCTCGAAAGAAGCCTTTCTATCTAATCCATCCCTATTTTTTTCAAGCCCAGAAACTTGGATATTGAGTGCAGATAAAAAATACATCATTGAAAATATTTGGAGTCAAAACGCAATACGATTTATAAACATAACACAACCTGATCCCATTTTAAAAATTAAATTATTAGTAAACGCATAACAAACAACAAGAAATACTCTTAAAATGCAAGAAGTTGATAAAATCGCCTTTATTGAAACTAAAAATGGACAAATATTAAGTACAAAATCTATAGGAAAAACTAAATATTACATCCCGGGTGGAAAAAGAGAATTAGGAGAAACCGACGAGCAAACTCTTGTTAGAGAAATATTAGAAGAGTTAGATGTAAGAATTAAAAATAATACAATTAAATACGTCGGAACTTTTAAAGCTCAATCTGATGGGGCAAAAAAAGGAGTTATAGTTAAAATGACATGTTAT
Source organism: uncultured Flavobacteriaceae bacterium (assembly GCA_947494205.1). Lineage (GTDB taxonomy): Bacteria > Bacteroidota > Bacteroidia > Flavobacteriales > Flavobacteriaceae > JAHDHI01. Next base: position 56,056 of record CANLUH010000023.1, on the reverse strand, counting down.
AGAGCAGAATATGATGGTGTTTTATGTCCGAAAAGTGAAATTGAAGAGATAAAATGGTTAAATTATAATGATTTAGATATTATATCTGAAGTGGATAAAAAAATATTTAAATTCCTTAAAGACAATGGGGAATTAAAATAAAACGCATCCATATAGTAGACCCAAAACTAAACACCAATAACTTAATAACTTTTTATAGTAAAACCAAAGGTTAAAAACTGATCTTCCTGCTCTTGATTTTCAATCACAATACTTTCAAATGCATGGCGATAATTTATTTTAAAGTTTAAAAATTTCCAAATAGGAAATTCTAAACCAATATCTGCTTGCCAACGAAAGTTATCACTTTCTTTAACAGAAGGTTGAAAGTAGCTTTCATGAGTAATAATTATTTTATTTTTAATTAAACTATGCTTCCCATGTATCCATAATGTCCCGCGTATTGTATTAATAGATTCTATACCATCGTATTGAGAATAGTTAAAATTCGTTTTAGAAAAATTGGTGCGTTCATACTCGCTAGAAAGTGAGAGTTTAAGCCAATTATTATGTTTGCTTAAGATTTGATATGTAGCTCCAGCTCCAAACAAATAACGCAAATCTATTTCGCGTCTAAAATTAGTGCTTACAAAGCCTAGCACAAACGGGTATAATTTTCGCTCTGGATTAAAGTATAAAAAATTAAGACTTAGTATGTCTTCATCTGCTTTTTCTTTACCAAACTCTTGATAAACATAAGAATTTTGATTTTTAAAAACCCATCGCTTCCATGGCTTAACACTAAAGTCCGATTTTGCTCTAAAAATTAAAGTCTCTACATTGCCGCTTTGCCAAAACCCAGTAAGAGATAAACTTGCTTTTAATTTAAGCGAATCACTTTCATTAATTTGAGCCGACAGAAATAGAGGTAATAACAATAAAACATATACACTATTTTTCATCTTAACTAATCTGATATTACTTATTTGCAAAGGTGCAAAATATAATTATTTATGAATTACCAACATAGAATCCATTACAAAACACAACTACCATAACCATTTTATTCTTGACTATTTGGCTATAATTGGAGTAATTAGTACATTACACCTGTAACAAGTAGTAAAAAATAACTACTTACATAAAAAACAAAACTCATGAAAAAATTAGTATTACTCTTCATTTCTTTTTTATCACTAACTGCTTTTACTACAGATAAAACAACAGATACCGCATTAGATATTGTTGGTAAATGGGTAGGTGAAGAAAACGGAGATGTTGGCTATTTTCTTTTTGACAAAGAAGGTTATGCGACATTAGAAGCGCAAGGCCAAGTTTTAGGTGGTAAAGAATTTATGATGCGAGGTCAAAAATGCGCCATGACATACACTGTAAATTACGAATCTACACCAATGGAAATAGATTTTACGGTAACCATGCTAGAAACAAAAGACGAAAGAAAAATGTTATTTATAGCAGAAGCTATAGATGATAACACCTTAAAGTTAGCATCGTCTTTTAACGATGTACGCCCAACAGAATTTAACACTGCTAATTCTATTATTTTAACAAGAGTAAAACAATAGATTTAATATAACTCTATAAATTAAAAATGGCGAATCTAAACGATTCGCCATTTTCTTTGCAAAAACTATTACTATAGACTTTACAACTAACAATATTATTTATTCCAATACACAGCCGTTTGCCCATATTGAAAATGAATCGGGTTATGTCCCGGATCTTTTTTAAATAAATACAAATCTTTTGGGTCTTTTTCAAACAGCATAATAATATCAGACCCACCGAATCTAAATTTACCAAATTCCTCTCCTTTAACTACTGTTTTGCCTTGTAATTTATCGCTATACATTTCAACTCCAGAAACTTGAGCCATACCTATTGGTAAAATGGCAACCTTCCCTACTTCCGTTTTTGTATCTACAATAACTAGTCCTCTAGCTTGGTTAAACTCGTAACCATCTCCTGCACCATCTGGCGCATCCCATTGTCCATCTGCAGTTAATTCTACATTTAAATAGACTTTACCTTGTATTGCTTTAATTTCTAGAACCTCACCTCCTACTGGTGTGTGGAAACGGTGATAATCGAACGGGCTTAAAAAGTAATGTACAAAAGTACCGTTATAAAAATCCTCTGCATATTCACTATTATCTAAAAGCGTTTTAACATTACCTATAGCATGTGTTTGCTTAAAAACAACAGAAGTAAGTTGCCCTTCCTTGTCCAGTACATTCCCGTTACTATCTATAGCGTAATCTTCTTTAAATGTACAATCGGCAGGCGCTACAATAGTTGTATTACTATCTGGTTCTGCAATAGGACGCAATGGTGTTATTCCCGTATCTGGGTTTGCATCATTGAATTCTCTATAGAAAAACGTGTTAAATGTATTCCAAGTCGACTCGTTTTCGGCATATAAAGGATAATTATACATGGTATCATACTTAAACGAATGCAAACTTTCTGGAGTTAGTGAAGGTTCTGTATCTAAAAATGCACCCCAAGCTTTAGCGAAATCTACTAACCAAGCTGCAAAACTTTTAAAGCTTTGCATAGAAACATTTGTTTCTGGAACTTTCTGATCAACTAACCAATAAAACTGACATAATAAATCGTAAACCTTTTGGTTATAACCATTAGCTTCTCCGTTACTTTTCCAAGCATTAGGATAGTTAGGGTCGTTACTTTCATTTGGCACTAAACGCACATATAATTCTAGATAATCATAATAAGCTTCAATAGTTGTTGGCCAACCATTACCTTGAAATTCGTTATTTATAGCTTTATATAAATCTGAATTCAATTTATTTTTTGCACTTACATTTGCCATTTTTAAAGACGCTAACAAAGCAACTTCCATTTCTGGATTATTACTAAGTAATGTTTTTAAATCTTCAACCACGGAAGTATGTGTTCTATTTGCCATTATATTTAATTTTATTTAGTGTTTAAAGCACTTCTATTTATTCTACCTCTAAGAAAATAAAACAGTACTTTTATTTTATATAACAAAGGTCTAACAGATTCACTACATCTACTAGCGTATAAACAACGTTTAAAAAAGCAAGTAGAACTACCTAAGTTTTTATATACAATAAACATAATGAAAGCCAGTAATGTTGTACATTTAATCTTTTAAGCACACCAATAAAGAGAAAAGCGCTTATAGTACTTGATAATTTAAACAATGAAGAAACTATTTCTAGACGATGTAAGAACCATAGACATGATTTACGATAAATCTATGGAATCTCAATTCGATATCGTTAGAACTTATACTGCTTTTGTAGACTATATTAAAACCAATGGATTACCGCATTACATCAGTTTCGATAATGATCTAGGTCTTGCAGAAGATGGTACGGTAGCACCAGATGGTTTAGCCGCGGCAAAATGGTTAGTTTACGAATCTGGTCTAGATTTAAGACCTCTTAAATTTAAAGTACACTCTGCAAACCCAGTTGCAGCTGAGCAAATAAGAGGGCTTTTAAATAATTATATTAAGCATTTAAATCGTTCTTAAAATGACAAATAAAATGCTTCTAGTACTCGATATAGATGAAACATTAATTCATGCTACACCAAACGCACTTAATAGACCCACAGATTATAAAGTGTTCGATTACTTTATTTATCGCAGACCTTATTTAAATGATTTTTTTAATGCTATAAAAGATGATTTTTTAATTGCACTTTGGTCTTCTGCATCAGACGATTATGTAGGTGAAGTAGTAAAACATATTGTTCCAGAAGACATTACATTACAATTTGTTTGGGCAAGAAGTCGCTGTGTTTATAGAAGACACAGAGCACTACAAACAGATCAATATGGTAATTACGAAAGCTATTTTTCCGACCATTATCATTATATTAAACCATTAAAGAAGCTAAAAAGAAAAGGCTTTAAACTCGATAGAATATTAATAGTGGACGACACACCGCATAAGTGCCGTGAAAACTATGGAAATGCAATTTACCCAAAAGCGTTTCTTGGAGATTTACAAGACGACGAACTAAAAAAGCTATCTAAATACTTAAAAAGTTTAAAAGACAAAACCAATGTAAGAACCATAGAGAAAAGAGGTTGGAACTCTAAAATTTAAAAGATATGAAAACATACATCGCTTTTTTAAGAGGCATTAATGTTGGCGGACACCATAAAGTACCAATGGCAGATTTAAAAACGGAATTACAAAAACTAGGTTTTAAAAATATAATTACCATTTTAAATTCTGGTAATATTATTTTCGATTATACAGACGAAGAAATCACAACTCTCGAGCAAATTACAACCACACAACTAGAAAATACATTCGGGTTCCCTATCCCAACTATTATAAGAACAGTAAACACTATACAACAACTATTAAAACAAAATCCTTTTAGCGCAATAGAAATAACAAAAGATAGTAGACTTTATATTTCATTTTTAAAAACTACTGTAACAACCACGCTTCAATTTCCGTGGCAAAGCGAAGATGAATCTTATAAAATATTAGATTATAAAAACAATACTATTATTAGCGCATTAGACCTTTCAAAATCCAAGACCACTAAAGCAATGGCTATTTTAGAACGCAGTTTTGGTAAAGACATCACTACTAGAAACTGGAATACATTATTACGAATAGAAAAGCAATTAAAATAACATGCTAAAACTTTGGAAGTCCTTTAGCTTTACAACTAAATTTTCTACTATAGCCTTTATAGTTACCTTTACTTTAGGACTATTAAGCATGGGGATTCTCGGTGCAATACTTTATTACACGGTCTCTTTTGTGTTTAACAATTACCCAACATTAAACGATTGGAGAGGCGATTGGGTTTGGCCAACAACAATAGTTGCTGGTATGGTATGGGCATTTGGGTTTATTTTTGCAAATATTGTATGGTATTACTTAAAAAAAGTAACAAATTCTAAATGGATGCTACTTACTATGTATAGTATCATACTTTGGCTTTGGGCTGCAATAGTTTGGTATTTCATTATTATTAATAACTTAGAGCCAATAACGCATTAAACGATTTATATAATTATAAGCAATGAGTAATAATACAAGAAACCTATTGAATCAAGGAATTGCAGTACCTAATGCTGGATTAGTAATACTTAACACCTATTTCATGATGCTTTTTGAAAGGTTAAACATTACAGAAAACAGCACATTTATAACAAAAGAAGCACAACTAGATAGTGTACACTATTTACAATACTTAGCAACTGGCCAAGAACGTACTGAAGAATCCTTACTAATATTGAATAAAGTACTTTGCGGATTAGCAATAACAACACCTACCAAAGAAGGCATTACTGTTTCTGACCCCAACAAACAACTAATGGAAAGTTTATTACAATCAGCTATTGGGTACTGGTCTGCAATTGGAGATACTTCTATAAATGGATTTAGAGGTAATTGGTTAGTAAGAGAAGGGATTTTAACTGAAAACGAAGACCGTTGGAATTTAACAGTAGAAAAAAGAGCCTACGATATTTTATTAAACAAATCACCTTTCTCATTTTCTATTATAAAACGACCATGGATGGATAAACCATTACATGTTAATTGGTCTTACTAAAGAACAAATAAAATAATAAACACATGAAAAAAACAGCAATTGTAACAGTACTGCTTTGTTTGTTTACAATAGTGACAAAAGCACAATCTACCACATCTAAATACGATGAAAAAGTAAAAACATTAGACAGCACAATAGAAACATTATACGCTGTAATCTCTGGAGAAAAAGGAGAAGCAAGAGATTGGGAATTAATGCAATTTTTGTTTCATCCAGACGCTAAATTAATTCCGTCTGGCAAAAGTAAAGAAGGCACATACAAAGCCCGTTTTATGACACCAGACGATTATATTAAAACTTCCGGAAAATGGTTAGTAGACAACGGCTTTTTCGAAAAAGAAATACATAGAACAGAAAATACTTTTGGAAATATAACCCAAGTATTTAGTACTTACGAGGCTTTTAATAGCGAAAAGGATACAGTACCATTTATGAGAGGAATAAATAGTATACAATTATTAAACGATGGTAAAAGATGGTGGATTATTAATATATACTGGACACAAGAATCTAAAGAAAACCCTATTCCTAAAACCTATTTACCAAAAGATTAAATACAATAACATGAAACTAAAATTAAGCTTACTATTACTTTTAATATTTTCCCTAAACAATATTAATGCTCAAGACTATCCAGATTATTTAATAAACGAAAATGGCATCCAATTTTCATGCAAAATAAAAGAAATAAAAAATAGAAATATCAAGTATTACGTTAAGGGAAACTCGTTAATAATTACTAAACCACTCATTAATTTTAAAGGGATTAACCTTACAGATACTACCGCTTTAAAAAACACATTAGGAACAAAAATCACAAAACCAAAACCTGGTTATGCCCATGTATATATTTACAATGGAAAACGCTCTGCTTTTAAAATATCTTATAATGATAAAGAACTAGTTAAAATTAAAGGTGGTCGTTTTTATTTGCACGAAGTAAAGGCAAACACACTACATACCTACAAAAGTACAGACCCCGACAACTCAGTAGAAGTTAATGCAGAAAGTGGAGCTATTTACTTTATTAAAGGAAAACAAAAAACAATAAACACTTTAACCGCATTTGGTAATTCCTATGCCGATGTTACAAGCTTAATTTTGGACAATAGTAAAATATCTGAATATATCGTTTTATCGATGAAAAAGAAAGCCCATTAAAATGAATAAAATACTACCATTAATACTTGCATTACTCTTTACCAATATTGTAATAAGTCAGGAATCTGTTGAAATTAAAGACTCTGGTTTTGGAGACACTTCCATTAGAATTAAAAATAATGGTTTTGGAGATATTTCGGTACGTTTTACAAATACTTTTGCAGATATTACTGTAGGGTTTACGGATACTAAATATAAAGCAGATTTTGTTTTAAAACATTCTGGTATAGCAGACCGCTCAGTTAAAATAACAAAGAATGGTTTAGCAGACATTACTATAGTACAAAAAGATATTGGACAAGGAGATGTCTCTATTCAAATTAAAGATAATGGCATTGTAGATTACTTAATCCATTCAGACAGAGATACCATTACTAAAGCAGAAATTATCGCAGCACTCATTAATATTATAAAAGAGAAAGCAGATTACGAAGACTAATGGATAGTAACGATTGTATTATAACCGAAATCTTTAAAGAGGTTTTATTTTCAGAAGAAGAAAAGCAAAACATTCTAAATCATTTTGAAACAGTACAGGTAAAAAAAGGAGAATTCATTTTAAATGAAGGAGAACAAGTAAACCATCAATATTTTGTTTTAAATGGTTGTTTAAGAACTTATTTTACAGATAAACAAGGTAAGGAATACACACTTCAATTTGCAATAAAAGATTGGTGGGTAAGTGATTTCACAGCGTTCTTCTCAGCTTCAAAAGCCATAATGACTATTGAGTGCATTCAAGAAGCAACCTTATATAAGATTTCTAAACAAAGTACAGAAGACCTCTATAAAGACATACCACAATTAGAAACCTTTTTTAGAATAAAAATGGAAAAAGCATTTGCTAGCTTTCAAAAGCGAATATTAGGCAACCTAGCATTACCCGCAAAGGAGCGCTACATAACGTTTATTAATACTTATCCTAATATTGAGAAAAGTGTAAAAAATTACCACATCGCTTCCTATTTAGGCATAGCCACAGAAAGTTTAAGTAGAATTAGAAAAGATATCGCTACAGACTAATTTATTAACATACCTCATTTTTTCTATAAAACCCGTACGTTAAATTTGTATCGTATATAATATACATGTAGAATATTATACATAAGTCACAAAAAACAGATAACAATGAAAAACGTATTATTCGTATTAACCAGTCACGAAGAATTAGGAAATACAGGACACAAAACAGGATTTTGGATTGAAGAATTTGCAGCACCATATTACACATTAAAAGATAATGGCGTAACTATTACCATAGCATCTCCAAAAGGAGGACAACCACCAATGGATCCTACAAGTGCAACTCCAGATTTTGAAACACCAGCAACATTACGTTTTAATGAAGATAAAAATACACAAGATGCTTTATCTAAATCATTAAAATTAGAAACCATAAACGAAGCAGATTACGATGCTGTATTCTACCCTGGTGGACATGGCCCCCTATGGGATTTGGCAGAAGACAAAAACTCTATTGCATTAATAGAATCGTTTTACGCAAACAACAAACCCGTAAGTGCCGTTTGCCATGCGCCAGCGATATTTAAAAGTACAAAAAACACAGATGGCACACCTTTAGTAAAAGGTAAAAACGTAACAGGATTTACAAACACAGAAGAAGACGCAGTACAATTAACTACTATAGTCCCGTTTTTAGTAGAAGACATGTTAAAAGAAAATGGAGGTGTATACTCCAGAAAAGACGATTGGCATCCACATGCCGTAGAAGATGGTTTATTAATTACAGGGCAAAACCCAGCCTCTTCAGAACTGGTTGCAGAGTTACTATTGAAAAGATTGTAACCCTATTTATAATTACAGATATATAAGCGGCTTGAATTAAATTCAAGTCGCTTTTCTTTTTTATTTTGTACATTACAAATATTAAAACTCACATAATAAATTAATGAAACATCTTTTAATATTGCTCTGTCTAACCTTAAGTATATCTCTAGCTGCACAATCAGCTAAATACGACGGAAACTATGAGTTTAAATTTGAAACGAAAGATGGTGCTACTATAAACTATACATTAACATTAAACCCAAATGGTACGTTTCTTTTTCACTATTACCGAAAACGAATATGCGAAAACTGTAAAGAAGAAAACGCTTATGGTAAAGGTGTTTGGAAAGCACAAAAAAAACTTATTTTTTTAAGTACAGATAAAGAGAAAGATATGAATGCGACTTATACCATAAATCTTAATAATACTAGAGCTAGATATATTAGTAAATCGCCAAGAGATAAATCTGCACGAGATATAAAAACGGCATTAAAATTTTATGCTTCGGAAATTACTTGGTTAAAAGGAGAAAGTCTCTATAAAATACTCCAATAGGATCTCCTATATCGTTTTATACTATTACTAAAAACATGGACTATTTGATATATTAATTATAATATAGCAAGTAACTATTCCTCCATTTTCCTACATTTAATAATCACTTTACAATAATCATAACCGTAAACCATAACGCCTCCTTAAATAATTCTATTTGGAATGTTATACATTAAACTCTAACTTTAGAGAACTAAACAAACCTAACAGAAATGACAATACCAAAAGAAAAAATCAAACACGTAATTGTAGTCATGTTCGAAAATCGTTCTTTCGATCATATGCTAGGAAACCTTTACAAAGACAACAACAATAAATCACCACTTGGCCATCCTTTTGAAGGACTAAAAGGAGACGAAACTAATCCAGACGGAAAAGGAGACTACATTAATGTTTTTGACATTAAAAATGATAATCCTTATGCTTATTACATGCCAAAAATGGATCCTGGAGAAGGGTTTATGAATACTAATTTTCAATTATTTGGAGATTTAAAACCGCCTTACCCACCTGGTATAGAATCTAACCAAGGATTTGTAAGGGATTTTGAAAATAAAATAGGGAATAAATATTTTGGTGACCCACCATTTAAACCAAGTAAACCAAAACCAAAAACGGATGGGGATAAAACATACAAACCATCAGACGATTATAAGAATGAACATTATCATCATTGGCTAAAACATGTATCACCTCCACATTCTGGCTTAGAGGTAGTAAGTAAATTCTCTGGTACAGAAGCAAAAGACATTATGGGAATGTACACTCCAGATATGTTACCAATACTTTCAAATTTAGCAAAAGGTTACGCGGTTTGCGACCATTATTATTGCTCTGTACCTTCTGAAACACTACCAAATAGAGCCTTTATGCACATGGCAACTTCACAAGGTCATTTATATGACGAAACACAATCTTACAGTGCTAAAAGTATCTTTAAACATCTCACACACCACAATCGCACTTGGGGTATTTATGGTGATGGTCCAAAATACACGTATACATTTACGTTCTGCCAAGATATTGCAGATCATCCTGTTCCAAAACAATGTGGTTATGGTAAATTTGAAGCATTTCAAACTGCACTAGATGGCGACTCGTTACCAGATTACGTTTTTTTAGAACCAGAATGGGGCAGTTATGGAAATAGCCAACACCCAAATTACGATGTTGCAGCAGGAGAAGCTTACATGCTAAAAATTTACAATGCAGTTAAAAACTCTAAATACTGGGAAAACACACTATTAATTATTAATTACGACGAGCACGGAGGTTGCTACGACCATGTTTTACCACCTTCTGGCGCAGCACAACCAACCCCAGATACTATAAATGAAGCCACAGGTTTTAAATTCGATCGCTTTGGAGTAAGAGTACCATGTGTTTTAATTTCACCATGGATTGAAGCAGGCACAGTATTCCGTACCAAAAGTACAACACCTCTAGACCACACATCTATACTAAAAACTGTAGAAGAGCTATTTGATTTACCTCCGTTAACAGAGAGAGACAAAGCAGCCTCGAGTGTTTTAGATGTACTTACACGATCTACCCTAAGAACCGATAATCCTTTAGAAGGCATAAAAGCACCAGTAGCAGATAGTTCTGTTAAAATACCCAATCATGCGTCGCAAATTTTAAAAGCACAAGCAGGGTCATTAACAGAGAAACATAACAGAATGACTGGAGAAAATAAAAAAACACCAGACTTTAATACGGATGAAGACACTAAAAAGTACATCCATAAAATGTACGAGTCATATTATTAAAATATAAAAGACATATTATAAATATAGGGTATAGTACTTAAAAAAGACTATACCCTTTTTTAATATATAACAGTATTCATAACTTTACATCTTCAAAAAACACAATAATGAACCACATAGAAAGCATTATAAAATCACTAGATCTTCAACCCCACCCAGAAGGCGGTTATTTTAAAGAAACCTACAGAAGTGTAGGAGAAATAAACAAAGACAATCTAGATGTAAATTATAATGGCACTCGTAATTATTCAACCTGTATTTACTTTCTACTAACCTCAGACACCTTTTCTGCCTTCCATCGTATTAAACAAGATGAGATTTGGCATTTTTATGATGGAGCAACAATTAAACTACATACCATTTCTCCTGAAGGACAACATTCAGAATATAAAATAGGGAGAAACTTTACAACAGGAGAAGTTCCACAATTAGTAGTAGAAGGCGGCGATTGGTTTGCAGCCGAAGTTTTAGGAGAAGACACATATGCTCTAGTAGGCTGTACCGTTTCGCCAGGATTCGATTTTAGCGACTTTGAATTACCCAATAGAAAAGAACTAACAGCTAAGTTTCCACAACACCAAGATATTATAACTAAACTAACACATCATTGAACGCTATTCTCAAGTAATTAAACCAAGCCAAATAATGCTTCATATTAATTACAAATAACTCCTTAATTATTAAAAGATTAAGATTAGAATCTGTAAGAAATAATTGAACAGATTTTTTGTCTATAAAAAATAGGGCTTCACTATTTGGTAATCAAATATATAATCGTAAATTTGCAAACTCTTTTCGAGAGAGGAATGTTTAATAAATAAAATTAATAATTGTGGACACATTAAGCTACAAAACGATTTCAGCTAACAAGGCAACTGTAGATAAGCAGTGGGTTTTAGTTGACGCTGAAGGTCAAACGTTAGGGCGTATGGCTTCTAAAGTTGCAAAACTTTTAAGAGGAAAACATAAGCCTAGCTTCACACCACACGTTGATTGTGGAGATAACGTAATTGTTATCAATGCAGAAAAAATCAACTTATCGGGAAACAAGTGGAATGACAAAACGTACATTCGCCACACCGGTTACCCAGGTGGTCAAAGAAGTTTAACTGCTACTGAATTGTTTGGAAAAGATCCAGCAAGATTAGTAGAGAAATCTGTAAAAGGTATGTTACCTAAAAACAAATTAGGAGCAGAACTTTTTAGAAATTTAACTGTTGTAACTGGTACAGAGCACGCTCACGAAGCTCAAAAACCAACTACAATTAACTTAAACGAATTCAAGTAATGGAAGTATTACACAAAATTGGTCGTAGAAAAACGGCGGTTGCTCGTGTTTACCTTTCTGAAGGAAAAGGTGAAATCACAGTAAACAAGAAAGCATTAAAAGACTACTTCTCTACAGCAACGTTACAGTACAAAGTTAACCAACCGTTAATGTTAACGGAAAACGAAGGCAACTTTGATATTAAAGTAAACGTTTATGGAGGTGGTATTACAGGACAAGCAGAAGCTATCCGTTTAGCAATTTCTCGTGCAATGTGCGAGTTAAATGACGAAAACAGAGGCATCCTTAAGCCTGAAGGATTATTAACTAGAGACCCAAGAATGGTTGAGCGTAAGAAATTCGGACAGAAGAAAGCTCGTAAGAAATTCCAATTCTCAAAGCGTTAATACCATTGCTAAATATTTTTTATTTAGCACAAAACAAAAAATTAAAACAGTTATTGTTGTCCTAGTCCAAAAGACAGGATTTAGTTTAGCATCTAAATAATTAAGGCGATTTTAGTATTAAAGACCACTTAGTTATTGCTAATTCAACAGAACGTAAACTATTACAAAATGGCAGTAGAAGTAAAAGAATTACTTGAAGCAGGTGTACACTTCGGTCACCTTACACGTAAGTGGGATCCAAACATGGCCCCTTATGTATATATGGAGCGTAACGGTATCCATATTATAAACCTTTACAAAACAGCAGCTAAGATTGATGAAGCTGGAGAAGCATTAAGTAAAATTGCAGCCTCTGGACGTAAAATCTTATTTGTAGCTACAAAAAAACAAGCAAAAGACATCGTCGCTGAAAAAGCAGGTAAAATTAACATGCCTTACATCACAGAAAGATGGCCAGGTGGAATGTTAACTAACTTCGTTACTATTAGAAAAGCAATCAAAAAGATGGCTACTATTGATAGAATGAAAAAAGACGGTACGTTTTTAACATTATCTAAGAAAGAACGTTTACAAGTAGACCGTTTAAGAGCTAAGTTAGAAAAGAACTTAGGATCTATCGCGGATATGACACGTCTTCCAGGAGCTTTGTTTGTTGTAGATATTAAACGTGAGCACATCGCGATTAAAGAAGCACAAAAATTAAACATTCCAATTTTTGCAATGGTAGATACTAACTCAGACCCACGTCAAGTAGATTACGTTATACCAGCAAATGATGATGCTTCTAAATCGATCGATAAAATTTTAACGCATGTAACAGACGCAGTAACAAACGGTCTTAACGCGCGTAAAGCTGAAAAAGCAAATAAAGAAGCTGATAAGGCAGCAGCGAAAGCAGCGCCAGCACCAGCAAAAGCTGAAGCAGCAAAAGAAGAAGAATAAACAATAATAACATTTTCTTTAAAAGTCGTTTAATTCTTTTTCAAACATTGGAAATAAATTAAACGACTTTTTTCAAATTATAAAGCATACAAAGTTATGGTAAAAGTAACCGCAGCAGAAGTAAACAAATTAAGAAAAGCTACAGGTGCAGGAATGATGGACTGCAAAAAAGCATTAGTAGAAGCAGAAGGAGATTTTGACAAGGCTATTGACGTTCTTCGTAAAAAAGGACAAAAAGTAGCAGAAAAAAGAGCCGACCGTGACTCTAGCGAAGGTGCAGCAGCAATAAAAATTAACGATAACAATACTGTAGGTGTTGCTATTGTATTAGGATGTGAAACAGATTTCGTTGGTAAAAACGAAAACTTTTTAGCATTAGCTAACCAATTAGCAGAAAAAGCAATCAACTTTGACAACAAAGAAGATTTCTTAGCTTCAGATTTTGGAGGTATGACTGTTTCTGAAAAATTAGTTGAGCAAACTGGTGTTATCGGTGAAAAATTAGAAATCAATGCTTTCGAAAAATTAGAAGCAGCTTACGTTGGTTCTTATGTACACATTAACAAAATTGGAGCATTAGTAGGTTTATCTCAAGAAGAAACTACAGTTGCTAAAGATATCGCTATGCAAGTTGCATCTATGGGAGCAACATCTTTATCATACAAAGGTTTTGATCCAGCATATGTTGCAGCAGAAACAGAAGCTAGAATTGCAGTTATAGAAAAAGATAATATTGAATTAGGACGTTTAGGTAAAACACTTAAAAATGTACCTCAATACATCTCTATGGCGCAATTAACTCCAGAAGTGTTGGCTCAAGCAGAAGAAGATGCTAAAGCAGAATTAAAAGCACAAGGTAAGCCAGAACAAATCTGGGATAAAATTTTACCTGGAAAAATGGAGCGTTTTATCTCTGATAATACGACATTAGACCAAGAACAATGTTTATTAGACCAGAAGTTTATTAAAGACGAGAAGAAAACTGTTGCAGAATATGTTTCTTCTAATAATGTAGATGTTACTGCATTTAAACGTGTATCTTTAGGATAGGACATAAACTTATTATTTCTGCGAAAACGGAAATATAAATAATAAAAAAACCACTACTCTATTTTAGAGCTAGTGGTTTTTTTATACTATAAATTCTTTTTTTAACAATCCGCTATATTGATTATATTTGCCAAACCTTTATTTTCGCCAAAGCGAAAATCACACTCAAATAATACACTGTGCAATACAAAAGAATACTCTTAAAATTATCGGGCGAAGCCTTAATGGGAAATCGTCAATATGGTATAGACCCAGAACGTTTAGCCGAATATGCAGAAGACATTAAAGCCGTAACAGATAAAGGTATAGAAGTTGCCATAGTTATAGGTGGCGGAAATATCTTTAGAGGTGTTGCAGGAGCAATGAATGGTATGGATCGCGTACAAGGTGACCATATGGGAATGTTAGCTACTGTTATTAATGGTCTAGCATTACAAAATGCTTTAGAAGATACTGGTGTAAAAACACGTTTGCAAACTGCTATAAAAATTAATGAAGTAGCAGAACCATTTATTCGTAGAAAAGCAATGAGTCACTTAAGAAAAGGGCGTGTTGTTATTTTTGGAGGAGGTACAGGAAACCCATACTTTACAACAGATTCGGCAGCTGTACTTAGAGCTATAGAAATTGAAGCCGATGTTATTTTAAAAGGAACACGTGTAGACGGTATTTACAATACCGATCCAGAAAAAGATAGCAAAGCTATAAAATTCGATCATATAACTTTTGACGATGTATTGCGTCAAGGTTTAAAAGTGATGGATACAACAGCCTTTACTTTAAGTCAAGAAAATGAATTGCCAATTATTGTATTCGATATGAACACAAGAGGTAATCTTATGAAAGTAGTTTCTGGAGAAAATATTGGAACTCAAGTTAGTTTATAATAAATTGTATTTTTATACTTACAATTAAAAAATAAAATAGCATATAAATTTTTGGCTTAGTTTTTGGATTAAGCTCTTAATAAATAAAATACTTAGTAATGAACGAAAACATAACTTTTATAATAGACTCAGCTAAAGAAGCAATGGATAATGCTATAAAGCATTTAGAAAAGCAATTTTTAAACATCCGTGCTGGTAAAGCGACTCCTGCAATGTTAGGGAGTGTTATGGTAGATTATTATGGTTCGCAAACGCCATTAAGTCAAGTTGCTAATGTAAACACACCAGATGGTAGAACGATTACAGTACAGCCATGGGAAAAAAATATGCTTCAAGAAATAGAACGCGGTATTGCTTATGCGAATCTAGGTTTCAATCCTATGAATAATGGAGAAACTATAATTATAAATGTACCTGCATTAACTGAAGAACGCAGACGAGAATTAGCAAAACAAGCTAAGGCAGAAGCAGAACATGCAAAAGTTGGTATAAGAAACGCTAGAAAAGAAGCGAATAACGATATTAAGAAAACCGAAGACGCTTCGGAAGACTTACAGAAAAATGCAGAACAAGATGTTCAAAATCTTACAGACACTTATGTAAAGAAAATAGACGATGTTCTAGCAAACAAAGAAAAAGAGATAATGACAGTATAAAAGTTAAAAGCGACATAATTGTCGCTTTTTTTAGCACCTATTTTAATACATTTGGAGAAGATAAAACTATATGCAATTTTTTAAACTTTTTATATTTCTCCTAGCTGCACTACAAATAACTATTTGTAATGCTCAAGATTATAAGTTTATTCCAGAAGGGCAACACTTATTATCTAATGAAGAAGTGAAAACAATGCAAATTATGGTTACACCAGATGTATTGTTATTCTCCGAACAGGGAAAAATACTTCCAAAATCGCAAATGGAATTAATGGCTAATCCTAGCTATTCGCCCCTGTTTTATGCAGACAAAAAAGGGAAATTAAAATCTATTGTGTTTAAAAAAACAAGTACTATTTCAACACAAATAGAAAAGAATCCCGAAGCTTATTTTGAAGTAGGAGAAAAAGCATTAGACTTTATTGTAAGTGACATGCAAGGCAATACGACTAAACTGTCGGACTTAAAAGGAAAAGTAGTAGTCCTTAATTTTTGGTTTACAAAATGCGCACCTTGTGTTATGGAAATGCCTAGTTTAAATACTGTTGTTGAAACATTTAAAGAAAAACCTGTAGTATTTATTGCTATAACTTTTAATACAAAACAATTAATAGAGCAATTTTTAGAAACACATAAATTTGATTATAAAATAGCCCCTAACGCAAATGATGTCATTACAATGTATGGTGTACAAAGTTATCCTACAAGTATTGTAATTAACCAAAAAGGAGAGATTGTACTTAAAGAATTAGGTTACAGAACAAATATAGAATCTGTTTTAACGCAATCTATTAAATCGCTATTAGACTAATTTATATGACTAAACGTGAAGGTCTTGTCTTCTTATTACTATTTGTAATTGTGCTTTCTGCTAAGGCGCAAGTTCAAACAGATAGTACAACTACAAAAGATTCTATTAAAAAAAATGATTTTGTAAAGCAATTAGGTAATGGCTACTTCCCTACTAAAATTTTAAATTTCGATTTAAGGTATTTAGTAAAATTCAATCAATATGAAGGATTTAGAACGGGTTTAGGTGGTGTTACTAATGATGGATTTTCGGAGAGATATAAAATAAACAGTTATGTTGTTTATGGTTTTGTAGACAAAAAAATTAAATACAGTATTGGTGGAGGATTTAGAATAGCACCAGAAACAAAAACGTGGCTAAATATAGCATATACAGACGATTTACAAGAAACGGGAAGCTCTAAGTTTTTAACAGATAAGCGCTTCTTCTCTTTTTTCGAACCTCGTTTATTAAATATCGACTTATTTCATAAGCATATTACCTCTAAAATATCTTTAGAGCATGAAATTAATCCTAAACTATTATCGGAAGTAGAAATAGCAATAAGTAACATTCGTCCAACTTACGATTATAACTATATTTTAGATGGAGAGTCGTTTGGTGCTTTCGAAACCACAACTGCAAAAATAGGATTACAATGGAGTCCTAATGATGAATACGAAACGACAGATACTAATACCAAAATTGTAAAAGAAGGCTATCCTAAGTTTACATTACAATACACAAAAAGTTTCAAAGATATTTTTAATGCAGATTTTAATTTTTCAAAATTAGATTTTAGAACAATTTATAAAGCATCGCATAGTAAAGAATCGTTTTCTATAACAACTTTTTCTGCAGGTTTAGCACAAGGCGATGCACCATTAACACATTTATACCACGCCTACCCAAACAATATTACTAAAGAAACCATTTTACAGCGTTTTTCTGTTGCCGGAATAAACAGTTTCGAAACCATGTATTTTAATGAGTTTTTTTCCGATCGTTTTGCAACTTTAATCTTTAAGCATTACTTAAAACCTTTCCATATTTCTAAAAATTTCAATCCACAATTAGTACTTATTTCTAGATTTGCTATTGGAAACATGGATAATATTAATAGACATCAAAATGTAACATTCGAAACCCTTAATAAAGGGTATACAGAGTCTGGTTTCGAAATTAATAAACTCTTACTCGGTTTTGGTCTAAGCTTATCTTACAGATATGGCGCCTACCATTTACCACGAACAGAAGATAATATTGCCTTTAAATTCACCTTTAATATTACATTATAATTTCATTTTCCGTATAAACTCAAAAAGTTTAAGTGAGTTCATAGTAAATCTATCTGTTTTCCATACCTTTGCGGCTTGTTTGTAAGGTCTATGTCAAAACTTAAAAAAACTCAATTTTGGGACATTGTAGCAAGACTTATCTTGCGTAATAAAATTATTATTTTATTAGGTGTTATTATTGCGACTCTTTTATTTAGTACGCAATGGAAATACATGCGTTTTACTTACACCGAAGCAAATCTATTACCAGATGATCACGAAGTAAACCAAGAGTACAATAAGTTTTTAGATATTTTTGGAGAAGAAGGCAATCTTATTGTACTTGGCATAAAAGATTCTACACTGTTTTCTGTTGAAAAACTAAATGCTTGGAATAAACTATCTGACACCTTTAGAAATCAAGAAGAAGTAGAAACTGTAGTCTCTATAAAAGATTTACAAAAACTAATTAAAAATACTAAAGAAGAGAAGTTTGAATTAGAACCTTTTATAAAAGATTCTATTACTTCTTTAGCTGAGATTGAAACACTTCAAGAAGAATTATTTAAAAAGTATCCTTTTTACGATAACTTCTTATTTAATACAAAAACGAAAACCATTCGTACTGCGCTTTATTTAAAAAAGGATATTATAAATAAACCAGAGCGTAAGGATTTTGTAATGAATACGCTAATAAAGGAAGTTCAAGCTTTCGAAGACCAATACAACATGGATGTTCGTGTATCGGGCATGCCGTACATACGAACACTTAATTCGCAAAATATTGTTGATGAAATAGGATTATTTGTAATCGCAGCATTACTAGTTACTTCATTAATATTCTTCTTATTTTTTAGATCCTTCCGCGCTACTTTTATTTCACTTATAGTAGTCTGTATTGGTGTGATGTGGACATTAGGAATACTTGGTCTTCTTAAATATGAAATCACAGTACTAACAGCTTTAATACCACCTTTAATTATTGTTATTGGTATACCCAACTGTATTTTTCTAATTAACAAATACCAGCATGAAGTAAAATTGCATGGTAATAAAGTAAAATCGTTACAACGTGTAATTACAAAAATTGGTAATGCTACATTAATGACTAATGTTACTACAGCCTCTGGTTTTGCTACATTTATAATAACAGAAAGTAAGTTATTAAAGGAGTTTGGTGTAGTAGCCTCACTTAGTATACTTGCTATATTCATCCTTTGTATCCTTATTATTCCAACGATATATACATTTTTGCCTTATCCAAAAGATCGTCACTTAGAACATTTAAACAAAAAATGGATTGGTGGTTTTGTGAACTGGATGGAGCGTATGGTAAAGGAAAAGAGAATAGCAATATATCTTACATCTTTAATCCTATTAGTAGTCTGCATTATTGGTATTTATAAGATTAAAATTTCAGGTAGTCTTATAGAAGATATGCCAAAGAAGGCTGAATTTTTTCAAGACATTCGTTTCTTCGAAGAAGAATTTAACGGTATTATGCCATTAGAAATCATGGTAGATACCAAGCGTAAAAAGGGCGTTATGAAATTAGCGACGCTTAAGCGCATGAATGAACTAGAAGATTTAATTATAGAAACACCAGAGTTATCTAAACCCATTTCTGTTGTTAGCTTAGTTAAATATTCCAAACAAGCATATTCTAAAGGTAATCCTAAATACTATCAATTACCAACATCACAGGAAAATTTATTCCTTTCTGCTTACATTAAAAACTCAGCTTCGGGAGATATTAATATGCTAAATAATTTTGTAGATAGCACAGGACAATATGCGCGTATTACTACTTTTATGAAGGATATTGGCACCGATAAAATGGAGCGTATACAAGAAGACCTTGTTAATAAAATAGATAAAGTATTTCCTAAGGAACGTTATAACGTTACCATGACGGGGAAGGCCTTAGTGTTTCAAAAAGGAACCACTTACTTGGTTAAAAATTTAGCCATTTCATTATCATTAGCCATATTATTAATATCGCTATTTATGGCCTATATGTTCCGTTCTTTTAGAATGATTATAGTCTCTTTAATCCCTAATTTATTACCATTAGTAGTAACCGCAGGACTAATGGGGTATTTGGGTGTTCCTATAAAACCTTCAACTATATTAGTATTTAGTATAGCCTTTGGTATTTCTGTGGATGATACGATTCACTTTTTAGCAAAATACAGGCAAGAATTACAGGCTAATAACTGGAAGATTAAAAAATCTGTATATGCCGCATTAAAAGAAACAGGAGTAAGTATGTTTTATACTTCTATTGTTTTATTCTTTGGCTTTTCAGTATTTACCATTTCAAGCTTTGGCGGAACCGTAGCCTTAGGTGCTTTAGTATCTGCAACATTATTATTTGCAATGCTATCTAATTTGCTACTGTTACCTTCCCTTCTACTTTCATTAGAAAAGAGTATTGCAAACAAGGAAACACTAAAAAAACCTTCAATAAATATTATTCCAGAAGAAAGCGACGCGGAAAGCAAGTCGGAAAACGCGGAATAATTATAATAAAAAATTACATTTGTATTTAAAATAATTTAGAAAAAATGACATCGAGCACAGTTGCACAATTATTAAAACAGACAACGCTACAAGAAGTAGAAGTTAAAGGATGGGTAAGAACCTTTAGAGCTAATCGTTTTATTGCTTTAAATGATGGATCTACTATTAATAATATACAGTGTGTTGTTGATTTTGAAAATACAGACGAAACCTTATTAAAACGTATTACTACAGGAGCAGCAGTACACATAAAAGGAGATTTAATTGAAAGTCAAGGACAAGGGCAAAATGTAGAAATTGCTGTAACTTCAATTGAAATATTAGGAGATTCTGATGCAGATAGCTACCCAATTCAACCTAAAAAACACTCTTTTGAGTTTTTAAGAGACAATGCGCATTTAAGAACTAGAACCAATACGTTTAGTGCAGTTATGCGTTTACGTTCTTCATTATCATTCGCAATACATAAGTATTTTAATGAGAATGGGTTTTATTACATGCACACGCCAATAATAACGGGAAGTGATGCTGAAGGTGCAGGAGAAATGTTTCGTGTAAGCACATTAGATCAAAAGAATCCGCCATTAACAGAAACTGGAGAGATAGACCACTCGCAAAACTTCTTTGGAAAAGATACAAACCTAACAGTATCTGGACAGTTAGAAGCTGAGACTTATGCGATGTCTTTAGGTAAAGTTTATACTTTTGGACCAACGTTTAGAGCAGAAAATTCTAACACTTCTCGTCACTTATCTGAATTTTGGATGATTGAACCAGAAGTTGCTTTTATGGACTTAGCTGGAAACATGGACTTAGCAGAAGACTTTATGAAATCGGTTATCTCTTATGTTTTAGAACATAACATGGACGATTTAGCGTTTTTAGATAAGCGTTTAACAGACGAAGAAAAAACAAAACCACAAGCACAACGTAGTGAATTAAGTTTAATTGAAAAACTAAAATTTGTTACAGAGAATAACTTTAAACGTGTAAGTTATACTGAAGCTATAGACATTTTAAGAAACAGTAAGCCAAATAAGAAGAAGAAATTCAACTATTTAATTAACGAATGGGGTGCCGATTTACAATCGGAACACGAACGTTTTTTAGTTGAAAAACACTTTAAATGTCCTGTAATTTTATTTGATTACCCAGCAAACATTAAAGCCTTTTACATGCGCTTAAATGAAGACGGAAAAACAGTACGTGCCATGGATATTTTATTCCCAGGTATTGGAGAAATTGTTGGAGGATCACAACGTGAAGAACGTTTAGAGGTTCTAAAAGAAAAAATGGCTGTTTTAGATATTCCAGAAGAAGAACTTTGGTGGTATTTAGATTTACGTAAGTATGGTACAGCTGTACATTCTGGATTTGGATTAGGTTTCGAGCGTTTGGTTATGTTTGCTACAGGTATGAGTAACATTCGTGATGTAATACCTTACCCAAGAACACCACAGAACGCTGAGTTCTAATTAATATAAAAGTATAGACATTAAAATGTCAACATAATTGCTAAAAACAATCTATTTATACACTATTATTTAGATTGTTTTTTTATTTTTATAAAAACCCTTAAAAAGTACTATGCTTAAACAATATTTACAGTTCAAATTATCGCAAAAACTGTCTCCGCAGCAAATTCAATTAATGAAATTGATACAGTTGCCTACACAAGCATTTGAGCAGCGTTTAAAGCAAGAACTTGAAGAAAATCCTGCACTGGATAGTGGAAAGGAAGAAAAAGAAAATGAATTTGATGATGATTTCGATAATACTCAAGATGAATTTGATGATAACGAATCTATAAACACTGAAGATATTAACATCGATGATTATTTAAGTGATGATGAAATTCCCGATTATAGAACTAGTGTAAACAATTATAGTGCAGACGATGATGAAAAAAGTATTCCTTATGCTTCTGGAACCTCTTTTACACAACATTTAAAAACACAGTTAAACACCTATCGCTTAAATGACGAAGAGCGTGACATAGCAGAATTTCTAGTAGGTAGTGTAGACGAAAGTGGTTACATACGTAGAGAGCTAAGTGATATTATGGACGATTTAGCATTTACGCAAAACGTTTATACAACAGAAGAGAAGATTGAAGAGGTACTAAACATTGTTCATCAATTAGATCCTGCAGGTGTTGGCGCACGCAATTTACAAGAATGCTTAAGTATTCAATTAAGTAGAAAAGAACAAACGCCCGATGTAGAATTAGCATCAAATATTATTAATAAAGCGTTTGAACAGTTTACTAAAAAGCATTATAAAAAGCTATTACAAAAGTTTGATATTACTGAAGAGCAGTTAAAAGATGCTATACGCGAAGTAGAACGTTTAAATCCAAAACCTGGCGGGTCGTATTCTGGAAACAATAGAATTGTTGAACACGTTGTTCCAGATTTTGCTATTAAAATTGTTAATGGTGAATTAGAGTTAACACTTAATGGAAGAAACGCACCCGAATTGCATGTTTCTAGAGAGTATAACAATATGCTTAAAGGCTACAAAGAGTCTAAAGACAAGTCTAAATCGCAAAAAGATGCTGTACTCTTTATAAAACAAAAACTAGATGCTGCAAAATGGTTTATTGAGGCTATAAAACAGCGACAACAAACTCTTTTTGTAACTATGAGTGCTATTATGCATTATCAAAAAGAGTACTTTTTAACAGGAGATGAGCGTAAGTTACGCCCTATGATTTTAAAAGATATTGCAGACGAAATAGAAATGGATGTTTCTACTGTTTCTAGAGTTGCCAATAGTAAGTATGTAGACACACCTTATGGTACTAAATTAATAAAAGAGTTCTTCTCTGAATCTATGACTAATGATCAAGGAGAGGAAGTTTCTACACGTGAGATTAAAAAGATTCTTGAAACTGTTGTAGAAGAGGAAAACAAAAAGAAACCTCTAACAGATGAAGCTTTAGCAAAAATTTTAAAAGAAAAAGGATACCCTATTGCTCGTAGAACAGTTGCAAAATATAGAGAACAATTAGATATCCCTGTTGCGCGTTTACGTAAAAAAATATAATGAATTCAGTACTTAAGAGTATCTCTTTTATTTTTCATCCGTTAATAATGCCTCTATTGGGTGTTATTTTCTACTTTTCGAAGTCTCCTCGTCATTTTACAGATGAGTTAATTCAGGCCAAATTGGTATCGTTAAGTATACTTACTATTTTATTACCTATACTTATTTATTTTCTATTGAAGACTTTAGGAAAAACGCACTCTATTTATCTAAAAACGACTAAAGAACGTGTTATCCCTTTAGTGGTTAATGCCCTAATTATTCTATTGGTTATAAAAAGAGTATTTCCTTCTAATCAAATTATAGGACTCCATTATTTCTTTATTGGCATTTTAATATCCACATTAGTCTGCCTTATTTTAGCTGTGTTAGAGTTTAAGGCAAGTATACACATGATTGCTATTTCTGGTGTATTTATGTTTGCTTTAGGTTTGGCTATTAATTTTAGTATTAATATTAATGGCTCTTTAGCTTTAATCATTTTAATAGCTGGTGCTATAGCTTCATCTAGATTGCATTTAAACGCGCATACTAATATTGAACTTATTATTGGATTTTGTGTTGGATTTCTACCCCAATTACTAGTATTCAACTATTGGTTGGCGACCTCTTAAAAAGTTATATTTTAAAGAATATAAAACATAAGCCCTAATTTTAAGGCTTTAGTATCTATTACGGTATCGTCTATTTTAGAATCGCTATTAAATATAGGATTCAGTGCATAATAAGCGTAAAAACTCCAAGTATTATAACCAGCGCTTAAGCTTAATCCATATTGAAATCTATTAAAATTGTCAATATTGTCTAGTTTAATATTTTCTGGGCTTCCAACAAATTTAGTTCTGTTAGAAAACACATACCCCAACTTAAACCCTGCATAAATACGCCAAAACTTATAGTCTTTTGCTGTAGAAGTTCTCCACCTAAATTCAATAGGTAACTCCACCAAATGCATTGAAAATTTATTTTTAGAAAAAGGAGTTTCAGTATCATTTAATATACTAAAATTGGTAACATTACTCTCTTGAGTTATTAGTATGTCTTGATTATATGAATTAAACGATAATCCCAAACCTACACCTATAGCCAAGTCTCTATCTTTATTAATAGGCATGTCTTTAATAAACCCGAAGTGAAATCCGCTAGAAAACCCATTTTGAGAACTTCCCTTAGGTTTAAAAGCTAACAGGTTATATGTAACACCAACATAGAATTGATCTTCTTTATAAAGGCTGTCTACAACCTGTAAAACGTCTTCTTCTTTTTCTACTGTTAATTGACATAATGCCGAGGGCATAATAAATAGAGACAATAACAGCGTTAAAACAAATTTCATATAGAACTCGTTTAAATTTTTTGGGTTTAGGCGAAAATTAATGATTTTTTAGCAAACTTAAAAAGTTTAAACGAGTTCATATAATAACATATTATAATTTAAAGGTAAAAATAAAAAGGCGTTTTGAAAAAATTCAAAACGCCTTTTGTATAAAATTAAGATAATATCTTATCTGCCTGCATTAGAAGTTGCATCACCTTTTTTAGTGGTGTAGTTAATTTTTAATGCGTTTGTTTTTCTAAGCTCCTCTTTAATGTCCATTATTAAGCCCATATTTGCTTTTTCATCTACTTTAAGCGCCATAATTAGTTTAGGAATTTGGTCTTCTCTTAAAGCAGCTCTTTCAGCTGCAACAAAGGCTTTAATGTCTTTTGCACTTGCAAATTTATCGTTTAATTGAATTCTAGCTTCAGTTCCCATATTTGTAAATCTAGCGCTAGGCTTACCTGCATAGATATAACTTATAGGCTTCTTTTTGTCCAGCTTTTCAATTTGATCTGCGAAAGGCAATTTATTTTCAATTTTTAAGTTATCCTCTTTTATTACAGTAGCAACCATAAAGAAGAATAATAACATAAATACAATATCTGGTAAAGATGCTGTAGAAATTGGAGGCAAGCCTCCTTCTTTTTTCTTTTTAAATTTAGACATATTATTATGTGTATTTAATTTAAGACTTCTTTGTTTCTGCTTCCGAGAATATTTGAGGTATTCTATCCTTAATAACTTGTAACTTCTCCTTTAACTTGTCTTTCTCATCTTGGTCAGTTTGAGGGTCTTGATACATATTATTAGCTTGAACATAATTCATATTCAAATTAGGATATTCCTTTAAGAACTCACGGTTACGTAATTCATTATATGCTGCTATAACCTCATTTTGTACTGAAATATAGGTTTCATATTTAGTTAATCTATCATTACCAAGTGAAATAACTGCTTTAACAAAATTATCAGATGACTCAGGGTGTTTATCTCCTTGACAGTATTGACAAGCATCTTCTCCTTGTCCTCCACCATTATCTAAGAAAGCTACAATCTCTGCACGAAGGTCTTTAAGTTCAGTAAGCTTATCATCTCCTCTTGTCTTGATTTGAATTTGATCTTTCTTATTAACAGTAATCTGGAAGATATTTCGTTGCTTTATTTTAACTTCTGTATCATCGGGCTTATCTTCCCAAGGTGGTAACTTTCTGTTTAACCCCGAATCTGTTGCTATATCTGTTGTTACTAAGAAAAATATTAGTAATAAGAAGGCAATGTCAGCCATAGAGCCTGCATTAACTTCTGGTGCTGATCTTTTTGCCATAATTATCTAATCATTTTTTTAATTCCTGAAAATACTAAAGTACCAATAGCCATAACACTTAATATGTAAAACGCAACTAATCCTCCTCCTACAAGTCTAGATTCGCTTTCTGTTGCTAAAACATCGTCATAAGCATATATTTTATCTACTCCTACTAAAGGATCTCCTCCAGAGACACCATAAGCTATTGCTAGAATAACTAAAAAGGCACCTACTCCTATTAATGTATTTTTAATATTTCCTCCACCTGATACTAATCCTTTTATTACAAAGAATACTACAAATGCTAATATTAGTATTAATACAATATATATTATAGTAGCAAAAGGGTTGAACATACTATCAACTAGCTCCGAATTACCTGCTGTTGCAAGATAATCGTCTTTAAGTTCTGTATCCCCAGCAGCCATAATTCTACCTAAGAACACAACTCCTAGTAAGCCTAAAACGGCCACAACTATTTTTAAAATCTTATACATATTTATTTAGTTTTTAAAATTAGTTAATATTACTTCTTGTACTTCGATAACATATCCATTAAAGTGATAGAAGAATCTTCCATATCGTTAACAATACTGTCAATTTTAGCTACAATAATATTGTAAAAAATTTGAAGAATAATCGCTACAATTAAACCAAATACTGTTGTTAATAAGGCTACTTTAATACCACCTGCTACTAAAGTGGCGTCCATACCACCTGCAGATTGAATTTTATCGAAGGCTTGGATCATACCAATTACCGTTCCCATGAATCCTAACATTGGCGCTAATGCAATGAATAAAGAGATCCAAGATACATTTTTCTCTAATTGTCCCATTTGTACACCTCCATAGGCTACAACTGCTTTTTCTGCAGATTCTAAATCGCCATCTGCTCTGTCTAATCCTTGATAGAATATAGAAGCAACAGGTCCTTTTGTATTACGACAAACTTCTTTAGCTGCCTCTAAACCTCCTGATTGTAATGCGTCTTCTACATTAGCTGTTAATTTCTTAGTATTTGTTGTAGAAAGGTTTAAAAAGATAATTCTTTCAATACAAATAGCTAAACCTAATATTAAACATAGTAATACAATTCCCATGAATCCTGGTCCACCTTCTATAAAACGTTTCTTTAATTCTTGGTGAAAACCTAATTCTTCTGCTGCAGGTTCTGCTGCATTTTGAGTTGCTGTAACTACTGTTGTAGCAACTGTGGCTGCATTTGTAGTTGCGTTTGCTGTACCAGTTGCCATTAAAAATACTATGGCTAGGATAGAAAATAATCTTTTCATTGTCGTGATCTTAATTTTATTAGTTAAAGTGCTAAAGATATAAAAAAAATGTAATTAAAAAATAAAAATAGCAATTGGCAAAAGGGTTTTAACGTATTAACAATTTTAAATTACAGAATTGTTTGTTAAATACCGCTTTTATTGAATTATCTACAAAAATTTTTTAATAATTTTTGCAGAGAGGAAGGGATTCGAACCCTCGATACGCTATAAACGTATACACGCTTTCCAGGCGTGCGCCTTAAACCACTCGGCCACCTCTCTATTATCCTAAAAAAGAATTACTTTTTAGGGTTTTCAAATAAAGAGAAAAAAGTTTAATTGCTAAAACTTTACTCACAAATTTTATGCCATTTCTCCTCTTAAAGAAGTTTCGTAGATGATTTTGAACAAGTTAGGTGCAATATTCTGCGCTAACAAATACATTAATTTACTTATTGCGGCCTCTGTTGTGATGTCTTTTCCTGAAATTACACCTATTCTTTTAAGTTTTTCGCTCGTTTCGTACTGCCCCATGATCACACTTCCGCCAGAACATTGTGTTACATTAACAATATGTACACCTTTATTTATAGTCTCTTTTAGTAGTGTTACAAACCAATCTTTAGTCGTACAATTTCCTGCTCCATACGTTTCTAATACAACTCCTTTAAGATTAGGTGTGCTAAAAATAGTTTGCAAAAGTGTTTCTGATATGCCAGGAAATAGCTTTACTATAGCCACATTAGCATCTAATGCTTTATGGACAATTAGTGATTTTCTGGGATTTGGTTTAAATAAATGGTCATTATTTACCTTTAAATGTACTCCCGATTCTGCTAAATCTGGATAATTAAGGGAGGCAAACGCTTCAAAATGCTCAGCATTTATCTTGGTTGTTCTATTGGCTCTATATAATTTGTATTCAAAATATAGGCAAACTTCCTTTATAACTGGTTTATTATAATATTGAAGTGCTGCTATTTGTATAGAGGTTATTAAGTTCTCTTTGGCATCTGTTCGTAAGTCTCCTATTGGTAATTGAGATCCTGTAAAGATTACTGGTTTTGCTAAATGCTCTAACATAAAACTTAATACAGACGATGTATAACTCATAGTATCACTTCCATGCAGAATGACAAACCCATCAAAAGTATCATATTGTTTTTCTATAACCTCAGCGATATCTACCCAATATTTTGGTTCCATATTACTGGAATCTATAGGTTCTTCAAACGAAATGGTTTCAATATTACAGTCTAACAGTTTTAATTCTGGAATACGAATTAATAAATTATCGAAATCGAAAGCTCTTAGCGCTCCCGTTTCTGGGTCTTTTATCATACCTATTGTTCCTCCTGTATATATAAGGAGTATGTTTGGGATGTTTTTTGTCATAATTTATTAATTTAAATACAGTGAGTTCAGTATAAATACATTTGTAAAAACTAAATATTAAACACTTATACTTTAATGTCTGGTTGAGCACAGTCGAAACCTATTAAACTTTCGATTTTAAAAAACCTTTCGTTAAGCTTCACTATGTGCTTTCAAAAAAAATATATTTTCTTTTCAACCAATGCTCAAGGTGACAGGTGTTTCCATTTTTGACTTTTACTACAAAAACCGAAGTTCTTACATCGAACTCATATTAAACAAAACTTCAATGAAATCTTAACTTGTATTAAATCCCGAAAACCACCTTGGAGTTCTCAGTTGTTATTTCTGCTATTTGTGCTTCTGAAAGATTATATATTTCAGATAGCTTTTCTAGTACCTTAATAACATAAACACTTTCATTACGTTTTCCCCTATAGGGTTTTGGTGCTAAATAAGGCGAATCGGTTTCTAAAACAATGTGCTTTAAATCGATTTCGTTTAAAAACTGATCTATTTTTCCATTTTTAAAGGTAACGACTCCTCCAATCCCTAACTTCATATTATAGGATATGGCTTGGTGTGCTTGCTCTAATGTTCCAGTAAAACAGTGAAAGATCCCGAATAAATCGTCTGCTTTTTCTTCTTCTAGCACTTCAAAAACTTCATCGAAAGCATCTCTACAATGTATTACTATAGGTAATTGATACTGCTTAGCTAATTTTATTTGATGTCTAAAAGCGTCTTGCTGAATGCCTAATGTTGTTTTATCCCAGTATAAATCTATACCTATTTCTCCTACTGCATAAAATTTACGACTCTCTAATAGCTCTTCTACATGTTTTAGTTCGTCCTTATAATTCTCTTTTACATGTGTTGGGTGTAATCCCATCATTAAGAAAATGTTTTCAGGGTAGTTAGCTTCTAACTCTAGCATCGCATTTGTGTATGTAGAGTCTATTGCTGGTATAAAAAAACGTGTTACGCCACCATCGATAGCGCGTTGTATCATTTCACTTCTGTCTTCATCAAAAGACTCACTGTATAAATGTGTATGAGTATCTGTAATTATCATCTGGTAAAAATATAAAAGTCATCGGTAATTCGATGACTTTTATAAACTCTATTTTCTAGATTATTTAACCTTATATTATTAGAACTCTTTAATCTAATTTATTTAGTAGTTTTTGTGCGTGCTTATAATATTCTGTGCCCTCAGGAATTTGTTGTAGTATTTTAATGCAGGCGTCTTTATCTTCTTGCTTTAATTTACTTAATGCCCAATACCATTGTGCTTTAGTTTTGTATGCAGAATTGGTTTCAGATAGCCCCAAAAGTAATTCATCGGCTTCACTAAACTGATTTGTTTCTATTAAACTGATGGCTTTATACAGCTGTATTTCTAAATTAGAGGGTGTTTTTTCTAAAATTTTATTGAATACGCTTTCTGCTTCCGAATAGTTTTTGGAGTTAAATGCGTTTTCTGCTTCTTTAAGTAAACTGTCTCCTCCTCCTCTTATGCTTAAACTAATTATTTCATGGTTATTATAATCTGCATAACTTGGGCTAGATAATTGATTGAATGCTGTAATCCCTATTAATAAAGCTACAGTTGCTGCAACAGCATATTTAAAGATGCTGAATTTACTTGATTTGCCTTCCGTCGTATTTTTATTAAAGTGTTGAGTAGAAATATTTTGTAAATTCTCTTTAAATGCCATCGCTTCTGCTTCGCCTTCAAACTTATGTTCTAAATGAAGAGACAATTCTTTATAGGTATTAAAACTGTTTTTAAAATTCTCATCGTTTTTCAAGCGCTCTTCAAAATTAGACTGTTCCTCTTTAGAGAGTTCCTTCTGCAAGTACTGATCGAATACAATATAATCTTGATCTTCCATACTATTAATTATTAAGGTGTTTAAATCTTGGCGATTCTTGAACTAGCTTAGTGAGTTGCCCTATACATAAAGATTTCTTTTTTCTAGCATAAGCATAGGTAACGCCTAGACTTGCGGCAACTTCTTCCATAGACTTTATTTTAAAAGTTGCTTTTATTAACGCTTTACAGGCATCGCCTAACTTTTCGAACATAGTATTAAATAACACTTGTTTTTCTCCAAATAAGGCGGTTTCTAATGCTAGTTCATGTGCATCGTCTCCTTTAGATAAAACTGCTTCGTTAATTGTTACCTCTTTCGTGTTCTTTTTTATAACATTTAACCATTTGCGTTTGCATAGTAGAAAGAAATAAGCATCGAAAGGACAGGTTATTTGTAGGTTTTTCTCTTTTGCTTGATTATATATTGTTATTAATGTCTCCTGAATAACATCTTTAGCCTGATCTTCATTACCACTATTCTGTTTTATGTAGTTAACGACTTTAGGCACAAACTTATCGTAAATAGCTTGTATAATAAAAGAGTTGTTTTTAAGCAAGCCCTCTATATATTTCTGGTCTTCGTGTATTTTTTTAGCACTCATTACCTCTTATTTGTAGATAGTTATACCAATTTATTATTTAGAATAAATGGTATTATAATAGCCCAATTTAAAAAAACTTAATAAAATAGAGGTAACAATTTCTAAATGGTTTTGATATAAGAGCAAATCAACAATAGGTTGGTATTTAATTAATCTTTAAAAATCTAGAAATTATGAAAAAAATTATGCAACTATTATGTTTTGTAGTACTATTAGTAACTTCGGTAGTATCGCATGCACAAGGACAATTAACTTCTGGTGTACAAACTAGCAGTTTAGACGCTTCAATCTCTAACTGGGTACATTCTAGTTCGGACATGAACAAAAACTTTTACGCCGTTACCTATTGGGTTGGTGGAGACGATTGTGGTAATTATTTAAAAATATACAATGCAACCACTTTTGCACCTACTTCTGGACAAGTATTAATCTCTTTACATCATGCCTTTACAAGAGTGCGTATTGACAATGATAATAATATTTATGTGCTTTACACTGATCGCACATTTGCTGGCAGTACTTCATACAAAACCTATATTAAAAAATACAACAGTTCTGGCACACAAATAGGCAGTCGTGTTCAGGTTACTAGTAGCACATTAGCCTCGGATATAGAAGTTGCTTCTAACGGCGATGTTTTAGTAGGTTGTATGGAAGGCTTTAATGCTAGAGTAAAAGTATTTAGAAATATGCTTTACAAAGGCTATTTACCTCTGGAAAACATTAATACTAGCTATCCTTTTGCATTACAAATGGATATGAAAGGCGATAAACTTGTTGTAGGTTATTCTACCAAAGTAGGTATAAGCGCTCAATTAAAAATTAAACGCTTTAATTATGTGGGTGCTTTTCTTTTTGGATCTAACTTAAACCTATCCAGTTTACATTCTAATTATTCTGAAACCGGAAAACATTTTGTTTTTACTAGCAATCAAATTGCTTTAAGAGATAATTGGGATGTATTTTATGTATCTAAAGAAGGTATAACCTCTGCTATTTATAAGACTAAAAAATTAACCACTGGAAGTCTTTCTGTTTTCGATACTGGAAATGCTAAAATAGATGTAGATATTAGTAACAGACTTATTATTTCAAAAAACTATGGCAGTGTTGGGTCAGAAAACAATAAGGTAAAGCTATATTCAGATGCAGATGTTTTAATGCATGAATTCGACTTAAGTTCGAAAATTAAAAATGATTTTGAAAGTTTAGCCATTTACGATTGTGAATTCTTAGTTACAGGAATCGATAGAAAACTAGGCGGTAATCCATTAAGTTATACTTACCAAAGTTTCCATCAGTTATTTAATTGCCAAGATTGCAGACCAAATATGGGAGCTACTGCTGTTGCAAAATTTAGATATCCGTATCAAGTAAATCAAGTGCCTTCAAAATATGGCCCTTTAGATGTTACCGAATTATGTTTAGTAGACAAATTACTTGTAGATGGCTCTTTAAGCAGTTGCGAAACAGGTTATTTTGTAGGACTTAGCGAATTTAACCCTGCAACATGGACAGATACTCTACTATTACACTCAGACTGGGTAACCCCATTAACCGAAGCACCAAACGATATAAACATTGTTAGCTTTTTACCTCCTGGTTACCATTTAAAACCTGGAAAAATATACCGATTTAGACTAGCCGTTGGTAGTCCTTGGGATGCTGTAGATATCTTCTTTGAAGTAAGCTGTTGTAAACGTAGGATTATTGTTTTAGATGGTGACCATCAAGAACTTGAATTAGCTTTTCCTAAAGAGGATGTAACACATGAAATACCAGATAATGGTTTAGAAATTTTAGCATACCCTAATCCTTCAAAAAAGGAAGTTACTTTAGATTTTAGTGTCTTTAATAGTAACAATGATATTGCTATTAGCATTACTAATTTACAAGGTAGAAAGTTATACCAAGGCTCTACAGATAAGCAAAAGACAATAATAAATATAAGCGATTGGCCTATTGGCATCTATTTTACAAAAGCTATTATAGACGGAAAAACATATTCTAAAAAAATAATTAAAAAATAAACCGCCTAAACTACTAGTATTTACAACCCTTCAGAGTTATTCTGAAGGGTTTATTTTTTAAAAAAATTATAAAAAGGGGTAACAATTTATTAATGGTTTTGATATAGAGGTGTAAGTGACAAAAAATAAAATAATTCGCTTACAGAGGTAACAAAATAATTACCCAGTTGATATAAAAATGTATAACAATTAAAAAACAAATAGTATGAAAACTTTAAAAACACTTTTAGGAACTTTAATAGTATCATTAGCCTTATTTACAAGTTGTGAAACTAATGATGATATGGATTTAAATAATAACACAGAGGTATTGGATTACACAACAATTCAAGGTTTCTTTGAAGCTAATGGAGTACAAGGTCAGACCTTTACAATAGATGCTTCTGTTGGAGGTAGTATAACTGGCGAAAATGGTACAATAGTAACTTTCCCTGCAAATGCATTAGTAGATGCGAGCAATACCCTTGTAACAGGAACTGTAGATGTAGCAATAAAAGAAATATTCAAGCCTAGTGAGATGATTTTGTCTAACAAACCCACAAATGCCTTGAGTTTTTCAAACGACAACACTTTTTTATTATCTGAAGGAGAAACAGAAGTTTTAGTATCACAAAATGGAAATGAGGTACAATTAGCTTCTGGCATGAATTATCAAGTTTCTGTGCCATCTGCTGGAGGACTAGACCCTCAAATGCTTCCTTTTTCAGGAACAACATCAAATGACGAAGGTATTGTATGGAATGCAACATCTGACGTTGGAGTTGGAAATGGAAATGGGATGAGTTTTATTGCAGCTCCTGCTTCATATATTTATGATGTTTTTGATACCGGTTGGTCTAATTGTGACAAATTTTATAATTACCCTGGAACAAAAACAACTAACTACATCAACTTGACTGGAAGTCCAAATATTTCAGAAACAACCGTATTCTTAGTTTTTGAAGAAAACAATCTTCCAGCTGTAGTAAAATTTTCAACAACCTATGCAAATGGACTTCAAAGTTATGTTGATATGCTTCCTGAAGGTTTAAGCGTTACCTACGTCGCAATCACAATAGAAAATAATCAGCAATATTTAGCTGTAGATGAAGTGACAATTCAAAATGA
Source organism: uncultured Flavobacteriaceae bacterium (assembly GCA_947494205.1). Lineage (GTDB taxonomy): Bacteria > Bacteroidota > Bacteroidia > Flavobacteriales > Flavobacteriaceae > JAHDHI01. The sequence continues at coordinate 21,460 of CANLUH010000023.1, read as the reverse complement.
AGAAGAATTAACATTAAACTTTGAAGCCAAATCAACTCAAGAAATACTTGATGCTTTAACCCTTTTAGATTAAAAAACCACTCCAATAGGGTAACAAAATAATTACCCTATTGATATAAAGATGTATAACAATAAAAAAACAAATAGTATGAAAACTTTAAAAACAATTTTTGGAACTTTAGTAGTATCATTAGCCTTATTTACAAGTTGCGAAACTAGCGACGATGTAGATATAATAACTTCTAATCCTGTACCTAGTGCACAAGATTTTACAAACATTAAACAACAAGCATTAGAAAACCAAACACAGAACTTTCAGTTCGATGGTAGTGATGGAAACATTACACTAACGTCTACTAAAGGTGTGCAAATAAATATTAACACTAACTGTTTAACATTAAATGGAGATCCTGTAACTGGAACCATCGATTTAGAATATGTAGAACTTTTTGAAAAAGGTACGATGCTTTCTACTAACAAGCCAACTATGGGAACTTTACCTAATGGAGATAAAGCCATGTTATTATCTGGAGGAGAATTCTTTTTAGAAGCTACGCAAAATGGAGCAGTAATAGACGTAAACTGTAATATACAACTTATTGTACCTAACAGTTTAACTGGCGGTGCAGACCCAGCTATGACTTTATGGAACGGAACAATAGATGCAGAAGATAACTTAGCATGGAATGAAGTTGAAGATGCAACAGGACAAGGCGGTGTTTTTGTTGAAGGCGGAGAATACTATGCTTTTATAGGAGAATTTGGATGGACAAACATTGATCGTTTTTATAACGACCCAAGACCAAAGACATTAATTCAAGCACAAGCTCCAATAGGCTATAACTTTACAAATAGTGCTATGTATTTATCATACGACGGAGAAGATACAGGTTTAGCAGCTTTAGATACTTACGATGGCACTTTAAATTTATTTAGCGAACACTATGGACAAATCCCTATCGGTTTAGAATGTCATGTTATTTTCGCTACAGAAGATAATGGTATATGGAGATATGCAGTAAAAGCTGTAACAATTGCAGCCAATGACATTATTACATTCTCTATAGATGAAACAGCAGTAGCTACCGAAGCAGAATTTATAGACATTATTAACGCGCTACCATAATTATAATTCCTACTTAAACAAATAGGCAGCCTAAAAAGTCATCATCATCCATCTTGTCAAGTTGAGCCTGTCGAAACTATTATTGATTCCCAATACGATAAAATATTTCGACAAGCTCAATATGACATAGAACTGTACTTTTTAGACAGCTTCTTTGTTTTCGTTTTTGTCTTGCTGAGTCTTTCGTATGGCTCAATATGACAATGCTATCTAATTATTTTTTAAACAGCAGCTTATATCTCAAACTTTAAAACATCAGTTTTTGTATATTTAAACGTTACTAAACCAACTAACTATGAAGACACTATTCCCTATATTACTCTTCTTTGCTATTCCATTCTCTATTCTTGCTCAACAAAATCAAGCAATAGATTCAACTAGAGGCACCGCTACAATAGATTATAAAACGACAGGTAATACTGTTCAGTTTGCACCACAGACTCCGCCTCTAAATCAAATAGCAGGAGCACCGAAAGCTTTTTATTCGCATTACTGGGAATTTGGAGATGGTAATTATAGTAAAGCAGAACACCCAAAACATACTTATAAAAAAACTGGTGAATACGAAGCTAAACTTTGGGCTACCAATAATTACGACACAGGCAAGCCCCCAGTTTCTAGACCTAAAAAAATAAAAATAGAAAAAGACGCTACTGCTTATAACGAAGAAGCGTCAATGACCGAAGATTTTACTTTACAACGTAACCGAGAACCAATGCCAGAGGAAGATATTGTAGTTATTATGAGCTATAAGAATTCTAAAGATTATAGTGCTAATGGGAAACTCTATTTGTTTTACAATGAAGAAAAATATAAGGATGCAAATTTTGAATTAGTAGACACCAGATTACATCATAACGAAAAAAACGTTGATGCAGAAGATGCTATTGTATTATCTAACCCAATAGATGATAATTATAATTATTACGCTTCCGCGGAAAAACAGATACTACAATTACGATCGCGAATTCAAGATACCACAGATAAAAAAAATCTAGAATTAACATTAGCTGATGCTAAAGCGAGTTATAAAAAATCAAGCACATTAGAGTTTAATGATATGAAACCTAATGAAGAACGGAATGTATTTTACACGTTTAAAACTACTCCAGAAATGCTTAAAGATACCAGTGCCATTATTTCCATTAGAGGTGTTTATGTCCCAGACGATACATACAGAAACCACAAAGTAAAAACTATGGAAATGGAGATTGTTACCTCTCACGATCCTAATAAAATGTCTTCTAACTCTACATTTTTAAATTATAGACTCGTACGCTTTAAACGTCCTAAATTTAAAATTAAGTTTCAAAACAATGGAGAAGGTCCAGCTAGAACCATTCGCTTAGAAACAGATATCCCAGATATGTTCGATAAATCGACTATTAGAGTTGAAGACATGTATCCCAAATGTGAAATCTGCCCAAAAGAAAAAGAAGTAAGGTATAGTTGTTTGGACACTACTTATACAGACAAACAAGCCATCTTTACTTTTAAAAACATATACTTACCAGGAAGCGAACAAAAAAATGTAAAAGAATACGATTCTACAAAAGGCTTTGTAAAGTATAGTTTAAAGTTCGCTAAAGATTTTCATAAGGTAAAAACAAAATCTAGAACAGCCATTATTTTCGACAAGAACGAACCTATAATTACAAACTACTCTACCACTCGATTTTTACCTGGTATTTCTATTGGCGCGAAAGCAGGTTATAATTCTTTTGGCGATTTAGAAAATTCTAGAAGTTATTTTATTGGCGCTACATTATCTCCATATAAATCCTATAAATGGTATTGGCAGGTAGAATTATTAAACAGCTTACATGAATACGATGGAAACACAACTATAAATGAAACATTAACAGCTATTACTGCAACCGGAGAACAACAATTTCAACGCACAACAACAAGGACAACTTATAATAACATAGATTGGGAAATACCCGTGTTAGCAAGATACAATATCAATAATTATGTAGGTTTAGGTGCTGGACTGCAAGGCATGATTTCTATTAGCGAAAAACAAACGCAAGATATATTAATAGAACGTTTTGAAAATATTAATATGCAACCCGGTATTTTAGTAGACAGTAGAGAAAGCCAAACAGAATCTAAGAATTCGTTTACTAATCTTAGAACAGGCTTTTTAGTAGAAGCTACAGCAGGATTTGCAAGAATAGGACCAAGTATAGGCGCACGGTATGTTTTCAACTTTAAAGAAAATTACAACTATATGCAATTCTATGCACTTTGGAAATTTTAAAGTTACTATTTATGAATAGACTCCTTTTTGTATTATTACTTCTGTTCTTTTTTAATAACGCATTTTCACAAAATTTAGAAAATGAAATATATGAGGCTACAGAAGTATTTAATAGTACTAAAACGGAAAGTGCATTAGAAGCACTAAACATAAAAATAGCAGCATTTAAAACAACTATTAAAACTGAAGACGAACATTTTGCTTTTATAAACCTACTCTTAAATAAAGGTTACTATTTATCTAAAAATAATAAACAACAACAAGCTATTGCGGTTTATGAAGATGCTTGGACACGCTATAAAAAAGAAAACATAGCGAATCTGTTTCAATTCGACATTATAGAGTATTGCTTAATTCCACTAGGTGTTCTTTACCACAAAGCAAATAACTATACCAATGCAGAAAACGTTATTAAGCATTATATTTTTTTAGCAGAACAGCAAAAAAACGAGTCTCATTTAGCTTCAGGCGCTATTAACCTAAGTAATCTCTATCAAAAGTTAGGAAAACATCAATTAGCAATAGAGGTATCTACTAAAGGCTTACAGATTAAAAACTTGAAACCCTATCAAAAAAGAAGACTTAAAAATATTAAATCTAGGAGTGAAATTCGTTTAAATAAAACCATCATTATTATTGACGATCCACATGCACAAATGAAACTCCCAAACATTTTAGATGCATACACAAAAACACAATTAGAATACGAATTAGCATATAAAAAAGGGGATTATAAAGAGGCGTTAAAAAAATTCAATAGTTTAAAATCTTTAGGCAATAACAAAATGGCATCTGCAAGAATGCTTGCAAAACGTAGTATTGAAGAAGCACATTTATATAATCTTTTAGAAGATAATAATACCGCAGCAAAACAATTAAAAATAGCACTTCGCCTTTTAATCCCTAATTTTAATAGTAAGGGTTTACCAGGCAAAAACGATATCTATCCTGAAAATACTTTTATAGACCTTTTTGATGCTTTAGCGCAATTACAAACAGATCCTAAACAAGCGTTACAGTGTTACGATTTAAGTTTCTATGCTTCTACTTTATTAGATAATGAAATTACTTCACAAGAAGGGCAATTAATTCAACTCTCTAATAACAGAAAGCGAAGCGCAAAATGCATTCAATTATTATACGAATTAAGTAATACTGATGAATCCACCTATTATATTGAGCAAGCTTTTATTTATGCCGAACAGTTTAAATCTAATATTTTAAAAGAATCTATCGCTAAAAAAACACTTTTAGAAACCTATCCCAACGATTCTCTTTTAATTAAAGAACAGCACTTATTAAAACAACAAGAGCAACTTACAAATCAACTTATTAAAACACCTTATAATAAAAAAGAGCATACTAGTAGATTAAGGACGTCTTTAAATGACATAAGTATTCAATTAAAAACACTAAAAAAAGACATAGACGAAAAGTATAGTACGATTAAAAATCAATCCATTTCTTTAGCTAAGATTACAAAGAAACTTCAAAAAGATAAGGCAACCTTAATTGAATATTTTTATGGTAACGATGCGATTTTTCAATTTATAATTTCTGAAAAAGCAATCGAATTGAATCGTATCTCGTTACATAATGCTGTAAAAGATGAAATTATAACGTTTATAAACTACTTCGACAATGCTTCAGCCATTAACAATAATATTACACAATATACTGTTAGTGCTTTTTCTTTATACGAAACACTTTTGCTTAATAAAGTAAAAGACAAGACTAATTTGATAATTATTCCAGATGGTTTTATCAATTTCATTCCTTTTGATGGGTTACTGACTTCAAAAAGTAATAGTCTGAATTTTGAGAGTATGCCCTTTGTTGTGAAGCACCATAAATTAGCTTATAACAGTAGTGCGTCATTATATTTAAAAACAGAAGATAATAGCTCTAAACAGAACCTGTTGGGAGTATTCCCAATTTTTAAAAACTCTAATAAATCTCTAGAGTATTCTAAAGAAGAAGCCGAAAACATTAATAGTATTATGGATGCTAGTCTATTAACAAATACTTCCGCTACTAAAAACAGTTTTATTTCAATGGCTAAAGATTATAGTATTCTACATTTATCTACACATGCCAAAAGTGGCAATTTTATTGAACCAGCAAGTATAGAGTTTGCAAACAGTTCTTTATCTCTAAATGAATTGTATGCTTTAGACTTAAATCCAGATTTAGTTGTATTAAGTGCTTGCGAAACAGGAATTGGACAATTAAAATACGGAGAAGGGGCTATGAGTTTAGCACGCGGTTTTCAATATGCAGGAGCAAAAAACATGCTCTTTTCACTTTGGAAGATTAGCGATTTATCAACTTCACAAATTATGGCGTCTTTTTATAAAAACTATAATAAAAACAACTCAGCTTACGTTTCAAATAACCAATCCAAATTAGATTACTTACAAAACGAGTCTATTACTAACATTAAAAAGTCTCCCTATTATTGGAGCGCTTTCACTTTTTATGGAAACTTAAGTAAACCAAAGAAAAACAATTACGAATATTTAGTTATCATTGCAGTTGCTATACTAATAGCGTTACTTTTATTTTTAGGATTTAAAAAACGAAATGGAAAATACACTTCAAGAATTTTTACTAAGCAAAGGCTATAAAAAAATTAAATTAAAACTTACCAGAACCAATCATTTTGAAATAAAAGCAACCATTAACGATGTTAAAGGTCTATTTATTTTAGACACAGGTGCTTCAAGTAGTTGTATTGGCTTTGAAGATATTGCGCTCTTTAATTTAAAAGTTAAAGATTCTAAAATAAAAGCTGCTGGTGCTGGCACAACAGATATGGTAACTCAAATTTCTAGAAGAAATACTATTAAGATAGGACGTTGGAAAGTAAACAATAAGTCTTTAGTATTATTCGATCTTACACATATTAACACAGCTCTTTTAAATCAAGAAGTAAGCGCTGTTAATGGTATAATTGGAGCAGATATTTTAAAAAAGGGGAAAGGAATTATTGATTACGAAAAGAAATATCTATATTTAAAACCCTTTAACTAACTAGTGTTATAATTAACATAAAAATCGAATAATAAATAAATACTAATTTTAAATTTATTCTCCTTAATGAGTGTATCTATTGTTATTGCAGATGACCATCCACTGATGTTAAGAGGATTGAGCGGCTACATTTCCTCGAAAGGCTACGACATTGTAGGTAGTGCAGAAGACGGGCAAACAGCTTATAACCTTATTATAAAGCACAAACCAGACATTGCTATTTTAGATATACAAATGCCTTTTCTTACAGGCTTAGAGATAGCAGCTGAATGCAAAAAAAATGAGCTTAGTACAAAAGTTATATTAATTACCTTCGATAATCAAGAAGAGTTATACGATAAAGCAGTAAACTATGGTGTTTATGGCTATATATTAAAAGAGTTTGCTGTAGAGGAAATAGAAAACTGTATAGAACACGTAAAACGAGGAGAACCATACTTTAGTGAAGAAATAGCTTCTTACCTTAATTCTAAATTAAAATATACTAATTCTACTATAATAGAACTTTTAACAAAAACAGAGATTAAAGTTGTTCAAGGCTTAGCGGAAAACAAAACCAGTAGCCTGATTGCAGAATCTTTAAATAGTTCTGTAAGGACCGTAGAAAAGCATAGAAGTAATATTATTAAGAAGCTTAAATTAGAGAAATCTAGACATGCATTAACCATATGGGCCAACTTAAATAAAGATTTATTAAAAAACACGTAGTTCTACGTAGTTTTAAGCAGAATTTTCATTTTACCTTTGTAAGGCTATTAACCTTCAAAATTCTTTATAAGAATCATAAAAGCTCTAAAACACTGATGTTTTGGAGCTTTTTCCGTTTTTTTACCTAAAAAAATAATTTCAAAAAAATACGTAGATATACGTATTTCACAGATCGAATATTCAATTTATCTTTACAATGCTAATAAATTAATGAAATCACAAGAAGAGATTATTAAAAGCTTCAAAGCTGTTTTGTTTTGAGGCTTTTCTTTTTTTATAGACTTTATACACTTCAAAAAAATACGTAGATATACGTATTTCATAATTCAAATATTACTTTTATCTTTACAATGCTATTAATTGATTTTTAGGGAGAATCAATAAAAAGCTTCAGAACAGTTTTTGTTTTGAAGCTTTTTTTATTTTAAATCATTTCGCTTTATATAAACCTCACTGCTCTAAACTAGATATTCTGCGTTTTACCTGATAGTATGCCTGATGTAATTTTATGCCAAAAAAGCCTCAAAAAACAACACAAACCCAGTGATATAAGTGGTTTACAGAGATAATCACTGTCTAAAAAAAATACGTAGATATACGTATTTCACAGTTCATTTAATCACTCTATATTTACAATGCTATTAATTTAATTCTTAGGGAGAATTATGAGATTGCTCTGCATCCTAGGATGCAGAGTTTTCAAAAAAGAAGAAGTAAGTGTGAAAATATTAATATTATGGAAAAAATTAAGGGGGAAAATAACAAGAATTTAATCATAGGTGTTATGATTATTGCCGTTATTGTTATTTCAATTAACATTGTCGCTGGTTTCTTTTTAACCGCGTAGAATAACAGAACATTAAAAATTAAAAACTCATAAAAAAAGCGTAACTGCTAACAGTTACGCTTTTTTATATTCGTTATTTTACTTTATTATAATTCTAAAGCTTTCTTAATATTATTATCCATTAATAATTCTGTTGGATTTTCTAAAGCTTCCTTAACAGCTACTAAGAAACCTACACTTTCTTTTCCATCAATAATTCTATGATCATAAGATAGTGCTACATACATTATTGGACGTATAACAACCTGTCCATCTACTGCTACTGGTCGCTCTACAATATTATGCATTCCTAAAATCCCACTTTGCGGTGGATTAATTATAGGAGTTGATAACATACTTCCAAATACTCCTCCGTTAGAGATTGTAAATGTTCCTCCAGTCATTTCGTCTACAGTAATTTTACCATCTCTTGCTCTTAATGCTAAACGTTTTACTTCAGACTCTACACCTCTAAACGATAAGTTTTCTGCATTTCTAATTACAGGCACCATTAATCCTTTTGGTCCAGAAACTGCTATACTAACATCTACAAAGTCGTAAGACAGCATTTCTTTACCATCTATCATAGAGTTAACTGCTGGATATAGTTTTAATGCTCTTACTACTGCTAATGTGAAGAAAGACATAAATCCTAAACTTACACCGTGCTTTGCTTTAAAGGTTTCTTTATATTCTTTACGTAACGCAAAAATTGGAGACATATCTACTTCGTTAAAAGTAGTAAGCATTGCTGTAGTATTTTTAGCTTCTACTAAACGTTCTGCTACTTTACGACGTAACATAGACATTTTACTTTTAGAAGTTCCACGGTTACCACCTGTTGGTGTTCCCATAGATGGTACTGCTTTAACAGCATCTTCTTTTGTAATACGACCATCTTTACCTGTTCCAGAAACAGCACTAGCATCCATACCTTTTTCTGCTAAAATCTTTTTAGCTGCTGGACTAGCTGTACCAGTAGCATACGTTTTAGATTCAGTAGCAGCAGGTTTTGCTTGCTCTACTTTAGGTGCTTCTTCTTTTTTCTCTGTTTTAGCAGGAGCATCTCCTGCTTCTGGTTTAGCTGCACTTGTGTCTATTAAACATACAACTTGTCCTACAGCTACAGCATCACCTTCTTCTGCTTTAAGTGTAATAACTCCACTAGCTTCAGCTGGTAATTCTAATGTTGCCTTATCACTATCTACCTCTGCGATAGCTTGATCTTTTTCAACATAATCACCATCTTGAACTAACCATTCTGCTATTTCAACTTCTGTAATTGATTCTCCTGGAGAAGGCACTTTCATTTCTAAAATCATCGTACTATAATTTTATATATTTTAAGTCTGTTCTAAATTTTAGACTAATTTATTTTAATTTATTTATTTTCTTCGTTGTGCTACTAAATACAGACCACTAACTTTACTATTTGCTTGATTAAGGCTTACACGAACATCCATAACATCGTTAGCAAATGTCGTTTTATAAACTGCTGCTTCGTCTTTAACGTTATAATATTCCATTGTTTTAATTTCTCCTCTAGAGGCTTTAATTCTAGTGTAAAATGCTATTGTTCTTTCTAATGGCATTTCGGCTTTCATTTCCGCATCATACATATTAAAAATAGCTTCAAAGTTAGAAGCATTATATGCAGTTTGGAAATCGGTTGCTGCTTTTTTATTTGCACTAGATTGCGAAAATCCTAGTGAGAAACATAACAATGCAATAATTAAAAGTCCTTTTTTCATGTGTCTATTGTATTAAATTGAAGTTATACTACTTCAATTGTATTTAACGTTGATTATTTTTTGTTTTATCGAATACAAAATCTATTACTTCTTGATGACGTATTTTAGAACGCGTAGAGCTTCCTGCTGAAGGTGCTCCATATGGTCTTCTAGAAGCAACTCTAAATGTTTTTGCTTCGTCTAAGTGCATTAACATGTGACTGTAAGCTCCCATATTTCTTGGTTCTTCTTGTGCCCAAACCACATCTTCTACATGTTTGTATTTTTCTAATATCTTACGTATTTCTGTTTTTGGTAATGGAAATAATTGTTCTATTCTTACAAAAGTAACATCATCTCTTCCTTCCTTTTTTCTTACCTCTTCTAAGTCGTAATAGAATTTACCTGTTAAGAATACTAATGTTTTAATCTTATCTTCGGAAGCTACTTTGTCTTCTATTATTGTTTGGAAACTTCCATTTACAAAAGAATCTACTGTAGACACCGCTTTTGGATGACGCAATAAACTTTTTGGCGTAAATACAATTAATGGTTTTCTATAGCCAACCTTCATTTGCCTACGCAACAAATGAAACATATTTTCTGGTGTTGTACAATCGGCGACAAACATATTGTCTTTTGCACATAATTGTAAGTAACGTTCCATTCTAGCAGAAGAGTGTTCTGCACCTTGGTTTTCGTAACCATGAGGTAATAGCATTACTAAACCATTCTGAGTTTTCCATTTATCTTCTCCAGCAGAGATATACTGGTCAAGCATAATTTGTGCTCCATTACTAAAGTCTCCAAATTGTGCTTCCCAAATAGTTAATGTTTTTGGGCTTGCCATAGCATAACCATAATCGAAACCTACAACTCCGTATTCAGATAATAATGAGTTATAAATATAGAAGTCACCTTGTGTTTCGCTTATATTATTTAATAATACTACTTCTTCTTCACTATCTTCTACTTTAACTACTGCATGTCTGTGTGAGAACGTACCACGTTCTACATCTTGCCCAGAGATTCTAACATTATAACCTTCTTCTAATAAAGTACCATAAGCTAAATGTTCTGCCATAGACCAATCTAATTGATCAGCGTCGAACATTTTTTGCCTAGCTTCTGTAATACGTTCTATCTTACGTATAAACTTTTTATCTTCTGGCAGATTAGAAATAACTTTCGTTATTTTTTCTAATTGCGTTCTTGTTGTTGTTGTATCAACAGTTTTCATCATTTCTGCTTCATCTACTCGTGAAAAGTCTTTCCACTCGTGTTGCATAAATGGTGTAATTACTGTTTTATCTTCTTTTCGAGAATCTATTAAGTTCTCTTCTAAAGTACTTAAATAATCTGCTTCTAACTGTTTAACATATTCTTCTGTTATAACACCTTCAGCAGTTAATTTATTTACGTATATATCTCTTGGGTTAGCATGGTTCTTTAAAGCCTTGTATAATTTTGGCTGTGTAAATCTTGGCTCATCACCTTCATTATGCCCGTACTTTCTATAGCCTAACAAATCTATAAAGACATCACGCTTAAATTGCATTCTAAAATCTAATGCAAATAGCATAGCGTGTACTACTGCTTCCGCATCGTCTGCATTTACGTGTAATACTGGAGACAATGTTACTTTACCAACATCTGTACAATATGTACTTGATCGCGCATCTAAATAATTAGTGGTAAATCCTACTTGGTTATTTACAACAACATGGATGGTACCATTAGTGCGGTAACCATCTAGCTGTGCCATTTGCACAACTTCGTATATTAAACCTTGACCTGCTATTGCTGCATCTCCGTGTACAACTATTGGCAATACTTTACTAAAGTCGTCTTTATGATACTTGTCTTGTTTTGCTCTCGCTATACCTTCTACTACTGCTCCTACTGTTTCTAAGTGCGATGGATTAGGTGCAATACTTAAGTGTATTTTTTTACCTGAATCTGTTTCACGATTACTGGTTAAGCCTAAATGGTATTTTACATCCCCATCGAATACTTTTTCTTCGTAATCTTTACCATCAAACTCACTAAAAATATCCTTTGTAGATTTCCCAAAGATGTTAGCTAATGTACTTAAACGACCACGGTGAGCCATTCCCATAACAAATTCTTTAACACCTAAGTTTGCTGCTTTTTCTATAACAGCATCTAATGCAGGGATTAAAGATTCTCCTCCTTCTAGAGAAAAACGTTTTTGCCCGACATATTTTTTATGTAAAAACCCTTCAAAAGAAACAGCTTCGTTTAACTTCTTAAGAATGTGTTTTTTCTGGTCTGCCGAAAATTTAGGCTGATTATCATTAATGTTCAGCTTATTCTGAATCCATTGTATTTCTTCTGGCTTTCGAATATACATATACTCTACACCAATAGCATCACAATAAATAGACTCTAAATGATCTATTATTTGCTGTAATGTTTTTGGCCCAAGCCCCAAAATGTCACCTGCGCTAAATGTGGTATTTAAATCGGAAGCTGATAAACCAAAATTTTCAATCTCTAATGTTGGCGCATATTTTCTACGGGCTCTAACAGGATTGGTTTTAGTAAATAAGTGGCCTCTATTTCTATAGCCATCTATTAGTTTTACAACTTGAAATTCTTTTTGAACATGTTCTGGAATTTGAGTAGAAACACCTTCTACTATTTCTCCTTCCAATCCGTAATTTTCACTACCAAAATCGTAACCTTGAAAAAAGGCTCTCCAACTTGGTTCTACAGAATCTGGGTTTTCTAGATATTGTTCGTATAGGTCAGCAAAGTATGCTGTATGTGCTGCGTTTAAAAAGGAATATTTATCCATATTATGTATAAGACGTGTTCGCTTCAACAAAATTTCATCAAAAATACAACTTTTACTAAAAATAGTAACGCTTTTATTATATTTATAACTTTTACACCTAACAAATTGTATCGGTTATGAGAATTAACACCAAAAAATGGCACTTTTTACTATTATCTTTTCTTTTTATGAGTTTCGTGAATGCTCAAAATAATGCAGAATTACAAACCAATAGTTTTTGGAATAATGTACGTTATGGTGGTGGTTTAGGTGTTAGTACTGGTACTGGTTTTTTTAGCGCAACTATAGCTCCTAGTGCTATTTACGATTTTAATCCTCAATTTTCTCTAGGTGTTGGCCTTAATGGAACATATAATAGAAGTAAAGATTTTTTTAAATCTACTATTGTAGGTGGAAGTGTTATTGGGCTTTTCAACCCTATAGAAGCTTTACAATTATCTGCAGAATTTGAAGAATTAAATGTTAGCAGAAATTTCGACAGCTCAGACTTTCAGGATGAAAATTATTGGTACCCTGCCTTATTTATGGGTATAGGCTACAGAAGTCAAAACGTTACCTTTGGGATTAGATACGATGTGCTTTACGATGAGAATAGAAGCATATACGTAGACCCTTGGGCTCCTTTTGTTAGATTTTACTTCTAGAAAGCTTTTATTGTGCTGAATATTTATTTTTAAACCATACTTTTTGCCATTCACGTTTTAAAATTAAAAAGGTAACCTCTTCAGAGAGTTTTAAGGTATCATTTCCATCTAATGCTTTAATAGTAGCTTCTGGCACATCTATTATATATAGTAAATTTAAATACTCAGTAAACTTTTCTTGAATAAGTTTATATATGGTTTCATGCAATAAAAGCTTTAAACTTTCTGGCAAAATATCTTCACTAAAATCTAAATCAATATTAGCAAACAAAAAATCTTTATTTAATTGCTGCACTAATTTCATATATAAATCTAATTGATTAGCCTCGGTTATGAGTTCGTTAAATGTTTTTGGCAGTTGCATTATTATATGAGATTTATATAGAAACTTCGAAACTACACTTTACGTGTCATTAAAGCGTTACCAAATTGTTTTAAAAGTGTTTTCTTTTCTTCCGAAATACTTAATTTATCTAAAACAGAAAAAGCTTGTTTTGTATAGTTTTTAATTTCATTCTGAGTTGCTTCGGCAGATCCGCTATTTATAAATGCTGCTTTCACCGTTTCAATTTTCTCTGTATTATCTTCTAGATTTACAGTAAATAATTGTTCTAATTGTGTTTTCTCTACTGCTGTTAAAGATTGAATAGCTTTTAAATATAAATATGTTTTTTTATTTTCTATAATATCTCCTCCTACTTGCTTGCCAAATGTTTCAGGGTTTCCAAAGGCATCTAAATAATCATCTTGTAATTGAAATGCAATACCTAATAGTTTACCAAATTCGTACACACTATTTTGATCTTTATTAGAAGCTCCAGCAATTATAGCTCCCATCTTCATGGCTGCTCCAACTAATACGGCCGTTTTGTATTCAATCATTTTTAAATACTCAGGAATAGTAACATCGTCACGAGTTTCAAAATCAACATCATATTGTTGTCCTTCGCAAACCTCTAAAGCCGTTTTACTAAATAATTTTGCTAAGGCTTGAAACGTATTAGGCTCATAACTCTCAAATAATTGATATGCCATAATTAACATTGCATCTCCAGAAAGAATACCCGTATTAACATCCCACTTTTTATGCACAGTTTCTTTACCTCTACGTAAAGGTGCACCGTCCATAATATCATCATGAACTAAAGAGAAATTATGAAAAATCTCTATACTTAAAGCAGCATCTAAAGCCTTTTTATAATTACAGTTAAATAATTCTGCTGTCATTAAAGTTAAAACAGGACGCAATCGTTTCCCTCCTAATTTTAAAATATAGTTAATAGGCTCGTACAGATTTTTAGGTTCTCTTTCCTTAGAATAATCTTCTAAATACTCTATAAAAAACGTTTGATACTCTTTTGTGTGTTGCATCTGGCAAAAATAAAGTAAATGAAAGTATTAAAGCAAATACTTTACTCTAATGTTAAAAAATTATTAAAACTATGGAAACTATTTTTGTTTTTAAAGTTTCCTAGTCTATCTTTGCACCTGATTATGAGAGAACAAATAATAATAAAATCGACAGAATTATTCCTCACGCTAGGTTTTAAAAGTGTGACAATGGATGATATTGCTAGTGAAATGGCTATTTCTAAAAAGACCATTTATGTTCATTTTAAAAATAAAATAAAACTTGTTGAAGCCGTTACTTTAAATCTTTTTGAAAATATATGTGATGGTATCGATGGTATTTGCGAAGCTTCTGCTAATCCAATTGAAGAGCTTTACGATATAAAGATGTTTGTAATGAACCATTTAAAAAATGAAAAAGCATCGCCACAATATCAATTAAAAAAATACTATCCTCAAGTGTATTCTATTTTAAGAATGAGACAATTCGATAAAATGCACGATTCAGTAAAAGAAAGTCTTCAAAAAGGAATAGATACTTTATTGTTTAGATCGAACATCGATGTAGACTTTATTTCTCGTATGTATTTTAATGGGATGACTGGTATTAAGGATGAAAGCATTTTTCCACAAAGTAAATTTAACATGAATTACTTAATGGAAAGTTATTTAGAATACCATTTAAGAGCTATTGTTACAGACAACGGACTACAAATATTAAATCAATTTATAAATAAATCCAATCAAAAATAATATAGAATGAAACACATTCCAATTGTACTATTCTTTCTTATAACCTCTTTCGTCTTTTCTCAAGAAGAAAAACAAAGTTTCACTTTACAAGACGCTATAGATTATGCTTTAGAAAATAATCGAACTGCTAAAAATGCTGCTTTAGACATAGAAGCCGCAGAGCAACAAAAATGGGAAACTACTGCTACAGGTTTACCGCAAATTAGTGCAGATGTTAGCTATCAAAATTTCTTAAAACAACAAGTATCTGTAATTCCTGCAGAATTTTTTGGAGGCAACCCAGGGGAATTTGCCGAAGTCGTTTTTGGAACTAAACAAAGCACAACAGCTACAGTAACATTAAATCAAAAAATATTTGACGGCTCTTACTTAGTCGCTCTACAATCTGCTAAAGTGTTCTTAGAGATTTCTAAAAATGCTAAAGAAAAAACAGATTTAGAAATTAGAAAAGCTGTTATTAACGCCTATGGTAATGTATTACTTGCCGAGGAAAGTATTGTAATATTAAAACGCAACATTGCTGTTTTAGAGAAAAATCTTAATGATGTAACTAAAATCTATGAAAACGGTCTAGAGGAAGAAGAGAGCGTTGAGCAAATACAAATTACACTATCTGGTGTAAAAAGTAGCTTAAATAATACTAATCGTCTAAAAGACTTAGCATATCAAATGTTAAACTTAACTATAGGGAAAGATGTTAACTCTACTACAGAGCTTTTAGATAGTTTAGAGTCTTTGACCTCGCAAAATATTGTTTTAAATTTATTAGAAACCAATGAAGATATTAACAGTACTATAGATTATAGAATTGCAGAAAACGACAAATCGGCTAAATCATTATTAGTAAAACTTGAAAAAAGTAAAGCTTTACCAACAGTTAACGCTTTTTTAAATGGCGGCTATTCTGCATTCGATGACAAATTTGTATTTGCTAATACAGACACAAAATGGTTTGGATCATCACTGTTTGGTGTTAATATAAGTATCCCAATATTTAGTTCGGGTATGCGAAGCGCTGCAACACAACGTGCTAAAATAAACCTTCAAAAAGCAGAAGAAACTTTAACAGAAACAGAACAAAAAATAAAACTAGAAATAGCTGCTGCAAAGAGCGATTACCAATTTGCTATAGAAGATTACGATAATAAAAAAGATAATCTAGCATTAGCAGAACGTATTGAGAAAAAAAATCAAATCAAATTTTTTGAAGGTATCGGTTCTAGCTTCGAACTGCAGCAAGCACAAACACAATTATACGCTGCACAAAACGATTTATTACAAACTATGCTGGAAATAATTAATAAAAAAGCAGCATTAGAAACAGTATTAAACCAAATATAAATAGAGAAAACTAAACACAATGAAAAATATATTAACACTATTATCGCTAACTTTAATTCTAGCCTCTTGTGGCGGAGATAAAGCAGGTAAAAAACTAGATTTAGAATCTATAAAAGCAGAACGTAGTAAACTTGTAGCTCAACAACAAGAATTAGCGGCATCGATTAAGGCTATCGATTTAAAAATAGATGAATTATCACCTGCTAAAAAGCTACCTTTAATAACATCTTTTACTGCAAAATCTGAAAAGTTTGAACACTTTTTAGAATTACAAGGTAATGTAGCAACCAAACAAAACTTAGTAATAACTCCAGAAATGGCTGGTATTTTAAAACAAGTATTTGTTAAAGAAGGGCAACGCGTTTCTAAAGGACAATTATTAGCTAGAATTGATGATGGCGGATTAAGTTCTCAAGTAGCACAGTTACAAATTCAAGCAGACTTAGCTAAAACAACTTACGATAGACAAAAGCGACTTTGGGAGCAAAAAATTGGTAGTGAGATACAATATCTTCAAGCAAAATCTGCTTACGAAGCGCAACAAAAAGCTATTGCACAATTAAACAGTACACTAGCAAAAACTGCAGTAAGAGCACCTTTCTCTGGTATTATAGATGATGTTATTACAGAACAAGGTAATGTTGTTGCACCGGGACAAACACAATTAATGAGAATAGTAAATCTTAAGGACATGTATATTTCTGTAGATGTCCCAGAACGTTATATTAGTAACGTAACAGAAAATAAAGCTGTACAAGTTAATTTTCCAGTTTTAGGAGAAACACTAGAAGCTTCTATAAGACAAACTGGAAATTTTATTAACCCAGCAAACAGAACGTTTAATATTGAAATAGCTGTACCTAATAAAAAAGGCAACATAAAACCTAATTTAACGGCAAAGCTTAAAATTAACGACTACACAAACGAAAAAGCGATACTAATTCCTCAAAACATCATTTCTGAAAATGCAAATGGAGAACAGTACGTTTACATACTAGAGAATAAAACAGACAGTATAGCAACAGCCAAACGTGTTATTATAGAAACAGGAAAAACACAAGGTGATGTTATTGAAGTTTTAAAAGGTATAGATAACAATACCGAAATAGTACAAGAAGGAGCGCGTAGCGTTAAAGACGGTCAAAAAGTAAAACTAATAGACTAAAACCTATATTCTAATGAGTAAGAAGAAAAACAAAAAGAAGAAGATAGTAGATAAAGAATTTGGTCTATCGTCGTGGGCCATAAATAATAAGTCTACCATCTATATGGCCATGACACTTATATTAGTGTTAGGTATTTCGGCCTATTTTAGTATGCCAAGAGAAAACTTCCCAGAAATAAAAGAAACTAAAATTTACATTAGTTCTTTATTCCCCGGAAACACAGCAGAAGACATAGAAAAACTAATTACCGACCCACTTGAAGACAAGTTAAAAACCGTTAGTAATGTTGTGGAAATAACCTCAACATCTCAAGAAGATTACTCAATGGTTATTGTGGAATTCGATGAAAGTATTACAGTAGAGCAAGCCAAACAGAAAGTAAAAGATGAAATAGATTCTGAAACTTCTGGGGAAGACTGGCCTACGTTTAATAATGCAAAAGTAGAGCCTAATGTCTTCGATTTAAGTATGAGTGAAGAAATTCCTATTCTTAATATTAATATTTCTGGAGATTATCCTGTTGCAAAACTTAAAGAGTTTGGAGAACACCTACAAGATGAAATTGAAGATTTACAAGAAATTAAAAAAGTAGATATTCGTGGCGCGCAAGAAAAAGAAATTGAGGTTGCTGTAGACATCTATAAAATGATGGCTTCTCAAGTTAATTTTAATGATATTATAGGTGCAATAGGCAATGGAAACATGACGATGTCTGCAGGTAACTTAATTGCTAGTGGGCAACGTAGAACGATTCGTATTATTGGAGAGATTGAAACGCCTTCAGAACTAGAGAATTTTGTTGTAAAGTCTGAAAAAGGGAACCCCATCTATTTAAAAGATGTTGCTTCTATAAGTTTTCAAGAAAAAGACAGAACTACATACGCCAGAGAATTTGGAGACCGAGTAGTCATGCTGGATGTAAAAAAGCGAGCAGGTAAAAATATGGTTGCCGCAGCAGAGCAAATTGATGTCATTGTTAAAGAAGCTATAGAAAACGTATTTCCTAGTAACTTAAAAGTAACTGTAACCAATGATCAATCTTCAAAAACTATTGGACAAGTAGACGATTTAGTAAACAACATTATTTTTGGTATTATACTAGTGGTTACTGTTTTAATGTTCTTTTTAGGATTCAAAAATGCCTTATTTGTTGGTTTTGCTATCCCTATGTCTATGTTCATGTCTTTAATGATATTAAGTTATCTAGGCTTTACATTAAATACGATGATTCTTTTTGGTCTTATTATGGGACTGGGAATGTTAGTAGATAATGGTATTGTGGTTGTAGAAAATGTCTATAGATTAATGGAAGAAGAAGGACTAAGCAGGATTGAAGCTGCTAAAAAAGGAATTGGAGAAATTGCTTTTCCTATAATTATATCTACAGCTACAACTATAGCTGCCTTTGTTCCTTTAGGATTATGGCCAGGTGTTATGGGACAATTTATGGTATATTTCCCAAAAACACTATCTGTAGTACTAGGATCTTCATTATTTGTAGCTATCTTTTTTAATTCTGTTTTAGTCTCTCAATTTATGACGACTGATGATAAAGAGATGCCACTAAAACAAATTATTAAAGTATCCTCTATAATTGGAGGTATTGGTTTACTAATATTACTTTTTGGAGGAGCATATAGAGGTTTAGGAACAGTTATGCTATTTACAGCAATCTTATTGTGGGCATATAGACTATTTCTAAGAAAAATGGTGAATAACTTTCAAAACAAAACCTTAGTAAAGTTAGAGAACTGGTACGAAAGTAAAATTGCTGGAGCCTTAAAAGGGAAAAGACCTATCTTTATTTCTATAGGAACCTTTTTACTATTGATTGCTGCTTTTATGGCTTTTGGAGCTTCTATAGGAGCGCAAAGAACCAAAATTGAATTCTTCCCAGATAATGTTCCTAACCAGATTATTGTTTATATAGAATATCCACAAGGAACCGACATAGAAAAGACTAACACTATTACTAAACAAATTGAAGCTAAAGTTTATAGTATTATTAACAATGATAAGTATGTTAAAGATGGAGAAAACTTTTTAGTAGAAAGTGCAGTATCTCAAGTAGGTGAGGGCGCAGGAAACCCACAAACCGACGGAGGTTCTGCTGCAGAAATGCCACACAAAGGAAAAATCACGGCTTCTATGCGCGAATACAAGTATAGAAATGGTGCCGATAGCCAGGCCTTACTTAAAGAAGTACAAGAATCTTTAGTAGGTATTTATCCTGGTGTATTAATATCTGTTGAAAAAGATGCTAACGGACCACCTGCAGGCGCACCAATTAACATAGAACTAGAGGGTGACAACTATAATGATCTAATAACTACTGCTGAGCGTATGCGAGAGTTTATTAATTCTAAAAATATAGATGCTATAGATGAACTTAAAATAGATGTTAACAAAGGAAAGCCAGCGATGCAAGTAATTGTAGATCGTAAAAAAGCAGGCGAACTAGGTGTTACCACTGGACAAGTAGGCCAACAATTAAGAAATTCAATTTTTGGAGCTAAAGCTGGTATTTACAAAGAAGATGGAGAAGACTATGACATCTATGTTCGTTTTAACAAAGACGACCGCTACAGCACAAGTGCGCTTTTTGATCAAAATATGGTGTTTAGAGATCCAGCTTCTGGACAAATAAAAGAAATCCCAGTTTCAACTGTTGCAAAACAAAATAATAGCTCTGGATTTAGCGCTATTAAACATAAAGACACCAAACGTGTTGTTACGGTATATTCTGCATTAGCACCAGGTTTTAAAGATGCAGGAGCTGCTGTAAGTAGGGTTCAAGAAGAAATGAAAAGCTTTGAAAATATGCCTAAAAATATTAAGATAGATTATACAGGGCAAATTGAAGAAGAAAAAAAGCAAATGAACTTTTTAATGGGAGCGTTCTTTACTGGGCTTGGTTTAATTTTCTTAATTCTAATTTTCCAATTCAATTCGTTCTCTAAGCCAACAATTATAATGATTGCTATTTTCCTAAGTTTAATTGGTGTATTTGGAGGTATCGTTATTACAGGATCGTCTTTTGTTATTTTAATGACTATGATGGGTATTATTTCATTAGCGGGTATTGTTGTAAATAATGGTGTAGTACTTTTAGATTACGCACAACTCCTAATAGACAGAAAGAAAAACGAGTTAGATTTAGAAGATAACGAATACTTAAGTAAAGAAGACTTATTATCTACTATAATTAGAGCTGGAAAAGCACGTTTAAGACCTGTATTATTAACAGCAATTACTACTATTCTAGGATTAATACCATTAGCTATTGGATTAAATATTAACTTCTTCTCTCTATTTAGCGAGTTTAATCCTAATATTTACATGGGTGGAGATAACGTTATCTTTTGGGGACCATTGGCATGGACAGTAATCTATGGATTATTTGTTGCTACCTTCTTAACATTAATTGTAGTACCTGTATTATTCTATTTAACTATGCGTTTAAAAATGAAGTTATATGGAGCACCAAATACTAACACTATAATTACAGAAGAGGAAAATGAGGCATTGGGTGACAATACTGCATTAGCATTAGATAAATAAACCCACTTTATAAACTATAAAAAAGCCTGTGACATTACATCACAGGCTTTTCTTTTATAACTGTCCCGTCCTGAAATAAGTTGACACAAATTCAACTTATTTATGAAATATTCAGAAAATCCAAGGAAAAAGCGAACA
>CANLUH010000022.1 GCA_947494205.1 uncultured Flavobacteriaceae bacterium | reverse complement strand
ATTATTCATCTTGTATTCGCACTAATTAAAAATCAAACTTTTTATAAAAATCGTTTGGTCACGTCATAGAAATCGAACTGACGAAAGCTGTTCTATTTCACTCTAATTGACGCGATATTTAAAATAAAGCTCTACCGTCACGTCGAGTGGTTTTGTGTAGCTAAAGCGAAACAAAATTATATCGAGACGCTTTGTTATTGTATAAGGTTCTTGATACGTTTTCCGTACCTCAAAATACTCGAACTGACGATAGCTGTTCTGTTTAACTCGAACTGACGCGATATATAAAACAAAACTATTACGTCTCTTCGAGTGATTTATGAGGAACGATTAAATTGTATCGAGAAGTTTTGTAACTAAAAAGATTCTCGACACAAAATTCCTAAAAAGGGAATTTCACTCGAACTGACGCTCTTTATACCGATATTAATCATTAAAATAACGCACTTGTTTTATGTATAAATTTCGTGTGGGACCATCAATTTTAAACTCTACATCTAAGCCGTAGTTTAAATAGGAGCTTTTAGCTTTATACAATCGGTTGTAGTAATAATGTTTCTTTATAAGTTCTAATTGCTGGGTTAGGGTAACGGTTTCAGCTTCAGATAAAATAAGTTTGTTATTATTTAAACTAGAGTAGGAGATAACTTCAACAATATTTCTATCGTACAGGCTGGTTTTTGTGCCCGAATAACAAATTAATTGATCGCAAGTTACAGCTTCGTCTGGATCTACAACGGGTTCTTCTCCTAATTGTACATTTATTACGGTGCCGTAATAATTTTTACGATATAGGTTTTTAGTAATAGCAACACCGTTTGCTTTTTCGCTAGGGAAGGAGCGATGTACTAAAATGCCCATAGCAACACTGCTTTGATCAATATTATAGTAATTACGTTCTAAGTATGCACGCTCTAACCACAAACTTGCCCATACTTTTTTTATGGCTTTTTCTATGGTTTTTACAGAGTCTCCAACAATTCCTGTTTTAGAGTCGTATAAACCTGCACCACTAAAACCTACAAGGTCTTCTGCATTGGTAGAGCTTCTAAAACGCATACGTTTATAACTACCTAAGGCTTTAATTTTTTGCTCTACAGCTAAAATTAAAACAGGGTCTAATTCGGCCTTTTTTATACGTTTTCTAATTGTTTTAAGTTGTGCTTTTAGTGTTTCTGAAGTACTGCTAGCCGAAGGGTTTTCTATTAGTTTTTGTAATAAAGTGTCTGCTCCAGAGGTTTTTAAATGGGTTTCGTAATAGTAAAACGGAATGGCAAATGCCGATTCTGGAACTTTAAAATCATGCTTTTTAGATAGTTTTTGCAGCACACCAAAGTTAGCTGCCTTTCCGCCAACCAAGTTTACCGATTTTATGGTAATGTCTTTCATATCTATTAACGAATCTGTATAGACATCTTTATACAAATAATTAAGTGATTGTTTTCGTGCCTTCGTTTTTCTATCGAATACTTTTTGGGTGATGGGCTTTATATAAAAGGTATCTTGTTTTACTTCAAAAGACACATAAGTATTATTGTATTGTTTAAGTGTTTTAGAAGTCATCGCTTTGGTATAAGCCACCATAGGGACTTTTCTGTTTTTTCCTAATATGGAAATATGACTTAACGGTGTTTGTAAATTTGTAGTTATTAAACCAGCCGTTAGTGGTAATTCTAAAATGGGTTTATCTATTACTATAATATCGTGCTTGGAAATATTGGGTTGAGTTTTGTCGTCTAAATCTACAAAACGAAGTTTTCCATAGCTTTTATATGTGCTAATGGCTTGATAGGTTTGGTTGCCATATAAGTCATTTGCCTGTAATGTAGGAATAGAAAATTGTTGTTGTAACTGTTGTAATCGAGCAGTATGTATAAAGAATTTAAAGTTTTTAAAATAACTGGCTTGTTGTATGGAGCGGTATAAAAACTCGATATCTTGAACACGCATTTGGTCTACAGGCGATAACTCTAATGTATAAGAATCGTTAGACTTATAATGGTTAATATTGGCTAATAAATAGCGTTTGTATTTGTGTGTTGCCGAATAATTGTAGCTGTTAAATTGATGCTGATTGTAGTTGTGTCCTAAATAATCTAAACAAAAATCATAATGGTACTTATAGCGTTTGCTATTAATGAAGTACAGCTTTTTAGCTTTTAAATCGTAAACCACTTTTAAAGCTTCAACATTACCATATTTATTGGTTATCGGTTTTGCTTTTAAGTCGTTAAAATCTGAAACAGAGGTAAGTTCGTCTAAACAATTTATTTGTGCTGAAAGTGTTTGATTTGCTAGAACGAAAACCACAACGACAATAGAAACTAATCGGAAAAAGGTATTTTTAAACAACTTCATTTATTGCATGTATTGTATATTAATTTCTGCTGTTTCTGAAGCATAATCGATGCTTTTTACTTCTAGTTTATAAATGGTAACCTGTAAACGTGTTTCTATATCTGTTTTTAAAGCCGCTTTATCATTAAGTTTTAAAAGTTCTAAATTGGTGTAATTTATTTTGGTTGATGCTATTTGCTTGTATTTAAAAACGGTTTCTAATAACCAGATAATAAATACAATAATTCCGTTAGATAATAAGAGTTCTAAATAATGAGACGGTGTTGTTAATGCGTTTATTACCGAAAGTCCTATTATAGAAAATAAATAGGTCATTTCTTTAATGTTAATAGAGGTGGTACGGTATCTAATAATACCAAAAATGGCAAAAAGACCTAAGGCGAAACCAAGCTGTAACTGAATGTTTTTTAGTAGAAAACATAATAAGAATACAATAATACTAATAACGCTATATGTAAATAGGTAGTCGCTTTTTTTTGTGGCTTTATAATAAATAAACCTAATAATTAGTGTTGAAACGACTAGGTTAATACCTAGTTTTATTAATAGTTCTATAAATGAGTCTTGCATGGCGATAGTTTAGTCTATAATGTATTCGTTTTGTATGTGTTGTAAATTCGTCAATTCGAGTGCGTTTTACGATTGAAATGAGTAAAACTTGTATCGAGAATAAGAATTTATATTTCTAACATGTTCTCGATACGATTTTTCGTTTCTCAAAATCACTCGAACTGACGTACTAGTATTTTTTTGACTCAAAATAGACAACTCGTTATTTAAATATAACGCTATTTCAATATAAGTATTTTCTAATGTAATTGAATATAAGCAAATATATTTTTGAATACTATTTAGTGTATGTGTTTTGCATTATAGTATATTATCTATGTTTAATTGTATTGTGGAGCTTTTATTTAATAAAAATGAGCTTCGCTATTTTTTGAAAAACCATCCGATTTTTTCATTCTGAAAAAAACACCTTCCTTTTTTTAAAGGAAGGAGCTTTGCTTTTTACTTTAATTTAGAGTTTATTTTAATTGTAATTTTTAACACCTAACACCTAATTTATGACTAAAAACAAAAAAGCAACGCTGTCTTTTAATAAGACTCACGTTGCTTTTTTCAAACTAACTAACTATCATTTTCAAAACGCGGTAGTTTCCGCTTTATTTTTCAGTTAACACAACTTTATGATTCTTTAACTCTTTTTTGGCTTTTAGTCTTTAGCCTTTGGCTGTTGGCTATTTGTTTACATCTTTTAAAACTCTTCTGTTACAAAACTGGCTTCGTTTCTAAACACTAATTTATCATCGAAGGCATCTAATAGAATAATACTATCTGTTGTTACCTTTCCTGCTAAAATCTCTTTGCTTAATGCGTTAAGTACTTCTTTTTGTATGACGCGTTTTACTGGTCTTGCTCCATATTCTGGATCGTAACCTTTGTCTGCTAAATACTTTCTAGCTTCTGGTGTGGCATCAAAAGTAATCCCTTGTTTTGCAATCATTTTTGTAATGCCTTTTAATTGTAAACCTACAATGTCTGTAATGTTTTCTCTACTTAATGGTGTAAACATTACGGTATCGTCTATTCTATTTAAAAACTCTGGTCTTACGGTTTGTTTTAATAGGCCTAAAACATCAACTTTTGCAGCTTCAATTGCCGAATCTATATCTCTTAAAGCTTCAAAACGTTCTTGTATTATCTGACTTCCCATATTCGAGGTCATAATAATTATCGTGTTTTTAAAATCGGCAGTACGGCCTTTATTGTCAGTTAAATGTCCTTCATCTAACACTTGTAATAGAATATTAAAAGTGTCTGGATGCGCTTTTTCAATTTCATCTAATAATACTACAGAATACGGCTTGCGTCTCACAGCTTCGGTTAATTGTCCACCTTCGTCGTAACCTACGTATCCTGGAGGTGCACCAACTAACCTACTTACGGCGTGACGTTCTTGATATTCGCTCATATCTATTCGTGTCATCGCACTTTCGTCGTCGAATAAATATTCTGCTAATGCTTTTGCCAATTCGGTTTTACCAACGCCTGTTGTTCCTAAAAACAGGAACGTACCAATTGGTTTTTGCGGATTCTGTAATCCTGCTCTAGAGCGCCTTACAGCATCACTAACGGCTGTAATAGCCTCTTCTTGCCCAACAACACGTTTGTGTAATTCGTCTTCTAAACGCAATAGTTTTTCGCGTTCGCTTTGTAGCATTTTTGTTACTGGAATGCCTGTCCATTTCGCCACAACTTCAGCAATATCATCGTAGGTTACTTCTTCTTTTATTAAAGAGGTTTCTGCTTGTGCTTCTAGTTGCTTCTGGAAAACTTCTAGTTGCTCTTGTGCTTCTTTAATTTTTCCGTAACGTAATTCTGCTACTTTCGCATAATTATTGTCTCGTTCTGCGCGTTCTGCTTCTAGTTTGTAGTTTTCAATATCTTGTTTTGTATTCTGAATATTATCTACAACTGCTTTTTGGCTTTTCCATTTGGCGTTTATATCGTTTCGTTCTTCTTTTATATTAGCCAATTCCGAACGTAATGCTTTTAGTTTCACTTCGTCTTGCTCGCGTTTAATGGCTTCTATTTCAATTTCTAATTGCATCAATTTTCTATCTAAAACATCCAGTTCTTCTGGTTTAGAATTGATTTCCATACGTAATTTAGAAGCTGCTTCGTCCATTAAATCGATGGCCTTGTCTGGTAAAAATCGATTAGTGATGTAGCGTGTAGATAATTCTACAGCACCTATTATAGCATTGTCTTTTATACGTACTTTATGGTGTGTTTCGTATTTTTCTTTGATGCCTCGTAATATAGAGATTGCACTTTCGGTATCTGGTTCTTGCACCATTACTTTTTGAAAACGACGTTCTAAGGCTTTATCTTGTTCAAAGTATTTTTGATACTCGTCTAATGTTGTTGCACCGATGGCTCTTAATTCGCCACGAGCTAATGCTGGTTTTAAAATGTTAGCGGCATCCATTGCGCCTTGTCCGCCTCCTGCACCTACTAAGGTGTGGATTTCATCTATAAATAGTACAATATCACCATCGCTAGTTGTTACTTCCCTAATAACGGCTTTTAAGCGTTCTTCGAATTCGCCTTTAAATTTGGCTCCTGCAATTAACGCTCCCATATCTAAAGCGAAAATTTGCTTGTCTTTTAGGTTTTCTGGAATATCGCCATCTATAATTCTATGTGCTAATCCTTCTGCTATAGCCGTTTTACCTGTTCCTGGTTCTCCAACCAATATAGGATTGTTTTTGGTACGCCTAGATAGTATTTGAAGGATGCGTCGTATTTCTTCATCACGTCCAATTACTGGATCTAGTTTACCGTCTTTGGCTAACTGATTTAAGTTTTTAGCATATTTATTTAAAACATTGTAAGTCTCTTCTTGGTTTTGAGAGGTTACACGGTCGCCTTTGCGTAATTCTTCTATAGCTGCATTTAACGCTTTTTCGGTAACGCCTTGATCTTTTAATATTTGTGCAATTTTGCTTTTAGATTTAAAAATGGCGAGGATTAGGTGTTCTATAGACACAAAATCGTCTTTCATTTTTTTAGCAATAATAGACGCTTCATTTAATGCTTTACTAGCCTCTGGCGATAGTATTAAATTACCTCCCGATACTTTAGCGAAACTTTCTATTTGCTTACTTAGAATTTGCTGAAGTATAGCAATATTTACATTCAGTTTTTTTAATAGAAAAGGTAGTACGTTTTCATCTATTTCGAAAATAGCTTTAAAAATGTGTTCGTTTTCTATTTGTTGGTGGTCGAAACTTTGAGCTAGCTGTTGTGCTTGCTGTATGGCTTCTTGAGATTTTATTGTATAGTTGTTAAAATTCATGGTTTTCCTGTTTTTTAATTCTTAATTAAAAGATAATTATAGCTTTTTTTATTCAAGATAGTCAAATAATAAGCCACACTGGTTTTAAGACAAAATGTCTGTATTTGTTAGTGTTTTCAAGACAAAATGACGGTTTTCTATATGGTCAATTAATGAAAATCCTAATTATAACGCCTTGTAATCGATTATTATTTCTTGTACTATATAAAGTTTGTTATAAAAATACCTAGAAAATCATTTTAAATAAATAAAGTAATTAAGTTTCTTTGTAATCTATATTCGTGTTTCTCCCGTAACTAAGTATAGTATATAAACCATAACCAACTATTATAATGAACAAATTACCCCTTGTGTTGTTCCTATTTTTATTAGGAACAGTTTCTGTTGCCTTTTCTCAAAATCTTTATGTTTCAAAATCTGGAAACGATACAAACCCCGGAACAGAGGCACTTCCTTTTTTAACTATAGGTAAAGCAGCTTCAATTGCACAAGCTGGAACAACTGTTTTTATTAGGGAAGGTACTTATGAAGAATTATTAGAGCCTACCTATTCTGGAACAGCTGGTAACCCAATAGTTTTTAGGTCGTATGCAGGAGAGCGTGTTGTTATTACAGCCATGCAAGCTTTAAGTAATTGGACTTTAGACTCTGGAAGCATTTATAAAACAACAGTACCTTTTACTAGTTTAGATCAAGAAAATTTTGTGTTAAATGGAGATACTGCATTAGATTTAGCAAGATGGCCAAATAATGTAGATGGTTTACCTTTTACTTTAGATTCTAATAGAAACACTGGCGGAACTGCAGGAAGTGTTTCGGTTGGTGCCCATTTAACGTATACAGAAGAGTTAAATATAGATTGGACGGGCGGTGCTTTATTTTTCTATGGCGATAAACCTGGTTCTGGTTGGTTAGCATGGAAAGCGTTTATTACAAGTAGTACGTCTGGTCAAGTGAATTTCGATTTAGTAAAAGATCATGATTGGATTAGAACATTTCATGCTCCAGCAGATTTAGGCGATTTTTACTTAGAAGGTGTAAAAGGCGCTTTAGACTACCAAAACGAATGGTGGTTTGATGCTACTACAAATGAACTTTTTGTGCAATTACCGGGAGGCGTACCACCAACAAATGGAGCAGTACAGATGCGAAAACGTTTAAAAACAATAGATTTACATAATAAATCGTACATAGAAATTAGAGATTTAGCTGTTTTTGGAGGTTCAATAGAGATCACAGGGAATGCACACCATAATACACTTTATGGCGTATCTTCTTTTTATGGAAACCATACCCAAGGTGTTTTTACAGATTTTAAATCTGGAAAAGCGAGTTTAGATGTCGCTGGAAATAATAATATTATCGAAAAATGCGAGATTGCTTTTAGTGCAACTACTGGTGTACAATTTGCAGGAGATTTTAATGAATTACGTAATTGTTACATTCATGATTTTGACTATTTAGGGTCTTATGATGCGCCTTTAGTTGCTAGAGGTGGAGATGATAATAAGATTATAGGAAACACTATTTATAATGGCGGAAGAGATTGTATTAGTTATAATGGTTCTAGAAATGAAATTGCTTATAATGATGTGTCTAAAAGTAATTTAATAGCAGACGATTGTGCTTTGTTTTATTGTGTAGGAAGCCAACCAGATACCGAATTGCATCATAATTGGTTTCATGATACGTCTTCTAGAGGCAGTAAATTTAAAGCTGCGGGTATTTATCTAGATAATGACGGGGCCGATGTTACCGTACACCATAATGTGGTTTGGAATACCGAATGGACAGGCATACAAATGAATTGGGATGCTGCAAATAATGATATTTTTAATAATACATTTTGGAATAATTCTGAAGTTATGGGGGCTTGGCATTTAGCAGGAACGAACTTTACCGATATTAGAGTTTGGAATAACTTGGCGAATGATGATAATTGGGAAGATGAAGCCGATAAACAGAATAATTTAGCCATGCTTACTGGAAATCCGTTTGTAAGTTCTGTTACTGGAGATTTTAGAATTAATCCTAGTACAACTCCTGTAGATTACGGTATAGAAATTACTGGGATAACTGATGGATTTGTAGGAACTGCTCCAGATGCTGGTGCGTACGAAATTGGAGATACATGGGTTGCTGGTGCCGATTGGGAGTTAATAGATGGCCCTACAGGTTTAGGGTGTTATGGTATTCCTGGTGAAACGTGTACAGCTTGTACAGAAGTCATTTGGTATACCGATGTAGATAATGATGGTTTGGGCGATCCATATAATGGTATTTTATCTTGTACACAACCAGATGGATATATAGCAGATGGTACAGACCCTTGTGCTACAGATGCATTAAATACTTGTACTATTATACACGATACGTTTAGCTATATTCAAGCAGAAAACTATACTAATCAATCAGGAATACAAAGAGTAACTTCCAATGAACCGGGAGGTGCTGGTTCAGCCATTGGTTATATTCAAAATGGGGATTTTAGTGAGTATAATACTATAATTCCTTCTGTAGGAAGTTATACTGTTAATTTTAGAGTTGCTTCTGGAACTGCAGGAGGTGTTATTACATTGTCTACAGATGGAAGTGCAAATACTGCTGCGGCTACTGTAACAAATACTGGTAATTTTCAAACATGGGACACCGTAACCACAACTATAGATTTAACACCAGGGACTCAAATGTTACGATTAACTTATACTGGTGGTTCTGGGTTTTTATTTGATGTTAACTGGATAGAATTTATAGCACCTACATTATCTACAGATACTTTAAGTACAGACATTGGGATTAATATTTATCCAAATCCAACGGATGCTACTCTATTTATAAAAGGGATACAGAAAACGTATACGTTTAATATTGTAGATATAACAGGTAGGCTTATTAATACAGCTATTGTTAACGAAACTAATGCAGACATAGACGTTAGTACATTACAAAATGGAGTCTATTTTTTAATAGAAAAGCAAACTGGATTTACTAAAAAGTTTATAAAACATTAATTGGTGTAAGTTTTTATATTTTTGCGAGACAATTATATTATGGGATTAATAAATAAATTATTTGGAGGTTCTAGTGAACCAAAAGAGGAAAAGACATTGCCTTGGATACCTTTAAGTCAATTACAGCAATTAAAGCTTATTAAAGATAAATCGAAAACCAAAACACAAGTTGTATTTAAACATTCTACGCGTTGTGGTATTAGCCGTATGGTTATGAACCAATTTATTGCTAATTACGAGCTAACAGAGCAAGATTTAGATCTATATTATTTAGATTTATTAAGTTATAGAGATGTGTCTAACGAAGTAGGATATGAATTTCAAGTAATGCATCAATCGCCACAAATTTTAATTATTAAAAATGGAGTAGCGGTAGCAAATGCATCGCACGGCGGTATTAATGAAGTGGATTTAAACCGCTTTATTTAGTACTAATTAAATTAATAGCTATAAAAAAACTCCCGAAGTCATTCGGGAGTTTTTTATGTTTTAACGTCTAAAGCTATTACCTGTTATAATTTCTTTTAATTGTAGTTTGAGATCTTCTCCGGTATCGTAAATCATTTGTTCGTTACTAGGGAATTGTACACGTCTATTGTCTAAATAGCTTAATAAACCGTCATCTAATGCACGACGATCTCCTCTAGATGTTGCGTAAAAATGCTCGAATAAATAATCGCTTTGTAGCGGGAATGCTTCTATAAGTTGATTCGTTCTATAATCTTTATATTTAACAGTTCCTGCTATACTAGTGGTCTTAAATTGTCTAGTTTCGTAGTATTCGCAGCGTACGGTTTTAAATTTATCTACTTTAATTTTTTTACCAAGGCTATCTTTTAAAACATTACCGTCTGCATCTAAAGCGTATTTCCAACCGTCTACTACTTGTTTTTCACGTATTATTTCACGCTCTTTAATTTGTTCTGGAGAAATTGCAATACCTCGTAAGGTTACTTCCATTCCAAAATCGTATTGTTTTTGTTTATCTGCATTGTTGTGGTAAACGGTCCATAAATCGTTTAAACCATAAGTACTAAAATTTAGTAAATCTTCTTCTAGTCGTTTAGGGATAACTTGCTGTGTATCGTTAATCATGTTAACAATAACATAATCTGTTCCTTTTTCGTGGGCTTGTTTTATTAGTTGTCTTACATCCTTATAGTTTGGATTTATGCGGTCTAGATATTTAAAGTCGTCGAACGCTTTTCTGTAATCAAACTTATCGTTACTATTTAATAATTGTGTCGCATTATTATATAAATAATTAGAGGTTTTGTCTTTAGCTGCAATTATTTGCGTATTATAATTTGTGAAATTAAAGGCTACTTTTTGATTACCAATGTATAAAGGTAACACTGGTTTTATATTGTTTTGCCTGTTTCTTAGCGTTTGGTATAATTCGTAAACCTGCTCGTAGTTTGCTGGGTTATTATCTTTTTCAAGATAACTTACACGTTCTTTATCTCTAGCTTCAGCTTTATCGAAGGCTTCTTTAAGTAAATAGATGTAATCGGCTTTTCGTTTTTTATCTTTATTTGTTTTCAGCTTTCTTAGAGCATCATTTATAGCACGGTCGTAATTTCCAGAGGTTAGCTGTTTTTCTATTCTACTTGTACTTCCGCATGCTGTTAAAAGCACTAATGTAATAAGTGTAATGTTTTTCATAGTTAGTCTCTATTTGGGAGTTGATTGAACTACTTAATAGTTTTCAAATTTATAAAATGGAAAGCGTATATGTAGCAATTTATTGTAATGTTTTTTTCTATTTGTTGATTAAGTACAAAAAGCAACTTTCAAAAAGCGTTTCGAAAGTTGCTTATAGTTTAACCTCTTAGGCTATAATTATTTAATATGTGTTTTAATTTATTTTTTAAGTCTTCACCTGTATCAAATACCATTTGTTCGTTAGATGGAAAACGTAATTTTCTCTTTTTTAAAAGCTGCTTGTCTTTTTTAGTTAACGCTCTTCTGTCTCCTCTAACACTAGCATAATTGTGTTTAAAAATGAACTCACTATCTATTGGAAAGCTTTCTAAAACTTGATTTGTATTTAAATCACTATAGATTACTTTGGCAATAACTTGTGTAGATTTTTGCTGATTAAATTCGAAAAAGCGTGCTTTAGCTGTTATAATTTTATCTATTTTAATATCGTTTCCTAGGCTATCTTTTACAACGTTACCGTTATTATCTAATAGATATTCCCAACCGTCTATTATTTCTTTTTGCCTTAATTTCTGTGTTTTAAATACATGTTCTGGCGATACATTTATACGTCTTAGTTGTAGTTGCATAGCATAATCGTATGTAATATTTTCATTTGTATTGGCATGATACACGGTCCAAAAATCGTTTAATCCATAAGTATTGAAATTTAGTAAATCGTTCTCTAGTGCTATTGGTAATATCTGGTGTGTATTATTTTCTATAGCTACTATTACATAATCTGTTCCTTGATGGTGTGCAATATTTAGAAGCGTTCTTACATCTTTATAATTTGGATTTATAGCTTCTATAGTATTTAAAATGTTATAAGCTTCTCTGTTATCTAATTTATTTAGACTATTGATTAATGTTACGGCAGTATTGTATTTGTATTCAGAAACTTTTGCTCTGTAATCTACAATAGCAGTAGTGTAATCATTAAATTTAAACACGATGTTTTTGTTGTCTATCCTTAAAGGCAATACGGCTTTAATTGCATTTTGTCTTGCTTCTAGATCTAAATAGCTATTAAATATAGCTTCATATAATTCTGGATTGCCATCTTTTTTTAGATGGTTTATAGTATTATGATTTTGTGATACTACTTTGTAATATGCATCTTGAAGCATTAACACATAATCGTGTTTACGTTTTTTGTGTTTGTTACGCTTTAGTTTGTTTAATGCGTTACTAATGGCTTCATCATAATTACCAGAATGTAATTGTTTTTCAATTTGTTTTCTTCCAACACAAGACGTTAGTACTAGAAGACCTACTAATAATAAAGTAAATTTTTTCATCTGTTTTGGTTTTATAATTCATATTGTAAGTATAAAACCAATTAATATGCCAAAAGATTTAATACCTAAGATAGCGTAGACTATAGGTATCACAAAAAGTATAGATTCTCTCCTAAAATATATGGATAGTCTAGTTTTTAAATTTTATTGAAAATAAATTTTAGAACACTTCTTTTTGTTAATTATCAAAAAAATATGTTTTAAAGTATCAACTTATTTTATTTACTGTTAAAAAAATATTAAATTGGTAAACCAATCTGGGTAACCAAACTGGTTATCCAGTTAAAAAATCAACTTAAAATATATATTATGAAACAGTATTTAAACAAAAAGTACAAGAAAAAAAGCTTGAAGCTAGACAAATTCCAGAAAATAGTAATGCTATTTTGTGTTTTGTGTTTCTTGGGGTGTTCTAGTGAGCCTTTAACCGAAACTGAAACTCAAACTAAGGATGAAACAGATGTATCTAATAATCAGTTTTTTAAAATTGCAAAAATAATACCTAATAGTGTCTCTGCAAACGGAGATGATGGCAATGGTCCTGCTAATACACTAGATGGCAATTTAAATACACGTTGGTCTTCTTTTGGCTATAACGGAAAGTACATTACTTACGATTTAGGGTCCGTTAAGTCTGTATCTAGTGTTAAATTGGCTTGGTATAAAGGGAACCAAAGGAAAGCTTATTTTAAGATTAGAGTAGGGACAAGTACTTCTAATTTGCAAACAGTTGTAAATAAAAAAACTAGTGGAAGCAGTGGTAATACTTTACAGCTAGAGACTTATAATTTTAATGCGGTTAATGTGCGCTATGTTAGAATTTCTTGTTTCGGTAATTCGTCTAGTGGTTGGAATAGTTTAACTGAGGCCGAAATTTTTGGAGATAATGGAAATGATAACGGGGGAAACGATGGTGGTAATAATGGAGGTGGTTCTCCAGGAAATGTATTAGGATTAACATCTAATAACTGGAAGTTAAATGGTTTTACTGGTAGCCCAGGTGCTAATGCTGTCTATAGAGATAATGTATTGTCTTCTACAGGAACAACATTCGATAATTATAACGATCCTAATTATTTTTATACAGATGGAGAATGGACGTATTTTAAATGTTATCGTGGACTAGGGGGCTCTGCGAATTCGGGAAACCCAAGGGTAGAATTACGAGAAATGAGTAATGGTAATTTGGCAAGTTGGAATGGATCTAACGGTAATAATACGATGACATTTACAGTTAGAGTAGATCAATTACCTAAAGATGCAGATAATGATGGTGGTATTTTATGTTTTGCACAAATACATGGTCCTTCTAATACAGTAGACGATGTAATACGTGTACAATTTAAGGGGGATTCTGATCAGTCTTCTGGAAACGTAAAACTTAAAATTAGTGGTTACATAACAGAAGAGGTTTTAAATGGAAGCGTAACACTGAGTCAAAATTTTCAGTTAGATACTAGCTATACTTTTAAAATAACATATAACAATGGAATAGTAAAATTGTTTGAAGGTAATAACGAGTTATTCTCGCAAGCTATAGGTACTAATACTTCTGGTAATTATTTTAAAGTTGGTAATTATTTACAATCTGTTCAAGGCG
Organism: uncultured Flavobacteriaceae bacterium; assembly: GCA_947494205.1. GTDB lineage: Bacteria > Bacteroidota > Bacteroidia > Flavobacteriales > Flavobacteriaceae > JAHDHI01. Next base: position 60,821 of record CANLUH010000022.1, on the reverse strand, counting down.
CAAGTTATACAGGATCTAATGGTATTGTAAGAATTAAAAATCTAAGTATTACACATTAAAAAAAAGTATAGAAATAAAAACGGAGATAAATTTTATCTCCGTTTTTTTATTTAATCATTAGAAAGTGATAGGTTATGTTCTTTATAAAAAGGAATACCATCTTCACTTATTCCATTAATTATTAATTTTAGATTGTTATAATCTAACCTGTTAATTTTTAAAATATTATCAGATTCTGGGTTAATTTCAAAATTAGGAATCCAATCTATTGTACTGTATATATCTATAGATTCTTTGTCGGTGTATTGTAATTCTGGTTTTTCGTAATGGGCTTCAGGTTTGTTAAAGCCAAAAGCGGTTTTTAAATTTTGAATATTTGGGCTTATAGGAGCTACTTTTGCATCATAATCTCTATCTGTTATTAAATCTATAATAGGAACTCCATAACCAATACCTTTGCGATTAAAAATCACGTATTTAAATAGGTTAATTGAATCTTGATTTAATAGGGTTAGATTTTGGATAAAACCACCATCAACACGAACATTTACTGGTGTTTTTTTGCCATTACGATAGGTAAATAGCTGTAACGTCCCTCCAGCACCATATTGTACTGTAACTCCAGGCAATGTCTGTATATAGTCTAAAACACTAAGGTGTGAAAAACTAGATTCTTGAGGTTTAAATAGCCTTGAATAGCTTAAGCCTAAAATTCCTTTTTTTCTAGCTATCTCTTTTATTTCCTTTTCTTCTTCTCTGTCTTTAATAGCAGTAATGGTAACTTCATCTAAAGTTTCAATATCGTTATGTAGAATAGGAAGTTTTTTTGGTCTAGTATCTTCGTATCCTGTTACGATAGTGTTTGAAGCAACATCTTCTTTATGTTTATATAATAATGTTTTTGGTAATGTTTTGTTGGGTTTATAATTTATATAATTATTGTAAACAAAAAAGGACGCTTTTTTCATTTCTCCCTTTTCATCAACTAATGCTAAAGTATACTCCGAAGGATGCATTAACATAAGGTTATAGAAACTAAATGTTTTGTCGTCGTTTATTTGAGTAAACTTTAAAATATCATTCTTTTTAGAAGATAGCATTATTTTAACGTTGGATAAATCTTCGACTTTAGTATTAATAACACCATTTAACACAATGCCATTTTCCATTTTAAATTTTAAATCTGAAATTTTTAAATCTTTATTTGGGAAAACGGTTTCGTCTGCTGCAATTTCCGAAATGTAATTAAGTTTGTGTGTATTTACCTTTTGTTCTGAAACTAAACTTGCTATAGGATAATTATTAACTTTTAAATACGGTTCTAATAGGAATGATGAAGTAATATTACTCCTGTTTTGATACATTTCTGTGTTTTGTGGTAAAACAGAAACGCTAATGTTTGCTTTTTTATAATGATTTAGCATTTCTAAATTTAGCAGAAGTGTATCGTTTGTTTTTAAATATTCGGTGATTTTTATATCTATATCTTTAGTGTTTTTCCAGAAGAATGATTTTTTTGCTAATACTTCTTTTGTTTCATCAATTAATGATACTGTATTAATACCATTAAAAGTAGAATTTTTTTGAAACGCTATTTTATAATTGGTTTTACCTTTTTCTATAAAAACTGGCACAATAGATTTTAGATTGCCTTGTCTATGTAAGGTTGCAAAGAGGTATGTATTGGTAAGTTGTTTACTATTTATTATTTCCGCATCTATGTTAACTTCTACAGCATAGGTTTGTTTATCTTCTAGCGCTTTATTTCTGTATAGGTTAATCCCAGATTTATTACCATTTGTTGTAAGCTTAAGTTGTTGTATTGGTGTTGTTTCATTAAAAACATCTTGTTCTGTTAAATTAAGAACTTCAATTTTAAAAAGCGGAGTTTTGTTATTAAAGTTTTTGTTCCAATACGAATCTAGTTGCGCATAATAAATACCTTGTTTTATATCTTTTGATAATTGAAACTGTCCGTAACCTTTTCCATTTTCTACTCGAACAAGTTCGCTGCTAATTAATTCTAGATTTTCGTTGTATAAGTTTAAATGTAAATTTGTAGTTTCCTTAAAGGGAAGATTACTTCCGTTTTCTACAACATAGGCTTTAAACCAAACTTTTTCGCCAGCGAAATAAGTTGTTTTATTAGTGTGAACGAAGTATTTTTCAATTTTAAAGTTATGAAAAAGATTACTATTTATTATTAATTCTAATTTGTCGTCTACGCTGTCTTGTGAATAACCTAAGGTTACAGCTAGTAAAACAATTAATAGCGATTGAAGTTTTCTCATAAGTATGTGTTTAATAATTGTTAGCGATTACTACTAATTTAAAGCTTTTCTGTTAAAGAAATAGAGGTGTTATATATTTTTTAACATCTTAAATTTCACAATAAAAGCTTAGAAACACAACGTTTATTAACTTGATTTTATAAAATATCTGAACAGTATTCTAGCGGGTTTTAATACAGTTAACTCTATGCATAACTAATTAATCATCTGTTAACGATATATTATATTCTTTGTAAATAGGTTTTCCGTCTTGGCTTACTCCATTAATAATTAACTTTAAATCGTTATAGTTTAATCTATTAATCTTTAGAATATTATCTATTCCTGGAATGATTTCAAAATTAGGAATCCAATCTATTGTACTGTAGCTGTTTATAGATTGTTTGTCTGTATATTGTAATTCTGGTTTTTCGTAGTGAGTTTCTGGCTTATTAAAACCGAAAGCAGTTTTTAATTTTTGAATATTAGCGTTTTCAACAGGATTATTCTTTGCGTAATTTCTATCGGTTATTAAATCTATTACAGGAAAACCATAACCTACTCCATTACGATTAAAAATAACATATTCAAATTGCTCTATCAAACGTTGGTTTAATAAAGGCATGTTTAGAAAAGGTACTCCATCTAGACGAACTCTTACAGCTTCAGCTTCATTATTAATTATGGTGTATAGGATTATCCTTTCTGCAGATATGTATTGTACAGAAACTTCAGGTAAAGTCTCTATATAATCTAAAACACTAAGATGAGAATAACTGGATTCTTGCGGTTTAAATAATTTAGAATAATTTAAGCCTAAAATCCCTTTTTTTCTAGCTATTTCTTTTATCTCCTTTTCTTCTTCTCTGTCTTTAATGGCAGTAATGGTAACTTCATCTAAAGTTTCAATATCGTTATGTAGAATAGGAAGCTTTTTCGGTCTAGTATCTTCATATCCTGTTACTACAGTACTTGAAGGAACATCTTCTTTATGTTTATATAATAATGTTTTTGGTAATGTTTTGCTAGGTTGATAATTCATATAATTGTTATAAACAAAAAAAGAAGCTTTTTTCATTTCACCTTTTTCATCTACTAAAGCCAAGTCATAATCCGAAGGATGCATTAACATAAGGTTATGGAAACTAAATGTTTTATCGTCGTTTATTGTAGTAAGTTTTAAAATATCATTTTTTTTAGAGGATAGCATTATTTTAAAGTTAGATAAATCCTCAACTTTAGTATTAATAACACCGTTTAAAAAGATACCGTTTTCCATTTTAAACTTTAAATCTGAAAGTTTTAAGTCCTTATTAGGGAATGCCGTTTCACTGGCTGCAATTTCCGAAATGTAATTAAGCTTGTTTGTATTTATCTTTTGCTCAGAAACTAAACTTGCTATTGGATAATTATTAATTTTTAAATAGGGTTCTAATAAGAAAGAGGAAATAATATTACTCCTATTTTGATACATTTCTGTATTTTGCGGCAAAACAGAAATACTAATATTAGCTTTTTTATATTGATTTAGCATTTTTAAATTTAGTAGAAGAGTATCGTTTGTTTTAGAATGTTCGGTGATTTGTAAATCTATATCTTTAGTATTCTTCCAGAAAAACGATTTTTTAGCCAGCACTTCTTTTGTTTCATCAATTAATGATACTGTATTAATACCATTGAAAGTAGATTTTTTTTGAAACGCTATTTTATAATTGGTTTTACCTTCTTCTATTAAAACAGGTACAACAGATTTTAAGTTGCCTTGTCTGTGTAAAGTAGCAAAGATGTATGTGTTGTTAAGTTGTTTGCTATTTATTATTTCCGCATCTATGTTAACTTCTACAGCATAGGTTTGTTTATCTTCTAGCGCTTTATTTCTGTATAGGTTAATCCCTAATTTATTACCCTTTGTTATAAGCTTAACTTGTTGTATTGGTGTTGTTTCGTTAAAAACATCTTGTTCTGTTAAATTAAGAACATCAATTTTAAAAAGCGCAGTTTTGTTATTAAAGTTTTTGTTCCAGTACGAATCTAGCTGCGCATAATAAATGCCTTGTTTTATATCTTTTGATAATTGGAACTGTCCATAACCTTTACCATTTTCTACACGAACAAGTTCGCTGCTAATTAATTCTAGATTTTCGTTATATAAGTTTAAATGTAAATTTGTAGTTTCTTTAAAGGGGAGATTACTTCCGTTTTCTACCACATAGGCTTTAAACCAAACTTTTTCGCCAGCGAAATAGGTGGTTTTATTGGTGTGAACAAAGTATTTCTCAATTTTAAAGTTATGAAAAAGGTTACTATTTATTATCAATTCGGATTTGTCATCTACGCTGTCTTGCGAATGACTTAAGGTAGCAGTTAGTAAGACAATTAATAACGTTTGAAGCTTTCTCATAAAATAGATGTTTAATAATTGTTAGTAATTACTTATGTTTTTAGAGCCTTTAACACCTTAAATTTTACAATAAAAACCGAAAAACACAACGTTTGTAAACTTGATTTTATAAAATGTCTGAACAGTATTCTTGTGTACTTTAATACTGTTAGTTCAATACATAACTAACTAATTGTCAGTTAACGATATATTATATTCTTTATAAATAGGTTTTCCGTCTTGGCTTACTCCATTAATAATTAATTTTAAATCGCTATAGTTTAATCTATTAATCTTTAGAATATTATCTATTCCAGGAGTAATTTCAAAATTAGGAATCCAATCTATTGTACTAAACTGTTCTATTGAGTTTTGAGTAGTAAACTGTAGTTCTGGTTTTTTATATTTTGCTTCAGGTTTATTAAATCCAAAAGCTGTTTTTAGTACTTGAATTTTAGGATTAGATTTTATTATACCATCTGTTCCATTTCCTCTTTTAGAAATTAAATGTAATACACCATCTGGATATAAAGAGCCGTATCCTACGCCATTAATATTTAAAACAGCATATTCAATTTCGTCTATTTTCATGCCAATAAATATATTTAATTCGCTAATAATTATACCATCTAATATTACAGTTACGGGTCTTACAGTGTCGTTAATAAGTCTTGTACCTCTGTCGTTTTTAAATACAATAGCACCTTCACTATTATAAAGTAAAGAAGTACTTGGTAGTGTTTGCATATAATCTAAAACATCTAAATGATTATAACCAGAATCTTCAGGTTTAAAGACTCTAGACATACCTAAGGCAATAATACCAGAATTTCTTAATTTCTTTTTTAACTCAATTTCTTTTTTCTTTTTATTAGCGATAATTAAAACTTCCTCTAAGGCTTCTGCATTTTCGTAGTCGGGTAGTGTCGCATACTCATCATTAAATAATTCAATTTTAACAGAGTCTTTACTTTTATATATTAAATTGTTATTTAATGTTGTCTTTGCTTTGTATTGAACATGGTTATTATAAACAAAAAATGTGGCTTTTTCCATGCCTTTTTCGTTTATTAAAAACAAACTATAATCTGTTGGGTGGTTTAAATACAGGTTATTGAAACTAAATGTTTTGTCTGCTGTTATTGGACTTAATTCTGTAATTACATTATCGTTAGAAGATAGCATTACTTTATGGTTCGATAAATCTTCTATCTTGGTATTTATCTTTCCATGTATACTAATACCAGTTTCATTTTTGAAAGCTAAACTAGATGTTAATCCTTTGTAAGGAAAAGTTGTTTCGGAAGCAGCAATTTTAGTTATATAACTTAATTTATTAGTATTTATAGGTGTTTGAGTAATTAAATTAGAAAGATCGTAGTTGTTCGTTTTTAAATACGGATGCATTAAAAATGAAGAGACAATATTAGATTGGTTTTTATATAGTTTACTTTGTTGCGGTAAAACAGAAACACTAACATTTGCTTTTGCAAGTTGGTTAAACATTTTTAAGTTTAAGGCTAAAGTATCGTTAGTAGTTTCTCTTTTAGAAATTACAATATCTATAGGTGCTTCTTTTGTTATAAAAAATGATTTCTCAGTAATCAATTTTTTATTTTCGGTAAATAATGTTATTGTATTTACGCCATTAAAAACGTCCGTTTTAGGAAAGGCAATTTTATATGAAAATTGTTCTTTTTTTATAGCAATTGGAACGATAGATTTTAAATCTCCATTTCTGTGTAAAGTAGCAAAAACATAACTGTTTTTTAAATCTTCTTTTTTTATGGCTGTTGCATTTGTTTTTATTTCAAATGCAACTATTTCAGGTGTTTCTAAAGCTTTATTTCTATATATATTAAAATCTGCTGGATTTTCTTTAACAAAAGCTACTTTTTGAGTAGGTGCTATTGTTAAGACTTCGTCTGAATTAAAATTTAAGACTTCTATTTTAAAAAGAGCTGCTTGCTTATTAAAGTTATTATTCCAACGAGAGTCTAACTGTATGTAGTAAATACCTTGTGCTAAATCTTTTTTTAATTCAAATTGTCCATGGCCTACACCATTTTCTATATAAATGAGCTCTTCGTGTACTAGTTCTAATTCTGTATTATATAGGTTTAAATGTAGGTTTGTAGTTTCTAGAAAAGGGATATTAGTGCCATCTTCAACTACATAAGTTTTAAACCATACATTTTCTCCTGAGAAGTAAGTAGTTTTATTAGTGTGAATAAAATATTTTTCAATTTTCAAATTGTGAAAGAAGTCACTATTTGTAATTTTTTCAGATTTCGTTTGTACTATATCTTGACTATAACTTAGATTAATAGTTAAAAATGTAATTAATAACAGTGCAATTTTTTGCATAAGAATGGTTTATTTAGGTTGCTTCTCAAGCATCAAAAATAATACCAAAAAAACAAAAAACTCTTAATGTTTCATTAAGAGTTTTTTATTAATCTAAAAAATTGATTGTTATTTTTTATTGGGTTTATATACAGGCAATAGTTTTGTAGATACTTCACCAAAACCTATACGTGTTCCATCTTTTTCGCAGAACCCTCTCATAATAACAGTATCGTTATCATTAATAAATTTACGTTCTGACCCATCATTCATTGGTACAGGTTTTTCACCTCTCCATGACAATTCTAACATAGAGCCGTAAGAGTCTGGTGTTGGTCCAGAAATAGTTCCACTACCCATCATATCTCCAGAGTTTATAGGGCATCCATTAACAGTATGGTGTGTTAATTGTTGAGCCATACTCCAATACATGTGCTTAAAGTTAGAACGGCTTACTACTGTTTCTTTAGCTTTTTCTGGCTGTATAGCAACTTCAAGGTTAATGTCGAAACTCTTTTTACCTTTCTGTTGTAAATATTTTAATTGTTTTTTTTGCGGTTTTGGTCCTTCAACTCTATATGGTTCTAGAGCATCTAATGTAACAATCCAAGGAGAAATAGAAGAGGCAAAACTTTTAGCTAAGAAAGGACCTAAAGGTACATATTCCCATTTTTGAATATCTCTAGCACTCCAATCATTAAATAAAACTAATCCAAAGATGTATTCTTCTGCCTCATTAATTGGGATTGGTTCACCCAAATCGTTTGCTGCTGTAGTAATAAAAGCCATTTCTAGTTCAAAATCCACTAATTTTGAAGGTCCAAAAACAGGTTCTGTAGCTCCCGCTGGCATTGTTTGTCCTTGTGGTCTATGTACAGGAATTCCAGACGGTATTATAGAAGAACTTCTTCCGTGGTAACCTACAGGAATATGTAACCAATTTGGCAATAATGCATTATCTGGATCTCTAAACATAGTACCTACATTTGTGGCATGTTCTATACTCGAATAAAAATCGGTATAATCTCCAATTTCTACAGGTAACTGCATTTCAATTTCATCTAAACGAAATAATACTGTTTCTTTATTTTTCTTATTATCTTTTAATACAGGGTTTTCCGCATCAAAAATTTCAGCAATTCTATTTCTAACCAATCGCCAAGTTTTACGGCCATCTGCAATAAAATCATTTAAAGTATCTTGAAGGAATATATCATCTGTTAATGGGATTCCTTCAAAATAACCTAATTGGTGTAGAGCGCCTAAATCTATGGCTGTATCACCAATTCTGGTTCCTATTGTTATAATATCGTCTCTTGTTAAAAAGACACCAAAAGGAATATTTTGTATCGGGAAATCTGAATTTTTATCGACGTGCAACCACGACTTTCTATCTGGATTATTAGCAGTTAAAGGCATAACGCTTGTGTTTATTAAATGATTATTTTTTCTATTCAAACCTACATATTTTTTTTATTTAAACGCAATAAATTGAATAAAAAATGGGTGTATTTTATCGATTTAACAAAAACTTAGATTATAGATAGTAAATATGTGATTTAATGAATAATAAAACTAATCTATTTCTTATTTTTGAATCCTATTTTAAATCATACATTAAAATTTATGCAACGCGACGAACAAATTTTTGAATTAATACAGGCCGAAAAAGAACGCCAATTAGATGGAATAGAATTAATAGCATCAGAAAACTTTGTAAGTGAACAGGTTATGGAAGCTGCTGGTTCTGTTTTAACCAACAAATATGCAGAAGGTTATCCTGGTAAGCGCTATTATGGAGGTTGTGAAGTAGTAGATGAAGTAGAACAAATTGCCATAAATAGAGCTAAAAGCTTATTTGGAGCAGATTATGCTAACGTACAACCGCATTCAGGCAGTCAGGCTAATACAGCCGTTTATCATGCTTGCTTAAAACCTGGAGATAAAATATTAGGATTCGATTTATCTCATGGTGGGCACCTAACACACGGGTCTCCTGTTAACTTTTCTGGAAAGTTATATAACCCTGTATTCTACGGTGTAGAAAAAGAAACAGGAGTTTTAAATTACGATAAAATTCAAGAAATAGCTACAAAAGAACAACCTAAGCTAATTATAGCTGGCGCTTCAGCGTATTCTAGAGATATAGATTTTAAACGTTTTAGAGCTATTGCAGATAGTGTAAATGCTTTGTTATTAGCAGATATTTCTCACCCATCTGGATTAATAGCAAAAGGTATATTAAGTGACCCAATTCCTCACTGTCATATAGTTACTACAACTACGCATAAAACATTAAGAGGACCTAGAGGAGGTTTAATATTAATGGGTAAAGATTTTGAAAACCCATTTGGAATAAAACTTAAGAGTGGAAAGTTACGTATGATGTCTTCTTTATTAGATTCAGGCGTGTTTCCAGGAAATCAAGGAGGACCTTTAGAACATATAATTGCAGCTAAAGCTATTGCATTTGGTGAAGCATTAACAGATGAGTTTATGCATTATATGCTTCAAGTAAAGAAAAATGCAGAAGCAATGGCAAAAGCATTTGTAGATAAAGGTTATAATATTATTTCTGGTGGAACAGATAACCACATGATGTTAATAGATCTAAGAAACAAGAACATTACAGGTAAAGATGCCGAAAAGGCCTTAGTTAAAGCAGATATTACTGTAAACAAAAATATGGTACCTTTTGATGATAAATCACCATTTGTAACTTCAGGAATAAGAATAGGAACTCCTGCGATTACTACGAGAGGTTTAAAAGAAGATGATATGTCTAGTATTGTTGACTTAATAGACGAAGTAATTATGAATTATGAAGATGAAGGTAAATTAGAAGCTATTGGCATTAAAGTGAATGCTATGATGAGTGATTTACCTTTGTTTACATTTTAACTATTTAATTAATAGGAATTTAATATTTTTGTTAAAAAATAACTTAAACATGATGAGAAAAATTTACACATTGCTTTTTTTGTTTTCAATTACATTAAGTTCTGCTCAGTTAGCTTTTGAAGATACTGCAACTTTAAAAGGTGTTGGCCATACATATGGTACATCTACATATGGAGGAGGTGTTTCTTTTAGTGATTTCGATGGCGATGGCTGGGATGATTTAACTTATTCTACAACAAGTGGACAAGGGCTTCGTTTTTTTAAAAACAATGGAGGAACTTTTACCGAAGTAGATTTAGGAATCAATAATACAAATTTAGTAAAACAAGTTATTTGGGTTGATTACGATAATGATGGTGATAAAGATTTTATGGCGACTAGTTTTACAGGTCAAAATAAATTTTACAGAAATATCGGAAGTATGACTTTTGTAGATATTTCTGATACTGTTGGCTTTTTTACCGATGATCTTTACACTTATGGTGTTTCTTTTGGAGATATTGATAATGACGGAGATTTAGATGCTTTTATATCTAATAGAGATGACCAAACATTTAATCAATACAGTTATTTATATAGAAATGATAATGGTACTTACGTAAACATTACAGCATCTGCTGGGATTTTTACAGGAAATCAATTATCATTTTGTTCAGCTTTTTTCGATTATGATAATGATGGTGATCAAGATATTTATGTTGCTAACGATAAGTTGGCCAATATGAATAGGTTATACCAAAATGATGGTAATGGTAATTTTACAGATGTATCTGTATCTAGTGGAGCTGGTATTACTATAGATGCTATGTCTACAACTATAGGTGATTATAATAATGACGGTTGGTTTGATATTTATGTATCTAACACATTAGGTGGTAATTATTTACTTAGAAATAATGGAGATGGAACATTCTCAAATCAATCACCAATAGTTGGAACTGAAATGAACACTATTGCATGGGGGTCTTCATTTTTAGACGCAGATAATGATACCGATTTAGATTTATATGTAAGTAGTAATCAACATTCTGGCAGTGGTACTGGTTGGTTAATGGCTGCTTTTTACGAAAATGATGGCACTAATAACTTTAGTATCCCTACAGGAATAGGTATGGATAATGATTCTAGAATAAGTTACTCTAATGCTATGGGAGATTTTAATAATGATGGATTAGCAGATATTATTGTTATGAATGATACCGAAAATTATTACCTGTGGGAAAACAAAACGAATAACTCTAATAACTACTTAAAAGTAAAATTAGAAGGTGTTGTAAATAATAGAGATGGTATTGGTTCTAAAATAGAAATTTCTATTAGTGGTAATAAACAATACAGATATACATTATGTGGCGAAGGGTATTTAGGGCAAAATTCTGGAACAGAACTATTTGGCTTAGGTACAGCTACAGAAGTAGATTATGTTAAAGTAACCTGGTTAAATGGAGCAGAAGACATTTTTAATAATGTAAGCGCAAACCAAACATTAAATATTGTTGAAGGTGCTTCGCTATCTGTAGATGAGTTTAACGCAACAACCAATGTTACTATACATCCAAACCCTACTAAAGGATTGGTTACAGTATCTAATTTAAAAGAAGATACCGTTTTAACGGTTTATAATATTTTAGGTAAAAAAGTAGTGACACAAAATATATCTAGTATAAACAATACTGTTAATATAAGTAAATATCCTAAGGGGATTTACTTATTCACTTTTAAAGATAAACAAGGATTAGAAGCAACAAAAAAAGTAGTGTTACAATAATAATCTAGTTTTTATAAAAATTAAAAGGCTATCTAAAAGTAATTTTTAGAGAGCCTTTTGCATTACAATTGTTTTAGTCATTTAATTGCACAACAAGGTCGTTTATTGTTTTAAAATCTCGCCTTCTATATTTTGTATTATCTCTATTATTAATGTAGTTTATTACATCTTGTTTGGGGCCAGAAGACCAAAAATTGTAAGTATTGGTTATAGAATCATTTTCTTTAACAAATACATCTCCAATAAGAAGTCCATTAAAAGGTTTTGTTGCGCTATCAAATAGCATGACTTTATCTGTTTCATCAGAAATCACACGATATAACTTAGAGTCGTCTTTGGCTTTAACAAATAGAGTTTTATCTATGATGTCGTTTTTTTCTTTTCTGAAAAGTATAACACTTGTTATAGAATCTGTAGAAATATAATGATGTGTTCCTTCGTCATCATTATGAATTACTGAGAGCGTATTATCTCTATAATGATTAAGACTAAATTTGCCATTAATAGTAGTTGTATTATTTAATGTAAGTGTCCCATTGTAAAAGTGAGTAGTGTTAGAATCATTGAAAAGTAAATCGTTAACAACTAGAGATGTAACTGCGTTATTATTATTACTAGCACATTCTTGTGTAAAGGCTGTTTGAAGGCTAAATAAAGTAACACAAAGTAGTATTACTCTTTTTAAGATTTTATATTGCATGGTTTTAAGTGTTTGATGATTTAAATAAATACATCAAAAAATATACCATAAACATTACTAATCAGTAATGTAAGTCGTTTTTAGTTGTAGTAGAAGATTTGTAAACTCAAAAAAGCCTCATTTCTAAAAGAGTCGAGGCTTACTTTCTTATTTTAATTTAAAATAGATGATACTTTAAGAAATAGTCTATTAAAGATTATATGATTTCTATTGTTCTAAAGGCCCTTCCCATAATACCTGTTCTATCATCCATTTATCTCCTCTTTTAGATAATAGCATATAATCTACTCCCCACCAAGCTGTTATTTTAACAGAAGCTATATTGTTTCCTATATCTAATACTTCTACTTTTTTAGGAGCGTCTTCTTTGGCGAAGTTTTTCTTTTCAAAAACACGTTTTGCATAAGCTATTGCTTTATCATAAGACATGTGTGCTTGCTGTTCGTATGCGCCTGTGTCTTTATTTTTCCAAAAACCAAATTTGTTTAATGTTGGCTGTAGGCTAGCTTTTAATTTAGTAGTATCTCCTTCGTAAAACCCTTCAATATAATTATTACAGGTTTTTATAATTCTTTCTTTGGATGTGTTGGATTGTGCAATAGAAAACTGCATTGTTAAACACATAAATGCAATAGGTAGTAGAAATTTCATCTGTAATAGTTTTAGATATTAGTCAATGAAAATTACTGGTTTTTATAGTAAACTAATGTTAATAGCTTGTTAATCTATTTAGTAGAGTTTAAAACATAATGTGTTGGTATGCACCAAAATCTGGTGAAGCAGTTCGGTCTACCCCTAAAATATCAACGCCTAAAAATGGAGGTGTTGTAAAAGCTGGGCTAGCCAAACCGTTTGTAGAAGATTCACCAATTATTAAATCATTTTCGTTGGCGTCTCTAAAATTAGGATCTTGATTACGAATGATGTTTACATATTTAGTATCATCATCAAAGTCGTAATTGTCACCATTAAATTCGTTGTTGTTATCTTGGAAACGAATTAAGCAGCTAGTAAACTTAAAGTTAAAGTTTACAGGATTTGTGGGGTCTGCTTGTATTTCTTCAACTAAAAATTCTGGATTATCATTACCATATATAATAGAGTTATTAAAGTTGGCTTCGGTTAAATCTGTAATTACTGTATCTCCATTACCATTTATAGTAAAGTTATTAATTAAAAGTGCGGGAAACTGTCTAAAACTATTATTCCAATAGTTGGCAATAGTACTGTGTGTTACATTATATTTTCCTCCAAAAGTAGCTGCAAAAGAAACTTGCCCAGAGTTATTTATCACTAAATTCTCTGCTCGTATAGAAGTGTTTCTTGCTAAAACCCCGTAATTACTTGAGTTGTAAATTTGACTATTGGTTATTATAAGTTTATCGGTAGTAGCATCCGGATTTCCGTCTGTTAATAGTCCTACCGTTCCGTTTTTAATAGTTGCATAATTTATAGTGTTATTCTCGCTATTTTCGAATAACCAAATAGCACCCCATTGTCCAGGAACATCTGCAAATCCAGGTTCTAATCGGTCGCCTTCAAAAATAACTTCGTTTTCAAGAAGGTCTGCATCTGTACTGAGTGCTCCGTTAACATCTAATGTAGCGCCTTCAGAAACTAAAAGCCCAGAATTTGCATGAAAATGAACGCGCGCTCCAGCGTCTACAGTAAGTGTAGAACCAGTAGGTACAGCCGCATAACCATAAATAACATAAGGTTTATCGTTTGTAAAGTTTAATTCTTCGGGTAATAATTCTCGACCTTGTATCTCCGTCTCAACGGTTTCTCCATTTAAAGTTAGGGTTAAAGTTTCAATAATACCAGTAGTATTATCGCGGTCTGGGTATATAAATACAGCATCTTTTACTAGAGTTACTAAATCTACATCTTGCATATTAGCGCCAGTGTCGAATACTATTTGATCTGTATACAAAAACTGTTCATCGAATGTAGGTTCGTTTTCAATATCTATTGTGGTTTCTACAAAAATGAATAAACTGTCTTTAGCTAAAATTTCTACATCTGTAAATGTTTTTCCTGCATTACCATCTACATTTAATCTATAATTAGAACTTTCACCACGGCTTAAGCCCACAGTAGGAATACTAATATCTTCGTCACTGCGATTATATACTTTAAGATTATATGTGCTAGATCCAATATTGGTAAATACAGTATCTAAATACACTGTGTCTCTAGAAAATTCTAAACTTCCAGTACTAGGAGAAAATTCGAAATCTTTTCTACAAGAACTCCAAAGCAAAAGAAAACCAAAACAGATTAAAAAGTATAACGTACGTTTCATATAATTATAGTGCATTTTACGTTCAATTCAATATTAGAAAATTAAAATTGAATACAAACGTTTTCAAACGATAAAAATATAACTTTTGAAATTAGAATTTAGTATTTAATACGATATTAATTTTTCGAATCTTCAATTTTTTGCTCTTGTTTGTAACGCTCTATAAAGGTTAAGAATTCTTCACTTGCTTTAAACAGTTGATCTAATAACTCGACTTGATGTTGCTTATTTAGTAATTCGAGGTTTATTTGTTTGGTTTCGCAAAATTCAAAAAATAGAAATTTATAATCTATTTCTATCTTTAAATCGTTAGTTAATAGTTTATCGTTAAAAAAAGAACTTTTTTCAAATGTGTTTTTCAAATCTGTATAAGTTGCGTATACTATAACATTGTCTTTATTCTTCTTTTTAAAGAGTTTACTAATCAATCCAATAATCTTTACAAAGTCCATGTTGCCGCTTGGCGGAGGTCCGTATAAATGCGGATTGTTTTTCATGTCGTTTTTTAATTGTTCACCAAAGTTTGCTTGGTATATTTCTTGATCGAATGCTTTGGCTTTTGGGTTACTTTTTAAAGTAACTTCGTCTAAACTATTAGTCGTCTTTTTTAATTCGACAACAAATATGCTATCAAGATGATATTGAGTGATTTGTAAGCGTTGCTCTTTATAAAATATAGAAGAAAATACTAAAGAGTCGTTAAGATCTGCTTTTATTTTGAAAATACCCTCATTGTCTGAATAGACAGCGCTTTGTTTTGTGATATTAGAGATTTTAATGTTTTTTAAAACAGATTTAGCATCGTAAACTTTACCTGTAATTTCTTGAGCGGATGCAGTTATTGAAACTAATAAAAAGAGGATATAGCCTATTTTTTTACACATTTTGTTTTAGTTAGCAAACCAAATGTAATAGATAATAGAGTGGGGTTGGGTATTTATTAAGAGACTTTAACAAGTAGTTTAACAATCGTTTTAACAAAATAGGGTTTCTATTTCTGGAGTGATTCTAGAAGGGCGTTTTGTTTGTGTAGACATAAAACACCAATTGGTTTTAGATGTTGCGAGTAAAGTATTAGTATCTGCATTATAAATCTCTACTACTCGTGTTGAAGTAACACCTTTAGACTTAGTAACAAAAGTTTTTAAAACAATAGAATCGTTTAATAGGGCAGGGCTTTTATATTCGATTGTATGTGATAATAGTACCCAGAAATGCGCTTTTAAAATAGCAGTAGATGCGTTTTGTTCCCAGTGCAATTTGGCTACAGTGTTTACCCATTCTACATAACGTACGTTATTAACATGGTTAAGTTCGTCTAAATCGTTTTTTGTTACTGTTAAGTGATGTTCGAATATTTGCATTTACAGAAGCATTAGGAAACTAAAATAGAGCTTATTTACGTTTTCTGAAAATAGAAGAGATGTTATAAAGTAATGTTCCCATTTTTGTACGTTCTCGTTCTCCGTTTCTTATTTGTTGACGTTTTAGTTTTTTTGTGTTTCTCCTTTTTTCAGAATGGCATAATACATCGGTTACACCAGCAGTAACAAAAACCTCTTTTATGGCATGCTTGTCAACTTTCATTCTTATTATATAACCATATTTAGATTTGTCATTAAGAATAAGCTTTTGCTCAATATAACCTATTAAATTAAAATTAATAATAGCGTTGTGCTTAGCTTTTAATTGAAATTGTCCATCAAAATCTGTTTGAGTGCCAATAGTAGTCCCTTTAATTAAAATACTAACACCTGGCATTGGCAAACCATTCTCATCTAGTACTGTCCCAGAAATTAATCGTTCTGTTAAAACAGAATGTGCTACTTTTCCTTTTACCTTAATAGGTGTATTGTAAGATTCTGTAGTTTGTATAGGTCCGCCTTGTGCATATCCACTATGACTTCCAAAAGCTATAAAAGCAAATAGAGTAGATGCTAGATAGGTTAAATAGGTATTACTATCTTTTCTGCTGTATGCTAATTCCCTATTTAATTGCGAATTTTTAAAACGGCCGCATAGTTTATTGTCTTGCTCAAAAGTTTTTACAATGTACTCGTCGGTTTTTGCCGTGAAATCGAATACTGTTTTTTCACAAACGCTACAATGACGTCCTTTTAATTCTGGCGTCATAGTATTCCAATCTTCGTGACAAGGTTCTGGAATAGTTATTTGTATAGCTTTTCTCATGTTTCAAAGAAACTTAAATAATTAAGGCTATCAAATCTATAATGAGTAAATGCTATGTATTGTTGAGTAAAGATTATTTTTCAACTATTTTAACTTCAAATAGTTTATCCCAACGCTTCCCTGTTACAAAAATGGTTTGTGTATCTGGGTTGTAAGCAATACCGTTTAAAACATCTAAACCGTCGTGTTGTGTTACTTTTTCTTTTAAAGGCGAGAAATCTATAACGGCCTCAGTTGCTCCGTTTTTTGGATTAATAATAACCACACCATTTTTTTGATAAATATTAGCGTAGATTTTACCATTTATCCATTCTAATTCATTTAACTGTCCAATTTTCCCTTTATTAGTATAGACTTGAATGTTGTTTTCTTCTACTAAAGTTTCAGGGTTTAGCAACCATATTTTTTCGGTGCCATCACTTTTGTAAAGTGCTTTACCGTCATTGCATAATCCCCAACCTTCTTTACTTTGTCCGTATCTAAAGCTACTAGTACGTTCTAAAGTTTCTGCATTGTAAACAAAACCTTTACCAGCTTTCCATGTTAACTGATAAATATTATCGTTTATAACAGTTAAACCTTCCCCGAAAAATTCATCTGCTAAAGCAACATTATTTGTAACAGTAGCATCTTTATAATCTACAGTTCTTAACTTAGATTCTGTATATTGCCCAGTGCTTTCATATAATTTTCCGTTATAAAATTCTAATCCTTGTGTGTAAGAAGTAATATCGTGAGGATAGGTGTTTATTATTTCGTAGCCAAATATTTTAGGTTTTTCGTTATTTAAAATAGAAATACTTTTCGAAGCTGTTTCTGTTTCACCATCATATTGTATTGTTGCTTCTATTGTGTGTAATCCAAGTTTAAAATCGTTTAAATTAGTGTCTTCAGTTATCGTTTGTCCGTTTAAAGTATAGACAACAGAAGAAACTTCTAGCTTTTTAGGGTTTTTTAAAGACAGTTTTAGGGTCTCATTTATAGCAATTGTATTGTTTTTTGTATTAGTTTGAATAGAAAAGTTGTTTTTTTTCTTTCCAGAATTACTACCACATCCTACGATTAAACTTCCTAAAAATATGATTGTAAGTATTTTAAATGTTTTCATTTTAGCTTTATAATTTTAAGCAAGATATTTATTAAAATTCGGTTTAAAAAATCATTGTGATAAAATTAAAAGATTGTATATTTGCACCCGGCAAGTCCTACACAACCAGCTCCTGTTGAATCCTCCAGGTCGGGAACGAAGCAAAGGTAGATGGTCGTAGCGGTGTGATGTAGGTAGCTTGCCTTTTTTTATGCACCAAATTTAGATTTTAAATCTAATAATTATATAGAAAGATTTGTTAGTTATTTACTAGCAAATCTTTTTCATTTTATGCTATTTTAAACAAATTCATTTTTAATTTTACAGCCTAACTCATTTTATATATGTCTAAAGTTATTTTAATTACAGGTGGATCTTCGGGAATAGGAAAATCTATTGGTGAATTTCTAACAACAAAAGGGTTTATAGTTTATGGCACTAGCCGAAGCCCAGAACGTTATAAGGATAGCAAGTTTCCTATTATAGCATTAGATGTAAAAGAGGTTGCTTCTATAAATAGTGCAGTTGAAAGTGTTATTACAGCCGAAGGTAGATTAGATGTCTTAATTAATAATGCGGGTGTTGGTATTACTGGTCCTATTGAAGAAACTCCGGAAGAACAAATACAGCATAATTTCGATACAAATTTCTTTGGCCCTATAAATGTTATTAAAGCTGTTTTACCACAAATGCGTAAACAAAACAGTGGTTTGGTTATAAACATAACCTCCATTGCTGGCTATATGGGCTTACCGTACAGAGGTATTTATAGTGCAAGTAAAGGTGCTTTAGAATTACTTACCGAAGCGTTTAGAATGGAACTTAAAGATTTTAATATAAAAATGACCAATATTGCACCTGGTGATTTTGCAACCAATATTGCTGCTGGACGTTTTCATTCGCCAGTTACAAAAGGATCTCCTTACGAAAAAGCATACGGAAGTGTTTTAAAAGATATAGATGAGCATGTAGATAGTGGTAGTGATCCTATAGAAATGGCACAAATGGTTTTAAAAGTAATTAATACTAAAAACCCTAAGATTCATTATAAGGTTGGTGCATTTATGCAAAAATTCTCTATTGTGCTTAAATTTATACTTCCAGATAAGGTGTACGAGAAAATGCTATTGAATCATTACAATTTATAGTATTGGTATATTAATTGATAAGGATTGTTTCATAATCTATACTTATGAAACTAAAACTGTCCTTTTTACTCTTTTTAAGTTTATTATTTTTTACTAGCTGTGACAATATTCTTGAGTGTATTATAATAAATCGTAGACCAGAATTGCCAGAAAAAACATTTCAACAAGGATATGTAAACGACTTTTATTATGATGAGTTCGATGCACATATTAAGAATGAGCCAAGTGATAATGATTATAGTTATGACTTTGAAATAGATGGCGAATTGCCTTATGGTGTAATAATGAGTACAGATTTTAGAACATTAATTATAGAAGGTACTCCACAATTTAGCGGCACTTTTACTTTTGAAGTATTTTTGTACGTAGATCATCCTTTGATTTATAATGAAGATACAGATGAATATGAAAGTCCTCTATGTACAAAGTCAACTTCAAAGGAATATACAATCATTATTAATCAATAGGTTTTATTTTGTTAATATCATTTAATATCATTTTTTATAGATAGAACTGTAAAATTGTAACTTCGCACTAGAATTTAATAAACACAACTCAATATAAATAACGTCCTTGAATAGTAAAGGATTACAAAACAAACTTTATGAAATTTTTTATTGATACAGCTAACTTAGATCAAATTAAAGAAGCACAAGACTTAGGAATCTTAGATGGTGTAACAACAAACCCTTCGTTAATGGCTAAAGAAGGTATTACTGGACACGATAATATTTTAAAACACTATGTAGACATCTGTAATATTGTAGATGGTGATGTAAGTGCAGAAGTTATTGCTACAGATTTTGAAGGTATGGTTAAAGAAGGTGAAGCTTTAGCAGATTTACACGAACAAATTGTTGTGAAATTACCAATGATTAAAGATGGTGTAAAAGCTTGTAAATACTTTAGTGATAAAGGTATTAAAACAAATGTAACGTTAGTGTTTTCTGCAGGGCAAGCTTTATTAGCTGCAAAAGCGGGAGCAACTTATGTATCTCCATTTATTGGACGTTTAGATGATATTTCTACAGATGGTTTAAACCTTATTGCAGAAATAAGACACATCTACGATAACTATGGTTTTGATACAGAAATTTTAGCTGCATCTGTACGTCACACTATGCACGTAATTGATTGTGCTAAAATTGGAGCCGATGTTATGACAGGACCATTAAGTTCTATTGAAGGTTTATTAAAGCACCCTTTAACAGATATAGGTTTAGCTAAGTTTTTAGCAGATTACAAAAAAGGAAACTAGACATATTATAAGTTTTTCTAAAAGTATTATATAAAGAAAAAGCGCAATCTAATTTAGATTGCGCTTTTCTTGTATATAGATGTGAGATAATTATTTTAAACTACCTACCATGTCTTCTGGTTTAACCCATGCATCGTAATCTTCGGCAGTAACATAACCTAAATTAATAGCTTCTGTTTTTAGCGTTGTTCCGTTTTTATGTGCTGTATTAGCAATTTCAGCAGCTTTATAATATCCTATTTTAGTATTTAAAGCCGTTACTAGCATTAAAGAGTTATTTAATAATTCTTTAATTACGCCATGATTTGGTTCTATACCAGCAGCGCAATTTTCTTCGAAACTTCTACAAGCATCTCCAATAAGTTGTGCAGATTGTAAAATGTTAGCTGCCATCATTGGTTTAAATACATTAAGCTCGTAATGTCCTTGTGTACCACCAACAGTAATCGCTACATCGTTACCCATAACTTGCGCACAAACCATAGTTAAGGCTTCACATTGCGTTGGATTTACCTTTCCTGGCATAATAGAGCTACCAGGCTCGTTTGCAGGAATAATAATTTCTCCAATTCCAGAACGTGGTCCAGAAGCCATCATTCTAATATCGTTAGCAATTTTATTTAAAGAAACCGCTAATTGTTTTAAAGCGCCATGTGTTTCTACAATAGCATCGTGTGCTGCTAAAGCTTCAAATTTATTTGGTGCTGTAATAAATGGTAGCCCAGTAAATTCTGCAATAAATTCTGCAACACGTTTAGAATATCCTTTTGGTGTATTTAATCCAGTTCCTACAGCAGTACCACCTAAAGCTAACTCACTTAAATGGTCTAATGTATTTTCTAAAGCTTTTAAGCCGTGGTCTAATTGAGAAACATAGCCGGAAAACTCTTGTCCTAAGGTTAGGGGAGTAGCATCCATTAAATGCGTACGTCCAATTTTTACAACATTTTTAAAATCTTCCGATTTCTTCTTTAATGTGTTTCTTAATTGTGTAACACCAGGAATAGTGTTTTCTACAACTTTTTTATAAGCTGCAATATGCATACCTGTAGGGAAGGTATCGTTAGATGATTGCGATTTATTTACATCATCGTTTGGTTGAATGGTTTTTTCTCCTTCTCCAATTTTATGTCCAGCGATTTGATGCGCTCTATTGGCAACAACTTCGTTAACATTCATGTTACTTTGTGTACCAGAACCGGTTTGCCAGATGACTAGAGGGAATTGGTCATCGTGTTTACCTTCTAAAATTTCTTCACATACTTGCGCAATTAAATCTCTTTTTTCAATAGGTAAAACACCTAATTCGCAATTAGTAAAAGCAGCAGCTTTTTTTAGGTAAGCAAAACCATAAACTACTTCTAAAGGCATTGTTGCTGCAGCTCCAATTTTAAAATTGTTTCGAGAACGCTCTGTTTGCGCTCCCCAAAGCTTATCAGCAGGGACTTGTACTTCTCCCATCGTGTCTTTCTCTATTCTGTAATCCATAATATATTGATTAATTAAGTTTGCAAATTTACAATATTTTATATGATTAGGTTATTTGTTATTATGTTTTTTAAGTCTTATAAACTTAATTGATTAAAATAGAAAAGCTTATTTTCGTCAGCACTCTAAACAGATAAGGTTTAGGGTATAAGTGTAACATTGATAAGTTTAATAATGAAAAAGATTATAACCATTGTATTATTAGTGAGTATTAATTTCTTAATAGCCCAAAATGCAGAAACGTATTATAAGCAAGCTCAGGATTTTTTTGAAGGAAAGGACTATACTTCTGCATTGAGTACAATAGAAAAAGCTATAAAATTAGATGCTACAGATGTTTCGTTCTATCATCTAAAGGCTGAAAGTTATGAAGCTTTAAATCAAGTACAAGAAAGTTATAATGTTTATTCTAAAGCTATTTTAAAATTTCCTAAAGAGTCTTCTTTATATAATAAAAGAGGAACGTTATTATACTATGGTAGACAGTTTGATTATGCTATTGACGAGATTACAAAGGCGATAACTATAGAAACTAACGACACGCTTAAAAATGAATACCTTGTTAATAGAGGGGCCGCAAAAGCACAAAAAAGAGATTTTAAAGGAAGTCATGACGATTTAATTAAAGCCTATAAG
The DNA here is from genome assembly GCA_947494205.1 of uncultured Flavobacteriaceae bacterium. Classification (GTDB taxonomy): domain Bacteria; phylum Bacteroidota; class Bacteroidia; order Flavobacteriales; family Flavobacteriaceae; genus JAHDHI01. The sequence continues at coordinate 38,344 of CANLUH010000022.1, read as the reverse complement.
TTTAACCCTAAGCATATTGGTGCTTTAACAAATTTAGGGTCTGTATGCGACGAAGTTGGAAGAGGAGACGAAACATTAAAATACTTATTAGAAGCTGTGGCAGTAGACTCTACATATTATCCTGCGTATGGTAATATTGGTTTTAAATACCAAGAAATGGGGAATCATAAAAAAGCAATAGAGTATTACAATAAAGTATTAGAGTTAGATTCGAAAGAACCATTGGGGTATAGCAATAGAAGTTTTAATCGTTTTAAGTTAGGAGATATAAAAGGAGCTATTGCAGATATAGAAAAATCTATATTGTTATACCCGGAAAATTCTTATGCTTACAGAATAAGAGCTCTAATTTATATTGAAACGAAAAATATAAATAAAGCTTGTGAAGATATACAAACAGCTTTAGATAAGGAATTCACATTAAGTTATGGAAACGAAATGTTAGACTTAAAAAAGAAGCATTGTAATGATTAAAGATTAAAAAATCTTAATAACCCTGTTAATAATTATTACGATAGTATTGTATAAAAAAAGAGTTTAACCTATCTTTGTCGGAGATTTAAAACAAGACACAGACCATTATGTTCGAATTTGACCAATATTTAGGCTTTTTAGCATTCTTAACAATCTTAACCATAGGGTTTTGGTTAATGATATTTTTAGTAACTTTTGTAATCCCTTACTGGGTTGGAGGTTCTTTAATCGAGCGTCTTAAAGAAATTAGAGAAGAGAAAAAAGCAAAGCGTAACGAATAATTACTACAGCTTTAATATTATATAAAGAGGAAACTAAACTAGTTTCCTCTTTTTTTATGCTTATAATATTCTATATGTTTAATTACGAATTACGAATTACGAATTACGAAAATCGTAAACAATTATTAGCCTTCAAAACCTTCATCACCACCATTAGATCCTTGGCCTCTGCGTTGTTGTTTCTTTGTTTGATTAAATCTGTACGTAAACGATAAATTAAAACTACGCTCTCTCCATTGAAATTCGCTTTCGCTTATAAAAGTACTAGCGGTAGTCGTTTGTTTACGTTTTCTAGAATTAAATACATCACTTACATTAAATGCTAAAGAAGCCTTGTCTTTAAAAATGTCTTTGCTAAAGGCAAAGTTCGTCGAAAAGATACCTTCTCTTTTGTTTTGTGCATCTTCGCTAGGACCTCTGTAGAATAAGCGAGTTTGCCAATCTATATTTCCAGGAATGGTAAGTTTATTATTTATACGAGCAAACCATGCACTATTCTTATTTCCTAGGTTTTCTCCATTTGGTGTTACACCTTCTGTCTCACTTTGAAAGAAGTTGAAATTTCCATTAATACTCCATTTTTTTGATGCTCTGTAGTTTAATGTAAACTCAAAACCTAAACGATCTTGTGTTGCTAAATTAATAGGTGTGCGTTGTATAACAGGTAATTCTTGTCCGTTTACAATAACGGTTTCTCCAGAATCGAAACTGGTGAAGTTAAAAATATCTGTTGCATGAGAGAAATAGGCAGACGTATCGAATGTAAACTTGCCAAAACGCTTTAAATATCCTAAATCTACTTGCCCCGAATAACTAGGTGCTAATGCTGGGTTTCCTTGGAAAACACTTGTTACACTAGATCGAGAAGGGAACGGGTTTACAAAAAAGGAACGCGGTCTGCGTATACGTCTATTATATGCTAAAGTTATATTTTCACTTTCACTTAGTTCGTAGTTTAAATTTACTGTAGGGAATAGTCCGTTATAAGTGTTTTTTACAAAATCTCCACTTGTAGGTTGATCTAAAGTAATTTGTGTATTCTCAAAACGCAATCCTAATAGGTAAGAGAATTTACCAATTTTACTTCCATATTGTGAATAGACTGCAGTAATAAATTCTCTGTAATTAAATAAATTGGTTAAGTCAGTACTAACATTAAATGTATTAGTATCGAAATCTAAAAATTCTACAGTATAATCTGTACTCTTATCATTAAAATTACCACGATAACCTAACTCAAATTGACTTTTCTCTCCAATAGGAAGTACGTAGTCTGTTTGTAATAATATACGTTGTTCGTCTTCTAGAGTCGCTACTTTTTCTGAAACAGTGCCATCTACATTTACATCAGATAGTTCATCGTTGTTACTATCTTCATATTGAAAATCGAAAGTTAACTTGTGTCCGCTAGTTTTAAATTGTTTATCGTAATTAATGGCGTATTGTACAGTTTTACTGTCCGATAATTCTGGGTCTAAACGAAGTGTACTAGACGTTAAAATATTATTAGCATTTAACTGATTTACTCTATTTGTAGTGTTACTTTTATTATCTCCTTTCCTATATACTACAGAGGTTGTAAGGGATGACGTTTCGTTAACATACCATTCTACTCCAAAGTTAGTATTCAATCCTCTACGTATACGATCGTATGTATTAGTTTCTTCTAAAAAAGTGTCTGGGTTATCTACAATTAAGTTGCCTGCATCATCAAATTCTTGATTAAAATACCTTGTAAAACCATTATTATTACCTGGTACTTCTCTGTAATTATAGGCCGTAGTATTAAATATATTTATATCTCCAGTTCTGTAATTTATATTTCCAGAAATGCCTGCGGAAGGATTATAGCCTACATTAGTAGTTATAGCACCGTTTAAACCTTGTAGTTTACTTCTACGTAAAATAATATTTAATATTCCGCCAGTTCCTTCTGCATCGTATCTAGCAGAAGGGGAGGTAATAATTTCTACTTTTTCTATAGATTCTGCTGGTAATTGTCGTAAGGCTTCAGTTGAGTTTAAACCTACTAGACCAGAGGGTTTACCATTAATTAATATACGTACATTATCGTTTCCTCTTAACGCTACATTACCTTCAACATCTACAGACACGGAAGGTACATTATCTAAAACATCGCTAACTGTACCACCACGAACGGTTAAATCTTTGCCTACGTTATAAATTTTCTTATCTAGTTTTATCTCTACAGTAGTTTTTTCTGCAATAATTTCAATTTCATCAAGTGCTTCAGAGTTTTCAACAAGTAGTTGTACACCTAAGCTTTCGTCTTTAGTAATTTGTTTGTTTGGAATACTAACTGTAGAAAAACCTATATATTCAAAAGAAACAGTATAGGTTCCTGTAACAACTGGTATAGAGTAAACACCTTGTTCGTTTGTAATACCACCAGTTACAATGGCCTTATCTTTAGTATTGGTAAATACTATGGTAGCATATTCTAAAGGTGTTTTAGAATCGCTATCTAGAATTTTACCACTAATGGTTACTTCTTTTTTAGTGGCATTTTGTGCTGTTGAGGTTATTATAAAAGCTAGTGTACAAGTTAATGCCAATATTAATTTATGCATGGGTATATTTTAGCTGTTAGGACTGCAAAAATATATTAAGGTTTAACGTAGATTGGTTAAATGTATGTTAAATAAAAAAAGCTTCAAAAACATCTTGTTTTTAAAGCTTTTAAGAGATATTACTTTGATATAATATCAAATATTTTTTTAGGAGGTTTGCCAATAACTGCTTTTTCTCCATTTATAACAATAGGTCTCTCTATCAATTCTTGATACTCTATCATTATTTTTATGTATTCTTCTGCTGTAAAATGATGACCATCATCTATTAAATGTTGAAATTTGCTTTTCCAAACTTTAGAACTCTTTCTAATTAATTCTTGAGGTTCTATATTTAACAGTTTAATAATCTTAGTTAATTTTAACTCGTCTAATGGTTTTTCTTCATACTTAATAACTTCATGGTTGTGTTTACTGGTTTCAAGTATTTCAAGACATTCTTTAGAATCCTTGGATTCTGGGTTATGATATATTAAAATCATTTAAAGTTGAGGGTTGTTAGGGGAATTAGTTTAGTTTACTTTAAGTCGATATTAAATAAAAAATTGGTTAAGTTTTAAATCGTCATGTTTTACTTCATTGGCCTATGTGTTTGTTTTTTTAGTGTGTTATATAATTGTTTCTATTAGTTCTGGCGGACGTCCAATAACTGCTTTTTTACCATTTACTACTATTGGTCTTTCAATTAGTTTTGGATGCTCTGCCATAGCTTTTATTATGTCTTCATCTGCTAAAGTTAACCCTTTGTAATTAGCTTTCCAAATCGCCTCATTTTTACGCACAAGGTCTATTGGTGCTATGTTTAAAAGGTTTAAGATGGTTTTGATGCCTTCAACTGTCAGTGTATCAGTTAAATAGTTAATTGTTTCAAAGTCTTTGCCAGAGGCTTTAACGATTTCTAATCCGCTTCTGGATTTACTACATCTGTTATTGTGGTATATTGTAATCATACTTATTTTTCCGAGAAAGCGGAAATCTTATGTTTTAGTTTCTTTTATAATTGATCAGATTCTGTAGTTTGTTGCCCCATCATCATTAAATAGGATTTTAAAAATGGGGTGATTTCTCCATCCATAACGGCGTCTACATTTCCTGTTTCATGGGCAGATCGTACGTCTTTAACTAATTTGTAGGGGTGCATAACGTAATTACGTATTTGACTTCCCCATTCAATTTTCATCTTACCAGCTTCAATATCTTCACGTTGTGCCATTTGCTTTTGTAACTCAATTTCGTAAAGTTGAGATTTAAGCATTTGTAAAGCACGCGCTCTATTGTCATGTTGAGAACGTGTTTCTGAACATGAAATTTGTATGCCAGAAGGTTTATGGGTTAGTTGTACTTTCGTTTCAACTTTATTTACATTCTGTCCTCCAGCACCACTAGATCGTGCCGTAGTAATATCTATGTCTGCAGGGTTAATATCAATTTCTATACTATCGTCTACTAAAGGATAGACGTAAACCGAAGCAAAACTAGTGTGGCGTTTCGCATTACTATCAAAAGGAGAAATACGTACTAAACGGTGTACACCATTTTCGCCTTTAAGCCAACCAAAAGCATAATCGCCTTCAATCTCTATGGTTACCGTTTTAATACCAGCAACATCGCCATCTTGTAAGTTTAGTTCTTTTACTTTAAAGCCATTTTTTTCTGCATACATTAAATACATACGTAATAACATATTGGCCCAATCGCAACTTTCTGTTCCTCCGGCACCTGCAGTTATTTGTAAAACAGCACTTAAATTATCACCTTCTTCAGAGAGCATGTTTTTAAATTCTAACTCTTCAATTAAGGTTTTAGATTTTTCAAAACGTTCTTCTACATCTTCTATAGAGGCTTCATCTTCTTTATAGAATTCGTAAATAACTTCAAGATCTTCAACCAAAGTTTTAGACTTATTATAATCTTCAACCCATTTTTTCTTTATTCTGATGGATTTCATAATCACTTCGGCAGCTTTAGAATCATTCCAGAAATTGGGATCGAAGGTTTGTTCTTCTTCGTTTTGTATTTCTATTAATTTCTTATCTATGTCAAAGATATTGCCTTAAAGCATTAAGGCGTTTAGAGAGATCTTTAATGTGATCTAATGTTATCATTATATTGTAGTTTAAAACAAAAATATAATTTATACTATTATATGAAAGTAATTGCTAGCATATTTTATAATTTTATGCAGAAAAAAATAAATAAATGATAATAGATTTAAGAAGCGATACGGTAACAAAACCTTCTAAAGGGATGCTAGAAGCTATAATGAACGCTAAAGTTGGAGATGATGTGTATAAGGAAGATGAAACGGTTAATGCATTAGAAACAGAAATCGCAAAACTATTTGGTAAACCTAAAGCCTTGTTTTTTCCTAGCGGAACTATGGCAAATCAAACAGCTATAAAACTACATACTAATCCAGGAGATCAGGTTATTTGCGATAAGTATGCACATATTTTTAATTATGAAGGTGGAGGCGCATCCTTTAATAGTGGAGTCTCTTGTAAGTTAATAGATGGATACCGCGGTATGTTTACGGCGCAACAAGTTGAAGCGGCCTTAAATCCACCAGATTTTTATCATAGCCCGTTAACCCGATTAGTGGAAATAGAAAATACAACTAATAAAGGAGGTGGAGCATGTTGGGATTTTGAAGAGATTAAAAAAATAAGACAAGTATGCGATACTAATAATTTAGGATTTCATTTAGATGGTGCACGTTTATGGAATGCCTTAGTCGCAAAAAATGAAACACCTAAACAGTATGGAGATGTATTCGATACTATTTCTGTATGTTTAAGTAAAGGGTTAGGATGTCCAATAGGATCTGTTTTAGTAGGAGACGAAGCGATAATGGAACATGCTATTAGAATAAGAAAAATTTTAGGAGGTGGTATGCGTCAGGTTGGCTTTTTAGCTGCAGCAGGATTATATGCTCTAGAAAATAATATAGAAAGATTACAAGACGATCACCAAAAAGCAAAAGACATTGCTAGTGTGCTACAAGCGCAGTCTTATGTTAATACCGTAGAACCAGTGGAAACCAATATTGTAATTTTTAGTTTAAATGAAGGTATCTCTGAAAGTGATTTTATAGAATCTTTAGATAAAAAGGGTGTTAAAATTATAGCATTAGGTGCTGGTAAGGTACGTATAGTAACACATTTGGATTATACAGATGCTATGCATAAGCAGTTTTTAAAAATACTTAAAGCATTATAAAATAATAAGATACTTTATCCAGATATAAGATAAAACGTGTTAAAAAATGTTAAAAGATGTTAAAACGTGTTAAAAATTTCAGCGTATTTTTTTGCATTTCATCGAAAGAATAAGGTTTTTTTATTTTAAAAACAATGAAATAGTTTGATGTCAGGTATTTTTACACGAAATTAGTAGGGTAGGCTAAACTTCCACTAATTAGCGTATATAATAAAATAACCAATAACCATTAAACTTTAAAGAAATGAAAAAAGTACTACTAACATTTTTATCTTTTGCAGTTGGCTTAGTCGCATTTGCTCAAGATTTACCAACTAATCCTGAACCAGGAAAGTGTTATGTTCGTTGTGTAACACCAGACATCTGGGTTAACCAAGACGTAACTATTCAAGTAGCGCCAGCTTACAAGAAGCTTAGTACAGTACCAGCAAAGTATGGAACTGAAACAGAGACAGTAGTTGTTGCTAATGCAAGTCAGAGATTAGAAGTTGTACCAGCCAAGTATGAAACTCAAACTTTCGAAGTTGTTGTAAAAGAAGCTAGCCAACGTTTAGAAAAAATAGCCTCTAGAACAGAAACTGAAGTAGAAACAGTTGTTGTAAAAGAAGCTAGTCAACGTTTAGAATTAGTACCAGCAGTTTACGAAACACAAACATTTGAAGTAGTTACACAACCAGCTAGCCAGAAATTAGAAATGGTACCAGCTGTTTATGAAACTCAAGACGTAACAGTTGTTGTTAATGAAGCAGGACAACGTTTAGAAGTGATTCCTGCAGAATACGGAACTGAAACTATTGCTTATAGAAAAAGAGAATTTGGTTCTTCTTTAAAAGTAGTTCCTGCTAAGTTTTCTTCTAACTATCAAGTTATAGAAACTAAACCAGCTACTGCTAAATGGGGAATGAGTGATACACCAGCAGCAGATTGCCAGTCTAGCGATCCTAACGATTGTAGATACTGGTGTTATAAAGCAGTACCTGCTCAAAACATAACAATAAACACTACTGAGTTAGCATCTGATGCTTCTTTTATTAGAACTCCAGATTGTGATACTACTGCAGATCCAGATTGTGGAATGTCTTCTTATACAAGAAAAATTGTTGCTAGACCAGCGTCTACAAGAGTTATAGATATACCTCAAGTAACAAAAACAGTTAAGAAAACTGTAATGGTAACTCCTCCAACTACTAGAGTAATTCCTATTCCTGCTGTAACTAAAACAATGAAGCGTACAGTAATGGTAACGCCTCCAACAACTAGAGTTATTGAAATTCCAGCTGTAACTAAAACAGTTAAGAGAACAGTAATTATTCCTGAAACTACAAGAGTTGTAGATATTCCTGCAGTAACAAAAACAATGAAGCGTACAGTAATGGTAACGCCTCCAACAACTAGAGCTGTAGATATTCCTGAAAAAACGTCTACAATTAAAAAGACTTTATTAGTAGAAGATTCTAAAGTAGTTGAAACACCTGTACCACCAGTAACTAAAACGGTAACTAAAGAAGTTTTACAGACAAAAGGTGGATTAACAACTTGGAAAGAAGTAGATTGTAAAGTTGTAGAGTATAATGACCTTAACATAAACTGGAACTTAGGTTCTGCTACATTAACAGGAGCAGCTAAGGCAGAAATCGATGCTAAATTATTACCAGTATTAGCAGATGGTGTATCTGTAGAGATTGCATCTCACACAGATTCTAGAGGATCTAAAGCTAGTAACCGTTCTTTATCTGAAAGAAGAGCACAAGCAGTAACAAACTACTTAATTTCTAAAGGAATTAACTCTAGTAGAATTGTTTCTAATGGTTATGGTGAGTCTAGATTAACTAACAGATGTTCAGATGGTGTATCTTGTACAGAAAGAGAGCACTTATCTAACAGAAGAACTCAGTTTAGAGTTATAAACGCTAACTAAGATTTAAAATATATTAAATCTCATATTATACAAAAGGGAAGCTTCGGCTTCCCTTTTTTTTATGTTATTAAATGCTAAAGTTTCCATAAAATGCTAATTATAAGCAATATCGTTAAGTGAAATAACGTTTGTAATATATTGAAGCTGTAAATAATGCTATATATGCTATCAAGATATTAAAAAGTAACTAGAAGAAGATCAGTTGATTGTTGATGATTTGTTGATTGCGTTACAACGAACAAAAAAACCTGACGCTATGAAATGGACACGATTAATCTTTGGTTTATTGTTTTTAATAACAGTAAATAATTTAAATGCACAACACGCTAGTTACGAACTCCCTAAGCGAGTAGAAACCTCTAATACTTTAAAAACAGACGGTTTAGTACAGCCTTATTTAGATGCCTTTTTAAAAGAATGCAAAAAGTATAATATAGAATTCTCCGAAAAGCTATTTAGTTTAAAAGAAATAGCTATAGTAGATACGTTGCAAGTCTCTACTAGAGGAGGAACACTAGGAATGTTAGTAAGGGATCGTAATAATAGAGTAGAGAAAATTGTATTTAGTTGGATGACACTCCTAGATAAAGAAATCTTAAAAGTTGTTGCTTTTCATGAATTTGGACATTATTTTCTAGGATATAAACATACTTGTAAAGATTGTAACTCTATAATGGCAGAAGTTAATACAAGTTATTTTAATATTGTTAAAGATTGGGAGAATCAAGTAGAACACTTATTTCTAAACTCTCCAGAATACTTGAAAACACAACAGACTTTAGAAAACGAATAAGCATAAAAAAGAGGCTGTCTAAAAAGTTATTATAATTCATTTTGTCAAGTTGAGCTTGTCGAAACTAATACTATCAATAAGACAAAATATTTCGACAAGCTAAATATGACACAGAACCATACTTTTTGAGATAGCCTCTTAATAATTATATGTTTTATTTTCTATTTAAACATATCCATTCCTGGAATATTAGGCATACCATCTTTTGCAGCTGCTGCTAGTTCAGCTTCATTAATAGCTGTTGCCTTTTCTATAGCCTTATTTAATGTTAAAATTAAATAATCTTCAAGTTGCTCTTTATCTTCTAATAATTCATCACTAATTGTAATAGATTTAATAGTTCTATTTGCTGTTAATGTTGTTTTTAATAAACCATCATTACTCTGTTGATCTACTAAAACAGTGTTCAATCTTTGCTTTGTTTCTTCTACTTTTTTTTGAGCATCTTGTAACTTACCCATCATTCCGCTAAGGTCTCCAAACATAATTTTAATATTAATAAGTTTTATGAATGCAAATTTATTAAATTGAATATAAATTAACTTGAATTTAATATGAAGAAAATTACCATTTGTTTACTTATAAGTTTATATTTTTGCTTTTCCTGTAAACAAAAACAAGATATGATAGATAAAACCGTAACGAGCACATTCCCTATAGCCAAAAAAGAACCAAAAGAATTAAAAATTCATGATGACGTAAGAATAGATAATTACTATTGGCTAAATGATAGGGAAGATGCAGAAGTTATAGACTATTTAAATGCAGAAAACACTTATACAAAAGCCGTTTTAAAGCATACAGAATCTTTTCAGAAGGATTTGTTCGAAGAAATGAAAGGTCGTATTAAGGAAGATGATCAGTCTGTACCTTACAAACTTAATGGTTACTGGTATATTACTAAATATGAAAAAGGAAAAGGGTATCCTATTTACACACGTAAAAAAGGAAGTTTAGAAGCAGCGGAAGAATTACTTTTTGATTGTAATCTAATGGCAGAAGGTCATGCATACTTTAGATTGGGAGGTCTTTCCGTTAGCCCAGATAATACAATGATTAGTTTTGCTGTAGATACAGTTAGTAGAAGACAGTATACAGTACAAATAAAGAATTTAGTTACAGGAGAAATACTTTCAGATAAAATAGAAAATACAACAGGGAGCTCTACTTGGGCAAACGATAATAAAACATTATTTTATAGTAAAAAAGATGAAGTAACCCTTCGCTCCGATAGAATTTTCAAGCATAAATTGGGGACTTCTGCTGAAGATGATACTGTTGTTTTTAATGAAGAAGATGAAACATTCAATACTTTTGTATACAAAACAAAATCTAAAAAATATATTGTAATTGGGTCATCGAGTACATTAACTTCAGAATATAGAATTCTTGATGCTAATACACCAGATGGTACATTTAAAGTGTTTCAAGAACGTGAACGAGAATTAGAATATTCTATAGCGCATTACGATGATAGTTTTTATATGATAACCAATAAAGATGGTGCTAAAAACTATAAACTTCAAAAAACATCAGAAACTAAAACAGAAAAAGAACACTGGGTAGATGTATTACCACACAGAACAGATGTTTTAATAGAAGATATCGAAATTTTTAGTAAATATTTAGTTGTTAATGAGCGTGAAAACGGATTAAATAACATAAGAATAATAAGTTGGAATGGAAATGAAGACTATTATGTAACATTTGATAGCGAAACCTATACGTTAAACCTAAGTAACAATCCAGATTTTAATAGTTTAGATTTAAGATATAGTTATAATAGTCTTGTAACACCAAGTTCGGTAATAGAATATAATTTTGAAACGAAACAACATAATGTTTTAAAAGAACAACAAGTATTAGGTGGAACATTCGATAAAAATAATTATGCTTCAGAGCGTATTTGGGTAACAGCAAGAGATGGTGTTAAAGTGCCTATGTCTATTGTTTATAAAAAAGGAATGAAGCGAGACGGAAGTAATCCGTTATTACAATATTCGTACGGATCGTACGGTTCTACAATAGACCCTTATTTCTCTTCTATTAGATTAAGCTTATTGGATCGTGGGTTTATATACGCTATATCCCATATTAGAGGCGGGGAATATTTAGGAAGACCATGGTATGAAGACGGAAAACTACTTAAAAAGAAAAATACTTTTACAGATTTTATAGACTGTTCTCAATATTTAATAGACGAAAAATATACTTCTACAGACCATTTATATGCCATGGGAGGTAGTGCAGGAGGTTTATTAATGGGGGCAATAATAAATATGAAACCAGAACTTTATAATGGTGTAATTTCTGCAGTACCATTTGTAGATGTTGTAACAACGATGTTAGACGATACTATTCCGTTAACAACAGGCGAGTATGATGAATGGGGGAATCCTAACGAAAAAACGTATTACGATTACATGAAATCGTATTCACCATACGACAATGTAACGGCAAAAGCATATCCTAACATGTTAGTAACGACTGGTTTGCATGATTCTCAAGTACAGTACTGGGAACCAGCTAAATGGGTAGCTAAATTAAGAGATTTAAAAACAGATAATAATAGCCTACTATTTCATATCGATATGGATTCTGGTCATGGAGGCGCATCTGGCAGATTCGAAAGCTTAAAAGAAGTTGCATTAGAGTATGCCTTTCTACTAGATTTAGAGGGAATTAACCATTAAAAAAAAAATACGTATTTTTGCGAGGTTTTAAACACAATAACCAATTGATTTAGCTTACAAGTAGCGTTTATGGAAAACAATAAACAAGTTTTTGACAATGTATTAGACCTAATCGGTAATACACCAATGATAAAACTGAAAAAAATAACTTCTGAATTTAAAGGTAATTTCTTAGCGAAAGTAGAAGCTTTTAATCCAGGACATTCCTCTAAAGATAGAATTGCATTATATATAATTGAAGAAGCAGAACGTCAAGGTATTTTAAAACCTGGAGATACTATTATAGAAACAACTTCTGGTAACACAGGATTTAGTATTGCTATGGTAAGTGTTATAAAAGGTTACGACTGTATTTTAGCAGTAAGCTCTAAGTCTTCTGCCGATAAAATAGATATGCTTAAAAACATGGGCGCTAAAGTTTATGTTTGTCCAGCAAATGTAAGTGCAGACGATCCAAGATCATACTATCAAGTTGCAAAACGATTACATGATGAAATAAAAGGTTCTGTATACATTAACCAATATTTTAATCAATTAAATATGGATGCACATTACCATTCTACTGGACCTGAAATTTGGAACCAAACTAATGGTAAAATAACGCATTTAGTAGCATGTAGTGGTACAGGAGGAACAATCTCTGGAACTGCTAAGTATTTAAAAGAGCAAAACCCAGATATTAAAATAATTGGAGTAGATGCTTACGGATCAGTATTAAAAAAATACCATGAGACTAGAGAATTCGATGATAAAGAGATTTATCCATACAGAATTGAAGGTTTAGGTAAAAATTTAATACCTACAGCTACAGATTTCGATGCTATAGATGCTTTTGTAAAAGTAACAGATGAAGAAAGTGCGCATACAGCACGAGAAATAGCAAAAGTAGAAGGGCTTTTCGTAGGGTATACCTCTGGAGCAGCTATGCAAGCTATTAAACAGCTAGACGAAGAAGGAGAATTTAAAGAAGACGATATTGTAGTTACAATCTTCCCAGATCATGGATCACGTTATATGAGTAAAATTTACAGTGATAAGTGGATGAGAGATCAAGGCTTTTTTGATAGTATTAACGAAGAAGCAGCACAAAGCATTCAGTACGTAAAATAAATTAGAATAAACATATTGAAATTAGCTGATTTTAAGTATTTTAAGTCAGCTAATTTTTTTGTGAAAAATAGACAGTAAAAAGATTATGCAAAAAAGGTAGAATTACCTAATTTTGCATTTACTAACTAATGTAATGGCTTATAATAAAATATTCAAAATAAACTTTTATTGCAAAGTGTTTGAATGTAGAGTTATAAGCGTAAAGTAAACAATGAAAACGAACCGATGAAAGATTTATTTGCAAAAATATACAAGGATAAAGGACCGTTAGGGAAATGGGCATCAGCAGCAGAAGGGTATTTTGTATTTCCAAAATTGGAAGGACAAATTTCTAACAGAATGATGTTTCAAGGAAAAGAAGTTATCACTTGGAGTATTAATGATTATTTAGGGATGGCAAATCATCCTGAAGTTCGTAAAGTAGATGCAGAAGCTGCTGCAATGTATGGTTCGGCATACCCAATGGGAGCTAGAATGATGTCAGGTCATACAGAATTACATGAGCAATTACAGAATGAGTTAGCAGAGTTTGTTAATAAAGAAGCTGCTTATTTATTAAATTTTGGATACCAAGGTATGGTGTCTACTGTAGATGCATTAGTTTCTAAAGATGATATTATAGTTTACGATGTAGATGCACACGCTTGTATTATAGACGGTGTACGTTTACACATGGGTAAACGTTTTACATACAAACATAATGATGTAGAAAGTTTAGAAAAAAACTTAGAGCGTGCTACTAAAATGGCAGAACAAACTGGAGGAGGAATCTTAGTGATTTCTGAAGGTGTTTTTGGTATGCGAGGAGAGCAAGGACGTTTAAAAGAAATTGTAGCGCTTAAAAAGAAATTTAATTTCAGATTATTTGTAGATGATGCACATGGTTTTGGAACCTTAGGAGCAACAGGAGCAGGAGCAGGAGAAGAGCAAGGCGTACAAGATGATATAGATGTTTATTTTGCAACATTTGCAAAATCTATGGCAAGCACAGGAGCTTTTATTGCTGGAGATAAAGAAATTATAGATTATTTAAAATATAACTTACGTTCGCAAATGTTTGCTAAATCGTTACAAATGCAACTAGTAGTAGGTGCATTAAAGCGTTTAGATATGTTGCGTACTATGCCAGAGTTAAAGCAAAACCTTTGGACTATAGTTAATGCATTGCAATCTGGATTAAAAGAACGTGGTTTCGATATAGGGACAACGCAAAGTTGTGTAACACCAGTATATTTAAAAGGAAGTATTCCTGAAGCGATGGCTTTAGTTAGAGATTTAAGAGAGAATTATGGTATATTCTGTTCTATAGTCGTTTATCCAGTAATACCAAAAGGATTAATTTTATTAAGAATGATTCCTACAGCAACACATACTTTAGAAGACGTAGCATTAACGTTAGATGCTTTTGATGCTATTAGAGATCGTTTAGAAAATGGAACATACAAACGCATGTCTGCCGCTTTAGTAAAAGCAATGGGAGAATAATACGTTAAAAAATATATAACCAATAAAAAATCCAATTCGAAAGAATTGGATTTTTTTATTTTACTTATAACTTACTGAATTGTTTTTCGATACGTTTTCCGGCGTTTTACAACAACAGGATCAAAATGCTTCCATATTTTATGTATAGCTTCATTATCTTCTAATTCTGGTGTTCTATAACAGTCTATAATGCCTTTCTCTGTAAATGTTTCGTAGTATTCGTTAAAAATAACTGCGTGTACTCCTTTATTTTGATAATCTGGATGCACACCAATTAAATAAAACACGACATCTTTACTCGTTTTTTTAGCTTTTAATAGTTTAGCAAAACCAAAAGGAAATAGTTTACCTTTCATGTCTTGAAGCGCAAACGCAAATCGAGGCATTACTATAGCGAATGCAACCATATTGTCATTCTCGTCAACAACAAATTTGATGTACTCAGGATTAACAAAACTGATAAATTTCTTTTTAAAGTATTTTTTTTGAATATCAGTAATCTCTACAAAAGAGGATAAAGAGGAGTAAGACGCATTAAATAAATCGAACATACGATCTACGTAAGGCATAACTTCTTCCGTTTTTGTTAATTGTATAGCAGTTAACTTATAACGTCTTTTTATAAGTTCCTGCGCTTTTTTAAAAAATACAGGTTTTACATTTTCGAAAGGAAATTTACTTTCGGAATACGATTTTTCAATAGTATAACCTAAAGTTTCATAGTGTTTTACGTAGTATTCATGGTTATACCAAGTAATCATATTACTTACTTGATCAAAACCTTCGGTCATAACACCAACCTTATCTAAATTAGAGAAACCAACAGGCCCTTCTGTATATTCTAGGTTATTAGCTTTTCCTATTTTAATAACTTCATCTAAAAGCGCTTTAGAAACGTCTAAATCGTCAATAAAATCGAACCAACCAAAACGCATTTTTTTTAAGTTTTGGTTTTTTATTTCTAGCCAATTAATAATAGCGGCCACACGACCAACAATTCTACCATCCTTATAAGCTAGGAAAAAAGTAGCATCTGCATCTTTAAAAATCGGATTCTTTTTTTTATCGAAAGTCTCTAATTCCTGACTTATAATAGGGGGAACCCAATATTTAGAGTCTTTATATAATGAAAAAGGAAATTTCACAAACGCTTTAAGCTCCTTTTTATTGGTTACTTGTTTTATTGTAATCATATTCTAGTGGTTAATCCTCGTCATCAAAATCAATGTCCTGTACCTCTTTCTTCTGTTTTTTGTCATCACCACTATCACCATCTCCTTTTTTCTTGTCTTTTTTACTCTTTTTACGCTTTTTACTAGCTTTACGTTCCGCTTCTTCTTCAGCAGATACCCCATTGTCTGGTTTAGCATCTTCATGGAAATCTAATCTGTAAGAGACTCCAAAATTAACGCTAAATACAGAAGGTGTATCTTTAGTATTAAAGGTTAAGGCCGTATCTAATTGTAAATCTTTACCCCATAAATAAGCCCCTCCAAAACGGAATAAATTATCTGCATAGAAATCACTTTTTATACCTTGTGTTTCTCCAAATAAAACAACGTTTTGGTTTATAGCTTTAGTTAAAGTAAGGATGTATTGAAAATCGGAAAACTCAGAACCAATTCTATCTTTTATTAAGTTTAAAACCATAACCCAACCACTAGAGAAGTTATTCTGTGTCGCTATCATTACTTTTGGACTAAACCCTTCAACATCTGGAGCTGTAAATGGATTGTCTTTAGTGTCGAAGTTAGCCCCAAGATATACAGAAACTGCAGGGATTAAAGACTTCCATTGAAAACGTTTATTGGCGTGAAAACTATAAAGGTTTGGTTTTTCTTCTTCAGAGTTTTTATAAGGGTCATAGACTAGGTATTTTGCACCTAAAGTTAAATTCTTAAAGTTTGAACGTTTGTTCTCATCAGGAATTAAAGACCTATTATCTGTAAACGTATCATTTTGGTATGTCCCTTCAATATTTAATTCTAATTGCGGTAGTAATAAACCATACCTCGCGGCAAAATCAATTCCGAAGCCAGAAACTTCATAATTTAATGGGGTGTGTTCTTCTTTTACAGTAAACGGACCAACTTCTAGTTGTGCTACGTTAGTTCCTACAGAGAATGCAGATCGTGATACTCCCGGTCTATTAGAATTTATAACTTCTGTATACTGTGCATTCACAGTATAACTAACAATAAATAAGAAGGCCGGTAAAAAGATTTTTTTTAAGGACATAAGTATTAGGTTTAGCTCCAAATATAGAGATTTTATATATTTTTTAAGTATTTAAAACTGAAATTACCCTATGAGTATTGTATTTTTGTTAAAATAATTTAAAACAAGAATATTACTTTACATGGTGGGATTATTTAAAACCATAATTACTATAATAATAATTTATTATCTTTTTAAGGTGTTAACTCGAATTTTTGGACCTCTATTTCTAAAATATTTAAGTAAAAAAGCGATGCAACGTTTTGGAGGTCAGTTTGGAGACTTTCAAAATCAGCAACGCCAACAAAAACCACAAAATGAAGGTGAAACTACCATAGATAAAATACCTAATAGAAAAACGTCTAATAATTCTGTTGGCGAATATGTAGATTATGAAGAAGTAGATTAATTAGTTCTTTATAGCTATAACTATGTTTAACGCCAAAATTAAAAGTGAAATAGACGAAGATATTTGTATTCTTATACAAGTAGATAACCATCCTTATAATTATATATGCGATTGTGGTGATGCTTCCAATTTATCAGTGAAGGATTGCCAGAATACTAATGCTATTTTTTTAAGCCATACGCACATAGACCATTTTGTGAATTTCGATACCATTTTAAGACATCAAATTGGTATAAAACGGCGTGTTATTATCTGCGGTCCTAAAGATATTACGAAACAAGTACAGTCTAAAATACAGAGCTACCGTTGGAACTTAATAGCGGAAGATGCTATTACTTACGAAATACGAGAAATCATTGAAGACGGGACAATAAAACGCGCAGAATTAAAACCACCATATTGGGATATTGAGCATATAGAGGATTTAAGTGAAAATTCAGTTTTTAAAACCAAAGAATTTCAAGTTGATTATACAATCTTAGATCACAAAACACAGTCGATAGGCTATCTGTTTAAAGCGCATGATACGCTAAAGATTAATATTAAGGATACTCCATATAAAGGCGGTAAATGGATTAATGAGCTTAAAGACGCTTTTAGATTAAAATTAGACAATCAAACAATCACTATTGAAGATAACAATTATAAGGCTGCTGAATTATTTCATTTAATCAATATAAATAAAGGAGATACTTTAGGTATTATTTTAGATCATGCTGCATCTATAGAAAACCAAGAGAAAATAAAACAACTCTTTTCTAATGTAGATACTGTGCTTATTGAAAGCTTTTATAAAGCAAGTGATAAAGCCTTTGCAGAAGCTAATTATCATAGCTATTCTTCTGCTTCTGGTGCTATTATGAAAGCCTGTAATGTTAAAAAAGCTATACCTGTTCATTTTTCAAGAAAATATAAAGCTGAAGACGTAGAAGAATTAATTGAAGAATTCAATACCGCTTTTAAATAGTGTAATACTACTTTAGATTCCGAAAAGTCTAAAATTCCAATTCAATTTAGCTTAATTTCAAAAAATAGTATTATTTTTCAATTTCATAGTATTTAATATATTTTATGCAACTTTCATTCAAAAAAATCCTACCTCACATACTTGTTATTGTTGGGTTTGTAGTTTTAGCATTAGCTTATTTTAGTCCTGTATTACAAGGTGAAGAAATATTACAAAGTGATATTGTTCATTATGTAGGTATGGCGAAACAACAAAAAGATTTTAAAGCACAAACGGGAGAAGAAACCTATTGGACTAATAGTGCTTTTGGTGGTATGCCAACTTATCAATTAGGAGCAAAATACCCGCATAATTATATTAAAAAATTAGACTTAGGGTTGCGTTTTTTACCAAGACCAGCAGATTATTTGTTTCTGTATTTTATAGGTTTTTATATACTATTATTAAGTTTAAAAGTAGATTATAAACTTTCTGCTCTTGGAGCTTTAGCCTTTGGTTTTTCTACATATCTTATCATTATTATTGGTGTAGGTCATAACAGTAAAGCACATGCTATTGCCTACATGCCTTTAGTTTTAAGTGGTATTATTTTAACTTTTAGGCGGAAATATATTATTGGTTTTTTAGTCACAGCTATTGCTATGGCTTTAGAAATTGTGGCAAATCATTTCCAGATGACGTATTACCTAATGTTACTAGTTATTGTTTTAGGTATTGTGTATTTAATAGATGCTTTTAAAAAAGAAGTATTACCTCATTTTTTTAAATCTGTAGGGCTTTTAATAGCCGCTGTTATTTTAGGTGTAGGCTTAAATGCTACCAGTATTTTAGCAACACAAGAATACGTAAAAGAAAGTACAAGAGGTAAAAGTGAATTAACAATAAATCCAGATGGTACACCAAAAGAAGCGACATCTGGTTTAGATAAAGAGTATATTACAGAGTATAGTTATGGATTACTAGAAACTTTTAATTTATACATTCCTAAATTATTAGGAGGCGGAAATACAGAGGATGTTGGTAAAGATTCAGAACTTTATCAATTTTATTTAAGGCAAGGAGCGACACCTTTACAAGCTCGAGATGCTGCCGAAAATGCACCAACCTATTGGGGAAGTCAACCTATAGTAGAAGCACCCGCCTATGTTGGTGCAGTTATTTTATTCTTGTTTGTATTAGCTTTATTTTTAGTAAAAGGTCGTTTAAAATGGTGGCTTGTAGGAGGAACGTTAATGTCTTTAATTTTATCTTATGGAAAAAATTGGTTTTGGGGTGCAGATGGAAACCCTGAAAATAATCCAATAACGAATTTCTTTATCGATTATGTGCCACTTTATAACAAGTTTAGAGCAGTGAGCTCTATACAAGTTATACTAGAGTTGTGTATCCCAATTTTGGCTATCTTCGGTTTAGTTAAATTATTTAATGCCTATGATAAAGAAGAAGATAAGTTAAAAGCCTTAAAGTTTACTGTATTCATTACAGCAGGAACAGCGCTTATCTTTTTATTAGGTAAAACTATTGGTGTATTCGATTTTGTAGGTGTTAATGATGGATATTACAGACAAGAAGGAGGATTAGAGTTTGTAGATGCTCTAAGACGAGATAGAGCAATGTTGTTTACGCAAGATACATTAAGAACTTTAGTGTTAGTATTATTGTCTGGAGGAACCATATTTTTCTTTTTAAAGAAAAAGTTAAACGAAACAAAGGTTGTAGTCATTTTTGCAGCTTTAATTCTTTTCGATTTAGTTGGCGTAGACAGACGTTACGTTAATACAGATAATTTCACCTCTAGTATGCAAGTAGAAGCACCTTATAATGCTTCTCTTGCCGATTTAGAAATTCAAAAAGATAAATCTCATTTTAGAGTGTTCGATGTTGTCTCGAGAGGATCTAAAGCATCATACTTTCATAATTCACTTACAGGATATCATGCCGCTAAATTGAAGCGTTTTGATGATGTGTTCAATTTCTATATCGCTAGAAATAATATTAATGTATTGAATATGTTGAATACAAAATATATTATTACAACAGACGAAAAAGGACAGCCGTATTCTCTAGTTAATGATCGTGCTAATGGTAATGCTTGGTTTATAAAATCTTTAGAAGAGGTAAAGGGAGCTAATGAAGAAATTCAAGCATTAGCAGATTTAGACAATAAAAATAAAGCTGTTTATGTAAAACCTGAAGATATTAAAGGAATAGCGTTATCTAATACTTACAGCGTAGATTCCTTAGCATCAATACAGGTTACAAATTATAAACCTAATGCAATAACGTATCAATCTAAAAACACGAATGATGGTTTTGCTGTGTTTTCTGAAGTGTATTACGGTAAAGGTTGGCAAGCATATATTAACGATGAAGCTGTACCCCATTACAGAGTAGATTATGCTTTAAGAGGATTAAATATTCCTAAAGGAAATAACACTGTTACTTTTAAGTTTGAAGCGCAAGTGGTAAAAACAGGAAGCAAAATAGCGTTAATAAGTTCTATAATATTGTTATTGCTTCTTGTTGGGGGAGTGGTCTTAATCTTCAAAAAGAAAACAATAGAAACTGCTTAGTTATATATTCAGAATAACTAAAATAGGTAATCTAAAATGGATAAAAAAAAGGTACTCATTATAACATATTATTGGCCGCCAGCTGGAGGACCAGGAGTACAACGTTGGTTGAAATTTGTAAAATACCTTCCAGAGTTTAACATAGAACCTATTGTGTTTTGTCCAGAAAATCCTAATTATCCATTAGTAGATGAAAGTTTAGCTTCTGAAGTTTCTACAACAATAACGATAATAAAACAGCCTATTAAAGAGCCTTATAAGTTAGCTAGTGTGTTTTCTAAAAAATCGAAAACAATAAGTAAAGGTATTATTCCGGCAGAGAAAAAGCAAAGTTTAATAGAAAAAGCAATGCTATATGTACGAGGTAATTATTTTATACCAGATGCACGAAAAAATTGGGTGAAACCTTCAGTGTCTTTTTTATTAGACTATATAAAAACAAATGCAATTGAGACTATAATAACCACAGGCCCTCCGCATAGTTTACATTTAATAGGATTACAATTACAAAAAGAATTACATATAAAGTGGATTACCGACTTTAGAGATCCATGGACGACTATTGGTTACCATAAACAGTTGCGTTTAACCGAAGCGTCTAAAGCAAAACACAAGGCTTTAGAGCATGAAGTTTTAAATACGGCAGATAAAATTATAGTAACAAGTAATAATACGAAATTAGAATTTCAAGAATTAACAAAACAGCCAATTACGGTTATTACTAATGGCTACGATATTGAAAATGTAAGTACACCAAAATTGGATACTAAGTTTTCAATTTCGCATATAGGCTCTTTATTGTCTAAAAGAAATCCAGAAGTCCTTTGGAACGTTTTAAAAAGCTTAGTTGATGAAGAGGAAGGCTTTTTGGAAGATTTAGAAATTAATTTTGTTGGAGCAGTTAGTGATTCTGTTTTAAAAACTATAGAGCATTACAAATTGAATCGCTTTGTTAAAAATAGAGGTTATGTATCTCATAAAGAAGCTATAGTATATCAGAAGAAATCACAAATACTATTATTAGTAGAAATAGATTCGGAAGACACAAAAGCTATAATACCAGGTAAGTTGTTTGAATATATGGTGTCTCAAAGGCCAATAATAGCATTAGGTCCAGAAGCATCGGATGTTGAAACCATTTTAAAAACAACAAATACGGGAGACTATTTTGGTTATAATGATAACAGTGCCTTGAAAACAGTAATAAAAAAGCACTATTCTGATTTTAAAAATGGAAATTTAAAAACGAATGCCATAAATCTACAAAATTATAGTAGGAAGCACTTAACAAAAGTATTATCTAAATTATTATAAATGGGTATAGTTGTTAAACAATCTATTAAAAATACAATAGTTACTTATATTGGGTTTGCTGTTGGTGCCATTAATGTATTGTTTTTGTATACTAAATTTATGGAGCCAAAGTATTATGGGTTAATAACTATAATATTGTCTACGGCTAATATTCTAATGCCTTTAATGGCTTTTGGAGTACATAATACTATAGTTAAATTTTATTCGTCGTTTAAAACACGACATTCCCAAAATGGATTTTTAAATTTAATGTTGTTGTTGCCCTTAGTAATTATAACGCCTTTAACAGTATTATGTTTCATTAATTTTGAAACTGTTAGCAATTTTTTAGCAAAAGAAAATATAATAGTAAAACAGTATACATGGTATATTTTTATTGCAGGAATAGTATTTGCTTATTTTGAAGTATTCTATGCATGGAGTAAAGTACAACTACATAGTGTGTTTGGTAACTTTATGAAAGAAGTGTTTCATCGTGTTTGTATAACAGGACTATTAATAGGTTTGTATTTTAAACTACTAACTGTAGAAACATTAATTGTTGCTATTATTATAGTATATGCCGTAAGAATGTTGATTATGATGTTTTATGCATTCTGTCTGCGTCCACCAACGTTTAAGCTTATAAAGCTGAATACTATTAAACCTATTTTAAAATATACACTATTAATTATAATAGCAGGATCTGTAGCAAATGTGATTTTAGAAATAGATAAGTTTATGATAGGGCAGTATGTTAAAATTGAAAATGTAGCGTATTATGGAGTTGCTATTTACATTGCTTCTGTAATAGGTGTACCTTATCGATCTATGCACCAAATAACACATCCATTAACAGCAAAATTACTTAATGATAACGATAAAATAGGCTTAAAAGATTTATATCAAAAAAGTTCTTTGAGTTTGTTAATTGTTAGTGGTTTTATTTTCTTAATAATTATGCTAAACATTAATCAATTGTATCATTTAATACCAAAAGAATATACAGGTGGCGTTATGGTTGTATTTACTATTGGTTTAGTAAAGTTGTTTGATAATGTTTTAGGGAATAACAATTCTATATTATTTAATAGCGATTATTATAGAATGGTATTGTTTTTAGGCGTTGTTTTGGCAATTTGTACCATAATATTAAATGCTATTTTTATTCCTAAATTCGGAATTAATGGTGCAGCTTATGCTACTTGTATAGCCATCTTTTTATATAATATTATTAAAATAACATTCGTATATTTTAAGTTTAAAATGATTCCTTTTACCTTTAATACATTAAAAGCCTTATTATTAATTACAATGTGTTTATTGGGGTTTTATTTTTGGGAATTTCAATTTCATCCCATAGTAAACATTGCTCTTAAATCGTTATTAGTAAGTTTGCTCTATGGACTTATAGTATATCGATTTAACTTTTCAGAAGACATTTCTAATTTAATTAACAGTATGATATCTCGTTTGAAATAATTGTTACTAAAAAATAAAATCCTGTTATACTATAAAAGTATAACAGGATTTATTTAACCAACTTAAATAATTATAATTAAATACGTCTAGAAGATCTTGATCTTGTTGATGTATTATTTCTGTTAGAACTAGATGATCTAGTTGTTCTTGTTTGCGTTTTATTTCTTTTAGGTGTTCTAGCTGTCGTTCTTGTTCTAGAGCTAGGCGTTGAACTTGTTCTTACCCTTGGCGAACTAGATTGCGAGCGAACACTAGATGATCTAGGTTTAGAAAGTGTTCTATTTGGTCTAGTAGTATTTCTAGAAGTTACGTTTCCTCTCGTTCTAGTTCTTGACGTAGTTGTTGTATTAGTACGCGTTCTAGGTGTATTAGCTCGAGTAGTCGTTCTAGTTCTTGTAGAATTAGAAACATTTCCTCTAGTTCTAGGTGTAGCATTTGTAGAAGACTGTCTTATAGAGCGTCCATTTCTTCTTGAGGCATAACTTGTATTTCTAACAATTCTATCGCCTCGTCTACTTGCTACTGCTGTTCTTCTTCTTACATTATTTCTATACGGTCTGTTGTAGTTGTATACATAACGTGTTGGAGTATAATATTGTCTGTAAGGTCTGTTGTAAACTACACAATAATCTATAGAAGGAGCTCTATAATATGTATGCCAAATACCGCGACCATAATATCTATTGCGAACATTTACATAGCCAATACAACGCGAATATCTATTAAATCTATCGTAGTATATATGTAATCCCCCAACATTTTCAACCAAACCAAACTCATTATATATAATACTTATGTTACCAGCTCTAAGAATACGTCCGTAAAGATCATAGTAAACAGGTGTGTTTTGTATTTGTACTATAGCACCATAATCATCATATTGTATATACTGACTGTAGTCGAAACCAGAGTTAAAAGTTACACTAACAATCGATGTTCTAACATTAGCGTTAACTGGGCCACAATCCGGAATATTAAAATCAAACTGTCCATCGGGGAATATGGCAAATTCTACACCGTTTTCAATAAAGATGAATGACTTTGCACCACCATTGTGATAACTATCTGCATTTACAGCAAAGACACTTAAAAATAAGGCTGAAAGTAAAAAGAGTAATTTTTTCATAATTGTTCGTTTTTAGGATTGAATATTAATTATATCTCAATCATCATGCCAAAAAACAATAATGGCTAAATTTTGTAGGTTCATAAATTACCTTTAGTTTCGCTTTATAAAGCAATTGTTTTTATTCAATAATTTAAATTATGTCATTTAAAAAATTAAATCCAGAAATTAAAGAAGCCTTAATTAACAAAGGGTTTGAAGCGCCTACTGAATTTCAGAAAAAAGCGCTTCCGAAAATTAAAAGTGGCGTTAATTTATATGCAATAGGCGATAAAAATAGTGGTAAAACAACAGCAATTATTATTAGTACTATGCAAAAATTGGGGAGTAAAGCATTCGAAGATGCACCAAGAGCATTAATACTGGTAAAAGATAAAGCAGAAGCATTAAAGTTAAAAGACGCTTTTTTAGAGTTTACAAAACGAACAGATTTAAGAATATATGCATCATACGAGGAACACAGTATAGATGCAGAAAAAGATGAAATTTATTATGGTCAAGATGTTATAATTGCAACACCTAAGCGATTAAATAAACTCTTTTATATTAATGCTATTAATGTAACTCAGCTAAAATTATTTATTATTGAAGATGCAGAATTTGCTGAAAGAGGACTTTATTTTGCAGACGTAAATAGAATTCCTGAAAGTATAGGTAAATGCCAGTACGTAGTATTTGCCGAAAAACTAACAGATAAATTGTTACGTTTTCAAGAGACCTTTATGTACAATGCTCAAACTGTTAAATAAGAAAAGCCTTGCAAATTGTTTGCAAGACTTATTCTATTAATTAACTAAAAAATTATTGTTTATTCTTTTTAGATTTTTTACCATTTCTGTAGTAGTAATGGTCATCATCTCCGTAATCATCATCCCAGTCATTATCGTAATCATTGTCATGATTATTTCCATGATCAGAGTGATTTCCATAATGGTTCGTGCTACAACCAGTTATTCCACAAAACCCACAACCTTGGTTGTTAAAGTTTACATACCCCGTAATAGAAATGATATGGCCTTTTCTATTATACCTTAAATGTAAGCCTCCAATTTGTCTTGCCAAACCTGCTCTATTATAGTTTATATATACAGATCCAATACGTTTCACTTGTCCTCTACGATTATAGTTTATAAATACATTACCAATTCGTCTTACTTTACCATCATAGTCATGTTTTATAATAACACCTCTATTTCGTCTAGACTTTGAGAATTTAACTCTTGTGCCTGGTGCTCCAAATGTACCATTTATAGATCCTCGTCTTGTATTGAATCTTCTGTAGTAAACATCTGAGTCATCATAGTGATTGGATGTTACATTTGTATTGAAGTCGAAACTTCCATCTGGGAAGATTAAGAATTCTACACCACGTTCTACAAACTGAATTGGTTGTGCATAACGATAGCGTGTTGTAATAATATCTTCACCTTGTGTTGCAGTGTCGATTTTTTCTGCTGCTGAAACAGTTGTTAGTCCCACTAACATAACTGTAAATAATTGTACTAATGTTTTCATAGTATTAGGGTTTTAGATGATGCCTACTCATTTAGCTTTTCGGCTTACGCTATTTGTTATTAAAGTTTCAATTAGCGTGCCAAAACGAGAAACCCTTACTATTACTATTGCTCCAAGAGATTTAAAAGTGTAACATTTATAGTTTGAATAAGACAAATAAAATATAAGTGATTTAATTTTTCTATTTTTATATCGTAGATGTAAACCAACCTAACTAACCTAATGTCTAAAGAAAGTATAGATTGCAAAAACTGTGAGTCGTTATTAGAACCTACTTTTGAATTTTGTCCTAATTGTGGACAAAAAACAAAGGAAGAATTAACCGTTGGTGTTTTATTTTATAACACTATTAGTAATTATTTTGCTGTAGATGCTCGTTTCTTTAAAAGTTTTATTCCTTTAATGGTAAGACCAGGGTATTTAGCAAATAAGTTTATACAAGGTAAGCGATTATTGTATTTGCATCCTGCTCAATTATATCTATTTATTTCTATTGTTTTCTTCTTCTTATATTCTTTCAAGCAAAAAGAACAAATAAACGCCATAAGTGCAGGAGTAAATGTTGATGAAAAAGTACGTGAAGCTACAAATTCTATTGCTTCAGAAATTGAAAAAGATTCCGTCGCTAAAGCTGTGTTTTTAGAGCAAATGAAGAAAAACCAAACAGCATTGGGTATTAAAGATGAAGATATAAAGGCTTTAGATTCTATTGTTAAAACCAAAAAACCAAAAGATAATTTAAGATTCACGTTTGGGTTTGATGAAAAAAAGGTGGACTCATTATTGGCAATAAAAGCTCCAAAAGAGGATATTTATAAAGCTATGGGAATGGATGAGAGCGATGGTACTTTAACCAGAAGGTTCTATGCACAAATGCTTAAAATATATAAGAACAAAGGAGGTATAGGTAATATAATTAGAGCTTTTTACGATACAGTACCCATATCTATGTTTTTTTTACTTCCTATTTTTGCATTTATTTTAAAACTACTGTTTTTTAGAAGAGGACGTTTTGCTCATCATTTAGTGTTTACTTTTTACTTTTTTGCATACTTATTTACTGTGTTTAGTATTTTACTATTAGTAAATTTGTTATGGGATATTATACCAGGTTGGGTTGATTTTTTAATTGTTCTGTCTACATTCTTATATTTATTTCTAGCTATAAAACGTTTTTATGGACAAGGTTGGTTTGTAAGTTTATTTAAAAGTTGGGTCGCTACAGTTACTTTTATGGTATTAGTGTTACCAATTGCTGGCGGACTTATGTTAGTCTTTGCGTTTATGTTTTATTAAAACAAAACTCGCCTTATAATTAAAACGAGTTTTATAATATTCTAAACTATTAAAGATGTAACGTAGTACATCCAGATTCGCATCCTGCAAAAGGAGCGCAAACCTTTCCACAAATTTCTAAAGCTAACGGATTTGTTTTTAATGTAATCTTTACTTCAGCTTTAAAACCTAAAACACCACCACCAATAGTTATCGATGGATTTTTTAAGTTAATAACACCACTTCCTATTTCAATACCTGCTAAGTACACTGTTATTTTTACATTCTCTCCTTGTATATCTGCGCAAATTTTTAATACGCCAAGTAAGGTGATACAAGCAGCATTTGCAACAGCTTGTCCTGCTAATGTTTCTGGTCCATTAATGTGTCCTAAAATGTCTGTTTTGTGTGTTTTTACTCCCATTTTTCTATGTTTTTAGAGATTAATAATGAGGTAAAACTACAAGGCTATTTTCTTTTTTTATGAAGTAAAAATGCTCGTTTTTGTAAATGAGGTAATTGTACTTAAAGTGATTTTGGCTATTAAAAAATAGAGTTTGTATGGTTTATAATCCAGATTCTGCATGCCAAATAGGTATGTTTAAATAATTAGCTAAAGTATCAGCATCATCTATAATAGCACTTAAATTGCCATGATCTATAACATTTAATCTTGAAGCATCTTCTAAAACAACATTAAGCTCGAAACTTGTGTAATAACTTTTATCGCCCTTAATACGTTCTCCAATAATTTGAAGTGCAACAATGGTATGTAAAGGGATGGTGTTTTTATTTTCTTTTTTTGAGCTGTAACCTTTGTAGTATAAATTTATAGCTTTACTAAAAACAATGGGTTTAAAAAATTGAAAAAGTAGCACATTAGATCCCATAAAAAAGAACACCCCCACAATAGCTACAAACCCATGTTCTTTTAAAAAGTTAAAATTATAATCTTTTAAGAATTGATAAATACCTATGCCTAAAAAACTACCATAACTTATAATTGCAAAGAGAGAGCAGAATAAGGCGTACCCTCTTGAGGGTTTAAACTGATAGCCTTTAGACGTTTTAGTTAACACATGAGTTTCAAAATTTGAACCTCCAGGAGCTAATGGAGATACAGAAACACGATTTTTAATAGTTTCTAAAGCAGCTCTATCTGTCATGGTTAATACTTATAGTTTTTCTTTTAAATAGTTACCTGTTTCCGAAGCTTTATCTTTTACTATAGCTTCAGGAGTACCAAAAGCGACTAGATTCCCTCCGTTTTCTCCACCAGTTGGACCTAAATCAATAATATGATCTGCACATTTAATCAATTCTAAATTATGTTCTACAACAATTATAGAATGTCCTTTTTCTATTAAAGCATTAAATGACTTTAAAAGCTTTTGTATGTCATGAAAATGTAATCCAGTTGTTGGTTCATCGAATATAAATAACGCGGTGTCTTTAGTATTGCCTTTTCCTAAAAAAGAGGCTAGTTTTATACGTTGTGCTTCTCCACCAGAAAGGGTAGAAGAGCTTTGCCCAAGTGCTACATAGCCTAAACCAACATCTTGTAGAGGTTGTAGTTTATTTTTAATTTTTGCAACACTATTTTCATCAAAAAATGCAATAGCATCATCTATAGTCATGCTTAAAATATCATCAATATTTTTACCAGCAAAAGTAACCTCAAGGACTTCTTTTTTAAAACGTTTTCCTTTACAAGTTTCACATTCTAAATGTACATCGGCCATAAACTGCATTTCTATAGTAACAGAGCCTTCCCCTTTACAGGTTTCACAGCGACCACCATCTACATTAAACGAAAAATGTTTAGCTTGGTAATTTCTAATGGCACTTAATTTCTGTTTAGAATACAAGGCGCGAATATCGTCGTAAGCCTTAATGTATGTAACAGGATTAGAACGAGACGAACGTCCAATTGGATTTTGGTCTACAAATTCTATATGTTTTACATTGCTATAGTTTCCTTTTAATTCTGTAAACTGTCCGGGCTTATCTCCAAAACCAGTTAATTGTTTTTGTAATGCTGGATACAGAATTTTTTTAACCAATGTACTTTTTCCACTTCCAGAAACACCTGTAACTACAGTTAGCATACCTAATGGAAAAGTAACATCTATATTTTTTAAATTATGCTCGCGTGCGCCAATTACATCAACATGATACTTAGATGTGCGACGTATTTTTGGGACTTCAATTTCTAGGGTTCCATTTAAATATTTAGCGGTTAAAGAATCGGAAGCCAAAATTGTTTTGTAATCTCCAGTAGCAACAACATGACCTCCAAATGTACCAGCTTCTGGGCCAATGTCTATAATTTCGTCAGAAGCTTTCATAATATCATCGTCATGCTCCACAACAATAACCGTATTTCCTAAATCACGTAAAGCTTTTAGTACTACAATTAAACGTTCTGTGTCTTTTGGGTGTAAACCAATACTTGGTTCATCTAGAATATACATAGAGCCTACTAAACTACTACCTAAAGAGGTTGCTAGGTTAATACGTTGGCTTTCTCCTCCAGATAGGGTATTCGATTTTCTGTTTAAGGTTAAATAGTCTAATCCTACGTTAGATAAAAAGGCTAAACGATTATTAATTTCTTTCAATAAACGTTTTGCAATAGTTGTATCGTGGTCGTTAAGTTCTAACTGTTTAAAGAAATTTGCCAATTTGTCTAACGGCATTTCTACTAAATCGGTTAATGTAGCTCCAGCAATTTTAACATAATTAGCTTCTGGGCGTAATCGTTTACCATTACAAACTTTACATTTTGTTTTACCACGGTAACGTGATAGCATAACTCTATTTTGAATTTTATAAGCCTTAGATTCTAGTTCAGCAAAGAAAGATGATAAGCCTTCAAAGTGTTTGTTTCCTGTCCAAATAAGTTGCTTTTGTGTCTCGCTTAATTCAAAATAGGGTTTATGAATAGGAAAATCGAAATGATGCGATTTATTTACTAATTGATCTCGGTACCAACTCATACTTTCACCTCTCCAAGGAAAAATAGCATTTTCATATACAGAAAGTCCAGTATTTGGAATTACCAAATCTTCATCTATACCAATAACATCTCCATAGCCTTCACATTTTGGACATGCTCCGTAAGGGTTATTAAAACTGAATAAGTGTACATTAGGTTCTAGAAATGTAATACCATCTAATTCAAACTTATTACTAAAATGGCGTGTAGTATTATCTTTTAAAAACTCTATGAAACATTCTCCTTTACCTTCAAAAAAAGCAGTTTGTATAGCATCTGCTAGACGGTTATAGAAATCTTCGTCATGCTTTACTACGATACGGTCTACGACTAAAAATAAGTCTTTTGTATCTTTAGTAATATCTTTAGCTTCATCTAAACGAATCACCTTGCCTTCTGCTTTTATGCGGGCATAACCTTGTTGGTTTAAGGCCTTAAGCTTGTCTGCCATCTCTCGTCCTTCTTCTAAATGAATAGGAGCGAGTAGGAGTAACTTTTCTTTTTCGTCTATAGATTTAATAACCTCAATAACATCGGTTACAGTGTCTTTTTTTACTTCTATACCAGATTTTGGAGAGTATGTTCTGCCAATTCTAGCAAATAGTAATTTTAAGTAATCGTAAATTTCTGTGGTAGTGCCTACTGTAGAACGTGGATTTGTTGAGTTAACCTTTTGCTCTATGGCTATAGCAGGAGCAATGCCTTTAATGTAATCTACCTTAGGTTTATTTAAACGTCCTAAAAACTGTCTAGCATAACTAGATAAACTTTCTACATAGCGTCTTTGTCCTTCTGCATACAAGGTGTCGAAAGCTAAACTAGACTTCCCCGAACCAGATAATCCAGTAATAACAACTAGTTTGTTTCTAGGAATTACAACATCGATATTTTTTAAGTTGTGCAGTTTTGCACCTTTAATAATGATATTTTTTTTAGGATTTACTTTAGCAAGGCTAGTACTCATAAGTGTTTGTTAAAAAATAATTTAGCAAAGATAACACATCTATTCTAGCTTAGAAATAACTTTATTGTGCAATAAAATGTTAAAAGTTCATATTTTTCTTGTTTTTTTTAAATGAATGTTGTTATATTTGAGACATACAAACAACAAAACTATCATTGCCTATTGCAAATTTTTACTTTTTAAAATTATGAATCCCTATGTTAGAAGTCCGCTTCTGCTAGAAAAAAGTAAAAATTATGCGAAAAGAACTTATCTCAGACGCTACTTTAGTTAGTAGTTACATTAAAGGCGACGAATCCTCTCTTGAAGTTTTAATTAAAAGACACAAACAACGTATATATAGTTTTATATATTCTAAAGTGTATGATAGAGATGTAGCAGAAGACATTTTTCAAGATGCATTTATTAAAGTGATTAGAACTCTTAAAAAAGGGCGTTATAATGAGGAAGGTAAATTTTTACCTTGGGTTATGCGTATCTCTCATAACTTAATTATAGATTATTTTAGAAAGAATAACAGAATGCCTAAGTTTGATAATGGAGGAGAGTTTAGTATTTTTTCGGTATTAAGTGATACAAGTTTAAATGCAGAGCGCGCCTTAATTAAAGATCAAGTAGAAACAGATGTAAGACGTTTAATAGATGAGCTTCCAGAAGATCAAAGAGAAGTTATTTTAATGCGTATGTATAATGATATGAGCTTTAAAGAAATCTCTGAGCGTACTGGAGTTAGTATTAATACTGCTTTAGGTAGAATGCGTTATGCACTTATTAATATGCGTAAAATAATAGAGAAGCATAATATTATATTAACAAACTAAATACATTTTATAATAAAATATATTTTAGTAACACAATATAGTTTGTTTTGTTGCGTTATAAAGCCATAACCAATTAAAAAGTAATATGGCAAAACTTTACTCAGAACAATCTAAAAAAGAAATTAAATTGAATCCAAAAGATGAAACAGTAAGTTTTATTCTTAATTTTTCAAAGTCTTTAAGTGTTATAAAATATAAAGACGTCACGTTTGAATCGCATAAGAATTAAAACTCAAAAAGCCTTGATATAATTATCAAGGCTTTTTTTATACTTAGTAATTTTCGTTTTAAATAGTATCACAATTAAATGCTATTCATGGTATTACATCTACTTGAATTATAGGTTGATTAAGAAGTGTATTTATTGACTGTTATCTTAAACTTAGGTTCTTTAAAAATTTATTCCGAATCCAAATGAGAAACGTAAACCCTCTTTACTATTAAAGAAGTTTAAAGTACCGCTAACAGATTCTGCAGCTGTAACCCAAAGTCCTCCTCCATAATCATTATGCCATAATTTAGAATTATCATTTTCTACCCAAACTCTTCCTACATCACCTCCTGCAAAAACACCTATTTGTAAGGGTAATGTTTTAGTTTTAAAAGATTGAAAAGCATATCGTAAATCGGCGCTAGTAACTAAGGCATTTTGTCCAGTAAAACGTTCTGTTCTATAGCCTCTTAATCCATTTCTACCACCAATGTTTGCAGCTTGGTAGAAAAATAAATCATCACCAAATCGTAATTGAGATCTAAGATCTGTTTTTAATACCAGTTTTCTGTTTTTAGATAACGCATTATAAAACCCTAGATTCGCATTAAAATAACCATAAGTATTTTTAGTGTTATCTGGTTCTGTATTTAATCCTGTTGAAACATCTAACGTCATAGCACGAGTAGGAGTCGTTTTATCATCGAAACTAGAATAGCTGTAAGTACCTTCTATAGCCGTAAATAGACGTCTGTTATAAAAGTTCTCTGCAACAACAGGTGGTGCGAAAGCAGTAATAAATCTATCTGGAGTATTCCCAATTTCTATAGCTTCTGCTTTTAACTTAACACCAAAATCACTACCAAACTTACCTCTTTTAATTAGGCCTAAACTAACACCGTAAATACTGGTTTTTACTCTGTTAAAGTCTAAATCTAATGCATTGTCATTATTTATGGTTTCATTACCATAACCAAAAAAGTTACTAGCGAAGTTTTCTGAAGTAAATTTTCCTGAGGCTTGTAAATTCCAATCTCCAATAATATTTGCAAATTCTCCACTATAATCGATACTAAATCCTTTTGTAGCAAAGTAGTATCCTCCTTTAAATTTATGTTGTGTCGTAAATGGATTGCGATGAAATCCTTTTGTTGTTAAAACAGTTCCTAAACCTAATAAGAAACCATCATCTGGGTTAAAGCCTATATTTGGCATAATAGAACCAGATTTAACAATATTTTTATTAAAATCGAATAAGTTATTATTGTAATTATCTGTAAAGTTTATTGAAGCTCCATTATTTTCTTCAATGGTATTCTTCTTAGATTCGTGGTCATAAATTTTAATGCGTTTTCCATTTTTAATACGGTACGTATCGTTATTTTGACCACCAATTATGCGTATTTTAATAAGGTTACTAGCTTTACCAGAAACTTCAAAAACATCCTTATCATCCAAACCATAAATCCAAAGTTCTTTGGTAATAGCTTTATTAAAAGTTCTGTCTACTATAACTTCGCCTTTTTTACCATTTTTAATTCTAGAAATTGTAACACGAGTTTCATTATTTCCTATGCGAGTAATTTCTATAAAATCGTCTTTATCTGTTCCTGTAAGTATTACTAATTCATTTAAATAATTATAATAACGTTCTGCTATCTCCTTTAAATTAGCACGTCTCCCTTTAAGGTGTCCTTGTATTTCTGTAAGCGAAGCATCTCTAACTTCTTCAGGAATGTTAGAAAAAGCTTTAATAATAACATCATCTGTAATATTATCTTGTAAAAACTGTGCTTGTTCTAACCAAGTGTCTTTATTAGCTTGTTGTATTAAAACCTTATCCAGTTTTATTCCCGCACTATTCATCCATTTAATATCCTTTAATTCAGAATCGTAAACTTGTAATTGTCTTGTGGCACCAGAAAGATTTTTAATAATATCCAATAAAGCACCATCAAAATTAGAGAATACCTGATCACGATCTCTAGGAATTGGTCTAAACAATTTATCTCCATTATCTTGATTAAATTGCGCCCAGCGCCATTGGTCTTGGTGTCTGTCCCAGTCTCCTAAAAGCATATCGAATAGTCTAGCACGAACATAAGCGTCTTCGTCAATTTTATACTTTTCGTCTTTTCTTATTTTGGCAATAATATCGTGGGTACTTTCTAAATCGTCTGCATAACCAAAGGTTTTCTCGTCTGAGTAATTGGCTTCAGGGCGTTCTTCAATCATATATAACTCGCCACCATACTCAGCATTATAATCTCCCATATATTTATGTTTTGGGATGTAATATATACGTGGGTTAGTGTGATATACTTGTGCTGCATCAGACAAATCTGGAACAACAGTAAAAGAGTAGGGGTGTGCAGCTGTATAAAAGTCTAGTACTAGATTTTCTACACGTGTTTTTTCAAAATCGTTTTTAACATAGTTATTTTTAAATAATACGGTTTGTAAATATTGCGTAGCACTTTTTCTTAAAGCACGCATACTTAATTGTTTCCCGTTTTTCATTTTTAAACGTAACGAACGGGATTGGTGTCCTCCACCAGCACGTACAATTTCTAATCCGCCATACAAAGTATCTAAAGTAGCCACAGGTACTGTAATTTTTGTACTATATAGTTTTCTGTAACGATCCCCTAGTAGTACTTTATAAAAGCCTGTTTTTTTTGTTTCTTCTTCACTGTATATTGAGGCTTCAACTGTTGTAGGAAAAGTGTCTGGTAATATATCTGTATTAAATTCTGTTTTTCGTTTTTCGAATACTTGTTTAGTATATAGTAATTTGGGTTCTCCATTGTCTTCTCCATAAAAACTAACCCAACTACTACCATCTTTATAAATGTTTAATTGTGCAAAACCTTGTTTGCCGTAAGCAAATAATCCGTTGTTATTTAAAGCTACTACAGCTTCTTTTGCTCCAGAACCAGATACAATTTGTTTTATACCATTATCCTCTATGTATTGTAAGGTATGTTCATGTCCAGAGGTGAATACAATATTGTTGTAATCTAAAGCCAATGTTTCAATACGTTGCATTAACTCATTATAACGTTCATTAAAACGATCTTGAGTAGAAACGCCTCCTTGTGTTCTTAGTTGAGCCGCCAGAGAGCCTAGTATTGGTAAAGGAGTTTTAGACTGTGTCGGGTAAAGGTGTTTTTTTGCTGAATAAAATCCGCCATGCAATCCATTTGTAAACATAGGATGATGCATTGCAAATACCACACGTTTACCTTGAGCTTTTTTTAATACGCCTTCTAATTCTTCAAAGAAACGTGTTCTAGTTTTTATTTCACAGTTATCATTTATGGTTGGGTTTTTATCCCAATCTTCTAAATACCATTGCGTATCAACAACTATTAATTGTATGGCATTTCCAATACTCATACTTTCTATTGGGCAACCGTTTTCTGGTTTAAAGGTGTTTTTACCTAAAGCCTTCTCTATATATTTTTCTTGACGTTTTACACCTTTTACACCATCTGCATACCAATCGTGATTTCCTGGTAAGAAAATTGTTTTGCCTTTAAACCCTTCAACCGATTTAATCTGCGCGTTTAATTGGTTTTCAGCATTAGTTCTGTCTCCATGATCTTTTTCAGGAAGTCCAGATGGATATATATTGTCTCCTAAAAACAGCGCATAATCTTTTTTACTACTGTTTTTAGAAATATGTTTTTTAAATATTTTTAAAGCTGTAGATAATTCATTTTTAGGTGAT
This sequence comes from uncultured Flavobacteriaceae bacterium, assembly GCA_947494205.1. Lineage (GTDB taxonomy): Bacteria > Bacteroidota > Bacteroidia > Flavobacteriales > Flavobacteriaceae > JAHDHI01. The sequence goes on along the minus strand of CANLUH010000022.1, from coordinate 2,196 downwards.
TTTCCAGCGTCTCCAATAAGGTAAAATGTATGGTCAATATCTTTAGAAGGTATTTGTTCTATAACGGGAGTATCTTCTTTATACTGTAATTTATGTGAAGCACAATTGGTTAAAAGGGCTGTAATAAGAAGGATTAGAGAGAGTTTATGTTTCATCATATTAAAAAGAAAAACGTGTTTTAGTTGGCTTATTTGTAAATTCAATACTAGTGAAAAATACGAAAGAATTTATTAATAGTTCAAAAATAGGCTTAAATGCGTTATAAATACTATTTTTTGTAGCATTGTTATCGTACTATTAGTTGTATGTTTTAATTAAAAATAACAGGTATTATAGTTTTTCTTTCTGTTGGTGTTATATTACTAAGTTAGCAATGTAATAGTTATATTAACGGATATTAAGAAGCGAATTTATTTAAAGTAATTTTCCATAAAAAGTAATTTAAAACTAAGAGTGTAATCTCTTTTCTTCTTGTTCAATTTTTATCGCAAGTTCAAAGTAGGGAAGAGACGCAATTAAAAAACAGGAATATAAAAGTAATGTTTTAGGTAAGAAATAAAAAAAGCCTCACATTTCTGTGAAGCTTTAATTTTGCTTGTAGCGAGAGGGGGGCACGATCCCCCGACCTCCGGGTTATGAATCCGACGCTCTAACCAACTGAGCTACCTCGCCGTTTGCGGGTGCAAATCTAGTGTTTTTAACTATATAGAACCAAATTATTTTCGTTTTTTTTTAATCATTTCCTGTAAGTATCGAATTAGAATTTTTTTTTGCTTCATATTCAATATATTACTACATAGAATCAACTGATAAAAATTAAACAGATGTATTATTTATTAGTGCTTGAATAGCTGTTGTTTTTAATTATTAAGACATAAAAAAACCGAGTTAAATAGTTAACTCGGTTTTTAAATTTTAAATTAAATAGTTATTCTACTGAAGTCTTTTTATTGTAATACTAGAACCTCCAGCTAATACTTGAATATCTCCATCACCATCAGATCTTCTTGACCTTACTGAAATATCATCTCCAGCACTTAAAGTTAGTATAACCGTTCTAGTAGCAGAAGCTTTTCGGTTATTTTTATGATAACTATAAATAGATGACCCTGGCACATCTGTTGTATTTTCTCTTAAAACAGTTTCTACGCTACTTCTATTATTACCGCTAGTAGTATTCTCAAAAGAAACAGAATAGGTTATTTCATAAAGGCCTTTTTCAGGAATATCTATAACTCCACCAGTTAATGTAAATCCATTTAAGTTGACTCTTGTCGTATTAAAAGGAATAGTACTAAAGGTATTATCAATAGTAGCAGTACCTACAGATTCATAAGCATCAAAATACCTAAACCCTAAATAAGCACCTCCGTCTGTACCAACAGTAATTCTATTATTACTTTGCGTACTAACAACATTTGCAGTTTGCGTAGTTGTATCTTCATTAATATAAGAGATAACTCCACTTGCAATATTTTGAGACAAGTTTGTAGTAATATTAGTTGCTGGATCTCCTTGAGGCCCTTGTGGTCCAGTTGGTCCTTGTGGTCCTGTAAAGTCAGCAGTAGTGAAATCAGTACCATCAGTATAATTTAATGTAAAAGTACCATCTCCATTATTTGTAGATGAAGCAATTCCATTACCTGTATCTCCTTGTGGACCTTGAGGTCCATCAGCACCTGTAGCTCCAGCTGTCCCAGCAGGTCCAGTTAAGTCAGATGTGGTAAATGTTGTTGTATCAGTGTATGTAATAGTAAAAGTACCATTACCATTATCTACAGTAGAAGTAATGCCATTACCATCTGCACCAGTTGGCCCTTGAGGCCCTTCTGGTCCAACAGCACCATCTGTACCTGCAGGTCCTGCATCACCTTGATCACCTTTAGGTCCTTGTAAACCTTGCGGTCCAGCAGGTCCAACATCTCCTTGTAACCCTTGCTCACCTTGAAGACCTTGTTCTCCCTGTAGTCCTTGTTCACCTTGTAAACCTTGTGGTCCAGCAGGTCCTATATCTCCTTGTAATCCTTGTTCTCCTTGAAGACCTTGTTCTCCTTGTAAACCTTGCGGTCCAGCAGGTCCAACATCTCCTTGTAATCCTTGTTCACCTTGTAAACCTTGTGGTCCAGCAGGTCCAACATCTCCTTGTAATCCTTGCTCACCTTGAAGACCTTGTTCTCCCTGTAGTCCTTGTTCACC
>CANLUH010000021.1 GCA_947494205.1 uncultured Flavobacteriaceae bacterium | reverse complement strand
AGCAGTTAGCAGTTAGCAGTTAGCAGTTAGCAGTTAGCAGTTAGCAGTTAGCAGTTAGCAGTTAGCAGTTAGCAGTTAGCAGTTTAAATATAAAACTAAAAGATTTCCATTACCATGGAAATGAAAAATAAATTTTCTATGAAAGTATTAGCAAACGATGGTGTTTCACAAAGCGGAATTGATGCTTTAGAAGCCGCAGGATTTGAAGTATTAACAACAACAGTTGCACAAGAGCAATTAACAAACTATATAAACGATAATGCTATAGACGTGCTTTTAGTACGTAGTGCTACAAAAGTAAGACAAGACCTTATTGATGCTTGCCCAAGTTTAAAAATTATTGGACGCGGAGGTGTTGGTATGGATAATATAGATGTAAACTATGCTCGCGAAAAAGGGTTGCACGTTATTAACACACCTGCAGCTTCATCTCAATCAGTTGCAGAATTAGTATTCGCTCACCTATATGGAGGGGTTCGTTTTTTACACGACTCTAACAGAAATATGCCACTAGATGGAGACACGCAATTTAAAGCTTTAAAAAAGAACTATGCCAAAGGTGTAGAGCTTAGAGGAAAAACTATTGGTATTGTAGGTTTTGGTCGTATTGGCCAAGAAGTAGCAAAAATAGCTCTTGGTGTAGGGATGAAAGTAATAGCTAGTGACAAATTCCTAGAAAAAGCAGATGTAAAAGTTGAATTTTTCGACGGACAATCTTTAGACTTCCCAATTGAAACACAACCGATGGAAAGCGTATTAAAAGAAGCCGATTTCATTACCTTACATGTCCCTGCACAGAAAGACTACGTTATAGGTGAAGCAGAATTTAAAGCAATGAAAGACGGCGTAGGTGTTATTAATGCCGCTCGTGGAGGTGTTGTAAATGAAGTAGAATTAGTAAAAGCTTTAGAAAGTGGTAAAGTCTCTTTTGCCGGTTTAGATACCTTTCAAGATGAACCTAAGCCAGCAGTACAATTATTAATGAATGGTAGAATTTCTTTAACTCCACATATTGGAGCTGCAACAAACGAAGCACAAGACAGAATTGGAACAGAATTAGCTACACAAATAACAGATATACTTGTTAACGGTAAAAAGTAACACTTTATCGATGTTTTTGTAAAAAACTGAAAAACTTAAAGCCTCAACAAAGTGTTGAGGCTTTTTTTTGTAATTTACATATCCAAATTATTAACTAATACATACAATATAATGTCAGGAATTTTAGACTTATTAAACTCAGATTTAGGAAAATCAATCATAAGTGGCGTTGCCGGTTCTACAGGTAACGACCAATCGAAAACAGGAGACGTATTAACAATGGCTCTACCTGTATTAATGAAAGCTATGCAAAGAAATGCTTCTACTCCACAAGGAGCAGAAGGTTTAATGGGTGCTATACAAGGTAAACACAACGGAAGTATTTTAGATAACTTAGGAGGCCTTTTTGGAGGTGGTGTAGAAGAAGAAGTAAAAACAGACGGAAGTAAAATTTTAGGACACATTCTAGGAGGAAAACAATCTGGTGTAGAATCTGTTATTGGTCAAAAAGCTGGAATTGATGCTGGTTCTGTAGGAGATATTTTAAAAGTAGCTGCCCCTATTTTAATGGGTGTTTTAGGTAAACAAGCACAGCAAAGTAATGTAAGTTCTTCTAACGGAATTGGAGATTTATTAGGTGGTTTACTTGGTGGATCAGATACACAACAAGAGCAAAGCTTTCTAGAAAAAATATTAGATGCAGATGGAGACGGTAGTGTTGTAGATGATGTAGCTGGTATGTTATTAGGAGGAGATAAGAAAAAAGGTGGTCTAGGAGGCTTATTAGGAGGTCTTTTTGGAGGAAAATAATCCTTATACAATACTTAAATATAAAAACAAGGTTGCTGTATTATAGCAACCTTGTTTTATTTTTAACATAACAAAACAAGGATTTTTTGTATTTTTATTACACAATATAATTAATAGTACCTCCATTATAATAATAAATGAGTAAACCATTAATTTAAAAATTATATCAATTTAACGGACTATTAAACGGCTAAAAACAAAGAAAATGAAAAACATACTACTAATACTAATTATTGTTAGTATCGCTTTTAGTTGTAACTCTTCAAAAAAAACGGTAAAAGATAATTCATTAGAAAACGTAAATGCAACAACAGAAGTTAATGATACACTACGCATCTCTAACGATTCTTTAGAATATGATGTTATTATTATAGAACCTGGTTTTAATGCATGGTTATTAACTCAAGCAAAACCTAAAGGGTTTTATAATCAAAACTTCCTAGAAACAAGGAATATTCGTTATGTCGCAGAATGGAACAGACGTTTCTTATTACCAAGACAATACAATGCTAATCTTTACGAATTACAAATAGACTACCAACAAGGTATAGACTATGGTTATGATGTAAACTACAAGCTTTTTAATTATTTTATTTTCTTCGAAAATAACTACAATCAAAACTTATTAGGAGGTAGAGTTAGACAAAATTAAATTATCTTTGCAGCTTCAAAATAAGTTATGGAGCAATTTAAAAATCGCTGGCAAATTAAAGAGAATTGGCAATTATTATTTCCTTTTTTAGGTATAATAGGTATCGTATATACAGCATACAAAATTGCCCTAGCATTTACAAAAACTTTTCCAATAGCAGTTACTATAGTAGCTACTCTAGTCATTAGTTTTTTATTAATACGCTTTTTTCTGTATTTATTTAAAAAATTAGAAAACAAGTGGTTAGTAGAACACCGTTGGGAAATGATTCGCATTTTTATAGTCTTTGCCATAACTGGATCTTCTTCTGTTTTTGTAGGAAGACCAATTATAAAACTATTAGGCATTACAAAAGAAAACTTAAATGTCTTCATATATTGGTTTTTATATATTGCTATTGGTTTAATTTTCTACCAAATACTATTAGTAACATTTGGTTGGTTATTTGGCCAGTTTAAATTCTTCTGGGCTTTCGAGAAAAAAATGCTCCGCAGATTTGGATTAGGTCGATTTTTAGAGTAGAATTTAAAATAGCTTATCTGCTACAAAGCTGTTTAATAGTATATAAGTTTATATACTCTTTTATTTTTTTACACCTAGTGTTATTAAAACATGACTGAAATAGATTATGCATTAAGCCAAAATAATACTACAGATAGTATTGAATTAATAGGCACTATTCTCTGGAATAAAGCCGAAAGTTTATCTGGTTTTGAAAATTTATCTTTACAAGAGCGTCAATTTATTTACATTGATATTTTTGAATCTGAATTAAATGATAATGGTATCTATGGTTTCTTTGTTAATGCTTCAGGACAATATGCACATGAGGTATTAAAAGCTTTTGAAGCCATTGGTGCTACAGAAAATGCAAGTATAGTAGATAAAGCTATTCGCTTGTTTCCAGAATTACCAGTACCAAAAGACATCTTTAATAGGCGTGCTTGTATGCAAAATTTAAAAGAAAGCACACTAAATATTTGGTTAGAATTAGAAGCAAAACTTGCGTCGAGCCTTGAAGATATTGTATCTTTGATTCTTACTTATGTAAAAAAACATAAGTCTAATTTCAACTATTAATGCTTGGTATATTCCACAACACAGATTTTTTTATGACACTACATGTCTAAGTTACCCAAAGCACATCAATTTATTGATTTATCAGATTATGGTCGCTCTCCAGCAAGGGGAATTGCAACCGCTTTAAAATCTACCAATTTCACACCTGTACATGTCACCTTAATCTTTATAGTTTCTGGACTTATAGCAATATATTGCATGCTTAATGGCCAATATAAAATGGCTGCCATATTTTTAATATTAAAATCAATTTTAGATGCTGCAGATGGCGAATTAGCACGTATAAAAAACACACCATCGTACACTGGTAGATATTTAGATTCTGTAGCAGATATTATTTTAAACCTCATTATTTTCTTAACACTCTGGCATATTACCAATGCTAGTCTTTGGATGTCACTTCTAGCTTTTGCTGGAGTCCAACTACAAGGCACGCTTTATAACTACTATTATGTTATACTAAGAAATAAATTTAATGGAGATACTACTAGTCGTGTTTTCGAAGATAAAACACCTGTAGCACTTAAAGGCGAAAAACAAAGCCATGTAAACATTCTTTTTAGCTTATATAAAATATTATATGGTGGTTTCGATAAAACTATTTATTATTTAGATAGCAATGCTAGCTCAGGAAAAACGGTGCCTAACTGGTTAATGACAGCTATTTCTACGTTTGGGTTAGGGTTTCAATTATTAATTATAGCTTCCCTCCTAGTATTAGGTTTAAAAAACATCATTATTCCGTTTTTTATAGCTTATAGTGTCATGATTTTTGTGTTTATTGGTATTAGAAAAATATTTTACTAATACGTTTATTCTATAATATGCTATTTAAAATTACTGAGGATACAACACTTATAAGTAATTATAGGCAACAGCTATACAAACTATTTACCGCTCCTATAGATGGCATGTGGGAATCTCGCTATATTGCTAATGCTTCCAACTACTTAATTACTATTCAAGATATTACTGTTGGTTATTGTTGTATTAATCAAGACAACACATTATTACAAATTTATGTAGCCCCTGAAAACCGTAAACAAATGCGAAATATTATTTCCGCATTAATAGATTCCAAATTAATAACATCTGTAAGTTTAAGTTCTATAGAGCCAATAGCATTTAACGCCAGTTTATTACTTGCAAAAAAAACAAAAGAGAATACCTACTGTTTTCAATATCTGCCTTCTAAAAAATTAAATAATAAAGCTCATTTAAAACAAGCTTTAGAAAGCGACATTAAAGCCATAAAAACATTTCTTTTAAACCAAATTGGCTTTGTAGACAACATTGGGTATACAGAAAGCCTAATACAACGAGAGGCTTTATATTATATAATAAAAGATGATATAATTATTGCTACAGGCGAATACAGGTTAAGTCCATCGCAACCCAATATTGTAGACTTAGGCGTTATTGTTAATAAGGAGTTTAGAAAAAAAGGAGTTGCAACCAACATTCTACAAACACTTGCAGAACAAGCTATAAATGATAACAAAACACCTATTTGCTCTACAACTCTAGATAATATAGCTTCAAAAAAAGCTATTGAAAATGCTGGTTTTTATTGCTCGCATATTATTTTCGATATGGAATTTTAGTATTTTTAAATATTAAAACTAAAATATGAAAACCAAACTGTTATTATTACATGGCGCTCTAGGATCTATGAATCAACTAGATAACCTAAAAAATTTACTAGTTTCAAACTTTGAAGTTTATACTTTTAATTTTGAAGGTCATGGTACAAATACACCCTCTAACAAAGCATTTACAATAGATTTATTTACAGAGAATGTTATTCAGTTTTTAACTGTAAATAATATAGAATCTATTTCAATTTTTGGTTATAGTATGGGTGGTTATGTTGCATTAAATGTAGCCTACAAGTTCCCTAAAAGTATAAAACGAATAATAACCTTGGGTACAAAATTTAATTGGACAGAAGCAACAGCGTCTCAAGAAGCAAAACTACTTAATCCTGAAAAAATTGAAGAAAAAGTTCCTGCCTTTGCTAATAATTTACACAATGTACATGGTTCAAATTGGAAGCAAGTAGTTAGTAAAACAGCATCTATGATGTTAAATTTAGGAAACGATAAAACACTTACAAACAACACATTACAATCTATAAAACACAAAACATTAATAACTATTGGTGATAAAGATAAAATGGTAAGTACTGACGAATCGCAAAACAGTGCTTCCTTGTTACCAAATGGAACATTACAAATTATTGAAGGTTTCCCCCATGCATTAGAAAGAACAGACCAAAAACAACTAGCATCCATAATTACATCATTTTTAAATTCCTAAAAATATGTACATTAGTAGTATCTAACATATAATAATGGATAACACAAGTAACATAGAAATACACGAAACAGCTTTTGTAACGGCTACATTTAGGTCTTTAAATGAGAAGTTAAGTGGTGATTATTATGCAAAACTTTGGACTAATAGCAAAACCAATCTTTGGATGAAAGATTACTTAAGCAAAGTTTCTACCGAAGATGTATTTACACATTGCATAAGAAATAGGTACTTTTTAGACATAACAAGAGACCTTATTAAACAACATAAAATTGAAGTTTTAATAAACTTTGGTAGCGGTTTTAGTATGTATCCTTTTTTATTAGGCGATAGCTTAATAAATATAGAAATAGATAAGCCAGAAATTGTTAATTATAAACAGTTAAAATTAAATGAGTGGCAAAATCAAGGAGAGTTACCTAAAAGAGAGATTAATTTTATAGGTGTAGATTTTAGTCAAGATTATGAGCAAGACCTTTTTTCTAAGATTAATAATATCGTTCAAGGTAAATCTACCTTTATATTAATTGAAGGTGTGTTATTCTTTTTAAATTTAGAAGAAACTAATAGAATTTTTAATTTCTTTTCTAAACTTCAAAAACCCAATGATTATATTGGAAGTGTCTCATACAGAAACACTATAAAAAAGACAACAGCATTTAAAAAGTTAATAGCCTTCTTTAATGAGAAAGTTACAAAAACAAGTGCTGATGATTATTTAACTTTAGAAGATAATTACTACGATACTATGCAAAACTATAATATAATTGATCATCAAGATTATTTTAGTGTTTCAACAAAAGTAGACCATACCATTATAGAAGAGGAAGATACTATTTTAAACGAACATTTTTATCTTCTAAAAAAAGAATAAAAAAAAGCATTCTGTTTAAGAATGCTTTTATGTTATATCATAATTACTAATCTACATTAATAATTGTTTCTTTTGGTTTAGCTTTAAATACATAAGTATAAAGCCACATTAAAGTAAATGTAGGAATAACGTCTAATCCTGGTAGTATTTCTTCAATAAATGCTACACCTGCAGCTATTTTACCTGTATTACCTTTGTACATTTTTGTCATTAAAAATGCAGACGCAGGCGCCCATGCTAAATCTACAAATTCTCCTAATCCTGGAATTATAAAACTAGCATAACCTACAGCATCAAAAACGATACTCATTGCTAATTTTTTGTATTTACTTGTGTTGTCTAAATTCATTCTGTAATAATTGTTTAATACTCATTAGAAAGCAAATAGCGTTCCAAAAATATAATTATGACAAATTGGAGGTTATTAACTTTAAAAACTCTGTACGTGTTTCTATATTTTCGAAAGCGCCTCTAAAACCAGATGTCGTTGTGGTTGAATTCTGTTTTTGGATTCCGCGCATTTGCATACACATGTGAGATGCTTCAATAACCACAGCTACACCTTCTGGTTTTAATGTATCGTTAATACAATCTAGAATCTGCTCTGTTAAACGTTCTTGCACCTGTAAACGACGTGCAAATACATCTACTATTCTTGGTATTTTACTCAAACCAACAATATGTCCGTTAGGAATATAGGCAATATGTGCTTTTCCGAAGAATGGTAAAATATGGTGCTCGCAAAGCGAATACAACTCGATATCTTTAACAATAACCATTTCGTTATAAGACTCCTTAAACATTGCTCCTTTAAGTATTGCAGCAGCATCCTGCTCATACCCTTGCGTTAAAAACTGCATAGCTTTTGCTGCACGTTCAGGTGTTTTAAGCAAACCATCACGCTTTGTATTTTCTCCCAAATCTTCTATAATATTCTTATAACTATTCTGGATATTACCTGTGGTCTCCGTAGTATACTCCTCAGTTTTTTTATATGACATATTTATATTGTTTTTTCTTTTAGCCTATCGCTATAATAAGTCTTCAATTTATTAATTTTTGGATTTATTACGTATTGGCAATACGATTGTTCTTTATTTCTCTCGTAATATTCATGGTGATCTTCTTCGGCAAGGTAAAATACATCTAAAGCAGTTACTTCAGTTACTATTTTAGAATCGAAAACACTTTCAGACTCTAATAAATTAATAAAAGCCTCTGCCTGCTCTTTTTGTGTTTCACTATTATAAAAAATAGCAGATCGGTATTGAGTCCCGACATCATGCCCTTGCCTATTTAAGGTCGTTGGATCATGAGTAGCAAAAAAGATTTCTAATAGTACATTAAAGGATATAATATCTGGATTAAAATGTATTTGTATGCCTTCTGCATGGCCTGTCCTTCCTTGGCAAACTTCTCTATATGGAGGATTTTTAATAAAACCGCCTGTATAACCTGGTATAACTTTATCTACACCTTCTAATCTATTAAATACTGCCTCTGTACACCAAAAACAACCATTTGCAAAAGTTGCTATTTCTTTATTCTCCATTTTCATCTTGTAAATTTAGTTAAAAAAAAGTCCATTTTAACAGTATTACCTTACGTTAAGCTTCTTTTTTAACTTTAAATTATGATAAAATTATACTAACAAAATTAGTTTTGCCATGTGGAAAATGTAACGATTTTGGAATAGACCTATCTATACCATATCAAAAAGCAATCAATCGAGACCCTAATGAAGTATCTATCGCTTATCGCAATAGCAATATTCTTTTCTATACATGCTAATAGTCAAGAAAAAAAAGCATACACCATTGAAAGAACAAACACGCCGCCAACTATAAATGGTGTTTTGGACGATGCTGTATGGCAAAATGCACAAATTGCAACAGACTTTGTACAATTTAGACCTACTATGGGTGCAGTAGCTCCTAAAAATAAACGTACTGAAGTTAAAATGACTTACGATGATTCTGGTATTTACATAGCTGCGTATATGTATGACAAGCCGGAGGATATTATGAAACAATTTACACAGCGTGATAATTTTGGTCAAGCCGATTTTTTTGCTGCTGTTTTCAATCCTAACAATGATGCACAAAATAATACTGAGTTTTTTGTATTTAGTTCTGGTACGCAAGCAGATGCAACAGAAAGTCCAAGTAATGGGGAAGATTTTGGCTGGAATGCAGTTTGGGATAGTGCAACAAAAATGGTAGACGATGGTTGGGTTGTGGAAATGAAAATTCCATACCGTGCATTACGTTTTACACAACAAGAAAATCCAACTTGGGGAATACAATTTCATAGACATTACAGAAAAACTAGAGAACAAAGTACTTGGAATGCTGTAGATCCTACTGCAGCTGGAGGAATTGGTTTATTTAATGCTGAGCTAAAAGGTTTATTAAACTTAAAACCTCCTATGCGATTAAATCTTTATCCTTTTGCCTCTACAGTTATCGATAAATTTGATGGTAAAACAGAAGACGACTACAATATTGGATTAGATATTAAATATGGAATAACTGAAAACTTCACCTTAGATGCTACTTTAATTCCCGATTTTAGCCAAGTAGGCTTCGATGATGTACAATTAAACTTAGGTCCTTTTGAGCAACAATTTAGCGAACAAAGACAGTTTTTTACAGAAGGAACGGATTTGTTTAATAAAGGAAATTTATTTTACTCTAGACGTATTGGAGAAGCTCCTGTAGGAAGGGCTAATTTAGGAGAAAATGAACGTATAGATGGAGATGCGCCAAATAAAGTAACCATGCTTAATGCTATTAAAGTGTCTGGACGTACAAAAGACGGTTTAGGTATTGGTATTTTTAATGCGATTACAGAAAAAACTGAAGTAGATATTATTAATACTGCTACTAACGAAAAAAGAAGTGAAGTTGTAGAACCGCTAGCAAATTATAGCATATTAGTTTTAGATCAACAATTTAATAAAAACTCGTCTATAAGTTTAATAAACACGAATGTAACCAGAAATGGTTCGTTTAGAGATGCTAATGTAACTGGACTTTTATTCGATTTAATTAATAAGAAAAACACCTACGGCGCTATAGCCGAGGTAAAAATGAGTAATCTAAACCTAGAAGACGGTACACAAACAGGAATTAGTACACGTTTAGGCTTCGGAAAAAACAGTGGTAAATACCGCTTTAATTTTAATCATGAATTAGCAGATAAAGATTATAACATTAATGATTTAGGAATCTTATTTAGAAACAATTATAGCAATTTTGGATCAGATTTTTCATATCAAATTTTTGAACCTACAGAAAAACATAATAATTTTAGAATTAACTTTTGGGCAAATTACAGACAGTTATATAAACCAAACACTTATACAGGTAAAAACTTTGGAGGTAGTGTATTTGCAGTTGGTAAAAAGAGTTTAATGGCCTATGGAGGTAATTTTAATATACAACCAGGAAAACAATACGATTATTTTGGTCCTCGTGTAGATGGTAGATATTTTATAACTGAAGATTGGTTAAACTCCTCTATATGGTTATCTTCTAATTACAATAATACTTTTGCATTAGACGCTAATCTAGGATATGAGACTTTATTTGAAGAAGGTAGAACTTACCAAAGTATATTTTTTGGTTTAGAACCAAGATTTAGATTAAACGATAATTTTATTATTATTTACGAGTTAGAATGGGATCAAGAGTTAAGAGAACGTAATTTTGTTGATTTTATTGGAGACGACATTATTTACGGTCAACGTGACCAAATAACTATCGTTAATAGTATTTCTGCTAATTATAATTTTAATTCATTTCATGGATTAACACTAAGTTTTAGACATTATTGGAGTTCTGTACAATACGAAAACGAATTATTTGCATTGTCTGAAAATGGCCGATTAAACAGAGACGACAACTATACAAAAGCCGATTTATCTGATCCAGATGTAAACTTTAATACTTGGAATTTAAATTTAACCTATTCTTGGCAATTTGCACCTGGTAGCCAGTTAACAGCTCAATACCGTAATCGTATATTTAACTTTAATAATGATGGTACACAAAGCTGGAACGATAGTTTAGATCAGTTATTTAAACAACCCAATGGTAATACATTTTCTCTTAGAATGGTTTATTTTATAGATTATAACAACATTAAAAATGTGTTTAAAAAACAATCTAAAGCTATTTAAAGTTGTGCAGTTATTACTAAAGTAGTATTTTGAAACTTTAAAATTTTATAATGATTAAAGCCAAAAATATACACAAATACTACGAAGATTTACAAGTATTAAGAGGTGTTAATGTACATATAAAAAAAGGAGAAATTGTGTCTATTGTTGGTGCTTCGGGCGCAGGTAAAACGACATTGTTGCAAATTCTAGGGACTTTAGATAGAATATCGAATAGCAACGGTTCTTTAATTATTAATGGTAAAGACATTAATATTTTAAACGAAAAGAAACTAGCACAGTTTAGAAATGAACATATTGGTTTTATTTTTCAATTTCATCAATTACTACCTGAGTTTACAGCTTTAGAAAATGTTTGCATTCCTGCATTTATAAAAAAAACACCTAAAGCTACAGCCGAAAAAAGAGCAAAAGAGTTACTTGATTTCTTAGGGCTATCTCATAGATATAATCACAAACCCAATGAACTTTCTGGAGGAGAGCAACAGCGTGTAGCAGTAGCACGTGCTCTAATAAATAATCCAGAGCTTATTTTTGCAGATGAACCCTCTGGAAATTTGGATAGTGAAAGCGCAGAAAACTTACATCAGTTATTTTTTAAATTACGAGATCAATTCGGGCAAACTTTTGTTATAGTAACCCATAATGAAGAATTAGCAAATCTAGCAGACAGAAAACTTACAATGGTAGACGGTAAAATACAAGAGTAATGGCATCTCTATTTTCTACATTTATAGATATTACAAAATATTTAAAAAGCCCTATTTACAAACCTTTTGAAGACGTTTCAGTATATGAGAAACTAAAAACTGTAGGTTATACTTTAATTTTGTGTTTTGGTTTCGTTTTTATTGCAGCAATACCAATTGGTATTTTAGAATCTTATAAGATTATTAATTTAGAAGATCATGCCACTTCAGATTTGTTTAATAAGTATTCGCCTATAGTTGTTGCTTTTATGGCAGTAATTTTAGCTCCAGTATCAGAAGAATGTATTTTTAGAGCGCCTTTATACTTATTTAGAAAAAATACAAAAGGATTTAAATACGTCTTTTATATCATAGCTTTCAGTTTTGGTTTTATTCATATTATTAATTTTGAAATTTCAAAAACCATTTTAATTTTATCTCCATTATTAGTAGCACCGCAAATTATCGCAGGATTATTATTAGGCTATATTAGAGTACGTTTAGGTTTATTATATTCTATATTACTACATGCCTTATTTAATGGATTAGCTATTATACCTAGTCTTCTATTTACATAATTTATTAGCTGTAAAAAACTATAAATTAAGTACATTAAGTTGGTAAAGAAACTATTTGTAAATTCGTTTTACCAAACCAACCAAAATAAATGCTTTTAATATTACTTTCTTGGCTTTATATTTTTATAGCTGCACTATCTATTGGAGTCGCTATAAAACAGTTATTAAATTTAGGGAACATAAATCCAATAATTATATTATTGTTTGGGTTATTTGGTGCTACCATATTTACTGGTTTTTGGGCTATATTTTCTCCAGTAAACGGTATCTATCAAGTTATACAATTGTTGATAATATGCTTGTCGTTTTTTTATAATAAACAATCTATTTTAGAAACGATAAAACTTATAAAACAACAATTTAAAGATTTATCTAAAGTCATTAAAGTTACTTTTATAGTTCTATTTATTCTGGCATTAGCACAGTGCGCCTCTCCTCCATTTGTAATAGATAACGAATCGTATTACATACAAACCATAAAATGGTTAAATGAATATGGTTTTGTAAAAGGCTTAGTTAATTTACATCTATTTTTAGGCCAGACTTCTGGTTGGCATATTCTACAAAGCGCTTTTAATTTTAGCTTTATTTATGGTTCATTAAATGATATTAGCGGTTTCTGTCTGCTTATTGGTAACTTTTATGCTTTATCTAGACTAAATGAGTATTTAAAGGCCATTCAAAAAAGTAGAACAGACCTAGCCATTGGGCTTTTCCCTTTATTTAATGTCTTTTTCTTTCAATTTATAAGTGCACCTTCTGCAGATATTGCAATTTACGTTATTGCTTTAATTGTTTTTCATCAATTTATAATTTGTTTTTCAAACTATAATAAAACGAATTTTATAATTATAATCATTCTTTCGCTTTTTGCAGCTTTAATAAAACTTACTGGAATCTTTTTAATTTTATTTGCTATTATTTTATGTGTACAAAAGTTTTCAGAAGTAAAAAAGACAATCCCATTAATAGCTAGTTTAGGTATTATAACTTTAAGTCTATTTATTATTAAAAATATAATTATTACTGGCACGCTATTTTACCCTTTACACGGGCTAATTAATACAGATTGGAGTTTACCTGACACTATTATACACTATATTTCTAGCTATTCTAAAGCAACGACTTATAACTTAAGTATAGACGATTATAACAAAGCTTCGCTATTAGACTTATTAAAAAAATGGTTATTTCTTCCTAAACTACATGGTTTTATAAACAAATTAATGATAGTAGTTTTAATCGTTTTCCCCTTTACCATATTAAAATCAAGATATAGAAAAACGTTTCTATTAATTTATACTGTATCCCTCATTAATTTAGTTTCAGTATTTATTATTTCGCCACAATATCGTTTTTTCTTTCCTTTTTTAATGATATTAACACTAATAGGTATTACACAAATAATAAGACACAACAAGCTAATCTATATAAGTTTAGTTGGAGCAACGCTTTTAATTTGTATACCATTATTATATCCCATAAATAATAACAGCTTAACTAATACAACTTATCATACAGTTTCAAGTACTTTTTCGTATACTTATAGTATTTTACCATACAAGAACTCAAGATACAGCGCAAACTATGAGACAATATCTACAGGCAATTTAAAATTAAATGCACCAACCGAAATTGATTTCTTTTGGGGTACAGGAGATATTCCACTTCCTGCATTAAAAGAAGAACAATTAGACTATTTTAGTACCTACTTTAACAGTATTCCTCAATTACGAGGAGAAAGCATTGAAGACGGTTTTTATTCAAAAAAAATATTAAATGACTAAAGCAGAACTTAAAGAGTTTCTAGACGCCAAAGTAGAACAATACAACACTTTAAATTTTATTGATAGTGATCCTGTACAAATACCACATTTGTTTAGTAAAAAGGAGGATGTTGAAATCGCTGGTTTTTTAAGTGCAACTATTGCATGGGGAAACCGTAAGAGCATAATTAAAAATGCGAATAAAATGATGGAGTTATTAGACCATTCTCCCTATGATTTTATAATGAATCATGAAGAAAACGATCTAAAAAAACTAGAGTCTTTTGTACACAGAACCTTTAACGGCATCGATTTTATAACATTTATAAAAGGATTACAGCATATATATAAAACACACAATGGATTAGAAGCAGTATTTGCTAAACATTCTAATAATAACTCATTGCAAAGCGCTATACATCATTTTAAAAATTATTTCTTTGAAATTGAACATTTACAGCGCACACAAAAACATATTAGTGATCCTTTAAAAAACTCGGCAGCTAAGCGAATAAATATGTATCTACGTTGGATGATTAGAAATGACAACTCTGGTGTAGATTTTGGTATATGGCAATCTATAAGTACAGCCGCTTTGTCTTGCCCTTTAGATGTGCACTCAGGAAATGTAGCTAGAAAGTTAGGACTATTAAAGCGCAAACAAAATGATGGAAAAGCTCTTGCTGAACTAGATACTGCTTTAAGAAAACTAGATGCTTCAGATCCAGTAAAGTATGATTTTGCACTTTTTGGTTTAGGTGTTTTCGAAGGGTTTTAAATGCTAACCAAGTAATCCTATAGGATAATATTGAAATCATTTAACTTTATTTAGAAGACAAGTAGTCAAATTAGTATTAGATTTTATATATTTGCACGCGTCCAAAAAAAAACTAATCGATTAACTTTAAATGAAACATTCTTTCAAATTCAAAAAATCTGATATAAAATCAGTCTTTCAGCAGAAACTAGGCATAAAAAACCTATCTATTGAAAATAAGAATGATGTTTTCAATACTGTAAACATATTATTGAATTTCAATGAGTTAGAAGAATTTTTCTCACCTGTAGACTGTTCTTATGGCTTTTTTAATAACCAAGTAATATTCGCTTTACAATTGCAAGAATCTAAAAATAAAAAAGATTTCTTTGAGCGCATTAGAGAATTTGAAGCCTTTATGGAAGTAGAGTAAACTTAACTTCTAGTTCAACAATATATAGCTCAATAAGGTTTTCTTATTGAGTTTTTTTATTTCCAAATTATAATAATAAAAGATTTTATTTAGAAAACATTAACAACTTACCTATTAATTATACCACGAAAAAATTCGTAACTAATCCGTAACTTTGTTATTAACAAAAATAAAGTCAACATTTTAAGATTAAATTCCTTTATACCCTTTTAGGAATAATACAATGATAAACATACATAATAAAACATTACAAGATTTAGAGTTCTCAACCGTATTACAACAAGTTAGTGAATACTGCGTAACACATTTGGGAAATACAAAAACTCTAGAAATCACACCATATCAAGATAGAGAGATACTATTAAATGCGTTACAACTTACTAACGAGTATGTATCGTCATTTTATAACGATAATCGCATACCCAATCATGGTTTTGATACTATTACAAAAGAATTACAATTATTACGAATAGAAAACACATATTTAGAAACACACAGTTTAAAAAAATTAGTCTCTATTTCTATCACTTGTAACGATATTATTCTTTTTCTTAAAAAATTTGAAGAGTATTATCCAAACTTAAATGACTTTGCATCGAAAATTGAAGTTACAAAAGCTATTATTGAAAAAGTAGATAGTGTTGTAGACCGTTTTGGTGATGTAAAAAATAACGCTTCTGCACTCTTAAATGAAATAAGACAAAGTATAGGAAGACTTAAAGGTAAAATTAACTCTAGTTTTTCTTCAGCTCTAAATATGTATCATAATCTAGAGTACTTAGATGACATAAGAGAATCTGTAGTAGAAAACAAACGTGTTCTTGCTGTTAAAGCTATGTACCGCCGAAAAGTTAAAGGCGCCATTATGGGAGGTAGTAAAACAGGAAGCATTGTATATATAGAGCCAGAAACAACTTTACAGCATACTAGAGAGCTAAACAACTTAGAGTACGAAGAAAATGAAGAAGTTATTCGTATCCTAAAAGAAGTTACAAATTATTTAAGAGACTTTTCGCCTCTTATAGAACAATACCAAAGTTTTTTAACAGAAATAGATGTTATTGCTGCTAAGGCTAAGTATGCAAAATCTATGAATGCAATTCTTCCAGAAATTACAACAAATAAACATTTATATTTAAGAGATGCATATCATCCTTTACTTTATTTAAACAATTTAGAAAACAAAGAGAAAACCTTCCCGCAAACTATTAAATTAAATAACAACAGTCGTATTATTGTTATTTCTGGACCAAATGCAGGTGGAAAAAGTATTACATTAAAAACTGTAGGCTTATTGCAATTAATGCTTCAAAGTGGTATGCTTATTCCAGTGCATGAACGTAGTAAAATAAGTCTTTTCGACCGTATTTTAACAGATATAGGAGATAATCAATCTATAGAAAATCATTTAAGTACTTATAGTTATAGATTGAAACAAATGAATTATTTTTTAAAAAAGTGTAATAAAAATACACTCTTTTTAATTGATGAATTTGGAACAGGTTCAGATCCAGAATTAGGTGGCGCTTTAGCAGAAACCTTCTTAGAAGAATTTTATTCTAGAGGTGCATTTGGTATTATTACTACTCATTATGCAAACCTTAAAATTCTTGCAACAGAAAAGGATGAAATGATTAATGCAAACATGATGTTTGATGAACGTACACTAGAACCATTATATAAATTAGCAATGGGGCAAGCCGGTAGTTCTTTTACGTTTGAAGTTGCACAGAAAAATGGCATTCCTTATAGCTTAATTAACAGAGCAAAAAAGAAAATAGAGCGTTCTAAAGTTCGTTTTGATGCCACTATAGCTAAATTACAAAAAGAACGTTCTAAACTAGAGAAAACCTCCGAATCTCTTAAAGTCAACGAAAAAAAGAAACAAACTGAAGCCGAACGTCTAGAATCTATAAATATTAAAATACAAAAAAAGCTAGAAAGTTATCAAGAATTATACGATAGTAACCAACGCTTAATCTATCTAGGTCAGAAAGTAAATGACATTAGCGAAAAGTATTTTGAAGATAAAAAGAAGCGAGAGCTAATGGCAGAATTGTTTAGATTAGTACAAATAGAAAACTCTAAACGTAAAAAAGTTTCAGCAAAAAGAAAAAAAGCCATAAAAGCTAAAGAAACTCAAATAAAAAAAGAAGCTGAGAAAAAAGTAGACGTTATAAGACAAAAAAAGAAAGAAGCTAAAAAAAAGGAAGTAAAAATAGAAAAGCCTAAACCTATTTTAAAATTAGGAGATAGAGTTAGAATGAACGATGGAAAAGCAATTGGCACCATTGATACACTAGAAAAAGGAAAAGCAATTGTAAATTATGGTATGTTTACTACTAATGTAAATGTAGACTTATTAGAACTTGTAGAAGCAGTTAAATAATACTTTTATTTATGATCATAGATATACCAAAACATAAAAAATTAATTCTATTTGATGGTGTATGTAATTTGTGTAATACATCTATACAATATGTTATAAAACATGATAAAAAAAACCTATTTATTTTTGCTCCTCTGCAAAGTAATGTTGGCCAGCAAGTAATACAAAAGTTTGGTATTGATACCGAAAAAACAGATTCTATTTTATTATACTCAGTAGAAAGTGGTTTAAAAAGTAAATCATCAGCTGCACTTCATATCTCTAAACATCTTGGTTTCCCAAATAATTTACTAACAGTTTTTTTTATTGTTCCAAGTTTTATTCGGGATAAGGTTTACGACTACATTGCTAAAAACAGATATAAGTGGTATGGCAAAAAGGAATCCTGTATGATACCAACAAAAGAATTAAAAGCTAAGTTTTTAGATTAAGTTTTGTACTACAACCATTATAAAAAATAAAAGTCTGAATATTAATTCAGACTTTTTATTTATTTAAGATTAAATAAATACTTAGCAAATATTATTTTTTCTTTTTAATCCGACAAGTAACATGAAAGTTAGTAATCTAGTTATATATCGTTATTGCTAATATATGCACCATATAACTTCATATTATAAAAAAATCGTTAAAAAACATAAGTATTTGATAAAGCATTTACTCATGCATAAAACCCCGATGAACTACATCTTTATTTTAATTTAACTATCTAATCACGCGTTTACTCATTGAAAAAACGGTTTTACTCATTAAAATGACCGTTTCCCTCAAAATGAGTTTTACACATCTTATAATAATAATACTTTTAAACTATCATTTTGAGGTTGGTTAGAAGTCTCAAAGCACAATAGTAAGGTTAGCTTAATCCTTATCTCGGTTGATAAGGAACGAATTAAGTTCTTTTAATGTATATTTTAGTCCGTACTTTAAAAGTCTCAGTTTTGGTAATTCTGTATAGACGGTAATTATTATTGTTGCTTTGAGTCTTTTTTGTATAAAAAAATGTCTCTAATATTAGAGACATTTTTTATATTCTATTTATACTATTTTACTAGTTTGTTCCTCCTGCTCCTTCCGGTAATTGTTGTGTAAAAGTAAAAGTTCCAGTTGGTGGTCCTCCAAATACAGAGTTAGATGGATTATTAAAAATATTATCTCTTACAATTAAAACATCTGTATTACTTCCCGAAAATATTGTTAAACCATCTAAATTAAGGTCTGTAGCAACATATCCAGAAGATTGGTATGTTGCAATAGGTGGTCCTCCAAATACAGAGTTATTAGGATCATTAAATACTTGGCTTCTTATAGAAGGTGTATCAGATAATGCTCCTAGATAGTTTATTCTACCATCTTGATTAGCATCACCAGCCCACATGGCAACTACTCCACTTGGTAATCCAAAGGTAGTTTGAGCATCTGTTCCAAAAGTTATTTGATTATTTACATCTGTAAAATCTACAACAGCTGAACCAGAAGATAGAGCTATTGTATTAGCTGTAATAATACCTAAGTGATTACGGTGTCTTACTGCAACATAATATGATTTAGATGGAATATTAAACTCTAAAGGTGAAATTCCATCTACTCCTACAACATTACCATCTCGTTGTAATAAAGCAGACTGACTAGCTTCAATAACTTCATTATCATTAGCATCTCTTAATTCTACTAAAACCCAATCAACAATATTATCACTTGTCGCTCCAGCCCCAGAAGTTCCTCCATTATTAAACACACTTGCTGCGCATGTTAAACCATCACTGTAAGGTGAAGTCGTTGGTAATAAAGAGGCTCTTAAATCATCTCTCATTAAATTACCACCACCGTTATTTAACAAGGCTCCTTGTAAAAATACTACAGGGTCTACTCTTATAGCTAAGGCTACAGTTCCTTGATGAAACCCTTGAGTTAATGTAGTTGTACCATCAGTAATGGTAGATACAGCTAATTCACCTACTGTAAAATCTAAACTTATAGTTCCATTTGTTAGAGTTGTACCAGCAGAACCTATAACTTGTCGTTCTATAGTCTGTGCACTAAATTGGGAAGCGGCTATAAGTAAACCGAAGCAAACTAATTTTTTAAGCATGTTTTTATATTTTTAAAATTGGTTTTAAAAGATAAATTGCGACTAATTATCTGTTATTTGGATAATATACGCCAAAAATACAACTTTATATTGAAGGATCTATTTTTTTCGACAAAAAACAGTGAAAACACCCTATGACGCATAAATCGTATTTTAATTCATTTTTATTAATTATCTATAGTTAAGACATGTTTTTTTACACCCACCCTATTAAATATTATAAAAATTATTTTTTAGAAGTAATAAAATAGACCCCTGTTAATAGTATTAATGCAGAAAATATAGATTGAATACTTAAATTTTCATCTAATATATACCAGCCAAGAAACAATGCTATCAAAGGATTTACATAAGCAGATGTTGCTACTTTTTCAGGAGACACATTTTTCAATAAATAATTAAAAGCTGTAAACGCAACAATCCCCCCAAAAACGATTAGCAATACAACCGCCAATTGTACTTTTACAGACCAATTAGTTGGTGCTATCCATTCTTCATTAAATACCAAACTAAAAAACGATAACATTAATCCTGCAGTTAACATTTGATATCCCGTACTTATAAAGTAATTTTTTGGTAAATCTGCTTTAGACACAAAAATACTAGCATAACTCCAACCTAAAACGCAAGTTAATATCATAATAACACCTATAGCACTTCCTGCTTCGAATGATAATTCTTTTTGACTTACTAAAAGGTACATGCCTACAAAACCCAAAATAACTCCTATTATAGATTTAGTGTGCATTTTCTTTTTATCTATAACACGCATTAAAAGCAAAACAAATAAAGGTTGGGTTGATGCCAGTAATGCTGCAAATCCGCTATCTAAATATTTTAAAGCCCATACAAAAACACCATTACCATAAACCAGAAATAAAAAACCAACAATAACAGTATTTAATAGCTGCTTTTTAGTAATAGCTAAAGATAACTTCATCAATTTTGCTATTATAAAAATTAACACACTTGCTGTTATAAATCTAAATGAAGATAGCATTAAAGGAGGGAGTTCTTCAACAGCTATTTTATTAAGCATATAAGTAGAGCCCCAGATAAAATAAATAGCTAGAAAAGCTAAAATGATAAGAATCTTAGATGCTGCTTTCGACATTTTATTAATTAAATTCTATTGTAAAGCTAAACTATATTTTAACATACCTGTTATAAAACAAAAAAGTCATACTAAAAATAGTATGACTTTAAGTGAAGGCGATAGGATTACACTTATACATTTATTATTTTACAACTTGATAGGTTTTTAAGGGTTTATTAGGTTTTACCTTGCTATATAGGAGTTTTATTTTATAACTTTGAAGCATTAAATAGGATAAAAGTGGCAACGATTGTGGCAACTGAATTAAATATGACAACCTAATAAATGTACTTCAATTTAAAAGAACCTAACAGTAACAAAGATACTTTAATTATTCTTAGATATTATTTATCTAAAAAAGAAGGCCGTTTTGTTTATTCTACTGGAGAGAGTATTAAACCTGAAGATTGGAATAAGGTTGCAAAAATGGCTAATAGTATTAGAGGACGTTCTGATTTAAGATCAATAAATAGGAAACTAGAAGAATATTCTTCTTTTTTGGATAAGACTTTAAATTCTTTAGATTTAGAAAATATAAATCCTACAAAAGAAACTCTTAAAACTAGATTCGAATTAAAGTTCAATCCAGATAAAAAAAACACTACCAAGTTTATCTTTTTTACTGACTTTGTTACAAATTTTATTAAAATAGCTCCTACTCTAACTAATAGGGTTACTAAAAAAAAGTATAATGAAACTAGGCTTAAACATTTTAATAAAACAAATAACAGAATTATAGAATTTGAAAAATTTAGAGGCAGTAAAATTAGACTAGATAGTTTTAGTATTGAAGTTTACGATGAACTTGTAGAATATTTAAAGGTAAATCAAAAATACGCTATTAATACAATTGGAGATTGGATTAAAAATATAAAAGTGTTTTTAAAAAAAGCTGAAGAATTTAATAATATAGTTAATTCAGCTTATAAAGAATCTTCATTTGCAGTTTTAAGTGAGGAAAGTTTATCTATTGTTTTAAATGAATTAGAAATTGAAAATTTAGTTAATTATGATTTCTCTAAAAATAAAAGATTAGAGAATTGTAGAGACTTATCTATTATAGGATTATGGACGGGATTACGAGTTTCTGACTTTCTAAACTTACCGGTCATAGAACCTAAACAAGATTTTATAACAGTACAACCCCAAAAAACAAAAAGCTCCTCCGGAGTAAAAGTAGTAATACCACTACATCATCATATTAAAGAAGTTATTCAAAAAAGAGGAATGCCTAGAATGATTTCTGATGTTAAATTTAATGAGTATATAAAGGAAGTATGTTTAGAAATTGGAATGACTCAAATTATTGAAGGCAGTTTAATGAATCCTGAAACTAAAAGAAAGGAAAGAGGTTTATATCCAAAATATAAATTAGTAAGTTCACATATTTGTAGGCGATCATTTGCTACTAATTTATATAAAATGAATTTTCCAACGTTATCTATTATGAAAATAACCGGACATACTACAGAAAAAAGTTTTCTAAAATATATTAAGGTAACACCTACAGAACATGCAGAAAAGCTTTTGGCCCATTGGAAAGCCTATTATAATAAATAATAAGATTATCTCCTAAAATTAGGATTAAAAGCAGTAACAGCTTGCCCCGTTCTAATACACTCAGTATAGTTTTCTTTACAATAATCACTTTCAACAGTTCGGGCTTCAATTTCGTATGGATTAGCATCGTAGCCTTTATTTATTGCCTCTTTAGAATAATTAATTAAAAAAGGTAACAAGCCTTCACGTTGAAACTGTTTCCAATGAACCAATTCATGCTCTAACAATGGTAAATTATCTCTTTCAGACTCCTTAATATAAACACCAAATGGAGGCACAACATAACCGTTATAATTATTTACTAATTTTTTTCTGTAGAAAACTTTAGGAGTATCATTTTTACGTTGTTTTTTACAATATAAATGAAAAGTAAGTAATCCCAGCCCTATAGCTCCTAATGTGATTTTTGTACTATTCTCCATTAAATGATTCAATTATAAAATTTGAGATATCTTTAGGTGTATCTTTATTTTCTATGACAAGTTGTTTATGAAATATATTATACTTTGTACCAATTGTTTGTTGATTACCTCTATTTTTCATTAACTCTGCATAGTTGTTTTTAAAAGTATTATCTACTTTAAAAGCTTTTATACGAATTGGCGGATCAAAAGAAGCTTGACTACCTCCTTTAGCTTTACCATCTGTGGTTTCTTGGGTTATTATAATCCATATAGTATTGGGGTATTCATTTCTTAAATCGTCTAATTGAGTCATTGGAGCCTTTAATTTTTGCCAGCTATCAACTACTACAAAATCAAAATTATTTGCTACGGATTTAACTGTTTGTAAACCATTTGGAGCTTCAGCGGTAAAAGCTATCTTATCTAAGTTTTGTTTAGGTATGTTTCTATCTAAACTCTCTTGAGTATCCTTACTTATTAATCCTCCTTGTTCTATATCAAAAAAGCCTCCACTAAATCCAGCATCTATAAAAGCATTAACTAATTGTTTAACTAACTCGCTTTTTCCGGCTCCGCTTTCTCCATGCACTAACATCATTAGTTTATACCTTTGTAACTTATTTAGCCACTTCCCTATTTCTCCAGGTAAATAAAATAGTCCTGGTAAATTTTCTAAGCTTGGTTTTTCACTTGCAAGAGTAAATCCTTCAGGTAAACTTGTATTTGATGGTTTACTTGCAATGTTTGGTTTTTCGTTTTTAATTTCTACCATTGGTTTAGAATTATTAGAATGAGCTGGAGAAGTTGCAGCTTGTGAAAACCCCTTTTCAACCACTGCTACAACTTCTTTTTGCTCTTCTTTTTTTTTAGTTAAAAATGGACTATAGCTATCTCCAGACATCTTTTCAATTGTAAATCCTAAGCCTTTATTTGTTTTAGCACCAAAAAGAGCCAATTGTTTTGCTTCTTTCTTTTTTAAATGTTTTAAGTATTTAGGATTACCATTGGCATCAAATTGTAAAATGTAGTCCGCTACTTTTTGCGCTTGAGTACATGCCCTCATTATAAATTTATTATCATCTTTTATTGATGTTAAAACGGTATTCCAATTTTTTAAATAAGCTGCATGATTTAAGTTTGAATGATAGATAATACCTGCTTCGGCTGATAAAAAAACAGCTCCCCATTCTGCTACTAATTCTTCAAAGGCATATTTTTTAGTACCAAACTTACCAGAAAAATCTCTTTCTAATCTTCCTTCTGCACCAGTACTATGTGAGTATTCGTGAAATAACGTTCTATAATAATCTTGAATAGTATCAAAATCTGCTATATAAGGCATCTTAATTCTGTCTGTAGAAGGACTATAATAAGCTCTATCTCCTCCAAAACTTAATTTAGGTACTGGTTTAGGATAACGTTTAATTATTGCTTCAGCAATTGGTAATTTACTACTCTCATTAGATGGTATAGGCTGATTTATATAACCTATTTTAAAATTATCTAAATCGAAATCTATTCCTTCTATGTCTTTACCGTTAAATACATTGTAATACTTTAAAATGGGTAAGTAGGACTGATTAGCAATTGATTCTATTGATAAATGTTTAGTTAAACTAATTTTCGCTTTATTATCTTTTAAAAACTTGATTAGCTTTTTTTTATCGTAGCTGGCAAAATATAATTTTGGTTCAGCTTGTTCATATTTATAGAGCTTAGTAAAATAAACAACAGGACTTGCTTTTGATCCTTTTTTTAATTTCCCTTTGTTTTTTTCTATTTGCTTAAATGTTAAAAAGTAAGGGTTTTCTATCGGTTTGAAATTTGTTAGTAGAAATAAATTTACTCCCCTATAACGTTTTTTAGACTCAAAATTAAAAGGGATTGTGTATCCTTTCCCATAAACACGTGCTTTCCATTTTTTTTTGTAACCACTACTTGATGCTTCTTTAATTAAATCGAGCATTCTCTGAGTAATCATATCATAAATAACTGAAGGATTAACTCCCTTACTTAAACCTAAATTCTCTATGGTTTCAGTTTCTTTATGAACTTCTAAATATTTTAAAATAGATTGAGGTGGTATCTCTGTTTCTTTTGATGTAAGATTAATATCGAAGGACTCTTCCTCTGGATTAGATAACAATACATCTTTTAATTTTAAAGCGATATGAAACTGTTCCTCTTTATTAGATAGACTAACTAAATCGCTCAAAAAATCTCTTGATACAACACCGTTTAATCCATTATATTCTGTAATCGATTTCATATTTATACAATGTATTGTTTTCCTAATATTTCTATATGTGCTTTTACAGCTATATCTTTTGGTTTTAAACCTGAAATAAATTCACTTAGAATACCACCTAAATCATCTGTATTAATAACAACTTCTACAGATTCTATAATTGTTGCGTTGTTAGCATATAAAGAAACGTTATCAATATACTTTTCGGCTTGTCCTAAAATTCTTCCTTGTTGAGTTAAAAAGGTTACTTTTCTAAAATTTATCAGATTACCAGTATCTACTGTAAAGCTTTCATTACTATTATTATTTAATAGCACATCTACTGTTAATGTTATATTTCCTATATTAAAATCAACATTTCTAATCCTATCAATTTTAAATGAAAGATTATCTACTATGTTTTTAATATCCTTTGTTTTCGATTTTACATATAAGTAAGCTCCTCCTGAAACTAAAGCAGCTCCAATCACTATTTTTTTAAATACATTCATGCTACATCTGGATTAAAATCAACAATTGATTTAGCATAATTATTTATCAATTGCGCCTTATCTAAACCATTTACAATACGTCTTGCATTAAAAAAATCATTCGTTTGCCCTCCTATGTAATCACTTAGTTTTTTACCTGTAAAGGAACCATTATACATGCCATACACTAAAATTTTGGAGGCATATTGACTAGTCAAGGCTAAATCTGGATTATTAACTAAATCTACTCCTAAAAAATTACTCATTTTTTGATAATTAGCTAAATGAGTAAGTTGCACAAAGCCACGACCATAATAACCTGTATTCCAATATGTATTTTGCTGGCTATATAGTGGTGTGCCTTGTGCAGCTCTAATTTCTTTAATCGGTTTCAGTCTGCTTTCATGCCATGCCGTTGCCAATATGTAGGCTAGTTTACTACCATCTCCATCTCCATATGTATAAAAATCATCAACAATGAACCTAATAGATTCTAATTGTTGATTTGATAAAAGGCCAAATGAATTTTCTACAGCTTGAATAGCTAAAGACTCAAAATCACTATTAGATTTCTTCCTTTTTTTAAAACTAAAAAGAAAAAAACCTAATGCAGATAATCCTAAAATTTTTAAAGCTGTATTCATTTAAAATGCATCTTATTTTATGTATGAGATTTAGTTGGTATGCCTTCAAAAGGAATAATTCCTATTGGTGGAAAAGTGTATTCGTAACTTTTTAGAGTTACATTATTTTTATCTGAAATTGTTATAGATATATGGTTCCCTCCAGAGCCTAATATTCTGAGAGTTTTATCTTTATACTGCTCACGAATTGCTTGCTTTTGATTTGGACTTGCAGAACCTGTAATTTTTTTAGTGCCAATAGTAATTATATAATCTAAAGTACGTCTATCATTATTGATGTTTGATACATTTATACTTAACCTATTACAATACCAATAAAGACCAACACCAGTAAGTATTGCTCCTCCCGCAACTGCTATTTTTGTACTTGTTTTCATATTTAAAATATTTTTTTGTGAATTTTAATACCATAATTCATAGTATTATCATTGAAGTTGTATTGTATTGCAGCACCTACTCCAAAATCTGCTTTATATATATAGTTTAATCCTAATTCAGCATTTTTAATACCTAAAGGGCTTACATTTACGCCTGGAGAAAGATAAAGACCACTAGCATATTTAGTAATTTTTGTTTCTTTTGTTTTGGTAATGGTTTTTACAGGCACATTCGCAGTTATTTTATTAGAATATATCTTACCATCTGTTAATATTTCTGAATATATTGTGGCATTTTTAAGCTTAGTAGTGTCTTGATATTTATTTAGGTTTTTTAGTTTATCTAAATCCTCTTTTGGAACAATCGTAGAACTATTTACAGGTACTACTCTATCTCTATAAACAATAACAGGTTGTTGAGATGGCTCTTGTAAATGTAATCTGTTATTAATTGCTTTCTCTACAACCTCTTTTATATCAACTGTTTCAGTTTCTTTTACTTCTTTCTCTACGCGTTCTGGGCTAATAAATTGATTACACCCTATGTATAGCAAGAGAAGTATTAGTGCAATAGATTTAATATCTATGGAGAACGATTTGTTGTATTTACTAGTATTCATAATTAAAATTCTTTAAGTATAGCTACAGTTAATAGTTTTTGTCCTTTAAGTTTAAACATCCATTTATTATAATCTTCAGCTATATTTCTAACTAAACAACCTAGAGACCACTTACCGATAATTTTAGACAACCAGCCAGCCTTATGACAATTTGCTCCTATAATTCCTGAGTAGATTGGGCCTATTTCCTCAGCTTTTTTGTTTTTATTATTATCTCTATAGTATGGAAATGGTTTGTTTTGAATATAAGACTTGTATTTACCTTTGTGATACCCAAGCTTATGGCTATCATAAATGATTACATCGCTTTTTAATATAGCACACCCTATGGCGTTGTAAGTAAACCACTTTGATAACCCAAAAGCCCCAGAATTTGTTGTGCCAGATGTAACCATTTTGAATTTTGGTTTTTCATCTCCTGTTTTATAATGAAATGTATATACTTTGTCATCAAATAAATCATGTGCATCTTCATTTGATCTAATCCATACATCAAAATAGCCTATAGGCCAACTTGTAAAAGTATCAAGGCTTTTTACTTTTTCAAGAATTTGAGTATCTGTATATGACTTAACGTTAGTTATCAAATTCATTTTTTTGAATTTTGTAATTTCTTATAATTATCAAATTCTATTTTTAAAGATTTATACTTCGATTTAAAGCTTTCAAATTCTTTTTTTAAATCTTCGTATTTTTCATCGTAACGCTTTTTTAAATCATCTAGAGCTTCCTGATATAAATCCATTATAGATTGATTATTTTGTAGCTTTCTCTGTTTTCTTTCATTTAACCAAGCTCCTAAACCACATAATGATGTAATTAAACCTGTAATAAATTCTCCTAGATATTCTTTCATTTTAATCTATTTTATTTAGTGATTCGCCTATAAAATGAATAGATATTGGCAATAAACAAATCCACTCTGCAACAAGTAAACTATACCACCTAAATGAGAAATAACCTAATAAGGCTATTATAATAACAGCTCCAATATAAATTTTAAACACTCTTTGCTTTACACTACTAAAGACAACCATTACAAAAATACTTCCTATAAAAAATAGCGATGCAAAAATGTAGTGAATTGTAGGGAATTCTATGTGATCAGTTAATGAAACACCTAATAAAGATATTGCTATAAACCAATTGTATTTTTTATCTGTATACATTGCATTATAACAAAACATACTTGATGCGAGCCAAAGCATACCAGAAAACAAATTATCTACACTAGAATAAGCATAATCACTTATACTATCTCTTAATTCTCCAGATACAACAATAAGTATTGCTGGCATAAATAATAAGATTAAGGCTAATATTTGCTCTAATCGTTTAATCCTTTTGGATGCTTTAACATTATTAATTCTCATAGTTTTCTTGAATGTATAAGACTATGGCCTCTAAAGCCATTTCTTCATATTTTAATATAAATTCTTGCTCCGTGCTTTTTTTATTTAGAATAAAGTATGCTGTTTTCCAATCTCCAGTATTTGAAATTTTATCGAATGCGCTTTGCAAGTAACCTTCTATTTCAAAAGCTTGCATTTCGCTAATTTCTCCTGCATAAATATCTAATACTATTTTAGCTCTAAAATGTTGATAAAAATCCCATCCTTTTTGCTTGTGGAATTCATATTTATTGATGATACTGTTTTCTTGATCTTTTATTTTTTTAACTTCTAAAGCATTCTTTTCTTCATCAGTTAATTCGATAACGTTATAAGTTACATTATCATCAACCGAAATTAACTCTCCAAATTTTTGACTTTCTGTAATTACAGGTACTACTATATCTCGCCAGCCGTTTTTAAAATGTATCTCTTCAGGCAACTTATTATAATCAGTTATCCCATTCCATTTTTCTGGAATTTCAATAAATACTTTATAACCTTCATCTACTTTTATGGCCTTCATACTTATATTTTTTTGAACATTAATTGTGTTCTTATTTTATGGCTAATCGAAGATGGTCTCATAAATGCATAAGTATATAAACAAACTGCTCCTTTCGGGATGATTATCTCTGAGTTAATATCTTCAAACATATCTACGGTTGCCCCATTAGGCATATAAGTCTTGTCTAGAACAACTGTAGGGGTATTCATTATTATATATGGAGAAGACAATGTGTAAGTTGGTACGTAATAACCAAGTACAAAGCGTAATCCATACCCTTGCCAACTTCCAGAAAAACCTCCATAAGAATTGTTTGCACTTAATACCATATCAAACGGAGCTACAAACGCTTGTTGATTTTGAGAACTATTATTAATAAATTCTATAAAATCAGTAGACCCAAAATCATAAGTTGTGTTTGCATACCCTCCTACACCATATTTAGTAGAATACGATACCAAATTTTCACTAGCAGGAAAAGTATAATTACAAAACGTATTGGTATTGTAATTAAATAACAATTCATTAGGATTACTTTCTCCTGTTTCGCTCACATATCCGTTTATTCCAAAACTCATTACAAAACTACTTTTTTAGGTTCCTCACTATTTAAAATAACTACAGCAGTACCTATTATTAATAATGTTGCCAATGCTGCTAAAGGCCACAGATTTTTAAGCTTCCCTACAACTTCTATTTCGTCTAATACATTAACAGTATCTATTACTACTCCTTCTTTAGCTTTACTAGCTTCTAATAATACTTCTGTATCTTGGTAAGAAAATATTACTAATTCGTTATAAGAATTTACCTCTAAACTAAATACACCTAAAGCATTTGTTGTAGTTCCAATAGAGTCATCATCAAATAGAAATATATTAACCCCTTCTAATGGTATACCGTCTGTATCCTTTACTATTCCTGTTATTGTTATCATAGCTTATCATTACTTATTTGATTTTGAAGCACTACACCTTGTTTACAACCAAACCCGAAGAAATTACAATCTTCTACGATGTAGTAGTTTTCTCCATTAAAGTCTCCATGCGCAATTACTTCTCCTACTTCATCATTAAATTGAAAGTTTCCATATAAATTTCCTGTACCAGACCATTCTAAATTTGCATTCTGTTCAGCAATATTTACACTAATCCCATTTCTTTTAGCAACATATAGTTTTGAACCTATTGCATAAAGTGATGTTTCTGTATTGTTCTCTGGAGCATTAATAATATTCCAAAACGTCTGCATTTCTTGTGTGTCTAGACCGTTTTTTATATCTGTATGTAACTCCCTATCAAATACAATTTTATATACTTTTGCGACTGCTTTTGCACTAGTCACTTTACTTGCAATTTGGTATAGAGCTGCCTCATCTGCAGAGACATCAAATGATGGTAATAAGAAACCTAAAACACCAGGGAATTCAAATCTTGAAAAAGATTCATAAATAACTGCTGCTGCTATTAAATCTGGGTCTCCAGCATTATTTCTAGCATACCGATTGGCATTCCATTTTTTATATTGAGAATGTGCATATTTACCTGTTAGTAAAACACCACCAGCTATAAATACAATTTTTAATGCTGTACCAATTTCTCCAATTGCTTCTTGTCCTTGTTCAGATGATGCAACTGAACTTACAATTGCTACTGCTGCGGGGTTTCCTAATCCATTACTCATTTAACAAAATTTTGATATTATTGGCCACTTACTTTTTAAAGCTTTTCTACCTTTTTCTGATGAGAGTTGCTTTATTTTTCTTAGTTCTTCTGTTGTTGCTATAGCCTCTAAATGTTTTAATATATTAGATCGCTCTAAGGCGTCCGAAAGGTCTTCTCCTTTTACTTCTACTGATAGTCCTGGAAATAAATTTGCCATATCTATTTTGTCTTGATTTTAAATTTATTAAGTAAGTTATTGTGTTCACTAGCAAACTCATCAACATTTTGAATACCGTGTAGTGTTAAATACAG
This sequence comes from uncultured Flavobacteriaceae bacterium, assembly GCA_947494205.1. Classification (GTDB taxonomy): domain Bacteria; phylum Bacteroidota; class Bacteroidia; order Flavobacteriales; family Flavobacteriaceae; genus JAHDHI01. Next base: position 45,621 of record CANLUH010000021.1, on the reverse strand, counting down.
TTTTTCGCATACTATATCGGTTACTGTATTTGGTTCTATTAAGCTAAATAATGCTTGTTTTGTTTTACTAAAATTTTGATGTTGTTGAGCTGAAGCTAAATGTTCTTGTGGTTGTACAACTGCTGTTCCTTTTTTAGCTAAAACACTTCCAACAGTTTCAACAGCTCCAGATAAAAACAACTGACCTGCATCTGTTTCGAAAAACCCTTTGTTATTAATTGCAGCTTCTTTTAAAGCAAATGCTCTTTCTCTTTCTGATAAACTAACTTTACTTTGTAAATCGTCACGTTCTCGACGAAGTGTTTTAACTTCATCTCTAAACTCGTTCCTTTCAGCTTTTAACTCTACATTAGCTTCCTTAATGGTTACTAATTGTTGTTTTAAAAGAAATAATTCTGCTGTTTGCGCAGTAACAACACTATTAAGACCACTGTTAGAGTTATATGAGCCATTTAATTGCCCATTGTTATCTTGTGGAAAATTTGGTTGTGAGTTATTATGAAAATTATTTTGAATAGGTTGAACCTTTGGTTTTATAGGTTCAGTAATCTTTGGTGTTAAAGTTAAATGTTGAACACTTATTATTCTAGTTCCACTTCCTTGTTCTTTTCTGCAAAAAACCTGTAAAGTTATACTTTCATCGTTTACTAACTGAGATAGATATCCGTTTAAATCACCATATTTGTCATTTATAGTTGTAGAAAAAAGCTTTCCTCCTAATGATGCTTTAGTATTATAGTTTTCTACATCTATATAATTCTTTGGATGGCTTTCTAAATGTGATTTTATATTTTGGTATTCTTTAGACATAAATAAAGGGGTTTAACAATGTTCCTCATCTAAAGAAGTAATAAATAGCAAGTATTTATTTTCTTCTTTTGTACTACCAGTAACATCAATTTCTAATTCAAAATCTCTTCTAAATGGTATGTCGCTTGCTCCAGTATCAAAATCTTTTCCTGGATTAATAATCATACCATCTACATTTATATTTTTAGTACCTATATTACAAATCCATACTCTTAACAACCTGCTACCTCGAACAATGTGTTTAGAACTTTTTACATTTTTAGAAAGATCTCGAATTAAAGCCATTGACTACTATTTATTTTAACACATATTAGATTGATCTATAACAAAAACTACTTGCCCAACAAGATCACTAACTAAAATAGCTTTAGAACTAAATTCTAAAGTAAATTGCTGTCCTGCATCTACATTTACTGGCTTCATTCCTTCAATATAACCAGCACCTGTTCTAGGTATCCAATCCTTTATTGTAGAGCCTCTAAACACTTTATTACCTCCATTATATTTTAAAGTAAGGTTAACGATGTCGTCTGGAACATTACCTTGTACATAAAAAGCAATTGCTATTATTTTTCCGTTAATTAGCTTATGTGTATCTATTGGAAAACTTGTAATTTCATCTTTAGATATTTTAACATCTACTGTTTCGTAGTTTAAATTTCTCATAATTAAATGGTAAAAAAAGCCAAAACGTATTTTGGCTTTATATTAATATTCTACGTTATTTTTTATCTCTTAACAGATTCGCCTACTCTTAGCGTTAACATTATGAAATGGCGTTTTAAAGGATCTAAATCTGAAACTACTTTTGGAGATTCTAAAGCTAAAACTAACTCACGCTCAGATTCAATCATTCTTAAATCTCCTAAAACTCTATACCCTTCATCGTTAGTACGTGTTGTATTTGGGTTATGAATTTCTTTAATTGGAAATTCTAAAAGCGGCTTCTCATCATCAGTGAATTTTAATTTTGTATTTAAAATGTATGCTGGAGCAGCTTCATTAAAATTCACAAAAGGTGCAGTATTTTCAAAAGTTCCACCATAATTTGCTGTTAATAAAGTTCCATATTCTAATTTCACTTCAGTAATAACTGCATTTCTTCCTTGAGCAAGCATGTTCTTATCAAAATTGGTAATACCTACTGCTTTTCTTTCAATAGTATCGAAAGCATTCACGATTGTAGTTCCTGCAGTAACTTCTGCTACAACATAAAGGATTCTGTCTGCAACCTTCTTTGGCTTGCCTTTACCATCCACTAACCCCAATTTATTATTGACATTTTGCGCAAATATATTTGCTACACTTCCTTGTATTAATTCTTTTCTATTCATTAGTTCTTAATTTAAAATTTGTTTTATAATTAGTTGAAAGCGTTTGCTGTAATTACATTTGGATTATAACCTCTTTCTTGTCTATAACTTGCCATATTAAGTGATGGCATTCTCACTAATGGCATTGCGTTATTTGATTGGCAACCACAACCTAGACCAAAAAATCCTGATAAGATTTTATCTCCAGTTTCTGATTCTTCAGTAGCTGCTTCTACTATACCTGTTTCTTTGGCTACACCAGTAATTAATTGTTTAAATTGCTCTATAGCAACTCCAAGAACTGCACCTCTTCCAGCTGCAACGCCTAGTGAGTTTCCTTTAATTTTAGTTGCAGCAAAGGCTGATACTAAGGTTAAACCTCCATTTATAGCCAATTTTACCATGTTATCTACTGGAATTGGCGCTACAATTGCATTAGAGACCATCCCCCCAATAACACCTGTTCCTACAGTTGCAACTAGTTTAATTGCTTCGTTTTTGTCTTTTTTATTCATTATACACTCGTTTTAATTATACTCTGTTTAAAATTATTCCTACAATACCAGTAACAGTTACAACTGCTCCAATTTTTAATAGTGAATTCTTATTGTTTATGTCTTTGGATGCATTAATTTCAGAGTCTGAATGGCCTGCATTTGTAAGCGGTTCATCACTTTCTGGGTCTGTATTAACAATAATAACATCTGTTTGATTACCGTTAGTTTCTAGTCCTCTTAGCATGTACTTTTTAATCTTAGCATGTACTTCTTGACCTTGCCACGATAACGGATATTTTTGAATGTTTTTTACAGTTGAAACCAACATAGTTTCTAATACCAATTTAAATTCGCCATTTGTATTTTCTTCAACGTATTTTACTACTGATTTTTCAACTATATCTAAATACATTTCTAGTATGGCAATTTTATTTAAGATGAAGTTTTTAGAACGTCTACCTTCTCCAAAATTTACCAGTGTTGTATTATTAGCATTAATTATTGAAATTGCATGTAATACTTTATTAGCTTTAGAAATAATGACATCGTTACTAAATCTAGTTCTATTAGTAGATTGAATATTTATTTCTTGATCTATTAAATTCACTAAATACACTACCATAGGTGCTATTTGTAAATTATGAATCTTATCTAATTGTATTTCTTCTGTTTGTGTAATTGGATATTTAGGTTCTTCAATAGAAACTGAAATTCCTTCTCTACTGTAGTTAATATCTACACCCGCATCCAACCATTTATCTAAAAGTCCTCCTAAAATACCTCCTATTGGCCCTCCTGCCAACGAACCTAATATTGAACCAATATTCCTTTTAATTCTCCCCCATAATCTGCCAAAGAATCCTTTTGCAGGACTACTAGGCCCTTCTCCTCCTGGTTCGTTAAAATCTATTATTTTTTTACTGTACACCATTTACTGTTTCTTTAGTTTTACTAGACGTTCCTCCAAGCACTAATGCTAAAACACCTAATGCTGCAACTCCTGCAACTGCTGTACCTACTCCTGCTTTTTGTGGCTTATCATCTTTTGAGCCTCCTCCTGAACCTGAGCCTCCTCCTGAACCTGAGCCGCTTCCTGAACCAGAGCCTCCTCCTGAACCAGAACCACTTCCTGAACCAGAACCACTTCCTGAACCAGAACCAGTATATCCAGAACCTGTATTAGTATTATTGTTTGTAGTAGTATTTACTTGTATAGAAAAACCTTGTAAAGGTGTTCCGTTTTTGGGTGTTCCAGATAACTTAGCTTTTCTTATTTGTATTGGTGTGTTTGAAGGATTAATTAATCCGTCATAATATCCTGATGGTGCTTTAACATTTACACTGTCTAGAGTTATTCTAGTTTCAATATCAAGTGTAATATTTTGCTTAGATAATGTGTTTTTAACAGCTGTAATTATATCGTTTCTAAACTTAAGCATGTCTTTAAAACCTACCTCATTACCTCGTCTTGTACAACGTGCTAAATCTCCGTTATTCATTCCAAACTCTCTAGCCCATAGATAAGCGCCAGTTAAATAAAGGAAATGATCTATATTGATTAGATTAATTTGGTTAATAAGTTCAGATTCTTCTAAATAGAATTTTGCATCTATTGGTACTTCAGCTGCCGATTGTTTTGGATTATTAGAAGAGTTAAAACATGTTGGATCAAATCCATTAGCGAAAATGGATCCAAATGTATTTTTAAACCAATCGTCCTTTAAAATATCAGACAGTACATTCTCTAAATCTCCAATCTGATCTAAACCCCCATTTAAACCTCCATTAAGCCCTATATCTAGTGGGTTTTCGCTAAATTGATTAACATAACTTAACGCACTTTTAAAACCAGAGGTTCTATTTTGGTTCGATGGGTCTAAATATGAAATATAATTACCTTCTATGGTAACTCCTTTATTTGTAATTTTTAATAATGGATCTTTACCTTTAGCTAAATAATGGTTTAAAGTTTCTTGTATAAGTTTAACTCTAGAAGATGCTACACCTACCCCTAAAAGTAGTGCTAAAAACTCTTCTCCCCCTCCTTGTGGTGTAGATTGGTAATCATTATCTACGCTACCATTTAACCAAACATGTGGTAAGTCTTTACCCATTTCTATATCGTGTTTTTTATTGTAAAGGGGTTCTTTATTTATATGTAATGTTGCATCTATAACATAATAGCCTTTTGATAAATCCATTCCTTCCTGATCTGATGGCACTATTACATAAACATGTGTCCAGTGTTTAGGATAAAAATTTGGTTGTTTTATACGGCGTATAAAATGCTTTATGTTTTGATTTAGAAGTAAAGTAGAGGCAAAAACACTATAGCTTTTACAGTCTATTCCCTTAAACCTATCGTTAACACTGCATTCAGGAGAACGCATTTGTTGCAAAGTACTATCGCTTTCGTATTGGAAATGATTATAGAGGAAATTATAATTATTTTCTATTGTTTCCTGTACTAAAGAGCCTTTTAGTGCTTCTGCTAATGCTATAGTTTGGTACTTGTAAGCTTCAATAAAATCTTTCATACCAGTTACGGTATGCTTTGTATCTCCTTTAGATTTATATTGTACGTTACATTTTCCTTTATTAATGAGCTTTAAGTATTTAGAAGTTTGTAAAACTTCTCTTTTTGCTGCATTATTAAAATATCCATCTGCCATTAACTATCAGTTTTTCAAATAACTTTACTTACTGACAGCTAATCTATATTTTAAAAAAAATGTTTTTTTTATTTGGAATGGTTTCGGTTGGTTTTAAATGGTTTAAACCTTTATTATTTGGTTTCAGTTTGTTTTTACATGTTATAGCTATTTTGGTAATTAACACTACTGAAATTTAAATTGTTTGTATTTTTAATAAGTATTATGTTTATATTTAAAATGCAATTAATCAATAATCTCCTAATAACCATTTTATGAAAGAATTTATAAACAACCTATTTAAGGTTAGTAATGAACGATTAAAAAATCCGTTAATATTTTCATTTTTAATTTCTTGGATTGCATTAAACTGGAAAGCAATATTTGTTTTATTTACATCTAAACAAACTATAGAAGATAGAATTATCTATATAACAAATAATTTTTCTGAGACACGATATACTTTATTTTACCCTTTATTAATAGCTCTAGGATATGTAATAGTATTACCATACTTATCAATGATTATTGATATTATAATATCCTTGGCTATAAAAAATAGAAGGACTAAATTAATTAATGATAAAATTAATGAGTTTTACTTAAAAAATGAATTAGCTAAATCAGAAAGAACTTATGAAAATATTAGAGCTGGTAATGAGGACCTCTCAAAATTAAATAATAAGATTACTGAATTAAATCAACAAAAGTTTAAGCTAGAAACGGATTTAATTACTTTAAAAAATAATAAAAAGCTTAATGAGATAGAAATCTCACATAAAAATAAAGTTTTAATAGATATATACTTCATGTTTTTAGAGCCACATATAGAGGAGTTAGACATTCTTGAAAAAAATATAAATTTAGAAAAAGATTTAGAGGATGGTATAAGTTGGGAAATAATGAATATGTTAAACGAATATTCTTTTATAGAATCAAAAACAGGCAAAAAAAATATGGTTTTTTATGAACTAACATCTAAAGGGAGTAGATTTTTAGAAATTTACCAAATCTTAAAATTAAATTTTAGAAATAATAATGAGAGTAAATCAAGTTTGATCTCAGGAGGTGAAATTGGTCACCTACCCTTAGAGCCTAATGATGATTAAGTCAATTTCTATAATTTGTGTTTTTATTGGTTCATTTTCAAGTTCCAATTTTTAATTTAACTACTGTTTTGGTGACATCAAGTACTTACCTGATTCAATTAGTTTTGTTAAGTTTTCTGGCTCAGTAAAGTTTGCTATGTTGTGAGCAAGTTGACAAAGAGACTTAAACATATTTACAAAAAACTTAGCTCTATCTTCTGTATAATCTATTTCTTGAATTTTTCCATGCTCTGGTGGTTTTGTACTACAAATATTTTCTAACCATGCTAAGTAATATTGATTTTCTTTTGATGCATCACCTCCAAAAGCTGTAAATTCTACATATTCAACTTTTTCTCTGTCATCAAGATATTTATATGTTCTTTTAAAAAAAGGTTTAATATACATTTGAACACCAACAGCATGCCTGTTAGTTGCATGGCTGTTAACTGTACCATTTTGCCAATATAAATCCTGATCTAATTCTCCATCTAAACTCCACCCCATATTAGGTACTATTTTACCATCGAGAGTAAAACCAAAGGATGCCACGGTACAAAAAGAATATCTTAAAATTATTTTCTCATCAATTAAAGTTCTGCTCATACATTTTTCCAAAACTTCTCGAACTTCTTTTAGCAAGCCTTCTTTTGTTTTGCTTTGGAAAAAACCTTTTCTTGAATTCCTCCTTCCATTACTATATAGATCAACGTTGAATGATTGGATTGTTTTTACATCCTCTTCTTTTAAGGTTGTTGTGAAATATCCATCTGCACTAACATTTACAACAAATTCAAGCTCCATGTAAAAACTTCTATCTTCTTTATCTCTGACAATTATTCTCTCTTTTCCTAGTCTCGCCATATTCTATTTATATTACTGTATTTGTGTTTTAATAAATGTTTTCCAATCTTCTCTTTTAACTGTAGCATAGCCTTGTTTCTCGTGCCAATCATAGAATACATCTACAAAATTATTTAGATGCTCTTTTAGTGGTAAATCATCCTCAAATGTTAAAGTGAGTTCGTGCTGCATAACTACTGTTTATTGTTCATCTATAACAAAAAAAGTTTCTACAACATCATCTGTATCTGCATCACCACTTTCAATAATTAATTCTCTTTCACCACATGAATTAACTATACAGTATTCATATTCTCCTGTATTTGATGTACAGAATACATTCATTTCTGGATTTACATTTTCTAATGCTTTTAATAATTCTTTTACTTTCATAATTATTGATTTTTCGTAGGCTTCAACACCTATTTTATTAATTAAAAGCACTCCTTGTTTTCTTTAACTTGCAACGTCTGTCGCTATCGGTATCCTCCGAATCCTTCCGCAAGGACTTTGAGTCCTGTATAAGGGATTTTTACGTTATCTGTCTTCTAGAGTGCTTTTTTTTATACTACTGTTTTATATTATTGCCCCAAAGAATAATCCCAATTGTTGGGCTTTGGTTTTTTTATGATTTTTGCAAAGTCGTTTTCTGTTACTATAACCATGTATTTTTTAGGCAATACAAATTCTTTATTAACTTCAAAAAACGACTCTATTATATTTCTTGTTTTTTTTGAACCAAAAGAGCAAAGCCTACCTTTAATAGATGGAACGCCATTTTTGCTTTTAATTATTATCATAATTCCTACTGTAATTTTAAATTTTGTTTTAATCTTTCTGCTATTGCTTTTACAACTGGAACGCTTACTGCATTACCTAGCATTTTATATCGTTGAGTCTTACTTATTTCTTTTATTATTCCATCATAATTACCATACCTGGTCCAATCATCTGGAAAACCTTGCAAACGTTCGCACTCAATTTCTGTTAATCGTCTTATAGAATTATTATGTTCTATTTTAATTTTATCCTCTGTTCTTGCAGAAGGTAAGCAGCTCATTATTCCTAATGAATTATAATACCTATCCTGCTGATGTGGTCCATAATGTGTAGACTTGATATAAGCAGGAATAACTGTCATATCACTATGTAAACCACCACTATTGCCGCCTCCACTTAAACAACCTGCTTTTTCAGGTATTTGAATGAATGTATCATCTGCTTTCATTGTTCCAGAGGCTTTAAGTGTTGTACAATTTTTGGTTTGTGATTGTCTTTTTCTTGCTCTTTCCGGCTTAATAAATATTTTGTCATTTTCTCTGAAAGGAAATACTTCTGGTTTACTTCGTCCTGTAAGATGTCCAATAAGATATATTCGCTCTCTATTTTGGGGTAAAAACCAGCTTGTATTAAGCAATTGTTTCTCGAGTCTGTAACCATCAATGTAGGCAAGCCTTTCAAAGATTGCTTGAAAATCTTCGCCTTTGTTGCTGGAGTAAGCTCCTTTAACGTTTTCCCAAATAAAAACATCAGGTCTAAACCATTCGATAGCCATAATGGCATATTGGATGAGTGAACTACTCCTTCCTTTAAGCCCTTTTCTATTGCCAGCCAATGAAAAATTTTGGCAAGGCGAACCGAAGGTGAGTATATTAATTCTTCCGAGTTTACCTTTCCACTGTTGAAAATGTTTAACTGATCCGATATGTTTGGCATTTGGTCTATTGTATTTAGAATTAGCTATTGCGTGTTTATCTACTTCACTGTAATATGTTTTCTCGAATTTATATCCGGCTTCTTCAAATCCTTGACTAAATCCCATTGTTCCACTAAATAATTCGAGTTTTTGCATATTGGAAATATTACTGTTTTATTTAAGTAGCACCGATGTGTTTGGTGTGCCTTTTGAGCCGACCAAAGCGCCATCGAATACTACTGTATTAATGTATTGTTAATGCATTGTAACCACATTCGTCTGAACTGTTACAGTTACATTTATTTTCATTTTCTCCACATGGACTAAAATATGGTTCGAATCCACAGTTAACACATTTTTTAGTTAACCTGTCTATTTCGTGTATTCCTAAAGTGCAATTCATACTACTGTTTTAATGTTTTAGTTTTATCATGAACACCTTTACAATTCCAACATACCAACTGTTTAGTTTTTGCATCACGAAAACCATTAAACATGTAAGTTTTATTTTCTTTTGGTTTAGGTTGTAATTTGCAGTAATCACAAGTTTTTATGTTTGAAAAAAGATTATTCAAAATCTACTGTTTATTAGTTTGTTTATATTTGATGTATGAGATATTTAAAAATGACCTTTGTCAGAATTGTTATCAGTTTTTTCGGAGCTAGCTTAGTAAATGAGCTTATTATAGCAAACTCTAATTCTCCTAGTAAAGAGATGCCTATTCTTTTTAAAATATTATTTATGATTATTATTTATTATGGATTAACTCTTTACGTAAACAATAGGAGATAACTACTGTTTTAATAGCCTCCTAGGGAAGAGGCATCTTATTATTTTAATTAAAACCTGTAGTATTTTCTTGACACCACTTATATGCTTCGAAGTAAGACTTATGTTTCCATTGACCGTTAGTCCATAGATAATATGTATGAGGAAAAAATTCATAGTTTACTTTTATATGTTCTCCTGTACTACTATTTCCACAATAGAAATACCATAAATAATCCGACGTTTTATTAGTTTTTATGTCTGGACTAGGTGGTAATTTAAGACTCTCTAGTTTCGGTTCATCAATCATCAATTCTTCCTTACTACAAGAAGTAAAAGCAAATATTGCTAATAATAGAATTGTGGTTAGTGTTTTAATTTGTTTCATAATAATTCGTGCGTAACTCGCCAGTGTTTAAATAATGCCTACTCTGTTAGATTTTCGGCTACCTCTTTTCGGTAAGCCTTAGAATTATTATTACTATTTTTGAAGTCCTACGTTCAAGTTTTGGTAATTCGCTAAGGCTTGTATTTTTGCGCCTCTGTTAGTTCAGGGGCGTATTTTTTTACCTACAGGTTTTGAAGAACATCTTTCAAGTCTTTTTCAACCTGTGTTTCGTCCTCCATTATGTTATTAAATAATTCTGGTTCATTTGTTTTTAAACAATATTCACACCACCAAATACCATCTACACCTATTTCATTAACCCTTTGTAATGGTTGTCCGTTTGAGACTTTACATCTATCGCATTTCATAATTTCTATAGTTATTGGTTAATATTTTGATGTTATTAAAACCTAAAATTGAATAAAAGAATTTTGAAATAGTTTTATGAATTTTGATTAATTGTCAAAATCCTTGTAACCATCTGGAACCCCTAAAACCAATAAAACCTCCTTAAAAATTGGTTTATGAATAATGCGAGTTGAGCGTTTTTTACCAAAAGCTTCAAGTATTATATTAATTTGATTTATTATATAAGATTTAGATACTTTTCCACCTGATGCTTCAATATAAATTTCACATATATCGGCTTTAGAGGGCATCTCTGGAAGGGATTTTAACGTTACTTGATCACTCATTAAATTAGGTTTTAATCAATTCAACATTTTATTCTATAAGGTTTACTTTTGGTTCAATTTGGTTTTTCCTTTCCAAACAAAAGAGCGTTTTGTATGTTGTGCTTCTAAATTATTTCTACGCTCATACTTATTTTTATCTAAGACATCTTGTAATGCCTTTTCTTCATTATTACTAAAGAGGTTTTTTGCTCTTTTGTATTCTTTTCCTAATAGTTTACCAGTAATTTCAATTTTATCGTTTTTACTGTCTGTTTTAGTTCCTGTTTTATTCATAATTTTTGTTTTACGCCTACTCTAGTTCGTTTTTTGGGCTACCAACGTTATTTTGTCTGCGGATCTAATTTTAAAATGATTGTTAATGCTAGATTTTTATCATAATTGTTTGTTGTTGTATCATTAAAAAAGGTCAATGATTTTAATAATAAGTTAGCTTCGTGATACATAAGTTTGAAACTAAATTTATCTTGTTTATAAGCCTTTGCGTGAGCATCGTAAAATTTATTATACAAAGCTTGAAGTATGCTTTGAAACACCTTTAAAACATCTGTTTGTTCCTCTTCTAACAGTAATTCTTTATAATAGGTCTCGGTAGCTTCTTTTAGCACTATTATTTCGCTTTTAACTATTTTACTTAGCTTAATTTTAAACTCCATAATTTCCTTTTATTATTTGTGAGCTCTTATTTCTCTTAAAACAACTCCAGTTTTATTATCTGTAAATTTTGCTACGTTATAATGTCCCTCAAAACAGTCTGGCTGATGGTTTTTACCTCTTTCTAATAATCGGCCTTCCATTTTATCCATAATCTTTTCTTCGGGCTTTCTATCATCGCTCATTATGGAGTATCTGGTTGCTGAGTTTTTATTACCGTATAGGTGCTTGTATTCATTTTTAAAGGTTACAACTAACTTTATTCTACTGCAAAAAGGACAAAAAGACTTGTTACCATGCGCACATAATTTCTTGGTTGCCATAATTATTTAAATTGTTTATTAATTTTTTCGACTTGTAGTGTGTGAAACAGAATTCTAGAATAATATCCTTTAGTTCTGTTGTTCTTTTTCTCTATTCTGTTTACATAACCAACTAATCTTTCGAAACTTATACCTTTATATAGGTGACGTCTTACATACTGTAAAATCTTATAGTTAATCTCACGAATTTTAGCTTCTTTATGATCATTCTTTTTATCATCCTGTCGTTTTTGTTTTGCTCTAATACTCTTTAATAAGTGCTTCCTAGTGTAGCCAAAACCACCTTCGTAGCTGTTTTTACGTGTTTTATTAAAGTATTTTACTGGAAACAATAGGTTAAACTCTTTTATCCCCTGTTCTTTAGCTTTCAACTTATTGCGTTCGCAATAACTATTGGCCCAATTAATACGCCACCTGTATTGCTCTAAATGTTTTATCATAGTAGCCTTTTGCGGTGTATAGTTTTCACCATTAAAAGACAATAAAAAATATTGTTCATTTATTATTTTAAATGTATTTAACCAGGTACCGATATAAACGTTATACTTATCGTCCTTCCAGAGTTGTGCCGATGTAAAAAGAAAATCGAAAACAATTATTTTTCTAAACTGTTCTCTAGAAATGGCACCAATAGCAGCTTCTCTTTTTAAATCTCTTATACTTAAAGGCTGGTAATAATCTAATTCTCCGTTTTCCAGCTGTTTGGCAGCTTCATAAAGCTGCATATCTAGCAATTTCTGCATGCTTTTTAACAACGGCCTAGTTTCATTTTCTTTTTTTGGCGCAACTTTTTTTCTTTGTTCCAATTTTTTTGCAGTAGCCTGCGGGGTGTCGTTCCTATAGATATTGTTGTTAGGTTCTGGGTCAGAAGTAGAAGCGCTATCCGTAAAGATTCCGCGAACATGCTCTAAAGCTTCTAATTCTTGTTGCGTTAGGTTATCTGCTTTAGCAGTAGCCTTATTATTTTTATATTGTTTTAAAGTACTATAGGAACCTATTGTATTAACTGGTAACTCTTTCCTTAAACTATCGTTAGGGGCTGTTTTTACTAAGGTCTTTCTACCTTCTAGAATTATTAAAACCTCTGGGTTTATTACAATTTCTGTAGCTATTTTATAGCCTCTAAATGTATTATCTGATATTACATTACAATCCATTAATCGTATAATAGCATTTCGAATTGTTTTAGAGCATACTTCTAGCTTAGGTATGTCTATTTCTAGTTCTTCTATGGTTATTTTTTGATTTTTTAATGCTTTGGGTGTTATAGAAAAAGTAAACCCATTAGAAGGAGTTAAATCTGTTGATTCTCTATATTGTAAACGGTTTAAATTCCTTATTTTAAGGTTAAAGCTAGCATGGCCCAATATAGAAGCAAACACTTCTACAGTTGCATATTTAACTTTTACAAAACGTTTCTTCAAGATTTTTAAATCTCTACCATGGTTATAATCTTCAATTATTGCATTAATATCTTTTGTTGATTTAGCACCACGAGAATAATGAGAAATCACATACTTATCAAAACTCTTTTTTGCAGCTTTTAACTGCTCCTTAGTAGCCTTTAAGCCTTCATTATACGCATTTATTAAAGTGTTATACTTATCTACATTTGCATTAAGTATGGGTAACTTTTTTTTATTAAAGTGATGCACAAAAAACCTGTAGTTTATAATGGTTTTATTAAATGCTTCCTTATTAATAACTGGGTATAGCAGTTGGTGGCCAGGCTCTTTTTTAGCCAAAGCCACCATTATTTGCTGCTGGGTGTACGGTTGTTGTTGTTGATTCTGTAATTGCATTGTATTAGGAAACTAAGTTTGAAACAGTATCTATTTTTCTAGTTATTACAGATAAGTCTTTTAAAAGAATAGTGTTAAAAGCACTTTTTTCTTGATCTTTAATTCCTTCTATAGCATTGTCTATATTAGCCAATGCGCTGTTTAAGTGTTGTTTTACCATAATGAAATAATTATAATTACAATTGTCATAATTGCAGCTCCTACTATTACTCCAGCACAAAACCACTGCTTATTATTTTCTTTATCTATAGCTTGTTTTAAAGGGGTTGAACCTGTTGTTTTATCTATCATGGGTAATAGTTTTATTTATTTTCTATTATGTAGGTTTCTGCTTCCATTGGATTAGATCTCGTAACAAATACGCCTTCTATTGTTGTTATACAAATGGTTCCTTCTTTAGATGTTTTTAAACCAGAAATAGTTGGGTAATCTTCTAGTGCTTTATTTAACTGAATTATTGCTTGTGCTATCATGACGTATAAGTTTTTGTTCGTTTTGTTGTTCTGGTAGTAAAATGGTATCGTTACTACATGTATTGTAAATTATAAGTACTATTAATGCTAATAATACCGCATGAACTCGTTTCATATTTATAGCTTTAATTTGTTTGTAAAACCACTAGGTTCTCTTTTGGTTCAAATTTTGGTTTATTAGTTATTGTTGTTATAAAACAACCCTAGTTTTGCTATTATTAATCCAATTCTCTAGGGAAGAATTTTACCAGGGCTGTTTTAAGAAAACAACAACACTTAATTTATTAAAGAGCAAAGCGGATTTAAAAACCATGCTAACCAAAACCATTTTCTAATGCTTTGCTCTTTTGTATTGTTTAATTATATAAGGCTTGTTTTGCTTCTAAAAACCTGTTTAAATCGAAACGCGTTATTATATAGTCTCTTCCGTTTTTTTTAGAAGCTAAAAGTTTTAGTTTTCCTTTTTTAATACCAGTATTTATCCACTCTATAACAGTGGGCCTAGAGCATTTTTCTTGTTTTGCTATTTCGGTAACGGTAAGTTTTTCGTCTTTAGAGGCTTCAATTTTGTATTGCTCTATTGCTGTTTTTGCTGCTAATTGAGTAACATCTGTAGTGTATTTTGCAAAAAACTCTTTAGACATTACTACTGCTCCTCCTATTTCTGTTAAATGGTCCATAGATTAAGCGGTTTTAAATAGACTACCTTCCTTTACTTCTATGTTAACGAGATCGTTATACACCTCTTGAAAGATTGGTAAATAGGTATCGAAGTCGTTTCTTCTAAAATGCCAAACGTCTTTAGAGTGCGTACACCATTTTACTGGGTCCTCTGTATCTTTTGGCATTTTTTCTTTTACTTCTAAAAACGGCATCTTACTAACTCCTATTTTTAAAAAATCAGCCTGAAGGTTTACTAATTTTTTTTGGTTCTCGTTTTTTTTATGTGCATCCATTTTCTACCTCTTTTTTACCAAATATTTACTTAAAATGTTTACATTTGATTTTGTTGACATGTCAAATATACTAACTAAAACAAACTTTACAATCTTTTTAGTTAGTTTTTGTTTGTAAAATAATTATTTATATTCATTATAAATAAAACAGCATCTTTAATTTAGTATTATAAATTGCTCAACCATTAACATGATTAAATTGGACGAAATACACGATTTTATAGAAGAATACAGGTTGTTGAACAAAATAGCATACAAGAAGATGGGGGCCGTAATTGGTTACTCTGATGTAGGTTTTAAGAAGGCATTAATAAACAAAACGCTTTCATTACCAAGTATAGAAAAAATTATAAATGAGTATGGTATATATTCAGAATATCAAAACAGGTTCGGAAATCGAACGAAAAGTATCGATATAAAAATATCAAATGAAGATGTACTAAAAGTTTTAGATAACTGGGATAAATATATGGAACACAGACTTTTTAAAGCTGAAATTGAAGGTAAACATAAAGACTGGGCTATTGCTAAATATAATCTATTTATGAAAAATAATGACTAGTGTTAAGAGCATGGATATCTTAATAAGGGTTTTACTAATAAGAGAATTAATTTAATTGTAAATAAATTTTTATTGAAGACCTAAGTTGTAATCAAACATTATAAATACTTCTTCATGATTTAAATCAATTAACTTATTCATAAGATTATTTGTTTCTTTTTCAGTTTCTTCCTCAAGGTCTTGAATATATTTATTAAGATCTCTTTCATATACTTTCTTTGCTTTTTCAGGTAAGAAAGGGGATTTTTTTACTCTTTTTAACTTACTCATAATACTATTTCATCAGTTAAGTTAATTCTATCGATTGCAAAATCTTCTTCCTTTTCTTCTTTAATATAACCTTTTTCGTCCAGCTCATAGGCCCATCCCATAACTTTGTATATCTTTTTTGTGAGTTTTTGTTCGATATTATTGTTATGTATTGCTAAAAAATAAGAAGAAAGTAATACAACTAAAGGAAAAATGTATAACAACAAATTTTGATGCCATTGTTCAAAATCGTATTCCCCAATTGAATTAACTTTAAAAATCAAACTCCATGAAAACCAATAACTAGAAACCAAAACAAATATTCCAGAAATTATTAAATTAAAATATTTTTTATAAATAGTAGAATATGTATTTCTAATAATACTAGTAAAGTAAAATAATGCTATTATCAAAGCAAAAAAACGTGAGCCAACACCTAGAAGAAAATATTTTAATCCAGTATAACCTAATACTGCATCTTCCTTTTTTATTTTGGCTTTTTTTAAATTATAATCTTTTAATTTTAATTTATAATCTTGATTAATTGATTCGTATTTAGCTAAATATGAAGAAATTGAAATTTTATTCTCTGAAAGCTCTAATTGAAGTTTATTAAATGAATTGTCTCTATTTTCAATTAGATATTTATAAGTTTTCTTATGTGTAATATATTCAACTGACTGAGATTTTATTTTATTATGTATAAAAGTCCCAGTTATTGTAAAAGCAACAACTAGGACTATAAAAAATGATAATAATATATTACCCACCGACATTTTCTTCATCTTCGTCTGGGTCTTGGTCTGGGTCCCCAACCCCATTTTGTCCTGTTGCAAGTTCTGTTTGTTCATCGTTGTTACTTAAATCTTCTGCTTCACAAGCTGTTGTTAAAAGAGTTACTGTAAATAATAATAAAAAAGTGTAAATTAAATTTTTCATGATAAAGTGTTTTAAGTTATTTACCTAAAATACTTTTAAAATGTTTTGCTTTACAGTCTGTTACATATTTCTTATTAACGGTGTTGTTAACTTTAATTATTCATCTTCTCCAGTATCTGGTTCTGCAAAATCATCAATTTGATCTCCAACAGATAAAGGAAAAACCTCGCGTTCTGAATTTTCCTGTAATTCTTCTACAGAATAACACAAGCCTGGTATCATAAAAATTAGAATAAGTACTACAAAAAGGAATCTATTCATTTTGGTTATTTTATAATTATTGACTATTGCAAGACTTTAAATATAAGTATAATAAAAATATTAAAACTAAGGTTTTTCCTTACTTTTGGTAAGGATTCATTATTGAGCTAACAGTTTTACTAAATACTACGGTTTTTACCGTAATAATAAAAGCTTATAACCAATTGATTTTTAACAAATAGTGTTTTATCGAATATTCTAACTTTTTATCTAAAGATTTTAACATACTATTCTTAAGGTATTGTATAACAATAAAAATACGTAGATATACGTATAGGATTTCTATTAAAAATAAAGGAACTTGCACTAAAACAAATGGTACCGATAATCTGCTAATATTTGGTTATTTAAAATATAATAAAAAGGTTTGTGTATACTACCAAAATGGATTGCAAAACGAGAATAATTCATTAATAAAAAAAGCTTATCTAATCGCTATATAAAACTATGATACCCAAAATATTTTTAGAAGAATACTCTCTTTTCAGGCAATATAAAATGGATAAATCAGCACCCTTAAATATAGATAGTTGGTATAAATCACCCATTAATATGAAATGTTATAAATGTAATTCTGAACAAACATTTTTAATGGTAAATGAATATTATCATAATGGATATGATGATATAAATTATTCTGGTAAAAATAGAGTTTTTGATTTAAAGTATATATGCACTTCATGCCAACTTTTTGAACGCAGATTCTTCATTCATTGTAATGAAGAACTTAATGTTTTTTATAAAGTAGGTCAATATCCGGAATGGGAAATAAAAATGGAAAAAAACCTTGAAAAAACTTTAGAAAAACACTCAAAACTATTTAGAAAAGGACTTGTTTGTGAATCGCAAGGATATGGTATAGGAGCTTTTTCATATTATAGAAGAATAACTGAACATATAATAGATAATTTATTAGACTCTATTTCTGAATTAATAGAAATTGAAAATAAAGAAAAATATAATATTGCTCTTGAACAAACTAAGAAAACTAGGGTAACTCAAGAAAAAATTAATTTAATTAAGGATTTGTTACCATCAATTTTAAAACCTAATGGAATGAACCCTTTAGGTGTACTTCACAGTGAGTTAAGCCAAGGATTACATGATAAATCAGATGAAGAATGTTTAACAAGTGCCGAGCATGTTAAAAATATATTGATCTATTTAATAAACCAAATAATTCAAAGTAAAGAAAATGCCAAACAATTTACTGGTAGTATGAAATCTCTTTTAGATAAAAAATCAAAAAAATAAAGAAAAGGAAGACGAAAGTTGATTATAATAAATAATGACACAAAAATTGAAAAAGATTTTGATTTAGAAACCATTACAGCACTAAAAGACTTTTTAAAGACTTATAATAATAAAAGTTCGTAATAAATTACTTTCAATGTGAAAAATCAAAATAACAATGAAAATAAAAAAAATAATATCTTATTTTAGAAGAAAAGCTACAAACTTACATTTATTACAAATAATTCATTTTGTTTTAATTTTTACAGTTCTTAATGTTATTTTTAGTTATCTACCATATTTTGATTATGACAACACTAATAATAATAATAATAATAATAATATATCATTAGCTTCTATTATTATTGAAGCTACTAAGCAAAAAATAACTAATCCTTATAATAAATTTATATTTTCAAATATAGTTTTTAATCATCCTAAAGAACTATTTCTTAATGAAGAGCACTCTATTACATTACTAGTTTCTAATGATTTGTCTAGATATAAGCTTAATAAGAACATAGATTCCAATATTCGCAATAAACCAACACTAAATAAACATTTAGACTCTATTTTAGGGAAAAAATATACAGACATAATTGAGGAACATAGAATAAAGTCTAGCACTTTACTTGAAGCTCAATTAACTGGACAGAGTTTTGCTGTAACTTCTGGAAACCCTGTAAGGCAACCTATAACTGGTCACGACTTTACTATGTGGACATGGACTGTTGAACCTAAAGTAAAAGGTGATAAAATGTTAACCTTAACAATAAATGCGGTATTCGATTCTAACGGTAATAAAATACCATATACTATACGAACTTTTAATAAAGAAATTAACGTAAAGGTTAGAAATAAGTTTAGTTATTGGCTTAAAAAAAATGAGAATTTAGTTATTGGTTTTTCTACAGCTATAGTAACTCTACTTGCTGTTTATTTTTCATTTTACTTAGGAAAGAAATCTTCAGAAAAAAAGAAAAGAAAGACGAAAAGAAAAGGAAGAGGAAAAAAAGAGAAAACGAAAAAGAAGACGAAAGTTGGTTGTAAGTCGATGGGTTGAATAACTACAGTTTTTACATTAAATGTATTATGTAATAATTATTTTTTTAGAAACTTATAATTTTTAATATATAAAGAAAATAAACTCAACTTATTGAGTATATACAGACATATATGGAATATAAACGTAATAGGTTACGTTTAAGTTGCGTGTAATTTCCCCAACCAATGTAACAATTGAACAATTATGTACACTAACAATATAAGGTTAGTCTAATTTATTAAAAACAAGCTCATCAAAAAGATATTTACAGAATCAAAAATAGGATTATTTATTGTATTAGCAATAATTGCATTAGGAGTAGTTGTGATTTTTGATTTATTCGATAAAAATTTCTCGTGGCACGATATTCTCATCGAATTTCATGGACTTGTATTTGACTTATTCGTTTTTGGTATTATTCTAACAATAGTAGAACAACGAAGAAATAAAAAAGAAAAAGAAAATGCCGAAGTAAATAAAAGAAATGAATTAATATCAAGATATAAAGAAGAAATTAATGATTATAAGTTTTGGGTAAGTGCAGAAGCAATGTTTCGCACTCGTGGTTTAATTAGGCGTCTTGTAGATTTAGGCGCAACAGAATTAGATTTAAGTTATTGTTATTTAGCTACAGACAAATCATTCTCTACCTACAGTAATATGAAAAAATGGAATTTTTCAGGAGCTAATTTAGAAGACAGTTTCTTTTTAGGAAGTGATATGACAGAAACAAAATTCTATCATACTAATTTACAAGAAGCTACATTCAATAGAGTAAATTTGACTGGTGCAGTTTTTAGTTCAGCGAACTTATACAGAACAAATTTCGAAGAATGTGATTTTACGAACGTAAGTCTTTACAGAGTTACTGTTAATGAAATTAATTGGTTTGAGAACCTACTTAATTCTAAAAATATAGGAATAAAAAAATTAATGGAAATATATAAAGTTGATGATAAACCATTTAATATTGAAAATAAAAGTTATTTCAATATCATCAGAAGATAAAACTACTGTTTTAGTGTTGTTATGGCTTTGTCAAGTGCAATTATTTTTTTATCTCTTTTTAGCTTACTATCGGCATTCTTTTCTGTTGCATTTATTTCGCTTAAAAGGTTTCTTTTCTGAGTTAATACTTTTATAGGATATTCCATTTTTACTACTCTTTTTTATTAAATCCCTCATAAGTATACGGGTCTATAATGTAAGGCTTATTTGAGTCTATGTTTCTAGAAAATAAATCCTTAGAAACAGGGTGAGCAATAATTTTTTCTTTCGTGTGTGTATGCAGTAATGTTTTAACATCATCTATTGAAGTTTCTGGATATAACCAATCTATTTCGTCAGATTTATCCAATATTAAAGGCATTCTATATGAACCTTCTTTGTTAGTTTTATTATGTATTTTTTTATAAAAACCGTTAGCTTCTCTTGTTATTAATGAAGCCGTATATAAATCCTCATCTAGTTTATTATAGATACCTGCAAAGGCAAATAAACCATGATTTTTATACTTAAAATAGTGAGGTATCTTATATTTATAGTCTGGACTTGTATGTGGTTCAAAATGTCCGTCTGCTATTATTAAACACCTGTTTTTATATATAGATTGACTCCACAACCTACTTGTGTATAGGTTTTTAGATTGTGCATTTAAAGTATTTTTACCATTTACATAATAATTAGTTTCTTCATTTAAGTACTTCCTTCCACTTAAATATTTTTCTCTGTAATTTAAATCTATGTTATTTGGTAATATACCCCAATATGAAGGTTGAATTAAATTTCTGTTTTC
Source organism: uncultured Flavobacteriaceae bacterium (assembly GCA_947494205.1). GTDB lineage: Bacteria > Bacteroidota > Bacteroidia > Flavobacteriales > Flavobacteriaceae > JAHDHI01. The sequence continues at coordinate 24,582 of CANLUH010000021.1, read as the reverse complement.
TTGAGTTATTATATACAAATACTTTCTTTCAAATCCGTTGAAATGGTAATAAGGTTCATATAATTCTTCCCATTCAAAATTTGCTTCAAATCTGTCCTCAATTTGTTCAATTGGCTTGGTAATAGATACGTGGAAACACATTTACTTTACTTGTATTATATCATTAATTTCTGTTGTATACCTTGGAGATAATTTTTCTTGTCGCATTTTCCACGTTCTTCCCATTGCTTGACTTGCAAGCCTAATATTTCTATGGCCCAACTTATTATTTAAGTGATCTATAGTTTTCATTAGGTTTAAGTGTTTTGGGTTTTCATCACAAAACATGTTTAATTGACGCTCGTTTTCTGGTACCAGGCCCATCATAATTACCCCTCCTTTTTTATAAGCATAACCTTTTTTATAAATACGCTGCAAACCTAATTTTGCATATTTACTTATTGTTATACTAGAATTCGTTGGATAAGGCAATTTAACAATTATTTTTTGATAGTGTTGTTTTTGGTCCTGTCTGTGTCTATTAGTTTGTATAAATACAAGTATAACATTAGCACAAGTGCTTTGCCCTCTTAACTTTTCTGCTCCTAATGCAGCATAAGTACTTATGCGCTCTTTAATATCGTTAATATTGGTTAAATTATTTTTAAAACTTCTAGTAGTCGCAATTGCTTTTTTTGTTTTTACTTCGTCTAGTTCTAAAGTTGGTATTCCTTTTAATTCTCTTTGTAGTCTTAACCCAACTATAGAAAATTCGCTTTTTACCCATTCTGGAGGTAATTGGGTAAACTGGTAAGCGTTGTATATTTTTTTTAGTTTTAATTTATCTGAAATCTTTCTACCTATACCCCACACATCTTCAATTTTAATCCATTTTAAGGCCTTTATTCGTTTTTCTTCAGTATCCATTACATAAACCCCTTTTGTGCGCTCAGGAAACTTCTTAGCAATTCTATTAGCTATTTTAGAAAGAGCTTTTGTTGGAGCAACACCTACACAAACGGGTATACCAGTCCATTTATTTACTTTTCTACTCATTTCTAAGGCATACGCGTTTAAATCGTAGTTTTCGAAACCTTTAAATTGTAAAAAAGCTTCGTCTATAGAGTATATTTCTACATCTGGAGAATAATGGCTTAAAATATTCATTACACGATTACTCATGTCTCCGTAAAGCGCAAAATTGCATGAAAACACATGTACATTATGTTTAACGAATAGTTGTTTATATTGGTAGGCTACAGCTCCCATTGGTATACCTAAAACTTTAGCTTCGTTTGAGCGCGCTATTACACAACCATCGTTATTAGATAATACTACGACAGGTTTATTTCTTAAGTCAGGTCTAAATACTCTTTCACAGGATGCGTAAAAAGAGTTACAATCAATCAATGCAAACACATTACAAAAATACAAATGAATATTTATGTATAATGTTTAAAAACAAAAAAGTTTTAAACAAATGTTTAATTGCTTAAAAATTAAGAAACTAATTCGATATATAACTAAAAAAAGATATTTAGTATCTTAAATGCTCAATAAAACATTTAATATGAATTAAGGTTTAGTCGGGTAATTGAACTTTCCCATTTGAATTATTATAATACATTGTACCGTTCTCTGGTTTCAATAAAATATTATTATCTTCAAACCCTCTAGTTCTCATAATTGTAAAAACCTTGACATTATAATCAGGATAGGCATCTTTAATCTTTTGAGCTGCAGCCATTGATGTTCTTCCTAATGTTAGGACATCATCCACTAAAACTATAGTATCATAAGGAATTATAGTTGGGGTTACAGTAAAACTATCAAAATGAATTTTACATGTAGGTCTAGCTTTCGCACTTGTTTGTAAGCTAGATTTAGGCACTGCAGTAGTTCTATTTAAAATTGGAAATACAGCTCCTCCTAATCCTTTATTAACTAATTCATCTGCTATTATTTTAGAAGGCCATAGAGCACCAATACTTAAAGGCGCACTTCTTGGCATTGGAACTATTGCTACATTACCATTAATAAAGTTTGTTAATTGTGGATAATTGTGATTTAGCATTAAGTCACAAACTTGTGAAGTAACTTTAACATTACCATTTTTTAAGTGCCCACAAACTGTTTTTGATAGTTTAGCTTTTTCAGAGATTCCACGCGGACAATAAACTAAGGCTGTAGCAAACTCTAATTTAGAAAGCATACTCTAGTTTTTCAGTTAAGTAAGGAATATTATCAATTGTTTCTTCAAAATTATCCCTATTTAAAACTTGAGCGCCATATTTAATCATTTCTTTTGGCCATGTCATTGACTTATCGTTCACTATGTTTTCTAATATAAATAAACTTCTTCCTAGTCTTAAAGCTTCCCAACCTTGATGCTTAGTTCCGCTTTTTTCTGAAGCTTCAATAATTATAGTAGCATCACTTATTAAAGCCATTGTTCTGTTCCTCATAGGAAAATTTTTCCTTCCTCCTGGATAACCTTTAGGAAATTGGGATATAGCCAAATGATTTTTTTTTATTTCTTCAAGTAAGTTTTTATTTTCTTTTGGATAAACTTGATCTAGAGGCGTTCCTAAAACAGATATGGTACGCCCTCCGTTTTTAATAGTAGTATTGTGAGCAATGGTATCAACCCCTTTTGCTAATCCACTAACAATAGTAATATCTTTTTGAACAAGAAATTTAGTTACTAATTCAGCTCTAGCCGCACCATTTCTAGATACTTCTCTAGAACCAACTACAGAAACACGCCTGCCTTCAATTAAAAATGAAAAGTTCCCATTAGCAAAAAGCTCTTTAGGAGAATTCAATTTTTCTAACTCAGTTAAATGTTCGTAATAATCCTTAAAATTTTCAATACTCATATAGAAAAGTCAATGATTTTTGTTTGAATTTATTAAAATATTAATTGTTTCACCAAATATAATAAAACTATTATTACCAATAGAAATCGATAAAATGGCAACCATAGTGGCAACTAAAAAACAAAACCCCCGTAAACATTAAAGTTTACGAGGGTTTGTGTGAAGGCGATAGGATTCGAACCTATGACCGTTGCCTTAGAAGGGCAATGCTCTATCCAGCTGAGCTACGCCTCCAGTTTTAGATTTATTAGTCGGGGTGGCAGGATTCGAACCTGCGGCCTCCACGTCCCAAACGTGGCGCGATAACCGGGCTACGCTACACCCCGAAATAAATTTAATGAATCTAAAAACTAGCGGAGAGACAGGGATTCGAACCCTGGGTACCCTTTTGGGGTACGACGATTTAGCAAACCGCTCCTTTCGGCCACTCAGGCACCTCTCCGTTTTTATTTATAAGAACTTGCAATTAATTGCGGGTGCAAATTTAAAACAACATCTTGGATATCGCAACATTTTTTTCTACTTTTTTTAAAAAATTATTCTGGATATTCAATTCTTAAATGGTAAATATTTGCAAGCTTGTACTTTAGCACTTTTTTAATAGATTGAATTTCTTTAAAAGTAATATTAGCATTTAAGAATTGTCCATTATCCATTTGTTTATTTAGTATATTTTCTACGAATTTATCTATTTTAGATGATGTTGGTTCTTTTAAACTCTTAGATGCAGCCTCTACACTATCGCACATCATTAAAATGGCAGTTTCTTTACTAAACGGTTTTGGCCCTGGATAAGAAAAGTCCTTAATGTCTACAGCATCATTAAGTGCTTTTTCTTTCATATAAAAATAATACACACTACTAGTGCCATGATGTGTTCTAATAAAATCTATAACACGATCCGGTAAATTATTCTTTTTAGCTATTTCTATACCATCTATGACGTGATCAATAATAATTTTAGCACTTTCTACAGAGGACAATTCATCATGAGAGTTTATACCTGATGATTGATTTTCTGTAAAATAAGTTGGATTTTTCATTTTTCCAATGTCATGGTATAAAGCTCCTACTCTCACTAACATAGCATTTGCTCGAATCTCATTGGCACACGCTTCAGCCAAATTAGCAACATTTAAAGAATGATGAAAAGTCCCAGGAGCATCATTAGCCAATTGCTTTAATAATTTAGAATTAGTATCCGATAACTCTAATAGAGAAACGTCAGACACTAATCCGAAGATTTTTTCATAAATATAAATAAGTGGCTGTACGAACAGTGTTGCTAAACCACAAAGCACAAATAACCCAAATGTTTCCCATTTAAGTGTTTCAATACTTCCTTCATGTATAACAAAAAAAGCAAAATATGCCACAATATATACAGAAGTAATTTGACCTACCGAAATAAACAAATTAGCGCGTTTATATAGTTCTGAAACCGTTAAAATAGTAACTATACCTGCAATAACTTGCAAAAACATATACTCATAGCTATTAGGGACTATAAAACCTAAAAGTAATACGGTAATAACGTGAGTAAATAATCCTAATCTAGCATCAAAAAAGGCTTTAAGGACTAATGGCAATATAGCAATAGGAACAATGTAAATGTATTTAGAATTATAATTGACTACTAAAGTGGTTAGTAATACCATTAAAATAATATTAAAGAAAATAAAGGTTACTTTAGTATTATTATTAAAAACTTCAATTCTATATTTTCTTAAAAATAACAATAACATTAATAGTGCTAAAGCAACTAATAATGTATATGCAAATACAATCCAATTATAATTAGATTCACTCCAAACTTGAGATTCAAACTCAGATTCTAATGATTTTAATATTAAATAAGTATCACCTTCTACAACCTCTCCCTTAGATATAATAAGTGTTTCTTTTTCTATACTGCCTCTGGTGTAAGATACATTACTTAATGCCTCTGCCAAATCTTGCTCAGTTAAAGAACTATTATACTCTAAGTTAGTTTCTATGATATCAAAAATAAGAGCTGTAAGTGGTGTTATATATGTTTCTAAATTAGAATCTGTTAGCTCTTTTTTAATTTTTGGCTTTAAATTTCCAACTTTATAAAGACTAGAAAACTGTGTTTTGTAACGTTCTACTCTATCATCTAGAATCGTAACATTTTTATTTTTTGGTATGGAAGTATTTTCTTCAAAAATACCATAACGATACAAATCATTAATAACACTTGCACCTTTGTCCTTAAGTGTTTTAAAGTCCTTTTTATAGATAGAATCAGAAAAAGCACTATTAAATTGTTTATTATACTTTGATTTTACTTTTGACTTTATTTCTGAATCTAAACTAAAATAAGTTATTGCATTATCTTCTATACCTTGTTTCTCTATTTCTATTTCATCTGCCGTTTTTTGAATAGCAAAATTGAATGGCGCATAGAGATTTTCTGACTGCCAAGGTTTTCCTTTTTCAAAATCGTATTTAAATCTTCCACCTTTTGGAAACAGGTAAACTATTAAAAACGTAGTTGTTATAAAAAGTATCACTTTATATATAAGTGCATGATTTTTATAAAATGTATTAATAAAGTCTTTCATTATGTTTAACTATCCTTAGATATATTATTTTTATTGAATGCTTAATATAAGTATTTCAAATGTAATAAATATTCATTGCCTAACTTGTTATTATAGCTTCAAGGTTCTAATTTTTATTAAAAATTGATTAATTTCGCGCTACTATTAAATAATACTCTAAAAATGAATAAAGAAGTAGTTATCGTCTCGGCAGCAAGAACTCCAATAGGTAGTTTTTTAGGTGCTTTATCGACAATTCCAGCTCCAAAATTAGGAGCCATAGCAATAAAAGGAGCTTTAGATAAAATAAATTTAAAACCTGAATTAGTACAAGAAGTCCTAATGGGTAATGTTGTACAAGCAGGAACTGGTCAAGCTCCGGCAAGACAGGCTGCTATTTTTGCAGGTATTCCAGATACAGTACCTTGTACTACAGTAAACAAAGTATGTGCTTCGGGGATGAAAACAGTAATGCAAGCAGCACAAGCTATTGCATTAGGAGATGCAGATATTATAGTTGCTGGAGGAATGGAAAATATGAGTTTAATTCCTCATTATTTCCATGCAAGAAGTGCTACTAAATTTGGGCCAGCAAGTATGATTGATGGTATGCAAAAAGATGGTTTAGTAGATGTGTACGACCAAAATGCCATGGGTGTTTGTGCAGATGCATGTGCTGTAGAGTATGATTTCTCAAGAGAAGATCAAGATGCTTTTGCTATACAATCTTACAACAGATCGGCAGCTGCATGGGACGCTGGAAAATTTAATAATGAGGTTGTACCAGTAGAAGTACCACAGCGTCGTGGAGAACCAGTTGTTGTTAGTAAAGATGAAGAATATACAAATGTAAAAATGGAGAAAATTCCAGCTTTACGTCCTGCATTTACAAAAGAAGGAACTGTTACTGCAGCTAATGCATCTACTATAAATGATGGTGCTGGAGCAATGGTTTTAATGAGTAAAGATAAAGCAGATGAGTTAGGTTTAAAACCTTTAGCCACTATAAAGAGTTATGCAGATGCTGCACATGAGCCAAAATGGTTTACTACAGCTCCTGCAAAAGCATTACCAAAAGCTTTAGATAAAGCAGGGATAGATATTAAAGATGTAGATTTCTTTGAATTTAACGAAGCTTTTTCTGTTGTTGGTTTAGCTAACATGAAATTATTAGGTTTAAATGATAGTAACGTTAACGTTAATGGAGGAGCAGTATCTTTAGGGCACCCTCTAGGTTGTTCTGGTGTAAGAATTTTAATTACATTGCTTAATGTATTAGAACAAAATGATGCAAAAATTGGTGCTGCAGCTATCTGTAATGGTGGTGGTGGTGCCTCTGCCCTTGTTTTAGAGCGCAACTAATACTTTTGCAATAACAAATTAAAAGAATAATACATTTAAGAATAGTAATTTAACTAATGCAATACGGAATCTGTAATTTAAGCATTGTTCCTTTAAGATTAGAAGCAGCCGATACTAGTGAAATGGTTTCACAAGTATTATATGGTGATGTTTTTAAAGTTTTAGAGCTACGAAAATCATGGCATAAGATTCGTTTAGCATTCGATAAATATGAAGGGTGGATAGACCATAAGCAATATATTGAAATTACTAAGGAGGTTTATGATGTATTGATTAAAGAACCGCTTAAACTTTCTACAGATTTAGTTGAATTTGTACAAGGAGAAAACCAACAGTTACTTCCTATAACTTTAGGCTCTACTCTAAATGGATTAAATTTATTAAACCATAGTTTTGATGGTACTTTTTCTGATGTAAAACTACCAAAGGAGAATATAATAGACACAACATTTCTATATCTTAATGCTCCATATTTATGGGGAGGAAAAACACCTTTTGGTATAGATTGTTCTGGTTTTACACAGATGGTTTATAAACTTAATGGCTACAAATTACTTCGTGATGCATCGCAACAAGCAACACAAGGAGAAGCTTTAAGTTTTATTGAGGAAAGCGAACCTGGAGACTTAGCTTTTTTTGACAATAGCGAAGGCCATATTGTACATGTAGGTATTATTATGAAAGATAATTATATTGTTCATGCACATGGTAAGGTTAGAATAGACCGATTAGACCACTCTGGCATTTATAATGTAGACAAACGGACACACACTCATAAATTAAGAGTCATCAAAAAAATTATATAATAAAAAAAACCACTAAAATTAATTAGTGGTTTTTTTATGCTTTTAAGATTAAATATTATAATCCGTACTCATCTTTTAAAGCTTTAGCTTTAGAAGTTTCATCAATAGCATTATAAATATTCATTAATGTTCTAGCTACATCTGTATTGTTTTCAGTAATGCTTAAAACTTTCACTAAATAAGGTACTGCATCCTTATATATTTGTGTACGTTGTGCTTTTAATTCATCATAACGTCTATCGTCTTTAGCAGAGCTTCCTAAACCATTCATTTCTTCTATAATTGCAGCTTCACCACCTAGTATTAATGCAGATAAGTTTGTTAAAGCATTTACATAATTAGGATCTATCTCTATAGCTCTCTCATAATAAGTTCTAGCCTCCTTAACGTCTCCAGCATCTGCTGATAATACTCCTAAGTTAAATAATAAATCCTTGTTGTTTGGATCATTACTAATAGCTTGCTTAATTAAAGCTGCATATTCTTCTTTATTACCTAATTTGAATTGAGTATTCGCCTCTGTAATAATAAGCGCTGTATCTTTAGGATTTGCTTCTCTAGCTTCTTTTATAGCTGCTAAAGCTTCATCATTTTTACCTTGGCTAATATATATTAAAGCTATATTTTTAGTAATCTCACCTACTTTAGATTCTGTTTCTCTCTCCCCTGGATTAATATGTGTTTTAATCTTGTTTACATATAAATCCCTAGTGGCTTTGTCAAATACTTCCTCTGCTCCAGTTTCTTTACTTACAGCATAATATTGTGTTTCAACACCAGTATACCCAATCTCTTTAAGTTTTAAATAATGTGCTAATGCAGTATCAAAATCTTGAGCACTAATAGCACTTACTGCTGCATAGTATAAATATACTTGATCATCTGGAACTACATTATATAAGTTTAAAAATGCAGAAGAAGCTTCTTTAAATTTATTAGTCTTATACAAATCGTTAGCTTTCGTTAATAAGCCGTTTTCCATTGATTGCTTTAACTGCGCTATCTCACTTGCGTAAGATCCAGCTGGTACTTTTCCTAAACTTTCTACAGCTACCATAACATCTTCACTAGTTCCTGCTCCATTTGCAAAATAAGCTTTCCCTTTATTAAGGTAATACTTTGCTTTTATTTTATTATCCATAGAACCTTCTAAAGATTCTAGTTGCGTTGCCATAGCTTTAGCTTCTGCAAAATTATTGTTCTTAACAGCTTTTTCTAGCATTTTCACTTCTTTCTTTTGTGCAAAAGAAAATAGTGTTACAAATAATGCTAAAGAGAGAATTAATTGTTTTTTCATTAGTTTTTAGTTTTTGTCTTTCTCTATAAAGAAATTACGTTTATTTAATATTTATTTATTCTTCTTCGTTAGAATCAAGAGTCGTGCCATTGTCTTCACCACTAGTGTTTTCAGCACCTTCAAGAGTTTCATCTATTTCTTCTTCCTCTTCATGCATCACTTTCGCTACAGCAGCAATAGAATCTTTCCCTTTAAGGTTTATTAATTTAACACCTTGTGTCGCTCTACCCATAACTCTTAAATCTGCTACGGCTAATCTAATGGCTACACCAGACTTATTAATAATCATTAAATCATCATCATCTGTTACGTTTTTAATGGACACTAAGTTACCAGTTTTTTCTGTAATAGAAATTGTTTTAACACCTTTACCTCCACGGTTAGTAATTCTATAATCTTCTAAACTAGAACGTTTTCCATAACCATTTTCAGATACAACTAATACGTTACTTTCCATATCATCTACAGCAATCATACCTATTACTTCATCTTGATCGTGTTGTAATCGTATACCACGTACTCCAGAAGCTCCACGTCCCATAGGTCTTGTTTTAGCTTCTTCAAAACGTATAGCTTTACCAGATTTTAATGCCAACATGACTTGGCTTTCACCTGTAGTTAGCTTAGCTTCTAATAATACATCATCCTCCTTAATAGTAATAGCATTAATACCATTAGTTCTAGGTCTAGAGTATTGCTCTAAAGATGTTTTCTTAACTTGACCATTTTTAGTGGCCATAATTACGTAATGACTATTTATGTAATCCTCATCTTTTAAATCTTGAGTACAGATAAAAGCCATTACTTTGTCATCTTGCTCAATATTAATTAGATTTTGAATTGCTCTACCTTTAGAGGTCTTACTTCCTTCTGGTATTTCGTATACACGCATCCAGAAACATTTTCCTTTTTGTGTAAAGAATAGCATGTATTGGTGGTTTGTTCCAACAAATAAATGCTCTAAGAAGTCTTCGTTTCTAGTAGTAGACGCTTTTTGTCCTACGCCTCCTCTATGCTGTGTTTTATATTCTGTAAGCGATGTACGTTTAATATAACCTGCATGAGAAATAGTAATCACTACTTTTTCATCAGGAATCATATCTTCTATACTTAAATCTCCTCCTGCATATTCTATTATAGAACGACGCTCATCTCCATACTTATCCTTTACAACATTAAGCTCGTCCTTAATAATTGTCATACGACGTTCTTTCTTATCAAGAATATCTTTTAAGTCGATAATTGTTTTCATTATCTCTTCATACTCTGCACGCAACTTGTCTTGTTCTAGTCCTGTTAATTGACGTAGACGCATCTCGACAATAGCCTTTGCTTGTATTTCTGATAATTTGAAACGCTCTATTAAATTAGTTCGTGCTTCATCTGCATTAGACGATGCTCTAATAATTTTAATAACTTCATCAATATTATCTGAAGCTATAATTAAACCTTCTAAAATATGAGCTCTTTCCTCAGCTTTACGTAATTCGTATTGCGTACGTCTTACAACCACCTCATGTCTATGCTCAACAAAATAGTGTATTAATTCTTTTAAGTTTAATAATTGAGGCTTACCTTTTACAAGTGCTATATTATTAACACTAAAAGAGGATTGTAAAGCAGTGTATTTGTATAATTTATTTAATACAATATTAGGTATTGCATCACGCTTTAAAATATAAACGATACGCATACCGTTTCTATCAGATTCATCTCTAATAGTAGAGATACCATCTAATTTTTTATCATTAATTAAATCGGCAGTCTTTTTAATCATATCTGCCTTATTAACTTGATAAGGCACTTCGTCAACTATAATACACTCACGACCATTAACTTCCTCTATATTAGCTTTTCCTCTCATAACGATTCTCCCTCGTCCTGTGTGGAATGCTTCCTTAACACCATCGTAACCATAAATGGTTCCTCCTGTTGGAAAATCTGGTGCTTTAATATGTTGCATTAACTCATCGATTTCAATATCTGTATTATCGATGTAAGCAATAGTACCATTTACAACTTCTGTTAAGTTATGTGGAGGCATATTTGTTGCCATACCTACTGCAATACCAGATGCTCCATTAACTAAAAGACCTGGAATTCTTGTAGGTAATACTGTTGGCTCTTCTAAAGTATCATCAAAATTTAATTTATGATCTACTGTCTCTTTGTCAATATCCGCCAACATATCTTCCGATATTTTACGCATACGTGCTTCTGTATAACGCATTGCTGCAGGACTATCGCCATCTATAGAACCAAAGTTTCCTTGTCCATCTACTAACATGTAACGCAAACTCCACTCTTGAGCCATACGAACCATTGCATCGTAAACCGATGTATCACCATGTGGGTGATACTTTCCTAAAACCTCACCAACTATTCTTGCAGATTTTTTATGTGCACTACTTGCTCTAACACCTAATTCATGCATACCATATAGTACACGTCTATGAACTGGTTTTAAACCATCTCGTACATCTGGTAATGCACGTGACACAATGACTGACATTGAATAATCAATGTAAGCCGATTTCATTTCATCTTCAATATTAATTGGGATAAGTTTTTCTCCTTCTGCCATATATAATATAATTAAGTTTTTATCAGTATTTCAAAACGTGCTAATATAATTATTTCATCAGTTATAGTAACGTTTTAACAGTATTTTTTAACAGTATTTATTAACAATTTTGAAACCGTTTTTCGTTAATAAGTTATCTTGTTAATTATTTTCATTTATAAAGTTTTTTTTGTCTCTTAGCTGAATTCATATTATTTAAGGAATAGTTTTTGCGTTTGGTAATATGATTTAGTAATTTTAATCCTGAAACGAGATAAATATATGGATGATAATTTTTCCCCAAGAGTTAAAGATGTAATTGCATATAGTAAAGAGGAAGCATTACGCTTAGGCCATGACTTTATTGGCACTGAGCATTTAATGCTTGGCTTATTAAGAGATGGAAACGGCAAAGCTATTAACATTTTAAATGCCTTAGATATAGATTTAAATCATTTAAGACGAAAAGTAGAAATATTAAGCCCCGCAAATCCTAATATAGCGATAACCTCTAACGAAAAAAAGAATTTACATTTAACAAGACAAGCAGAACGTGCTTTAAAAACAACATTCTTAGAAGCGAAGTTGTTTCAAAGTACGTCTATAAACACAGCACATTTATTATTGTGTATTTTAAGAAACGAAAATGATCCTACGACTAAGCTATTAAATAGGCTAAAAGTAGACTATGATAATGTAAAAGAACAATTTAAGTTTATGATCACAAACGACGATAATTATACAGAACCTAAAGCAGAATTTCAAGATGATGATTCTACTTCTGAAGGTAATGAATCTAAAGATATTTTTAACACTCCTGCAAGTAAAGGCAATAAGAAATCTAAAACACCTGTTTTAGATAACTTTGGTAGAGATCTAACAGCAATGGCTGAAGAAGGAAAACTAGATCCAGTTGTTGGGCGTGAAAAAGAAATAGAACGTGTCTCTCAAATTTTAAGTAGACGTAAAAAGAATAACCCTTTATTAATAGGAGAACCAGGAGTTGGAAAATCTGCAATAGCAGAAGGCTTAGCTAATAGAATTGTAAAACGAAAAGTATCACGTATTCTATTTAATAAACGTGTAGTTACTTTAGATTTAGCAAGTTTAGTAGCTGGAACTAAGTACAGAGGACAGTTTGAAGAACGTATGAAAGCCGTAATGAACGAGCTTGAAAAAAATGATGATGTTATTCTATTTATAGATGAAATCCACACTATAGTTGGTGCTGGTGGAGCAACAGGAAGTTTAGACGCCTCAAATATGTTTAAACCAGCTCTAGCACGTGGTGAGATACAATGTATAGGAGCAACAACTCTAGATGAATACAGACAATACATAGAAAAAGATGGCGCATTAGAACGTCGTTTTCAAAAAGTAATTGTTGAACCAACTACAGTTGAAGAAACAATAGAAATACTAAATAACATAAAAAGCAAATACGAAGATCACCATAATGTTGAGTATACAGACGAAGCAATAGAAGCCTGTGTTAAATTAACGAATCGTTATATGACAGAGCGTTTTCTTCCAGACAAAGCTATTGATGCTTTAGATGAAGCTGGTTCTCGCGTACATATTACTAATATCGATGTTCCTAAACAAATTATTGAATTAGAGAAGAAGTTAGAAGACGTTAAGGCTACTAAAAATTCTGTTGTTAAAAAACAGAAATATGAGGAAGCTGCAAGACTAAGAGATGACGAAAAACGTTTAGAAAAAGAACTTGCTATTGCTCAAGAAAAATGGGAGGAAGACACCAAACTACACAAAGAAACAGTTACTGAGGATAACGTTGCAGATGTTGTGTCTATGATGACTGGAGTACCTGTAAATAGAATTGCGCAAACGGAAAGTAATAAATTAGCCGAATTACCTGAATTAATTAAAGGTAAAGTTATTGGGCAAGATGAGGCCGTAGCTAAAGTTGTAAAAGCCATACAACGTAACCGTGCAGGACTTAAAGATCCTAATAAACCAATTGGTTCATTTATATTTTTAGGGCAAACTGGAGTTGGTAAAACACAATTAGCCAAAGTATTATCTCGTGAATTATTTGATAGTGAAGAATCACTAGTACGAATTGACATGAGTGAGTATATGGAGAAATTTGCTATTTCACGTTTAGTTGGAGCACCTCCAGGATACGTAGGCTATGAAGAAGGTGGACAACTAACAGAAAAAATAAGACGCAAACCATATGCTGTTGTACTTTTAGATGAAATTGAAAAAGCACATCCAGATGTCTTTAATATGTTACTTCAAGTATTAGACGATGGGTATTTAACAGATAGTCTTGGCCGTAAAATTGATTTTAGAAACACCATTATTATAATGACTTCTAATATTGGAGCTAGAAAACTTAAAGATTTTGGTACAGGTATCGGTTTTGGTACTGCTTCACAAAAATCACAAGAAGATGCAAATGCACGCGCAGTTATTCAAAATGCATTGAAAAAATCGTTTGCTCCAGAATTTTTAAATAGAATAGACGATGTTGTTGTATTTAATGCTCTTGAAAAAGAAGATATCCATAAAATAATTGATATAGAATTAGACAAACTTCTAGTTCGTATAAAAGGACTTGGGTATACACTTAAATTAACTAAAGCTGCTAAAGATTATATTGCAGATAAAGGTTTCGATAAGCAGTATGGCGCAAGACCATTAAAAAGAGCTATCCAAAAGTATATAGAAGACGCTCTTGCTGAAGAAATTATAAATTCCAATCTACAAGAAGGAGATAAAATTACTATGGATTTAGATAAAAAGGCTAATGAAATTACTATTAAAATAGATAAAGCTGAGAAATCGACAGAATCCTAATGATTACTATACTCAAAAAGGTTACTTATTTTTATAAGTAGCCTTTTTGAATTATTTATAATACATGAACACCCTAAAAATGTATAAAAAAACTAGACTATCTTTTTGCACTATAGAGATTTATGAGCATACTATCGTTGGTACTATAGACGATGGTGTAGATTTAACTTTAGAAAAAAGCTCAGAGATTATAGAAGTTGCAATAAATCACTTTAAATCGGAACCTTTTGTGTACATAGCCAATAGAAGGCACTCCTATTCCGTAGATCCTATTATTTACAAGTATAATTCTGAGTTAAAAAACCTTAAAGGCTTTGCTATAGTTATAGATAACTTATATGATAATACTATTGAAATAGAAAAAATATTCTCTCATAAACCTATAGATACTTTTGAATCACTAGACGATGCTCTAGCTTGGTCTAAACGTATTATAGAAGATGCCAAATAATTCTATTTCTATCTACAAAAAATAGTAATAAATAGTTTATTTAAAAAAGCTTTATTATCTTTAATGAGTAAGCATTTTTAAAATCTTAACTAAACTAAAATGATTAATACAGTAAATTTATCGTTCTGTACTTTAGAGATTTACAACAATATTGTAGTCTCTAAAATAAACGAAGGTGTTGTGTTAACTCAAGATTTAATTAATGAAATGGTAGAAACTATTGTACCTTCATTTAATAACTTACCTTTTGTATACATTACACATAGAGTACATTCCTATTCAGTAGATCCTACCGTATACATCTCTGTATCTAAAATAGAAAACCTGATAGGGTTTGGAGTTGTATCTACAAATCATATGGCATTAAGCTCTACAGATGTTGAAAGACTATTTTTAAAAAAACCTTTCGAAGTTTTTTCTGAATTAGACAAAGGCATACAATGGGCAAATACATTGTTAAATAAAACCTGTCGTATAGAAGAATATTAAAGATATTTAATTAACAATACTTCACTTAAAAAACACATTATAGTTTAACACATCCTATCTTTAATTAAAAACTTAATAATACATCTCTTTAAACCCTAACATTAATTAATTTATAATTAACGTATTGTAAATAGTATTTACAAAAAATAGCATAATTTACTTTCAAAATTTAAAGTAGTAGAGTACTTTTGCCGACCCAAATTTATTAAAATGATTAAAGATCTAGGTTTCTGCAAAATACGCTTCTATAACAACTACGCAATTTGTAATGTAAATGAAGGTGAAACTATTTGTGTAGACAAATGTGATCAGCAGACTAAAACAATCTTAAATCATTTTAAGAATAAACCTTTTGTATACATAACACACCGTGTTAACTCCTATGCAGTAGACCCAATTATTTATAAAGACACTTCTAATGTAAAATCTTTAGCAGGTTTTGCTGTAGTTTCAGGTAATATTATAGCTAGACAAGCTGCACAAGTTGAAAAATTATTCTTAAAAAAACCTTTCGAAATTTTTAACGATTTAGAACATGCCATTCTTTGGGCAAATAGTATTATTAAAAAAAATTAATAATCCCTATTTAAACAACTCAACATCGTCTATAGCTAAATTCTGAATAAAAGCAATAGAAGCCTGTATGTCGTCATGTAGCACTTCGTCTTCTTCTATAAAAGGCACTTCTACTCTATAAGCATGTAAAAACGATTCTATAAAATCACTAGACTTTAAAGGTGCTCTAAATTGTAATGCTTGCGAAGCATTAAACAATTCTATCGCCAACACACGCTCTACATTATTAACTAAAGTATAAGCTTGTGTAGCAGCATTAGCCCCCATACTTACATGATCTTCTTGTCCGTTACTAGATACAATACTATCTATAGATGCTGGTGTTGCTAATTGTTTATTAGCACTTACTATACTTGCTGCTGTATATTGTGGTATCATAAATCCTGAATTTAACCCAGGATTATTAACTAAAAACGCAGGCAAACCTCTTAAACCTGAAACAAGTTGAAAAACACGTCTTTCAGAAATATTACCTAATTCTGCCATAGCAATTTTTAAATAATCTAAAGCTAAGGCTAAAGGTTGACCATGAAAATTTCCACCAGAAATAATTTCGTCCTCTTCAGAGAAAATATTAGGGTTATCGGTTACCGAATTTATTTCTGTTTTAAATGTTTTTAAAACAAACGCTAATGTATCTTTTGTTGCACCATGTACTTGTGGTATACAACGAAAAGAATAAGGATCTTGTACATGCTGTTTAGCTTGTTCTATTATTGTACTCCCATTAAGAAATTCTCGCACATTAGCCGCCGTTTTTAACTGTCCGTTATGCGGTCTAACAATATGCACTAACTCATTAAAAGGTTCTATTCTCCCATCAAAAGCATCAATAGAAACACTACCTATTAAATCTGCTAAATAAGATAATTTATAACTTTTTAATAATAAATGTACACCATAAGCACTCATAAACTGAGTACCATTAAGTAAAGCTAAACCTTCTTTAGATTGTAATGCAACAGGTTTCCAGTTAAAAGTGTCTAAAATCGTTTTAGAATCTACAACCTCTCCTTTATAATTTACTTTTCCTTTACCAATTAAAGGAAGAGCCAAATGTGCCAGTGGTGCTAAGTCTCCAGAGGCTCCCAAAGACCCTTGAGTATAAACAACTGGTAAAATATCGTTATTATAAAAGTCTATTAGACGCGTAATCGTTTCTAATTGGCATCCAGAATGTCCATAGTTTAAAGACTGTATCTTTAATAGTAACATTAATTTAACGACATCTTGAGGCACTTCGTCTCCTGTACCACAAGCATGAGACATTACCAAATTCTCTTGAAGCTTTGTTAAATTCTCCTTAGAAATCTTTACATTATACAAAGACCCAAAACCAGTATTTATACCATAAATAGGTCTGTCTTCTGTTTTAAGTTTTTCGTCTAAATACTTACGACAATTAGTTACACGAGTCACAGCCTCATCAGACAATTGTAATTGTTTTTGTTCTGTTATAATAGATTGAATCGTTGTAAGTTCTAAAACTTGATTAGATATATAATGAATAGTCATACAATTAAATTAAAGTGGCTCAAAAATCAACATTCAATATAAAATATGCAAGTTAAACGTTAATAATTAATCAAAAAGCTAAAAAATAATTTTAAACTCCTATTTTTGATAAAAATTAATTAACAAGAAATGAAAAAACTACTATTAGGTTTATCTGCTCTAGCAATTTTAGCATGTAAACAAGAACCAAAAATTGATTATGCATTAGTCTCTGGGAATTTAGGAGATACAAAGGCAGAGGAAGTCACTATAAAAGGTGGAGATTTTGAGCGAAAAATTACTATCGGCGAAGGAGGGAAATTCGCAGATACGCTTAAAATAGCAGAAAATGGATTTTATACATTAAGCTATGGTAAAACGCGTTCTAACCTATATATTAAAATAGGAGATAGTTTAGGTGTGACTAAAGAAGGTTCTGAAATGGTGTTTTCTGGCAGTGGGACAGCAGAAAATAATTATTTAGCAAACAAAAGAGAAAATACAGGAAAAGTACAAGGACCTGGATCTGATTTTTACAAATTGGATGAAACAGCTTATAAAGCTAAAGTTGAAGAAATAAAAAATAGTCACAAAACAACTTTAGAAGGTATAACAGGTATAGACCAAGGTTTCTTAGCTGCTGAGTTAAAAAACTTAGAGTATGATTCGTATTATACATTAACTAATTATGAAAGAGGTCACGCTTACTATACTAAAAAGGATAGTTTTAAAGTTTCTGAAAACTTTCTACCTAAAGCATTTAAGGAATTAACTTTCGACGATGTTACAGCATTTAATAACTCTCAATCTTACCAAGGATTAGCGTTTGGAAATGTAATGGATCCAATATTTGATGGTTTAGAAGATTTTAATAGTATCAAACCTGCAGACTTAGCAGCTATAAGTGATATTAAAATCCCTGCTTTAAAAGATCAAGTAGTAGATTATTTAGCTAAAATGGCATTATCTCCTGCAAACAATAATTTAAAAGAAATGTATACTTTTTTAAGTGAAAGTACAACTGATGCTAAAATTAAAGAAGATATAAAAGCAAACTACGACATTTCGGCTAAACTTGTAAAAGGAAAACCATCTCCAACGTTTGCTAACTACGAGAACCATAAAGGAGGAACAACATCTCTTAGCGATTTAAAAGGTAAGTACGTTTATGTAGACGTTTGGGCTACATGGTGCGGACCTTGTAAGGCTGAAATACCTTCTCTTAAGAAAGTAGAAAAAGAATACCACGGTAAAAATATAGAATTTGTTAGCACCTCTGTAGATGTTGCAGAAGACCACGCAAAATGGGATGCAATGATTAAGGATAAAGAATTAGGAGGTATACAATTAATGACGGATCAAAACTGGAAATCTCAATTTGTAAAAGAATATGGAATTAACGGAATCCCAAGATTTATCTTAATAGATCCAAATGGGAATATTGTAAGTGCAGATGCTCCAAGACCATCTGATCCAAAATTAAAAGACTTATTTAATTCTTTAGAGATATAATCTTTTAAAGAAATATTAAAACATAAAAAAGCGAACTACATTGTAGTTCGCTTTTTTATTACACTTATTTTATCTTTTACTACTTCTCTCCTGCCTCTTCAACTTCTGGTTGTTCCGGCTGTTTAAATAAATCTAAATACGCTTCAGAAATTCCACCAACAACATGGCTGGCAATTAAACTTTGGTAACCATAATCTTCTATTAATAAATCGGCAGACTTACCATGTAAGTACACTCCAAAAATAGAGGCAGCCAAAGGTTTATAACCTTGTGCAATTAAGCCTGTAATCATTCCTGTTAAAACATCTCCTGTACCTGCAGTTGCTAATCCAGGGTTTCCTGTTGCATTTACATATAATTTATCTTGAAAAACAGTAATAGTATTAGCGCCTTTTATAACAACGATAACATTATACTTTTTAGAAAATGCTTTTGTTTTTTTCAGCTTATCAAAATCACCTTTCCATTTTCCTATTAAACGTTCTAGCTCTTTAGGGTGTGGTGTTAAAACAGTTTGCTCTGGTAATAGTTTTAATAATGCTTTCTTTTTAGACAGAATATTTAAACCATCTGCATCTATAACTAAAGGCGTTTTATTAGTTTTCAAAAAAGTTTCAAAAGCGGTAATTGTTTTAGCATCTGTACCGACTCCTACTCCAAAACCAATAACTGTTGGCTCTATATCAAAATTAATACTAGTTAATTTTTCTTCATCAACATCTGTAATTACCATAGCTTCAGGAAAAGCTGCCTGTAAAGCTGTATAACCACATTTAGGAATATAAGCAGTAACTAAACCTGCACCAACAGCTAATGTAGCACGACTAGCTAAAGTAACAGCTCCAATTTTACCATAACTCCCTCCTATTATAAGGCTGTGTCCATAAGTACCTTTATTAGAGAACTTATCTCTAGGTTTATAAATAGGTAAAACTTCATGTTTCCCTATTAAATCTGCTTCTGTATTTGTCTTATATATGTACTCTTGATCTATACCAATATCTATAACCTCCCATTGTACTGTATACTTAGCAGTATCTGGTAAAAAGAATACTAATTTAGGAGTCTGAAAACTTAATGTATATCCAGCTGTTACAACGGCTTCTGGATCACTAGGCAATTTATCTGTATATAATCCTGAAGGAATGTCTACAGCCAAAGTATAAGCTCTTGAGGCTCTAAAATGATTAAATAACCCTTTTACCCAATCGTCTACTGGGCGATTAATACCAATACCAAAAACAGCATCTACAATAATGTCGTTAGCATCTATTGGAGAAAAATCATCGGTACAACTTAACAGTGTAGGCCAATCCTTAGTTACATTTTTAATACGATCGTAATTAATTAAAAAGTTTTTAGATCGCTTATCGCTACAATTAACAATATAAGTTTTAACATTATAACCATGTGTTACTAAATGTCTAGCAACTACTAAACCATCTCCTCCGTTATTACCAATACCACAAAATACATGAATAGGTACTTGCGCACCTTGCATTCGCATGTGTAACCAGTTAAAAATCTGAGTACCTGCACGCTCCATTAAATCAGTAGAGGAAATTTTTTGTTTTTCGGTAGTTAATCTGTCGCCTTCGTATATCTGTTCTTTAGAAAAAATCTTCATATGCCTTATCCCTTTTAATAGGATTAATTTTAAATACTGTTTTAGTTAATTACATAATATCCATTAATTGCCGCTTTTCATTCTAAAAAATGAAATAGATATCTTTAATTTTCAGAATACTATAAAAATTTAGTTTTTATTTTATTATTCGCGTAAAAATAATACTTTTACTATGTATTACACGCATAAAATGTATAGCAAAACTAAAATAGCCACTATTAATTTAACTTCTACAACTGAAGCGACTTTTGCTATGATTACATTTACTACAATTATTACTACCCTTTTGGGTTGTTTATAATATATTATCCCACGGCCTATTTTGTAGTTATTTTACACTACACTATTTAATCGAAATTTACATAACAACATTACATACAACATGCAAGTATTAAAATTTGGAGGAACATCTGTCGGTTCTTCAAAAAATATAAATCAAGTCATTTCTATTTTAGAAACTTACGCCAGTAAAGACCATGTTATTTGCGTTGTTTCTGCAATTGGAGGTATAACAGATAAAATACTTCATGCTGGGCGTTTAGCAGAAACAAACGATAAAGACTATAAAAAGGAATTTAAAGCCATAAAAACAAAGCACTTAAATATTTTAACTAAGTTAATTCCTAATCCAGAACCAGAAGTAATTACTAAACTCAAGGAGCAATTAAAAAGCTTAAAAAGTTTACTAGACGGTATTTATTTAATTAACGAATTATCGCCACAAACATCCGATAGATTAGTTAGTTTTGGAGAATTATTGTCCTCTTACATTATTGCAGAAACATTAAAATCTAGAGGTCTTAATGCACAATTAAAAAACACACAAGAGTTAATAGTTACTAACTCTAATTTTACGAAAGCTGAAGTAAAATTTAATATCACAAACAGTAACATTCAAGATTATTTTATAGAAGCTAAGCAAAACATAACAATACTACCTGGCTTTATTTCTAAATCTTCAAATAATGAAATAACAACATTAGGTCGTGGTGGTTCAGATTATACAGCTGCTATTATTGCTGCAGCACTACAAGCAAAAAAATTAGAAATTTGGACAGATGTTAGCGGTATGTATACCACAAACCCAAAACAAGTAAAACAAGCCTTTCCTATAGCAGAAATCTCGTATCAAGAAGCTATGGAATTATCGCATTTTGGAGCCAAAGTACTTTACCCTCCAACGGTGCAACCTGTTTTAGATTTACAAATTCCAATTCATATAAAAAACACTCTAGATCCAGAAGCAAAAGGCACTATTATTAGTAGCCAACCTAATAAAAAAATAGCGACTGCAACAGGCATCACTAATATTAATAACATCTCTCTATTAACCTTACAAGGTAATGGTATGGTTGGTGTACCCGGTTTTTCTAAGCGTTTATTCGAAACATTAGCTCAAAAAGAAGTTAATATTATTTTAATAACGCAAGCCTCATCAGAACATTCCATTTGTTTTGGTATAAGCGATACCGATGCCAATATTGCAGAAAGGGCTATTAACGACGCTTTCGAATACGAAATTGCAACCCACAAACTAAACCCAATACAAGTAGAAAGTAATCTGTCTATTATTGCACTTGTTGGCGATAAAATGAAAAGTCATCAAGGTATTAGCGGAAAAATGTTTAGTACTTTAGGGCGTAATAACATTAATATAAGAGCGATAGCTCAAGGAGCTTCCGAACGTAATATCTCGGCAGTAATAGCAGAAAAGGACGTTAAAAAAGCACTAAATACATTACATGAACGCTTTTTTGAAGGTAATATTAAACACCTTAATCTATTTATTATAGGCGTTGGTAATGTAGGCGAAAAATTAATAGACCAAATAGAACAGCAAAACGATTACCTAAATAAAACACATAAACTAAATTTAAAAATCGTCGGGATTTCAAACTCTAGACGTATGGCTTTTAACGAAGACGGCATCCCTTTAAATGAATGGCCTTTTAGATTACAGCAAGGTGTTCAAGCCGATTTACAAGGGTTTCTAGACAAAGCCATTGCCTTAAACCTACGAAATAGCATCTTTATAGATATCACTGCTAGCGAAGCAGTATCCGATTTATATTCCGAATACCTAAAAAATAGCATCGCTGTTGTAGCCTGCAATAAAATAGCATGTTCTAGTGCTTTCGAAAATTATAGTAAACTAAAACAATTATCTAGTAAATACAATGCGCCATTTTTATTTGAAACGAATGTCGGTGCAGGTTTGCCCGTTATTAACACCTTAAATAACATGGTTGCATCTGGAGACAAAGTAACTTCTATACAAGCCGTATTATCGGGGAGTTTAAACTTTATTTTTAATAATTATACAGATAAAAGAAACTTTCATGACATTGTAAAACAAGCACAATTTGAAGGCTATACAGAACCAGATCCAAGAATTGATTTAAGTGGTATCGATGTGGTTAGAAAAATTTTAATTCTAGCACGAGAAAATGGGACCAATATAAATGTAGAAGATATTACTAACGATTCGTTTTTAACTGAAAGAAACCTGAACAGCGATAACGTAGACGATTTCTATGAGTCGCTAATAGAAGACGAAGCACATTTTAAAAGTTTGTATGCTTCGGCTGAAGCTGAAAACTGTCAATTAAAATACGTCGCCGAATTTAACAACGGCAAAGCCAAAGTAGGTTTAAAACACATCCCAGAAGGCCATCCATTCTATAATTTAAAAGGAAAAGACAATATAGTTATGTTTTATACAGAACGCTATCCAGAACAACCCATGATTATAAAAGGTGCTGGTGCCGGAGCAGATGTTACAGCCTCTGGCCTATTTGCAGATATTATTAGAATTGGGAATAACTAAATTAGGAATTAGGAATTAGGAATTAGGAATTAGGAATTAGGAATTAGGAAAGCTCAAAAATTATCGTCATTGCGAGGACGTAGGACGTGGCAATCTGTTAAATGATTAACGATTTTTGAAGTACTTACTCTTACGAAGTTCAAGTTCAAGTTCAAGTTTTAATGTTGTCATTCCTTTGCAAACAGGAATCCACTTAAAGTAATAAAACATGAAATTGAGTAAATTAATAAACTAACGTCAGTTCGAGTGAAATTCTTTTTTCAAGAATTTTGTATCGAGAACCATTACAATAATAAGATTCCCGTTTTCACGGGAATGAAAAATTAAAATTTTTCAATGAAAAAAATAAAAATATTCTCACCTGCAACCGTAGCAAACGTCTCTTGCGGGTTCGATGTACTAGGCTTTTGCTTAGATACCATTGGTGACGAAATGATTATACGTAAAACCAAAACAAAAGGAATTACAATAACTAAAATAGAAGGATTTGATTTGCCTTATGAAGCAGAAAAGAATGTCGCGGGAGTTTCAGCATTAGCTTTAATAGCAGATGCAAAACCCGATTGTGGTTTCGAAATAGAAATCTATAAAAATATAAAACCAGGCAGTGGTGTTGGTAGTAGTTCGGCAAGTGCAGCAGGAAGCGTCTTTGCCATTAATGAATTATTAGGCAAACCTTATAACACAACAGAACTTACCTATTTTGCTATGAAAGGAGAAGCCTTGGCAAGCGGAAGCGAACATGCAGATAATATTGCTCCTGCCCTATTTGGTGGTTTTACTTTAGTAAAATCTTGTACGCCTTTAAAAGTGTTACAACTTCCTACGCCTTCAGAGTTATATGCAACCATTATACATCCTGAAATTGAAATAAAAACAGCAGAAGCAAGAGCCATATTACCAGAAAACGTCGCTTTAAAAAGCGCCATAACCCAGTGGGCGAATGTTGGTAGTTTAGTTCACGCACTCCATACTAACGATTACGACTTATTAAGCGAATCGTTAAACGATGGTATTATAGAACCCCATAGAAAACAATTAATTCCGTATTATGATGCTATAAAAAGTGAAAGCATAAAAGCTGATCCTTTAGGTTGTAGTATTTCTGGCTCTGGACCTTCTATTTTTGCTTTAAGCAAAGGAGAAGAAACAGCTAAACGAGTTGCCGAAGCTATGAGTAGCGTATATTCTAAAACTGATATTAATTTTAATATTTATGTCTCTAAAATAAATACTCAAGGCATGAGAATAATGAATAATGAATAATGAATAATGAATAATGAATAATGAATAATGAATAATGAATAATGAATAATGAATAATGAATAAT
>CANLUH010000020.1 GCA_947494205.1 uncultured Flavobacteriaceae bacterium | reverse complement strand
TATGATGATACTTACAGAAGTACATTGGCTAAAAACTAAGTGAATTTTATTTGTTTTTTACCACAGTTCTTTGTTAGCACATGTTTTTAAGCTAATTCTTCTGAAACTATTTCTATTTTATTTCCATTTTCATTAATAGCCCAGATTTGTAAAGTGTCAAATCCGTTCCGTTTTACTTTTTCAAAGTCAACTTTTTGTCCGTTAATTAATTCTATTTTTCCATTAGAGTCAACTTCTTCTCTAAATTCATCTTCATAATCAATTCCGTTATAAGTTGAAATAATTAATTCGAATTTGCTATTTCCTTTTTCGTCATTGTATATTTTGTCAGGAATTCTATTATTTATTTGTTCGTCAGAATATTTGTCGCAAAACATAGCGTTATATCCGTGTTTGCATCCGTCAAATAATAAGTATTCACTTTTGTTAGTTATATTAACCGCAATAATTTTAGCAGAAGCAAAGTCAGTTTCTATGATTAAGTTTTTATAATCAGAGTGGAGTTGTCCATAATACTTGATTTCGAAAAATGTTTCATCAGTTTTTGATTTAAGTTTACGTCTCCACTCGTGAGAATGTAATTCCTTTGGGTTAGAAATATGCTCAACATTTTCTTCAAGAAAAGTCGGGCCTAAAATTCCATTTTCCGTTGTAGAATTTGAGTTTGATTTCTCTTTTTTGAAGATGTCAAATATTCCCATTTTTTTTCTTTTTTTAATTTATGGTAACGGTTAATGTAAAATGCATTTTTACATATTGTTGTAGTGTCGTTTTGGTATTTTAAGTTATCAAGTTCATGTTTAAAAAAAGTTTCAAATTCCTCCTTAATAGTTACTCTGTTTTGCTTGATTAAATCACAAATTAAGTCTTTAATTGTTAATACTTTAGTATCGATTTTTGGTTTTTCATTTAAATGAAACAAAGAATACAAATTCAATTTCTTACTCTCACTAACTGGCTGAGGAAGTTGGTTTTTTATTGCTTTATATATTTTAAGTCTGTCTGTTTGGTTAAATTTTTTGTCCAAAAATAACTCACTGGATAATTCGTTTTCGAATAGATTTTGCCTTTTCAGTGAATTTAAGATTCTTGATTTGAAAAATACGAATGCAATATCATTGCGTAAAATAATATTATTATGAATAAGCTCTAACTTTTTGTTATCTAAAGGAAAACTAAAACTGTGTTTTTTTTCTAGTTCTTTAGTGTTTTCTGGATAAGTTCTCATCTATTATAATCTTCTTAGCATATTATTTTAAATGCACTACAACGTCTCGGCTATGGTTAGTACGGGGATTAAAATTACTGAATTTCCGATTAAGCACTTAGCCAGAACTTTTTATTTTGTTTTATCTTTTTCTTTATAAAGCCAAATCAAAAAGATTTGGCGGACTTGATTAAAAGCTCTAAACTTTGGGTTAAGCACCAAAACCCGTATTAATTATAGCCATTGTTGTAAGCTGGCTTTCTTTTTTAAGTGTAATATTCTCCATCCCAAGGTTCTTGAAATGAGATTGTATTACTTGGGTATAAGTCAATACTTTCAGATTCTTCATTAGGAATTAATCCACACTTTATTCCGTCAATACTAATCTCAAAAGTTTCAACTTCTATATTACAGAAAGTAACTTGTCCTAAATTAGCAATCAGTTCTTCTAGTTTTTTAGTAGTATTTTGTCTCTCGTTATCCAAATCAGTTGACCAATG
This sequence comes from uncultured Flavobacteriaceae bacterium, assembly GCA_947494205.1. Taxonomy (GTDB): domain Bacteria; phylum Bacteroidota; class Bacteroidia; order Flavobacteriales; family Flavobacteriaceae; genus JAHDHI01. Next base: position 77,293 of record CANLUH010000020.1, on the reverse strand, counting down.
TTTCGATTCTATAAATTTGCCTTTTTTGTCAAATAAATACAATATTGCTAAGTCAATTCGATTTTGGCTTTGTAATTCAGGTTTAACCTCCCAATGAGGTTTTTTATTAGCAAATGTTTCAGAGCCAAAGAACAATTTTCCATCATTTGTTTTTCCTAAATAATGAGTATGATAATCTTCCATTCTCATTATGGGAATTCGTTGAGGGACTTTTGAATTAGTTTCTTTAGATTTCTTGAATATATTAAACATTTCTAGATTTTTTTTGCGCTTGCTTACAATGAGGGCGGCTATGAGTTGTTTTTATTGTGAAGATACTGAAAGTTCTTCATAATACAAATGACTTATAGCCAACGTTGTTGTTAGTACTTCGCCTTAGCGAAGGCCTAACGGCGACGTGGGCGGTAGCCGCCCTCATTGGAGTTAATGCGTAGCGCAGCGGAGTATTAACTCCAACGGCTTCGTATATGAAAAGTAGCGCAGTAAATAAGCGATTACTTTTCGGATTATACACAAGCCGAATTTTTAAATTTTACTATTTATTTTTTTACTTGGAAATCGTCAAATTTAAAAATTTGGCGACTTTCCAAAAATGCCAAACCATAGTGTTTGCAATGACTTGTGCTATTTTTTGTATACATTGTTAGCCACAGTTATTTTCCGTTTTCTAGTAGCTCAATATTTTAATCACAAGGTAAACAAACAATCCAAATGTTGTTATAATCGAAAGTAATGACCTTAAATTTTGGCGATTAATCATTCGTCCATATTTCTGAACATCAGTTGTGAAATTCCATTGCATTCTTCTTGAAGCGTGTCTATATATTTCCATCTGCCATTTTTCAAGCAGCATCAGATAAATCAGATTTACAATTGGCAATATTGCTGCCCATAAACTAAAAATTGGCTCGTCAGTCGGGAATTTACTCAGACCAAGGAAAGCGGCAATTAGCATATTATTAAATGTGAATAATTTATCGTGAATTCGGTCAAAGCTAGATTGTATTTTTTTACTTGCTTCATCTCCTTCTTTCTCTGCCTTATCCAAAAGATTATCGCCTTCTGAAGTCAATTCATTGGTACTAATTCGAGCTTCGTTTTTTGCGAGTAATTCTAAAATCCGTTCAAGTATTTTATTTGATTCTTCCATTATTTTTCAACTAAGTATTTAGAGAAAACATTTGCGTAATGGTCATCAAAACTCAATTTTGTAATATTCTCGAATTTATGTTTGGTATTTTTCTTATCTAAGATTCCTTGAGCATTAAAATATCTAATAGAAATAGACTTTTTATTAACCTTTTCCAATCTTCCAATACAGAAGTAATTTAATTTTGGATGTTCACATTCTGATATTATTGGTAATTCTGTTTTTTTAATGTCGTTACAGATTGATGTCCAACTGCTTAAGTCAATTTCATATTTGGACTGTACATCTGTCAACAAACCTTCCTCGCTTAAAATCCTTTCGTAAGTTTTATCATTTTTATTATATCGGACGTGTTTAATAGTCTCAATAGGGAAAATTTGATAACCTAAAATTTTAAATTCATCAGACTCTTGTAATAGAAGAAAATCATTTGACTTGTCAAGAATAAATCCAGTAGAAATTCCTTCAAAGCCACCTTTTTTGCGTGTCAATCTTACATATAGCTTTTCGGCAAAATGTTTTTCAATTTTTTCTAATATTTTCTCTTTTTTCAAATGTTGGTCTTAATTGTGGCTAACGTTAGTATATGTCAACCTTATCAAATATGTTGCTTTTAATGTCCAATATAAACAATATATGCCAACCTTTTTACTGTTTTGTAAATAACTCAAAAAAGGTAGGTTATGCCAAACTTTTACAATTTAATACTAAATAATACGTCTCTGAATTTGTAGAGACGTAAAAAAGAATATTGAAATTGTGGTTATACTACGACATGGTTTTAAGCATTAAAAGCACACTATTTATTAAAATCTAAAATGTGTTTTACTATTAATTAGTAGTAGGCTGTACTCTATCTATATCCCCAACTTCTTGAGCACCACCAGTAATTAAATTCATTTGTTCTTGAGTTAATCGGTTAAATTTTTCTAACATAATTATCATTTTTTAATATTAAGAATAAAAGATATAAAATAAATTAAACAAAGGCTTTGTTGTTTAGATACTTAACTGTTTTTTAAGACTATTTTAGTTAAACAATACGGGCTAATATTCAAAAAAAAGATAAAAAGCTAAAAATCCATAAAAATTAAGTACCTTTGCACGCTTAAAATAAGGCACTAAGATTATGGCTAATATTAAAAACATCGCAATTATTGCGCACGTAGATCACGGTAAAACGACTTTGGTAGATAAAATTATGTACCACTGCCAGTTATTTCGTGAGAATGAAAATACTGGAGATTTAATTCTAGATAATAACGATTTAGAGCGTGAACGTGGTATTACTATTACGTCTAAAAACGTTTCTGTAATATATAAAGACACTAAAATTAATATTATTGATACACCTGGTCACGCCGATTTTGGTGGAGAAGTAGAGCGTGTATTAAACATGGCCGATGGTGTTTTATTATTAGTAGATGCTTTTGAAGGGCCAATGCCACAAACGCGTTTTGTATTACAAAAAGCGATAGACTTAGGGCTTAAGCCTTGTGTTGTTGTAAACAAAGTAGATAAGGAAAACTGTACGCCAGATGAAGTACATGAAAAAGTATTTGATCTAATGTTCGAATTAGGAGCAGAAGAGTGGCAATTAGATTTCCCTACAGTATATGGTTCTGCTAAGAACAACTGGATGAGTGACGATTGGCAAAAAGAAACAGAGAATATAGAGCCATTATTAGATATGGTAATAGAGCATATTCCTGAGCCAAAAATTCCTGAAGGGAATACACAGATGTTAATTACATCGTTAGATTTCTCTTCATTTACAGGTCGTATTGCGATTGGTCGTTTAACAAGAGGAGATTTAAAGGTAGGACAACAAATTTCTTTAGTAAAAAGAGATGGTTCTATAGTAAAAAATAAAATAAAAGAACTTCATATTTTTGAAGGTTTAGGCCGTAAAAAAGTAGAGGAAGTACAAACAGGAGATATTTGTGCTATTGTTGGATTAGAAGGTTTTGAAATTGGTGATACTGTTGCCGATGTTGAAGCACCAGAAGGTTTAAAAACCATTGCTATCGATGAGCCAACAATGAGTATGTTGTTTACTATTAACGATTCGCCTTTCTTTGGAAAAGATGGAAAGTTTGTAACATCTCGTCATATTAAAGACCGTTTAACTAAAGAATTAGAGAAAAACTTAGCCTTAAGAGTTGAAGAAACTGGAAGTGCAGATAAGTTTATGGTTTTTGGACGTGGTGTATTACACTTATCGGTTTTAATCGAAACGATGCGTCGTGAAGGTTACGAATTACAAATAGGACAGCCACAAGTAATCATTAAAGAGATTGATGGCGTAAAATGTGAGCCAGTAGAAGAAATGACAATAGACTTACCTGAGCACGTTTCTGGTAAAGCTATAGAAATGGTAACGATGCGTAAAGGAGAGATGTTAAGCATGGAAGCTAAAGGTGAGCGTATGGTTTGTGAGTTTATAGTACCATCTAGAGGTATTATTGGTTTACGTAATCAATTATTAACAGCTACAGCAGGTGAGGCTATTATGGCACACCGTTTTAAAGAATACCAACCATTAAAAGGTGGAATTCCAGAACGTCAAAACGGATCTTTAGTATCTATGGAAAAAGGAACAGCAATTCCTTACTCTATCGATAAGTTACAAGATAGAGGTAAGTTTTTCGTAGATCCAGGAGAAGATATTTACGAAGGTCAAGTGATTGGAGAAAACTCTCGTGGAGATGACATGACGATTAACATTACTAAAACAAAGAAATTAAGTAACGTACGTTCGTCTGGAGCAGATGATAAAGCGAAGATTGTACCAGCCATTAAATTCTCTTTAGAAGAAGCTTTAGAATACATACAAAAAGATGAGTATGTAGAAGTAACACCAAATTTCTTAAGACTACGTAAAGTATATTTAACTGAAGTAGAGCGTAAAAGAAATAAAATTATCTAAAATAAAATACGGTTGTAGTTTTATTTTAAACTATAAACCTTAGCCTATATAAAAAGAGAGATACTGAAAAGTATGTCTCTTTTTTGTGAGCATTAATGCCATCTCACTAAATAAGTTGAGTTTATAACCAACTATAAAGGAGATAAAACTAAAAGTTGAATAGCTGTTTGTTAATTTAAAATAGGCTTGAAAAACTATTAGTACTTGAGATTCCGATGCAATCGGAACACATCAAAATTAAGAAATAATGAACGAAGGAATGAAGATGCAAGGCGCTAGCCTTAAGCGCGTAATTCCGAAAGTGAGTGTTGCGAAGCAATTTCCTAATTTTGATTTGATTTTTTTGGCTTGGTTTATCCTGAGCGTAGTCGAAGGGTTTTTTATCAAGACAAAATGAACAAGACTAAATTATTAAACTAAAATATTACCGCTTTCGCGGGAAATGAATATGGAATTATTTGGAATTACAGGAACAGAATACATAGGCTATTTAGCCTCTTTAATGGTATTACTGTCGTTTACAATGAAAGATGTAAAGAAATTAAGATTAGTAAACATGACAGGGTGTATACTATTTATAATCTACGGGTTTTTAATGCCAACATTACGTATTGGTTTACCTATAATTATTGCAAATGCTGCAATTTTACTAGTAAACGTCTACTATTTATTTTTTAAGAAAGTCGCTTAAGTTTTTCTATATTTACAAAAAAAATAATGATGCATTTTCTTTACTTCGATCCAGGATTAGGCGCTATGATGATTCAAGCTGTAATTGCAGCGGTATTAGGAATTGTCTTGTTTGTTAAAGGCGCATTTTACAAATTCAAGCTGTTTTTAGCAGCTTTGATTGGAATTGTATTTTTTTCAAAGAAGGGAAAAGATAAAGTTAAATCATCTTTAGGAGTTGCAGATGATGGTGATAATGAGTTATTTGACGATATTAATATCGACGATTCCGATATAGAAAAGAAAACGAATAGTGACGACTAAACAAACACATTCTTCGTCTTTTAGAGATCCATCTGGTTATATTTTTACGGATCAAGGGCGTATAAAACGCGTAATTAATCCTATTTATTTTAAGCAATACCAAGCTTTAAAAGATTCAGGTTTTTTTAAAACGTTATTTAAAAGTGGACTATTAATAGCACACGAAGAACTTTCAGCTTCCGAAGAAGAGATTATAATAGCACCAGAATCTATTCCATTTATAACCTATCCTTACGAGTGGAGTTTTAATCAATACAAAGAAGCTGCATTACTAACACTAAAGCTTCAAAAGTTTTGTTTAGAAAAAGGCTTTTCACTTAAAGATGCTTCAGCATTTAATGTAACGTTTCATAATGGGAAAGCTATTTTTATAGATACACTGTCTTTCGACTTTTACGAAGAAAATACACCATGGAGAGCCTACAAACAATTTGTAACGCACTTTTTTGGTCCATTACTATTAGCACATTTTCATGGTTCGGAAGTGTTAAAGTTAATTAGTAATTTTATAGATGGTATACCTGTAAAAACAGTGGCCTCTATGCTACCGTTTAAAACAAAAATAAATCCGTTTTTATATTCTAATATTCATTTATTAGCAAAGTTTGAAAGCAAACATAATGAAGATTATAAAGGCGAAGCTAAAGTAACAGCACTCTCTAAAAAAGGGCAACTTAATATTATAGAAAGCCTTTATAACTACATTAAAAAGTTAGAACTAAAAGAACAGAGTGAATGGGGAGATTATTACAGTAAAACTAATTACTCTGATGATGCTTTTAACCTAAAGGCAGACTTAATAAATGGTTGGGTAAACCAATTAAATGCAAAAACAGCGATAGATGTTGGTGGAAACGATGGTACGTTTGTAAGGCGCATAACGGCTAATTTAGATCAAGCCTTAGTTTGCGATATAGATAATAATGCAGTAGACTATAATTATAAACAAATAAAGCAAAACAAAGAATCGTTTATAACGCCTTTTGTGTTAGATATTTTAAACCCTTCAGCAGCAGTTGGCTTTAATAATACAGAACGGTTTTCATTTTTAAAACGTATTAAAGATTTTGCTCCAGATGCTACTTTAGCCTTAGCTGTAATACACCACATGTCGTTATCTGGAAATATTACGTTCGATATGTCGGCAGCATTTTTTGCATCGTTTTCAAAACACCTTATTATCGAATTTCCTAAACGAGGTGATTCTTGGGTAGAACGTTTACTAAATAGTAAAGGGGAGTTTAAAGACCACTTCAACTTTTATAATAGTAGTCAATTTGAAGACGCTTATACTAAATACTTCGATTTAGTAGAGCAACATGATATTAAAAACACCGAGCGTACTTTATATTTATTTAAAGTTAAATCAGGTTTAAACTAATACAAGTCAGTTATAAATTTTATGATAGATAGTATAAAAGCTTTTATAAATAACGATAAAAACTATCCAATACTAACGGTTTTAGCTATCGGTTTATATCCTTTTCTACACTATGCTAATAGTAATTTATACCTTATAGGTTCATTAAAACAACTGTTTTTTTTAATAGGCTTGTGCTTTATTGTACCCGCAGTACTTGTTGCAATAAGCCCGTTTATATTTAAACTGAAACCCTTTCGTAAACTAGAGAAGTTTAGACTATCTGTAGCTAATACCTGTTTGTTTTTAGGATTATTCGGCATTTTAATATTTCATTATAATAGAAAAGAAATGCTTTTAGCATTAGTTATTGCTGGTATTATTGGTCTTTTAGTGTTTAAGCACATAAAAAAGATTATGGTTTTACAGTTTCTTTTAGCATTAATGAGTTTTGTAACGTTGCTTCCCAAGTTGTACTTTATGCTAAATCAAAGTAATGACGATTGGTTAGAAACGTCTGAAACTATTTTAAAAGCAAAGCTAAAGGTAAAGCCAAACATATTTGTAATTCAGCCTGACGGTTATGTTAATATCGACCAAATAAATAAGACGCCTTATAATTACGATAATTCGGAATTTGAAGGTTTTTTAAACGCTAATAATTTTGTAAACTACCCAAAATTTAGAAGCAATTACTATTCCACGGCAGCGTCCAATCCGTCGCTATTTGCCATGAAACATCATTATTTTAGTAATACCAATAAAAGCACTTTAAAAACACACAAGTCTAGCGATGTTATTGTTGGGGAAGAGAATACAGTATTAAATATTTTAAAACATAATAATTACAAATCGTACTTTTTTACGGACAACTCCTTCTTTTTAATTGACCGGCCAGTATTAGGGTTCGATTATTGTAATGTACCAGAATCTGAAGTCTCGCTTCATAATAGCGGACGTGTTAAAGGCATAGATATCATTGAAGATTTTAAAGCCGTTTTAGATACACTACCAAAAAACGATAATTTTGTTTTTGTTGAAAGAACAGTGCCTGGACATATCGCATATAGAGAAAGCTACGCTAGAGGAGTAGAAGAAGAACGTAAACATTATTTAAGACGTGTAGAGATAGCTAATACCTGGTTAAAAGAATTAATTACCACTATTAATAATTACGATGAAGATGCTTTAATCATTATTGTAGCAGATCACGGTGGATTTGTAGGGCAAGAATACCTTTTGGAAGCCACCAAACGCCGATTGAATACACAAGAAGCCTATTCTGCATTTAGTAGTATGTTAAGTATTAAATACCCGAAAGCAATAGACTATTCTAATCTAGAATATAATAGCAATGTAAACTTATTTAAAACTATTTTTTATAGTTTAACAGGGGAGCAGGCTTTTTTAGATACTTTAGAAAAGAATTCTAGTTACATACCATTAAAAGAAAACGGAAGTACTGCGTTTTATGAATGTATAGATAATAACGGGAAAGTAGTGTATAATAAGGTAGAGTAGCTTTTTTTACAAAAAGAGAGGAACTGTCAGTTCGAGTGATTTCGAGGCACGAGGAATTGTATCGAGAACTTATTTGAATCAAAAATTCTTATTCTCGATACAATTTTTACTATTTAGCAATAGCAAAAATCACTCGAATTGACGAATTTTTAAAACAAAACAATTATAAAGCGTATTAAAACAAAATAATTTGCGTCAAAACATTATTCAATTTGTAAATAATAATAAACAATACCCAATAATTACGGGTGTTGCATCGGGATTATACCCTATGTTATATTATTACAATGCTAATTTTACGTACGTTAATTCTGTTAGTCAGTTTTTATTTTGTTTACTCCTCTTTCTTATCATTCCAATAGTAGGTTTTTATGCTATAACTAAAGTAATTGCACGTATTAAAGGATTAAGTAAAGTAGCCAAGTTTACTTTACCCATATTAAATCTATGTTGGTTTAGTCTATTAATGCTAGTAAGTAGTTATGGTATTAAAAGAAGAACACTATTACTACTTGTGTTAGTAATTGCAACTGTAATCGCTATTATATTATACAAACACTATAAAAAAATAGTAGTATTACAATGCTTAATGGCAGTTACAGTATTGGTAACCTTATTACCAAAAGTATTAGACTACGCAACAGTTTCAAATGAATGGATAGAGCAAACAGATGCTATTGAAACAGCAACGTTTAAAACGAAGCCTAATGTTTATATGATTCAAGTAGATGGTTATGCCAATCGCGTAGAATTAAGTAAACCGCCTTATAATTTCGATAATAGTACTTTCGAAAAAACATTAGAACACAAAGGTTTTAAATGGTATTCTAATTACAGAAGTAACTATTACTCTACATTAAGTTCTAATACATCTCTTTTTGGGATGAAACACCATTACCATCTGGAGCCTAGTAAACCCTATCAAGAATTAATAAATTCTAGAGAAATAATAGTCGGTGAAAACCCTGTGATTTCTGTTTTTAAAAAGAATAACTACAAAACACATCTATTATTAGAAAAGCCTTATTTTTTAGTAAATAGACCTAAGACTGCATACGATTATTGTAATATTAGTTTAGACGATTTAGATTACTTAGGAAGAGGTTTCGAAATTAAAAAAGATTTAGAATCGGAATTAAATCGATTATTAAAAACTAACAATGCGTCGGGGAATTTTTATTTCATTCAGAAGTTATTACCAAGTCATATTACAAATTCAACAGATGCTTCCAAAGCTAAAGAGAGCGAGCGCACCTTGTATTTAAAACGATTAGAAGAAGCGAATGTTTGGCTTACAGAACTCATTGCTAATATTGAAGCGAAAGACGATAATGCTTTAATAGTAGTTTCAGCAGATCATGGTGGATTTGTAGGATTCGACTCTACTAACGAAAGTACAGTAAAACAAGATACAGAAGCTTTAGTGAAAACAATATTCACTGCGACATTGGCTATTAAATGGAACGGAGAGACTCCAAAGTTTGATGATGCTTTTAAAACACCTGTAAATTTCTTCAGAATTTTATTTGCACATTTAAGTGAAAACGAAACCTACTTAGAACATTTGCAAGACGATAAAAGTTATATTATAATAAGTAAAGGTGCTCCGTTTGGAGTTTACGAATGCTTAGACGAAAACGGAAATGCCGTTTTTAATCCGTTACCTAATAATTAATGTAATAATGGGGAAACAACTCGTAAACTTTTTTACTTTAATACGCATTAATCAATGGATTAAGAATGCGTTTGTGTTTCTACCTATATTTTTCGATCAACAGTTTACAAATGTATCAGCACTTTTAAATGGAGGTGTAGCCTTTTTAAGTTTCTCATTAATTGCAAGTGCTATCTATTGTTTTAATGATTATATAGATGTTGAGTTCGATAAAAACCATCCGGAGAAAAAAAACAGACCTATAGCAAGTGGAGCTGTTAAAAAGAAGCAAGCCATTATTTACATGGTTGTATTGCTGTTAAGTGGTGTTATATTAGCGTATATATGTAATAGTATAGCATTAACTTACGTAGTATTGATTTATTTTGGACTGAATTTATTATATACCCTAATACTTAAAAATGTTATTGTTTTAGATGTTATTACTATTGCATTAAGTTTTGTATTACGTATAGTTGCAGGTGGAGTTGCAGCAAGTATTGTATTATCTCACTGGATTATTATTATGGTATTTCTACTCGCTTTATTTTTAGCCCTAGCAAAACGTAGAGACGAAGTGCTAATATTAGAAGAAACAGGTACAAAAGTTAGAAAAAATATAGAGCAATACTCCTTGTCGTTAATTAATACCATACTAACAACTATTGTAGTTGTAATTACTGGAGCTTATATTTTATACACGCTATCACCAAGTGTCATTGCACAATTTAAAAGTAAGTATATCTTTATTACGGCTATATTTGTTATTTTAGGATTTTACAGATATTATAAACTCATACAAAAACGAGTAAGTTACGCTAATCCTACAAAGATTTTATTAAGCGATTTAAGGCTACAACTTATTGTTTTAGGATGGTTAGTTTGCTTCTATATCTTAATCTATTAACTAAATGGCAGCTTTGTTAAGCAAAATTAAAACACTTTTAAATACTTACACATTAGGTGTTACAGTGCTATTTATAGCTTTTTTATTAGGGGTATTATCCTTTCAAGGCTTCGATTTTTGCGACGAAGGTTGGTACATGACGTTCTACCAGCAAATATTTAATGCGCCAGAAACAGTAGAGTATAATTTTGCGTTTTGGTTAACAGGAATTGTAGGCGGCATTTGGTATGAGTTATTTCCAGAAGGTGGTATATTATCTTTTAGATTATTAACCATAGTTATAATCATTGCAACAGTTATAGTCGCTTATAAACTATTGGTGCAATACATTAAAAAAGAATATGTAGTATTAGGCTTGTTAATGGTTATGTTGGTTAACGACTTTGGTTATTTAGCCTTTTATTATAATCATTTATCAGGGTTTTTAGCAGTATGCATCGTTTATTTTCTAGATAGAGGATTGCGAAAACAAAGCCTTTTACAATTATCTATTGCAGGGCTTTTAACTGCGATAAATGTCTTTTCTAGATTACCTAATGTTACGCTATTTGCGTTGTTATTAGTATTTCCTGCTCAATATTTTTTCGATAAAGCAATAGATAAGAAATATATTCTAAAACAGATATTAGCTTTTATTGGCGGATCGATACTAGGATTTGTAATGGTGTATTTAGTTATGCTAAGTTTAGGGCACGTAACGGTTTTTAAAAATGCCGTTTCAGGAATTATTAATAAAGGCGGTAATGCAGACAGTAATCATAACATTACAAGATTGCTAGGCTTTTATGCTAAGGAATATATTAAAATAGTAAAATTCAGCCTTAATATTATACCAGTAGCACTTGTTATAACTGTAATGAGTAGTTACTTAAAAAATAAAACCTATTTAAAACCATTAACATACATCATTGGAGTAGGTGCTATAACTTTTTTATTTAGAAAAGATGCTGTTTACAGTTTGTACTGTTTAGGGTTAATGGGGGCAATCTATTTAATACTAGCTAAAAGGATAACACCAGCAATTAAAAGCATTGCCTTTTTAGCATCTGTAGTTGCTGTATTATTACCAATGGGTAGTGACGGCGGTATACATAATGCAGGTTATGTTTGTATTTGGTTAATACTACCTGTATTTATGCATGCATTTTCAACATTGCAAAGTGCGAATATGCAGTTAAATTTAAGTCAGGGAGAAGGAAAACTAAGCATTGCTAAGCATGATTTTAAAACATTTATAATAGTATTAGCCATTTCCTTTTTTGCTGTAAAAGGTTATAAAATCTCTAAAGAAGCCTATTTTGATCAAGGCAGTCGTTTACATAAAACATACGCTATACATAATACACTCGCCAATGTGTATACCACAAAAGAAAGAGCAGATATAACAAATGCTGTTTTAAAAGCATTAGAACCGCATGTGAAAACGGGCGATTATCTTTTGGCTTACGACAACGTGCCCATGCTAAACTATTTAACAGAAACAAAACCGTACATGGGAATTTCTTGGGTTTGGGTTTACGATAGTAAAACGTTTGAAACTAAGCTTAAACAGGCAGAAGAAACGCTGTCTTTACCTGTGGTTGTTCAGCAAAAATTTAGAACCATTGTATCGTTTACAGAACCAGATGAAACGTATATGGATGAAACCAAAGAAGAAGGGTACATCTATAAAAAAGGACGTGTCATTGCTATGAATGCTTTTTTAAAACGTAATAATTACGAAGTAATATGGAGTAATACGCACTTTAATATTCTAAAACCAATAGTAAATCAATCAAAAGAGAACTAATGAAAACCATTGTAGCTTTCGATTTTGATGGGACACTTACCAAAAAGGATTCGTTTCTAGAATTTATTAGCTTTTGTAAAGGCAAAACAAAACTCTATTTAAATCTACCGTACATGGCTATTGTATGGGGATTATTCAAACTAAAAATTTTAAAAAGACAATACGCTAAAGAAGCTATTTTTAGTCGATTTTTTAAAGGCATGCCTATTGAAGATTTTAATACAGCTGGAGTCGCATTTTCAAAGACTATTGATAACATGTTAAGAGCAGGTGTGAAAAATAAAATAGCATCGTATGTAGCGCAAGACTATAAATTGGTTATAGTAAGTGCCTCGATACATAACTGGATTATACCTTGGGCCAAGCAAAATAATATAGAGACCGTTATTAGTACACAAATAGAAGTCGATGGTTCGGGATTAATAACAGGGAAATTTAAATTGTTAAACTGTGTAGGGCAAGAGAAAGTAAACCGGTTTCTAAAAATGTTTCCAGACAGAACCCATTATAAACTTATAGTTTATGGAGATACAGAAGGAGACAAAGCGTTAATGGATTTAGCCGATGAAAGTTATTTTAAATACTTCGAATAAAGTATAATGTCTATTTTTGTTCTTCAATAAAATACAATAATTAAAAAGCAATAAGGTTATTTTAATAATAAGAGTTATATTTCAAATTCTATAATCAATAGACTTAATCAGTATTGATCTACACCATTCAAAAATATAAAACAGACCACAAGCAACTTTGGAATACATTTATTTCCGAAGCAAAAAATGCTACGTTTTTATTTCAACGCGACTTTATGGAATACCATAGCGACCGTTTTGTAGATCATTCCTTATTAATTTTTAAGGCTGAAACTCTAGTTGCGGTATTACCTGCTAATAGAGCAGGAGAGACGGTACACTCGCACCAAGGTTTAACTTATGGTGGGTTGGTGATAAAAGACAACTTGAAGTTAAAAGACACTTTAGACGTTTTTAACAGTGTACTACAATTTTTAGAAACTGAAGGAGTTAAAACGTGTGTTATAAAAGTATTACCATCTATTTATACAACAGCGCCAAGTGAAGGATTAGACTATTTATTGTTTATTCTGAAAAGCGATTTGTTTAGAAAAGATGTATTATCGGTTATCGATTATAAAGCGGTTCCGAAAACGCTATCTAAAGTTCGTAAACGCGGTTTGAAACGCGCTGAAAAGCATGGTTTAATAATAAAAGAAGAATCTAATTTTGAAGGATTTTGGAATACAGTTTTAATTCCGAATTTAGAAAAACGATTCAATAAAAAACCAGTACATAGTTTAGCAGAAATTAAACAATTACATCAACAATTTCCTAATAAAATAAGACAATTTAATGTCTATTATAATAACACTATTGTCGCAGGAACAACTATTTTTGAAACAAAGACAGTTGCACACGCGCAATACATTTCGGCAATCGAAAATAAACAAGAATTAGGAAGTTTAGATGTATTATTTCATCATTTAATACATACAGTTTTTAAAGAGAAACATTACTTCGATTTTGGAATCTCTAACGAAAACCAAGGGAAGAATATAAACGAAGGCTTATTATATTGGAAAGAAAGCTTCGGCGCTAGAACAATAACACAAGATTTTTATAGTTTAGATACTGCTAACCATAACCTTTTAGATGCTGTATTGCTATGATAAAGTTTCTAGATTTACATAAAGTCAATGCGCGTTTTGAAGCTGAATTTAAAAATCAGTTTCAGCAATTTTTAGACTCCGGATATTACATTCTTGGAAAAGGTGTATCTACATTTGAAACCAATTATGCTAACTATTGTGGAACCAAACACTGTATTGGAGTTAGTAATGGTTTTGATGCTTTGGTGTTAATCTTTAAAGGCTATATCGCATTAGAGCTATTAAAAAAAGGAGATGAAGTTATTGTGCCAGCAAACACTTTTATCGCTTCGGTTTTAGCCATTTTAGAAGCAGGATTAGTTCCTGTTTTTGTAGAACCCGATGTAGACACCTTTAATATAAACCCTTCAGAAATAGAACAACATGTTTCTACAAAAACAAAAGCAATACTAGTAGTACATTTGTACGGCCAATTGGCAGAAATGGAAGCTATTCAAACCATCGCTAATTCACATAATCTATTATTAATAGAAGATGCAGCACAAGCACATGGTGCTGAAAACATAAAAGGCAAACGTGCTGGTGATTTAGGCGATAGTGCTGCGTTTAGTTTTTATCCTGCAAAAAACTTAGGAGCGTTAGGAGATGGAGGCGCCATAACAACAAATAATGAAGCGCTAGCAACCATTATAAAACAATTGCGTAACTACGGAACGGTTTCTAAATACGAAAACGAACGCTTGGGAGTTAATAATCGTTTAGACGAAATACAAGCTCTATTTTTAGATGTAAAATTAAAGCAATTAGATACAGATAATACTAGACGGCAAACCATAGCAAAAGGCTATTTAAAAGGTATTGTAAACGATAAAATAACATTACCATTTTACGATGACTCTAACAATCATGTGTTCCATCAATTTGTTGTTTTAGTAGAGGATAGAACAGCTTTTATAGACTATTTAAAAAAGGAAGGCGTAGAAGCTTCTATACATTACCCTATAGCACCACATAAACAAAAAGCATTACAGCAGTACAACAATTTAAAATTACCTATTACAGAACACATTCATAAACACTGTGTAAGTTTGCCTATTAGTCCTGTGTTATCGTTAAACGATGCTACCAATATTGTTAACGTAATTAATGATTTTTAATGGACTTTAAAAAACTACTTACGTATTTTAAACAGCATACCTTACTTAAGATTACTTCTCTTAATTCTATAGTTATTGCG
The DNA here is from genome assembly GCA_947494205.1 of uncultured Flavobacteriaceae bacterium. Lineage (GTDB taxonomy): Bacteria > Bacteroidota > Bacteroidia > Flavobacteriales > Flavobacteriaceae > JAHDHI01. The sequence goes on along the minus strand of CANLUH010000020.1, from coordinate 62,129 downwards.
ATACGTTTGGTGATTTCTTTTTTCATTCAGAATTTATTAGCAGAAACTATTGGGCCGGCAGGGATAGCGAAAGTAGGGCAGATTAGAAACGTTTTAGCGATGCTAATGAGTTCGTCTTCGTTTGGCATTTTTAATGGGATTGTAAAATACACTGCCGAGCTAAAAGATGAAAAAGAACAGTTACAAAAAATGTTTTCTACAGCATTTATATTTCTACTGTTTGGAGTCGTATTGTCATCATCAATATTATTCTTTTTTTCGGAAACTATTTCTGTATACCTTTTTAATAGTGCAGCGTATAATAGTGTTATAAAAATATTAGCATTTGTTGTTCCTGCTATTGCATTAACAGTCCTTTTTAAAGGCGTTTTAAACGGGTTAACAGCTTATAAGAAATATGCTAAAATAGAATTAGTATCGTATTTACTATCTAGTGCTTTATTAATTATTTCTTTATTAAAATTTAGCATGTTAGGTGTTTTAATAGCCATAGCTATAACACCTGCATTGCAACTATTAGTTATTGTAGTGGTATTTGGAAAAACACTAAAACAACATATAAATATTACAAGTATAAAATGGAATACACCATTTGCCAAAGCACTATTAACATTTACAATAATGTCTGTAATTTCTACGGTATTATTAAACTACATAGAAATAGATGTTAGAGCGCAAATCTCGAATAAAATAAATGAAGCAGAAGCGGGATATTGGACGGCTATGCTATTTATTTCTAAAAACTACATGGTATTTTCAACGGGCCTGTTTACATTATATGTTATGCCAAAATTTGCAGGAATACACGATGGTAAAGCCTTTAAAAATCAAGTGATTCATATTTATAAAACACTATTACCATTGTTTGGCTTAGGTATGTTGTTTATTTACATCTTTAGAAGCTTTTTAATAGCCATAGTCTATCCAGGCTTTGAAGCTATGGAGCCGTTATTTAAATGGCAATTATTAGGCGATTTTGTAAAACTAATTGCAGTAGTATTATCCTATCAGTTTATTGCTAAAAAGATGTTGGTAAGCTTTGTTGTTACCGAAATAGTGTCTTTAGGTTTGTTTTATTTTTTATCACTTTATTTAGTAGATGAATACGGAACAGAAGGTGTAACTATGGCACATTTATACCGTTATATTGTGTATCTTTTTATTGTAGTAATAGCCGTTTGGTATCATTTTAAAACTAAGAAAAATATTGAAGAAACAGAGTAATTAAAAAGAACCTTGTAAAAACATAATTTTTATATTTGTTATGTGTTTTTTGAAGGAGTTTGTCAGTTCGAGTGGGTTTTACGATTAAAATGAGTGAAACTTGTATTGAGAACAAGATATTAAGGGCCTCTTTACTTTCTCTTTTTCAAGACGCTAAAAGCAAACACTTTTTAGTAATTTAGCAGATAAAAAGAAATATGCCGAATAAGACCTGTAATTTATACATAGATAAAGAACCTTATAGTTTTGAAGTCGATGGTAATTTTTTCTGGGGGGAAGAGGAACTGCTCTTTAAACCAGAAGATAATGTAATTTCTAAGATGGATTGGAAAGATAAAGGTTACAAGGTTGTAAATGCATTTTTAGAAGCCGAATTTTTAGCTTTAAAAGCATCGATTACAAAACAGATTGTAAAAGCTATTAAAGCAAATAATATTCCTGTTAATGAAGCTGAATTTACTTTAGCAAAGTACCATACCGTCGTTACTACAGACGAACAACATTTTAATATTATAGACATTACCAGAAATCTTGAAAACGAAGATTTCGATTTTAATATAGATTTACTAACCGAACGTTTTGGCAACATTTTAGGTTACGAACTAACGTCTTGGGTAGAAGAATTAAAGAAATCCCACATACAAATTAGAATAAGTAGACCAAATTCTCTAGACATAAACCCACCACATCGCGATGGTTATTTAAGCTATTGGGAAGACATTATTAATGTATGGATTCCTATTGAAGGCTGTAATGAATCGACCTCTTTACCTGTGTGTTCTGGTAGCCATTTAATACCAGAAAACGATATCCTTAGAACAGAAAGCAAAGGCGCAAAAATAAATGGCAACGTGTATTATGTACCGTGTATATTAGAAATTAAAGCCGGTGCTATTGCTATGGAACGTCCAAACCCAAAAGCAGGCGAAGCATTATTATTTACACCGTATTTAATTCATGGCGCAGCGGTTAATCAAACACAAGATACAACTAGAGTGTCTTTGGAGTTGCGATTTCCTAAGGTGAAGTAATATAATAAAGAAACGAGGCTGTCAGGTTGAGCGCAGTCGAAACCCAATTAAATTACAATTTTTATTTAATAAACTGAAGGTTATCAGGTGTTTGTACCCGATTAACTAATAGTTGTCGTATTCTTCTTTATCTACGTTATAAAAGGTTTATATTTAAATCATTCTTCCCTACAAGATAAATTAATGTTGTTGCGGATTTCCGTAATGGATTTAGTATTGTTTATTCTTTATTGTATTTCTGAATAAAGCTGAATTAATAAAATTTAATTAACTAATGTCTGAGATAAGAATAAATACAATTTCAATAGAAAATTATAGGTCTTTTAAAGAACGTCAGGTTTTTAGGTTTCCTGATAAAAATTACCTAAAACCAATATCTATCATTGGTTATAATAATTCAGGAAAAACAAATTTAATGAATTCAATACTTTATGGTGTTGGTAATAAATACACAACAAAAGATACTTTCACTATTAATGATTTCTATAATCGAGATATAAATAATATCCCAGAAATTATAGTACTAACAGAAAGTTCTCGTGAACCAAAATATAATGGAAAATTAGCTGATTTAAGTGGTTATAGTAAACTTGAAATACATACAGATGGGAGAGAAATTGAGAACGCTAAATTTATTTACCTAAAACCAAATTATGAAGACACTAATTGGGATGCATTCGGAGCAAATAAATATTTTAATATCTTCTATATTAACTTTCATAATATTAAGGAAGAGATTTCAACTAAGAAGACTAGTTGGGGAAATTTAACATCTTTCTTGGCTAAACACATAAAAAAACTTGTTGAAGGTGATTCTGAAATGTCTGCAAAAAAAGATGTTTTTAATTCAGAGACAAAAAGAGCAACTGAAACCGTTCTTGAGAATTCTGATTTAAAAGAATTTATATCAAAAATAAAATTAAACTATATTAATAATTTAAGAAATAATAATTGTCACGTTGAATTCGGGTTACCTAATTACGAAGATATATTTCTTCAAATGGTTTTTAAAATAGGCTTAAACGGTGATGATGAAAAACAAATTCCTCTTAGTCAATTTGGAGATGGTTATATTTCAATGTTTGTTATGGCTGTAATTCAAGCAATAGCTGAATCAAATACTGAAGATAAGTGTTTGTTCTTATTCGAAGAACCTGAAAGTTTTTTACATGAAAATCATCAAGATTATTTCTACAAAATGGTTTTGTGTCCTTTAGCTTTAAAAGGTCATCAAGTTATTTATACGACTCATTCAGATAAAATGATAGATATTTTTGACACCAAAAGTATCATACGATTAGAATTTGATGAAACGGAAAAAAGAACAATTAATAAGTACAATGAACTAGACGATTTTAGCCCTAATGTAGAACCCATAATTTCTTTAGAAAATTACAATAGTTATATAAAATCAATTGAACCGAATTTAAATAAGATTTTATTTAGCAGAAAAGTTATTCTTGTTGAAGGAGCTAATGACTTACTTGCATATAACTTTGTAATTGAAAAATTGGTAAAAAGTATTATTGATGACGTGAATTATTCAAAATCATATTTGAATTTTAGAAATATAAGCATAGTTCCTCATCACGGTAAAGCTACAGCTTTGTTGCTTATCGATTTATGTAAGCATTTTGGATTAGAATACTTTGTTATTAACGATTTAGATTTTACCGAAAATTTTATTGGTCAATTAAATAATTTCGAAACAATAGAAGATTTGAAAGAAAGTGATTTGTATCTTAATGAAAATGGAGATGCTAGAAGTTCAAATAGTCGAGGTATGATAACAATTAATTGGAATTTAATCAAAAATGCTCACTTAGATAATTTGCACTTCAATATACCAAAACTTGAAGCGGTTATAGGATATGAGAGTAATGACAAAAATAGTATTGGGATTTGGACAAAATTAAACGAGATTGACAATTTTGATGAGTCTTTCTTTCCTATTAAATTAGCTTCATTTTTGGAGCTTGATAGTATAGAAGAAATATCGAATAAATAAAAAAACGCTAATTCTAGTTTAGAAATAAGAACAGATATGAGTAAGGAATAAACAAAAGTCTATACATTTCTATATATGCTTTTTGTGATTTTATACCTATTCTAAAAAAAAACTTATAATCTAAATTTTCTCAATCCACTTATCCAAATACAGTTGCGCACACTTAACATAGTTGTGCTCTCTTTCAACAAAAGCACGAGCATTTTTAGAAATCTCTAAAATTTTATGAGGGTTTAAGATTAGCCATTCTAATTTTTGGGCGATACTTTCAGCATCTGGGAGTGCGTTAATAGCTATAGTGTCTGCTTTAACGTTATAATAATCTAACCATTCTTGCTCAGCACCAGTAAAGACAACTTTACCTTTTGCCATAGCTTCAAGCGCATTAAAACCTTGGTCGTAAGCAAATACTTGATCTAATAAAATATGTGCTTTATTATAAGCATTTATATACTCGTTATAAGGCACACTTCTTACGGTAATAATTTCAATACGATCACTATACTTTTTACTTATAATATTTAGAGCATCTTCAAAAATATCATTCCCTTTTTTGTAATAGTTTTTTTCATTAATACCATGAAAAATAACAATCTTACCAGTAACTTCTAAATCAATATATTTAATGGTTTCTATATTAATCGGGTTAGGCACAAGACCTAAGTATTTATTGTGATTTACTAGAGGAATATCGTAATCAAAGTCTGAAGCCAAAACCCCTTTTATATTATTATAAACAAATTGATGCAGCTTAACATAAGGCGGTGTTAAGTACATTAAAGCGTGCCAAAACATTTTTTTTGTTCCCCTGCCTTCGTAATAAGGATCCAGAATAGAGTATCTAAATTTACGTTCGCTCGCATACTTAACACTTACGTAATCGGTACCACAGGATAAAAGGAATACATTGGGATTATTATTAAAAATGTATTGTAATAATTTAGTTTCAATAGACGGGTTAGCCTTAAAAGGACTTTCGTTAATTAACTGAACAATATCGAATCCTTTAAATTGAGATTTATAGGTGTTAAACTGTCGTTTAATATCTAACGAGGTCAGGTCAATTTTAAACAACTTATAAAGTGCTCTTTTAATGTAGAAAGAGAATCCTTCAGTAAATCTAACTTTAAAATTAATATCTACAGTTCTGTTTTTAAACCCATCACCATTACCCACAACAAGAACATCGTGTCCTAAGGCTTCTAAACCTTCTTTTAATGTATAATGAGAGGAATTATATTCTCCTATTAATAAAATCTTCATTCACTATATTTGTTGCAAATATTAAATAAGTTTGCTAAAAATAACCAATGCAAAGTAACAATAAAAAAAAGATATGTATAGTCGTTTCTTCATTAGGAAGAGGTGGTGCGCAAAAAGCATCGGCAACACTGTCTAAAATGTTACATGGTTTAGGTTATAATGTGCATATTGTTAGTGTTTTAAATAAAGTGGAATACGATTATAGAGGAACACTTTTTAATTTGGGTGCTTTAAAAGATAGTAATGATACTTTTTTAGGAAGAATAGACAGGCTTCGTAAATTTAAACAATATTTAAAGCAACATCAATTTGATTGTGTTATAGATAATCGTGCAAGAGTTTCTGCTTACAGAGCCTTTTTAGTGAGTAAATTTGTGTATAAAAATGTACGAGTAATTTATGCTATTCATAATTATAAAACGAGCCATGTATTCTCTAAGTATAATTGGTTAAGTAGATGGTTGTACAAGAACGAAAATATGGTTGCTGTTTCTAAAGAAGCACGAGATAAGTTTAAGCATAAATTTAAATTAAACACTATTGATACCATTTATAATGCTTTCGATACTGAAGCTGCGAATGCTAAAAATGATAGTGCTACGCCAGACACTTTAAATTTAGATCAATACATTATCTTTTTTGGAAGAATAAATGATAAACACAAGAATTTAAAACTGTTATTAGAAGCTTACAAACAGTCTAAATTATCTTCATTACATTATAAGTTACTTATATTGGGAGACGGCGAAAATATAGAAGAAATAAAGGATTATGCAGAGCAATTAAATTTAAAAACAGACGTTGTTTTTAAAAGTTACGTTGTTAACCCTTCTAATTTAGTAAGAAATGCTAGATTTACAGTGTTAACGAGTAGGCATGAAGGGTTTCCTATGGTTTTAATAGAATCATTATCGCTTGAAACACCAGTTGTTGCTGTAGATTGTAAATCGGGACCAAAAGAAGTAATTGTTAATGGGGGAAATGGTTTACTTGTAGAAAATTATAATGCTAATGCTTTTGCAGAAGCTATGAATAGGTTGGTAGAAGATGAGCAATTATACCAAACCTGTAAACAAAATGCTAAACAAAGTATTGCGCGCTTTTCTATGGATAGTATAGCTAAAGATTGGAAACACTATATAGAAGCGCTTTAGAATAAGAAAAAATAGTAATGTAAATGAAAAAGAATACAATCGATTCTACTAGAGTTATAGACATACCAAGAATAGTAGATGAGGGCGGAAGAGGAAATTTGTCGGTTATAGAAAAAGACTGTATACCGTTTAAAATAGAGCGTGTATATTACTTATACGATGTTCCTATCGATGCCTATCGAGGTGGACATGCACATAAAAACTTAAAACAATTTTTAGTGCCATTAAGTGGTAGTTTTGATGTGATATTAAAAGACGGAAAAAATACAAAAACAGTAACGCTTAATAAACCTAATAAAGGCCTTTTAATTGTACCAGGTATTTGGCGTGAGTTAGAAAATTTTTCTTCGGGAGCTGTTTGTTTAGTATTAGCTTCAGAGGTTTATAATGAAGACGATTATATTAGAGATTTTCAAGATTTTGTAATCGCAAAAAAGAGTACAGAATAAATTAAAATTGTTGAGGTCTATTTTTTAGAAGCATAACACATATAAGAAATTTTATAAAACTGTAACACTTCAATTATAGGATAACCACTTGTTAAATTAAAACGCATTATTGGTTTTAATACTTTATATAATACACTAAAAAGTGAAATTAAATGATAGCGTTTCAACTTTATATATAAAGATAGTAAATCATTACTATGAGATGTTATGGTGTTAGAACGGTGAAGTTTAATTAAAGTTTCGGCGGCTTGTTCTTTTTTCTTTAAATAATCGCTACTCCTTTCAATACCTAAATGGTATACTTCGTTATCTGTATGTAATACTTTAATACGATGACGCTTTAATAAGGCTCCAAAGTAGTTATCGTAACCATAACCTTTACCTTTCATGTTTGCGTTAATAGTTTCGAAAACAGTTTTTTTTATTAAATAATTAGCAGAAATAATAACTTTATAAGGATTATCATTTCTTATAACAGCAGGAACTTGTTCTTTTGTTTTACCATACTTCCAACGTAAAACATAATTTTTTTTAGGTTTAGTTTTGTAGTATGCGAATCCACCAAAAATAACATCGTACCCTAGTTTTGTTTGTAGTAAGTAATCATGAATAAAAGATGTCTTTTTAGGAATAACATCGGCATCTAAAAACAAAAGCCAATCATACTTGGCTTTACTTGCCAAGAATTGTCTAGCACTTACACGACCTATATTTTCTTTATGAATTAAAACTTGAGTATTTGTTAAATGGCTATCTGTGTTTATAGATTTTTTACTACCATCTTCGAGTACAATAATTTCAAAATCAGTAATGTTAGCAGTTAATTGCTTATGCACCGCTTGTATAAGTATACTAATGTCGTAGTTATATGTGGGGATCAATACAGAAATCATACCATTATATATGCGATAAAAGTACATTTTTTATAATGTGAAAAGCAACATAAAAATCACTTTTTTTACAAATAGATGTTAGGCTTGTTTGACATTTCTTACAAAAATATTTTTCAGCGGATATTTAAACTTTTAATCTCTTTTATTGAGTGCTTTTATATAAAAAAATAAATTATATTTAATAAAACTATTAAAAAAGTGAAAACTATATTAAAACGAAAACTATAAATAACCATTCTATCCACTTTGAATATTGTTATAAATCTACAATTTTATTCTTAAAATAAGAACATATTGATGTAGTCTATTATTCATGTTAAAATAGTAAATTGCGACAGTATAAAGCCCATAATACTCATAGACGCAAAAATGATTTAGAGCGCAAAGTAATAGTCGATGTTTAAGAAGCAGTTTTTACTTACTAGTTTGCAATTTCAGTTAATCGAAAACTTTAAAGAAGTTAACATCGGTGGCTACTTTTTGCAATACAGTAATCTATTACAATTTACTACAAGTTCAAGGGCAGAAAAAACATGTTACCTTTTAGGAGAAGTTTTTAGTTTTGAGACTCCAGAATTGTCAAACCAAGAGATATTAGATGCATTATTAAAAACAGAAACTATAGAGGAGCTTTTAATAGAAGTCTCTAAGTATTATGGGCAGTATGTTTTTATATATAAGGATACAGAGCATTGTATTCTGTTTAATGATGCCTGTGCACAATCTGAAATTTACTATACTACAGATTACACAGCCTTTGGTTCTCAAGTAAAATTATTAGAACGTAATACACCTTTAATTCCTCACGATAATCCAGAAGCCATTGGGTATTACAACTCTAAAGAGTTTAACAAGTTGAAGTTATTTATAGATAATACAACACATGTAAAAAACGTAAAACACTTATATGCCAATCATTATATAAATCTTAAAAAAAAATCAGTTAAGCGGTTTTATCCCAATAAAAAAGTTAGTGCAATTGGTGTAGACGATGCGGCTGTTAAGGTAGCTACAATGCTAAAAGGATATTTAAAAGCTATTGCATTACGCCATAAAATATGTTTGCCTGTAACTGCTGGTTACGACAGTAGAGTATTGTTTTTAGCAAGTCTAGGTCTAGATTGTAATTACTTTGTAACACGTTTTAGTAGTATGAAGGCAGATGACAACGATTTAGTAATCTCTAAAGAATTAGTAGGTATCTATAATAAAGGATTTAGTATAGTAGAAGACCACGAACTTAAAAAAGAGGATTTTGATTCTAGTTACGAAAAGAGTTTAGATTTCCCTCTTTTTTTAACCCCAGATCAGGTGGAAGGGCGTGTGATTATAAATGGGAATATTAGCGAAATTGGTCGTAACGGGTTTTATTATTTAAAATGGATTACTGCTAAGAATCTTAATATTGTTAATTTCTTCGAATTAAATCCTTTTATAACAAAGCAATACAATTCATGGTTAAAGCACAATAAAAAAAGATTAGAACGCTTAAAATATAGTCTACTAGATGTTTTTTTATGGGAACAATTTATGGGCATTGTACATGGTAAAGCAAAGTCGCAAAATAAAGCTTTAGGTGTAACCGTAATGAGTCCATATAACTCAAGAGTATTACTAGATATAATGCTTGGTGTAAATAGATCTAAACGTGATCGTTTGGATAATGAATTGTATAACGCGATAATAGCATATTTAAGTGACAATAATGAAGCTGTTATGAAATTACCGATTAATCCAAGTGTTTCTAAGAATAGATATTTAAAAATTAAAAAATGGAAGCTTCATAAAATATATAGTACTTTAAAAATTAAATTAAAATCGCTTTAAATTGAAAAAAAACCTAGCCATTATTATAACTACAGTTATTGGTTTTTCAATAGCATCATATCAATACTTATTTAATAGAAGTATTTGGTTAGATGAAGCTAAATTGGCATTAAATATTTTAGATCGAGATTATTTAGGGTTAACACAGCCATTAGATAGCGGACAGGTCGCTCCTGTTTTGTTTTTATGGATAGAGAAGCTTAGTATTCAGTTATTTGGAGCTAACGAATTAACATTGCGATTGCTCCCGTTAATAGCCTTTTTATTAGCCATAATACTTGTTGTAAAAGTAACAAAACTGCTAACTAATAATAACATGTTTACTTGGTACACAACAGCCTTATTTTGTTTGTCTCCACGCTTAATTTATTACGCATCCGAAGTAAAACAATACAGCATAGATGTTATGGTAATACTATTACTGTACTATGTGTTTTTTAAACCTTATAAAACAAAAAGCACAAAACATTTAGTGTTAATTACAGTTGGTGTGCTAAGTCTATTTATTTCTAATATTACCGTTCTTGTTTTATTTGTATTAGGCTGTTATACTTTAGTTTTCGAAAAAGAAAAGATTAAAAGCTTAGTATTGCCAAGTCTATTTTGGGTAACTGCCTTTATTGCATATTATGTATTATTTATTTATAAACATCCAAGTGCGGAGTTAATGACGCGGTACTGGCAATTTGCTTTTATGCCTAGTAATCCATTTTCGGTAGATTTTTGGAGTTGGTTATGGCAAACGTTTAAAACTATTTTTACTTACTTACTGGGGTTTGTAGCACATTATTACATATATATGCTAATGTTAGGCTTGTATGTGTTTAGTGTAGCTGCTATGTTAAAAAAACGAGCCTATAAACTCTGTTTTTTAGTTGTATTTCCTATTGTATTACATTTAATATTGTCGGCATTAAAACTCTATCCATTTGCCTCTAGATTAGTATTGTATCAAGTACCTTTATATCTTATAACCATAGGTTATGGTTTAAATAGCATACTAGATTATGGCAAACAAAAGTTTAATTATAATATAGTATTAGTGGCAACATTATTTCCAATAGTTATATCCGCAGGTTTGTTATGGAAACGAATGCCTATAAAGCGAGAAGAAATTAAACCCGTGTACAATTATATAATAGACAACATAAAACCAGAAGATAAGATATTCGTTTATGCTAAAAATCAAGATGTCTTCGATTTTTATAATAAAATTGGGTATTTAAATTTTAAAAATGAAACAATACTTGGTGGAATTAATAGAAAAAACTTTAAAAATAACGATGCTGAGTTAGATAGACTTAAAGGAAATGTGTGGTTTATTTTTGCTCATAACTACAAGTTTAAACATGATAAAATCTCTGAACAAGAGTACATTTTAAATTACTTAAAAGCGAATGGCGGAATTGTAAAAGATTCTATTAATAGTGTTAAAAGTGATGGTTATTTAATAGAATTAAACAAGTAAGATTTAACTACGTCTTTGTACCACTTCAAACACTTGGTTCTCGTCGCACTTTAATGTCTTGCTAGGATATTTTAACAACAAAGCATAATCATGCGTTGCCATTAAAATAGTATTACCATTTTTATTAATTTCCTGTAATACTTCCATGATTTCAACACTAGTTTGGGGATCTAGGTTTCCTGTTGGCTCATCTGCTAAAATAAGCTCTGGCTCGTTTAATAATGCACGGGCAATAGCAATACGTTGCTGCTCTCCACCAGATAACTCATGAGGGAATTTAAAACCAGTGGTTTTCATGCCTACTTTATCTAAAACCGCTTCAATTCTAGAACTCATAGCATTTTTGTCTTTCCAACCTGTTGCTTTTAAAACAAATAATAAATTATCATTTATAGTACGGTCCGTTAACAATTTAAAATCCTGAAAAACAACACCTAGTTTACGACGTAAAAAAGGAATGTCTTTTTCTTTTAATGTTTTTAAATTAAAATCTACAATACTACCATCTCCTTCTTTTAAAGGTAAATCGGCATAAAGTGTTTTCATAAAACTACTTTTACCAGAACCCGTTTTACCAATTAAGTATACAAAATCACCTTTGTCTACTTGTACATTAACATTAGAAAGTACTAAACTTTCACTTTGATAAATAGAGGCGTTTTTAAATTCTAAAATGGTCTTAGACATAAGTAATATTATTTTAAAAATGTTAAGATAAATAGTACTTACTTAACACATGGTAAATGTATCATTAAAAAGTAAAAAGACAAAAACTGAAGCCTTTAAAATTAAAATAATGGCATGGTATGTGTTTAAAAATAATCTATTCAACTATAATTATAATTGAATTCTTTCGTTATCAGGTAAAGATAAATTTTATCTTTGGGTGTAAATTAAAATACGTAGTTTAATGACTAGAAAACATATTTTATCGAGTCTATTATTAATTGCCTTTAGTATTCAAATGTATGCACAGCAATCTGCTGTTTATACGAGTGCTTTAGAAGACTATCAAAAGGCATTATCATTATATAATAATCAGCAATACTTAGCAGCACAAGCTTTATTTACGCAAGTAAAAAAATCGGCGGAGACCGATAATATTGCTTCAGATTGTACTTTTTATATTGCCAATTGTGCCGTGCGATTAAATCAGCAAAACGCCGATCAGTTAGTAGAACAATTCGTGGAGCAATATCCAACAAGTACAAAACGAAATACGGCATTTGTAGATGTTGCCGATTATTACTTTGAAAATGAAAAATACGCCTACGCGCAGAAATGGTACGAGAAAGTTGATGAAGAATCTTTAAGTAGAACAGAGCAAGAAAAGTATAACTTTAATAACGGTTACGTTTCGTTTTCAACAAAGAACTATAAAGACGCTAAAAAATACTTAACACGTGTTGAAACGTCTGAGAAATATGGCGCACAAGCAAAATATTATATAGGTTTTATGGCTTATGAAGGGGATGATTACGATAAAGCAAATGAATATTTTGATCAAGTAAGTGACCAAGACAAATACAAAGAAAAACTATCGTATTATCAAGCAGACTTAAATTTTAAATTAGGGAAGTTTGAAAAAGCTATAGAGCTTGCAAAAAGTAAACTAGACAGTAGTAGCGACGAAGAAGTTTCAGAATTGTCTAAAATTATAGGGGAGAGTTATTTCAATTTAGAACAATACGCCGAAGCTATTCCTTTTTTAACAGCTTATCAAGGTAAAAACGGAAAATGGAATAATACCGATTATTACCAATTAGGTTATGCGCATTACAAGCAAGGTGATTACGAGAAAGCTATTTCAGAATTTAATAAAATAGTAGATGGTAATAATAGTGTAGCACAAAATGCATACTATCATTTAGGGGAAAGCTATGTTAATGTAGATAAAAAACAGGAAGCATTAAATGCTTTTAGAAATGCATCGCAAATGGATTACGATTTAAAAATTCAGGAAGATGCTTGGTTAAACTATGCTAAAATTAGTTACGAAATTGGGAACCCTTATCAATCTGTTCCACAAGTATTGGCTGCTTATATAGAGAAATACCCAAAAACAAGTTATAAAGAGGAAATAGAAGGTTTATTAATAGACTCGTATATTACCTCTAAAAATTACAAGGAAGCCTTTGTTTTATTAAAAGGGAAGAAAAGTTTTGAAAGTAAAAAAGCATATCAGAAAGTTGCGTTTTACAGAGGAATAGAATTATATAACGAGAGTAATTATAAAGAAGCAGAAAATATGTTTGACGCTTCCTTAAAAGAGCAACAAGATTCAAGATTTACAGCAAGAGCTACATTTTGGAAGGCAGAAGCCGATTATAATTTAACAGATTACGAAGAAGCCTTAATTGGGTTTAAACAATTTCAGCAACAAACAGCTTCAGGAGAGACTAAAGAATTTAAAAACTTAGACTATAATTTAGCCTACACTTATTTTAAACAGAAAAACTACGCTAAAGCAACAGAGCATTTCAATACATTTATAAACACCCATAAAGATGATAAAGTAAGATTGAACGATGCATATTTACGTTTAGCAGACGGTTATTTTGTATCTACTAAGTATAATGAAGCTATTGCTACTTACGAAAAAGCGATTGCAGTAGGAGAGATAGAATCAGACTACGCCTTTTTTCAAAAGGCATTAAGTTATGGCTATGTTGGACAACCGGCTCGTAAGATTAAAGAATTGGAACAATTTCTTTCAGAATATTCAACATCTAAACTTAGAGATGATGCCATGTACGCTTTAGGAAATGCTTATGTAAAAGCAGGAGATAATAACAAAGCTATTAGTATTTATGATCGCTTAAATTCTGAATATGTAGAAAGTCCATTTGTGTCTAAATCATTACTACGTCAAGGTTTAGTGTATTACAATGCTAGCGAAAACCAAGACGCTTTAACTAAATTTAAAAAAGTAGCAGGAGATTACCCAGGAACACCAGAAGCAAATCAAGCGGTTGCTACTGCACGTTTAATTTATATAGATTTAGGGCAAGTAGAAGATTATGCAGCTTGGGTAAAAACATTAGATTATGTTGAAATCACGGATGCCGATTTAGATAACACAACCTATGAAGCAGCAGAGAAGCAGTTCCTAGATAATAATACAGACAAAGCCATTAAGCAATTTAATGGTTACATTAATCAGTTCCCTAACGGATTGCATGCTTTACAATCGCATTTCTATTTAGCACAATTGTACTTTAAAAAGGATTTAAAAGATAATGCAGCTCCACATTTTAAATATGTAGTAGACGCGTCGCAAAGTGAATTTACAGAAGAAGCCTTATTACGCTTATCTCAAATTACTTTAGAAGCTAAAAATTGGCAAGAGGCCATTCCTGTTTTAAAACGATTAGAAGCAGAGGCGAATTTTCCACAGAATACTGTATTTGCGCAATCTAACTTAATGCAAGCGTATTATCAATTGTCACAATATGATGAGGCAGTTACGTATGCAGACAAAGTATTGCTTCAAAAAAATATAGATGCCAAAGTAAAAAGTGATGCACAAGTTATTATAGCACGTTCGGCTATAAAAACAGGAGATGAAGCAAAAGCTAAAACGGCTTATGCAGAAGTGGAGAAAACTGCAACGGGAGAAACTGCTGCAGAAGCATTGTATTATAATGCCTACTTTAAGAATAAAGAAGAGCAATATGAAGCTTCTAATAAAACGGTTCAACGTTTAGCTAAAGACTATTCAGGATATAAATATTATGGAGCTAAAGGTTTAATTATTATGGCTAAAAACTTTAATGCTTTAGGAGATGCATTTCAGGCCACTTATATTTTAGAAAGTGTTACTAAAAATTTCACAGACTATGAAGATGTGGTAGAAGAAGCAAAAGCAGAGTTAGCTAAAATAAAAGCAGAACAAGCAAAAACGAATGCCTCGGTAGAAGAAGAGGATTAATTTAGTTAGCAGTTAGCAGTTAGCAGTTAGCAGAAAGTAGTAAGTCGTTGTCTGGTTGAGCGCAGTAGAGACCTTAATAAGTCTAAAATTGAGACTTACTGAATCGTAAATAAAAAACAAAACAACAATCATAATTAGTAATTGAAAATTATGTTTAATAAAAAAAAGCAAATACTATTATTAATCTTGTCTTTAATAACAACGTTACTATTTGCACAAGAGGACGAGCAACAGCAAGATACCATTAAAACAGATGTTATTAATGTTATAAAGCCATATAAGCCTACAATTTCTGATGCTTTTAAGGTAAAAGAAACACCAACGCTAGATGATGATGAAACAGCTGTTAAAAAAGAAGTTAAATACAATATTTTTTCGTTTCCAGTAGCTTCGACATTTACACCTGCAAAAGGTAAAGCTGCAGTTGTTGATAAAACAGAAAAAGCAAGATTGTTCGATAACTATGCAACATTAGGTGTAGGAACTTATACCACTATTCTTGGAGAAGTATACTTAAACCACGAACTAGGAAGAGGAGAAAGCGTAAGTGCTTATTTAGGGCACCATTCTTCTGGAGGCGGTATAGAGGATGTATTATTAGATGACGATTTTTTAGATTCTAAATTGAATTTAAGCTATAGTAAAAGAGGTCGTGATTTAACTTGGACAATAGGCGGAGGTTTTCAATTACAATCTTACAATTGGTACGGTGTGGCACAGCCTAGATTTATTCAAACAGATGTAGATGGTTTAGATGTAGGGCATACCTATACTAATGGTTATGTTTCTGGAGATATCGATTTTGAAGATGGTTATATAAATTCTGGAAGTGTATTGTTTAGACGATTTGGAGATAATTTAGGGTCAGGAGAAAATAGGTTTAAAGCTAAAACAGTAGTAGATGTTCCTGTAAAAGGGGAATTAGTATCTACAACGGTTAATATAGATTATTTAGGAGGCGCTTTCGATAGAAGCTATTTTTCATTAGAAGAATTAAAATATGGAAACTTTCAAATAGGTATTTCACCAACGTATCAATTAAAACAAGATGATTTAACGGTAGACGTTGGGTTTACTGCAACTTATTTAAATGATACTGAAGCAAGCAAGAGTAAGTTTTTTATATACCCAAAAATTAGCGCAACATATCGTTTAGTAGATGAGGTATTAATAGCTTTTGGAGGCGTAAAAGGAGGACTGTTACAAAACTCGTACTATGGATTTGCACAAGAGAATCCATTTGTATCTCCAACACTATTTATTACACCAACAGATCAACAATATAATGCAGAGTTGGGGCTAAAAGGAAAATTATCTAACACCATGAGTTATAGTGTGCATGGAGGATATCAATCGGAAAGAGCAAAACCATTATACATTAATAATACGATTAACCCAGATGTACCAGAAACTACAAGCTATTCTTATGGGAACTCTTTTGATGTTGTTTACGATAACGTATCAACTCTTAGTGTTGGAGGAGAATTAAATGTAGATGTAAATAGAAATTTCACACTAGGTATTAAGGGCGATTATTTTGTGTATAATACTAAGACCGAAGAAGAGGCTTGGAATTTACCAGACATTAAAGCTTCTGTATTTTTAGATTACCAAATAACAAACCAATGGTTTGCGGGTGCTAATTTGTTTTTTGTAGGAGAACGTAAAGATGTGTTTAGAGAAAACATAATTATACTACCTATTAATGTACCAGAAACAATAGTAACATTAGATAGTTATTTCGATGTTAGCGCAAATGTAGGGTACCACATAAACGACAGATTTTCGGTATTTGTAAAAGGAAATAACTTATTTGGAGAAGAATATGCTAAATGGCAAAATACGCCAGTTCAAGGTATTCAGTTTTTAGCAGGAGCAACTTATAAGTTCGATTTTTAATAAAAAAATATATCTTAAAAGAATAAAAATCTTTTCAAAAGAAAATAAATTGAAGCGTCCTCATTTAGAGGACGTTTTTTTATGGCTATATTTATACTCAAAATTCTAGCCAATGAAAACCTTATACTTAAGCCTATTGTTACTTGTCGTTTTTTCTTGTGAAAAAGGAAAAACTACTGTAGATACTATAGTTATTAATGCGAATATTTATACTGTTAATAATGACTTCGGAAAAGCTGAAGCCTTTGCTGTTAAAGACGGTAAATTTGTTGCTGTAGGTAACACTTTAGACATTCAAAATGAATACGAAGCAGTAACAGTAACAGATGCAAAAGGACAAACTATTGTGCCTGGATTAATAGATGCACATTGCCATTTTTATAACTTAGGATTAAGTAAACTAAATGTAAATTTAGTAGGCACCAGAAGTTTCGATGACATGATGAAACGTGTTATTAGATTTCAAAACGATAAGAAAACCAACTTTATTATTGGTCGTGGTTGGGATCAAAACGATTGGGAAGACAAAAACTATCCAGATAAAAAGCTTTTAGATCAATTATACCCTGCTGTTCCGGTAGCATTAACGCGAATAGATGGACATGCCATGTTATGTAATCAAGCCGCATTAGATTTAGCTAATATTACCAAAGATACTAAAATTGAAGGTGGAGAAATTAAAAAAGAAAATGGAGAACTAACAGGTGTTTTAATAGATAATCCTATGGAGTTGGTAGAAGCTATCTTTCCGAAGCCAACAAAGAAACAGCAAATAAATGCATTAATGGAAGCGCAAGACATTTGTACAGGATTAGGTTTAACAACAGTGTCCGATGCTGGTTTAGATAAACAAGTAATAGAACTTATAGACAGTTTACAACAAGCAGGAAAGTTAAAGACACGTGTTTACGCTATGATAAGTAATAAAAAAGAAAATTTAGACTATTACTTAAAACAAGGAAAATTAAAAACAGAGCGCTTAAACGTGCAATCTGTAAAAGTATATGCAGATGGTGCTTTAGGTTCTAGAGGAGCTGCACTAAAAGCACCATATACAGACGAGCATAATCATTTTGGAGCAATGGTAATTGGTACAGATGATTATGAAAATCTAGCTAAGCGAATTGAAGCAGCCGATTACCAAATGAATACGCATGCTATAGGTGATTCTGCAATTCGTTTTGTATTACAAACGTATACTAAAGTGTTAGAAAAAGAAACCGATAGACGTTGGAGAGTAGAACATGCACAAGTGATTACAGATAATGATTTCGAGTATTTTAAAAACGAAAATATAGTTCCATCCATTCAACCAACACATGCAACTAGCGATATGTATTGGGCAGAAGAACGTGTAGGAGCAGAACGCGTAAAAGGCGCTTATGCATACAAAACATTATTAGAAAAAAGCGGGAGAGTCGCTTTAGGAACAGATTTTCCTGTAGAGAAAGTAAGTCCCTTTTTAACGTTTTATGCTGCAGTTGCTCGAAAAGATTTAAAAAACTTTCCGCAGAATGGGTTTCAAAAAGAAAATGGATTAACTAGGGAACAAACTTTAAAAGGGATGACTATTTGGGCAGCTTATTCTAATTTCGAAGACAAAGAAAAAGGAAGTATAGAAGCAGGAAAGCTTGCCGATTATGTTATACTAGATAAAGATATTATGACGGTGCCAGAGCGACAAATACCATATATAAAAGTAAAAGAAACGTATATAAATGGTGTGGCACAATAATTGAAAACGCATTAGGGATATAAATAAATACATATGAAAAAAATACTAACCATTATTTGTTTTATAACACTATCAACAACCGCTTTTGCGCAAACAAAAGCCTATAGCAATGCAGTAAAGAAATGCATACAAAGTAATGGCACAATAGCCTATTACGAGAATGTGGTAGACCAAATGTATACGATGATAGAAGAACGTTTCGAAGCTCAAAATGTGCCAGCTTCGGTTTGGAAAGAAATAAGACAAGGTAAAGGGCAGGCGATGACAGATTTATCTAATCAGATTGTTTCTGCTTATCAAGGCTATTTTACATTAGCAGATGTAAAAAAAATGAATGCATTGTATGCAACCGAAGCAGGAAAGAATATGTTTAAAAAAGAGGCTTTATCCGAAGGAGATAAAATTATTTTAAACGAATTTTATCAAAGTGAAACTGGGCAGAAAATCGTGAGTTCTCAAACCGATATGAATGCTTCTATGAGTAAAATCTCCGAGTCTTGGAGTGGAGGTTTGTATAAAGGTGTTATTGAATTTTTATCTGAGAAAGGATACAATTTATAATGAAACAAAATCTCTTTTGTATTTTATTCTTTGTAACTATTAATGTTCTTTTTGCGCAACAGTTAAAATGTTGTAATACTATTGAAGACGTTAAAGAAATACTTGCAGGTAAATGGAAGCAAGTAAATACAGAATCTAATCAGATCTATAATTATGAGTTTGAAGGTAAATATTATGGGAATTTAGAAACTTATGAAGCGCCAACAGATGAAAATATTGTCGAGATTATCGTGTCTTGTGAGCCAAGAGTTACTGTTTTAAAAACAGAAAAAGGATTCCAACTAGAATATACTTATATGTTAGGAACTAGCGTAAGTAATATGAAATATTTAAGTAAAACTAAAATGATTCTTATTGAAGAAGGCAATGTAGAAGTTGAATATAAGAAGCTTAAACACTAAGCTTAGCCAAATAATCAAAGTGCTCACCATCTAATATTTTTTCACAGGTAAGCCCTATGGAAGCCGCAGCGATAGCTAACGTATTAAAATCTAGATATAACCATTTTAAAGGTATTTCTTTTTCATTCTTGTAACTTAAAAAGTAATCTAACTCACCATAATAGTTAGCATTTGCATCGTGCCAATACCCGCCATCTTCATCTTGATACATGTATTTAATATCACTAGAATCTATTAAAATTTGCCCGTTAGGATTTAGTAGAGTCTTTAAATGCTTCAAATAATTAGGTAGCTCCTGTAGAGTTTGAAAGATTCCAGTACCATTCATTAATAATAAAATAGTATCAAAAGTCTCAGTTTCTTCAAGAATCGGTAGTAGTTTAGCATGCTGCACACCTCTTAATTTACAAACAGTAATAGCACCTTCAGAGCTATCTATAGCTTTTACAGAAAATCCTTTGCCTTGTAAATATAAACTATGGCTTCCTGTTCCAGCGCCAACATCTAAAACGGAACCTTTAGCTAATTGTAAAGCCTTTTGTTCAAGTTTAGGCATGTCTGAGTAGCTTCTAAATAAATAATCAAGCGGTAAAATATCATCTTCAGAAATACTTGTTGCTGTTATAATGTCCTCTGTGTAATTTCCGTTTTGATAATCTAATAAAGCCTTCCCGAATATATCTTTCATTGAAAATTTAATTTTCATTTCCGTGAAAACGGAAATCTATTATTTATTTTTGCTACATGCAAGACCAATTAAACAATCTGCCAAAGCTCGCCAAAGATAAGCATAAGGAAAATAAAACTTTTTTTGCAAAGCTTAAAAAAAAGCCACCAAAGCAATTAGATTATTTAATGCAAGAGTTACATGAAGAAGAGTTTGAACGTACAGACTGTTTAGAGTGTGCCAATTGTTGTAAAACAACAGGCCCTTTGTTTACAGATAAAGATGTAGACCGTATAGCGAAACACTTTAAGATGAAAACACAGCAATTTATAGAGCAGTTTTTACGAGTAGATGAGGATAACGATTATGTATTGCAAAGTGTACCCTGTACTTTTTTAGGAGCAGATAATTATTGCTCTATTTATGAGGTGAGGCCAAAAGCTTGTAGAGAATTCCCGCATACCGATAGAAAGAAGTTTCAACAAATATCTAATTTAACACTTAAAAATGTAGCGATTTGTCCAGCAGCATTTAATATAGTAGAAGCTATGAAAAAACGTATTAAGTAGCTGTAAGTTATAAGTCGTGAGTTGAGAAATTAAAGAAGTTAATTAGTATAGAATATATTTTACATTATAAATAAAGGAAGTAATTTAGGTAATAAATAGTAAGAACTTTTTATTAACTTTATAAAAAAGAACAATGGAAGCCATTTATAACTATTTTGAAACTATACCATCACTACATAGAAGTCTTATTCTAGTATTGGGTATTACGTTTTTTTGGCTGTTAGAAGGAATACTACCACTTTTTAAATTTAATTATAAGAAATGGAAGCATGCATTACCTAATCTATTCTTTACACTAACAACAATTATAATTAACTTTCTATTAGCCTTTGTACTATTACATACATCTGATTGGGCAGTAGTTAATAATTTTGGAATTATTAATTGGCTGCCAGAAATGCCCTTATGGTTATATACTATTGTAGGTGTTTTACTATTAGATTTTATAGGCGCTTATTTAGCACATTATACAGAACATAAGGTAAGTATATTGTGGCGTATACATCTTGTACATCATTCCGATCATAAAGTGGATACCACGACAGGAAACAGACATCATCCTTTAGAGAGTGTTATTAGATTTATATTTACTTTGGTTGGTGTTTTTATAATAGGCGCACCGATAGCAGTAATTATGCTATATCAATCTCTATCTGTAGTCGCAACTCAATTTACACATGCCAACATTAAATTGCCTAAAAAGTTAGACACAGTTTTAAGCTATCTTTTTATATCTCCAGATGTACACAAAGTACATCACCATAATGTGTTGCCTTATACAGACTCTAATTATGGCAATATTTTCTCTATTTGGGATCGTCTATTTGGTACGTTTATGATGTTAGATAGAACAAAAATTAATTATGGAATAGACACTTTTCCAGACGAATCTAAAAATAGCAGTCTTAAGTATTTATTGTTGAAACAACCTTTTGTTAAGAAATGATTTTTATTAAGAATTATTTTACAGATTAGAACTATCTTCGCGCTTCTAATAACAAAAACAATCAATAATTATTATGAAATTAATTAAAGCCCTTTTTATTCTACTAACGATCAGTGCTTATTCTCAAGACAATTTTATTCCAGCAACACTAACAACTATTAATGGAGATGAAATTAAAGGAGAATTAAACTACCAAGATTGGAAAAAAACACCAGAAAAAATAGAGTTTAAAGTAGGAGGAACAGTAAAAGAATATTTGCCAGGAGATGTAAAGAGTTTTCAAGTGGAGTCCGATAAATTTATAGCACGTAAAGTGACTTTAGATGTTACAGAACAAAGACTTCAAAAGATGGATAAAAGTCTAAAGACGAAGTTCGAAGATCGTTACATTTTTCTTAATGTATTAGCAGAAGGAACAGTGAATTTATACGAATTTTATGGTATAAGACCTCATTATTTTGCAGAGAAAGGAAGCGAATTTCAGGAATTAATTAAGAGAGAATCTTTTGCTGAAAATAACAGAGACTTAATAATAAATAGAAAGTATATTGGGCAATTACGCGTGTTTTTAAACGATTGTAATACAGTTAATATTAAAGAGACTCTAGCGTATAAAAGAAAAGAGTTGTCAAAGCTTGTAAATAACTATAATGCTTGCGTAAATAAAGATGGAGATGCTGTTTATGCTAAAAACTTAAATACACAAAAAAGTAGATTTTATGTAACAGCAGGATACTCAAGTTCTAGTGTATCTATGAGTGGAACTAGCCCTTTTATAAGAAACTTTGAAGGGGGTAATTTTTCTTCTCCAACAATTGGTGTAGGTTATGAAATTATGTTTTCTAAAAATAGGTCTAAATGGTCTATGTATAATGAGTTAACTTATAGTAATATTGATTATAAAGAAAGTAATGATGTAACTAATACAACAATTTTATACGATAATTTCAATGTTAAATACAGTGTAATAAATTTGAATGTCTTTTTTAGATATAAATTTCATAAAGAAGGGCAAAAAGTAACACCTTTCGCTAACATAGGATTAGGGAGAAGCTTTACATTTTCTATGGATAATACCGTAGATAGAATTGATGTATTTAACAATCGATTAACAACAAGAAAATTTGAAACAAGAACAGGGTATTTTACAAACGCTATAGGAGTAGGTGCTATATATAATAAATTCTCATTTGAGTTAAGATATAACAGAAGTGAGAAAATTGCAAAAGGATCAATTTCTACAATGAATATAAGTCATTTAGGCTTAATGGTTAGTTATAGGCTAAAATAGTCTATAACTAAGAAGTTAATACAGTTTTACAACAAGACACAATAGATTTAAAATAATAAGTTTACTGTGTCTTTTTGTTTCTATATAGTCGATTATCACTAAAAAAAGCGTTTTGGCGATTTTTTTACACACTGTAATCAAAACCTTTTAAATTACCCCAACAATCAATTAATTTTAAAAAAAAAACATTAGCAATGAACTCCCTTAAAATTGCAATTCTACTATTATTTACCCTTGCATTACATTATAATGGTAACGCACAGCAACCCGCAACTATTTTAAAAAAGAATATATCTAGAGCAAATCTTTATCAAGAATTAAATAGTACTAAAGATACGTTAATACTTAGAAATGAAACTGAAATTTTAAGAGTTACATTTATTAATCATATAGATGATAAAGAAACAATAATAGATGTTGTTTCTAAAGAAGTTAAAATTCCTTTATATCATTTTGAAGTGGGACGTTATACTGTTCCTGTGTATGTAGATGGAGATATTGTTATTGTAGGAATGACAAGAGCATTAGAGATACCTATTCCAAAAGACGCCTCGACAGATTTAGAGACGAGTATTCTACAAGCAAGTTTGTCAGACGATGAAAAAGAATCTAGAGGTATTGCAACAAAAACTAAAGAGCCAGTTATTGCAGAAGCTAGACCTAAAAAAGTACGTAAAAAAGCAGATAGAGTTCTTAGAGACAATATTAGAGAAGATCGATTAGTTGCTTTAGAACAAGTAAAAAGAGAGCGTACTGAAAAGAAAAAGAATATTCTAGAAGATAGATTAAGAAGAAGAAAACAACTTTTAGCATTAAATACTAAAAAGTCTAGATCCAACCTTTTAAACAAAAAGCCGACAGCAAAAAAAGAAAGAGACTCCTCTAATTTAAGACCTATAACGCAAAAAAAATACAGTTATAATATTTCTGTAGCAAACGATACTACAGTAATAAAACAAACAAGAGAAGAATACAGACGTACGCATTTAAGACCTAATGGTAAAAAATACGACGACGATTAAAGTTTAATTATATAACAAATACGATTTTCTAATTGTTTTAAAATTATCTAAGCCACTTACCCAAGTGGCTTTTATTTGCGCTTCAGTTAACCCATTTTCAACCTGTTGTTGTAATGTCTTTGTTCCTGCAAGTTTAGTAAAGAAACCATTAGACATAAAAAAAGAAGACTTATCCTCTGTAATAGTATAGGCGTTTATTAAGTAGCTTAAATCTAGACTCTTTAAAGGCGAAACGTTAGTAAGATTATAACCATTACAAGACTCATTTTTATGTTTAGGATATTTTGACCCAACATTAGGTTGTGGTGTAAACGTATAATCCGTTTTTGGAAATGTCGGTGCACCATAAATTTGAAACTGTAAAGATGTGCCACGACCAACACTAACATTAGTACCCTCTAAAAAGCATAAACTTGGATATAGGTTAATAGCTATATCGTTAGGTAAATTAGGAGAAGGTTTAATAGGTAAACTATAAGTGCTTTCATGTGTATAGTTTTTTACAGGAATAATAGTTATGTCGCAATTTACTTTATTAGTCAACCAACCTTCACCGTTTATCATCTGAGCATATTCGGCAATAGTCATGCCGTGTACTACAGGAATAGGATGCATACCAATAAAACTTTTATGCTCTTTTTCTAAAATAGGCCCATCTATATAATGGCCGTTTGGGTTAGGTCTATCTAAAATAAGTATAGGTATATTCTGTTCGGCACAAGCTTCCATAATATAATGCAGTGAAGAAATATAAGTATAAAACCTAGCACCCACATCTTGAATATCGAAAACCAAAAGATCTAAACCTTGTAATTGCTCTTGCGACGGTTTCTTGTTTTTACCGTAAAGGGATATAATTGGTAAACCTGTTTTAGTATCTACTCCATCTTTAACTAGTTCTCCAGCATCTGCATTACCACGAAACCCATGCTCTGGAGCGAAGACTTTTTTTACATTTACATTTAAAGATACTAATGAATCTACTAAATGTGTATGCGTGTCGTTTTTCTTAAAAATAACAGATGTTTGGTTGGCAACAATACCTACACGTTTATCTTTTAACTTCGAGAGATACTCTTGTGTTTGGTTTGCGCCAACAATAATTTGCGGCTTTATTTTAGGAGTGGTATCCTTTTTAGTATTAGAAAGGGCTTTAGTGGTACTATTATTTCCAACATCAGATTTGGTTGTACTTCCGCAAGAAAATACTAAAAAGATAAATAATAAAACTGTATTTTTGAGCAAAGTAAATCGCATAAGCATTAAATTGAATTTCGAATATTTTATAGCTAAACGCATTATTGATAGTAAAGCGTATAAAAGTAGTATTTCGGCGCCAATAATAAAAATTGGAATCGTAGCAATTGCTATTGGTATAATTGTAATGATGATTGCCATTGCAACAGGTATTGGTTTACAGGAAAAAATACGAGATAAAGTAGTTGCGTTTAATGGGCATGCATCTATAGCCAAATACGATACCAACAATTCGCAAGAAAGCCAAACACCAATATCTATAAATCAAGAGTTTTATCCCAATTTTACTGCTGTAGAAGGGATAAAACATATACAAGCAGTTGCTTCAAAATCAGCGATTATAAGAAAAGAAAACGATTTTGAATATATTATAGTAAAAGGCGTTGGCGCAGATTATAATTGGGATTATTTTAAAGACTATTTAATTGAAGGCGTATTACCAGATTACACCAAACCAAGAAATGAAGACATATTAATTTCTGAATATATATCTAAAAGACTACAAATAGCAGTAGGTGATAAGATTAATACGTTTTTTGTGAGTTCTGATATGAACAAAATGCCAAGACCTATGGCTTATAAAGTAGTCGGTATTTATAATTCGGGATTTAAGGAATTTGACGAATTATATATAATAGGAGATATAAGGCACATTCGACGTTTAAATAAGTGGAAAAAAGACGAAATAGGCAATTTTGAAGTCTTTATAGACAATTATGATGAGTTAGATCGAAAAGGTGTTGAAATCTTTCAAAACATCCCTTCAGTATTAAACTCTATTACAGTAACTAATAAATACCCTTTGGTGTTTGAGTGGATAGGCATTTTCGATAAAAATATTTATGGTATTATTGGTATTATGATTTTGGTTGCAGGTATTAATATGATTACTGCATTGTTGGTACTTATATTAGAGCGTACACAAATGATAGGAATTTTAAAAGCGTTAGGCACTAGTAGTTTAGGAATAAGAAAAATCTTTATATACAATGCAACGTATTTAATATTATTAGGACTCTTTTGGGGAAATTTAATAGGATTAGGGTTGCTTTTTGCGCAAAAACACTTCGGACTATTTCCTTTAAATCCAGATACGTATCATGTGGCTACAGTACCCGTTTATATTAATTTTGGTTATATAATACTATTAAACATTGGGACATTTATTTTATGTTTATTAATGTTATTAATTCCATCTTACATTATTACTCGTATCTCTCCTGTAAAAGCGATTCGTTTTGACTAAGAAACTCTATAAGTTGCGTTAAACTGAAAAAGTTTAAAAGAGTATGTTGTAAACTATAAGAATTACCTACTTTTGCACCAGTAAAAAAACGATATGAATTACGCAAATAATATATTAGAAACTATAGGAAATACACCTTTAGTAAAGCTTAATAAATTAACAGAAGAATTACCATGTTTAGTATTGGCTAAGTACGAAACATTTAATCCTGGGAACTCTGTAAAAGACCGTATGGCTTTACAGATGATAGAAGATGCAGAAGCAGACGGACGTTTAAAACCAGGAGGAACTATTATAGAAGGAACTTCTGGAAATACAGGAATGGGCTTAGCATTAGCAGCTATTGTTAAAGGCTACAAGTGTATTTTTGTAATGGCAGATAAACAATCTAAAGAGAAAGTAGATATCTTAAAAGCAGTAGGAGCAGAGGTAGTTGTATGCCCTACAGCAGTAGAGCCAGATGATCCACGTTCATATTATTCAGTATCTAAACGATTAGGAGAAGAAACACCTAACTCTTGGTACGTTAATCAATATGATAACCCTAGTAATGCTAAAGCACATTACCAAAGCACAGGACCAGAAATTTGGAAACAAACGGAAGGTAAAATAACACACTTTGTTGTTGGTGTTGGAACTGGAGGAACGATATCTGGAGTTGGTAAGTACTTAAAAGAACAAAACCCTAATGTTAAAGTATGGGGAGTAGATACTTATGGATCTGTATTTAAAAAGTATCATGAGACAGGTATTTTCGATGAGAATGAAATTTACCCTTATGTAACGGAAGGAATTGGAGAAGACATATTACCTAAAAATGTAGATTTCGATATTATAGATGGATTTACAAAGGTAACAGACAAAGATGCTTGTGTTTATACACAACGTCTATCTAAAGAAGAAGGTATGTTTTTAGGAAACAGTGCTGGGTCTGCTATAAAAGGAGTACTACAACTTAAAGAACATTTTACTAAAGATGATGTAGTAGTGGTATTATTCCATGATCATGGAAGTCGTTATGTAGGAAAAATGTTTAATGACGATTGGATGAGAGATATGGGATATATTGAGTAAGTAATTAAATATTTAATATATAGAAAGCGGTAATACTAAATAGTGTTACCGCTTTTTGTTTTATAGTATATTTTATTTAAAATATAATTAACCGTCAGTTCTAGTGATTACAGCGCTTCTTTGATAGCATGTTCTATATGATCTCCAATTTCTGGAAAACCTCCAGATATTATATCTGAGTAGTTTCCTTTTTTATCAATAACAATATTTGTTGGATAACTGTTAATATTGAAAGTGTTTATTACAGCTTCCGAATTTGGGATTATAGGATATTTTAAAGGATGTTTAAGTAAAAAAGCATCTATTTCTTTTTGAGTATTAAAAGTTATTGAAGCGAATACAACATCTTTATTGTTTTTGTATTTTTCGTAAATAGCATTAAGTTCGGGAATCTCCATAATACAAGGTTTGCAAGTTGTAAACCAAAAATTTAAAACAACAATTTTACCTTTTGTGTTTTCAGAAGTTATTAGGTTTCCTTTACTATCTGTCATTTTAAAGTCTGGAACTTTTGTGCCTTTTAGTTTAGAAGATTCCTCAAAACTGTTAGACATTTGTTTAACCATTACTTTTTCAGCATCAGTTGCTTTTCTAAGTTGAATGTAATCGGTTCCGTTTTCGTCCTTTTTAGAATCCACCATCCAATTACCAGAATTCATTAAATCCATAAAGGTCATCATATCTACCTTTTTTCCTTTTTCATCCTTAATAATTGTGTTCTCATCAATCATTATTTGCTTGTTCATTTCCGTTTCTGGAGTTTGAGAGTTTGCAAATTGTATAATGCTGAATAAGAATAATAATGTAGTGTAAACTAAATGTTTCATAATGTTTTATTTTTTTATGAAACAAATATGTGGCTTAACTTTATAAATTATAGTTAACTAGTGTTAATCACTGTTAATAGCTGTTTCTTTCTGCTAGAACATCAAATAACAATTGAAGAATAGATGCACTATTATTACCAACAGGAAATTTATTTCTATTAACCAATGTAACAACATAAGCTTTGTACTGCTTATTGTCTATGGTAGGTGTAGAAAACGTAATGTAAGTACTAAAACCAGCGAGACCTCCATCTTTAGAATGTCTATTAAAACTAATATCATTATAAGTCTTCATATCTCTATTTGTTACCCAAGCCATGGCTTGTTTAGCTTTGTAAAAGTCTTTACGAACCATACAGGTATCTGCCCAGACTTTACCTCTGCTAAATAATAAAGTGTCAATATCTTTAGGAGTTAAAAAAGGGTGCTCTCCAATCATACTTTTAGCATATTTCTGCATATCGGAGATAGTAGAATATAATCCGCCAGCTGCTAGATTAAAAGGCCAGTTAGGATTATTGTAACTCGATATAGTTCCATCTTTGGCATAAGGGATTGCTTTCCTTTTTAACTGAGATGGCGTTAATGTTATGCGAGTGTCGTTCATTTCTAAAGGTCTCAATAAAGAATCTATAGCAACTTGCTCGTAATAATTATAATAGTCTTTTGTATTGGGATAGGCAAGATGACTTATAGTTAGGCCAGCAATTCCATACCCTAAATTACTATAAATATTGCAGGTGCTTCCAGGTGTATACAATAGTTTAGCATTATTGGTTAAATAATTAAATGCAAATGGGTAAGGCGTACTTTTTGTAGATAAGTTTATAGGAGCATTTCTGTTTAACCCAGCACTCATAGTAGTAAGTTCTCCTAAAGTTATTACTACGTTTTGCCCATTAAAGGTAGATGGTAGTACAGGTGCCTTTTGTGGTAAGTAATTCTGGGCAGCTTCATTTAGTTGCATTCTTCCAGCATTTACTTGTTTAGCAATAAGCGCAGCAGTAAAAGTTTTGGTCACCGATCCTAATTGAAATATAGTGCTGTCATTTGGTAATGGCATGTTAGCATTGCTAAAAAAATAAGAAGTATCAATAAGTACACTATCATTTTCTTTTAAAAGCACAGCGACAGCAATCATACCACTATCGTTGGCTTTAAAATTATTGTTGGCAAGGGGCTGTAATATTTTAGTTATAGAATCACTAATAGTAGTATTATAAACAGAATGAAAATCGTTTATAGGTTTTTTAGTTGTTTTTGTACAAGAATTTAGAATAACTAATAGAAGTAAACAGGACATAAAAAGGTAGCTGTTTACATTACAAAAAGAGCTTTTATTGTTTGAGGGAGATGTCATAAAAAGTAATGTCGAAAATTAATTAATATGTATAAAACGAATGTAAAAAATCTTTTTAGTGTGTAAACCCGTATAACTACGTGTTTTTAATTTTTTGAATATTATTTTAATAAGATTATAAATAAAATTGTATTTTCATTGCTTATGCAAGAAGACTTTCTACACTATCTATGGAAACATAAAAAGGTTGACATAGCAAATCTAAAAACAACAACCAATCAAGTTATTTCAATAACCAACGTAGGAGAACACAATTTAAATACGGGACCAGATTTTTTTAATGCTAGACTTAAAATTGGAGAACAATTATGGGCAGGAAATGTAGAAATCCATACAAAATCTAGTGATTGGTTTTTACATAATCATGAAACCGATAGTAACTACGATAATGTAATACTACATGTGGTTTGGGAACATGATACAGAAGTGTTTAGAAAAGATAATAGTACTATTGAAACATTGGAACTTAAACATTATGTCCCTAAAGAAGCACTTACTAATTACGAAAAATTATTTGGAGCTTCTAAAGCATGGATTAATTGTGAACATGAGTTTAATACCATTGATTCCTTTAAAATTGACCATTGGTTAGATCGTTTGTTTTTTGAAAGGCTAGAACGTAAATCTAAAACTATTGAAACGATTTTAACAAACTCGACCAACGATTGGGAAGCTGTATTGTTTAAATTATTAGCAAAAAACTTTGGGCTTAAAGTTAATGGAGATTCCTTTTCTAGTATAGCCAACTCTTTCGATTTTACCATTGTAAGAAAACAACAATCTAAATTATTAAGCTTGGAAGCTTTGTTTTTAGGGCAAGGGAAAACACTAGACGAAGATGTTGAGGATGTATATGTGAAAAACCTTCAAAAAGAATATCAATTTTTACAGCAAAAATTTAAACTCTCTAATGCTAACGTAGTGCCATTGCAATTTTTTAGATTGCGCCCAATTAATTTTCCAACCATTAGGTTATCTCAGTTAGCTAATTTATATCATTTACATCAAAATCTGTTTTCTAAAATTATAGCAGCAAAATCACTAGAAGAGTTTTATACATTATTCTCTGTAGAAACCTCACCATTTTGGAAAACGCATTATACTTTTAAAAAAGAATCTAAACCCGTAACAAAACGAGTGGCTAAATCATTTATAGACTTATTAATTATAAATACAATTATTCCGTTGCAGTTTAGTTATGCTAAATATCAAGGAAAATCTGTTGAAGAGAATATACTAAACATTATGCAACAGATAGCGTCAGAAAAGAATAACATTGTCAATAAGTTTAATAGTTTAAAACCAGTTTCTAAATCTGCATTACAATCACAAGCATTAATTCAGCTAAAAACAGAATATTGCGATAAAAACAAATGTTTACAATGCGTTGTTGGTAATGCATTATTAACGCAGTAAATAAAAGCACGTAATACCACTAATAGTAAGCGATAATTAAACATTTTTATTTAACTTGCAATCTATAAAGAGATTATACTACAAATAATACACTACGTATAATGAAAGTGCTTTACAAACCATTATTATATTTTCAAAAACATGGTTACCATGTATGTCAGCGTATAGCAGATCGTTTAGGAATTAGAGCAAAAGTAGTAAGAACATCCTTCATGTATCTTACATTTGTAACCGTTGGCTTTGGTTTTGCACTTTACCTATTTCTTGCCTTTTGGATGCGTATTAAAGACATATTGTATACAAAACGTTCTTCAGTTTTCGATTTATGAATAATCCATTAAACGAGATTTTTAAAGTAAAAATATATAGAGCAATAATGCAAGTTTTTGCGCTATTACTTATTGGTGTTGTAGGCTTTATATCCCTTTCTGGTGTCTCTATCATAGATGCATTGTATATGACAGTTATTACAATAACCACAGTTGGTTTTGGAGAAGTGGTTCCTTTAGATGCTAATGCAAAACTATTTACAATATTTTTAATATTAACAAGTGTTGTCGTAGTAGGTTATGCATTAACTGTGATAACAGAACACATTATAAGTAGAAATAGCCTAGAAGAATTAAAACAAAAGAAGATGAAAAAGAAAATAGATAACCTTTCTAATCACATCATTATTTGTGGCTACGGACGTAATGGAAAACAAGCTGCAAAAAAACTACTAGTACATAATAAGCCATTTGTTATTATAGAAAAAGATAAAGAAATTATAGAAAAGTTTCAAGAAGACGATATTGCTTTTGTATACGGCAATGCTAATGAAGACGATACATTAATAGAAGCAGGAATAGACCGTGCAAGTACACTAATTTCTGCGCTACCTAATGATGCTGATAATTTATTTGTAGTACTTTCTGCAAGACAAATAAATAATAAAATGCGAATTATTAGTAGAGCGTCTCAAGAAACGTCTTATAATAAATTGAAGCTAGCGGGAGCTAATAATGTAATCTTACCAGACAGAATAGGTGGGGATCACATGGCTTCTTTAGTTGTAGTGCCAGATTTAATAGAATTTATAGACAATTTAGGGATAGTAGGGGAAGATAATATTAATATAGAAGAAGTTAGTGTAGATAAACTATATAACACAACTAATGTGCGCACAATTAGAGATTTAGATTTGCGTAATAAAACCGGCTGTACAGTTATAGGTTTTAAAGGAAAAGATGGTGAATATCTAGTTAACCCTGAAGCAGAACAAAAACTGGTGCCAGATTCTAAAATTATAGTACTTGGGCGCCCAGAACAAATACAAAAGCTAAACTCTCTTTACAATTTAGACTAGATTTTAACACGAAACCTGTTAAAATGAATCCGTAGCAGATATAATTTAATAGTATACTTTTAAAAAGTCATCATTTTTTTGCATCTTGCTAATCTTAAAATAAATATTAACTAACTAAAATATATTATGAAGAAATATCTTCTTGCAATACTTACTTTAATTTTACCGCTGATAACTTTCGCACAGGAAGCTACAGAAAAAGGAATAGATCAAAAAATCGATGAAGCATTTAAACCGTTTTCAGATACTGTATCTAAATATGTTTTCTATGATATATTAGGAGTTCCAATCGTACTTATGCTATTAGTAGGTAGTGCAGTATTTTTTACTATATATTTTGGGTTCATTAATATTAGAAGATTTCCAATGGCCATTAACGTCGTTCGAGGAAAGTATGATGAGTTAGACAAACCAGTTTCAGAACCAATGTATGGGGATTCTACACCAGGAGGAGATGCTATAGAAACAATAAGAGATGAGAGTCAAGAAGGAGAAGTAACGCACTTCCAAGCCTTAGCAACAGCAGTTTCTGGTACAGTAGGAAATGGTAATATCGCTGGTGTAGCATTAGCAATTGCACTTGGTGGACCAGGAGCAACTTTTTGGATGATTGTTTGTGGATTACTAGGGATGTCTACAAAGTTTGTAGAATGTACATTAGGAGTACAATATAGAGATGTAGGAGAAGATGGTACTGTTTATGGAGGACCAATGTATTATATAAGTAAGGGGCTTAAAGAAAAAGGATTTGCTACGTTAGGTAAAATAGCAGCCGTGTTTTTTGCAATCTTTTGTATAGGAGGTTCTTTTGGTGGTGGTAACGCTGCACAATCTAACCAAGCAACTATTGTATTAAAAGAATTAATGGGACTTGAAAATGCTGGAGCAGGATTCTGGATTGGAGTAGTCTTAGCTATTTTAGTAGGAATCATTATTATTGGAGGTATAAAACGTATTGCTCAAGTAACAGAGAAAGTAGTGCCACTTATGGCAGTAATGTACTTAGTAGCTTGTTTATATATTATATTAAGTAACTTTTCTTTAATTGACGACGCTATAGCTTTAATATTTAAAGAAGCATTTAACCCAACTGCAATTGGAGTGGGTAGTATTATAGGTGTATTGTTAGTAGGATTTAAAAGGGCAGCGTTCTCAAATGAAGCAGGAGCAGGATCGGCATCTATTGCGCACTCTGCAGTTAAGACAAAATATTCTGCATCAGAAGGATTAGTTGCATTATTAGAACCATTTATAGATACAGTTGTAATTTGTACAATGACAGCTTTAGTAATTATTATCTTTAACTTTGGTGGAGGAGAAGGAGCAATATTTCAATATGGAGGAGATGGAACAGGAGCTGTTTTAATCGATGGAGCTTCGTATGAAGGTGCAGGAATAACATCTAAAGCATTTGCTCAATATATTCCTTTCTCAGATGTGTTCTTAACAATTGCAGTAGTATTATTTGCTGTATCTACAATGATTTCATGGTCTTACTATGGTTTACAATCTTGGAAGTTTTTATTTGGAAGAGGTAAAGCAGCAGATTTAACTTATAAATTATTATTTTTAACATTCGTAATTATTGGTGCAGCGGCAAGTATGGGATCAATTTGGGCGTTCTCAGATGCTATGATTTTTGCAATGGTATTCCCTAACATGATAGGACTATTCTTCCTGTTCCCAGTAGTTAAGAAGCAATTACAGCGTTATCTAGACGCTATTAAAACAATGAAAGAATAAAAACAAGATATATGAATTTAAAATCCCTTTTCGTTACAACTAAACAACAACGAAAAGGGATTTTTTTATTACTACTACTTATCGTTGTGCTACAATGTGTCTATGCCTTTGTAGAATTTCCTTCAAAAGATATTGCTTTTAATACAAAAGGATTAGAACAATTTAAATCTGAAATAGATTCACTCCGTAACGTTGAAATAGAAAATAGGAAGCCTAAAATCTATCCTTTTAACCCTAATTTTATAACAGACTATAAAGGTTCATTTTTGGGTATGACTACTGAAGAGATTGATCGCTTATTAAAGTTTAGATCAAAAAATAAGTGGGTTAATTCTGCAAAAGAATTTCAGCAGGTTACAAAAGTTTCAGATTCACTGCTTGCCACAATGTCTCCACATTTTAAATTTCCAGATTGGGTTACAAACCCAAAACCTAAAACTAATTTTTCAAAAACAGAATATTCATTCTCAAAAAAGAATGAAGAAAAGATAGACTTAAATACGGCGACGCCAATCGAACTTCAAAAAATATATGGAATTGGCGAAAAACTATCTGAACGTATTGTGAAATATCGAACTAGAAATAAAGGATTTATAGCTTTAGTAGAATTGCAAGATATTTATGGTCTGTCTCCAGAAGTCATTGAAAATGTAAAAGAACGTTGTATTATTAAGAATCCTAAAAAGGTTGAAAAAATAAACATTAATACAGCTACAAGAGACCAATTAGTAACTATTAAATACATAGATTACGAAATAGCATTTAACATTATAGAGGAAAGAACGCTAAGAGAAGGCTTTAAGTCTATTGACGAATTAACAAAAGTAAAGGGCTTTCCGGTTAAAAAAATAGAGATAATTAGATTATCTTTGACAATTAATTAGAAATAACCAATTATAGCATAAATGGATAGCAGATACTTCACAGAAGAACATCAATTATTTAGAGAGAGTTTACAAGATTTCTTAAAAAAAGAAGTTGTACCACACATTGAAAAATGGGAAGAAACGGGCGTAATAGAACGTTTTATATGGGAGAAGTTTGGAGAGATGGGATTCTTTGGTATCGCTTATCCTGAAGCCTATGGAGGTCTAGATTTAGATTTATTTTATACAGTAATTTTTCTTGAAGAATTACAAAAAATAAATTCTGGAGGTTTTGCTGCGGCAATGTGGGCACACGCCTATTTAGCAATGACACACGTTAACGCAGAAGGAGGGGAAGCTATTAAACAAAAATACCTAACCAAAAGTATTACAGGAGAATTAATAGGATCTATGGCTGTTACTGAACCTTTTGGAGGAAGTGATGTTGCTGGAATGCGTACAACAGCAGTTAAAAAAGGAGATACATATGTTATAAACGGTTCTAAAACCTTTATAACAAACGGTGTATACAGTGACTACATAGTTGTAGCTGCTAAAACGAATCCAGAACTTGGAAACAAGGGAATAAGTATGTTTATTATAGATAGAGACACACCAGGAGTTTCTGCAACAAAATTAGATAAATTAGGATGGAGAGCATCAGATACAGGAGAAATCGCTTTCGATAATGTTATTATTCCAGCTGATAATTTAATGGGTGAAGAAAATAAAGGCTTTCCATACATTATGCAGCACTTTGCATTAGAACGCCTAATTATGGGGGTAAATGCCCACGCAAGAGCTGAATTTGCATTAGAATATGCTGTGCAATACATGTCCGAACGTCATGCCTTTGGGAAATCTATAAATACATTCCAAGCACTACGCCATACTATGGCAGATGCTTATGCAGATATGGAAGTTTGTAAAGAGTTTAATTATTCAGTTACTGCAAGATTAGATAAAGGAGAGTATGTAGTTAAAGAAGCAACAATTTCTAAACTACGTTCTACTAAAATGGCAGATGATGTTATTTACCAATGTCTTCAAATGTTAGGAGGTTATGGCTATATGGAAGAATATCCAATGGCAAGACTACTTAGAGATAGTCGTTTAGGACCAATAGGAGGCGGAACATCTGAAATTTTAAGAGAAATTATCGCCAAAATGGTAATTGATAAAAAAGAGTATAAACCAGCTGTAAAACACTAATTGGAATTAACGTTTTGGCGGAAATATCCAAAAATTATCGCCAAAATGGTAATTGATAAAAAAGAGTATAAACCAGCTGTAAAACACTAATTGGAATTAGAGTTTTGGCGGAAATATCCAAAAATTATCGCCAAAATGGTAATAGACAAAAAAGAGTATAAGCCAGCTGTAAAACATTAATAAGAATTAGTGTTTTGGCGAAAATACCCAAAAATTATCGCCAAAATGGTAATTGATAAAAAAGAGTATAAGTCAGCAGTAAAACATTAATTTAGAGATAGAAATACTAACTTTTTATGATGCAATAATTAAGCTTAAAATGCGTTAGTTAAAACAAAACATTTATATTGGCATCACTCTTGATAGTTTCTAAATAAATTAAACCTCATTTAAAATGTTTAAAACTAATTACAAAAAATATCTAGTTTTAATTCTACTGTGTATATGTTCTTCCACACTATTTGCACAAATAGAATTGAAGAATAAAGTAGTAGACTTTAATAAAGGAGAAGGCATAGAAAGTGCCAGTGTATATATTAAAAATACAACTATAGGAACTATAACTAACGCAGATGGTAAGTTTTCTCTTCAAGTACCAAAAAGGCATGAAAACGATTCGTTAGTAATATCTTCTATAGGATATTCTACCTATAAAATTCCAATCTCTGAATATGATGCAGATTTCGAAATCTTTCTAGAAGAAGAAGTAGCATCATTAGAAGAAGTATTAATTGTAGGAGAGCCAAGGCCTAAAACAGGTAATGATATTATGGTAAGGGCTATAGAACGATTACCTAGAAACATGCCTGATTCATCATACCTGCAAAAAGGGTTCTTAAGACATAAGGAGCGCAATAAAAACGAATTTAAGTGGCTTATAGAAAGCGCTATTACAGTTTACGATTCTGGGTATACAGTACCAACATCTAAAAATTTCCTTAAAATAAACGTAGATCAAGTTCGGAAAAGTTACGATTTAAGAGATGTAGATAGTCTATTTACTTATCAAGCTTATTTAAATCAAAATAACAAAAGACGTTACGGTAAAAAAGATATTAGAAGAGATCAAGTTAAAACTTCAGATTTAGTAAAATCTATAAAATGGAACGATAACAGAGTAAATGGTTTACAAAATATCTTTAAAGGTAAACTAAACTTACTTCGTAATGCAAATAATGCAAAAGCGCTATTTGGAGAAAATATGCTAGACAAGCATCAATTTGAATTAGATACCGTTTTAGTTGATAACGAAAGAAAATTGTACAAAATAAAGATTCTTAAAAGTACAGATTTTGTTGGGCTAGATACTAAAGGTATTTATAACGAAGGCTTTGAAGCTAATGGATGGGTTTATATCTATTGGGATAATTATGCCATTAAAAAGATAGAATATGAGTTGATAGCAGCCTCTAAATCTCAGAAAATAAGAAGTAAACGTTTATTCGATACCCAAATTAACCACAAGTTAGTAATATCATATAAAGAATACGAAGACAAAATGTATCCTAATTATATATATTACGAAACGCCAAAATTGGTTAATGTAGGTAAAGCAAAAGATGGACTAACAGAGGAAGAGGAAGCACGCTATAAAAAAGAAGAACGTTATTATTATACCATTCAAGAAATATTATTTTCTGAAGTTATCTTAGATAAAGATAAAATAAAAGAAGCGCTACAAGGAAAATGGGATAAAGATATCTTTTCGCCTAAACCTTATAATAAAGAATTCTGGGATACTTACAATGTATTACTAGAAAGTGAAGAAGACGAAAAATTAATAGAAGATTTAACACAACGCGCTTCGTTATTTAAAGAATAGCGTTAATATAAATAAGAACATATATAATAATCCCATCTTAAAACTTAAGGTGGGATTATTAGTTTTGCCAATTGAATATAAATTCAATGTAAAAGTTTATATATTTACTACTATAAAGTCCTTATACTTATTATATGTCCATATTATCATTTACAGAATACTTATTATTAGAGAAGAACTATTCTAAGCTAACCGTAAATGCATACAAAAAAGATATAGAAGCTTTTCAGAAGTTTTTAGAGCTAGAATACGACGATTCTGTTTTAGGGACAGTAAATTATGCGCAGATAAGACGATGGATAATTATACTAGTGGAACAAAAAATATCCAATAGAAGTATTAATAGAAAAATTTCAGCCTTAAATACCTATTATAAATTCTTAATAAAAATAGGAGACATAGAAATAAATCCTTTAGCTAAACACAAAGCACTAAAAACTAGTAAAAAAGTACAAGTGCCTTTTTCGGAAAAAGAAGTGAATAATGTTTTAGATGTCATAGCACATAATAATACGTTTGAAGGTTTAAGAAATAAACTCATTATAGAACTATTTTATTCAACTGGAATAAGAAGAATAGAGTTAATAGAAATAAAACTTTCCGATTTAGATCTTGCAAATAATACATTAAAGGTCTTAGGAAAGCGAAATAAGGAGCGTTATGTCCCTTTATTACATTCGGTAATAGAAACTATTAAACTGTATAAAACTCAAAGACAGGAACTAAGCAATATAACAGATTTTGAATTTCTTTTTTTAACAAAAAAAGGGGTTAAAATATACGAAACACTTGTTTATAGAATAATAAATGAGTATTTTAGTATGGCATCATTAAAGGTGAAAAAGAGCCCGCATATATTAAGGCATTCTTTTGCGACTCACTTACTAAACCAAGGTGCAGATTTAAATGCTGTAAAAGAACTTTTAGGACATTCTAGTTTGGCAGCTACTCAAGTTTATACACATAATAGTATAACAGAGTTAAAGAAAGTGTATTCAAAAGCACACCCTAGAAGCAAAAAATAAAACAGCAACCCATTGTTTAACCAATAAAAAGAAGAGTATGAAGGTGAACACACAATCAGTAAATTTCAATGCAGATCAAAAACTATTGGATTTCATTCAAAAACGAATGGATAAATTGGAATTGTTTTATGATAAGGTCATAAAATCAGATGTATTTTTAAAAGTGCAGAACACAAGTGATAAAGAAAATAAAATATTTGAAGCCAGAGTAAGCGTTCCAGGAGATAGTTTCGTCGTTAAGAAACAATGTAAAACATTTGAAGAAGGAGCAGACAGTGCAATTGCATCATTAGAAAGACAATTAAAAAAGCGAAAAGAAAAGCTTAGAACACACATGTAGAAAAAATATTTAAAATATTTTGAAAAAATGTTTTGAATAAAAGAATAAATATATACATTTGCAGTCCGTTAGAAATAGCGGGCTTTTTTTATGATTAAAATTGCAGAAAAAAAGCCGATGTAGCTCAGCTGGCTAGAGCAGCTGATTTGTAATCAGCAGGTCGTGGGTTCGAGTCCCTCCATCGGCTCAAAAATTAAACTGAAGTTTTAATTTAAACTGAAGTTTAAAAGTTCTTTAAAAGAGTGATAAATTTAAAATAGGGGAGATACTCAAGCGGCCAACGAGGGCAGACTGTAAATCTGCTGACTATGTCTTCGCAGGTTCGAATCCTGCTCTCCCCACTATTTTTTAAATAGATTTTAAATTGAAAGGATTTTAAATAATTGCGAGAGTAGCTCAGTTGGTAGAGCGTCAGCCTTCCAAGCTGAATGTCGCCGGTTCGAACCCGGTCTCTCGCTCTAATATTTAAGCCGGTGTAGCTCAGGGGTAGAGCGTTTCCTTGGTAAGGAAGAGGTCACGGGTTCAAATCCCGTCATTGGCTCAATTTTAAAGACAACAAATTAGAACACTAATATTATTATATAACTAAGATTAAATTATTAAAAGCATGGCAAAGGGAACTTTCGATCGTTCAAAACCACACTTAAATATCGGTACAATTGGACACGTAGATCACGGGAAAACAACGTTAACTGCTGCTATTACTAAAGTATTAGCTGACGCAGGTTTATCAGAAGCTAGAGATTTCGATCAAATCGATAACGCTCCTGAAGAAAAAGAAAGAGGTATTACAATTAATACATCTCACGTAGAGTATCAAACAGAAAATCGTCACTATGCTCACGTTGATTGTCCAGGTCACGCCGATTACGTAAAGAACATGGTAACTGGTGCTGCTCAAATGGATGGTGCTATATTAGTTGTTGCTGCGACAGATGGTCCTATGCCACAAACTCGTGAGCACATCTTATTAGGTCGTCAGGTAGGTATCCCAAGAATAGTAGTATTCTTAAACAAAGTGGATATGGTTGATGATGAGGAGCTTTTAGAATTAGTAGATATGGAAGTTAGAGAATTATTATCTTTCTATGAGTACGATGGAGATAATGGTCCTGTAGTTTCAGGTTCAGCTTTAGGTGCACTTAACGGTGAGCAAAAATGGGTTGATACTGTAATGGAATTAATGAAGGAGGTTGATGCATGGATTGAAGAGCCATTAAGAGAAGTTGATAAAGATTTCTTAATGCCAATCGAAGATGTATTCTCTATTACAGGACGTGGTACTGTAGCAACTGGTCGTATTGAAACTGGTATTGCTAACACAGGAGACGCTGTAGATATCATTGGTATGGGAGCTGAAAAATTAACATCTACTATTACAGGAATCGAAATGTTCCGTCAAATATTAGATAGAGGTGAAGCTGGAGATAATGCAGGTATCTTATTAAGAGGTATAGCAAAAGAAGATATTTCTAGAGGTATGGTAATCTGTAAGCCAGGTTCTGTAACACCACACAACAAATTCAAAGCTGAGGTTTATATCCTTAAGAAAGAAGAAGGTGGACGTCACACTCCATTCCATAATAACTACCGTCCACAGTTTTACGTACGTACAACTGACGTAACAGGGAACATTGCTTTACCTGATGGAGTAGAGATGGTAATGCCTGGAGATAACTTAACAATTACTGTTGATTTAATCCAACCAATTGCAATGAACGTAGGTTTACGTTTCGCTATCCGTGAAGGAGGTAGAACAGTTGGAGCTGGTCAGGTAACTGAAATTTTATAATAAACGTAGTTTATTAAATAATACAAAGTTAAGGTGTTTCTTTTTTGAAGCGCCTTGACTTTTATCTACGGGTTTAGCTCAGTTGGTAGAGCACTGGTCTCCAAAACCAGGTGTCGGGAGTTCGAGTCTCTCAACCCGTGCTTAGTGAAAAATAAAGTCTTTTGAGTTTTGTTTTTCAGACGTTAAATTAAAATTACAAAGGAATGCATGTTTAAGTGCTAACCTTGAAAAAAGAAATATAAATGGCTGGAATAGTAAATTACATAAAAGAATCATTCGGTGAATTAAAAAATAATGTGACTTGGACACCTTGGTCTGAAACACAAAGTTTAACTATTTTAGTTGCTGTATTTTCAATTATATTCTCTTTAGTTATTTGGGGAATAGATACTGTTTTCAGTAAAGTTATAAGTCAATATTTTAATTTAATATCTTAAAGTTAAGATTCGATGGCTGAAGTAGGAGAAAAAAAGTGGTACGTTGTAAGAGCAGTAAGTGGTCAAGAAAATAAGATTAAGACCTATATCGAGAATGAAATAGCTCGTTTAGGATATCAAGATTATGTTGAGCAAGTATTAGTTCCTACAGAAAACGTAGTACAAATAAGAAACGGAAAGAAAATAACCAAAGAAAAAGTATATTTCAGTGGTTATATAATGATTAAAGCTAATTTAACAGGAGAGATACCTCACGTAATAAAATCAATAACAAACGTTATAGGTTTCTTAGGAGCTACAAAAGGAGGTGATCCATTACCATTAAGACAATCTGAAGTAAACAGGATGTTAGGTAAAGTAGATGAATTAACAGTAGAGACAGATACTAACGTAGCAATCCCTTATACAAAAGGAGAAACTGTAAAAGTTATAGATGGACCATTCAATGGATTTGATGGTACTATAGAAAACATAAACGAAGAAAAGCGTAAGCTAGAAGTAATGGTAAAGATTTTTGGAAGAAAAACACCATTAGAGCTAAGCTATATGCAAGTTGAAAAGATATAATAATTGTTACATAAAGATGGGATTAATTTATGCTTCCAAAATATAAATTGATACCGAACTAAATTATTAAAAATGGCAAAAGAATTAAGTAAAGTAGTTAAGTTACAAGTAAGGGGAGGTGCTGCGAATCCGTCGCCACCGGTTGGACCCGCTTTAGGTGCTGCTGGAGTTAACATCATGGAGTTCTGTAAGCAATTTAATGCTAGAACACAGGACAAATCTGGTAAAGTATTACCAGTTGTTATCTCGGTTTACAAAGACAAATCTTTCGAGTTTGTTATTAAAACCCCTCCAGCTGCAGTACAATTATTAGAAGCGGCCAAAGTAAAAAAAGGATCAGGTGAACCTCACGTAAAGAAAGTAGCAAAAGTTTCTTGGGATCAAATCAGAACAATCGCAGAAGATAAAATGGTAGATTTAAATGCCTTTACTATTGATTCAGCAATGTCTATGATTGCTGGAACTGCAAGATCTATGGGTATAACTGTTAAAGGTGGTGAAGCACCTAATTAACCTAAAAAGATTTTAAAATGGCAAGATTAACAAAGAAACAGAAAGAAGCTCAAGCAAAAATCGTAAAGGATAAAGTATATTCTTTAGAAGAAGCTTCAGCATTAGTAAAAGAAATAACCAATACAAAATTTGATGCATCAGTAGATATCGCTGTACGTCTTGGAGTAGATCCAAGAAAAGCAAATCAAATGGTGAGAGGAGTTGTATCTCTTCCTCATGGTACTGGTAAAGATGTAAAAGTATTAGCATTAGTTACTCCAGATAAAGAAGATGAAGCAAAAGCAGCTGGAGCAGATTACGTTGGATTACAAGAATATCTTGATAAAATTAAATCAGGATGGACAGATGTAGACGTAATTATTACTATGCCTAGTGTAATGGGTAAATTAGGACCTCTAGGACGTGTTTTAGGACCTCGTGGATTAATGCCTAACCCAAAGACAGGAACAGTAACTATGGATGTTGCTAAAGCAGTAACAGAAGTAAAAGCTGGTAAAATTGACTTTAAAGTTGATAAAACAGGTATCGTACACGCGGCAATAGGTAAAGC
This sequence comes from uncultured Flavobacteriaceae bacterium, assembly GCA_947494205.1. Taxonomy (GTDB): domain Bacteria; phylum Bacteroidota; class Bacteroidia; order Flavobacteriales; family Flavobacteriaceae; genus JAHDHI01. The sequence continues at coordinate 18,395 of CANLUH010000020.1, read as the reverse complement.
ATCTTTTAGTGCTGATAAAATTGCAGGAAACGCAAACGAATTATTAACAACATTAATGAAACTGAAGCCAACTGCGGCAAAAGGAACTTATGTAAAGAGCATTCACATGTCAAGTACAATGAGTCCTAGTATTGCAGTTGATACTAAAATCGGTTAGTAGTTTAAATAACTTATTATTATGACAAGAGAAGAAAAATCACAAGTTATTGAAGAATTAACTGGACAGCTAGCTGAAAATACTAATATTTACTTAGCAGATATCTCAGGATTAGATGCAGGTATTACTTCAGATTTACGTCGTGCTTGTTTTAAAGCTAACGTAAAATTAGCAGTAGTTAAAAATACATTACTTGAAAAAGCAATGGAAGCTTCAGATAAAGATTTTGGAGATTTACCATCAACGCTTAAAGGAAATACATCAGTAATGTATTCTGAAACTGGTAACGCACCAGCTAAAGTAATTAAAGCATTCCGTAAGAAATCAGAAAAGCCTTTATTAAAAGGAGCTTTTATTGAGGAGGCTGTTTACATTGGTGATGAGCAATTAGACATGTTAGTTAACATTAAGTCTAAAGAAGAATTAATTGGAGACATCATAGGATTACTTCAATCGCCAGCTAAGAATGTTATTTCTGCACTTAAATCTAGTGGAGGAACATTAGCAGGTATTCTTAAAACATTATCCGAAAAAGAAGGATAATCTAAATAGTACGCACTTTATTACAATTATATTATTACAAAAATTATTAAAACGATAGAAAATGGCAGATTTAAAAGAATTCGCAGAACAATTAGTTAACTTAACAGTAAAAGACGTTAACGAATTAGCAAACATATTAAAAGATGAGTACGGTATTGAGCCTGCAGCAGCTGCTGTAGTTGCTGGACCTGCTGCTGGTGGTGGAGAAGCTGCTGAAGAAAAAACTGAATTTGATGTAATCCTTAAAGCTGCAGGTAGCGCTAAGTTAGCTGTTGTAAAATTAGTTAAAGAATTAACAGGATTAGGATTAAAAGAAGCTAAAGGATTAGTTGATGATGCACCAAGTGCAATCAAAGAAGGTGTTTCTAAAGATGAAGCAGAAGGTTTAAAATCTTCTTTAGAAGAAGCTGGAGCAGAGGTTGAGCTTAAGTAAGCTTTACTCTAAAACATTACAAAGGTTTAGGTCTGGAGAGTAGTCTCTAAGACCTAGACCATTTGTCGTATATAGCGACAACCTATATACAATCATATTTTTTTTAATCAAAATTTCGTCCATTGATGTTAGTAACACAAGCTGAAAGATTAAATTTCTCGTCTATAGTCAATAGAACCGAATATCCTGATTTTATGGATATTCAAATAAAATCCTTCCAGGATTTTTTCCAACTAGAAACAAAATCTGAAGAAAGAGGTGATGAAGGGTTATACAACACCTTCATGGAAAATTTTCCAATTACAGATACCCGTAATCAATTCGTATTAGAATTTTTAGATTACTTCATAGATCCACCAAGATATGCAATTGAAGAATGTATAGAAAGAGGACTTACATACAGCGTTCCGCTTAAAGCAAGGTTAAAATTATATTGTACAGACCCTGAACACGAGGATTTCGAAACTATTGTTCAAGATGTGTACTTAGGTACTATACCTTATATGACACCTAGTGGTACGTTTTGTATCAACGGTGCAGAACGTGTAGTTGTATCACAATTACACAGATCTCCAGGGGTATTCTTTGGACAATCTTTCCATGCCAATGGAACAAAATTATATTCAGCAAGAGTAATACCTTTTAAAGGATCTTGGATTGAATTTGCTACAGATATTAATCAAGTAATGTACGCTTACATTGATAGAAAAAAGAAGTTACCTGTAACGACTTTATTTAGAGCTATCGGTTTTGAGCGTGATAAAGATATTCTTGAAATTTTTGATTTAGCTGAAGAAGTTAAAGTATCAAAATCAGGATTAAAAAAGTATCAAGGAAGAAAACTTGCTGCACGTGTATTAAATACATGGCATGAAGATTTCGTAGATGAAGATACAGGAGAAGTAGTTTCTATAGAAAGAAACGAAATTGTATTAGATCGTGATACTGAATTAGACAAAGAAAATATAGAAGAAATCATCGAAGTTGGAGTAAAAACAATTCTTTTACATAAAGAAACTTCAGAACAAGGTGATTATGCTATTATACATAATACGCTTCAAAAAGATCCAACAAACTCGGAGAAAGAAGCAGTAGAACATATTTATAGACAATTACGTAATGCTGAGCCGCCAGATGAGGAAACAGCACGTGGTATTATAGATAAGTTATTCTTTAGTGATCAACGTTACTCTTTAGGAGAAGTTGGACGTTATAGAATGAACAAGAAACTACAGTTAGATATCGGAATGGATAAGCAAGTACTTACCAAAGAAGATATCATTACAATTATAAAATACTTAATCGAGCTTATTAATTCTAAAGCAGAGATTGATGATATTGATCACTTATCTAACCGTCGTGTACGTACAGTAGGAGAACAGTTATCTCAACAGTTTGGAGTTGGTTTAGCACGTATGGCACGTACTATTCGTGAACGTATGAATGTTCGTGACAATGAAGTATTTACACCAATAGATTTAATTAATGCGAAGACCTTATCTTCTGTAATTAATTCTTTCTTTGGTACAAACCAGTTATCTCAATTTATGGATCAAACAAATCCATTAGCAGAGATAACACACAAACGTCGTTTATCTGCATTAGGACCTGGAGGTTTATCTAGAGAAAGAGCAGGATTCGAGGTTCGTGATGTACACTATACACACTACGGACGTTTATGTCCTATTGAAACACCAGAAGGACCAAACATTGGTTTAATATCTTCTTTATCTGTATACGCGAAAGTGAATTCTATGGGATTCATCGAAACGCCATATAGAAAAGTAACAGACGGTGTTGTAGATATTAATAGTGCACCTACATATTTAAGTGCAGAAGAAGAAGAAGAAAAGTTAATAGCGCAAGCAACTGTAAAAGTTGATGATACTGGAAAAATCCTTCACGATAAAGTAATTGCTCGTATGGAAGGTGATTTCCCTGTAATGGATCCAAAAGAGATTCATTATACAGATGTTGCACCAAACCAGATATCATCTATTTCGGCTTCTTTAATTCCGTTCTTAGAGCATGATGATGCCAACCGTGCATTAATGGGATCTAACATGATGCGTCAAGCCGTACCATTATTACGTCCACAAGCTCCAATTGTAGGAACAGGATTAGAACGCCAAGTAGCATCAGATTCTCGTGTATTAATTAATGCAGAAGGAGAAGGTGTTGTACAATATGTAGATGCTAACGAGATTGTTATAAAATACGATCGTACAGAAGATCAGGCTAAAGTAAGTTTCGATAGTGATATCAAGACATATCCTTTAGTGAAATTCAGAAAAACAAACCAAGGAACATCTATCAACCTTAAGCCTATCGTTAAAAAGGGAGATAAAGTATCTAAAGGACAAGTATTATCTGAAGGTTACGCAACTCAAAAAGGAGAATTAGCTTTAGGTAGAAATATGAAAGTAGCCTTTATGCCTTGGAAAGGGTATAACTTTGAGGATGCGATTGTAATTTCAGAAAAAGTTGTACGTGAAGACATATTTACATCTATCCACATCGATGAGTATTCATTAGACGTTAGAGATACAAAATTAGGTAACGAAGAGTTAACTAATGATATTCCTAATGTATCTGAAGAAGCTACAAAAGATTTAGATGAAAACGGAATGATTCGTATTGGTGCGGAAGTAAAACCTGGTGATATCCTTATCGGAAAAATCACACCTAAAGGGGAAAGCGATCCAACACCAGAAGAAAAGTTATTACGTGCTATTTTTGGTGACAAAGCTGGAGATGTAAAAGATGCTTCTTTAAAAGCATCGCCATCTTTACACGGTGTAGTAATTAATAAAAAATTATTCTCTCGTGCCATAAAAGATAAACGTAAAAGAGCGCAAGACAAAGAAGATATCTCTCAATTAGAAGGTATCTATAATGCTAAGTTCGAAGAGTTACAATCTGTATTAGTAGATAAATTATTTACAATAGTAAACGGAAAAACATCTCAAGGTATCTTCAACGATTTAGGAGAAGAAGTATTACCAAAAGGAAAGAAGTTTACATTAAAAATGTTAAATGCAGTAGATGATTATACACACTTAACAACAGGAACTTGGACTACAGACGAGCATACAAATAAATTAGTTGCAGATTTAATTCACAACTACAAGATTAAAGAAAACGACTTACAAGGTTCATTACGTCGTGAGAAGTTTACAATTTCTGTAGGAGATGAATTACCAGCAGGTATTATAAAATTAGCTAAAGTTTACATTGCTAAAAAACGTAAACTTAAAGTAGGAGATAAAATGGCAGGACGTCACGGTAACAAAGGTATTGTTGCACGTATTGTTCGTCAAGAAGATATGCCATTCTTAGAAGATGGAACACCAGTAGATATCGTATTAAACCCATTAGGAGTACCATCGCGTATGAACATTGGACAGATATATGAAACAGTATTAGGTTGGGCAGGACAAGACTTAGGTCGTACTTATGCAACTCCTATTTTCGATGGTGCTACAATAGAGCAAATCAACGGATTTACAGACGAAGCTGGAATTCCAAGATACGGACATACTTATTTATACGATGGTGGAACAGGAGAACGTTTCGATCAACCAGCAACAGTTGGTGTGATTTACATGTTAAAACTTGGTCACATGGTAGATGATAAGATGCACGCACGTTCTATAGGACCATACTCTTTAATTACACAACAACCTCTTGGTGGTAAAGCACAATTTGGTGGACAGCGTTTTGGAGAGATGGAAGTATGGGCATTGGAAGCCTATGGAGCATCTGCAACATTAAGAGAAATCTTAACTGTAAAATCTGATGATGTAGTTGGTAGAGCCAAAACTTACGAGTCTATCGTAAAAGGTGAGCCAATGCCAGATCCAGGATTACCAGAATCATTCAACGTACTTATGCACGAATTGAAAGGTTTAGGATTAGACATTAGATTAGAGGAATAAAAAAATAGTTTACAGTATTCAGTCAGCAGTAAGCACTGCGACTGAATACTTAATACTGAAAACTATAAAGAAATGGCAAGAAAGCAAGATAAGAATACAGTAAAGAGATTTAATAAAATCTCAATTGGTTTAGCATCTCCAGAGTCTATTTTAGCAGAATCAAGAGGAGAGGTTTTAAAGCCAGAAACTATCAATTATCGAACACATAAACCAGAAAGAGATGGTTTATTCTGTGAGCGTATTTTTGGTCCTGTAAAAGACTACGAATGTGCTTGTGGTAAATATAAAAGAATACGATACAAAGGTATTGTTTGTGACCGTTGTGGAGTTGAAGTAACAGAAAAGAAAGTACGTAGAGATAGAGTAGGACACATCAACCTTGTTGTGCCAGTAGCTCACATCTGGTACTTCCGTTCTTTACCAAATAAAATAGGATACTTATTAGGATTACCATCTAAGAAATTAGATATGATTATTTACTACGAACGTTATGTAGTAATACAAGCAGGTAATGCTAAAAATGAAGAAGGAGAGCCATTACAAAAAATGGACTTCTTAACAGAAGAAGAATACTTAAACGTATTAGAAAGTCTTCCTCAAGATAATCAATACTTAGAAGATACAGACCCAGAGAAGTTTATTGCTAAAATGGGAGCAGAGTGTCTTATCGAGTTATTATCTAGAATAGACTTAGATGCATTATCATACCAATTACGTCATAAAGCTAATACAGAAACGTCTAAACAACGTAAAACTGAAGCTTTAAAACGATTACAAGTAGTTGAAGCATTACGTGAATCTAATAACAACAGAGAGAATCGTCCAGAATGGATGATTATGAAGGTTGTGCCAATCATTCCGCCAGAATTACGTCCATTAGTACCATTAGATGGAGGACGTTTTGCAACGTCGGATTTAAATGATTTATACCGTCGTGTAATTATACGTAATAACCGTTTAAAGAGATTAGTGGAGATTAAAGCTCCAGAAGTAATCTTACGTAACGAGAAACGTATGTTACAAGAATCTGTAGATTCATTATTCGATAACACACGTAAGTCATCTGCAGTAAAAACAGATTCAAATAGACCATTAAAATCATTATCAGATTCACTTAAAGGTAAGCAAGGACGTTTCCGTCAAAACTTACTTGGTAAGCGTGTAGATTATTCAGCACGTTCTGTAATTGTTGTGGGACCAGAATTAAAGTTATTTGAGTGTGGTTTACCTAAAAACATGGCGGCAGAACTTTACAAGCCTTTTATTATTAGAAAACTAATAGAAAGAGGCATTGTAAAAACAGTAAAATCTGCTAAGAAAATTATAGATAAAAGAGAGCCAGTGGTTTGGGATATCTTGGAAAATGTTCTTAAAGGACATCCAGTGTTACTAAACCGTGCGCCTACGCTTCACCGTCTTGGAATTCAAGCATTCCAGCCAAAATTAATTGAAGGTAAAGCAATACAATTACACCCATTAGTATGTACGGCCTTTAATGCCGATTTCGATGGGGATCAAATGGCGGTACACTTACCATTAGGACCAGAAGCTATTTTAGAATGTCAATTATTAATGTTGGCTTCTCACAATATCTTAAACCCTGCAAATGGATCACCAGTAACGGTACCATCTCAGGATATGGTACTTGGTCTGTATTATATGACTAAGTTACGTAAGTCTACACCAGAATTAATAGTAAAAGGCGAAGGCTTAACATTCTATTCTGCAGAAGAAGTAACAATAGCTTATAATGAGAAACGTGTAGATTTAAATGCACAAATCAAAGTTAGAACTATTGACTTTAATGAAGCGGGAGAATTAGTACCACAAATTATAGAAACAACTGTGGGGCGTGTACTTTTCAATGAAAAAGTACCAGCTGCAGCAGGGTATATCAACCAAGTTTTAACTAAGAAATCGCTTAGAGATATCATTGGAGATATCTTAAAGGTAACAAGTGTACCAGAAACAGCAGCTTTCTTAGATGAAATTAAAACATTAGGATATAATTTCGCCTTTAGAGGAGGATTATCATTTAGTTTAGGAGATATCATTATCCCACCAGAAAAGCAATCTATGATTGATGCCGCTAATAAGCAAGTAGACGGTATTACTGGTAACTATAACATGGGACTTATAACAAATAACGAACGTTACAACCAAGTTATTGATATCTGGACATCAACAAATGCAGAGTTAACAGAGTTGTCTATGAAGCGTATTCGCGAAGATCAACAAGGGTTTAACTCAGTGTATATGATGCTTGATTCTGGAGCACGTGGATCTAAAGAACAGATTCGTCAGTTAACAGGAATGCGTGGATTAATGGCTAAGCCTAAAAAATCTACTGCAGGAGGAGGATCTATTATTGAAAATCCAATTCTGTCTAATTTTAAAGAAGGACTTTCAATTTTAGAATACTTTATTTCTACGCACGGTGCACGTAAAGGTCTTGCCGATACAGCATTAAAAACAGCCGATGCAGGATATTTAACACGTCGTTTAGTAGATGTATCTCAAGATGTAATAGTAAACAGTGTAGACTGTGGTACATTAAGAGGAGTAGAAGTTTCTGCACTTAAGAAAAATGACGAAGTAGTAGAAAAATTAGGAGCGCGTATTTTAGGACGTGTAGCCCTTAATGATGTATACAATCCATTAACAGAAGAATTATTAGTAGAATCTGGAAAGTTAATAGATGATGAAATAGCTGCAAAAATTGAAAATTCACCAGTAGATGCAGTAGAAGTACGTTCACCATTAAGTTGTGAAGCTAAAAAAGGAATCTGTGCACAGTGTTACGGAAGAAACTTAGCAACAAACAAAATGGTACAACGTGGTGAAGCAGTAGGTGTTGTAGCAGCACAATCTATTGGAGAACCTGGTACGCAGTTAACACTACGTACATTCCACGTAGGTGGTATTGCAGGAAACATTTCTGAAGAGAATAAATTAGCAGTTAAGTTTGATGGAGTAGCCGAAATTGAAGAACTTAAAACAGTTAAAGGTGAAGATAAAGAAGGAAATGAAATTGATATTGTAATTTCTCGTACTTCAGAAATTAAACTTATAGATAAGAAAACAGGAATTACTTTAAGTACAAATAATATCCCTTACGGTTCTACTATTTTTGTTAATAACGGAGATAAGTTAAAGGCAGGAGATGTAGTTTGTGAATGGGATCCATACAACGGTGTAATTATTTCTGAGTTTGCAGGAAAAGTGAGATATGAAAATATTGAACAAGGTGTAACTTACCAAGTAGAAATAGATGAACAAACAGGATTCCAAGAAAAAGTAATTTCAGAATCTAGAAATAAGAAGTTAATACCAACGCTTATTGTAGAAGACGGTAAAGGCGAAGCAATTCGTTCGTATAACTTACCAGTTGGAGCACACATAATGATAGACGATGGAGAGAAAGTTAAGATTGGTAAAGTCTTAGTTAAAATCCCTCGTAAATCTTCTAAAGCAGGTGATATTACAGGTGGTTTACCAAGAGTAACAGAATTATTTGAAGCACGTAACCCGTCTAACCCTGCAGTAGTAAGTGCTATTGATGGAGTTGTATCTTTTGGAAAAATTAAGAGAGGTAATCGTGAGATTATTATAGAATCTAAATTAGGAGATATTAAGAAATACCTAGTAAAATTATCAAGTCAGATTCTTGTACAAGAAAATGATTTCGTAAAAGCAGGTATGCCTTTATCAGATGGTTCTATAACACCAAACGATATCTTAAATATAAAAGGCCCAGCAGCTGTACAACAATACTTAGTTAACGAAGTTCAAGAAGTATACCGTTTACAAGGAGTGAAGATTAACGATAAGCACTTTGAAGTTGTTGTAAGACAAATGATGCGTAAAGTAAGAATTATCGACTCTGGAGATACTATTTTCTTAGAAGATCAATTAGCACATAAAGCTGACTTTATTGAAGAAAATGACAATATTTTTGGTAAAAAAGTAGTTGAAAATGCAGGAGATTCTTCAAACTTAAAAGAAGGACAAATTATAACGTCATTCGAATTAAGAGATGAAAACTCTTTATTACGTCGTGAAGATAAAAAGTTAGTTGAAGCTCGTGATGCAAGACCAGCAACAGCAACACCAATCTTACAAGGTATTACAAGAGCATCATTACAAACTAAATCGTTTATCTCTGCGGCATCGTTCCAAGAGACAACGAAAGTACTTAATGAAGCTGCAGTAGCAGGTAAAGTAGATTCACTAGAAGGTCTTAAGGAGAATGTAATTGTAGGGCATAGAATTCCAGCAGGAACAGGAATGCGCTCTTATGATAACATTATTGTAGGATCAAAAGAAGAATTTGATGAAATGATGAAAGCAAAACAAGAAGTTAATTACAATTAACAATTGTATTTCCTGCGCAGGTAGGAATTTCATCAACAATTAAAATAAACTAAAAAATCCTGCTTTTAAAGCAGGATTTTTTTATTAATAAAGGCTTTCATTACTACAAGAAAGCATAAATGAATACTATTAATAAGACTTCCGTTTTTGCGGAAACATAAACACATTTACGATGGCAGATAAAAAAGATGAAAAGCCAAAACAAGGGCAAATAAATATAGAATTAGATGAGAAAATAGCAGAAGGTATTTACTCTAATTTAGCAATTATAAACCACTCAGTATCAGAGTTTGTTGTAGACTTTGTTAGCATCATGCCAGGTGCTCCAAAGAGTAAAGTTAAATCTAGAATTATATTAACACCGCAACACGCTAAAAGATTACTAAAAGCATTGAACGATAATATAAAACGTTTTGAAAAAGCCCATGGTGAAATCAAAGATTACGAGCAACCACCAATGCCATTAAACTTTGGACCAACTGGACAAGCATAAATTTTGAAGGTATTTGTTGTAGCTCGACATTTTATGGAGAGCAACCACCAATGCCATTAAATTTTGGACCTACGGGACAAGCATAAATTGTAAAGGCATTTTGTTGTAGCTCGACATTTTATGGAGAGCAACCACCAATGCCATTAAATTTTGGACCTACGGGACAAGCATAAATTGTAAAGGCATTTTGTTGTAGCTCGACATTTTATGGAGAGCAACCACCAATGCCATTAAATTTCGGGCCAACAGGACAAGCATAAATTGTAAAGGCATTTTGTTGTAGCTCGACATTTTATGGCGAGTAACCGCCAATGCCATTAAATTTCGGGCCAACAGGACAAGCATAAATTGTAAAGGCATTTTGTTGTAGCTCGACATTTTATGGAGAGCAACCACCAATGCCATTAAACTTCGGGCCAATAGAACAAGCATAATTAAAAGCCATTTTGAAATTTTCAAAATGGCTTTTTTACGTCATATACCGATTAATTAAAAATTAAAAGCGAATAATTATTAAAAATTTTATTAACAAAGAAATAACTGTAATAGCCTATTAAATCAGTATACTTTATTGTTTTTAACCGTATAATAAAATATTTTTTCGATGAAATGTGCTTTTATGTCGATTATGTGTCTATTTTTTTTTATATTAGAACATTGATAAAATGTTTTTTAAGATATATCGCTATCTCCCCTTCCCCTTAAAACATTTAAAGAACAGACAACTAGAAATAGGTTTTATCATTAAAGAAGTAGAAGTTTAATCGTAAGACACAATCATTATGATTAGTAAATGTGAAAAAGGAGAAGAAAATTCCCTAACCAAAAATTTTGTTAAACTTAAATGTAGTAATAAGTTTATAATTGTTAAATGTGTAATGGTGTTTATGCTATTATTGTTTAACATAGATACTAATGCACAAGTAGGTATTAATACCTCAAGCCCACAGCAACAATTGCACATTGCTTCAGATGTTGGAACAGAAACTATTAGAGTACAAAGTTTAGATGCTGCTAACAATGCATACAATGGAGGAGATGTAAACGGGGATTTAGATTTAACAAATGACACCTTTCCTTTATATGTAGATGAAAATGGAGAACTTACATTAGAGTATAAACCAGTATACAATAGTGATGGTTACGATGCCATTGATGATGCAAGTTTACCAACAAACTCAGTTACTCTATTAGCAAACGATACAGATGGAAAAGCAGATGTACAAATAACATTATTTACAGTTACAGTAAATAGACCATCTATATTAGAAGTAAAATACAACTTAAGCTTTGATGTGTATTTAAACTCTGGTAAAGCAACAATTTCAGATAACTATGCAAGGCGTATAAGTACTTATTTTATTTTAAGTGGAGTAGGAACTAGAAAGTACGGACCGGTATCAAAATGTTATTCAAGTGGTTCAACATCTAGTGTTAATGGTACAATGTATAATGCTTCTACAGCATACATACAATTGCCAGCAGCAGGTGATTACCATATACAGTTTTACGGTGAAGTATCTTCAAATGTAAAAGGATCAGGAGGAGGAACAACTTCTAAAGCTGCTTATGTAGAATTTGTAAAAGGACATGATTCTATTTTTCTTACGCTACACTAAAATTATAATTACATACACCAACTAACTAATCTATATTAATTATGAAAGCTAAATTACTTAATCTAGCTATGGGCTTAACCACCGCAATATCATTTGCACAAGTAGGAATAGGGACATTAACTCCACAAGCAACATTACATGTCGCTGGTGCAAATTCTACTATTAGAATAGAAAGCCTCGATGCAGTAAACAGTCCAACACTTAATGATGGGGTTAAAATAGCTCCCTTATATGTTACAGGTAATGGAGATATTAGTTTAGCAGGAAACGGCTTTGGAACGTCTAGTGCTGAACCTTTAAATTTTTTAATAGATGTTCCTAATTTTATAGATGACGACCCATATGGTTTAGGTTTTGGGTCAGGTACAGTTGTTAATAGTAATGATTCAGGAGAAACATTGGTAGAAGGAGAAATAGCAAGAGTAACCTTAAGTGTTCCACAAGACGCAACAGTAGAAGTAAAGTATGGAATTACGCTACTAGTTTCAGGAGTAGATATAACTACTGGAGCTTTAGCATATGTTGTTTATGATGAAGCAGTTAGCATGCAAACTTATTTTAGTGTAGATATAGATAGTAATGGTCTAGATGCAACAGAAAAAGCGAGAAGGCATGGGTATAAAGGGCAATGTTATGAGACTAATTATGGGGGGAGTATAGGCTATCCTTATATGAATAGTCAAGGGTACTTAACCTTACCAGCGGGAACACACGAATTATATTTTTTTGGTGTTGTTAATGATGATGCATCAAATTATACTAGTATAGGCTTTGGTGGAGATAAAGACTATTTAAAGATTAGAGTATACAACTAAATGAGAGAGATTATGTTAAAAAGATTACAATTAGTAATGTTATTATTATGTATTAGTAATAGTATGGCACAAGTTGGTATAGATACCAATACCCCACAACAAGCTCTAGATGTAGGAGGAAGCACTAGTACGGTAAGAGTAGATGGCTTAAGTGAAACAAACAATGTAAATAATTTAGGAAATGGAGCAACAACTAGAGTTTATGTTGATGATAAAGGAGACATGGTTTTAGGTGAAACCTCAGATAATATAGAAATACTAATAGATTATGAAAATTATTTAGAAGACGTAGAAGATCCTACAACATTAGTAAATCAAACAGGTAATGCGTTCGGATATACTACAGCAGGAACTCCAATAGATGGAGTCGCAGCCTCTTTTACTTTAACTAAAAATGCTATTGTAGAAGTTAACTATTCGGTTTCATGGTCTGTTTACAAAAATGCAAGCCCAACAGGAAGGATAGCAGATGAGCATGCTAGAATAGTTCAAACAGGTTTATATTTTAGATATAATAATTATTTAGGTGCTGCAGTTATTAATGATGTAGATGGTAATCCTATTAATGATGGCCCATGGTGTATAGATGTTAATTCTTCGGGAACTAATTGTCAGGAAGTTGGAGGACTTATGGCTATTAATGGTCAATTTTATAATAACGGAAGTAATAATAATGGGGAATATAGAGACTTTCATAATACAGGTTCAGATTATGTAAAATTAGGCCCAGGAACTTATTGTGTAATGTTTGCAGCTCAATTAGCTGTTGGAGATACCGGGGGGACAGGAGCTGTAAAAATGTATTTGGGATCAGGAAATGACGATTTACAAATTATAGCACATTACTATAATTAATTATAACATTTAATTATAGATATTTTATTTGTCATAATTTTAAATTATTGAAGGTGTAAAAACGGCTTTAAAAAATCAATTTTAAAGCCGTTTTTAATTTAAGTAATACAAAAGCCTATTAGATGTTAATATAATAGATTTATAACATGTTTAAACGTTAATTTGTTATTCAAACTCCGAAACATAATGAAATTTAACACTTGGGTACTTTTGTTGTGTCATTTGTAATGAAAAAGACGAATCAGCTAAAAATACAAGCTGTCCATGTTTGTCTTTTGCTAAGAAACGTTGTTTTACTCTTAAAAAATCTTTGTACTCATCATTTTTAGGATCTTCAGGATCCACCCAACATGCTTTATGTACATTTAAATTTTCATAAGTACATTTTGCACCATATTCGTGCTCTAATCTATATTGTATAACTTCATATTGTAAAGCACCAACAGTACCAATTACTTTTCTGCCATTCAATTCCAATGTAAATAACTGGGCTACACCTTCATCCATTAACTGATCAATACCTTTATATAATTGCTTAGATTTTAGTGGGTCGGCATTATTAATATATCTAAAATGTTCAGGAGAAAAACTAGGCACTCCTTTGTAGTTTAATATTTCACCTTCAGTTAGTGTGTCACCAATTTTAAAATTACCAGTATCTTGTAATCCAACAATATCACCAGGATATGAGATGTCTACAATCTCTTTCTTTTCAGCAAAAAAAGCATTAGGACTAGAAAATTTTACTTTTTTCTTATTCCTAACGTGTAAATAAGGCGCATTACGCTTAAACTCTCCAGAAACAATTTTAACAAAGGCCAATCTGTTTCTATGATTAGGATCCATGTTGGCATGAATTTTAAATACAAATCCAGTAAATTTTTCTTCATCTGGTTCAACTAAACGCTCTTCACTTTGTTTAGGTCTAGGTTTAGGAGCAATATCAACGAAGCAATCTAATAATTCTCTTACACCAAAATTATTTAATGCAGAACCAAAAAACACAGGCTGTAAGTCACCTTTAAGATAGTCTTCATTGCTAAAAGTAGGATAAATACCTTCAACAAGTTCTAATTCTTCTCTTAAAGTATCGGCAGCAGTATCTCCTATTAAGGTATCTAACTCATCCGAGTTTAAATCTGAAACTTCTATAGTTTCTTCAATATCTTTTCTACTATCACCACTAAATAAATTGATGTTCTTTTCCCATAAATTATAAATACCTTTAAAATCGTATCCCATGCCAATAGGGAAACTTAAAGGAGTAACTTTTAAACCTAATTTCTGTTCTATTTCATCAAGTAATTCAAAAGCATCTTTACCTTCACGATCCATTTTGTTTATAAAAACAATCATAGGTATATTTCGCATTCTACAAACTTCAACCAATTTTTCAGTCTGCTCCTCTACACCTTTTGCAACATCAATCACAACAATAACACTATCTACAGCAGTTAATGTTCTAAAGGTGTCTTCAGCAAAATCCTTGTGTCCCGGTGTATCTAAAATATTAATTTTAATACCATTGTATTCAAAAGCAAGAACAGAAGTTGCAACAGAAATTCCTCTCTGGCGTTCAATTTCCATAAAATCACTGGTAGCCCCTTTTTTTATCTTATTACTCTTTACAGCTCCAGCTTCTTGTATAGCGCCTCCAAAAAGTAAAAGCTTCTCTGTAAGTGTTGTTTTTCCTGCATCGGGGTGAGAGATTATACCGAAGGTTCTTCTTCGCTTAATTTCGTCTGTAAATTTCATAAAATTAAATTTTGGCAAATATAAATGTAATAAATACAACTCTTTAAATTTTTCATATAAAACCTAAAAACGATGTAAGCTTTTATTTTATTTTTTATAAAAATTAACATTTTCTTTGTAAGAATAATCTTTTTTTTAACAAAAGCGTATTTCGTCGATTTTTTTTAACACTTAATCTTTTTTGTAAGATTTTGTAGAACTAGAACTTAAGATCGTGACCTTTAAAATAGTATTTTTGAGTTTATTGTAAATAAATTGATTGTTGATTATAATCATACAATTTGCATTACATACAGATAGATAACAAGTATATAGTATAAATATTTTCTCCCGAATATGAATAACTCTACACAGTATGGTATCGCATCCAATAATGATATTGGCTGTAATGCTCGCATTGTTAATAAAGATTACAAATCTTTATTGAACCCCTTAACTGCTGAATCTTTCAGTAAATCTAAAGAATATTCCAACCTTATTTCTTCCAATATGAAAAACTCTACACGTTTCTCATTGTATACTCCTGTTTTAAAACGACTGTATATGATGATAATACTATTTAGTGTTGTTATTTTTAATGCAAATGCACAGTGTCCTGGGCCTTCTCAAACTTTCGACTGGAGTTTGTTAAACCCTAATCCTTGGGACGAATCGACTGTTACATCAGCATCTTATACAACTACAAGTTGTACAGTGCCAACAACTTTAACAGCAACAATACAGGATCCAGACAACGTATTAAATAATGCAACGACTCAAATAGATGGTGTTAGGTACCAACTAACAATGATAGATGTTACTGCGGGAGATGAAGTGACATATACTATTAATTTTACTACACCTGTGGTTTTAGAAAACTTTAGAGTAGATGATATTGATAATGATGGGACTTTTGATGATGATGTTTCTTTTTCTGCATCTAACGGTGGGACTAATGTACCACTAACGCTAACTGCGGCAGGAGCGACTCCATCATTTACTATTGTTACAGCAACACAAACAGCTAACGGGCAAACAAATAATGCGATAAGTACAGATGCTAATGGAGCCGTTTTAGTAAGTTCAGGAAGTACACTTATAAATCGATTAGTAATAAGCTACAGGGCAGGTATAGACAGAGCAGGTGCAGATCAATTTATTTGGTTATCTGGTAACTATAATATTTGTTGCCCAGAAGTACCACCAACTTTAACTGTAGATAAAACAGCTGTTCCTTTTGGAGATGTAAGCCCAGGGGATACAGTACAATATGCAATAGAAGTTGAAAACACAGGAACAGTAAATGCAAATAATATTACTATAGAGGATATTTTACCTTCAAACGTAACATATACAGCAGGTACAGCCTCAGCAACATATTTTGAAGATAATATAACTACGGGCTCTTACACACATACTTTTACGCCTGCCAATCAAAATTTCGACACAGCTGGATTAACACAGTCCGTAACTATATCAACATCTGATATTCCAGCAGAAGCAATAATAACATCTTTAGATTATGATGTTACTGTAAGTACTACAGATTGGTTATCTGAGATATCTTTAAATGGGACATTTCCAGGAAATAATATAAACCTTGGAAATGGTACATTTGGTGGAAATGGAGCAGGTACTAACGTAAATAGAACAGGAACAATTCCAGTATCAGGAAACACATCTGCATTAGGAACGTATACTTTTGTATGGGATGATGCAAATGATCCAGCTGGTAATACAGTAAATTCAGCATCATTTACTATAAATTATGAAATAAATAATAGAGTATTGGTAACTAATCCTGTAAACGCTCCTAGCAATATGATTGTTTCAGGAGATAACATAAGAATAGAACCTACCGAAATTTTAAGAGTCATTTTAGAGGTGACGGTAAACTCTGGTACAGAGGGGACTACGGCGACTAATACTGTTAATGTAGGAGCAAACTCATTCGGTGGAGCTAATGATATAGTATCTAGGAATATAGTTGCAAGACCGCCAAGCTCTCCAACAGATTATGATGGAGATAATGTTGATAATGGAGATGATTTAGATGATGATAACGATGGTATTTTAGATACAGAAGAAAGTGAATGTACAGATTCAAGTACAAATAGTATTAACGACCCAGCAGTAGTTACAGTAAATACAGATATCAATACAGGTAATAATGATACGGTTACCATTAATAATTTAAGTGATGGAGTCTTTAACTTTACAGCATCCGTTCCAGGAACAACAGTTTGGGTTGGAGGAGTTGAAATAAGAGATAATGCTGGTGCGGCTATAGGAGATTATATATACACACAACCTAATAATGCAACTAGTGCAGCTGCTAATTTTGCATTTTATGTAATAGATTTTAATGTAGAATTATCTAGTTTCTCATTTGTGTCTTCAGGTCTAAACAATGCAGATGCTTTCGAAATCTCAGCTTTTAATGGGGCTACGCCAATTGCATTAACAGGAGCCGATTTATCAGGGTTTTTACCAGCTGCAGCAGACTTTACGGTTTCAACGATAGGAAATACTGTAAAAATAGTTGGAAATAATTTTGACAATAGTGTTGCGGTAGATAATAACTTGTTTACAACAACCATAGCAGAAGAAGTTACTAGAGTAGAAATAAAAGCATATAAAAATAACGGTAATAGTGGAAATGTTACTACTGCAATAACAAACTTAGGTATCTGTCAAGCTACAGATACAGATATGGATGGGGATCCAGATTATCAAGACGAAGATAGTGATAATGATGGATGTAATGATGTTTTGGAATCAGGAGGAACTGATAGTAATGATGATGGTGTTTTAGACGGAAATGGCTTTAATGCAGATGGACAAGTAACTACAGGAGGAACAATAACAGATGGTTACGATGGTACAAATGGTAATGAAACAGAAGCAGTACGAGTAACTGTAGACGCTTCGGGATTAGTTAATCAAACATTAAATACAGGAGGAGGAACAAGTTTTAGTATAGTTGCATCAGCAGAGTCAGCTACAAGTTATACATCAGGAACACCCAATTATGGAACTCCTAATAATGCAAGTGGAGGAATTAATTATCAATGGTATATAGGAAATCCTGCTACAGGAACAATTATTGACGGAACAGATACTAACTATACAGGGTTTACATCTGCAACATTAAATATAGTTGATGTCTCTGGATTAGATGCAACAGAATATTGTGTCTTAATAACGCATGATGATAATGTATGTATAAGTGAAGTAAATTGTGCGACGCTTAATATAAATTTAGCAGTAACAACAATCACAGACGCTACTGAAGTAGAAGGAACCGACCTAACACATACAGTAACATTAAATGACTCAAGTACTGTTAGTCAAACTTATCCATTCTCAGTAACCGATGTTACAGCAGCAGCCGGTGTAGATTATACAGGGACACCAACCTTTACAAACGGCGT
>CANLUH010000019.1 GCA_947494205.1 uncultured Flavobacteriaceae bacterium | reverse complement strand
TAGAAGTGTAACGAAATCTCTACTGGAGAAATTTTTATTGTTAACGACCATGCAGAATCTACTCCTAACATATCTTGGTCATTTAACTCTACGATTGAACTTTTTGAGAAATCTAATTTTTTGTTTTCTGGTTTCATAATGTTTGTGTTTTCTTGATTATTAAATTGTATGTTGTAAATATTTCTATTTACTTGTAACTAGTTATACTCTAGAAGTGTAACGAAATCTCTACTGGAGAAATTTTTATTGTTAACGACCATGCAGAATCTACTCCTAACATATCTTGATCATTTAACTCTACGATTGAACTTTTTGAGAAATCTAATTTTTTGTTTTCTGGTTTCATAATGTTTGTGTTTTCTTAATTTAATTAAAATATATCCTCTATAATTACAGTTATATGAGGGGTATCACTCTAAGTATTTATCTCTAGAAATAATATTGGTACTGTAGTTTTTCTCGATAAAGTCGATGTCTTTACCAAATATTTGTATACGACTATACTTATTGTGTGTTCTATTAAAATTTATAAAACTGTTAACCAAGTTCCATAAGTAGTAAGCTCTATTGTAACCCTAATTACATCGGTAGAACCGCCTTTAACTTGATTTAACTCTGTATCATTTAATTCTGATACAGACAGTTTACTAAAGTTTAGTTTATTATTTGCGTTTGTATTCTTCATGGTATTTTCTATTTAACGTCTGAAGTACATAATGTATCTTTAGAAAAGTTTATTATTGTGGTTATATTAGATATTGTTGTTGTTCCACCTCCATTAACAGTACTTAAACTGTTATTGTTTAATTCAATAATATTCCTTTTACCAAAATCTAACTTTTTACTTTTATCTTGTGATTTCATAATATTATACTTATTTAGTTATTGCTGTTAACTGGTCATTTATATAGTCAATTAATACGGTCCAACTTCCACCATTAATATTAGATAAATCTTTATCATTTAATTCTACTAACGAATTCTTTTTGAAGTCTAATTTGTTATTTAGTGTTTTCATAATTGCTTAATTTTATATTAATATTTATCTTATCTTGTTAATACTGATGTTATTATATCTAGCATGTCGCATAACGGTCCACTCTCAGAATTTGTACTAAACGTTCCTCCAAATACTGCGTTTAAATCTTCATTATTTAACTCTACTATTGCACTTTTTTTAAAGTTTAATTCTTTGTTTATTGATTTCATAATGTTTAAATTTTATTATTGATTTTAGGCTATTTTTAGTTCTTGCAAAACTGTTCCTCCTGGTCCATTACTAGAGTTAATACATAATGTACAGCCTAGTGTTAAAGTTCCTCCTTTAATTACTTTAGATTGTGCTTCTGTTAATTCTGTAATTGAAAGTTTATTAAATAATAGTTTGTTGTGTTGCGTTTTCATTTTATCAAAATATTTACGTTTAACATTTTTGTAAAGAGAAGACTACTAACTAAAATAATAGCTTTCGTCATCTCTTCAACTCAAGCGCCTTTATGCCTTAAGCTATATTGTTAGTCTTGTATTCCGATAAAAATTGTGAAGTACTCTAATGTTTTATTCACTAATTGGATTAAAGTGATAAAAAACATATATTTGCAGAGTACAACATGTTGACGGACATGGAATACATGAAAATTTGTGTTTTCAAAATTGACAGGGCTTTACAGAGCTCTGTTTTTTTTTCTAATAATTTGGATAATTAAATGTGCTTGAGTTTTAAATTATTAGATGCTTTGTTTCTTGGTTCAAAGTAATTACAAAAAAAGGGGTTGTGCAAGTCTACCAAACCATAATTTATAAAAAAACACATCCTCAAAACATTTTAACTAATTGATTTTCAGTTTTTTATTAAAAAAACTGAAAATTTTATATTCCTTCTATTTTTTTAATATAAACGGCAGGTGTTATGCCTGTAGTAACCTTAAAATAACGTGTAAAGGCATCAGCATTTTTATATCCCATCTCCTGAGCTATTCCTTTTACAGAATATGAACGTAGTCTTTTATTGTTCTTTAACTCTAAAATAGCATAATTAATTCTTAGTTCATTAATGTATGTACTAAACGATTTGTTTAAATGAGTATTTATTATTTTAGATAAATAAGAGGTATTTGTTTTTAGTTTTTTGGCCATATTGTGCAGTGTACAATCTTGACGGAGATAATACAACTTATCCTCTAACGCTAAAAGTTTTACCAAAATTTCTTCTACTTTCTTATCATTTATAACATAAGCAGGGTCTTCTGTATCTTCTTCCTCTTCTTCTTCTGTTTTAATAATATCTTCTTCAGCTTCAAGGTTTTTAGGTATTTTAGAAGGTTCAATTTCTAAAACAATTTCTTTTTCAAGAACAACATCTTCTACTTTTCTAGGCTCAATGTCCGTTTTTCTCTCTTCAAAAGCTTTCACTTTTTGCATTAACACTTCAAAACGCTCTTGGTTTCTTTTAGATTTACCTTTAAAAAAGGTAAAAAGAATAAATATTAAAAATAATAGTCCAGCGCTAATTCCTATCCAATACCATTTTGTTTTTTTATGCTTTTCTTTCTCAGAAATTTCTTCCTGAAGCTCTGTCTCATAATTATCTTGAATTTCTGATACTTTCTCTTTTGTACTTATGGTATAAATACTTTTTAAAGCATCTAAATATTCTTTATTAGCTTTATCTTTTTCTACAAGATGCTTACTTAAATAATCTCTAGAAAGCCTTATACTATCTAAGCTATTATATGTATCTGCCCTAAGTTTATAATCTCTAGAAAGTTGTAAAGACGTTTTATTATTTTTATTATACTCAACTTTCTTTAAATATTTTAAAACACCTTTATAATCTTCTAAAATATAAGCTAGCTCTGCTAAATTAAAGTTCGCTTGATTAATAAATAATTGATTTTTTAAATCCTCAGCATAACGTAAAGCCTCTTTAGCTTCATTAATAGAAATAGTATAATTTTCTTTTAATTTATTAATTTTAGATTTTAAATCATGCAGATAAAACATAAATTCTTTATTGTTTTCTCTTTCTGCTTGCTTTAATCCTTCTTCTATTAAATGCTTAGCTTTTTCTAGCTCATCATTTTTTATATAAACCTCTATAAGGTTTTTTCTTGTAACTTTTAATTCTTTTAATTTATCTTTCTTTATTTCAAGATTATATATATTCTCTAAATATGATAAAGATTCTTTTGGGAAACCTTGTTTATAAATATCCACTTTACTCTTAATTAATTCAATAGAAAAATTAACAGTATTAACCATCTCTAAATCGTTCTCCTTCTTTGCCAACTCTAATATTTGACTGTATATTCTCAGAGCTTCATTATAGTTAGAGTTTTTATCATATACATTAGCGATATAAAATTTTTTACGAATAAGGTCTATTGGGTTTTCTTCTAAAACTAAGCTTTTACCATAATAATGTAATGTACTATCTGGCTCGTTAATTACACCATATCCTATAGCTAAGGCAGAATAACTTATCCTTAAACCGTAAATATCATTATTTTCATTACTAAGTTTAATGTACTCATGGCAATAACCTATTGCTTTTTCAGGCTCATTATAAAGGTACTTTTTAATGGAATCTCCAACAGGGTAAATAACATCTTGACTAAACAAATTGTTAAGGATAAAAAGACTAAAAAAAATACTTAATACTTGAGTTTTATATTTCATTAACTAGGGTATAATAATAAAATTAAGTTATAAAATTAAGTCGTTTTTTTCATACCACAAAATCATTTTGAAGTTACTAAAAATCAACTATTTACAACTTAATCTATAAGCTTTTTTTTATAAATAATTGTTTTTTACATTTCATTTTAAACAACATAATCACAATATTTGCCCAAGTCAGTCCCTAATGACATAATTATTTAACATAAAATTTATCATTATGAAAACTCAAGCACAAAACAAATTAACATTTAAAAAAAATGAAATTGTAGAATTAAACGATTCTCAAATGAATAAAATACAAGGAGGAACATCACCTAATATTGGTGTAGTTAGCATTTTTACAGGTTCAAGCCCAATATGTGTTGACGAATTATATTAATTAAAAAAAACTATTATAATATTAAATAACCTAATACCAAAAAAAGATCTAAAAGAGACATTGTTTTTGGTATTAGGTTATTTTTTATCGTTATGATTTTCATTTTTAAAAAACATAACAAGAGAATAGAAGAATACTATTATTGAAAATAGTAAAAGCAATAAAAAGCAACCTATTAAAGGCGCATAAACTATAAACTCGTAAAAGAAAAAACCTAATTTAATTAATGAATATACTACTAGCAGTAAAATTATTATTGATATGTAATTTTTCATAGAATTACACTTTGCTAGTAAGTATATTTTATCATTTTGTTTTTTCGTTATTAACTGCATTTTCTTTTTAGTTTCTCTTCATTTGTTTTTATCGATAAAGTCGACGGCTTAAATAAAAACTTTTAATAAAAACAGTTAACACTACAATTTTTAATCTCTGTAAGTGTTGTAATAGTTATATTTAATTCAAAGAACTTTTGGACTAAGATCACATAAAATTATTACTATTAATTATCACAACATTTAAAGAAATATGGACTATAGTTTTTTATTTCTTATTCTTAATAAAGAGTTGATTACTTACCGTTATAGTTTTCATCAACTCTCGAACCTAAATATTATAAATACATTTAAATAGTTTTATTAATTAAAATTTAAAAGAAAATTATAAGGCGTTTTTTTATTCTTTAGCACATGAATAGAGTTATGCCTTAACTAGTTTTAAAATAAATTATTAGCATTTAAAACTAAATAGTGTATTTATTTCATAGTCCAAAGTAATTTGAAATAAAAGTAGAAAACAAGAGAAGTAGTCGCGTTTTTATAAAATATCTGAAGCTTCAAAAACAAATTAATGTATTGATTTACAAATTATTAAAACGATATTTATTATTTAAGTTCGTTTATTTTTTTAATATACACAGAAGGTGTAATTCCTGTAAATGCTTTGAAAGCTCTAGCAAAAGAATCTCCATTTTTGTAGCCAACTTCTTCGGCTACACCTTTAATAGAATAAGATCGTAAGCGTTTATTATTTTTTAACTCTATAGCAACATAATTTATTCTAAGCTCATTAATATATGTACTAAAAGACTTATCAAGATGTGTATTTATTATTTTAGACAAGTAAGAAGTATTTGTCTTAAGCTTCTTGGCCATGTTATGTAGTGTGCAATCTTGCCTTAAATAATATTTCTTTTCTTCTAACTTATTTATTTTAGAGAGTATTTCTTCTACTTTTTCATCATCAATAATATAACTATTGTCTTCTAGATTGGTTTTAGATTCCTCTTCTGTTGTTGCTACTTTTGACTCTTCTATTATTGGTTTAACGTTAGACGTTTTTAAAGTATCCTTTTTTATCTTAGTTGTCTTTACTTGCTTTTCGTAATCTTTTAACTTTAGCATTAAATCATCAAAACGGCTTTGATTTTGTTTCTGGTTTAACTTTAATTTAAAAACAATTAACACACATAACACTATAAAAATTAAACAAGAAATAACCCAGAATGATTTGTTTTCTTTTTGTTTATACGTCGCTTCTTTCTGTTCGTTTATAAAAATATCATGAATAGTATCTAATGTTTCTAAGTTTTTCTGAGATACTTTTTCTTTCTCCTTAATAGATTTTTGATTAAACGAATTAGATAAAGACATATTACCAATAGCTTCGTAACTATTTGCTATTAACTGATAATAATTATATAACTGCTCTGGAGAATGTTTATAGTTTAGATTATTTTCTAGTAAGTTTAAAGAAGCCTCTGGTTTTCCTGTTTTTAAATAAATTAAAGCTCTTATATAGTTTGCTTCATTTATAAACTCATTATTATTAAGAAGCTTAGCTGTTTCTAATGTTTTAAGAGAGGAAGCTTCTGCTAAATCAATTTTTTCCATTTCAAACAGTACCTTAGACCTTAAGTGTTGGTAATAATATAAAAATTCTAAGTTTTTAGTTTGTTTAGATTCTTTTACGCCTTCTTCTGCATATAAAAGCGCTTTATTTAACTTATTATGAACTAGGTAACTTTTAGCAAGATCTAATCTAGCATACCTCAAATTATATCTTCTTTCCTCTGGTTTTTCACTCTCGATATTATAAGCATCAATAAAAAAAGGTATAATCTCTTCTGATACGTTAATTTTATTTTTTATAAACCTAAGATATTTTAAGGCTCTTTCTTTACCTTCTTCTAAATCGTGCTTTTTAGATAATTCTAAACATTCTATTTGTAATGCTACGGCTTTACTATAGTCACTTTGATTAGCATAAATAACAGCAACACTGTGCGAATTATCAATGATGTCTTGAGGGTTTTTGGAAGTCTCTTTACGTATATCGTAATAGTATATAGTACTATCTAGCATTCCTCGAACTTCGTATTCTACAGCCAAAGTCCCTAATGCTAACAATACATTAGGAAGATTATCTTCTTTTTTACTTTCCTCTAAAAACCCTTTACTGTAAACAATCCCTTCTACAGGATTAGTGTAGATATATTTTTTAATAGAATCATAATAATTTATTTTTATTTCTTGCGTAGTAGTTGTACTCTCTTTTTTTTGAGAACATGAAAATAAAAAACTAAAAAACAGCGAAAAAAATAATAAGTTTTTTTTTAATAAAAACATAAAAACAATGACATCGGTTTAGTAAAAAATATGAAATGTCTAAGTTAGTTTATAATGATAATAAAACAAAACTTTTGACTGCCTCAAAAAAACAATTTATACATGTATCTCTTTTATTTTTAAAAGACATTTTTAAAAGCGCTAAAGTAAAAATACTTTAATTATTCACCGAAACGATATTGAATTATTAGTTAAATTTTAACTATTTTAGTTAAATATTTTTGTGTTTCATGTGTTTTTACTGAAAATGTTATAATTTCATTTTTTAAACACCAAAAAACAATTAATTGACTGAAAATCAAATACTTAACATTAATTTATACAGCTACTTTTTATAAAACCTCGGTGCTATTGTTTTATAATATGATAAAGTAAAAATATATTTGTTATGATGATTAATGATAAAACTTAAAAACTATGAAAAAACGAGGGACAAAAAAAAAACTAGATTTTAAAAAGCGAACAATAGTTGAGCTTAACGATTCTGAATTAAACGCTATAAAAGGGGGATTAATTTTACAAAACAATATTGTGCTAAATACAGGAGGTAATGTACCCATCAATACTTCTCTTTTTAGACCGTTAACAAATAATCATAGACCAACGACTACAGGGTTATGTAGACTTACTAGTAATTAAAATCAATATTGTAGTGTTATAGATACTACTTTTGGGAACAAATCTATATTAAAAGGTCCAACGCAATTCGTTACGTTGGACCTTTTAATATATAATAAGCTAACAAGAGTATTATTACTTTTTAACTTACTTTCTAAACATTAATTATTAACTTTGCACTTTAAATTTAAAGTTATGATATCAGCAAACATTTTTCTAGCTATACCTGGACCTACATCTATTATATTAATTGTTGTAGCTATTTTACTTTTATTTGGAGGTAAAAAAATACCAGAATTAATGAAAGGGTTAGGTAGTGGAATTAAAGAGTTTAAAGACGCTAGTAAGGAAGAAGACTCAACTAAAAATATAAAAGAAGACTAGTTTTATACCGAATTCTAAAAATTCATTAAAACTAATCAAATTGAAAAAATCTTTTAACAGAATATATCCTGTTAAAAGATTTTTTTTAATTTAAATCCTAACTATAATAGGAAAATAAACTTCCCTCTAGTTTCTCCATAACACCGTCGAAAAAGCAGGAGACACTACTAGTACAGATACTACAGCTAAAGATAGAGTTCCTCCATTTACATCATGCATTTGAGCGTCATTAAGTTCTGCTATTGTTCGCTTTTTAAAATCTAATTTGTTTTTACGTGTTTTCATAATTCGTGTTTTTAAATGTTAATATAAATTTGTGTTTGTGTGTTATTGTTCTTAGAACGTTTTAAATGTAACCAAAGAAACTGTTAGAATAAAAGATGTTATTAAAGTCCCGCCTGATACTTTATTTAACTCAGAATAGTTAAGTTCTATAATAGCACTTTTTTTTAATGCTAATTTGTTTCTTGTTGTTTTCATAATATGATTGTTTATAGATTATTTCCTTGTTGGGCACATATCTTCTCCACCTCCGCAGGTAAAAGTTGGTATATTAATAATCGTTCCACCAAAAACAGCTATCATGTTTTTTTCTGTTAATGCTACAATTGTTTTCTTGTTAAAGTTTAATAAGTTCTTGTTTTGTGTTTTCATAATAATTTTATGTATTTAATTTATTTGTCTTGTAATAATCTCTGTAGCAATATAAGTGGCTACAAAAAGAGAGACTCCTAGTGCTATTGTACTTCCTCCTGAGATTTCATTTAATCTTTCATCATTTAGCTCTACTATAGAGTTCTTTGCAAATGCTAATTTGTTTTTCTGTGTTTTCATAATTCTATGTGTTTTTAAAATTTAATTTCTGTTTTCTACTATGCATCTGTAAAAAACAAAGTGTTTTATCAAAATTTTGATATCTCAAAGAAACCTTCAAATAGAACATAAAACAAACAAGTCCTAGCCATTTTTATAAAAATGGCTAGGACTTAAATATTTTAAAACATTGTTTTACAATGCTTTAAGTAAAATTTATAAAGCTTCTTTTATCTTTTTAATATAAACTGCAGGTGTAATGCCTGTTGCTTCCTTAAAATATTTAGTAAAAGAGGCTGCTTTTTTATAACCTAACTCTTGTGCAATAGCTTTTGTAGAGTATGCTCTTAACTGTTTATTTTGTTTAAGCTCTAATATGGCATAATTTATCCTTAATTCGTTTATATAAGCGCTGAACGTTTTATCTAAGTGAGTATTTACTATTTTAGAAAGGTAGCTCGTATTTGTTTTAAGCTTTTTGGCCATATTGTGTAATGTACAATCTTGCCTTAAGTAGTACTTTTGGTTTTCGAGTTTTTTAATTTTTAATAGAATCTCGTTTATTTTCTTATTATCAATAATATAAACTGAATCTTCTTTTTCTCCTGAAATTACCGTGTCTAATTCAGAAAAAACTTCTTGTTTGGAGAGTGCTTCTTCAAGTTTTACTTTGTTATCTTCATAGTCTTTTATTCGTAACATTAGTATATCGAATAATTTTTGGTTTTCTTTTTGGTTCGATTTATTTCTGTAGAATACGACTAATAAAATTATAAATAGAATAAAAACAGCAATACCTAAGGTTTTCTTATCTTTTCGTTCAACTTCTGTTTCATTATTTGTAATGTTTTGTTTTAAACCTTGAGATAAAACAAGTGTTTCTTTTTCTGACTCTTGAATTTTTTCTCCTACTTCTTCATATTCTCTTGTATAGCATTTGTATAATTCAATATCATTTAATTCCTCATAAGCATCCTTTAATAGCCAATAATAATCACGTAACTGATAAAGAGTATAGTCAATATCTTTTTGTAGTATCTCTTCTAAGATTTTTGCTTGTTCTTTGTATTTTTTTTGTAGGCTATAAATTTTTGCTTGCACATAATTTACGTTACTTATAAGTTCCTCACCTAACTTTTCACTCTTGACTATATTTAATGCTATTTCTGTAGCTTTTTTAGCCTCTATAACGTCTTCTTTTAAAAGATAAGCTTTTGCTTTTAAAAGATAAAAATCAAATAAAAACTTATGGTTATTTATTGTATTAGGGTCTTCAAGACCTTCACCTATTAAATTAAGAGCCTCATCTGGCTTATTATGCTCTATTAGCCTTTGAATTAGATATAATCTAATATATTTAATCCTTTTCTTATTTCCTTTTTGTTTTTCTAACCGATATTCCTTTTCTAGTACAACTAGTCCTTCTTCTTTAAGATCAAATACTTTATACCTTAAAAAATCTAAACTTTTATCTATTTCTTGTATTTTACTCTCTATTTTATTTGACTCCGCAATATTATAAGCTAATCCTACCTGTTTTATTGCTTTTATATATAAATTCTTTTTTTCATAATATTTAGCAAGATCCATAGTAAAACGAACACTATCATAAGGTTTTGAACAGTGTTGTAATGCCTCGTTATGAAAATATAAAAGACTATCCTCTTTATTAACATGAGCATACATTAAAACCAATGTACCATAACCTTCTAAAATATATTCTTCATTTTTAATAATCTTACTCCACTTAATATACTTTTTAGCATTAGGAATTACTTTTCCTCTATCGTTTCTATAATATTCCCTTAAAGAATCTCTCAATTCATTTACATCTGCTTCTGTGATATTTTGAGCGTTTCCTATTTTAAATAGGATTAAAAAGAGAACCGTGTAAATATAAAAAGGGTGTTTAATCATTATAAATATAAAATACTGTTAAGAAATTTGTCTTTAAAAAAGCTAAGAAATTACAAATACTTCCTTTTACAAAGGATTTTTTTAAAAAAAACATTAAAAACACATTAGGTTTGATTTTTAAGCTTTTAACTAAAAAAATAAATGTCCTTTTTTATAAAATTGTCAAGTCTTATCTTTTTTATTTTCATAAAAAAAAAGAACTTTCGAAAATTATTCATAACAACTTCTAAAAATTTTTATTAATCGAATGTGATGCTTTATGTTCACATTTAAAACTCAATTATATTATGAAAAAAAAAGTAACTGTGCTAGAATTTAAAAAATTAAATATCTCGGAGCTTAGCAAAAAACAATCATTAAAAATAATAGGAGGTTCTCTTGAAATTACAGTTATTATGCCTTCACCTAGTAAAGATACCTCATCTGGTATTTGTTAATTAACAATTAAATTTTATTATTATGAAAACAAAAAAAAATGCATTACAAATAAAAAAATTAAATGTAATAGAACTAAATAAGAAACAAGTTTCTAAAATTATTGGTGGAGGGGATACTATAAATAGACCGCTTCCAGGTGGAAGTAAAGATACATCAACGATTATCTGTGGCCCTATAACTATACATGATTAGAATATAACAAATCATAAAACTTCATGTTTACCATGAAGTTTTATGATTCTATATAATACTAGTGCTCTTATTACTGTAAAGTAGTAATCGACTTTATCATTGCTTCCAACTCAAAAACATGCTCACGCTTACTAATAGATGGTGCATCTACAAACCCTTCTGCTACAATAATTCTGTTATTAGCTTTATCTTCTATACTATAGTTAACAAAAGGCCCCGCTTTCCATGCGCCTTTAACATCCCAAATACCTTTTGCTTCTAATGTTGGCTTATTATCTATTGTTGTTTCAAATAAATACGGTGCATAAGACATTTCAGTAGCCATATAACTCCCTTCTACTGGCCCTTCTATATGTACTTTACCTACAGAGTCTCTTATAGCAATTATTTGACTTACAATATTCTCTTCTTTGTTAATAGCATCTATTGGCAACTCATATAACATTAAATTAAGCGTTCCTGTTGGTATATCTTTTCGTATCCAAAAGAATTTATCCTCTGCTTTAGCAATTCTGTATGCAGACGAAAAACGAATATCTAAGCCTAACTTTTCTTTAATAACATCTGTTTTCTTTAATGAAATGGCTATACGTCTTTGATACTCCTTCGTTTCTTCTTCTTTAAAAGCTTTTACTATGCGCTCTGCATTGTCTTTAATTTGTGTTTTTATTTCACTAATTGTTGTACCGCTTACTACTATTAGCTTTTGAGGTCTAGCGTATTTGTCTTCAAATATTTTTACACCCGTTTCTGTTCCTTGTTCTACTTTTATTATAGACCTATTATTTCTAGCAAAATCCGTAAAAACTTTAGTAGGTATTTGATTCATTGAAAACATGGGCTCATCTTGTGGTAAACCGTCTACTGGCGCTGCTAATACTTCACGTAATGTCTCACCAACAGAATTGTCCCAAAGTTCATTATCCATAACTACTGAAAGTGTGTTTATTTTAGACGCAGACTGCGGTAAAATTTTTATTTTCTTTTTATTATCGTTTCCACAGGATGTTATAAATACT
This sequence comes from uncultured Flavobacteriaceae bacterium, assembly GCA_947494205.1. Lineage (GTDB taxonomy): Bacteria > Bacteroidota > Bacteroidia > Flavobacteriales > Flavobacteriaceae > JAHDHI01. Next base: position 72,873 of record CANLUH010000019.1, on the reverse strand, counting down.
ATTGTTACTGCAATTAAAAGTAGTTTTCGCATGATGTACTATTTGTTTTGTTAGATTGTTAACTTTTTGAAACTTTTAAAACCATTCCTGGTTTTAGCTTGTTACCACTAATATCGTTCCAATCTTTAATATTCTGAACAGAAACTCCCGGAAATTTTTGAGAGATACCCCATAAAGAATCGCCACTCTTTACTTTATATGTTTTTCCTTTAAAGTTTTTATTATCCGTTTTAGTTGTTTTTTTAGGCTTTTTTAGAGCTGCTGATGGGTTTCTAGGGAAAATAGTAAGCCGTTGTCCTATTTTTAAATTATTACTTCTTAAACCATTCCATCTTTTAATCTGGCTTACTCTAACACCAAACTTTCTAGCTATTTTGCCTAGATAATCGCCACTTCTTACTTTATACCTCGTTTTAGTATCTGCCTTAAGTAATTGCGGTAATGGCTTTTCACGTTTATCGAATTCAGCTTTAGCAAAAGCATACATTTCTTTTTCATTATTTACAAAAGCACCTACAACATCTATAGGTAACCTCAGCGTATAATTTTTACCTTCAATAACAGGGATAATATCTAATTTATAGGAAGGGTTTAAAAATTGAAGGGTTTCCATTTTTACCCCAGTAAATTCTGAAACCTGATCCAAAGTAATCATCTGTTTTACTCGAATGGTATCTGTTTCTATATAATTAAACTTTGGTTTGTGCTGAATAAAACCGTGTTCCTTTGCGTATTCAAAAATATACATAGTTGCTAAAAAAGCAGGTACATAACCAGCTGTTTCACGTGGAAGATTAGCACGTATATTCCAATAGTTTTTATAGCCTCCAGAGCGCCTAATCGCTTTACTTACGTTACCTGGTCCAGAATTATATGCTGCAAGTGCTAAATCCCAATCGCCAAATATTTGATACAGCTTTGCTAAATATCTTGAGGCAGATTCTGTAGACTTTATAGGATCACTACGCTCATCTACATAACTACTAACATCTAAGCCATACTGCTTTCCTGTTGCAAACATAAATTGCCATAATCCTGTTGCTCCTACTCTAGATTTCGCTCTTGGTTTTAAAGCAGACTCTACAATAGAAAGGTATTTCATTTCTAATGGAATATTGTAATTATCTAATTCACGCTCAAACATTGGAAAATAATATTTACTAAGTCCCATTAAACGCTCAAAAGATTGATGTCTATTTTTTAAAAACGATTTTATTACACTCTCTAACGCAGGGTTGTATTCTACATTAAATGGTGTTTTAGCATTTAACCGCTCTAGTCGTGCTTTTAAAGTATCTGTAGATAATTCTGGATAATAAACAGCGTCGTATTTTAAGCTTGTTACATCTCTGTAAATGGTGTCGAAAAGCGAATTACTATACAATTCCTCCATCCATTTTTTATCGATTTCGGCAGCAAAAGCATTATCTTGAAATGTTTTTACTGTATCTACTGGTTTAGCGACAATCTCTATTGGTTTTTTATATAATGCTTTACCATCTACAATAGTATCAATAACATATTGTTCTCCTGCAATTAACTCCGCTTCTGTTAATTTGCTTGTTTTTTTTTGAAGCGTATCTTGAGCCTGTAATAACCCACAACTAATTAGTACTAAAAATTGTACGTATATGTATTTATATTTAATCATTAAAGTGCTTTATAGTACAACGTATAGTGTTAATAAATCTTATAAATTGATGCTTATTGTAAAATAGCTGCAATACCTGGTAATGTTTTACCTTCTAAACTTTCTAGCATGGCGCCTCCGCCAGTACTTACATAACTTACTTTTTTCTCGAACCCAAATTGTTTAACTGCTGCAACAGAATCTCCTCCTCCAACTAAGGAAAAGGCTCCTTTTTTAGTAGCTTCGGCAATAGAGTTTCCTAGTTCTATTGTCCCGTTTGCAAAACGTTCTAATTCGAAAACGCCTAAGGGTCCATTCCAAAGTATTGTTTTACATTGCTGTACTACATCGTGAAATAAAGCTATCGATTTTGGTCCAGCATCTAAACCTTGCCAGCCATTAGAAATAGTGTTTACATCCATTACTTGTGTGTTAGCATCATTACTAAAAGCATCTGCTGCTAAAACATCTACAGGTAAATGTATTTGTACGTTTTTCTCTTTTGCTTGTTTTAGAATCTCTAAGGCTAATTCCATTTTATCATCTTCGCAAATAGAATCGCCAACAGTTCCCCCTTGCGCCTTAATGAAAGTAAACGTCATTCCTCCACCAATAATAAGGTGGTCTACTTTATCTAAAATATTTTCTATAATGGTAATTTTAGACGATACTTTTGCACCTCCTAAAACAGCTAAAACTGGTTTCTCTCCTGTTTTTAATACTTTGTCTATACTCTTTATTTCTTGTTCTAGTAAATAACCAAAACATTTATTTTCTGTGAAAAACTCTGCTACTATAGTCGTAGAAGCATGTGCTCTGTGTGCTGTACCAAAAGCATCGTTAACATAAATATCTCCTAGTTTAGATAATTGCTCTGCAAAGGCTTTATCTCCTTGTTTTTCTTCTTCATGAAAACGTAAGTTTTCAAGAATTAATAATTCTCCTGGTTTTAAATTTGCAGCTGCAGCTTCTGCTTCAGCACCAATACAGTTAGATACAAATTTAGCTTCTACTCCAATAATGTCTTCAACTTTCCCTACAATATGTTTTAAAGAAAATGCCTCTTCTACACCTTTTGGTCTTCCTAAGTGAGACATTAAAATACAACTCCCTCCATCTTCTAAAATTTTAATAATTGTTGGTTTAGCCGATGTAATTCTGGTAGCATCAGTTACTACAAAATCATCATTTAATGGTACGTTGAAGTCTACTCTAATTAATGCTTTTTTATTGTTAAAGTTAAAATCGTTAAGTGTTTTCATTTTGTATTGTTAGTCTAAATTTACTTTTAAAACCCAAGCTGCTCTATATAGTGGGTCTTTAATAATGTCTTGTTGTTTGGTAAAGGCTTCTTTAGCACTTTCCGTTTGTAATATATATACATTGCGCTTATTATCTCTAGGATCTATAAACGTTTTAGGGTTATATCCTTTTGTTATTAAAGTTGCTTCCCATTTACCAGCATTCATAGCATCTTTAAATACATTAGTAATTACATAATAACCACTTTTTAAACCTGGTATTTGTCTTGATTTTTGATTTACTAGATTCTTAAATTCATCCGATTCAAACCCTTTTCGTTGTAATGGGTTAGTATCTACAACTTTTCTAATGTTCTGTTTTCCTTTAAAACTAGAACTATTACGTGGCTTAGAAACTTTTTTAAGTTTTGTTTGTTTCTTAGTGGTAACAGTCATTTGTACAACTTTTTTCTCTTCTTTAAAAGGGGTTTGACTTATTTCGGTTTGAAATGCAGTAAAAAACAAATAATATCTATCTGCTTTTGTTTTAAAGCGGAGTGTAGTTGTATTTATATCGTTACCTATTATGGCATTTTTATAGTTAGGGATTTTAATTCTAGCAATGTCAAAACCTAATGTGTTTTTACTATTAGGCATCCTGCCTCCAACAACACTATCGTATTTAGTAATACTACTATTAAAAAAGTTATATTTTTTTCTAATATTATTTAATAATGGTAAAAATGTTTTGTCTTTTTTTATTATTGAAAATTCATCTAATAACAACGATGCGTCTCCTTCTAAACTAGATAAAAACAAATCCGTTTTTACATAACCTTGATCTATAGATTTAAAATTTTGGTATTTTATGTCTACTGCATTTTTACTTACTAAAGCAAAACCATTGTAGGTTGTTATATATTTTGCGTTTTCTGTTGGTGCTTTATAGATTACATATAAAATCCAACCCGCTGCGCTTCCTCCAGAGATATAACCATTAGCTGCCTTAACATTAGCAACAGTATAACTTCCTTTTACATCCTTAGCGTTTTTAAGAATATCTGTAACTTCTGCATAACAAACATAAGGCGAATTTATGGCATGTGTTGGGGTTTTTAATCCATCGTAAACAACTTCTCCTGTAATATCTAGATACTCGCCATTTGGAGTTTTAAATTTTATTTTTTCTACATGTTTATCTCTTTTGTCGTCTCCTTTATAAACGTAATCATTGTAGTTTTTATGCCTAGTTCCAGTATTATATGGGTAAGTAGCGCTCCAATATAATCCTGCATATGATATTTTTTTAAAATCATCTGGCAAATCTAATGTAGCAGCACTAGAGCTATACGTTTCTGGGTCGCTATCTATATCAACATATAACATATCTAAGTCGTCATTATTAGCTGCTAAGTCATTAAATGCTTGCGTTTCATTAACACTTAATATGTTATTTCCTATAATTTTAGAGTCGCCATGAATGTAGAATTCATTTACAAGTTTAAAAGGCTGTCCTTGAATAGATGAGTCGCCCTGAATAGACTTATTTTCTTGAGCGAAAAATAAGTTGCATCCAAGTAAAAAAAATACAATTAGAATATTGTTTTTCATTTTAATAGACTCCCCCTCGTTTAGATAGAATTACTAATGCTTTTTTCTAACTTTCAAAGATATGTAATTAAGTGCATACTGTTAAATCTTTCGGGTTTTAAAATAAACAATCCTGCTTACACAGGATAAAAAATAGTTCTCATACCAATAATAACTTAAAATAAGCCATGTAATTCGTTTCTATCTCGTCCAAATTTCAATATAAAATGAAACCGTAACTAAGGCTATGCTTTATTTTTTTATTTTATTTGAAAAGAAATATAATTCAAATTATTTATAACTCATTTTAAATCATAATTGGTATTACTTATTTAGTAAGTTATATTTGCCGTATGTTATTCAGCGATATTTTAGGGCAAAGCCATATAAAAAACCACCTCACAAAAAGTGTTGATAATGGTAGAATTCCTCATGCTCAACTATTTGTTGGTCCAGAAGGGTCTGGAACATTACCTATGGCTATAGCTTATGCTCAGTATATTTTATGTGCCAATAGTGCTGGAGAAAACACGAATGGAAATGAAGCTTGTAATTTAAAGTTCGAAAACATCTCTCATCCCGATTTACATTTTGCTTTTCCTGTTACTACCAATGATAAAATAAAACGCCATCCTGTTTCTAGTCATTTTTTAGAAGAATGGCGCGAACTATTAAACAAACAACCTTATGGTAACTTGTTTGATTGGTATAAACTTCTAGGGGTTGATAATAAACAAGGACAGATAGGTGTAGACGAGTCTATAGACATTGTAAAGGCATTAACTTTAAAGGCTTACGAAGGTGGTTATAAGGTTATGGTGATTTGGATGGCAGAAAAAATGAATATTGCTGCTGCTAATAAACTTTTAAAACTTATAGAGGAACCGCCAAATAAAACAGTTTTTATACTAATTGCAGAAGATGAAGAACAGATAATTAGTACTATAAAATCACGTTGCCAGATATTACATTTCCCTCCTTTAGCAGAAAATGTAATTAAAGAAGCGCTTATTAAAAATTACAGTTTAGATGATAGTGCTGCTACAAAAATTGCACATCAAGCTAATGGAAATTATAACAAAGCTTGTGACCTAGTGTATCAAGACAGTGAAGATTTACAATTTGAAACGTGGTTTATTTTCTGGATTCGTTCTGCTTTTAAAGCAAAAGGTAATAAAGGTGCTATTTTAGACTTAATTAAGTGGAGTGAGGATATTGCTAAAACGGGCAGAGAAACGCAAAAGCAATTTTTAAATTTTTGCCTTGATTTTTTTAGACAGGCTTTATTACTAAATTATAATGCAAGCGAACTGGTTTATATGGATATTAAAACTGAAAAATTTAAACTAGAGAATTTTGCGCCTTTTATTCATAATAATAACATTTTAGATATCTCAAACGAGCTTCAAGATGCTATTTACCACATAGAGCGTAATGGTAATTCTAAAATTATACTTACAGATCTATCTATTAAATTAACCCGATTACTGCATAAGAAATCTGTTTAGTTTTTAATTAAAGTCGTCTTTTATTTTTTTCTTTCGTCCTATATTAAAAACACCTATTTTAATTCCTAACCCAGCTGAAAAGCCTTTGATATTATCTTTTCCGTAGAATGGTAATTTAAATGATTCTGATATACGATAACGTATACCTGTTTCTATTTGCACATATCTTGAAATGTTATATAAAATATTGATACCTGGTTCTGCTATAAAGAAAGAATCGAAATCATATTTGTTGTTTTCAAAGTCTTCTTCAATAAACTCAAAATCGCCATTCTCTTTTCTTTCCAAAATTGTAGCTGTTCCTCCACCTATTAATAACGGGAAAGACACACTTATAAAACGATTTCCAAATAAAATAGGCTCTAAATGTAATCCGCCATAACCTCCAAATAATAAAATATCATTTCCTCTATAAACACCTGTATTATTTGGTTGAGAGCTATAAAATACTGTCCCTTCAAATCCAATTTCAAATTTTCTATTGGCTACATACGCCACTTTAAGGCTTGTTAATCCTGCGTTTTCATTAGAAATTCTTCCAAAATGCTGTGAAACGCCTAAGTATACACCGTGTACAATGTTTTTACGGTCATCGAATTCTACATATTCGTTAGTTTCTTTTGTTTGTGCTAACGTGATATTTATGGTTATTAAAACAAATAATATTGTATTTATTAAACGCTTCATGGGTTGGTTTTTATTTATAATTCTTTTAAAATGATAACGCCTTTAACTCCTGTAAATGCTATGTTTCCTAATTTAGCACTGCCATATTTTGCTGTTATTTCTCTAAGCCTTGTTTTTTTATTTAACATCTTACTTTCTATATTTTGCATTGTTTTAGGAATACGCAAAACGCCTTGTTCTAATGTTGCATTAAAGACAAAATTAGTTTCTGAAATATTAACATAAACTTCCGATTCTTTTTGACTAATGTTTAATGTTGGAACCTTATTTAGTTTTTGAATTTTTAATTCTGCTAAATATAAATCTAGGTTTAATTTACTTTCTACCGTTTTAAAATGCATTGTTGAATATTGCACAGTTCCTAAAGCACCATTAATTGTCTGTATTTTAATTTTATCTTTATTAGATGTAATATCTAAGTCTTCTATTGTTTCTATATTAATATCTGTGCCTTCCGAATCTATTTTTAATGCTTTTGCTTGTACTATGGATAATTCAGCATTTTTTGCAATTATTGTAGATTCTGTTATTGTTTCTATATTTAAATGGCCTTGTTTTATATTAATTTTAGAACCATGAATTGTTTCTTTATTAATAAGATCTCCATATTCTATTTCGGCTTTTAATTGTCCTCTCCAATTAGAAATAAATAAATCTCCATGTTTATTATTAATATTTAACTCTACGTATTTAGGAAGGTATATCTCGTAATAAATAATTGTATTTGCTTTTTCACTCTTAAAAGGATCTATTTTATTTATATATTTATTTAATAGTCCTTTTTCTTTTTTAGTGATTTCAGATTTAATAATAACCTGTTTATTTGTTGCTATAATGTTAGGGTTCACTCTATCTAAAAGCGCTTGCGCTTTCGATGCGTTTCTACCTTTAGCTTCTATATTAATTTTTATTACTATGCTATCTTTATCCCAGCCATTTATATAAATATCACCATATTTATTGTCTAGAGATAAAGCACCTTCGTTAGTTAAACTGTAGGTTTGCTTAATTTCTTTGCTCAGTTTTTCTTGTCCCAAAATAGTATTCGAGAACATAATAAAAACTAGCAATAAAATGGGTTTATAAAATGATTTCACTGTTGTCAAAGTTATTTTTTACTGGGTATGATCTCTCTAAAAGATCTTCCATTAATTGTATTTTCCTTTTGTAATTTTTTATAATAGCTTCTATAATTTTTTGGTCGTTTATCCCTTCTTTTAACTCTTTTTTAAGGTCTTTATATTCTGCATCTAACTCATCTGCGAGTAATAAAAAAGCTGTTTTTTCTTCTGCTTTAAGATGTGTGTTCGTCTTTATTAGTTGAATTTGATTGTCTACTAATGCTTTATAATGACTATCTATTTGATATAATTCTTGATTTACTATTTGGTTTTCTGAAGTATTCCCTCCCATCATTAAAAAAGAAACGGTACAGCTTAATAAAATAATGATACTTGCTGCAATTTTAAAAGGCATTTTTTTCCATAACGGAATAACTTTTGGATTTGGTTTTGTTATTTCGGCATCAATTTTACTCCACAATTTAAGCTTATCGGTCTCGTCTAATTTGTAATCATTAAACTCACAATTGTGGTCTTCTACATATTTCTCTAATTCATCTTTCATATCCTAACCTATTAATTGTATTAATTTCTTTTTTGCTCTGTGGTATTGCGATTTAGAGGTTGATACACTAATCTCTAAAATTTCTCCTATTTCCACATGATCATAACCTTCTATTAAATACAGGTTAATTATTGTTTGGTAACCTTCTGGAAGGGCCTGAATTCCTTTTTTAATTTTATTTATATCTAATTGATTTTCTTTTATTTCAACAGGTTGTTGTGCTACATAATCGTAATCTTCCATTGCGACTATTGGTATGCGTTTTACTTTTAAATAGTTTATGCTTTTGTTAATTACAATACGTTTTAACCAAGATCCAAAGGTGCTTTCGTATTTAAAAGTTTCTAAATTTTTAAATGCATCTATAAAACTGTCTTGCACAACATCTTCTGCATCTTCTTTAATTTTTACAATACGTATACTTACATTAAACATAGCATCTACGTATAGCGAATACAGTTTGTACTGCACTTTACGGTCTCCCAATTTACTCCTTTCTATAAGGTCTTTATGTGTAAATACTATAGTGTTGTCCACTTACTTTTAACGTGTATTACCTATTTAAATTTATCTTATTTTACATTATAGACAATTCAAAAATCAAAAGGTTGCACCAATTGTAAATTATTTTTCTTTTTTTATTCAAAAGTGTAATTAACGGTTACTATTTCAGATAATCTAAAATATCCAAACGCATACTTATTTTCGTTTGTTTCGTTTATACAATTTCCTTTAATTTCTGCTGGAGTAGAACTAAAAGGGTCTCCTCCACTATCGTATTGTTCTATTAGTAAATCTATATAATTATAGTAACGTTCTGAAATGCCATATAATGTAATCGTTACAGTATCTCCTGGATTTAGTTGTTTTTGGTCATCATCTTCGTCTTTATCTTTTTCAAAAAACTCATCCATTTCATTACCATTTGAAAACTCGTCACTTTCTGTTTCTAAAACAGGAAATAAGTCGCCTTCTTCAATAAATCGAATTAAATAATAGTTTTCTTCATCTACTGGATCATCAAAGAAAATAGAAACATCTAAAACCTCATCATCGAAACCTCCTTCTATAGATTGCTCTACTGCATTAATTTCTGAAACAGATTTTAATGTTTCTTCTGCTGTATAGGTTTCTCCATTGTATATAACTTCTAGAGTATAGGTATGATTAATTACTGGAATAAAGTTATTTATGGTATAATTACCGTTGTTCTCGTCTGTAAAAATATAGTCTGTATTCGTATTAGTATTTGTAACTTTTACCAAAGCACCAACTACTTCGTTTACCTCTGTTGTATTAAAATATGGTGTAGATGTACTTAATTTTATGGTTTGGTTATTTCCCGTTGTTCCTTTTTCCCAGTTTAAAGATGCTTCTATTACTAACCTTGGAGCTGCTGTTGGTACTTCGACATCTATAACATCTTCGCATGATGTTAAAACTAAAAATGTAACTAATATTAGTGCTATTTGTTTTTTTATAATACTCATGATACTATGTCTTAAAATTTAAAATTGTAGGTTACTGAAGGGATTAATCCAAATATTGCCGTTCTATTGGCTTCATTTACTCCTGTATCTTCATTTTGACGAAAGGAAATTGAGGCTGCATTTCTACGATTATAAACATTGTATATTCCAAAAACCCACTCGCCTTTCCATCGTTTATCTGGCCTTCTGTTAGGTTTATATGTTGCAGAGAGATCTAGCCTATGGTATGCTGGTAAACGATCTTCATTTCTTCCTGAGAAACTAGCTATAGATAAACCTTCATATTCGTATTGTCCGTTAGGATAGGTTACTGGTCGCCCAGTTTGATATACTAAATTTGCACTAAAATTCCATTTTTCGTTCCATTTATATATTCCTGTTAAAGAAATATCATGTGTTCTATCGTAAGGTGTATTATACCAATTTCCATTATTAATTCCCGGTCCTCCAGCGTTTCCTCCTAGTGTTCTTTGTTCAGATTTAGATAATGTATAAGCAAACCAACCTGTAAATTTTCCTTTATTTTTTCTTAATAAAACTTCTAATCCGTACGCTCTAGCTTCTCCATTTAAAATCTCCGTTTCTATTGTATTTGTTCCTATTAAGCTGGAACCGTCTATATAATCTATTCTGTTATTTGTAGTTTTATAATACGTTTCTAACTCTAGCGTATACTTGTTGTTTTTAAAGTTTTTGTAATAGCCTAGAGCGTATTGATTCGATAATTGTGGTTTTATATACTTTCCACTTGGCGTCCAGACATCTAATGGGGTCACAGAAGAAGTATTAGATAATAAATGTAAATATTGAGCCGATCTTGTATAGCTTGTTTTTAAAGAAGTAGACGTGTTTAATTGGTAGGCTAAACCAAATCTTGGTTCAAGATTACTAAAGTTTTTTATACTTTCACTTTTCTTAAAAAAAGTATTGCTAGATGCTTCTCCCTCTTCGTAAATACCTAACTCGCTATTATATACTACGGGTTGATTATTATTATAATTTGTTATGTTTTGCCCACCTAGCCTTTTAAAATTACTATATCGTAACCCATATTGTGCTGTTAGTTTTTCTGTAAGCTTATGTTCTGCACTTACATATAAACCGCTTTCGAAGGCTCTTTTTTGTTCTAATTTCAGGTAATTAATTGGCGAACTTGGGCTTGTTGGTTTTACTTCTCCTGGGTTTAATTTATAAGATATACCACTAAACCCAAAGTCCAATTTTAACTTGTCGTTTGCATAATATTTTAAATCATATTTTAGATTATAGTTTTTAATATCTGCAATCCAATCTAACTGAACAAAATCTAGTACCACTTGGTAATCGTACTTACTGTATATTAACGATAAATTAGAAAACAGCTTATCGTTAAAAATATGATTCCATCTTAAATTTCCAGAAGCATTACCGTAATTATTTTTAATTAGTTTTGAAATATTAAAAACATCTCTACCAAAATATCCAGAGAGGTATACCTTGTTATTTTTATTAATTTCGTAATTCGTTTTTAGATTTAAATCGTAAAAAGAAATTTTATCGTTTTTTAATTCTTCTGATGCTTTCATAAACAGATGCGCATAAGATGATCTTCCGGCGACTAAAAACGAGCCTTTACCTTTAGCTATTGGCGCTTCTAAGGCCAATCTACTAGAAATAAGACCAAGACCTCCTGTAACTCCCAAAGCTTTGTTATTTCCGTCTTTTTGGCGCACATCTAGTACAGACGATACTCTTCCTCCAAATTTGGCTGGTATATCGCCCTTGTATAATTTAATCCCTTTTATAGCGTCTGCATTAAATACTGAGAAAAACCCAAAAAAGTGAGAGGTATTATAAATAATTGCTTCGTCTAATAACACTAGGTTTTGATCTGCTGCTCCCCCTCTAACATTAAAGCCTGCAGATCCTTCTCCATTATTGGTAACTCCGGGCAGCATTTGAATAGACTTGATCACGTCTACTTCTCCTAAAACTGCAGGCATTTGTTTTATTGTTGAGGCATTTAATTTAGAAACTCCCATTTGTGGCTTCCTAATACTAATTCTTTCAGATTCTTCCGCAACAATAACAACTTCATCTAAAGCTGTGGATATTTCTTCTATTTCAAAGTTTAAGGTTTGGTTTGCGTTTAGCGTTATTTCTTTAGTTGTTTCAGTATACCCCATATAAGAGATAACTAGAGTATAATTCCCTTTGGGTGCAGTTAATGAGTAAAACCCATATTCGTTTGTAGTTGCCCCATTACTAGTCCCTTTTAAATACACACTTGTTCCCAATAAAGTTTCTCCATTTTTTACATCTTTTATGGTTCCTTTTATGGTAAATTTTTCTTGTGCATAGAGCACAGTAGTAAATAAAACGAATAGACTTAATACAATGTTCTTCATTTTTTATTTTCCTTTTAAGATTGATGTTATACAGCTATAGACAAACCATCAATTAAAAGGTTGCATGAAAAAAAATATTTGTATTAAAAAAGGTAGTTTGAGTAGATAATTACTAGAGTTATTGTAATCGTTTTTTAAAACTCTACTCTAAAAATTAGGTTAGGCGTTATACCTAAAGAGGTCTTCTCTAATTCTCTTAACACATTATTTCCATCACTATTAAAACCTACTTCGTAAGTTCTGCTTAATGTGTTTTTTCTGTTATAAAGGTTGAATATTGAAAGCCCTATTTTTCCTTTCAATTTTTCTTTTGGAGAGAAATTAAATTTATAAGTTGAAGAAAAGTCTAATCTATGGTAATTAGATAAACGTTCGTTATTAATTTTATCATAAACTATAGTAACGCTATCCGCATCATCTAAGCCTAGTCCTTTTGTATATGGCGCGCCTGTTCTGTAATTCCAACCTAGAGAAAAACTTAAATTGTTCCACGTGTACGAATGCGACCAATTAATTTGATTTGTAATATGAAAATTAGCAGGAAAGTCTTCGTTATTATTTAAGTTTTTAAACTTAAAATCGTTTTTTACAAACGAGTAACCAAGCCATGTTCTATAATTATTAATTGTTTTCTTTAATAGTATATCTACACCTTTAATATTGCTTTCCCCTGTAGAAAAATCTAGTGTAGTAAATCCTCTAGAAAAAGAGGTTAACCCTTTTATTTTCTTTGTATAGAAATCTATATCTAAATTCCAATCGTTTTTATCGTAGTTTAATCCTAGCGAAACTTGTTCACTTGTAAGTAATGGCGAAATATTATCTTCTGCTAGAATCCATAATTCCGATTCTAAACCAAAGTTACTCACTACTAATTCTTCTATTTGTACTACAGTTTGATGTAATTGTTCTGCAGAAAACTTGGCTTTTATTGTTGGACTTATTTTAGCTTCAAAATTAAATCTTGGTTCTACATAAAATTCGTCTAATAATGAGACTTGATTGGCTCTTAAACCAATATTAAATACCCATTTATCATCTTTTCTGTAATTATACTCTAAATAGGCTGCATGAATATTATTTATAGAAGTGTCTGAGAAATTAAAACGGTCTTCTAAGTCTCCCAAATCGAAAGCATCTGTGTTATACTGAAACGCATAAGACACTTTATTATATGAAAAATCGTAACCAAAGTTTAATGTTTTTCTATCGTTCAATCTCCATATGTTGTGTAGAGACACACCATAATCATCTATATCATTATTCTTAACATAAAGATCACTAAAGCCTTCAGAAAATGAATTAGAGCCTTCGTATTCTAAATTATGATATGATTTATAGGTCTTTAAAGCTTGAGAAAAGTTAGGGTTATAGCTATGATTCCATTTCATACTTATACCCTGGTTTTCAACATCTAATTCATCTTTAGAGGTGTCATTAAAAGCTTCATTTAAAAAATTATAATCTAATTTATTTCTAGTAAATAAACTACTAAATACAATTTTGTCCTTTTCGGTTGGTTCATAAACTAGCTTAGCTGTTACATCCGAAAAGCGGAAGAATTCTTTTGTTATTTTAATGGGGTCACTATCGAAAAAGGTATTTCCTTCAGATATTTTGGTGTTTTGGAACACTCTCTCCGATAAATTCTGAAATGTAAAGGTGTTTATTAAGTCTGTGTAAGAACGTCTCGTAGAAACCATTAAACCTAGCTTTTCGCTAATTGGTGTTTTTACATAAAAATCTGCATGCGTCATGTTAAAACCAAAAGCACCTTTTGTTTCGCTAGGAATATCGCTTTGAGAACTAATATCTATTACACTAGATACTCTATTTCCGTATTTGGCATTTGTACCACTTGTATACAGCTTAACATCTTTTATTATGTAAGGGTTAAATGCAGAAATAGAACCAAAAAAGTGTCCTGAATTATAAATTTTAATATCATCCCAGAGCACTAAATTTTGATCTGGAGTCCCTCCTCTTACATAAAGTTCTGTAGCTGTTTCGTTTGGGCTCTTTATACCTGGTAATAATTGTAAACTTTGTAGGACATCTGGTTCTGTTAAACCTGGTAATATCCCCAAGCTTTTAGGCGTTATTACAATAGAACCGTCTTTTCTTTTTTTAATACCTGTAGTTATATACTCTGTAATAAAAACTTCGTCTAGCCCTTGAGGTTTCTGAAAATTATAGCCTTGTTGATTGGTTATAGTGTAGTATCTATCGGATACTTTTTGAAATTGTAAGTTCGTCTGAGATTCTATAACCATTAAAACCTCTTCTAATGTAGAGGCTTTGTTTTCGTAATTAACTATCTGATTTCCAACTATATTAGAATCGAAAGACAGTTTTATATTAAACTTTTTTTCTAAATCTGTAATAACTTCATTTACAGGGACACTCTTGTAGGTAAATGATACCTTTGTTTGAGACACCATTACAGAATATGTAAATAAAAATACTAATGTAGTAAGCTTAAGCTTCATGTATTTGTTAAAACCTATTTATAAAAATAGCAAATTAACAAAAAAAACTCTAGTTTTCTTATTTTAATGTTACTGTATTATCATTGTCTACAGAATAAGTAATATGCATTGGTCCAAACACCGTTTGTAAAGCTATTTTAACATCATTGTGTGTAAAGCTTCCTGTAAAACGCTTGTTTAAATCTGCCGAAGATGTATTAATATCAAGTTCGTATTGATTTTCTAGAGACTTTATAACTTCAATTAAAGGTGTATCTTTAAAAGAACTTTCTCCTTGTAACCATGTTGGTTTATCTTCTTTAAAACTCCATTTTTCAATAGTATTATTAACCACTCTAACGGCATCACCTACAGTTAAAATAGCAGTATTACCTCCATCTAAAAGAGATACTTTTACTTTTCCTTCATGACATTTTACTTCAAAATAATTATCTCTAGAAATAACGTTAAATTCAGTACCTAAAACTTGCACTGTTCCTTGTGTAGATGCTACAGTAAATGTTGTTCCTTTTTCTACATCAAAAAAGCCTTCTCCATTAAAATCTAATGTTCTATTGTTTGCCCAATTTTCTTCATTAAAATCTAATACTGAATTGGCATTTAAGTGTACTTTAGAGTTGTCTGGTAGTGTTACCACCTGCTGTTCTCCAAAATTAGTTTCGTATCCATTGTTGTTGTTAAAAAACAACACTCCTAAAGCTATAACCAACACAGCTGCAGCAGTATATGCCCAACTAGGTATTAATCGTCTTACTTTAGTTGTCTCCTTTTTATTATCTAAAACCTTGTATATGTCTGCTAATTTAGCATCATGATTATATGCTGGTGTTTCTAGTAATTTAACCCCCTCATTAATCTTATTATATTCTAGATAATATTTCGATTCTTTAAATGCTTGTGTTTCCTCTGGAGTTAATTCTCCAGCGATCCATCTAGCTAAAAAAGTTTCATCAAATGATTCTTTTCTCATCTTAATATTCTTTACTTTTTATCTATAAAACATTTTATTTAAGTTTTACCCTACTTATTTTATATGCTTATTTAAATATTGCCTATTTTTTCTCTTAGTATTACTAATGCTTGACTCATTCTTTTTTCTACAGCCTTTACAGATATACCAACTATCTCTGCAATTTCAGCATATTTCTTTTTATCTATTCTACTTAACAAAAAGACTTCTCTTTGTTTTGGTGGTAAACCATCTATTGCACCCATTAGTTTAGCCATAAACTCTTTTTCTTCTAATAAAAACTCTGGGGTTTCATTTGTACTAACTCTTAAATTTAATTTTTGATGATTTAAAACTACTTTTTTATGGGCTATTTCATTTAAAAAAGCATTATTGGCTAATGTAAATAAATAGGATTTAGCTTTTTCGAAGATTACTTTTTCGCAATTATTCCATAACTTAATAAAAGCATCTTGAACTAAATCTTCTGCCTGCTGCAAATCACCACATTTATAATACATATAATTGCGCATAGATTCTGAATAATTCTTGAAAATTATTTCATAATTTTTCTTTTCGCAAACAGATTTTTTATCCATGTAGGGGTACTTAAAGGTCTTTTTACTGCATCAAATCTAAATAAAAAAAAATAAAATTAGGGTATTTCTTTTCTAAGCTGTTTAATAATCAAAGCAATTACATTTTTAGATGTGTAATTGTTAAAATATTAAAATCTTGTTTGTCTATTTAACTATAGAGTCTTTCTAAAGTATAAATAAAGACAAAATTATAAAAGATTTTTAGATTTAGTTGGTTGGTTATAATTTACGGCAAAGTAACATATAAATACACACTTTGCCTGTAAATTATCCTAATTAAATCGCATAAAAATGAAAGTTAGATTAGTTGGTTAGTTATAATTTGCGGCAAAGTAGTTATTAAACATTAAATCTTTGCCAGCAAATTATCTTTAAAAAGCCTACTAATTAAAGATATTAGTTAGATTGGTTGGTTATAATTTGCAGCAAGGCGATTATTAAAGCTTTGCTTGCAAATTATACGTTATGAAAAGAACAAAATAGAAGCATATTTATACAATTATAAGTTTGTATTCTATTACAAAATTTATAGATATAATGATTGCAATGTTATTTATAATGATTTTGAAGAAAGTAAAACAAAATAAACAAAAACGTTTATTAGGAGCCCCTTCTAGAGACAAGATTAAATATGAAAAGGAGACAAATTTGCTATTAGAACTACAATAGCAAATGTGATTTATCAAGCTTAATAAAATTAATATTGGGAAAATTAAACTAAACTTATTAAACTACAGATTAAATTACAAAGCCCTCTACTTAATAAGTAGAGGGCTTTTTTTATGGTATAGTTTAAAAATAAACGGGATGTTTATTTTTTGTACTCTGCATTTATAGCTTCCAGAATTGTTTTTGTTAAATCATCTTCTTCTGATCCATAAAGTACACTTGGTAAAGATTCGCTTGTTCCTAAAATATATTTATAGCCATTAGTTTTACCGTAACCTTTTACGTAATCTTTTACCTTAATAATTACTGAATCTATTTCTGCAGTAAACTGTTGTTGCAATTGTTGTTGCTCAAACTGCATTTGCTGTTGTAAAATTTGTTGCTTCTGCCCTAACTCTTGTTCTTTTGCTTGAACAGCAGATTTATTCATTCTTGGTTTTTCAGCATTGTATTTTTGAACTTCAAATTGAAAAGCTTTTCCAATACTATCTGCTCTCTTTTTAAAGGCTTCGTCTTTCCCTTTAAATTTTTCTTCAATATCTTTTTTCTCTTGATATTCATTTATTACTTCTCCACTATCAACATATCCTATTTTTTGTTGTTGACATGATGCTAATATTAAAAGTGCAAAAGCTGCTAAAATTAAATTCTTCATTTTTATGATTTTTAGTGTGGCGCAAAAATATAAAAGTTAAGATTATTATTACGCATGAAAATACATCGAAATAACAACTATAAGATTTTATTATACTTATTTAAATGCTTAATAAGAATAATTTATAAAAAACAAGCTCAAATAAAGCGTTCTAAGCCGTTTTTAAAAAAAGGCAACATATATTGATGTTAAAATAAAAATCTAAAAAAAGAATGGCTTTTAAATAGTTTTTAGCTGTTTTTTATAATATAAATGAGTGAAGAATACTCTCCAGTACGTTTTGCTTTTAAATTTGAGCGTAATCCAACAAAAAAAGCACGAAATGGATTCATCTTTTTATTTTTATATTTTTCGGAAAGTAGACTCACATAAAATGCATCAAAAATCATTGGTAGTGTTTTTACAACTTTCATGCTCTCTTTTTGAAAAAGTCTTTTAATTGCCGTTTGCGAAAAATGCCAAAGGTGTCTCGGCACATCGTAAGCTGCCCAAAAGTTTTTATAATATCCAGCATCATAACTTTTATAATTAGGCACAGCTATTATTAAAGTTCCTCCTGGTTTTAATAATCTTTTAAAAAGTACGACTTCTGCTTCTAAATTTGGTAAATGTTCTAAAACATGCCAAAGTGTAATAACATCGAAACTTTGGTTTTTAAATTCTGAAAGCTTTTCTGTATTGTACACCGCATTTTCTGTTATAGAATTTGCAATTGCTCTTGCATCTTCATCTGGTTCTACTCCAGAAACAGACCAATCATTATTTTTGGCTACTTTTAAAAAAGCACCTGTTCCACAACCTATATCTAAAAGTGTTTTGTTTTCTGATTGAAATGACTCTATTAATTTTAATTTCTTCTTTAGTGAAATCTCTCGAACTTGATGATAGACTTTCTCTAAAATATTACGTTTAGAATTTGTATGCGAAATATAATCTTCACTTTTATAATAACCCGGTAAAGCTTCAACCGAAGGTTTAGGTGTTGTTTCTAAATAATCGAATTCAGCACTATGAATTAATTGAAAGTCTTCTCCAGAAACTGAATAATCTTTTACAGTTATAAATGTATTTTGTTTTTCGCTCACGAACTTTATATTCTAATTCTATTAATTACAGCTAATACATTTTTGTAAACAAAAATTAAAACCTAAGCTGTATTTGTTTTTTAATGTTTTCAAATTTATGATTTGTTTTTCTAAATAATTAAAACTAATTAATCTTTATCCTTATATTTTTTAACCTACGTATTATTATAAAAAGCCAGTCTCTTTTTTATTACAATAAAACAAGTGATAGAATATTCATTTTATAATAAAATTTATGTTAACTGTTCTTAATTCATAAACAGCAAATTATTTTAAATGGATATCTATTAACTCATTTTCTAAATCTATATTCACCCACTCTGTTCCTTTTCTATTAGGAATACATTTTATTATGCTTTCATTATTTAATAGTTTTAAAACAGTCTGTTCACCAAAATTCAGTTTTGCTTTAAATCTTTTTTGGCCACTTACTCCAGTCTTAATCTCCATTAAAATATATTTTCTATATTTAATATTAGCCTTAGACAATAGTTTATAGTCATATAGAAAAGGTACTAATTCCATCACACCAAAAACGTACTATATCTTCATGTTCGAAATCTTGAAAAACGCTATTTAGTTTAATTTCTAATGCAACCCAAAATGCTTCAGAAAAGCTGGTTATTAAATCCCAATTTAGGTTAAAGGCTTTACACATTGGGCAGTTTATATTCTCCTCTTTTAATCCTTTGTGATTACAATTAAATCAAGCTCCAATAGTTTTATTTATATGTTTAACTAAAACTTTTGATTCTATATCATTTAGCGAAGTATAATCTTTTACAAACTTTACAGCCAACATTGGCATGTCTTCAAGCAAAGCTCCCCATATCTCATATTTATGTTCTTCTTCAAGTAGTGGGACTATAATTTCCGCATTGCATTTAAGGCAGTTTTTTTTCAATTGCATCTGTTTTATATAGAAACAAATTAACAGTAATTTACATCTAAATAAAAACATAAAATCATATTTCCACGAAGTGTTCCACGTGGAACCTTTGTAAAAAAAACAGAGATTCATTATTAGCTTAACGCATGCATTACCCTATTTAAAAACAGAAATCTAGTTATAATTAAAAACGAAAAAAGCAGTTAAAAGGTTATTTTAAAAATCTTTTAACTGCTTAATTTAAATCTTTTTTTAAAGTATTTATCTTCCCATAAAAACTAAAAGTACAGAAATATCACTTGGTGAAACACCACTTACTCTTGACGCTTGAGAAATGGTTACTGGTTGAATTTTATTTAGTTTTTCTCTTGCTTCTAAACTCATAGATTTCAATTTTGAATAATCGAAATTAGCTGGA
This sequence comes from uncultured Flavobacteriaceae bacterium, assembly GCA_947494205.1. Lineage (GTDB taxonomy): Bacteria > Bacteroidota > Bacteroidia > Flavobacteriales > Flavobacteriaceae > JAHDHI01. The sequence continues at coordinate 52,961 of CANLUH010000019.1, read as the reverse complement.
ATTTTTATATTTTCTAAGCGAGTTAATTTATCTGCGTTGTTCTTTTCTTTATCTATATACCCAGAATATTTTACTTGGATTTCTGTTTGCTCTAGCACTTCTCTATCCAAATTATGCTCTGTAATATAATCTTCAACAGCTTTAAATTTACGTACATCTTCCATCTCTATTTTAGGTCTTGCAAACAATTTAAACATTTTTCCTTGCTGCTTAACTGATGCAGAACCTTTAGCTTCTAAAACAGGATTTGCTTCTTCTGGCTTAACACTTGTATCCTTAAAGAACTTTACAAATTGCTCAGATTGTGCTTGCTTTTTTTCCATTCTTCGCAAACGATTTTCACTAGCTAATCCTAAATCGTATCCTTTTGGTGTTAGTCTAAAATCTGCATTATCTTGCCTAAGCAATGTTCTGTACTCAGCACGCGACGTAAACATTCTATATGGTTCTTCTGTACCTTTTGTAATTAAATCATCTATTAAAACACCTATATAAGCTTCATTACGTTGTAATATAAATTCTTCTCTTTCTTGCACTTTTAAAGCTGCATTTATTCCAGCCATTAGTCCTTGAGAAGCTGCTTCTTCATATCCTGTTGTTCCGTTAATTTGCCCAGCAAAAAATAAGCCTTCTACTAGTTTCGTTTCTAGCGTGTGTTTTAATTGTGTTGGTGGAAAATAATCATACTCTATAGCATAACCTGGTCTAAAGAATTTTACATTTTCGAAACCAACTACAGAACGCATCGCTTTAAATTGAACATCTTCTGGAAGCGATGTTGAGAATCCGTTTACATATACTTCAACCGTATTCCAACCTTCAGGTTCTACAAATAATTGATGTCTATCTTTATCTGCAAATCTGTTTATTTTATCTTCTATAGATGGGCAATATCTTGGTCCTAAACTTTTAATTCTTCCATTAAACATTGGCGAACGATCAAAACCTTCTCTTAATAAATCATGAACCGTTTCGCTTGTGTAAGTCATATAACACGAACGTTGTTTCTCTAATGGTTTTATAGTATCTAAATACGAGAATTTTTCTGGTGTAACATCTCCTGGTTGTTCAATCATTTTAGAATAATCTAAAGAACGCCCATCTACTCTTGGCGGTGTTCCTGTTTTCATTCTACCAGATTCAAAACCTAAGTCTACTAATTGTTCTGTAATACCTGTTGCAGCTTTTTCCCCTGCTCTACCACCACCAAAGTTTTTATCTCCAATGTGTATTAAGCCATTTAAAAAAGTACCATTTGTAAGCACTACAGTCTTCGCTTTTATCTGTAATCCTAATGATGTTTTTACTCCTGTAACTTTTCCGTTTTCTACGATAAGTCCAGCAACCATTTCTTGGTAAAAATCTAAATTTTTAGTTTGCTCCAAAAGTAATCTCCAGTCTTCTGCAAAACGCATGCGATCACTTTGCACTCTCGGACTCCACATTGCAGGTCCTTTAGATTTGTTAAGCATTTTAAATTGTATGGCAGAGGTGTCGCTTACAATTCCTGAGTAACCTCCTAATGCATCAATCTCTCTTACAATTTGTCCTTTTGCAATTCCTCCCATTGCAGGGTTGCAAGACATCTGTGCAATGTTTTGAAGGTTCATTGTAACTAACAATGTTTTGCTTCCCATATTTGCGGCAGCGGCAGCGGCTTCACTTCCTGCGTGTCCTGCTCCTACAACTATTACATCGTATACTTCGTTAAACATAACTAATATGATTTTACAATAACGTTATCTAAAAATATAATTCTAGGTCTTCTTGCGTTTGTCGAAATATATTAGCTTCGACAAGCTCAGCTTGACAAGGTCAAGTTTAGAATGGCTTTTTAAATAACCTTATTGTTTTAATTTTAAATATTTAATTGAGGTTTTGTTTTATCGTAATTTCAAACGAAATACAGTATTACAAACTCCATTGTTCCACGTGGAACGTTTTTGTTTCACGCTTTAGAATTTGCAAATATACGTCGAATTAGTTAATTCTCTTTTAAGACGTTAAGGTAGAAGTTTTCCTTTGCTCTCATCTCTTCTGCTTCTGCTTCTGTTTTATCTTTGTATCCACAATAATGTAATACGCCATGAACGATAACACGATACAATTCTTCTTCAAAAGAATTATCAAAATCCTTAGCATTATCTGCTACTCTTTCTGTAGAAATAAAAATATCGCCTTGTAATTCTTTTCCTACAGAGTAATCAAAACTAATAATATCTGTTAGTGTATCATGATTTAAGAATTCTACATTTAATTTATGTAAATACTCATCATCACAGAACACATAATTTACCTCTTGTTCTTTACAGTTTTCAGAAGTAATTACTTTAGAAATCCATTGCGATATTCTCTCTTCGTTTGGTAACGTAAATTCGTTTTCGTAGTTAAAGCTAATCATTTTTTTGCTTAAAATAGTCTTGTACTTTTTTCTTGTAAACTTGCTGCAAAGGTAATGTTTGTCTGTTCAAGATTTCTGTGGTATTAAAATATTCTTTCGCTTTTGGTATTTGGTTATTTGTAGTATTGTTGTATTCTTTTTTGTTTGTTGTAGATTTTCGCTTAGTATCTTGTCCTTGCTGAAATGTTGCTTTTTCAAGCTTTAATAATTGGTGCTGCAAATTCATCATTTTAGATAATGTTTCATTTGTAAATCCTTTATTTATTAAATCTAATTCTACATCTTCCATTTCTTTAAGCAATTGTTTTGCATCACCTCCTATTCCTTTTCCATTCAATTTATCTTGCAATAATTTCTCTTCTAATGCCATACGGATTTGTTGTTGTTGTTGGTAAATTTTATAGAGTTCACCATTAACATCTTCATTAAATCCATCGGTTCCTTCTTGATTTCCGCCTTTACCTTCTCCATTACTGTTTCCGTTTTCTCCTTCTTTACCATCTTTGCCTTTCCCGTCTTTACCTTTTTTCCCTTTACCCTTTTTTCCGTCTTCTCCTTCTTTTCCTTCTTGTTCTCCTTTACCTTTCTCCTCGCCTTCTTCTCCAGGTTTACCTCCAGGTTTATCACCTTCTCCTTCTTGTGGGTTTCCTTCTTGGCTTTTTTTCATGCCGTCTTTCATCTGCTCATTCAGCTGCTCTTGGCTCATAATGATATCTGGTAATGGCATATCGCCTTGTCCTTGCCCTGGCGATGGCATTCCCATTTGGTTTTGCATTTGATCCATGGTATCGCTTAAAAAATCTGCTAAATTATTAGCCGATGTTACCGCATATTGCTGTGCCGATGCTCCTTGATAAATGTTATTTTCTGCTAATTGTGCTAATGCTTTGTCAACATTAAAAAAGACTTCTGAAATTTCTTTGTTTACTTTCTCAGATATTTTTGGCTGACGTAATGATAAGGCAAATAGACTGTCGTCTATATGCTCGAAGTGGGAACGTAATTCTTTTTGCTTTCTTAAGTATTGTGCGTATTCATTATGGTTTACTTCTATGCTTTTAAATTTATTCATTATTGCTTCTTCATCGAAAGAGAAGACGACTAAATTGTCTAGTATTTGTCTTAATGTTTCTATGTCTTCTTGCATGGCTTCTTCTCCTCCAGCTCCTCCAGCTCCCATTTGCATTTGCATTTTCTGGCTCATTTCTTTCATTTTCTGAGCGGCCTTTTTCTGGCTCTTTTTTGCTTCTGCATTTTTATCTTGTTGCTCTTGCTGATCTTGTGACTCCTGTTTTTGCTCTAAGGCTTCAGATGCTTTCTCTTGTTCGCGCTTTATGGTATCTTCTTTGTTTTCATCTCTTGGCAACTTCATTGGTTTTTTTAAAGATTTGTTTTCTTTATCCAAAGCTTTTAGTTCCTTTTCTATGTCTTTAAATTTCTTGTTAAGTTCGTCTTGTTTTTCTTTAGTGTTTTCTTTTGGATCCTTTTGTGCTAGCGAATCTTGTTGTTTTGCTAACTTGTCTAGCTCCTTCCCTATTTTATCCATTTTCTTACTCACGTAATAACGCTTAGTAAGTTCTAACATTTGCTCTAAACTTCGCTTTTGGTTTTTATTTTGTTTTGCTAATTTTTCTAGCTTTTGTGCTAACTCTTCTTTGTTTATTTTTTCGGTAAGCTTTTCTAATTCTTTTAAAAGTTTTTCATCTCTTTTAAGCTGCTCTTCATTTTCTTTTAAGCGTTCTTTTAAATCTTCTTTAAATTGATCTTCTTCTTTGTTTTCTTTCTGAAATTCTTCAAGGTTATCTTTTAACTTCTTGTTAAACTTCTGCATCATTTCTTCTTGTTGCTTCTGGCGCTTTAAAAAGTTTTCGAATTTCTTCTTATCGTTAAAATTTAATTCCGATTTTTCTTTTTGTGTTTTAGAGAGTTCTTCTAATTCTTTTTGTTGCTTGTCGAATTTTTCTAAAGATTTATTTAAATCCTGAATCGTTTCGTTTTGCTCTTTTAGTTGCTTCTGCTCTTCTTCTTCTTTCGTTCGTTTTCTGTATGTGAACACTGTACTTTTTGTACTTTTATTTTTTCCTACTGCATCATTGTCAAAAACTTCAAAATACAAATCGTAAGCAATCCCTTCTTTAATATTCAAGTCATTTGGAAAGGCACTTATAAATTCTGAAAAAGTAGATTTAGAAATTTGTATTGGTTCGTACGTTTTGTCTTTATCGTTATCACTTGGATAATAGACTAGCTGTAATTTCGATAATCCGTAATCATCGTTTACTTGTCCTAAAAAATAAAGAGATTGCTGATCTAAAGAATCTATTGTAGATTTTAAATTTAATTCTGGGTATTCGTCTCTTACTACAGAGATATTAAACGCTAAATTCTCGTAATCTTTAAGGTTTTTATTACTTGTGCTAAGACTATAGTCTAAATTATTATAAACGCGCTTAGAGGCTTTAAAATCGTCTTTAGATTCGTTATTAAATGCTATTGTGTCTTTTGCATATAAATAGACTTTATCTGTGGCTTTTGTTTTAAGTTTCCAAGTTATGTTAGTGCCTTGTGGTACTACGGCACTTCCTGTGCTTTTTAATACCTCATCTCGTTTTTTGGTATAGCCTGGATAATCTAACACCATTTCGAAACTTAGTAATGTCGGTACTTCTACAACACTTAATGTGTACGGTTTAGAGTTTACATTATTTGCAGAAAGGTTGAATGTTATATCTGTTTTAGGTTGCTCGAAAACATACTCGAACGCACCCGCTCCTCGTTGTTGTAAAAAATAGGTTTCGTTGTTAAATGTTATCTGTGCTGTTTCTGGTATAACATCTCCTGCTGTTTTTACTATTAATCTAAATTCTTTATTCTCTACGGCTTGTAAATTTTCATTTATTACAAAAAACTGAAATGGCGCCGGCGGTTCATATGCGGTTTGGTAATTAATTACACGATCGTAACTATCACTAAACCAATTCATTTTACCAAATATTGCAGTTACTAAAATAATAAAAACAGGTATGGCTGCATACTTTAAATACTTTGCATTTTTCTTAAAATTGATAGCTAATTTAAATGGTATTGGACTTAGCTCTGCAGATTTTTGATCTATACTTGCTAATAGTAATTCTGAATTTGATTGTTCTGCATTTAGCTGTAATACATTAAGCAGCTTATCGTTAACCTCTGGAAAATGATTTCCTATTAATTTTGAGGCGTCTTCGTGATTTATACCTTTTTTAAGTTTGAATAGTTTTGCTAACGGAATGGCTATAAACTTGTAGAATAATCCTATTTCTACAGCAACAAATAACCAAAATAAAATGGTTCTCGCTGTGGTATTTAACCATAAAACGGATTCTATAAATAGCGTTATTAAAAAGTATAATAATCCTATACTAAAAAATAGTATAATGCCTTTTATAAGCTCGTTCGTGTAGTATTTTTTTATAAACTGCTCGAGCTTTGTTTGTATATTTTTAAAATTATTCACTTACAATCTGGTATTAGGTATTTACAAAAACCGCTAAAAATCTAGCATTGAAAACGATTTTATCTACTAAATTACAATTTTATTTTTATCCTTAATTGACTAAATTTGATAAAACTAAGTTAATTTCTAGTGGTTTTAACTGTGTTTCAGCTTTAAATGAAGCTAAAGACATAAAAACAATCCCTTTCTCTAGAGCAAAAAGATTTTTTTTTAATGAAAGATTTAAAATACATCGCTGCTTTTACTATTCCTTTAACGGCTTTTATAGGTTTATATTTTAAAGGTATTTATAGCTTTTTAACGCCTGTGTATGCTTTTGGAATGATTCCTATTTTAGAGGTTTTGTTACCTATAGATACTAATAATTTAGATGCAGAAACTGTTGAAACTAAACTAAAACGTAAAGTCTTCGATTGGTTATTGTATTTAAATTTACCAATTGTTTTTGGTTTAGTTGTATTGTGTTTAACTATTGTATCTACACAGCAATTATCTACTTATGAACTTGTTGGTTTAACCTTTTCTCTAGGTATTGTTTTAGGTACTAACGGTATAAATGTGGCTCACGAGTTGGGCCACAGACAACAAACTAAGGAGCGTTTTATTGGCAAGGCTTTATTATTACCTTCTTTTTATATGCACTTTTATATAGAGCATAATTTCGGGCATCATCTACATGCTGCCACACCCGAAGATCCTGCAACTGCACGTTATAACCAAACGGTTTATTCATTTTGGTTAACCTCAACACTACGCCAATATTTTAATGCTTGGACAATTCAGAAAAAGTTATTAAAAACCAAAAAAGAACACTTTTTAAGTGTAAATAATGATATGTTTTGGTTTACTGTTTTCCAAAGCCTGTATTTAATTACTGTATTTTTAATTTTTGGAACAACAGGGCTTTTATTTGCTGTTTTCTCTGGTATTGGTGGTTTTATTCTTTTAGAAACTGTAAACTATATTGAGCATTATGGTTTATTAAGGCATAAAACCAATTCTGGACGTTACGAGCGTGTTAAAGAAATGCATTCTTGGAATTCTAATCATGTTGTAGGGCGCATTGTTTTATATGAATTAACTAGACATAGTGATCACCATTATAAATCTTCTAAAAAATATCAGGTTTTAGATTGTCATGACGAAAGCCCACAAATGCCTTATGGTTATCCTACGTCTATGGTTTTAGCTTTAGTGCCTCCACTTTGGTTTTTTGTAATGAATAAACGGGTGCCAAAAGCTATGGTTATAGAGTAATATCTCCCATTTTTATAGTATCTAAATAGCTTTTTAAAGACACCCCTTCTGGAAGTTTTATTTTTGTTTTAGCTCTATTTCTAGCTGTTTTTACGGTTCCAGTTGTAACGTTTAATAACTCTGCCGACTCTTTAAGTGAAAGCCCTAATTTAACAAAGATGCAATGTTTAATATCTGTACTAGATAGCTCCTCGTGACGACTTTGTAATTGATGTACAATACCAGGATATTGAGACTCGATTCGTTTCGAAAAAAAGTCGTCTACAGAAAAGTTTTTTATAAATGTAAATAACTTTTTTTCACTTTTTAAAATAGCGTCTTTAGAATTGTTTTTTATAGCTTCAGATAGTGTTTCTTTTATTTCTCCTAGTTTGTTTCTTTTATTATTGTGTGCTATTATTAGGGCTGATAATTCAGACTCTCTTACTTTAATATGGTTTTTAAGTAATTCTGTTTTATTTTCTTCAAGCTGTTTTACTTTTTCTTCAGATTTATCGTACTTCTTGTAAAGCACTATTAATATTATAACTAATATTAAAAATCCTGCAAATACAAGTAATTTGGTAATATAATCTTGTTGTTTTTCATTTTTATTTTCTAATATTTTATGTTCTAATATGGATTTCTTTTGAGCTTTTTCTAAATCTATTAAACTTAATCTATTATCATAATAATTAATAAAAGCTTTTTGTTCCATACCACGTATGCTATCTATAACTTTCTGTTTTGCTTTATAAGTTTTAAGTATTAATTCTTTTTGGTTTGTTTTAGTATAATATTCTATCAACCTTTTATATAAATCTGGTAATTTTTTGTACCTAGGTGTTGTTTCTATTGTTTTATTAAGATAATATATAGCCTTTTTGGTATTGCCCAATCCTTCGTAATATATAGATAGATAATCGTAGTTAACAGATTCTGCTTGTGGGACTATACTTGCAAGTTTATCTTTTATTGCTAACAAGGAGTCTAATGCTTTTTTATAATCTTTTTCTAAGTAATAATCGTAAGTAATAGATTGTTTTGCTGCTAATATATAATGTAAAGGAACCTTATCTGTTATGGCTATATTTAATGCTTTTTCGTTAAGTGGTATGCTTTTTTCTGGCATCTTTTTAACTTGATATACATTACCTAGCAAACTTAGCATTCTGTATTTAAGAGAATTATGTAAATAGGTACTATCTTTTAAACAATTATTAAGTATTTCTATTGTTTTGTCGTATTGCTTTTTTGATAAATAACTATTTGCTAATGCGTATTTTAATGTATATAATTCTCTTTTATCTTTCTCATTTTTGGCTTCGTAGTGTTTATAATATTCAATATAGCTTTCTAATGCTCGTTCTGTTAAGCCAAAATAGAAATCGAAAATCTGGCCTTCTCCATTTAAGGACATAAGTTTTAATCTTCTATTCTCCTCTGTCATTTCAATTTTACTAGACAAATTAGAATAGTGTAAAACACTATCTAAGTTTTTTTCCCAACCATGGTAGCTTACTAAATTAGTATACGTTTGTAAAAGCCCTTTTTCATAATTTATTTCTTTGGACTTTTTTAATAAATATTGATATACATTAAACGCTTCTTTAGATCTTTTATAATTATACTTTTTGATCAAACTATCAATTTCTACTTGTATAGAATCTTTTTCGATATTTTGACTAAAAGTGACATTAATATATAGTAAAATCAGTAATAAATTTAGGGTTTTAATACTCATTATCAATTATTTACAGTTAAATATTAGACTATACGTTATCGTGTTATGATGACCTTTTGTTATCTCTTTTTTAATGCGTGCTAACGTTATGATGACCTTAAAAATCACACTTTATGTAAGTCATTTTATAAATTCGCCAGTAAGAATAGCCCCTAACTTTTTATAAGTTAATATTCGATAACTGAGCACTGTTTGTGGTATTTAGGAGTTACTACAATTCAGTGCTTTTTTTCATTTTATCATTACTAATGTATAAAAATTAAATTATAACGTTTCTTAAACAAATAATGTTTTACTAAAATTAATTGTTTTACATAACAACTTTGTAGGCTTAAAAAATTCCTTTTATTACGCTTTTCATTCTTTTCCTTTTCCTTTTGCTGTATTAGTATATCAAAGTATCTTTGCAATTATTAAAAACAGAGATAATGTCTAAAAATGTTAGGGTGCGTTTTGCACCAAGTCCTACAGGACCTTTACATATTGGAGGAGTTCGTACAGCACTTTTCAACTATTTATTTGCTAAAAAACATAATGGTACTTTTATTCTAAGAATAGAAGATACTGATCAAAATCGTTATGTAGAAGGTGCTGAAAATTATATAATAGATGCTTTAAACTGGTGTAATATTCCTTTTGATGAAGGTCCAGGTAAAAACGAAACCTTTGGTCCTTACAGACAAAGCGAGCGTAAGCATTTGTACAAACAATATGCCGATAAATTAATTGCTTCGGGAAATGCATATTATGCTTTTGATACTTCGGATGAGTTAGATTTTCATAGAAAGGATCACGAAGCAAAAGGTAAAACATTTATCTATAACTGGCATAATAGGCTAAAACTTAAAAATTCTTTGTCTCTTTCTACTGAAGACACTCAGGCTAAATTAGATAATGGAGACCATTATGTTATTCGTTTTAAATCTCCTCAAGATGAAACATTACATCTTAAAGACAGTATTCGTGGCGATATTAAAATAGATACTAACATTTTAGATGATAAAGTACTCTTTAAAAGTGATGGTATGCCAACGTATCATTTAGCTAATATTGTAGATGATCATTTAATGGAAATTTCTCACGTTATTCGTGGGGAAGAATGGTTACCGTCTTTAGCTTTACATATACAATTATACACTGCTTTTGGTTGGGAAGCTCCAGAATTTGCACACTTACCATTAATTTTAAAGCCTACAGGAAAAGGGAAATTAAGTAAGCGTGATGGTGATAAGTTAGGCTTTCCTGTATTTCCTTTAGAATGGAAAGATCCTAAAGATAATGCAACTTCTTCTGGTTATAAAGAAGAAGGTTATTTTGCAGATGCTGTTGTTAACTTTCTAGCATTCTTAGGATGGAATCCAGGTACAGAACAAGAACTTTTTAGCTTAGATGAATTAATTACTGCTTTCGATTTAGAGCGTGTTAATAAAGCTGGAGCGCGTTTTGATCCAGATAAAATAAAATGGTTTAATCACCATTACATGCAAGAACAAAATAATGATGATTTAGCCGAAGCTTTTAAAACACAGCAGTCTGAATTGGCAGAGATAGATGTTAATTATATTGCTATGGTTATTGGTTTAATAAAAGAACGTGCAACGTTTATAAGCGATTTTTGGCAACTAAGTAGCTACTTCTTTATTGCTCCAGAAAATTATGATGAAAAAGCCTCTAAAAAAGCATTTAAAGAGGGGACTAAGGACTTAATGTCTACTTTAATAACTATTATATCTAATGTTAATGATTTTGAAGTAGAATCGCTTCAAAAAGAAGTTAAGGGTTGGATTACAGAAAACGAAATTGGTTTTGGTAAAGTTATGATGCCTTTACGCTTGGCTTTAGTTGGTGCTTTACAAGGTCCAGACGTTTTTGATATTATGTATATGATTGGTAAAAACGAAACGATTAAACGTATAGAAAAAGTAGTTAATTCTTTATAAGAAAAGAAATTCTATATAAAACAAAAGAGCGACCAAATGGTCGCTCTTTTTATGTTTAATAAAAATACTTAAAACATTATAGTTTTATAAACTTTAATACTTTATCGTATCCTTTAAATTTAATAAAGTATGTACCTGTAGCTAAGTTTGTAACATCTATAGTTTTAGAAGCACTATTAACTGTTTGTTGCTTCATACTTTGTCCTAACATATTATATACATTAACATCATACTCTTGTGTAATGTTTTTTAATGTAATTGTTCCGTTTGTAGGGTTAGGATAAATAGAGATATTACTTGCAGCAAATTCATCTACACTTAATACACATGTATATGCTGGTAAAGTATAACCTCTTGCTTCAAATCTAGCTGTTATAGCATCTATTTCTACACAAGTGTATCCCATGTCTATTGCAGCTTGTCTAACAGCTGTTGCCGCTTGTTCATGGTTAGTACCACCGTTAGTCATACCTAATCCTTCTAAAAAGGCTTTATCTGTTTGCTCGCGTCCTATAATTTCCCAGATTTCCATTAATGAACTCGCCCAGATTTGTCCTTCTGCATGAATACCACCTCCAAGTCCTCCTGGAAAAAGGTTTGGATATACAGTAGATCGTCCTGGCCAGCATACGTTATGACCGTCCCAGCCAAATACCCAGTTTCTAGCAGCATCTCCTGTTGACCATTGTCCCAGGTTTCTCTTGTAAGAGTTTGCCCAGTAATCTCCAGAACCTTCACTTAATCCGTTTACTTGAGATAAGCCTCCATTAGTAATCCAATCGTGTAATCCGTGTCCTAATTCGTGTAAAATAACATCTGCATCTTCCCCATCATCTACACATCCTTCACCAAAAACTAATGTTCCAGCAGTATAAAAAGAGTTATCTGCTCCACCAGCTCCATGAGGATCGAAACGAATAACACCTCCGTTTTGTGGTGGTGCTAAAGAGATTCCTAAGTCGTTGTTTATATAACGCATACTTTTATCTGTATGGTAGTATACATTAACAGCTTCAAAACCATCTTCAAATCTGTTAAATTCAAAGTTATCGCTAGATTGTATAAATAATCCTTTGTTAGGTGAATCTAACTCAGCAATCTCAGTATAAGGACCTCTTAATCTGTAGTTACCTCCAGCAAGTTCTATATCTAATAATGTTACAGCTGTTCTTGCAGCGTCTAATGTTGCATTTGTTGCATCATTTCCATCTACATATTGCCCTCCATAAGCACTTGTAGTTGCTGTTAAAGGATCGGTATCGAAAATAAAACCACTTCCTGTTGCCATTACTGCAGCTTCAGAATTTGCTTTTGCTTCTTTTTTCTTTTTATCCTTGTCTTTATCCTTATCTGTGTCGTGCTTGTGTTTGTAATAGTAAGCAATATCTTTAGAGCTAATAATGGCTCCTGTTTGTGCATCTACCATTACTTCCCAAGCTCCTGTTTTAGAATACGCATGGATGTAAACTCTGTAGATAAGTTTAGTCTCTCCTTGCTTATTATAAACGTAAAGTTTATTAGTATTTTGCAAAATGTCTGAAGCCACAACATTTAAATTAGTTTTAGCTAACTCAAACGCTTCATCTAATGTAATAGAAGGTGTTGTGTTTATAGCACTAACTGTTTTGTCGTAAGTACTTGCATGAAAGGTTACCTCATCGTTGTTAGAAACATGAATAGTAACTTCTGCATCATAAACTTGTACACCATTTAGCATCTGGTAGTAACGAAAAGTATCTCCAGATAACCCAGATCTACTAAAAAGCATTTCGAAATCGTGTGTGGGCTGAATTCCCAGCGTTGCTTCGTTTTTAATTAGCCAATCTAAAGCCACATCTTCTCTACTAATTTGAGCAGATATAAACTGTGAAACGCTAAAAAATAAAGCAAAAAGTAAAAGTAGTTTTTGTCTCATTTTGGTTATATTTTATATTAATACATATCAATATAAACAACATTACGCAACAAAACCCTACTTTAAGCCATTAATTTATAATAGAATAGTTAAAATGTTATCATAGCTGTAATCGCAAACATAGATTGCGTCCCTTTAAATTTGGAATTATTATCGCCAATATTTAAATCTTGGTCGTTTAGTTTACTAAACATATTTGTAAAGCCATAAAGGTATTGTGCTTTAACTTTAAAAAGACTAAATCCAGCACTTAAACCTATAGCTCCATTAAAGTTTATATTAGAAATATCTGAGATATCTTGTGCTTTTAAATTATTATAACCTAATAAAAAATAATCTTCCTGCATATCATCAGTAAGTTCTAATTTACTATTGTATTGTAAAACCGGACCAGCATCTAGTGTAATAAAATCTTCTACTAGTTTTATGTGAAATAAAAATGCTAATTGTGCTTTAAATACTTTGTATTCTATTTCTTGGGCTGTTACATCTGTAGTATTTAAACGTCCCATAATACCAAATGTACTTTCAGATAGTTGCATACCGTAACTTACACCGTACCACCTGTGTGGCAACAATACAGTAGCAGACATTCCTCCTATCCAGCCTTCTCCTTTAGTCGTTTCAAAATTATCGGTTATTATCTCATATTGTGTAATACCTCCAGAGATGCCAAAACCATTTTTTATTTGATAATTTTTAGGTTGTGCAAAAGAATTTGTAACAAAACCTAGTGTTAGAGCTACTAATAAGATAAATTGTATTTTTTTCATATTAAATTAAGTATATAGTGCGCAAATATAACTTAATTTAGTAATCAATATTTTCTAACCATTTAAAAAAAATTATATGTTATTTATTATTCCAATTGTATTTATTGTATTGATAATTATAATCTCTTCAATATTCACTGTTAAACAGCAGTCTGCAGCCGTTATAGAACGTTTCGGTAAATTTCAAAGTATTCGTCAATCTGGATTACAGTTTAAAATTCCTATAGTAGACAGAATTGCTGGTCGTTTAAGTTTAAAAATTCAACAATTAGATGTTATCATAGAAACGAAGACTAAAGATGATGTATTTGTACGTTTAAAAGTATCTGTACAGTATAAAGTAATAAAAATGAAGGTTGAAGATGCTTTTTATAAATTAGATTATCCGCATGATCAAATTACGTCTTATGTATTTGATGTTGTACGTGCCGAAGTACCAAAAATGATTCTTGATGATGTATTTTTAAAGAAAGATGATATTGCTATTGCTGTAAAATCTGAGCTTAATGAAGCCATGTTAGACTACGGTTACGATATTATTAAAACTTTAGTAACAGATATTGATCCAGATGCTCAAGTAAAAGAGGCGATGAACAGAATTAATGCTGCAGATAGAGAAAAAACGGCTGCACAGTATGAAGGTGATGCGCAACGTATTTTAATTGTAGAAAAAGCAAAAGCTGAAGCAGAAAGTAAGCGTTTACAAGGACAAGGTATTGCAGATCAACGTCGCGAAATTGCTCGTGGATTGGAAGAGTCTGTAGAGGTATTAAATAAAGTTGGTATTAACTCTCAAGAAGCTTCTGCTTTAATTGTAGTAACACAACATTATGATACGTTACAAGCCATTGGTAGCGAAACTAATAGCAATTTAATACTGTTACCTAACTCGCCACAAGCGGGAAGTAATATGCTTAACGATATGGTTGCTAGTTTTGCAGCAAGTAATGAAATTGGTGAAGCTATGAAAGAAGCTAAACTAAATAAAAAACTAAATAAAGAGAATTAATAAATTCTTTTTAATGTAATTAAAGAACTGTTTTATAGTTATTTTTATAGCTTTAAAACAGTTTTTTTATACCCTTTACTTTTGAAATATCATAAAAACCTCAGCATTTCAATTACTGTATTAATTAGTTTATTAACTATTATTTTATGCTCATGTAGCACAAAAAACAATGTGGTCTTTGAGGACAATTTTGAATCTTATAAAAATAAAATAGCACTAGAAAACACTTGGAGTACTTCTGGTAAAGGCAATATTACAATAGATACTACTAAAGGATTTTCTGGTAAACAATCTATAAAGTTTAATACAGGAGAAGGTTTTAGTAATCATGCGTTTATTAACTTAAAATCAATTTTTCCTGTTGTTGAAAACAGTTTTGGCGGCACTTTTAAAATGTATGTTAATGAAGCTTCTAAAGATGGTATTCATTGGACTTTTTTACAAGCTTCTGGTACTGTAAAAAATAAAGATTACACTGCAGAAGTTCGATACGGCGGACAACACCATAAACAGTTTATGGCTAATTACGATACTAAGGGTGTAAAAACCGATTGTTGGCAACATAGCAATACTAAGATTCCAGAAAAAGAATGGTTTACCATAAAATGGTATTTTAATGGTAATACTAACACCATGAAGTTATGGTTAAACACTATTTTAATTAAGGAAATAACCGTTGTTAATTATGGTGAAGGTTGTGTTAAAAATGAATTAGATAACAAATGGATATTCCCAATTTTCGATACTTTAAGTTTAGGTTGGGCAGATTATCAAAACGGTGGCGGACAAAGAACCGTTTGGATAGACGATGTTGTTATTTTTAACTAAACCCTTTTTAACTAAACGGATGTCTTTCGGTCCACTCTTTTACAGGGTTTAAGTACTTTACAATGAGTTTTAAAATAGTGTTTGCAATAAAATTATTAGTGTGCTTCATGTAAATATGCATCATATTAGGTTTTGCGCCTATAGAGCTTTTAATTTCCATAGCAGTTCTAGCATATACAATGGTTTTAAATTTATGTTTTATGGCAAAGCAAGCCATATCATACAACATGTTTAAATACATTTGATGCTGATGTTGTAATGCTTTATTATATCCTAAAAAGTAAGTTTCAAGTGTATTATAATTTAAAATTAGTGTATAAAACCCAACAAGTTCTTCATTTAAAAAATAAGCAAAAACCTTAAAGTTATTTTTAAGTTCTTGTTTTAAAGCATAGAAATGATTTTCAGACAAAATAAAAGAATTCACTCTCGCATTGTCTGACACATTTTTATATAATTTATACAACTCTGTTTCATTAGCCTTTATGTCTTCAGTAGTTAACTCTTTACGAACAATAGTATTACTTTTCTTTTTGGCCGTTTTATAACGTTTTCTATATTTTTTTGTGAATGCTGCTATATAATCTTCTGGTGTTATCCAATCTTCTTTTATTGGAAACAACATATTGGGTTGTACTTGTACTTTGTATAGATTATTAGCTTTAAATGTAGCTATATTGTTATGTATAGCATCTGTTTCAAAATAATCTTTAAAAGCAATAATCCTTACTTTTTTATTGTAATCTGTTTTTATTTGTTTTTGAAGCGATTTTAGGGCTTTAAAAACAACATCTAAGTAGGCTTTATAGCTTATCTCTTCTTCTATAAAAAACAAGCTGTGTTGTCCTGTATGCATTAAATTACCAACTATTAAGGCATTACCTCTAACAATTTTAGATATGGCGCGTTTAGCTAATTGTTTTAATCTGTTAGAAGACGTGTTTCTAAAAATATCTTCTAAATACATTTCAACACGCTGTATAATAGCAATGCCAATGAGTTTTTGGTTTTTAAAAATACCTAGGTAATATGATGAAATATTTTTGGGAGCAGAATATTCTAATCCTTTTAAAAACGACCGTTTTAAAAAAATATCGCGAACAGGCAGAGCATCCCAAGATTCTGGAAGTGCTTCTATGGTGTTGTAAATTTTAAAATCTATCAATTATAAAAAGAAAAAGAAACTATCTTAAAAGTCTAAAAAAGTAGCTTAACGTTACATTAATGCTACTTAAATTATAAAAGCTTTTAAGATAATTTCTTAATTATGTATTTAGTTTATGTTATACCCAACCGCAAACTATGGCTCCCATAGCTGCAAAAGAGACAATCCAATAGCCACTATTTATAAAAATATATTTCCAGCTTCTTCGCTCGAATAATGCATTAATTGCAATTACTGGAAAGAATAAAAATACACCCGCTAAAACACCATGTAAGGCACCGTGCTTGTAGGTTCTAAAGGCATCTTTATAATCTTCCATAAAAGCATGGTAAGATGGCTTTGCTAATTCTGGGTCGCCTCCCATTAAGCTAAACGCTCCCATTTGATGGGTTGTTAATGTTTGAATAAAGAATGCTAGTAAAAAAGATAACACTAATGTTACTCCAAAAATAACAGCCATGTTTCCTTTTTTTAATTGCTCTTCTGTTACGCCAGAAGCTTTCATCCATGCGTTTCCAAATGTTTTAGGATTATACCATACGAAACCTATAAAAATAGGTACAATTGCTGCAACTATAATTGCATAAGGATTAAAGTCCATAGTTTAGATTGTTTTTAAGTTAGTGGTTTCAATGTACAAAAAAACCTCGAAATATAAATTTCGAGGTTTTAATTATATAATATAATTGAATTACAACGCTTTAGTTTCTGCTACAAGTAATTCGTTTTTGTCTTCTAGTGCTTTAGTTATAAATGCTTCTATAGCTTCGTTTTTAGCTAATCCGTTATTTAATAATACACCTAAAGTAAGCATTGCTGCTATACGTGTTCCTACTTTTTTAGCTGCAGTTCCAAATAGTGGTTCTAATTCTTCATAACTCACTTTTGTAGCTAATTCTTGTATTTCTGCCTTTACTTTTTGTTGTTTTTCTTCTGGTAAGTTCGTGTATTTTTTACCTAATTGTTTTATAACATCTATTGCTTTACGTTGCGATTGCTGTTGTTGTGGTTTTTGTTGATTATTATTAGTATTATTTTGTTTAGGCTTTACTTTTGCCCAAGAATCTCTTAAACCAACTGTTTTATTAAATACTAAATTGTTTTCTTTAGAATCGTTATCGACATTAAAATAACCTATTCTTTGAAACTGAAACTGCTCCCCTACTTTAGCATCTACTAAACTAGGTTCTACAAAGGCTTCTATTACTTTTAAAGAATTAGGGTTTATAAAGTCCATAAAACTTTTATCCTCATGACTATCTGGTGCTTCATCGCTAAATAAACGATCATATTCTCTAACCTCAGCTTTAACAGCATGTTTAATAGACACCCAATGTAAGGTTCCTTTTACTCGTTTTTCGGTATCTGTAGAATAGGTACAGTTTATTTGTGTAATGTTTCCGTTAGCATCTTTTTCAACAGTTTCAGCTTTTATAATATAAGCGTTTTTTAATCTTACTTCGCCTCCTAATTTTAATCTAAAAAACTTACTACCTGCTTCTTCTTTAAAGTCTTCTTTTTCTATATATAACTCACGAGAAAAAGGTACTTTTCTAAATCCTGCAGTTTCATCTTCTGGATTATTTTCTGCTTCTAACCATTCTTCTTTATCTTCTGGATAATTCGTAATTACTAACTTAATAGGGTTTAAAACAGCCATAACTCGTGCTGCTTTTTTATTTAAATCTTCACGAATACAAAATTCTAATAGAGAAACTTCTATTATGTTTTCACGTTTTGCTACTCCTGCTTTTTCTACAAAGTTTTTAATCGCTGCTGGTGTATAACCACGACGACGTAAACCTGAAATGGTTGGCATTCTTGGATCATCCCACCCAGATACAATACCGTCTTCTACCAGTTTTAAAAGTTTACGCTTACTCATTATGGTATAACTTAGGTTTAAGCGTGCAAATTCGCGCTGTTTTGGTCTAAGTTTATTGGTATCTACTACTTGGTCTAAAAACCAATCGTAAAGTTCTCTGTGTGGCTTAAATTCTAAAGAACATAAGGAGTGTGAAATCTGTTCTACATAATCACTTTCTCCGTGTGTCCAATCGTACATTGGGTAAATACACCAATCGTTTGCTGTGCGGTGATGGTGTGCTTTTAATATACGATACATAATAGGATCACGCATTAACATATTAGGGTGCTGCATGTCTATTTTTGCTCGTAAAATGTGCGAACCTTCGTCGAATTCTCCGTTTTTCATTCTTTCGAATAAATCTAGGTTTTCTTCAATGGTTCTATTTCTATAAGGGCCATCTACACCTGGTTGTGTTGGTGTTCCTTTTTGTTCTGCCATAGCTTCACTAGATTGCGAATCTATATAGGCTTTACCTTCTTTTATTAATTCTATTGCCCAATCGTAAAGGGTCTGAAAATAATCTGAAGAGTAACATTCTTCTGCCCATTTGTAACCTAACCAAGAGATATCTTCTTTTATAGCGTCTACATACTCCTGTTCTTCTTTAGATGGGTTTGTATCGTCAAACCTAAGATTTACTGGCGCATTATAGCGTTCTCCTAAACCAAAACTAATACCTATAGCCTTAGTATGACCTATATGTAAATAGCCATTTGGTTCTGGTGGAAATCTAAAACGTAAGTTGTTTTTAGGGAGTCCGTTGGCTAAATCTTCTTCAATTATATGCTCTATAAAGTTAAGTGCTCGTGTTTCTTCCGACATAAGTAATAATATATACCACAAAATTAGACAAATTTTAATTCATATTTTTACATAAACTAACTTTCATTATGGATATTAAACACATTACCCTTTTCGCAAGATTACTTACAGGTCTTATTTTCTTTTGGCAAGGCTTTGGAAAAGTTTTTAAAATGGGTGTAGAAACCATTTACAATGGTGGTTTTAAATCGTTCGAAGCTACTTTTCTACCTACTTTTATTTTAAAATTTGCTGCTTATTTTACATCTTATGGAGAACTTATATTTGGTGCTTTACTCCTATTAGGATTGTTTAGAAAACAGGCATACTATGGGTTAGCTTTAATTTTATTAATTGTAACCTTTGGTCACGGACTGCAATCGCCTATATGGGATTTGCAGCATGTTTTTGTAAGAAGTGTATTTTTAATATTTATAGCTATGACTTTTGATAAAGATACCCTTTCTTTGGACCACATTTTAAAGAAAAAAAACTAAATGGGAATTATTAAAGTTGAAAATATACGTGTTTATGCATATCATGGATGCCTAAAAGAAGAAACAAAAATTGGTAGTGATTATCGTGTAGATGTAAAAGTAAAGGCCGATTTACAGAAAAGTGCCGACTCCGATGACTTAAAAGACACTGTAGATTACGTGCTTTTAAATAAAATTGTTGTTGAAGAAATGGCTATACCAAGTGCCCTTTTGGAGCATGTTGCACAACGTATTTTAGATCGTATTTTTACTGAGGATAAATTAGTTACATTGGCAACAGTTGCCGTTAGTAAAATTAATCCGCCAATTGGTGGCGATGTACAAATGGTAACAATTGAGTTAAACCAGAAAAGAAAAAACAATCTGTAATAGTGTAAACCCGTAATTTTTTTTACATTTGCCTACTCGTTTAAATAAACATAAATGAGATTCCTGTTTTCACAGGAATTTAGGGCGCCGTGGCCGAGTGGCTAGGCAGAGGTCTGCAAAACCTTGTACAGCGGTTCGAATCCGCTCGGCGCCTCTAAAAACCTTCAAGTTTTCTTGGAGGTTTTTTTTATGTTCTAATTTTTATAAAAAATTAATAGTAAAGTTTAGCAAAACCTTGGACAGCGGTTCGTATCTGCTCGGCGCCTCTAAAAACCTTCAAGTTTTCTTGGAGGTTTTTTTTATATTCTAAATTTTTATGAAAAATTGATGGTAAAGTTTAGCAAAACCTTGGACAGCGGTTCGTATCTGCTCAGCGCCTCTAAAAACCTTCAAGTTTTCTTGGAGGTTTTTTTATGTTCTAATTTTTATAAAAAATTGATGGTAAAGTTGTGTAGAACCTTGTACAACAGTTTTTAGCAGTATCTGCTTATTAAATATATTTCTAAGTTTTGATTGATATTTTTTGTCTTTCAATTTTAATAAAGCATACGCAAAAGAAAGGTTTTCTATTGAATAGTGGCTTTAAAGATTAAGCTATTATGAATGTTTTTTACTTCAATATACCTAGTAAAAGGTATTGAACTCATTATGTCTTAAATATAATTTTGGTTTTATAATAAAAACTCTAACATAATGGATACTCAAGAACAAATTGAAAAACTAACAACAGAATTTGAAAATGACTTAAAGGTATTAACAAATGAAATATCTAAAGAAGTTTCTAATATTGAAGATGATAGCGAAATATTAGAAGATAACCAGAGTTTATTTTCTATAAAAAATGGAGATTATCAATATAATTTTGAATGGAAAGAAGTTTCTTTTCATCTTCCTATTCCAGAATTTTCTATGCAAGAAAAAAGAATAGTTTTTCATATACCTGAAGTAGTAATGAAAAATAAAGACATTAGTTTTAAAGTTCCTACAACTATTATGAAAGATAAAAAAATAGGAGAAAAACCAGAAACAACATGTAAGTGGAAAATGGGTTGGATTTTAGGTGTTAAAACAAAGAAATTACACTGTACTACAAAAATGACTCCTATTATTATTTCTGTTCCAGAAATTCATATGAAATTAAGAAAAATTGTTACAAAAATTCCTGAAATAACAATGAAGGAAAATGAAGTAATATTAGATCTTCCAGAGGTTGTTATTACTAACAAACTTATTAAGTTTAATACTTTAGTTATTACTGATATAAAATACGAACAATCCGAAGAAAATGTTGATGAAAGTAGTGAAGCTATAAATAACTCTCAGGTAAAAATAAATGCCTTAACTACATCTTACGAAAACAAAATGTCTCATTTACAAATAAAATATACTAATGAGGAATTTGATAAAGCTGAAACACAATTAAGGTTAGAAATGAAACCTCATTCTAACAAGTACAATACTGCTATTGAAGACTTAAAAAATACAATTAGAGATTTAAAAAGTAATAATGCTAATGAACAACTAAAGAAAGAAGAGAAGAAATTAAATACTTTAGTAAAAGAAATGAATACCTTTTTAGAACCTTATAAAAATGCTATTGAAGCTTTAAATAAACAAAGAAACCAGGCTTTAGATAAACTAGCACTAGTTTAAAAATAAATTAAGAAAAACCTCTAAAACCTTCAAGTTTTCTTGGAGGTTTTTTTATGTTCTAATTTTTATAATTTCTAGGAAAAACACCCTTTAAAAAACAGTATATCAACTGGTTATATAATTATAAAGCTGTAATACATTTGCACCACTATTAATTACAAAAAACTTATAATTATGCCACACCATGCACAAGGAACAACAGGTTGGACGAAATTAAAAGCTTACCAAGCTTTATGGGATCCAAAAATTGATTTAGGAAAATTCTATTTCACAACATTTCAAGGTAAAAGAGAAGAAACACCATATATGACTTCTAGTAATTTTGCTAGAGTTATAGATATTTTAAGAAACGAAACGCCTGTATACGGAAACGCTTCTACGGGTTCTGTTACTACACAAGGAGAACATATAGGAGAAGAAGAGAGTTAGTCTATAAATACTCACAACAACTAAATGTTATTAAAACCTTCATGTTTTTCATGGAGGTTTTTTGCTATTAATTTTTGGTACACTTAACTGTAATATGTAACAAAAGGTTTTATTCTATAGACCTACATATAAATCTAATTATAATTTCTGTATTACTATTTAAAATATTAAAACTATTTATAAGTTATAATAATACATAAAACTTTAATTAAACATATTACATATAAATGAATTTATTATTTGCTTTATGTTTAAATAAGTATTACTTTTGCTGTCTTATAATTGAAAAATCAATAATTTTTAAAACAAATGTTTAACCAAAATTAAAAGAATGACTATTATCAATGAAAACGGAGAAGAAGTTGAACTCGATGCACCCCTTTTTGAACCAGATGCGCCATTTATAGCCACTACACTAAATAACGCAAGTTTAAGCAATATTAATTTTAAAAGCCCATTATTAGAAAACCATAGAGGTATGACTAATGTTAGCCCTTATGCAGAAATCCCGTTTACTAGTAAATCTCAAAGTAGCATAAAACGTATCTATTATCCTGGAGCAAAAGTAAGTACCATAAACAATATAAAAATTGCCACAGATATAAACACAGACCCAAACCGCGTAACTTACATTAAAAAAAGAAAATTATTCTTCGATAAAAACGCAAATAAAACATTCGATCTTGGTGTAGATGTTTTAGCTTATAATATAGAATTATACTTCTCTAAAGACGCTATAAAATTAAAGGAATCCTTTAAAGTAACTAAAACAGAACCGTATAGTATTATCTTTTTTATAGAAGATAATACAGACGATATAAGTGCGCAATATTGTAAAATAAAAATAGGTGATCGTGTTAAAGATAATTTAACACACCAGTCTCAACTCTATAACAACAAAAAAGTATTAGACTATATTAACCAATATGTTACTATAGATAAGGCTGTTTTAGAAGAACTTATACGTAACAAACAAATAGAAAATGTAAGTTTAAAAACTGTTGAATTTTTGTTCACCGCAAGCGATTATTTAAACCCGTATGCATTAGATAAAAAATTAATGAGTGTACTTGGTCATGTTTGTGGTACTATTGCAAAATTTATAGATAAAGCTAAACTAGACAAACACCGTTGGAATCCAGATGCTAAAAAACTAAAAGAAGATGGCACAGTAGACCAAACAAACACTTTTAAACCCTTTCTATTCCCTTTTGTAGAAGAAAGCTTAGATGCAGTACCAGATCATAAACTTAACGATTATGCTATAAAAGCCTTTACCGAACTACAAACAGGATTTTCTAAACAAGATTCCAAAATACGGCAGTATGTACAACAAACCGATTTTGGAAAACTAGCCACTGTACCCTTAACTGTAGCTGGTATACCTTTCTCGCCTTTAAATGCTTTAGAACTAGATTTAATACCAGACAGTTTAGAGCGTTATGTGTTTAGTAAATACATACAAATAAGCGATGCTATACAAAACACTTTTAAGCAATTGGAGCAATTTGATTTTACAGACCTTATTAAAAAAGGCGTACGCATTGCCAATGCGTATTTATGTGGTATCTGGAATGGCCTAATAGATGCTATTTCTGGTATATTTAAAATGCTAGAAATGCTATTTAACGGTATGGCTACCATGAAAGATTTTACAGCTAATTTTAGCACACAATTTCCAATATTAATGGAATATGTAGATAATGCTATAGTAGCTATAAAAAACATAGATTTTAAAGCGTTATACACCCATTTAAAAGGGAAATTAGGTAGTATTACCAACGTATCTCTAGAAACTATTGCCTATTTTAGTGGTGCTTTTGTCGGCTTTGTAATAAGCTTAGCTATAGAAGTCGTTGTAGGTATACTCTTTACAGGTGGTACCTTAAGCGTAGCAGCAGTATTAGAAAAACTAGCAACTGTTTTTTCTGGTCTTTTTAGAGGGATTGCTAATGCAGGCCGTACTGCCTTTAATTATACTAAAAAGATAGTAATTACTACTTTTAAAAGTTTTACTAAATTAATTGATGAGTTAGTAGCACTGCTTAATAAAAGTACTAAAGAGTTTAAAGGGTTAATTGATGAATTATTTGAAGGTAATAAAAGCCCACTTAAAGACATAGCAAAATCTATAAGCACATATACTGAAATTGCTATAAAAAAGAGTAAAAATTTTGATAATATAGCAGATGAAATTAAATTATTTGAAGACTCTATTAAACTGAATAAAAAAGAAAATGCTAAATTGTTTGATGGGGATGGTAGTGTGTTATCTAAATTATTAATAGGAGATAAATACTCTGTAAAAATACCAAAAATAGATGTTTTAAGAGCAAGGAAAAAATTAAGAGAACTAGGTAAACATATTGAAGATTTAATTATAACACATAGCCATCCACCACCAGGATCTTCGTTGAGTTTCGAAGATATTTTATTAGCTATGAAACACAATGCTAAAGAGTTTAGAGCCGTGAACCCAGATGGAACTGTATTTTCTTTGATTAGGAAAAAGAAATTTCCTTATGTAGATGATAGTGTCTTAGATTTTAAAGTCGTAATAGATAAAAAGATGAAAAGTCAATTTTCACATTTAAAACAAGGCTCAATAAAATATCAATTAAAACAAGCAGATTTAGCAATAAAAGAATTAGGTGATGTCATAGAATATATACATTACATAAACTAAAAATAAAAACAAATGAACAAAAATAATTTAGATTTAAAATTTTTATATCAAGAACCGTTAGTGAGAGACTATGACGTAATGGGTATAGATTTAGAACAAAGAGCTTGGGATAAAAAACATGAAAAAGGAGAAGAAAAATTTAGAAATTTTGTAAAGAAATGCTCTTTAAAAGACTTTATACATACATACATACGTGTATTTAAGGATAAATTTCCTAATGGTTCTAGATTAGCTTTTTCTTTTTGTGGTAACGTTTCATATCCTGAAGAAAATATTAAAGAATTTAAGGAATTTGATAGATCAGATATTAAGTCTTACGTAACCGAAAAATATATTGGTCCAATAAAAAATGAATTTGATCCTGGAAATAGAGATGTGTACGAAACTAAAATAAATATTGAATTTAAAAAGGTCTTTTCTTTAGAAACTGTAGATAAGGCTTTAGAAGGTCTTTCTTATACTAAAAATAGAGAAAATGATATTACTGTTTATGAAGTAGAAGACTCGCCAATTAAAACACTTGAGGTAACTGATACTAGTTTTAGTATTAATATAAATGAAGATAAAGTTGTGTTGTATTATAAATTATAATTACACTTTAAATGGTTATAAAAGTCATTAGAAATAATGGCTTTTATTTTTAATATATTTTACTCCGTAACAAAGTAATCCACCAAAATCATGATGCTTAAAAACAAAAAGCCTAGGGTAGATAATAAGGCGCCATATGGCCAATGCATGATTTTAAATAAAATACCAAACATTAAAGGAATGATAGTAATTATCCAGGCTACATAATAGCCTGTTTTTAAATCTTTAATGTCTTTTAATTTTCTGTTTTTAGAGAAATAGGTTGTGCCTTCATTTATAAACCAGAAGCCAAATAAAATAAGGAGTATATAATTAAAAATGGTATTTACATTTATAAAATGAAATGTGCTATTTATATAGTTAAAAGCCCAGCATAGAATTAAGGCTAACTTAATATAATCTAACACTACTTTTTCTTTTTTAAGGACAAAACGAATACTGTATAATATAGCTATTATACTACTAGTTATAAGAACAATTTCGTTTCCATAAGGCCAATGTTGAAATTTAAATAAAATGCCAAAAATAGCAGCAGATAATGCTAAACGTAATGGTAATGTGAGTACTTTTTTTCTAGAAGTCTCCAATTAGTCTCGTTTTTTAATAGGATTTATTTGTTCTAATTTTTCTTTATTCTTTTCATAAGCATCTGGAAATAACCCTTGAGTTAGTAGTAAAATACCAAATCCTAAAATAAAGAGTGCTACTATTTTTTTAGTTTTAAAAATACGTCTTGGCGTTAACTTATTACGTAAACGTTTTGCTGCTAGTATTTTAATAATATCTGTTACAAAGTAACTTATTAGCATTGTAGAGATAAATACTATAACGCCATTTTTAGAGGTTGTAATGGAGTTTCCTATTACTATGAACCCTAACCAACCAATAAGGACGCCAATGTTTATAAAATTAAGTAAAAAGCCTTTTACAAAGAGTTTCCAGTAATCCTTTTGTATTTCTACTTTATGGTACTCTTTTACTATGGTTCTAAATGATTTGGATGTTTTTACAAACGATATAATACCATAGACTACTAATAATACGCCTCCAAATATTAAAAAATTAGGATCGTCTTTTACTTTTTCTAATAAGTTATTAGTACTGTAATAGGCTAGTAGTATAAAAACAATGTCTGCTAAAATAACACCGATGTCGAATATTATAGCGCTTCTAAAGCCTTTTGTAGCACTTGTTTCTAGTAATACAAAAAACACAGGACCAATGGTAAATGCGAGTATTATACCAAATGGAATAGCTGCTAAAATATCATCGAACATATTAAGTAAAGTGGATTCTCTACAAAGTAAAGAAATTATTTAAAAATAGTAGGCTTTATTTATTACGAATAGTTATAACTCTTGTAATTAGTACTAAATAAAAAAGCTTCAGTTATATAACTGAAGCTTTTATAATATTTTAAACGTATTCGTTTTAATCTACTTCTTTAATACGTCCTCCTAGTGTTGTTTTTTTATTTACTCTACTTGGATTTCCATAAATAAAAATATCTCCTCCTGCTGTTACTTTTGCATCTACTACTTCTGTTGTATTAACTTCTGCTTCTCCTCCTGTTCTTATTTTTACTTCTGTATTTTTAGTTTCAAAATCTTTGCCTTCGTAAATACCACCTGTGTTAATCAATATAGATTGCGAATTTGCTCTTCCGCTGGTTTCTACAATACCTCCAGATACTGCTTTTATAGTTACTTTATCTACATTTAAGCCTACTTTTATTAAAGCGCCTTCTTGTGTTTTAAGTTCTATTTTATCTTGTTCTATTAACTCGTTTCCTACAATTCTAGCACCTTCATTTCCGTCTATTACTTCTAAATTGGTATAATGTACTGCTACAAATGTTTCTGTTCCATTAAATATTTGATCTAGTTTCATTCGTATTTTTAATGTACCGTTTTTATTAATTACTTGTACATCGTCTACATCTTCTCCAGAGATAATTACTTTATTTTCATCAGATTTTACAAGGCTAATATGTATTAAATCGAACACCTTTACGGTTGTAAAATCGCCTACTTGTTTTTCTTTTGGACCTTGTGCAAAGGTTGCTACTGTTATAAATAATAGTAATATAGATGTTATAGTTCTCATGTCTTAAATATATTATTGTTTTAAGTAAAGAGTATTACTTTTTGTAATTGTTACAGTTGTAATTAAAAAAGTATGCTTTTATCTATAACTTTTTTTATATGTATTTAGTATTACTACTCTCTTTCTTTTACTACACTTACTGCTGTTCCTGTTACAGAAACCATTACGCCATTGGCTGCTGTTAATTCTATATCTATTTTTATACCTACTACTGCATTTGCATTTAATTTATCGGCATGTGCTTTTAAATCTTGAAAAGCTTGTTCTTTTACTTCTTCTACTCCATCTTGTATAGCTTTATAGTATTTAGCCATACTAAATGTCATGGTTACTTTTTGAGTGTTCATTCCTATACCAGATACAATGCCTTTGTATTCTACTATTCTTGAGCCTTCTACTGAATTTGTTGTGGTTAAAATCATAATTTTTTAAGTTTCTTATTAGTAGTGTTTTTAGATAAATTGTTACTTAAAAGTATATTAAATATTAATAAGTCGTATAGTGGATTCCTATTTTCACAGGAATGACAATACAATGTTGTTATAATATAAAAACCAGAGTACAAAATATATTTTGTACTCTGGTTTTAAATGATGTGAATTTTACAAATCGTAATTTATAAATCTAATATCGTAAATAATATTAGTCTTCTACTTTACCTATTAAATCGAAATCTAAATGTCGTTTTACTAAATCGGCTTGTTTTACTTTTACAATAACCTCATCGCCTAATTGATACATGTTTTTAGTTTCTTTCCCAATTAATGCAAATTGATCTTGATCAAATTCGTAATAATCGTCTTTTATGTCTCGTGTTCTTACCATACCTTCACATTTATTAGAAATTATTTCTACATAAATTCCCCAATCTGTGACACCAGATATTACACCTAAAAACTCTTCGTCTTGATGGTCTTGCATAAAACGAATTTGCATGTATTTTATAGAATCTCTTTCGGCTTTTGTTGCCAGATATTCCATATTACTTGAGTGTTTACATTTTTCTTCGTAAACCTCTGCATTAGCTGTTTTTTCGCCATCTAAATAGCGTTGTAATAAACGGTGTGCCATAACATCTGGATAACGACGTATTGGTGATGTAAAGTGACTGTAATAATCGAATGCTAAACCGTAATGTCCAATATTATCTGTAGTATACTCGGCTTTACTCATGGTTCGTATGGCTAAAGTATCTACTAAATTTTGTTCTTTTTTTCCTTGAACATCTACTAATAATTTATTTAGTGATGCTGCTATAGTATCTCTACTATTAAATTTTAATTTATGTCCAAATTGTGAGACTACACCTTGTAAAGCGGCTAGTTTGCTTTCGTCTGGTTCGTCATGTACTCTATAAACAAATGTTTTTTGTGGTTTTTGTTTCCCTATAAATTCAGACACTTTACGGTTTGCTAATAACATAAATTCTTCAATTAATTTATTAGCATCTTTACTCGTTTTAAAGAAAACGCCTACTGGATTTGCTTCTTCATCTAAATTAAATTTTACTTCAACTTTATCGAAAGAAATTGCTCCAGATCGCATACGTTTTCCGCGCATTATTTTTGCTAATTCATCTAGCTTTAATGTCGCTTGAGCTACTTCTGGATTTGTTTTATATTCTTTTCCTGTTAAAGAGACTTCAGCTGGAATTGTAGTATCTATTTTATTAATAGTGTTAATAACATCTGCTTTGTTTAAAGTAGCGTTATTTTCAATAATTGCTTGTGCTTCTTCGTAAGCAAAACGGGCATCACTATAGGTTACTGTTCTACCAAACCATTCGTTTTTAATTTCTGCTTTATCATTTAATTGAAACACTGCAGAAAATGTATATTTTTCTTCGTGTGGTCTTAATGAACAAGCGCCATTACTTAATATTTCTGGTAGCATTGGTACTACACGATCTACTAAATATACAGAGGTTGCACGTTCGTAAGCTTCATCATCTAAAACGGTTCCTTCTTTTAAGTAATGTGAAACGTCTGCTATATGTATTCCTACTTCGTATAAGCCATTATCTAATATTTTAAAGGATAAGGCATCATCAAAATCTTTAGCGTCCTTAGGATCTATGGTAAAGGTTAAATCTTTACGCATATCTCTTCGTTTCGCTATTTCTTCTGGTTTAATTTCTAAATCTATGTTATTAGCATAGGCTTCTACTTCGTGTGGAAACTCGTATGGTAAACCATAATCTGCTAAAATAGAGTGTATTTCTGTATTGTGTTCTCCTGGTTTTCCTAGAACTTTAAGTACTTTTCCGTTAGGTGAGTCTGATCGTTCTGGCCAATCTTCTAGGGATACTAATACTTTATCACCGTCTTCGGCTTTATTTGTTTTATTTATTGGAACAAAAATGTCTTTATACATTTTGTTTCCATCTACTACTACGAATGCAAAATTCTTTTTTTCGTGTATTTGGATTACGCCTACGTACTCTGTTTTAGCACGTTTTATAATGTTTGTAATCTCTCCTTCTAATTTTCCTTTCTTTCTGCGTTTATAAACGTATAATTCTACCTCATCGCCATTTAAAGCTTTATTAACATTGTTGGATGCAATGTAAACATCATCTTCAAAAGCATCGCAAATAACATAACCAGATCCTTTTTGCGTAGCATCGAAAATTCCGGTATGGTATTCTGTATTGTTAATAATTTTAAACTTACCGCGATCTACCTGCTCAATTTCTTCTTTTGCAGCTAATTTAGATAAGGTTTTTATAATTTGATTTCTACTACTAGCATCGTTTACACCAAGTTTAGCAGCTATTTGTTTATAATTAAAGGATTGGTTTCTATCTTTTTTTAAAATACTTAGAATTGTATTTGTAAGGTTGGAAATCTTGTTATGTGACGGTTTCCTTTTTTTCTTTTTTGTCATTTATTTCTTCATGTTCTCACTAATTCAGTGAAAATCTTATTAATTAATTCTCTTAAAAGTATCGATTTTATTACGTTCGGGATGAACTTAAATTCATAGGAAGTGGATTTAAAAGGATATGAATTCTTTTTAAATCAATCTATTAAGATTACTGCAAAGCTACACTTTTAATATTAAATCAATATTTCTTTAAAATTAAATTAATAAAAACTGGTATATATTTTTTTAATTAGCGCCTTCTGGTAATTGTTGTACAAACAAATATGTTGCTACTGGTGGACCACCAAATACTGAATTTGATGGATTATTAAATATATTATTTCTTACGTTTAAAACATCGCTTTCTACACCCAAATACACGGTTAAACCATCCATATTTATATCTGTTTCTTTGTAAGCTAAAGATTCATAAGTTCCTACTGGTGGACCACCAAATACTGAATTATTGGGATCATTAAATACTTGGCTTCTTATCGCTGGAATCTCAGACTGTGCTCCTAAATAATTTAATCGCCCATCTCCATTAGCATCTCCAGCCCACATAGCTACTATTCCGCTTGGCATACCAAAAGTAGTTTGCGCATCGGTTCCAAAAGTAATTTGGTTATTAGCATCTGTAAAATCTATTGTAGTAACTGCAGCTGTTAATGCAACTGTATTTAATGTTATTATTCCTAAATGATTTCTATGTTTTATTACTATAAAATAATTACTTGATGGGACATTAAAGGTTAATGTGCTAATACCATCTGTGCTTACTATATCTCCATCGCGTTGTATTAAGGCCGACTGTCTGGATAAAACTACAGTATTAGTGGTTGCATCACGAAGTTCTACCTGTACCCAATCTACAATATCATCTGCAATACTACCTGTACCTGTTGTGCCTCCTGTATTAAATACTGTAGCGGCGCAAGACAACATATCTGGATAAGGGCTTGTTGTAGGTATAAGTGTTGCGGCTCTTAAATCGTCTCGCATTAGATTTTCTTCTCCTGTTATAGGGTTAAGTGCTGCACCTTGTAACATAACCTTTGCACTAAGGCTTACTGGTGTTGTAACTTCTAACACGACAGCTGTAGAAGTATAATTAACCTTCCATGAGGAATTTAATGGTAAAACTAATGTATCGAATGTACCAGATATTGAGCTTGCTGTTAAAATGGTAAAGGTATCGCCTACATTTGGTGTATAACTAGGGGATAAATTTACCTCGAGAGTACCGTTTAAAGTAGCTGTTCCAGTTACATTTACAATATCGAAAGTTGATATATTAAGCACCCCTGTTTTTAATGTTGCAGTACTTTCATGTGTGTAATTTGCATGAAAATTATACGTACCATAACTAAACATATTATTTCCAAAACCAGGACTTAAAATACCTATATTACTATAATTAGATGCATGATTTATATTATTATCTCCTGATAGAATATTATTATTATTTAAAATACCTCCTGGATGATTAATTAGTGTTGCGAAATCTATTATAATATCATTATTGTTTATAACACTGTAGTTATTTATAGTCCCTGTAGAATAATTTTCTATAGTTCCATTATTATTTATAGTATTATAATTATTTAGGATAGCATTTACTCCATTAGATAGTCCATTACTATTTTCTATAATCCCTGTATTATTTAAAATACCTTGTTCGTTCAGTAAATTTGCACTAACTATAAGACCGTCTGTATTATTATTTAAAATACCTCCTGCTGTATTTCTCATTCCAGACGCACCTGTACCAATAGTTATAGTGCCGTCTGTATTATTATTTATAATACCTCCTGCATTATTTAAATAACCAACAATTGTTGTGATGCCTCCTGTATTATTTATAATACCGCCTACGCTATTTATTAGATACTCTTCAGTAAACCCATCAATTATTACTTCTCCTGTGGTATTATTATTTAGAGTACCTTGATTAATTAAAGCAGATACAAAGTCAGACTGATTTAAGTTTATAATACCTTCATTAGTTAATATAGCTCCTGTAGTATTTACAAATGAAGCATTTGAAGTTAAACTTATTGTAGCTTCAGATGTATTAGTTATTAATCCATTATTTTCTATTATTCCACTCGTAATACTAACATTACCATTAATAACAACTGTTTCTACTGTATTTATAGTCGTTCCAGGATATAAAGGCGACCAGTTTGCAGTTGTTGTCCAATTACCTGTTCCTGTATAAGTATAAGTTATTGGTATTAACTCTAAAATAACTTCAGTAGTTGTGTACCTAATATACCATTGACTATTTGTAGGTATATTTGTGGCTAAATCTAATGTGCTAAATGTTCCCGAAATATTACCTGCTGTTACAATAGTAAACGTATCGCCTATAACTACTGTATTACTTAATGGTATATTAACCTCGAGCGTACCGCTTAAATTAGCTGTACCTGTTACTGTTACTACATCGAAACTTGTAGCACTTATTATTTCTGTTGTTAATATTGCAGTACTTTCATGGGTATAATTATTAGTAAAGGTGTACGTACCAAAAGAATTAGCAGAATTTCCAGGGCTTAAAATTCCAGAATTACTAAAATCCCCTGTATGGGCTGTATTTACTCCTGCAAGCTCGTTATTATTGGTTATAGTACCATTATCTATAATAGTGCCGTTATTAGTTAAATTATTGTTGTTTTCTATAATCCCTATGTTATTTATTGTACTTTGATTGTTCCATAGATTTGCATTAACTATAAGACCGCCTGTAGTATTATTTAAAATACCTCCTGCAGTATTTCTCATTCCAGAGGAACCTGTGCCAGTAGTTATAGTGCCGCCTGTATTATTATTTATAATACCACCAGCATTATTTAAATAACCATGAACTGTTGTGATACTTCCTGTATTATTTATAATACCACCTACGCTATTTATTAGATACTCTTCAAAAAGTGCATCAACTATTATTTCTCCTGTGGTATTATTTAGAGTACCTTGATTAGTTAAAGCAGATACAATGTCAGACTGATTTAAGTTTATAATACCTTCATTAGTTAATATAGCTCCTGTAGTATTTACAAATGAAGCACTTGAAGTTAAACTTATTGTAGCTCCAGCTGTATTAGTTATTAATCCATTATTTTCTATTATTCCACTCGTAATACTAACATTACCATTAATAACAACTGTTTCTACTGTATTTATAATTGTTCCAGGATATATAGGCGACCAGTTTGCAGTTGTTGTCCAATTACCTGTTCCTGTATAAGTATAAGTTATTGGTATTAACTCTAAAATAACTTCAGTAGTTGTGTACCTAATATGCCATTGACTATTTACTGGTATATTTGTGGCTAAATCTAATGTACTAAATGTTCCCGAAATACTGCCTGCTGTTACAATAGTAAACGAGTCTCCATAACTAGGTGTATATCCGTTTAGCAAGCTAACTTTTAATGTACCGCTTAAATTAACTGTACCTGTTACTGTTACTGCATCGAAATTTGAAGTACTTTCTATTTCTGTAGCAAGAATTGCTGTACTTAGCTGTGTGTAATTATTAGTAAAAATATACGTACCTGTTGTATTGCCTGGATTTAACGTACCTGCATTACTAAAGTCTCCTGTATGACTTATGTTTTGCCCAGATAAGGTTCCTAAATTAATTATAATACCTGTATCCTCTATAACTCCTGTATTGTTTACTATTCCATCTGTATTATTGTTTAGAGTGCCTTCATTATTAAAAGTACCTCCACTTTGGTTATTTACTATTCCTGTATTATTTAAAACCGTTCCATTATATAGTGTACTTGTATTTGTAATAGATCCTCCTGTATTATTATTTAGTATTCCTGTATTAGAAACTATAAACGAATTAGAATTAGTAATAGTTCCTGTATTATTAATGGTTCCAGAATTAATAAGTATTATTGAGTTATTAGTTACAATACCTGTATTCTCTACAATAATATTTCCTAATGTTTGTATGGTTCCTGTATTATTAATGGTTCCAGAATTAGCCATATTTCCTTGAATATTAAAATTACCACCACCTGATATATTTAATGTTCCAGAGTTTTCAATATTAAAAACACCAGTATTAATTAAAGCACCTCCAGCATTAATTTGAATGTTTCCACCAGAATTAATAAATGTGCCTGTACCAAATACTAATACAGTTCCTGTAAGATCTATAGATGTATTTAAAGTAGCGTTACCATTAATTATAACAGTTTCTGAAAAGCCAATAGTTGTACCAGGATAAGTATCCCAATTAGCAACATTTGTCCAATTTCCTGTTCCTGTATAGGTATAGGTTTGAGCGGTACTAACTAAAGCACTTAAACATAAAACAAGGGTAATTATACTTAAGTTTAGCTTATTAAATTTCATAAATTAGGGATTTATAAATAATTTCACGAAGGTATAACTAATTACTATATCAAAGAACTACGCATACATGTTACATTTTAAGTAGGCCTACGTAGTTATTAGAGTGGCATCATAAATGAAAGCTTTATCTAAAATTCTTAAGCAAACCTTAATTTAGAAGTAAAACAATATGCTTTTATAGTTTCTAAAAATTATAGAGTTATTCACACATATATATACTATATATCTTTTTCTTTTAAAATTTAAAAAAAATAATGATGCTTATTATTGGGTGTTAATAGCGGTATAACTTTTCTAGTTTTTTGTTTGATTTGTTTACTAAGCAACTCTATTAACATGTTATAATGTATTTAAAACCCTCATTTTTAAAGTAATTAAAATTACTATTAACAGATGTTAATAACTATGTTTAACATGTTATTTTTAATAAAAAACTAAAAAATTCATGTTGGTATCTGTATTTTTTAGCTTGAAAAATCAACCAAAAAAAAGTGTTAACTTTTTTGGTAGTGTCATTTCAATTCTTGGTTGGAAAAATTAATTTAATAAACCTAATAAAAGTTTTAAAAACCTTTGATAAGATATTAACAAGTAATCATTATCTAAACGTTAAGTAATGAACAATTTTGCACGCTTGTTAATAACGTATATAACATTCTAGTTCTAAGTATAATAGCACTTTTAAGAGTAAAAACAATTAAAATTTTATTTAAAAATGCTCTCGTCACCATTTTTTAAACATTAAAATTAACCTAGCAGATACCTTTAATAGGTATTTAAAATTAAAATGCATAATTAAAGTGTTTTAATAATAATGTAAAGGTTATTAATAGGTAGTTATTATGTAATTATTAACTTTGAATTTTAATAACACAACTATTAGTTTTCCGTTTTTACGGAAACATTTTAAAACTTTAAAAAGATGACTATTTCTATTGGAAACGATCACGCAGGAACAGATTACAAATTTGCTATTGTAAAGCATTTAGAAGCCAAAGGTATTACGGTTACTAATTACGGAACAGATGCTAACGACAGTGTAGATTATCCAGATTTTGTACACCCAGTTGCTAAAGATGTAACAAATAAAACAGCAAACTTTGGAATTTTAATTTGTGGTAGCGCCAATGGTGTAGCTATGACAGCTAACAAGTACCAAGATATTAGAGCTGGTTTATGTTGGACAAAAGAAATCGTCTCTTTAATACGTCAGCATAATAATGCTAATATATTATGTATACCAGCGCGTTTTACGTCTATACCACAAGCATTGCAAATGGTAGATACGTTTTTAAATACAGAGTTTGAAGGTGGCAGACACCAAAACCGTGTTAACAAAATTCCAGCACAATGTTAATATAAATGGAACAGTCGCACTCACATAATCATTCGCATAATGACTTAAAGGGGCGTAATCTTTTTATATCTATACTTTTAAACATACTTATTACAGCTGCACAAGTTGTAGGCGGTTTGGTATCTGGTAGTTTAGCTTTATTAAGCGACGCATTGCATAATTTTAGCGATGTATTATCACTTATAATTAGTTACATAGCTAATAGACTATCCAAAAAAAAGGCATCAATACATAGAACATTTGGTTATAAGCGTGCAGAAATTTTAGCAGCTTTTATTAATGCAGCTACATTAATTATAGTAGCTATATTGTTAATTATAGAAGCTGTAGATCGTTTTAAAAATCCACAAGAGATAGAAAGTAACCTTGTTATTTGGCTGTCACTTTTAGGTATTGTAGCTAATGGTTTAAGCGTTTTATTACTTAAAAAAGATAGTAATGCTAATATGAATATGCGTAGCGCGTATATACATTTATTAACAGACATGATGGCAAGTGTTGCTGTTTTAATAGGCGGTCTATTAATGCAATTTTATAAAATTTATTGGATAGACAGTGCATTAACTTTAGCTATTGCTTTATATTTAATTTGGGTAGGTTTCAATCTACTTAAAGCCTCTACTAAAGTACTCATGTTATTTACACCAGATGCTATTCCTGTAGAAGCTATAGTTGAAAAAATAAATGCTTTCGACACTATAAAAAGTGTACATCACGTTCATGTTTGGCAATTAAATGAAGCAGAAGTACATTTTGAAGCACATATAGAATTTACAAAAGATATTACATTGAGTACTTTTGAAAGTATACGTGCAAAAGTTGAAAATTTATTACTACATGAATTCGAAATTAACCATGTTAACATACAGCCAGAATTTGAAAAAGATGATGCAAAAGACATTATTGTGCAAGACTAAATAATTATGATAGAAATTAAAGTAAAAACCTTTAAAGAATTAACTACAGACGAATTATATAATTTATTGCAATTACGAAGCGAAGTTTTTGTTGTAGAGCAAGATTGTGTGTATCAAGATCTAGATGGAAAAGACCAAAAAGCATTACATATTATAGGATTTAAAGGCGAAGATATAGTGGCATACACACGTACTTTTAAACCTGGAGATTATTTCGATTATGCAAGTATAGGTAGAGTAGTAGTTAAAACAACAGAAAGACAATTTAAATACGGTTACGATATAATGGAAGCCTCCATTAAAGCTATTAATACACATTATAATGAAACCACAATAAAAATATCTGCGCAAACCTATTTAAAACGATTTTATAATAACTTAGAATTTAAAGCAATAGGAGAGGAGTACTTAGAAGATGGTATACCGCATATTGGTATGATTAGAAAATAAATGAAAAACAAAAAACAATACATACTTGCTATTTTAGTAGGAGAATTATTTTTTATTTTCTTTGTTTTAGGGCAAAATGCTAATCTTTTTAAATCTAATGTTTATATAAATCTAGCAGGGATAATTTTAGGAACACTCTTATTGTACAGTTTTGTTATCACTTTAATATCTTCTAGTAAAATTAATTACAATTTAGTAGGTTTAGGCTATGCGAGAGCTTATATAATTTTTACAGCTACTTTTTTTATTTCAATATTTGTAAAACAATTTCTTTTTAAAAAAGAAACCATATCTCCCAAATCTATTATAGAAAAAGAACAATTAGAATTTACATCTAATTTTAAAGCCTGTAATACATTAAAATATGGTACTTTTTTAGTTGATGATAGAGATACTATTATTAGGTATACTGAGAATAATAAAGAATTAGAAACACTAATAACTAATGGTAAAAGTATTATATATACTATTAAATGGATAGATTCTTGTACATACATTCGTGTAAATAGAACATCTAAAGTGGTAGCTTCTAAAGTTAAACTTGGTAATATTAACGAGCTATTTCATAATCTATATATAAGTCCTGTAGGATTTCATGAAATAAATAATGAGCAAGTATTAAATAGTATAAAAATTAAATAAAAAAAACCTCGCTCTGGGAATAAGCGAGGCTTTAAATTTCAAAGCTATTACCTACTAAAATAAACTACTTAGAAATATATCTTACTAAAAGTTCAACACGTCTATCTTCGCTAGCGTCTCCGCCTAAGTTGTATTGTCCTTTCATACCTTGGTATCTTATACGTTTTGCATCTACTCCATTTTTTACTAAATAATCACGAATGTATTTAGCTCTAACTGTAGATAAATTAAGTTTTCCAGTTTCTTTATCTTTAGACTCTCTTCCGTTATCTGTACAACAAACATGACCATTAATTGTAAAAAAGATATCTTTACGTTTTACTAAATATGCTGTTAATTCTTTTAATGTTTTTGTAGATTCTGGAGTTAAGTAACGTAAACCCATTTTAAAGTTTAACCCTTTTAAGTTAATTAAGTC
Organism: uncultured Flavobacteriaceae bacterium; assembly: GCA_947494205.1. Classification (GTDB taxonomy): domain Bacteria; phylum Bacteroidota; class Bacteroidia; order Flavobacteriales; family Flavobacteriaceae; genus JAHDHI01. Next base: position 14,423 of record CANLUH010000019.1, on the reverse strand, counting down.
TCCAGTTTTAAGATCTTCTCCATAAAAAGAACCAGCAATTAATTTTTTAGGCGCTATTACAATAGTTACTTTCCTGTTTAGCGTTCTTAATTCGTTAAATAAAGCCTGTTCTGTAGTTGTTAATGCTATTTCTCCTTTTCCGTTAGTTCTTACAATCTCTGGCTTCTTATCACTATTTCTGTATTCTGCTATAATGTTTCTAATAGCATTAGCTCTTTTATTAGATAATTTTTGATTGTATTCTAAACTTCCTCTATCATCGCAAAAACCAAGAATAGACATTCTTTCTATATCTACAGTTTCTGTTGCTTTAATAAAACTTAATAATTTATGAAACTCTTCAGTAGATAAAGCATATTTATCTGTATTAAAATAAACCTCATGGCTTAAGGTTACATTAGCGTCTTTAAGTTTATCTTTTTTAATGTTATCTGATGCAAAAGCTACATTTAATGCAAAGATAAAAATGAATAATACGGTTAAGTTTTTCATGTTAATTAGATTAGTTGGGGCACCACAAACCTATAACGAGATTAAGAATCACAAAAAAAATTTAGTCAACTTTCAAAAAATTTTGGTTCAACTGCACAAGTTTAGACAAGTGGTAAACTTCTTACGATGAAACACTATGCTAATCGTCTGATATTATTGACGTTTCGTAGGATAGCATAAAATAAGGGCATAAAAAAAGCAGCCTAAAAAGGCTGCTTTTTACTATAATTTTTAGGTAATATTATGATTTTTTACCTACATAAGTTATTAAAATTTCAACTCTACGATCTTCTTTAGCAGGACCACCAAGAGGAAATTTACGTCTAAGTCCAACATATTTCATACGTTTTTTATCTACACCCTTTTTAGCTAGATAATTGTATATATATTTTGCACGCGCTACAGATAAATTTCGTTTTCTTGTTTTTTTATCTACTGCATCTCTACTCATTTGTGTACAACATACATGACCTTGAATGGTAAAGTATATATTATCGTGTTTTACTAATAGCTTGGCTATTTTTTCTAATGTTTTTTTAGACTCGGAAGTAACGTAACTATAACTGGTTTTAAAATAAATTTTATCTAAACGTATTTTATCTCCCTTTTTAACGGTTCCGTTTTCTATAGCTTCTGTAGTTATAGGGCCTTTATTTACAACAACTTCTTCTGTAACCTCTTTTTCTGTTGGTTGCTTTTTAGAAACAATTATTTCTACCTTTCTATTTAACCCTCTAATTTTATGAACTTCAGTTTCATTTAATATTTTTAAAAGAATTTCGCCCTTTCCATTAACATTTGTAATTAAAGTTGGGTCAATACCATAGCCAGAGAATAATTCTTTTATTTTATCTGCTCTATTTTGAGATAATTCTAGATTGTATTGGTCTGTACCACGATCGTCGCAAAACCCATAAATAGATATTTTTCCAATATCTACATCGTCTAGAGATGAGATAAATAAAAGTAACCTGTTCTCTTCTGTTAAAGGGACATCGTATTTATCTGTATCAAAATAGACATCATGAGTAATTTCATCCTGCGAAAAAGCGATGTTAGAAATTAACAATAGTATAATAAGTAGTCGTTTCATAATTATTAGTACAGCATTAAATATACCAAAATTTAAATAAGAGTAGATTTTTGGGACTCTACCTTAAGTATTTATTGTATTTAGATGGGTTTGCAAGTATCTCTGTTGCCTTTTTTATTTCGGCATTATGTAGTTTATAATAATCGTATAAACCTTCTCTATAAACGTAACGTTTAACAATTTCGTCAGATAATAAACCCATTAATTGTGGTTTATTTTCGTCTATAGCTTTAAGTTTAGATTTGTTTAAATTAGAAATTAAAGCATTATAATCTTTTTGAATATCATCATCTAATTTTTCGGTTGTAGCAACTTTTAAAGCCTTTGCTAATGATTTTTCTGTAGCAGTTTCAAAAGAGAAGTCGCTATTTTTTAGAAACTTTTTAAAGTTTGAAAAATCATTATCAGTTAATTTAAAACTATTAATATTTTCTATTTTATGCTTATAATAATACTCCGTTGCATAATCGAAAATACTTTGACTATTTAATATAGCCTTAGTTATAGCAGAATTTTTAGAATACGCTAAAACCTCATCTGGGAAGACACCTCCACCATCAAAAACCTTTCTACCATTTTTGGTTTTAAACTCTTTATAATCTTTTTGCTCTACACGAACGGCATTTCCTTTATCATCTTTATTCCAATAGTCTAAAGCCTGAATACAACGACCAGAAGGCGTATAATAGCGAGAAATAGTTACTTTTAACTGTGTACCATAAGTTAATTTTTTAGGGCGCTGTACTAAACCTTTACCAAAACTTCTAGCACCAACAACAACAGCACGATCTAAATCTTGTAATGTACCAGATACAATTTCGCTAGCAGAAGCACTACTACCATTAATTAATACTACTACAGGAATCTCTGTATCTATAGGTTCTTTTTTAGTATAATACGTTCTGTTGTATTTTTTAACTTTAGATTTTGTAGTTACTACCAATTGTCCCTTAGGAACAAATAAGTTAACTACATTTACTGCTTCGCGAAGTAAACCACCAGGATTGCTTCTTAAGTCTAAAATAATACGTTCTGCACCTTGAGCTTTTAAATCTTTTAAAGCATAACCCGTTTGCGCAGACGCTTTAGTATTAAATTTTTTAAGAACAATGTATCCTGTTTTATCATCTACCATAGAAAAATGTGGTACAGCATCTATTTCTATCTCCGAGCGTTTAATAGTAGCGGTATATTCTTTTCCTTGTCTTACATATGTAGCAACAAAAGAAGAGTTAGGTGCGCCTTTAAGTAAGTTTGAAGCGTCATCTTTATAAGTAGAAATTAAAGTACCATCTATTTTAATAATTTCGTCACCTGCTTTTAAACCGGCCTTATCTGCAGGATAATCTTTATAAGGTTCTATAACAACCAATTTATCTTTTAATGTTTTTATTTTAGCACCAACACCCGTATAATCTCCAGTACGTTTTATACGTTCGGCTTCAACATCTTGTTCGTTGTAAAAACGCGTGTAGGGATCTAACTCATTAAGCATATTTTTAATGGCATTATCCATTAAATCACCTGGATTAGTTTCGTCTACATAATTCATGTTAAGCTCTTTAAAAAGCGTAGTAAATATTTCTATTTGTTTAGCTATTTCAAAGAAATCATTGTTATACTTAGTAAAAGCTGTTCCTGTAAATAAAATAGTAACGGCTAAAACAGGGATAAAGACTTTTCGTTTTAAAAATGTTTTCATGGTATAGTATTTAAAAAAAAGCAAGATGAAGATTCTTTAACAAAACTCATCTTAACAAACGCTTAAAATTTATAAATAACTTTAATACGTTTCTTTATGTTGTTGATTTTAAAATTCGGTCATTAAATTTACTAAATAAAGCCTGCATTTTAGTATTTATAAGTTTAAAATCGGGCATGTCTTTATTTATATATAAAATCATAAACGAATAATCGTTAATGTTGTTGTCTATTAATTGCATTTTATTAAGTCTGTAAGCTTCTCGCATTAAGCGTTTTATTCTAATACGGTCTACAGCTTTTTTAAAATTACGCTTGCTAACAGAAACACCAACTTTTAATGTTTCGTTATTTTTTAAATAGACTAAACGCAAAGGGTATGCCGAAACGCTTTCGCCTTCAGAAAATAACTGTCCAATAGCCTTTTCGCTTTTTAATTTTTCTGAGTTGTTATACGTTAATTTCATGTCTTTAGAAGTAATAATAACCTTCTAATTTTTTATAGCTTTAGTATTTAGTGCATCTTTAAGCTCTATTAATTGGCTTTCTAATTCGTGTAATCTATCGTAAATATCTACAGGCTCTGGCATTTGTTTAGAAGCAAACATGGTAACATACCAAATTTCCATAATGTCTTCAACATCTATGGTATACGTTGGATAATTTCCATCTTTATTATCACTCTTTAAAATAAGCTTCCCACGTTTTTCTACTCTGTTAATAACACGTTTTAAAACAATACCATCGTTTTTACTAACAATAACATATACGCGGCCATCTTTTACTTCATTTAAGCTTTCCACATATTTACCAAACACCAAATCACCATCAAAAAAAGTACGTACCATAGAATTGCCTTGTACCTCAAAACACCTAAACGTACCATTGTTAAGATGAGGCATATTAAAAGAAGGTAAGGTTTCTATAAATTCGGTATCACCATAACCATCTAAATAACCTGCACGCGCTTTTATGGGTACGTAAACCACATTTTCTTCATTTTCTTGATTTACCGAAACCACTTGTGGAACTCCCGAATATGTTTGAATTTCTGACACATCCTCCTTTAGCATTACAGTACTTCTACCAAAAAGATAATCTGGATTAATATTAAACTCTTCTATAATAGCAGATAAAACATCGTAACCAGGTTTGGTTTTCTTTCTAGAACCGTCGCTCTGCGGCCGCCCGTTAACAATACTGTCTACAGTAGTTCCTGTTACACCAATACGTTTAGAAAAAGAAAAATTATTTAATTTAAAATGATTGATAATAGCTTTTATCTTCTCGTCAATAGTCTCCATAAAATAGCACGAAATTAATTTAAACTTTTTACAAAATTAATCTGTAAAAAGTTTGTTTGTATTTGTAAAATGTTTTATATTTGCATAGTAAATACGTTGCTAATATACAAAATTATCTATAAATCAAACATTTGTATAAAAACCAAGGTGATAATTTTAGAATTTCTAAATAAAAAGAGATTCTTGTAAAATAAAATAACAATGAAAAGACTATTGAAAAAAATCATTTTTATAAAAATAAAACAAACACACTAATTAAAATATTGTGTTCCCTTAAAAAAGAGCGTGTTTTACTCATTACTATTATTTTAGAATAATAAAAAAGATAATATTTATACAACATTTAGTGTAACGATTTTAATACAATAGATACATATAATTATAATAAAAGGCTTTTTATCGCTATAAGAATTTTAACACAGATTTATTATTAACCATTAAAATAAATAACCTTATTAACCGTTAATAATAGAACATTGCTACTGCATTAAGCAGAAAAAAACAAAATCAATAATTACATTATGTTTCACATAATTAAAATCTAATAATCCCTATGATCATGATTTTTAAAATAACCAAAAAAGGTGTAAACACCTCAACTTCATTTAGTGTATTAAACCGCACAATTAAACCATTTGGTTTTTAATGGTTTTAGTTACTTAAAATAGATTTTTATTATTGTTTTAAGCAACTAAAACCATAGTTACGTACCAAAATATGCTATAAAAAATAACCAAGTAACCTATTACAATTAAGTATTAAATACTTTACAAAACAAGATTAAAACAATTGTTTGTAATGTGTTAAAAGTATGTCGTGTTATTACATTTTAAGTTTAAAAACAACCGGTAATTAAACATTTGTGTAAAAAATAATAACACAATCCTGATTTTACATAAAAGACGTCTTGAAAAATCAAAAAATGACGGTAAACTATTCAAACATAATATTGAATAGGGTGGAGAACTATGCCTTTACGGCAATGTATTAAGTAAATCTGTTAGAAAAGCGAAACCAGACAACAGTTCTTAATGCAGAGAACTATTAATTAATAACAAAAATTAAACATTAAAAATGAGTAAAGAGATTAAACAAAATCTATTTAAATTCGTAACAGTGCGTAACCCGCAACTAATAGATAAAAAAGAGGGACATCCAGGGTTTGTATTTCATCCTAACGAAGCAGACAGTGTGTTTTTTCAAGCCATAAATGGTTCAACTTCAGGAAGAACATCGGCAACATTAATACCACAAACTAATAAACAAAAGTTAGAAACAGCTGCAAGTAGTTTTGTCGCGTATGTAACAAGAAAAGAAGTATCAGCTGTTAATTCAGAATTATATGCCTTTTCAAGTTGGTTAATGCGAAATAAAAACAACTTATCATTTCAAGCAATTCAAGATAACTTAAATGGAGCGTCTCTTTTAAATAGAGATAGAAAAGAAGATATTGTATTATGGGATAATTTAATATACCAAACAGTAACAAAACAATCGGTTTACACTCGAGAGGCGTTAATACAAATGTTAATTGCAGATCAGTTTTTAAATGCGTTTATAAACGCATCTTTAATTGTAATAGATGGTAAATTTAATAAAGCGCAACAAGAAGAATTTACACGTCGTGCTTGTGCAAGTGTGGTATTGTCTAACAGTTTGTTTGAAGTAAAATCGCAAACAACAGAAAAACCTATAAAAGTAAGCCCAGAAGCCGAAAAGCAATTAGAAAATACTACAGTTACAACATTAGCTAAACTAGAGACAGCAGGTTATAAAGCGCTTTTAGAAGAGTTGAAATTTATTGAAATTGATCATAATAATTTTGTAAAATCAGCTTATAAAACAGCCTTAGATTTACATAATGCAGACGTTAAACGATTATTAGACGAAGCAGTATTAGTAACTGTTACAGAAACAAACCCAGAAACAGGAGAAGTAACAACAAGAGAAACCTATCCTAAACTCAACTTACCAGTATTTAGATATCAATCAGCGTCTGCTATTACCGATTCAAACTTAAAGGGTAAATTAAGTCCAGAGTCGTACACATTAGTTAAAAAAGCACAATTAACGAGATATAGTACATTCGATGAGGTTAGAAAAGCGATAGGAGAAGCAGTAAAAAAGAATACTAAAACGATATTAGAAAACACAACTAAAACCGCTAAAAAAATAAGTGTAGGAGGTTCTGTAATTTCTAATATAACACCAAGTGTAAATGCTGCAAATTACTATATTTCTCTTATAGGTAGCCAAACAGAGCAAGATGCCGTATTAGCCTTTAATGTGTTAGGTAACGAAAATACACCAACTGCAATACAGTGTAATGCTACGTTAGGAGACGGTTCTGTATTAAGTACAGCAGACCTAAATGTAATGAGTAATACCAATGGCTTTATTATGATAAAACTATTGGAAGCAGCTAATTTAACAGTAGGTAGTACTGTAGAATTTACAGGAACGATAACGTTCGATTCTGGTGTAATCTATAGTTTTACAAAAACAATACAAGTTAAAAGAGGGCGCGTAACAGGTATATTCTCTATTGCATCTGCAGATACAGGTAACGATACTAACGACACGACTACAGATGCTACAAACGGAAAAACTTTTGGTATTACCAGTTTAGGTATTGCAGATTTTAGACGTGTAGAACAAGAAGTATGTTGTTATGTAGCAGGAGAAGTATCGCACATAGAAAATGTAATGGCGCGTGAGTATAAAGAACGTGAAACAAGAAGTTTAACAAGTATAGAAAATACAAGCGAAGACACAACAGAATCTGAAACAGAAAAGCTTACAGATACAACCACTACAGAACGTAACGAAATGCAAAGTGAAGTGGCAAATGTTATTACCGAAGATCAATCGAGTAGTAGTGGTGCTAATGCTAATGTAAGTTATAGTCCAGATATTCTTGGAGGAGGTTCTATTAATACAGGCGCATTTTCAGACAGTGCATCGTCTAGTTCTACTTCAAACTCTAATACACAAGCACAAACCTATGCTCAGGAAGTAACCGAGCGTGCTATGGAGCGTATTGTACGTAAAGTAAGTAAAAAACGTACGTCTCGTATTTTAAGAGAATTCGAAGAGAATAATACGCACGGATTCGATAACAGAAAAGGAGATAAACACATTACAGGTGTGTACCGTTGGATCGATAAAATTTACAAGAATAAATTAATAAACTACGGTAAACGTTTAATGTATGAGTTCGCCATACCGGAACCAGCAAAATTCTTTAAAGAAGCGATTTATAAAAAAGCAGAGTCTAATACGCTAGATACAGGTATTATTTTACCAACAAAACCAATGCATCCAAGCGAATTTGGTTTACACTCTGCAGCCGATTTAGTAGCGGTAGATTATCAACCAATAGCCGCAGCCTATAACGCAGAAGTTACTGCTCTACAACCAGAAACGATTAAGTTAAGTAAAGCCTTTAAGCTAGCGTTTCAAGATAACAATAAACAAGAAGGAAGCTCTATAGACGACGGTGTAGAAATCCCAGAAGGATATGAGGCTGTTAGGTATAGTGTAGACGGTTCTATGTTTCATCACGGAAATTTAGGCGATAACGAAGCTAGAATAGGTATTGCAATTGGCGGTCAACAATCGCACGATTTTCATCAAGAAAGAGTGATTAGCATATCAGAAGCGTATCTAGAAAACATTAGAAACGAAGTCGCAGTATCGGCTTCAACTTACGATGTTATGACGGCGAGTTTTAACGTATACGTAGAGTGTTCTAGAACAGACGATGCAGAAGCAACTTGGAGAGACATAACCTTTAAAGCTATTATGGATGCTTATAAAGATCGAGTGGAAGAGTACAATGCACAAGTAGCATTAAACGCTGGAGAGGATGGTGCTAAATTAAAATTTAATCCAGCCTTTAATAGAAGCTTAGAGAAAAAAGAATTAAAGCGTGTAGCTATCGAGTTGTTAAGTAAACCAAAAGGACACGAAGTCTCTTTAAATAACTACGATACAGAAGCGATTTCTAAAGTAAAACGAAACGGAACCTTCCAAACCCATGCGTCTACAGTTAAATTCTTCGAGCAAGCGTTCGATTGGGATATTATGGCCTATACCTTCTACCCATACTTTTATGCAGAAGAAGCAGACTGGAAAGATTTATTTCAAGAACAAGATGCAGCAGACCCATTATTTCAAGCTTTTTTACAATCGGGAATGGCAAGAACTATTGTACCGGTACGTCCAGGTTTCGAAGATGCTGTAAACTGGTATATGATTACTGGAGAAATCTGGGATGGTCAAGGCTTAATAACCGATCAAGAGAACGATTTATTTGTATCTATTGCTGAAGAAATGCAAGTAATAGAAGGTGAAGTAGAAGGGACTTGGGAAACCCGCTTACCTACAAACCTAACCATTATACAAGCAGGGTCTATAGGATTAAATGTACAAGGTTTACCATGTAATATTAATTGCGAAGCTAACCTATTGTTCGACTCAGACGGTAACCCAGTGTTAGACGAAAACGGAGATCAAGTAATCGATAATCCTATTGAGCAAACCGATGTGTTAATTGGTGGTAATTCTACAGATACAACAACAAGTGAGCCAACACAAGCCGAAATTGACGAAGCTGCACAAGCCGAGGCAGATGCCGAAGCTGCTAGCCAAGCAGAAGATCAAGCTAATCCATAAGGATAATATATAGTGTAAGTTATAATAAACAAGCACTAGTATCTCACACCTTACCTTTTTTAAACAGAGGGTAACCTCAACCAATACTTTATGCTTAGCATAAAGTATTAGGTAAGGTGTGTTTTAAACTATTAAACCAAGGTTTAACAATTAAAACAAAATAAATTATGAATGCATTTGAATACGGTGTGGAGCATTTTAAAAGTAAATATCAGCCCAGACCCAATATTGTTGTTTTTAATAACGAAACTGTTGTTTTAGATGATTTAGAAACCGATAATCAAGAACAAACAACAACAGAGTCACAAGCGGAAGCTGCGCCTCTATACATTTATGCAGAAGTTAATAAAGTATCTAGTACGGTATTTTCTTTACCAGAACCCTTAAAAGAAGCCAGTGTAAACTATGTAGAAAACTACTTAATACCAAACGGTTATTTTCAAGATATAGGAGACTATTACGAGGTTTTAGGAAGAGAAGGTACATTTAAAGCCTACGCCTATGGCAATAAATTTTACATACGCTATTTATATCCAGAAGGAGAACCTAGTACAGAAGAAGTGGTAATAAAGTCACCTAGAGTACCATTTAAAAGAAAGCTATTAACCTTTGCAGAAAACAAATTAGGAGATTTAATAAACAATCCAGACATTAAACTCATTTTCTTTTTCTCTAGAGAAGGCTCTAAATTAGAAGTTGCCTACCAGAAAATAAACGATGTAAAACCAGACGAAATAGTTTTCTTTTTAGAAAAAGACGAAGGCGTTAACATTGCAGGATCAGTCTCTAGAATACTTACAGGAAAAAGTATAACAAAACAAACGAAACTGCCTTATAAGTCTATAGCAAGCTTAGCACGTTTTTTTAAAGTAGATGCCGAAACAAAAGATGTAAGACATTTGTTTAAATTTCATATTAAAGCTAAAGAAAATGCCGAAGAACAAGGTGCTGCCTATTATTTAAATAAAGTATTACGCGCTCCAATAGTAGTAAGTAGTTATGGCTTTAATCTTTTAGGAATAGGGTTAAAAGGGATTGGAGACGGTATTTCTGATCTTGCTTTAGACTCTAAACGCTGGGAGTATTACGATAAAGAAGGTAATAAATCTAAAACATTTAAACCCTTATTTCCTGGTCTTGAAACCGCGTTAAATGATTTAGACAAGCCAGATAAAAACGAAGAACAATCAAAACCTATAGAGACTCTTTTTACAACATTAGAAACAAAACTAGACGCTTTTTTTGCAAAAACAAAACAAGAAGCATTAAACAAATACTTTAGGCGTAAGTTTCAATTTTTGTATACCATTGTAAAAAAATTAAAAACACTCTATACCGCCTTTAAAGATAAGTATACACAAAAAAACGCATTAATTTATATTAACGCTTTATTTACAGGGTTTTACAATAGTATAGTAAAAGCAATAGGTGGCATTATTGCTTTAGTAGGTATTATTTTACAAATACCCCAAAAAGCAAGCGATTTAGAGTATAATAAATCAGTGTCTTCTATAAGTGGAGCATTCGAGCTTTTGGAAGAGTTTATAGAAACTACCAAAATTATGTTCTCCATTCCAAATATAGAAGCCCTATTTACTGCCTTTATAACCATGGGAAAACAAGTAGAAACGGTATTTTCTAACCCAAGCCAAATCGTGTCTTTAACCAAAGCATTTGCTTTAAAAGCGGCAGATAAAACGGGCGATGCTGTAAACTATCTAAGCACAAGAGTAGATAGTATAGGCTACGGTTTAGGCTTTGCCATTGGTTTTATTGTAGAAGAGGTTGTTACAGCTTTAGCAACAGGAGGTGCAAAAACAGTAATAGGGGCTTTAAAATTTACGTTAAACTCTTTCGCAGACCTATTTAAAACTATTGCAAAAGCAGGAGGTAAAACCTTAAAAGGATTAGCCTTAAGCCCAATTACAATAATAGAAGGTGTTGCGGCATTACTTAAGTATTTAAGGCGCTTAGATGTAAAACAGCTGTTAGATAATTTTGTAGAATGGTTTGTAACGCTGTTTAAAACTACAAAAAAATTGGCAGAGGAAGCTTTTGAAAAACTGTATAGCCGTATAGCAAAAGAGCGTATTACAAAGGCAGGTTATAAACCGACAGGATTTAATGGAGACGTAATAATTTTTTGCCCTATAAAACCCTAAAGCAATGAGAAAGATGTTAGAAACAATGCTTTATAAATGGAAGATTATAAAGCAAAAAAAAGATATTTCAATTCAACAGAATGGTATTAAAATTGTAAAGCATAGAGAAACCGCTTTAATTTTATATTGTTTTGGGTTTATTCCTTCAAGAAAAAAGGGAAGAACAGATATCACAGATGATAAAGGAAATATTTTAGAAAAGGGTATAAAAGATGCTGAGATAGATATTTATACAAAAAAGTATGAAGATGTCGCCCAAGCTAAATATCCAGATTTACCTAAAGAGAAAGCTTTGTCTAAGTATTTGGATGAGTTAGCTAATAGAATAGACCCTTTAAAGAAAGGGAAAAGATTAAGAGAGTTTAGAGAAGATTTATTAAATTACACAGTAAAAAGGAAAGAATTAAGAGCAAAATATAAAGGTAATCAAGATAAATTATGGAAAGATTTTAAAAAAGCTTTTCAAGTTGAACATTTTAATAAAGCTGATAATTTAAAGTTCTTTAATGAGATAACTGAAAAATATAAAAAATTAGCAAGAAAAGATAGTTCAGGAAAAGTTATAGGTCCAGATGGGAATGTTGCACAATTTAACACTAAATATTTACAGGATAATAAAGTTTTAGAAGAAATAGTAGAATTAGTCCACTCTGGAAAAGGAAATAAATATCCAGACGATTTTATTAAAGTTAATGACCGTAATGAATGGACAGATTTTAAGAAAAATATTATAGATTTGGATGGGCAATCAAGAAGAGAAGATAGTGAGTTAAAATATATATTTCACTTTTTAAGACATCATATAGATAAAGCAGATGAGTTTATTATAGAAACTAAAAACATATTTATTACATGTACATCTTGTCAACAAGAGTTATTAATACTTAAAAAGTATTTAGAAAGTAAAGGTAAACGCATAAAACTTGTTGTATATGGAGATAAGGATATATCGGGAGGCAAACAGTTTATAGATGAAGTGTTAAAATAAATGAATTAAATAATAATAAAATGATAATAGAATATTTACAAAACTTTGAAAATAATAAGAATAATTTTGCAGCAGTTAGAAAATTTCCTACTCAAGGTTGCACAATAGAAGAAATAGAAGCATTGGAAGAAAGTTTAAATAACGGTAATCCTTTTCCAAAAGCATTTAGAGAGTACCTATTTATAGGAGGAGAAATGTCTTGTTTGCCATTAGACATGAAATACAGTTGGATGGAGAGAGAAACCAAAGCAGCTAAAAAAGGTTTATTAGAAAACCGAGGCATACAGTTAGATAGACCTATAGTAGTATATAATCAATTAGATTATGAACAATATACATTTATATATTTAGATGAAGGAGATAATCCACAGCCTTGGCATTGTTATGTTGTAGATGATGAGCAAACATTTTGGAAAGGACCTTTTCCTACTTTTAAGGATAATATTGATAAAATGGTAGAGTTAGCCCTTAAAGGGTTAGGGTTATAACAACAATTACAGATAAAAAATAGAAAACAAAAGCCATAGAATTCCTGTGGCTTTTGTTGTTTTAGAAAAGTATTTATTACTAGTTATGTTGTAGTAACTCGTCACAGACTAGTGATAGTGAGGGCATATGGGAAGTCATGGAGAATTAAAAGAAATATTTAAACAATTAGAAAAAAAATAATTATGTTAGAATTTAATACATATGGGGAGGTTATAACAGAACAAGATATAGAAAGTTTTGAAGGACTTATAGGGTCAGATTTACCTGAAGATTATAAAAAACACATGTTAAAATATAATGAAGGAAGTGTTCCATGGGAAAAGCAATATGAACTTTCTTTTAATGGAGAAGAAATAATCTTAGCCACATTCCATAAATTAAAAAGCAATGAAGGTTCTACTTTAGAAGCTTACTATAGTAGAAAGCATGATTTTTTATATCCAAAACTATTACCTATTGGAACTATAGAGGGAGGTTATTTAGCTATGGGCTATCAAATAGAAAATAAGGGAGAAGTTTATGTGTAGTGGCAAATTCGAATAAGTATAAAAACAAGAGCTTTTACAGAAATGTGAAAGCTTTTGTTGTTAGTAACATATTTTGTTTTTTAAAAAGGTTTTAGTTTATAAAGTAAAGTCTATATGTTAGGTTAAAAAAAAGGACTTTGTATGTTTATAATCTTGCGGCTACTAGTTGCAAACTAGCGGAAGCGGGGAAGTTAGTGAGTTAAAGTATATATTTCACTTTTTAAGGCAGCATATCGATAAAGCAGATGAATTTATTATAGAAACAAAAAACATATTTATTACATGTACATCTTGTTAACAAGAGCTATTAATTCTTAAAAGGTATTTAGAAAGTAAAGGGAAAACTATGAAACTTGTTGTGCATGGAGACAAAAACATACTTGGAGGTCAAGATTTTGCAAGAGAAGTATTAAAATAAGAAATAATGGAAATAAACTATTTACAAAATTATAATAATAATTATAATAATTTTCCCAGAGGAAAAAGAAGAAGTAACTTGAAAGTAGAAGGTTGCACAATAGAAGAAATAGAAGCTTTAGAAGAAAGCTTAAATAATGGAAATCCTTTTCCAAAAGCATTTAGAGAATACCTATTTATAGGAGGACGTTATGATGGGTTACCATTACAAATGGGGTATAGCTGGATGGAAAGAGAAACCAAAGCAGCTAAAAAAGGCTTATTAGAAAACCGAGGAATACAATTAGATAGACCTATAGTTGTATATAATCAATTAGATTATGAACAATATACATTTATATATTTAGATGAAGGAGACAACCCACAGCCTTGGCATTGTTATATTGTAGATGATGAACAAACATTTTGGAAAGGGCCTTTTCCTAGTTTTAAAGATAATATTGATAAAATGGTAGAATTAGCTCTCAAAGATTTAGGCTTGTAATCCCCCTTGGTACCGCTAGTTTATACCTTAAATCCGTAGGTCTATTATAAAAAAGAACCGCAAAGTCTTATATATAAAAGGTTTGCGGT
>CANLUH010000018.1 GCA_947494205.1 uncultured Flavobacteriaceae bacterium | reverse complement strand
CCAACATCTCCTTGTAAACCTTGCTCACCTTGAAGACCTTGTTCTCCTTGTAGTCCTTGTTCACCTTGTAAACCTTGAGGTCCAGCAGGTCCAACATCTCCTTGTAATCCTTGCTCACCTTGAAGACCTTGTTCTCCCTGTAGTCCTTGTTCACCTTGTAAACCTTGAGGTCCAGCTGGTCCAACATCTCCTTGTAATCCTTGCTCACCTTGAAGGCCTTGTTCTCCCTGTAGTCCTTGTTCACCTTGTAAACCTTGTGGTCCAGCAGGTCCTATATCTCCTTGTAATCCTTGCTCACCTTGAAGGCCTTGTGGTCCTTGAAGCCCCTGTAGACCTTGTGGTCCTTGTAATCCTTGAATTCCTTGTTCACCTTGAAATCCCTGTGGTCCTTGTGTCCCTTGTGGACCTGGAGTTCCTGAAGCAGCATACATAGCAAAAGGAACGGCTCTTAGTTGAGAACTCCCTACAATATTATAGGTAGTTCCTCCAGATTCATCTATTGCAATTTGAAGCCAATAATTATTAGTACTCCAATCTATCAGAGAAAAATCGCTTGTAGGCATACTTCCTCCTCCGATAGCTATATCGAATGCTCCGAAGTCATTAGTTGTTGGTGCATGATTTTCCGTATATACAACTGTTCCTGATGGACCAGATTGTAAAATAGAAATTTGAACACCCAAATTTTGATTAATTATAAGGTCTCCAGTATTATCTCTGGCAACAGCTTGATAATTAAATGTTTGGGCAATAGCACTTGATGCAAAAAGCAAAAAGGCTATTATGAAAAGTAATTTTTTCATTTGCGTTGTTGTTTAAATTAGGTTAAGGTATTTTATTATTGTAGGTAATATTAATTAAGACTATATCTTTATATTTAAATTATAAAGATTGATTGAATTCGTTACTTGCTTTTCGAGGATAGAAAATTTTTTTGAATGAATTGTAACTGAATTTAAATTAAAGTAGAACTCTTCCATAGTTTAATAAGTAGTTTTTTAAGAATTAGGGGCAATTATTTAGTTTAATCAAACTAAAATAATCTCTTAATTCTTAAAGATAACGAGTTGATTAAATAGACTTCACTAAAAATAGATGAAACGCATATTTTATCGATTAAATGTATTATGTTAGATGATATGCTGTATTAAATCGATAAAAAACAACCTCTAAATAAAAAATATCTTACTTGTAAAATTGATTTCTTGGATATATTTTTGATAAATATCATTATTATTATTTATCTTTTTAATAATTAGTTTTTGTTTTCTTTTAAGAGTTGTATTAATAATTTTTTTTACCAAAAATTAATGTATATATTGAACAAAATAATTATTAAGAATAGATAATGGAAAAAATTAAATACGAATTAGAATTTCCTATTCATGCTTCCCCTCAATTAATATATCAATATATATCTACACCATCTGGTTTATCTGAATGGTTTGCCGATAATGTTAATTCTAGAGGTGAGTTATTTAAATTTATATGGGATGGTGCAGAAGAGCAAGCTAAACTATTAACTAAAAAAAGTGGAGAGCGTGTAAAGTTTAGATGGTTAGCAGATGATGAGGATTCATATTATTTTGAGTTAAGAATTCAAGTAGATGAAATTACAAAGGATGTTTCTATAATGATTACAGATTTTGCGGATGATGATGAAGTAGAAGAGAGCAAAATGTTATGGGATAACATGATTTCGAATTTAAAGCAAGTATTGGGGTCTACATAATATTTAAGAAATAATTTAAGTTTATATTTGTCCCGAAGAAATTCGGGATTTTTTATGATAAATTTTAACGGAACATTACAAGAAGAAACTAATGTAATTAGTAATAATAATAGAGGGTATAGCTATGGTGATGCTCTTTTTGAAACTATAAAAGTTTCTCATGGAAAATTATTGTTTTGGGAAGATCATTATTTTAGATTAATGGCTTCTATGCGTATTATGCGTATGGATATTCCTATGGAATTTACAATGGAGTTTTTAGAATCTGAAATTATGAAATTACTTTCAGAGAGTAACTTGCTTAAAGTTTCAGTTAGAGTGAAATTAATGGTGCATCGTAATACAGGAGGATTGTACTTACCAATTGATAATACGGTTAGCTTTATCATTTCAACTAAACTTTTAGAAAATGATTTTTATTTATTAAATGATAGTCATTATGAAATTGATTTATATAAAGACTTTTATGTTGCTCCGGGTTTACTTTCTACTTTAAAGACTAATAATAAAGCAATTAATATTACAGGAAGTATTTATGCAAAAGAGAATATTCTAGATAATTGTTTATTACTGAATACAAATAAAAATGTAGTTGAAGCTTTAAACGGTAACGTATTTTTAGTTAAAAACAATGTTATTAAAACACCTCCTTTAAAAGATGGCTGTTTAAAAGGGATTATGCGTAAACAATTACTGGGAATTATTGAGTTAATACCAGATTTGTCTGTAGATGAATCTTCAATATCTCCTTTTGAATTGCAAAAAGTTGATGAAATTTTTATTACTAATGTTATAACAGGTATACAGTCTGTAACTAAATATAGGAAGAAAGTTTATAATAATAGTGTTACTAAACTACTATTACAAAAGCTGAATGTAAAGGTACGATTAGGATAGAACTAATTATAGTTTGGATTTTCTGGTGCATTAGACCAAATACTGTATTCTCCACCTAATTCTACCATTTTTTCTTTCCAGAAAAATTCGTAATCCTTTTCTATGATGGCGTTTTTATGAATATTTTTGGTTACTACCCAAGCATTTGATTTTAGTTCACTTTCAAGTTGATTTATTTCCCATCCAGAGTAGCCTAGAAAGAATTTAATATCTTTTTCATTTATTTTTCCTTCTGTGATTAGATGTGCTACTTCGGAAAAATCACCTCCCCAAAAGATGCCTAATGATATTTCTATACTATTAGGTATTAAATCTGGAACTCTGTGAATAAAGTATAGGTTATCTTGTTCTACAGGTCCTCCATTATATACTTTATAGGGGGCGTCAATTTCCGGAATTAATTCTTTAATAGTATACTCTAATGGTTTATTAAGAATAAAACCTATAGAGCCTTCTTCGTTATGGTCTGTTAATAGTACTATAGAACGATTAAAAGATAAGTCTCCTATAATTGAAGGTTCAGCTATTAACAAATCTCCTTTTTTTGGTTTGGTTAAAATCATTTTTTACGTGAGTTTGCTATTAAATGTAACCTTTATTTCTGTAATACACAATCTTTTTTTGTTGGAATAGTGCACTTTTTAGGTTATTGTAGAGTAAAAAGAAGATTCTCTTTATCTTTTGTTAGAGTAAAAATATATCGTTAATTTCAAGAGGTGGTAAAATAAAAAAGCCTTCTTTTAAAGAAGGCTTTTCGCAAATTATTGTGATGTAAAACTAGTTTACAGCATTAGCTAAATCTGATCCAGCTTTAAACTTAACAACGTTTTTAGCTTTGATCTTGATTGTTTTTCCTGTTTGTGGATTTCTTCCATCTCTAGCAGCTCTTTTAGATACCGACCAAGATCCGAAACCTACTAATGAAACTCTGTTACCTTTTTGTAAAGCACCTTCAATTTCGATTAACGCACATTCTAAAGCTTTCTTAGCAGCTGCTTTAGTAATTCCTGCGTGTTCTGCCATTGCATCGATTAAATCTGTTTTGTTCATAATTTTAATTTTAATTATTAATAAAAAGTTGGTTAAACATAATTGTTAAATCCTTTACAAATTTATACGGATTATGCTACTATGCAAGTAATAGCAAGGGAAATCCATGTATTTGTTAATAACTTTAATTATTTGTTAATAAAGAAAGTCGTTTTTCTTATTTTTTCGGTACATCAATAATGATAAGGCTTTAGAGCATTTTAGCATCACTTTTAAATTCATAACCATTTAATAGTGATTTTACATCCATTGTTCGTTTTCCAGGCATTTTTATGTCTACTATTTTTATAAAGCCATTTTGTACAGCTACTTTTACTTCTTTTTTAGTGGATACAATACATCCTATTTCTAGATTATGAACTTCTATTTCTTTTTCTGCTGAATAAATTTTAATATCTACTGTCTCTTGATCATTCTTCAGGCTAGACCATGCAGCTGGGTAGGGGCATAGTCCTCTTATTTTATTGTATATATTATCTATAGAAGTATTCCAATCTATTTTACAATTGTCTTTATTTAATTTGTAAGCTGTTTTAGTTTCTATATTTTCTGGTTGTGGTGTGGTCTCTACTGTATTGTTTTCTATTAATGATACCGTTTCAATAACTAACTCACTTCCAATTGACATTAACCTATCGTGTAATTGTCCTGCATTTTCGGTATCTTCAATAGGTGTTTCTTTTTGAAGTATCATGGCACCAGTATCTATTTTTTCGTCTATAAAAAAAGTTGAGACACCGGTTTTTGTTTCTCCATTTATAATAGCCCAGTTAATAGGTGCTGCTCCTCTATAATTTGGTAATAACGAAGCGTGCAAGTTAAAGGTACCATATTCAGGCATTTGCCAAACAGCTCTTGGTAGCATTCTAAAGGCTACTACAATCTGTAAATTTGCGTTTAATGCTTCTAAATCTTTTAAGAAGTCTTCATTTTTTAAATTAGTAGGTTGTAAAATGGTTAGTCCTTTTTCTTTGGCATATACTTTTACAGCAGATTCGTTTAGCTTCCTTCCTCTACCTGCTGGTCTATCTGGGGCTGTAATAACTCCTACTATGTTATAGTTATTATTTATAAGTGTATCTAAGGTTGCCACAGCAAAATCTGGCGTTCCCATAAATACAATTCTTAAATCTCTCATTGTTATTAGTTTTATTCTAAAAACTAACAATACATTATGTATGTGCTAATTTATAGGTGTTTGTTTTTGTAATAGTTATAATGTTTTGTTCTAGTAGCATTTTTAAAGTCTTAGTTATTTGTTGCTCTGTAAACGAAGATTGTTCAAATAATACTCTAGATGTTAATTGTTGTTGCTCTAAAGCTTCAATTATATAGTTTTTTATGGATTTGGTATTGGGAACTGCTTCTTTTTTATTATTGATACATACTGAGCAGACACCACAATTTTCAACGTTTTTTTCTTGAAAGTAGGAGAGTAGTTGTACACTCTTACAGATTTTATTATTGTTTACGTAGTCTAAAACAGATGCTACTTGTTTTTTACGTAAGTTATTTTGTTGTTTTATTATAGTTGCTATTCTATTAATTGTTTTATCATCTTCTCTTGGCTGTATGTATGTAATCTGAGCATCTGTTTTAGAATTTTTTAAGCTTATTATTTCTGCTTTTTCTAGTTGTTCTAAAGCATTAAATACTAAAATCTCTTTTACCGAAGCTTTTTCTGCTATTAATATTGTATTTATTTTAGTTTCTTGTTCAAAAATGCCGCCATAAGTTCTTAGAATCGACTTAACTATGATACTAATTTCTGCATGTGTTTCAAGATAATTAAATAGAGCTGCATTACTTACTATAAATTGTACTTGTGTCCTATTATTAAATTGTTTAGATAGCGTGATAACACTTGTTCTGTCTAGTAGTAATAGTGCATTATATGTGAGGATAGTATTAAATTTATAGGTTTTACAGAACTGATTAAAATTAAAGTCGAAGGTTAAATCTACACCTTCACCATATGAGATTTGAAAGTAACTGCTTAGCTTTCTATATACTGTTTTTATAAAGTCTACACTAGGTAATACTTTTAAAAATTGATTTGTTATTAATTGTTCGTCGTTTTTATTTTTTAAAATTACTGCAAAAGCTTTTTTACCATTTCTTCCAGCCCTACCTGCTTCTTGAAAATAACTTTCTATACTTTCAGACAGATTTACATGAATTACTGTTTTTACATCTGGTTTATCAATTCCCATACCAAATGCGTTGGTTGCAACCATAACTTGTTTTTGATTATGCATCCACAGTTCTAGGTTCTTGTCTTTTTCGGCATTAGATAATCCGCCATGATAGTATGTTGCTGTAAAATTTTTACTTTCAAGAAACTGACTAATATCTAAGGTTGCTTTTCTATTTCTTACATATATAATAGAAGACTGTTGGTTTTTCTTTAAAATAGCTTCAATTCTATAAAACTTATCTTCTTCTTCAAAAACCATGTAGGCTAAATTGGGTCTAGAAAAAGATTGTTTAAATACTTTTGGTTTTATAAAGTCTAACTCCTTAATAATGTCTTCTACAACTTCTGGTGTTGCACTTGCTGTTAATGCTATAACATTTACTGTAGGTTGTAATTCTCTAAGTAAAGTGATGTTTTTATAGGCTGGTCTAAAATCATTTCCCCATTGCGATATACAATGCGCTTCATCTACGGCAATTAAATTAACATTCATTTGCCTTATGCGCTCTTTTACAAGTTCTTGTTGTAAACGCTCTGGTGATAAATACAAAAACTTATAATTACCATAGATGCAATTGTCTAAAAGCGTGTCTAATTGGGAATACGAAATTCCGCTTGTTAGCGCCATTGCCTTTATACCTTTATCTTGAAGTGCTTGAACTTGATTTTTCATTAGTGCGACTAATGGAGAAATTACAATACAAATACCAGGTTTGTGTAATGCAGGAATTTGAAAACACATCGATTTTCCTCCGCCAGTAGGCAAAAGAGCAAAGGTGTCTTCTCCATTTATTACAGCATCAATAATGTCTTCTTGAAGCGGTTTAAAAGAAGTGAAATTCCAATAGTGTTCTAATATTTGTATTGGGTGTTGCACTATAATGCTTTTACTACATTTATTATGTGGTCTGCTCTTGCTTCTATAGAACCAAAAGGAACATCTCTTAATTCGTAATTATATTTTTTATAGGTTTTTAATAAGTGTTCGTGTATTTCTACTGCTTGTTCAAAGTTTTCATAACGTTCACTATCGCTAGTAAATATGTCTTGCCATGGCCCTAAAATAAAAACATAATCGTAGGTGTGGTCTTGGCAAGGTGTAATAAATTCTTCTGGATAGCTATCTCCAATATAATCCATATAAGCTACTATATCTGGGATTCCTCTATCTAAAAAAACAAATTCGCTATCGTTATTACTAGCCTCTATAAATTGTTGTTTTCTACTTTTTAATAGGAGCTCACTAAATAATAATGGCTTAGTTAAAAATAACTGCTCTATGCCCTCTTTACGAGCGTCTAAAGTAATTTGCCTTGATACTTCTTCAAAGCAGGTATAGCCTCTTTTTATCAGTTCGTTTATTATAGAAGATTTACCTGTTCCAGGACCTCCTGTTATTACAATTTTTTTTGTGTTCAATTTTGGAAAGATTTAGACTGTAAAAATCGGAATTAAAATGCTATAAAAAAAATGCTAAGTAAATAGTATATTTGCATTCTATTTTTAAAGTACATGAGCAAGCAACAAGATTCTAAAGCATTTTACGATAAATTAAAAACACAATTACATGATACTGCCTCTTGGCCTTCAGAGTATCTATATAAATTTATAGTATTGTCTAACCCAGAGAAAGTAAAGCAGTTAGAAACGATATTCGATTCTATGGGAGCAGTTATTAATACTAAACAATCTAGTAATGGTAAATATACTAGTGTGTCTATAAATGTTAAGATGAAAAATCCCGATGCTGTAATAGCAAAATACTTGGAAGTTACAGAGAATATTGAAGGTGTAATTTCACTTTAATTTTTTTCTTTTTATAGCTAATAGAATAAAAATTATAGAATCTGCGTTAATAACAAGAGTTTAACGAGAACTATAAACATTTTTTTGTATTTTGCGCAGGCATGGATACTTCAATGCACTAGTTATTAATTCTACACATTTTATTTTGATATACGACATAGAGTACAATACAGAACGCGAGCATTTAATTATACCCGAATATGGAAGACATGTTCAAAAAATGGTAAATTTTGCTAAAACTCGCGAAACTAAAGAGGAACGTAACAAAGTAGCTAAAGCTATTATTGCTGTAATGGGAAATTTACAGCCTCATTTACGTGATGTTCCAGATTTTCAGCATAAACTTTGGGATCAGTTATTTATTATGTCTAATTTTGAATTAGATGCAGACTCTCCTTATGAAAAACCTTCTAAAGAAGTTTTAGAAGAACGACCAGACGAATTAGAATATCCTCAGAATTTTCCTAAATATCGTTTTTACGGGAATAATATTAAAACCATGATAGATGTTGCTATTACATGGGAAGAAGGCGACTTAAAAGAAGCCTTAATTTACACAATAGCAAACCACATGAAAAAATGTTTCCTTAATTGGAATAAAGATACAGTGGAGGATTCAGTTATTTTTGATCACCTATTTGAGTTATCTGATGGTAAGCTAAATTTAAAAGGGTCTGAAGAACCATTAAGAGATTCTTCAAGTTTATTACGTAGTAGTTCTAAAAAGAAATACACGAATAATAAAAAAGGACAGCACAAAAAAAACAACAATTCTAACCGCAACAAAAAAAGATACTAGATTAGTATATGGGAACATTTAAAATAGAAGGAGGTCATAAATTAAAAGGAGACATCCAACCTCAAGGCGCAAAAAATGAAGCATTACAAATATTATGCGCAGTATTATTAACTTCTGAAGTTGTTACGATTAATAATATTCCAGATATTATTGATATTAATAAACTAATTGTTCTTCTAGGAAATTTAGGAGTAAAAGTAAATGCATTAGGAAAAGGATCCTATTCTTTTCAGGCAGATGAGATAAACCTTGCCTATTTAGAATCTGAAAAATTTAAAGAAGAAGGGAGAGGCTTAAGAGGCTCTATAATGATTGTTGGTCCTTTACTAGCTAGATTTGGAAAAGGGTATATACCAAAACCAGGAGGAGATAAAATAGGGCGTAGACGTTTAGATACGCATTTTGAAGGATTTATAAACTTAGGTGCTAAATTTAGATATAACCGTGAAGATTATTTCTATGGTGTTGAAGCTGATAAATTAATAGGTACAGATATGCTTTTAGATGAAGCCTCTGTAACTGGTACAGCGAATATTGTAATGGCTGCTGTTTTAGCAGAAGGTACTACAACTATTTATAACGCAGCTTGCGAACCATACTTACAGCAATTGTGTAAGATGCTAAATAGAATGGGAGCCAAAATTTCTGGTGTTGGTTCTAATTTATTAACCATAGAAGGTGTTGATCAATTAGGAGGTACTGAGCACAGAATGTTGCCGGATATGATAGAAATTGGTAGTTGGATAGGTTTAGCAGCAATGACTAAAAGTGAACTGACTATTAAAAATGTAAGTTGGGACGATTTAGGACAAATACCAAATGTATTTGCTAAATTAGGAATTACCTTAGAAAAAAGAGGAGACGATATTTATATTCCAGAACATAATGATGGATACGAAATTCAGAATTATATAGATGGTTCTATATTAACTATTGCCGATGCGCCTTGGCCAGGTTTTACACCAGACTTATTAAGTATTGTATTAGTTGTTGCTACACAGGCTAGAGGAGAGGTTTTAGTGCACCAAAAAATGTTTGAAAGCCGTTTATTCTTCGTAGATAAATTAATAGATATGGGAGCAAAAATTATTCTTTGTGATCCACATAGAGCTACAGTAATGGGACACGATTTTAAATCGCAATTAAAGTCTACTACTATGGTATCACCAGATATTAGAGCAGGTATTTCGTTATTAATAGCAGCATTATCTGCAAAAGGTACATCTACTATTCATAATATTGAACAAATTGATAGAGGATACGAGCATATTGTAGAACGTTTACAAGCAATAGGAGCTAAAATTGAGCGTACCGCATAAACGCTGTATTTATTAAATAAAAACAAAAAAGCTTCAATTTAAATTGAAGCTTTTTTGTTTTACAACCTCTTTTTAATACAATTTTAAAATAACTATAAAAAGAGCAATTTTCTATCTGTATTTACGTTAATTCTAAATAAATAGATGGCTAATAATGGATTAATATTTTAATAGTTAGTGTTTTAAGTAGACAAGATTGACCTCTTTTTTAAATAATAACTTTTGTATTTTTGTTTTATGCAAAAACTGATTATAATTAACGGACCTAATTTAAATTTATTAGGAAAACGAGAACCTAATATTTATGGAAGCTTAACTTTTACTGAGTTTTATAAAACAATAAAGGAAAAGTATACAGATGTAAGTCTAGAGTACTTTCAGTCTAATATAGAAGGAGAGTTAATAGACAAATTACAAGAAGTAGGTTTTGGTTATGATGGTATTATATTAAATGCTGCTGCATATACACACACTTCTATAGGTATAGGAGATGCTATTAAAGCTATAGAAACGCCAGTAATAGAGGTGCATATCTCTAATACTTTTAGCAGAGAAGAATTTAGACATCAATCCTATGTGTCTCCAAATGCTAGAGGTGTTATTCTAGGGTTTGGTTTACAGAGTTACGAGTTAGCCATACAGAGTTTTATTAATTAATATATTTTATGAAAAAAGTTGTTTTAATTACCTTTTTAGTATGTAGCATTTGTCAACTAGCATTTGCTCAAGATGTCGATATAAAAGATAGTGATGTTAAGTTTGGTATCAAGGGAGGATTAAATTTAACTTTTTTTAAAGTGGCCGAAGGTATTAATGGAGAGTTTGGAACAGACCCAGAAGTAGAAACAGGCTATTACGGTGGTGTTTTTGCAGACTTTAGTGTTGATGATAATTTTAATATTCAACCAGAGCTTTTATATATAGGACTTAATGATTTTAAATTTATAAATGCGCCTATTTATTTGAAATATACTGTAGATAGTAACTTCGATATTTTATTGGGACCTAGTTTAAATTACTTTTTCGATTTCTTCTCTAATAAATTAAAAATACGTGCAGATATTAGTTCTGCTTATAATATTACATCTGCTCTAGATGTACATTTAAAATATACTATAGGTTTTCAAGAGATTACGCCTAATGGTTTATTTATAGGACTTGGTTATAGATTATAGTGTATAACCCTTCTAATTAGTTTTTCTTTAGTAATTAACAATGATGCCTTTAAAAGGTAAGTATAGCTGAACTATTTAAGATTTCATTATCATAATTTATTTAATAGTTTTTCATTTTAATTAACACCCTTTTTCGTTTTGTTTGTGATTTGCTTGTGATTTTTTAACAACGTTAGCTAATAGATTTGCGCTATTAATTAATAAAAAAACACCAACAAACATGAAAAAAAACATCATTACTCTTTTAGTATTACTTGTTGCATTTGCATCTAATGCACAAGAAGATCAAGTTCAAACGAAAGAAAAAGAAAAAGTGACCTTTGGCATTACTGCTGGATTCTCTAATATGGCTTTACAATATGATAAAGGGCAAGTTAGTAAAAACGGCTTTTTTGCAGGTGCAAATGTCGATTTCTCACTAACTAAAAAATGGCATATTCAACCCTCATTACTTTATGTTAAAGGGGATCGTTCTAGTTTTTTGAAAATACCAGTTATGCTAAAATATTACGTGGCAAAATCATTAAATGTTCAAGCTGGACCACAAGTTACTTTTGCATTAGACCACACTAGAGACAATGCTGCAGGCTTAGATGTAGGAGCAGGTTTAGGGTACGACATTGGAAAACGGTTTTTTATAGAAGGACGTTATAGCTATGAACTTACAGATAGAACGTATACTACAAACACTTTAAAATATAATAACTTTACTGTAGGTATTGGTTATAAGTTTTAAAAATGAAAATACTATCTATAGGCATTCTATTTTGTTTTTTTAGTATTAGTTTATTTGGGCAAAATAAAGAAGAAACAGTTTCGGTTAATGAAACTAGCAGCTTGTTTACCGAAAAGACGTCTCCGTTTTATTCCAAGTTTTTTTCTGAATTTAAAATAAATGAACATTTAAATTTTAGATTTGAAAAACATAAATATAAGACTGAAGAACATACGTTATACGAATTCCCGCTATTATTCAAATACAACTATAAGGATAAACTAAATATATTGTTTGGTCCTAGTTTAGACGTATTAAAGAGTAACGCTACCGGACGATACGAAAACGTGTCATTATATAGCGTCTTTGGAGTAGAAAAAGCGATTACAAAAGATTTTTCTATGGAAGCCTCTTTTAATTATAGAATGCAAGGTGAATCTCCTCCTCCCGAATTTTATTCTTCGGGAGAGAGAGGTTCTTTTAAGTTTGGAAGCAAAATAAAGTTTTAATATTGTTACCATTTATGGTCTTAAACAATATCGCATATTGTAAAAATGTCCTAGAATAATTAATGATGAAAAAATAAACATTCCATATTCAAAAATTTCAGCACGTTCTTCTAATACGGTAGATGTAACAAAACAAATAAAAGCAACCCATAAAAAAATATTAATTCTTTTAGTGAAATTTCCTCTTGTAGTTTTATAAATTGAAATGAAAGCTATTAAAACAAAGAGAAAAGCAATAATTGGGTTGCTTATAAAACCAATACCCATAGCAAGAAATGTAGGAACTGCTAGGCAATGAATTATACAGAGTAAAGCACTAATAGCCCCTAATTTGTCTGCCCAATATATTTTTTTTATTTGTGTCATTTTTTAAGTGTTTTATTATATTCTAAATATTTTATTTTATCGACTGTAACGTCATTCCAAAGTTCATAAACCAATATTTCAATGCGTTTATCAACTAAATTTTGAATGTCATTCCTATAGGTTTGGTAGTCGTCGTAATGTGTTTCGGATAAATGATTAAGTTTATTCTGAAAATAAGTTAAAGGATTAAACCAATAGGTTTTAGCAATGAGCTCGTTTTTAGACCTATTATCTTTTTCTACTTTTGTAGTCGCATTTTTCATTGCGATATTTATTAAAGCAATTAATGATCTTCGTCGTGCACCTTTTATAAGTATAGTATCGCTTGCAACCTTGGTCTGTTTTAAATTTGGGTATAAATTAAAAAGTTGTTTGTCGGATAAATCGCTTGCCTGTTCATAAATTTCATCCGTTTTATCCCTTTTAGCATCTATAATATCTACCATTAAATTAGTCGGTTTTTCAATACTTACCCATTGCTGTATAGCAGCAGGAACTATAAAAGAAAAAAGTAGCCAAACTCCAACCATTTGCAAGGTGTTTGAAACAGTGTTTTTTCCATATTTTATAATTAAAAAATAAATGATTACCCAAAATATAAGATAGATTGTTACCCAAATAAATACACTCCAGAATACAGAACTCGTTTCAAAAACATTGGTAAGCATAGCGCCATATAATAGTAGTCCTAGTAGTACAAACAATAGTAATATAATGTAAAATGCGGTTCTAGATAGCATCCACCAATTTTTAGAACCTGTTTGTGTAAACACTAGCGGTAAAAAACCTTGTTCTGCTTCTTGCCCTTTTATATTATAGGTTAAGATGAGTAACAAAAGAGGTAATAGAAATAGAACTGCGAATGCAAAATCTAAAGTGCCAGACTGTATACGCTCTGGATTCGCAATTTCTTTTGCCATATCTGCATCATAAGGGCTACTATAGGTGTTAATTGCTTTATAAAATCCATATTGTTCAGTTTGCCCAATATTATAAACGATAGCTGGCGAAGGTTTTTTAAAATGATAGGTTGGTGTGTTCCAAATAGCCCAAAATGGGGTTGTTACATCAATCCAAGGTCTATTTTTTGGTCCCTTTTCATTATTTTCAAAATAAGATAGTATGGTCTCTTTTTTGGTTTCCGCTTCTTTATATATTCTTTCTACTTCAGCATTTTGCTTTTCATATAAATCAGCACCATTATGTAAACCATATACACTAGCTATTATAAAAAGTAGTAGTGCTATAATTTTAAAAGGACTTCGGACAAAATGTTTAAACTCGTATAAAAAGATGTTTAAATGTCTCATACAATTTGTATTTTTTTAGTTCCACAAACAATAAGAACAATAATTAGAATTGACCATAAAATCAATAAAAAAACATCTAATATGTAGTTAGAGATAACTGTAGAAATTTGAGTTGGTTTGTATTTAAAATCTGGAACAGATTTAAAAAAGGCATTATCTTCTTTCCAACCCCAATCACCAGTTTTAGAACCACCAAAGGTTTGTTGGTCATTTAACATTTTAATAAAAACGCGTCTGTAATGTTCTACTTGTAACAAAAACTCTTGATGATGTAGGTTATCACTTCCCATAAACCCCATACTTGTGTTTTGCAGAGAAATAAAAGGATTAACAATGCCCCCTAATTGAAATTTTTGCTTCTGTTTTTGTAATATATCACGATTGTTTCCAAAATGTTTATCCCAAACACTATTGCCGTATTCCTCATCGGCTTGCATTCGCATACCATCAAAGTTTATAGGAAGTTGAGATAAACTGTCTACACCATACTCTTTTAGAACTTTTTCTTTTAAAGCAAGCCCTCTTTTATCGGCAGGATTATGGCCGTCTAAACCTTTAGAACGGTCTTCTTTCATAGCAGATTGAAACTCGTTTCGACTAGGGAGTGCATGCCATTGTTCTGCAGAACTCATTAAAATATTTGGTAGAAATAAGGTCCAAATAATCCAAATACCTAACATTGAAGTTAAAGCTAGTGTTGCATTTTGCCAACGTGCAGAGAAGAAAATAGTGAGCCCGCTTATAATAAAATAGTAAGAACAATATGATAAAAAGAATAATAAGGTTCTGGTTAAAATTTCTGGCGTTAAACTTTGAAAATTCAGAATACCATATATTAAAAGAATAAAAATTAATAGCAATACGCTATACAACCAAACGGATATGGTTTTAGACAAAATAATCTGTATAGGTTTTGCGCCTTGTAAAACAAGTAATTTAAGTCTACCGCTTTGTTTTTCGCTACTGACTGAGTTAAATGCTAAAAATACCAATACTAACGGAACGATATATTGTAATAAAAGAGAAGGTTTTAATTTACCAAATCTTGAAACGGCTTGCATTTGTGATGCTTCGGAATGTATAATTTCATTTTGCACATGTCCTTCAACCCTAAGTACGTTTCCAGTAACATTATTAACACCTTCGTCTAGACTACTTAATAAATTAGAAGGTTTAAACACATATGTTCCATAATGTGCGGCACTATGCGAATTCATTTCATCAATACTTACCCATTGTTGACGTACATGTTCTTTGGCGTTTTTATAGGTTTGTTCTTGCTTTTGTGTTTGGTAATTTCCTAAAAAAACAGAGAGTAATAAGATTGCTATAAAAGCAATACTAATACCTATAAAAATGCGACTACGAACTAAGTATCGACATTCGTTTTTAATAATTTGCAACATAATATTGGTGTTAGTTTTGCATAAATTGTAGATATAAAGTCTCTAGTTCGTTAGCACTTACATCTTTGCTATGTAGCTCTTTTACTAAAACACCATTTTTAAGGATGCCAATACGATTACAGACTTCCCGTACACGAAAAATATCGTGAGAAGCCATTAATATAGTTGCGCCTTCCGAAGCTAGTTTTTTAAGAAGTATAGACAATTCATTACTCGCCAATGGGTCCAAACCACTAGCAGGTTCATCCAATAAATAAACTTTTGCTTTTTTTGCATAAGCAATAGCAATGCCTACTTTTTGTCTCATTCCTTTAGAGTAGCCACTAACTTTTTTAGTTTGTGCTGTACTTTCCAATCCACAATCGGTTAAGTAGTTTTCCAGTTCATTCTTAGAATACTTTAACCCAGCAAGCTTGCAGAAATAATCTAAGTTTTCTAAGCCAGATAAATAGGGGTAGAGGTTTACATTCTCTGGTATGTAGCCAATGCATTTTCTTGCTTCTTGCGCATTATGGCTAGTATCTATAGCGTTAACATGTACTTTTCCAGAATCCGGATTAAGAAAACCTAACAACATATTAATAGTAGTAGACTTACCAGCGCCATTTGCACCGAGAAGTCCTAAAACCTCCCCTTTTTTAACTTCTAAATTTAAGTCTTGAATGGCAATATTACCCTTAAAAGACTTGCTAACGTTTTGTAATTGTATCATAAAACAATTTTGTTATTGCAACTAAGTTGCGAAAGTAGAAAATAAAATTTGTAAATGCAACATAGTTGCATTAATTTTGTGTCTATGGGAATTATTAGAAAAACAAAAGCTGTAACTACTGTACTCCAAATTTTTGAAGCGAAGAATGAGGCTAAATCTGTAGTGCATCTCATAGAGCTTGTAAAGGATAAAATGAATAAAACAACAGTGTATCGTATTTTAGATAGACTAGAACAAGATGGTGTTATTCACTCCTTTAATGGTAAAG
The DNA here is from genome assembly GCA_947494205.1 of uncultured Flavobacteriaceae bacterium. GTDB lineage: Bacteria > Bacteroidota > Bacteroidia > Flavobacteriales > Flavobacteriaceae > JAHDHI01. The sequence continues at coordinate 70,556 of CANLUH010000018.1, read as the reverse complement.
ATGGTTTAAAATGGTATGCTAAGTGTCAAGGCTGTTCTGCCAGTAATCATTTAGATAAGCATCCGCATTTTCAATGTACAGAATGCGATAAGGTTGAGTGTTTGTCTGTAGAGATTAAAATCCCTTCTATAAAAAATCATAAAGTAGAGTCTACAGATATTCTTTTAATGGGGCAGTGTGATGTTTGTAGTGCGTAGAGATTAGTTATAAAATCAATGTATTACACATGGTATTAGCTATTTTTCTTTTACAGTTTCTGATTAGCTCGTTTGTTTAAACTATATTTTCCGATTCGTATTAAAATTAGAACAAAAGCTACGACTGCAGAAAAACAAGCAGTATTATAAATTCCGAATTTAAAACCTTCGATTGGAATAACTCCAGAAAAGTAATGTCCTAAAACAATACAAACTAAAAATATTCGAATTAGATTCTTAAACCAGCTAGGTTTTGTTAACATTTCTAAAACCCCAATTATTAATACAAATAAAAAAAGTGTATCGTAATGAACAATTTTATTTATTAGTGCATCCAGTCCTGGGTTCGCTTTTTTCCATTCTTGAAGTTTGTAATAATCTTTAAGAGAAATGATTAATTGGCAAATTATTACGATTGTCGAGAAAAAAGGTTGGTGTAGTTTCATAATATTAGTTCCTGTTATTCTTTTCTCCCTCTTTTTTAACTCAATTTTATTCTAATAATTGTATGGACAAAATATCCAATCATCATTTTTTTGGACGTCTTTTATATCCGCTTTTCTATTACAATTTATTTTGAATATCTGTATCAACCCTAAAGTTTACCGTCAACCTGAACTTGTTTCAGGTTCTCGCCATTAATCCTCTATGTTTGCAGGTGTTATGCGATGCTGAAACAAGTTCAGCATGACGCTATAAGTAATATAATTACACAAAACGGACAGTTATAACAACTTATAAAGTTTCAGAATGATTAATTAAATAAGTCAATAGTTTATTGAAAATAGTATCTACAATATGTATTTGAAATTCTGTTCTATTTTTACCTTCGGCATTTATTCTACCGTCTATTATTATAGTTCCTTCAGCATTATTTTTTTTCATATATATAGCAAAAAATGCATGTGGATCATGGTTTTCGTATTGCTCTGCATAACCAGTTGTGCTGATACCTATTCCTGAATCAAACATTAACGAAACGCCTTCTGCCATTTGATGGGCAATACTTTGAGAGACACTATTTACTTTTTCTGCTTCTTGTCTATCAACTTTTAAAAAGTTCACTTTTTCATCGATTGTATAGGCTGTTATACCTCCTTTAAAACATTGGGAAATACCAGAGACTTCGCCAAGATTAGATTGAAGCTTTCCACAAGTAAGACTTTCTGCTACAGATAGCCAAATGTAGTGTTCAGTTAAAATATCTTTTATTTGACTAATAGTCTCTAAATTTGAATTCGATTTTTTCATGTTTATATAATTGATTAAAATAGTACTATGTTACTGTTTTTATGGAGTTTGTAAGTTCTAATATTTTATATAAATATCCTATAGGTATATCTACGTAGATTTATAAGTTGAAAATTAGAAGAGGAGATGGCTTTAATAGCTATTTCTAATAAATTATTAAAACAAAAAAGACGATTCCGTTAAGAATCGTCTTTTTCTAATGTATATAAGTATCTTACTATTCTATAAGTGTATTACTTCATCGTAAGCATCTGCAACAGCTTCCATAACCGCTTCACTCATTGTTGGGTGAGGGTGTACTGCTTTTAATACTTCGTGTCCAGTAGTTTCAAGTTTACGGCCTAAAACAGCTTCTGCAATCATATCTGTAACACCAGCACCAATCATGTGGCATCCTAACCATTCCCCATATTTAGCATCGAAAATTACTTTTACAAAACCTTCTTTAGTTCCAGCAGCACTTGCTTTACCAGAAGCAGAGAATGGGAATTTTCCAACTTTAATATCTAAACCTTGGTCTTTAGCTTGTTTCTCTGTTAAACCAACACTAGCAATTTCTGGAGACGCATACGTACAACCCGGAATGTTTCCGTAGTCTAAAGCTTCAACATGGTGTCCAGCAATTTTTTCTACACATAAAATCCCTTCAGCAGAAGCAACGTGCGCTAAAGCTTGCCCAGGCGTAACATCTCCAATAGCATAGTATCCAGGTATGTTAGTTTGGTAGTAATCGTTAACTAATATTTTATCTCTATCTACAGCGATACCAACATCTTCCAGACCAATACCTTCAATGTTTGTTTTAATACCAACAGCAGATAATACTAAATCGGCTTCTAATACTTCTTCACCTTTTTTAGTTTTTACTGTCGCTTTTACACCATCTCCAGAAGTATCAACACTTGTTACTTCGGCAGACGTCATAATTTTAATACCACTCTTTTTAAACGATTTCTCTAATTGCTTAGAAACATCTGCATCTTCAACAGGGACTATGCTTGGTAAATATTCTACTATAGTAACCTCAGTTCCCATAGCATTATAGAAATAAGCAAACTCTACACCAATAGCACCAGAACCAACCACAATCATTTTTTTAGGCTGTGTCTTTAAAGTCATGGCTTGTCTGTAACCAATTACTTTTTCACCATCTTGTGGTAAGCTTGGTAACTCACGAGAACGCGCACCAGTAGCAATAACTATATGATCTGCACTATATTCGGTACCGTCAACCTCTACTTTTTTACCAGCTTTTAGTTTTCCGAAACCATTAATAACGTCAATTTTGTTCTTTTTCATTAAAAACTGAACACCTTTGCTCATCCCTTCAGCAACATTTCTACTACGGTTAACCACCGCATCAAAATCTTTGTCATAATCTGTTACAGACAATCCGTAATCGCTAGCATGCTTTAAGTATTCGAATACTTGAGCAGATTTTAAAAGTGCTTTTGTTGGGATACATCCCCAGTTAAGGCAAACGCCACCAAGACTTTCTTTTTCTACAATTGCAGTTTTAAAACCTAATTGAGCTGCTCTAATGGCAGTAACATAGCCACCAGGACCACTACCAAGTACAATAATATCGTATTTACTCATCGTAATTTTTTTAGTCGTTTTTAACAAGCTACGAATTTACAAAACAAAGCTGTAATATTAAATTGAAGTGTCACTTTTTTTGGGCGTGTCCTAAAGGTCGGGCTATCATTACTCACTCTCTGCGAGGAGTTCAGACATGCCATTCTATCCCTCACGCAGAAATCGCGAATAATTAAGCCAAATAGTTACATTATAATAGTTCAATCTGCTATGCTTCTAATTTTAATCTAAACGTTATTTTGTGTTTTTAATACTTCGTCTGCGCTCTGTATAAAGAAAAGTAGTAATGCATCGAGAAGTTCTAGGACTAAAAAACATAATAATCATTTAGAGTTTTTGTAGCAATTATACCAATGTCTTTAATCCGTTAATTAATTCTAAATGCACAATAATGAGTTAATCTAAAATAGTATGTTTACATAAAATAAAACAAATCCCTTAAAAATGAACGTACAAAAACTACTAATTATACTTTGTATTGTAATCTGTTACTCTTGTAAAGAAGACAAAACCATAGAGCCAGTAAAACCAACTGAAACAGTACTAATAGGTGAAGTTATAGGAAGACCAGATAGTAAAATGTTATGGATGGCAAAATCTTACGAAGACTTTAGAACAGATTCTGTAATAAAAATACCTATTGTAGATAGTAAGTTTTGCTATAGTTTTAAAACAGAAGCTATAGAATCGTATCAATTAGCATTCGAAGAAGAAGCCGAAAGAGGCGCTTACCGTCCCATTACTTTTTTCTCTGAAAAGGATACTATAACACTATCATTAAATAACAATGATAAGTTTGATAACAATACATTGTTAGGCGGAAAGGTGAATGAAGAGTATACTAATTTTTCAAAATTAATGAGAGATAACTTTTATTCGCGTTACGATAGTATTAGAGAAAAGTACAAAGCTCATAATTATAAGGACTTTCAATCTGAAGCGTATAACACTTTAATGACACAATTACGTTTAGCAAAAACACAAGAAGAGAAAGTGCCATTGTATAAAAAAAGAGATAAGCTACAAGAAGAAGGGCTAGATAAAAGTGAGTTGGGCAAGATTAAAAGTCTAGAAGAGAAAGCAATACATGACGAGATGGTAAATTATAAATACAATTATATCTCTAAAAACCCAACCTTAGTATCTTTCGATTTATTGCTAACAGATATGATAGGGTTTGATTATATGGATGTGCCATTAAATAAAATATTAGAAGCTTACAATACACTAAAACCAAAACATAGCAATCATCCATACAGTACACTAAGTGAAAATTTAATTTTTGGGATAACAAGTTTAAAACCAGGAGGGGAGTATGTTAATTTTACAGCTCCAGATACTAATGGAAAACAGTTTGAATTAAAATCTATTTTAGAGAATAATGAGATTGTATTACTAGATTTATGGGCAACTTGGTGCGGCCCTTGTATTGCAAAAACACGCTTGGCAAAACCTGTTTACGAAAAATATAAAAACAAAGGCTTTACTATTTTAGGAGTAGCAGGAGAACACGATGATTTAAAAAGTTACCATAAGTTTATGGCTAAAGAGCAATGGCCATGGCAGCAACTAATAGAATTAGATAAAAACAATAGAATTTGGGAAAAATATGGTATAATGAATGCTGGCGGCGCAATGTTTTTAATAGATAAAACTGGAACCATATTGGCAGTTAACCCTACAGCAGAAGAGTTAGAAGCTATTTTAGAAGAAAAATTGGTTTCTAATACACTAAAACTATAGAATATATTTTACATATCGTCTGTAAAATGTTTACGCACTTTTGCTTTGCTAAATTTATCTTCGTTATAACTAGAAGATGCTCCTTTTGCTATAGATAGCGATTGCCAATCTTCATTTTTTATAAGCGTGCCTAAGTATACTATTTGCCCAATATGGTAGGCGTAATGCGCTAGTTGCCTATTAATAGCTTCGGTAACGGTATGCCCTTGATTACGAATGTATATTATACGCTCTAGATCTTTTTCAGTTAAAGGCTCTAGAGCATCAAATAAACAAGACCAACCTGTATTCCAAGTAGCTAACAATTCTTCTTTAGAATTAAAAGAGTCTTCAAACTCTAAATCCCTATGTCGCCATTCTTTTTCACCATCTTCGGTTAAAAAATTAGTCCAACGAGATAACATATTACCAACAATATGTTTCGTAATTATGGTAATAGAATTTGAATAGCTATTCGGTTTCGATTGTAATTCAGCAAAAGTTAATTGATTAAATGTTTTATCGCCAAGACTTTTGTAGTATTCAAATTGCTTTAATATGCTAATTAAATAGCTATTCATCTGTTTTATCAAAATTAATACTCACAGAATTCACACAATAGCGCGTACCAGTTTCTGTAGGACCATCGTTAAATACATGACCTAAATGGCCGCCACAGTTAGAACATACAATTTCTGTACGGATCATACCATGCGTTTTGTCTAAAACATACTTTACAGTACCTTTTATAGACTCATCGAAACTTGGCCAACCACAATGTGCATCGAACTTACTAGAGCTTTCAAATAATTGCTGATTACATCCTGCACATTTGTAAGTCCCTTCTTCAAAATGAAGATTGTATTTACCAGTATGTGGTTTTTCGGTGCCTTTGTCTCTTAAAATTCTATATTCTTCTTCAGAGAGTTGTGCTTTCCACTCTTTTTCAGACTTTTCTATATTAAAATTACTCATCTTTTTTTGGTATAAATTCTAAGGCAGCGCCATTAATACAATGTCTTTTACCTGTTGTGTCTCTTGGTCCGTCGTTAAATACATGACCTAAGTGTCCGCCACAAGTAGCACAATGCTCTTCTGTACGGGCATGACCTATTTTATAATCTGTAGAATACGCTACATTACCTTTTACTTCTCTATCGAAACTTGGCCATCCTGTACCAGAATCGAATTTATGCTCACTTTTAAAAAGAGGTGTTTGGCAAGCTGCACATACATAAGTTCCTTCTTTATAGTTTTTATTTAAAGGACTACTAAATTGTCGTTCTGTACCTGCTTGTCTTAATATATAATATTGTTTTTGAGTCAATTCTTTTTTCCACTGCTCATCGGTTTTAGTAACTTCATAAACCACTTCTTTTTTCGAAGTTTTTTGCGAGTTACCTTTGCAATTAAACAATAACAAGACTAGGGATAATAATGCTAATTTTTTCATAGTTGTAAAGTTATTTTAAATAATAATAGTATTGCCTAATCTGTCGATAAATCATACAAATAATAACATTATGATTATCTATTTTCATGCGTTTTGTAGATAAAATTTGCTTTTAATCGGTTTTGTTAACAATATGCTAGCTACCAATGGCATAATAGTTGCCTAACTTTTTGTAAATTTATAATTCAATAAAAACCATCTTAACAAAATGAAATTTAAATCTAGCATAATAGTAACATTGACATTGATTATATTTCTGTCATGTGCAACAAACCCTTTTACAGGTAAGAAAACATTAGCATTTGTGCCTAATGCACAATTATTCCCTACAGCTTTTGCTCAGTACAATCAGTTTTTAGGAGAGAATAAAGTAATTACAGGTACTGCGCAATCTGAAATGATAACTAGAGTGGGGCAGCGTATAGCTGTTGCGGCAGAACGTTGGCTAAACGCTAATGGTCAGCAAGGGTATTTAAACGATTACAAATGGGAATACAATTTAGTAAATGATAATACGGTTAATGCTTGGTGTATGCCAGGAGGTAAAATAGTATTTTACACAGGTATTTTACCCATAGCCGAAAACGAAACTGCCATAGCTGCGATTATGGGACATGAAGTTGCACACGCTTTAGCAAATCACGGACAACAACGTATGAGTGCTGGTATGTTACAACAAGGTGTAGGATTAGGAGTTGGTTTATTAACTATGAATGAGGATCCAAAAAAAGCAGCAGTATTTAATCAAGCATACGGAATAGGTTCTAACGTTTTAGGTATGTTGCCTTTTAGTAGAAGTCATGAAACAGAAGCTGATAGAATTGGCTTGTATTTAACTGCTATGGCTGGTTATAATCCAGACGAAGCTGCAAACCTATGGAGAAGAATGGGGAAAGCAAGTGGAGGACAAGCGCCACCAGAGTTTTTAAGTACACATCCAGCAAACCAAACACGTATAGATAATTTAACAGCGTTAGCGCCAACTGCTAAAGCAGAAGCTAAAAAGTTTGGAGTTCAATCTTTTAGACCGATAACTAAATTTTAATGTACACTAAGTCTATTTACTTGTTTAAAATAAATAGAATAAAATATCCTTTTGTTTTACAGTCATTTGAAACGAGTAAATGGTATTAGTTAACAAATAAATACTTATTTTCGAAGCCACTCCACTAACGAGTGGCTTTTTTATTATGGCTAAACTAGAGAAAGGAAGTAAAAAACTATTGAATGCTTGGGCGTTTTACGATTGGGCAAATTCTGTATATACGTTAACGATAACATCGTCTATATTTCCAATATTTTATTCGGCTTTGTTTTTAACTAGAGCTAATGCAACAGATGAGAAAATTGTACATGCTTTTGGTTTCGATTTTAAGAGTACAGCACTTATAACATTTATAACAGCCTTTACATTTATGGTGGTTGCTTTTACGTCTCCATTGTTGTCTGGTATTGCAGATTATGTAGGGAACAAAAAGAATTTTATGAAGTTCTTCTGTTATTTAGGAGGTGCAGGTTGTATTGGTTTGTTCTTTTTTGGTATAGACTCTGGAGAAATTTATTATAGTCTATTATTCTATTTTATGGGATTAATGGGGTATTGGGGAAGTTTAGTGTTTTACAACTCTTATTTACCAGATATTGCATTTCCAGAACAACAGGATAGTATCAGTGCAAAAGGTTTCTCGTTAGGTTATATAGGAAGTGTATTATTGTTAATTATTAACTTGGCTATGGTAATGTATCCTGAGCTTTTTGGGTTTTGGAATGGAGAAGGAGGAGAAGCAGCTAAAGATATAGCATCTATAAAAGCAATGCGTTATTCATTTGTTATGGTAGGTCTTTGGTGGATTGGTTTTAGCCAATACTCTTTTTATGTATTGCCTAAAGGAGTGTCTACGGGGCATAAAGTGACTAAAGATGTGGTTTTTAAAGGCTTTAAGGAATTAAAACTGGTTTGGAATGAATTACTATTAAACTTAAGATTAAAACGTTATTTATTAGCCTTTTTTGTGTTTAGTATGGCAGTGCAAACCATTATGTTAGTTGCTGTTTATTTTGGAGAAGAAGAAATTGCTTGGGCTAGTCCAAGTGAAAAAACATCAGGTTTAATTGTAAGTATTTTAGTTATACAAATAGTAGCCGTTTTAGGTGCGTTTTTAACCTCTAGAAGCTCCGCTAAATTTGGTAACATTAAAACTTTAATTGTTATAAACTTTATATGGATGGCACTTTGTTTTTGGGGCTATTTCGTAGAGACACCAGTACAGTTTTATGCAACAGCAGGTGTTGTTGGTTTAGTAATGGGAGGTATACAATCCTTGGCGCGTTCTACCTATTCTAAATTTTTGCCAGATACAGAAGATACAACCTCTTACTTCAGCTTTTTTGATGTCGCTGAAAAGATAGGAATTGTAATCGGGATGGTTATTTTTGGATCTATAGATCAAATAACGGGTAGTATGCGTAATGCATTTTTATGTCTATTTATATTCTTTTTAATGGGGATTATATTGTTATTTAGAGTGCCTAAGAAATAATATAATAATTATAATCTATTAATACTAAGTTCTGTATATTTACACCAAATTATTTTAATATTATGAAAAAATTAATTCCTTTTTTATCACTTTTTGTTTTATTAACAGCATTTACATGTGAAGATGAACCATTAGAAGATGGTCTTGCTGGGCAAATAGAGTCTAATTTAGAATGTGCAAACACTACATCAGCCTTAATTACTGCTACCGAAAACTTTGGAAATGCTAGTGAAGAAGATGCTAATTACACAACTGTTTGTAATATATACAAAACTGCTTTACAAAATCAAATTGCGGCTTGTGGTGATCCTAATGGCGTACTTCAAATTACAGTTAATAGCTTAGGTGATTGTACAGGAGACGATAATAACGAGCCAGATGATGCTGAGGTTGTTGGGACATGGAAACTTACGGCGTGGAATACAACAGAGGCAACTGATATTAATAATGATGGTACAGCTAGTATTAATGCTTTAGACGAAATAGATTGTTACGATAATGAGACTATTGTATTTAATGCAGACAATACAGGTACAGTAATGAGTACTACCTACGCAGAATTGAGTTTAACAATAGAGGCAGGAACAACAGATTCTTACATTTTTACTCAAGAGTGTATAGACGAAATAGAAAATACTCAAATTACATGGACACAAACAGGAAATACTATAATGATAACAGATGAAGATGATGTAGAGTTCAGTTTTACATTGTCTGGTAATGAAATGTCTAATACAGTAGAAGAAGGTTTTCAAGTTATTAATAGCGATGATTCAACTGTTACTGTAAACCAAGATTTAACGTTTGTATACACAAAATTATAGTTAAGACAATATAGTTTACTATTTAAAAAAAATCTCAATAAGTTTAACTTGTTGAGATTTTTTTGTTTTAGTGCGATAAAGTAGTCTTAATACAAGTCCCAATTCCCTTGCTTATAGTAGGTATATAACTTAGGTGAAAAAATGGTGTTTATTTTAATTCCTGTAGTGTCTGCTAAAGGTTTACCAAAAGACGTGATTTGGTTTATAGAATTATTTGTAAACCATTTTAAAGGAAGATTAGAGACATCTACTTGCGCAAGTTCTTGTTTTGTAACCTCTTGTTTAGTGCCAATAATCCATCCCCATTCGCCTAATGTTAGCACTTGATTGTGCATAGGTAAGGTTTTAAACCCAGCAGCACGCAATGTTTTTTCAATACAATAAAAAGCCTTGGTTGCATAATAAGGGCTTCCAGATTGTGTTATTAAAATACCATTATCTGCTAATTTAGATTTACAGATATAATAGAACTCTTTGGTGTACAGTTTATTTAAATCCACATTATTAGGATCTGGTAAATCTATAAATATAGCATCGTAAGTGGTTTCACTATCTTCTAGAAAATTAAAAGCATCTTCGGCAACCGTTGTTAACTTTGTATTAGTCATAGAACCTTCATTTAATTCCGTAAAAATAGGGTTGTGTTTCCCAAGGTTTAACATTTCTACATCAAGATCTACTAACGTTATGTTTTCAATAGTATCGTATTTAAAAAGCTCTCTTGCAATACAACCATCGCCACCACCTAAGATGAGTATATTCGATTTTTTATCGATTAAATTCATCGGTAAATGTACCATAGGTTCGTGATACATAAACTCATCGAAAGAAGATAATTGCTGATTACCATTAATGTACAACGAATGCCAATCTTGCCATTTTGTAATCACTATTTTTTGATATTTTGTTTGCTTACTATAAACAATCTTGTCTTTATATTTTACTTGTTCTCCAAAAGTAACTATAGGTTCTGCAAAGCAAACACCAGCAACAATTAAACTTGTAACCACTATATACGTTATAGTTAAGGCGCGTTGTGCTTTTTTTGAAATAGCCTCTTTTAATACTAAAAAGAGCCAAAAAGAAACGCCTAAGTTTAGCAATCCTAATATAAAAGGTGTGTAGGTTAAACCTAGATAGGGGAGTCCTACAAAAGCAAAGAATAACCCACCTATTAAGCTGCCAAAGTAATCTTTTTCTAGAATGTTAGAAATGTTAATTCTAAGTTCTTCGAAATCATCATTTATTCGAGTTGCTAACGGAATTTCTAAACCTATTAATATTCCTATTAGTATAGATAACAGATAAATAACCAACCAAGATATATCTGTAACGCCATAAATAATATAAGATACTAATGCTGAAAAGGATACTAAAATGGATAGTATTAATTCGGTAGCAATAAAATAAAGGACTACGTTTTTGGTTAACGATTTACTTAATCTACTACCTAGTCCCATAGCAAAAAGCATAATAGAGACAATTAATGTAAATTGTAAAATGGCATTACCAATAAAATAGGAGGCTAATGTAGAGAGAATATACTCTGCTACAATACCACTAATTCCTGTTGCAAATAACGCTACTTTTAGGGTAAGCGATTTTTGTTTTTTAGAGTATTTCAAAATAATTATTTTCCAGTACCTCCAGATCTTGATCGTGTAGAAGATCCGCTACTATACCTAGACGAACTTCTTGACGATTTTTTGTTTAAGTTGTTCCAACGGGTGCTATTCTTTTGTCTTCTGCTAAAAAAAGATGGTCTTGTTTTTTTCTGGTAACTACTTCTTGTACCATAAGCATAAGAATTGTTCGATGTGTTTCGTCCGTAATACGCTTGCCCTCTGCTATTGTAAGTTCTGTAACTATTGTAATCGTTTCTGTAAGTGCTTCTGCGTGTTCCTAACCAATACCATAAAAATGGACTTGTAGAGTGTGTTCTCCAGCGTCTGTTGTTATTGTTACTAGTACTTGCGGTATTTGTAGTAGTAGAATCTTTTGGTGTTTCTACCCATTCTCCATGTTTCTCATTACCAATGGCCCATCCAAACCCTACAGGCTGCGCTGTAAATGAGGCTTTTCCATTATGTCTAGACATAATTTCCATTCCTAAATCGTTTTGGTGTTTTTGGAAAAAGGTTTTGTTTACAGATTCCCAGCCTTTTTGTATTTTATGTAAAGAATCTCCTTTTAATTCTAAAACAGAGTATTTATGTCTGTGGTCTAATACATTGTTTTCCTCCTTAATAGTCATATCATCTAAGACTAGAGAGAAATCGTTTGTAGGAATAGATTTTCTAATTAATTCTGAAGGTTCTTGTGCAACCTGTTTCGATTTTTTCTCCGTGTTTCCGCAGGAAAATAATAAAAAAGGAAGTACTGCTAGTAGCATTCGTTTTGTCATGTTAGTTGGTTTTAATATTCTTAATTTTTTTTGCTTTTACTTCTTCACCTATAAAGGCTTCATAGGTTCCATCGTCCCATTTTTCAATAGTTAATATATCATCTTTACAATAAAACATGAAGGACTCTAAGGTTTCTCTTCTTGTAAAGGTGTTTGGGTTTTTATATTGTCCAGTATACGTTTCCTCTAATTCGTATTCTTTACCTTCAAAATAAATAACACCATCCCTAATAGCATCTACTAAAAAGGCTTCATCTATAGAGATGTCTTCGCTATAAACAACTTCGTAATCCCCTTTTATATATTCTACCTCAAGGTACGCTTTTTTATTAGCTGATTGTAATGTATATTCAATACTGGAATTATCCATATCCCAATTATATTCACCTATTTCTACAATCTTCCAATCTGTTTTAAAAAGGCTTAGAGTGTAATCTAATTTTAATTTATGTAAAGGATAGCTTTCCTTATTGTTTCCAAACATATTATTCTATTTCTTTATTGCAATGTGGACAAATACATGTGTCTGTTGCTTTTGTTTTTCTAATTTCATCGATATAAGCAGAGCTTATTATTCCAGTTGGTAAGGCTACAAATCCTATACCTAATAAAGCAATAATTGCACTCATTAACTTACCTAAACCTGTAATAGGGTAAATGTCTCCATAACCCACTGTTGTTAGTGTAGCGACTGCCCACCACATAGCTTCTCCTATATTTTGAAAGGCATCTGGTTGCGCTTCGTTTTCTATATTAAACATGATGGTAGATGCCAAAATGAGTAAAATAAAGACCAGAAAGGCAGTAACCATAATTTCATTCTTGGTTCTATTAACTACAGAACGAATAATGTTTAGAGATTTAAAATGTCTATTTAGTTTTAAAATTCTAAGTAAACGTAGCAAGCGTAATACTCTAACGATACGTAAATCTATTTTAAAGATAAACGGAAGATAGAATGGTAGAATTGAAACTAAATCTATAATCCCTATAAATGACGTAGCATATTTTAATCTTGCTTTTGTTTTAGATAATTGCGGATATATAATATCTGCTATCCATATTCTAATACCATATTCTAAAGTGAAAACGATGATAGAGAAAATTTCTAAATAGGTAAAAAACGTTTGAAATTGTGTGTAAATGCTATTGTAAGACTCTAATACTATGGCAATAACATTAACAATAATAAGTGCAGAGATAAAATGCTCTACAATAACATCTCCAAAGGTATTGCCTCTTTCGTCATCAAAATATAAAGACACTTTTTTCTTAAAACTCATAGCTTAGGCTTTCATTTTTTCTAAATACCCTCTATTAGATGATTGTTCTTCTATGCGTTTCGCTTTAAACTGTTCTTTAAGCCATAAAATACCTTCTTTTAAATCTGAAGTATGATTACAGGTGAAAAAATCTAAAGCTACATATTTGTGTTCTGGCCAAGTGTGTATGGCAATATGACTTTCTTTAATAACAACTACACCACTAACACCAATGGGTGAAAATTCATGAATGGTGGTATTAACAATCGTTAAATTCATAATATTTGCTGCTTTTTCAAGAATACCTTTTATTGTTGCAGCTTTATTTATAATCTCTGGATCGCAGTCGTAATAGTCTATTGTAGTTTGTTGGCCTAGGCTTTTTTCCATGCTTCAAATATATGGTTTTTATGTATTTTATTATATGATATTTCAAATAGCAGTTTTATAAAGACTTAATTATGTTTGATTTTCTTTTTTAATAATAAGAAAGTTAGAATTATGGGAACGCTAATTCCAATTAATAATAATACATATTTGACTAATCCAGTTAAAATAAAGAAAAAGAATCCATAATCTATTCGATAATTATCTGCTTTTTGATTAAACTCTATTATAGATTCTGAATTCGATAATAAGAAATAGGTTATAATACAGAATATGCTAATTATATAAAGTCCTAGGATTTTTAAATATTGTTTATTCTTCATACTATTTTAGTGACAAAACATAAGACACAAAAAAACGCTATTCGTTACAGAATAGCGTTTTATATTTTTATTTAGGGTTTAATACTACCCATCTATATCTCCAGAACCTGTTACTTTAGTGTCTTTTTGTTCTGGATTTCCTTTATAATCTATATCTCCAGAACCAGTAACACGAGCTTTTAAACTTTTTGTAGAGACTACTTCTGCACCTCCAGACCCTGTTACTTTTGCTTCTGTATTTTTAGCTTGTAATCCAAAACCATGAAAATCACCAGATCCTGTTACTCTTGCAGTTAAATCTGTTGTTTGCCCTTTTAATGTAATGTCTCCAGATCCAGAAACTCCTGCAGTTACACTATTAGCATTAACATCTAGTGTAATATCTCCAGATCCTGCTAACCTAGTTTCAAAAGATTTAGTTTCTATAGTATTTTTGGTGATTACATCTCCAGAACCTGCTAAGGTTACTTTTTCTATGTCTTGAAACGGAATCGTAATTTTTATTTGCTTATTCCATCCTGTTTTTAAGGTATATCCTTTTTTTGTTTTAATAGTTAATGTACCATCTTTTACTTCTGTAACAATATAATCCAGTAAATTAGAATCGCCTTCAAGTGTTAAATTGCCTTCTGTGCCTTTTACAAGAATAAAATCCATTGATCCAGCACATTTTACAGCATCGTAATCGGCTGTATTTCGTGTAATCTTTGTTGCGTTTCCGTTACCTTTTATTTTTTTACTTCCCCATTGTGCTTGAGCAAATGAGACAAATAATAACGCTGCGATTAATAGTGTTGTTTGTTTTAAAGTTTTCATGATGTATTTGTTTTTTGATTGATTATTATAATTTGTTTAATGTCACGCTTCCGTATTCCGAATTTATTTTCATAAGATTTCCAGAACCTTGTGTTTTATGGTACCCAGAATAGTTTTTGTAGGTAGATCTTACATTTTTAGTGTTAAAATCTAAAGCGTCGGCGTTGTCTTTTAAAGAACCGTATTGTAAATCGATATCAAAATCGAAAGTATAATCGCTATCGTATCCTATCTTAATACCTACGTAATCTGAATCTATAGTTATATTTCCAGCGTTTTTAGTAAGCTTGTCCATGCGTATAGACCCGTAATCGGCAACAATAGATACATTTTTGTAAATATCACCCAATCTTACAGTTAAGTAATTACCTTTTCCATCTATATTGTTTACCTTATCTACTGTTAATGCACCGTAATCACAATTGTAGGTAACATCTTCTACTATTTCAATTTTAGATTTTGTATAATCTGCTACAAGGTCTATTTTATTAGCTTTAGAGATGGTAAAACCGCTATAATCTGCATTTATTTTGGCACTTTTTATGTATTCGAAAAAACAGTTATTAGTGTAATCGAAAGTAATTCTGTTATCGTCTCCTAACAGTTCCTTTGTTGTGATTTTTCCGTAATCGCAATTAATAATAGCTTGTCCTTCTAATCTTGCCAAGTTAATAGTACCATAGTCATTATTTAAATCTACATTATTAGTAGCAGGCATTTTTACGATGTAATTAATAGTCATGCTCACATTGTTGCTTTTACCCCATTTCCACCAAGATTTAGATTTATTTTTATTAAAAATTGTTTTAGCAGAAACCATACTATTAGAAGCATCAAAATCTACAGTGATATCGTCTAATTTTTGTTGTACTTTCTCTTCGTTTTTACCACTTGTAATAATCTTTATTTCAAATTCAATTCTATTCTCATCCCAAGTAACGATATCTAAGTTACCATAGCTATTATTAATTTTTAATGTAGCATTAGTATTAACATTAAACTGTTTCGTTATCGTTTTTTCTTTCTTGTATTTATTTTTATCATGATTGGCAAATAAAACCAAAGGCAATAAAAGTAATAGGAAGGCTATATTATATTGTGTTGCTCGTTTCATTGATGTGTTGTTGTTTTATTGTTTTTACTTCTTCAATACTTTGTAATACACTTTTTAGTAAATCTACTCGGTTTAAAAAATTGGTAATCATAGCATGTATTACGCGTTTGTCGTTACCACTTTCGGTTAAATCTATTTTTAATAATTGGTATTCTTCTTCAAGAATTTCCATTTGCGACATGGCGTCTTTAATTAACGATTCTGTCTCTGGTGAGCGCTCTTGTTCTACTTTGCTTAATTCTTCTTCTATAACAGCGCTAAAAAAGTTTTGCGTGTTTGCCATTTCTGGAGAAACACTTGCTAAATCTTTAATTTCCTCTTCTGTATTTAAAGAGAGTGTAAGTGTTAGAAGTAGTGCAATACTAGCTGCAATGCCAATAAATGGTTTCCATAAGCTTCGTTTTGTTCTAGTAACTGCTATCGGCTGTTCTTTATTAGCGTTAAGCTTGTCTAGAAAACGATGCTCATGCCCTTTATTTGGCGATTCTATGTCGAAATCGCTCTGAAGGGTTTCAAAAAGATGACTCAAATTATCTTTATTCATTTGTAATTATTTTCTATCTATCCAACTAAGGATTGTATTTTTAATCGTAAGCTATCTTTAGCTCTAGATATTGTTGTTCTGCAATTCGCGTAAGAAATAGACATGATTTCGCTTATTTCTTCGTAATCGTAACCTTCAATTAAATGTAAAGTCAAAGCAATTCTGTAATTATCTTTAAGCGCATTCATGGTTTCTAAAACTTGTTTCGCTTTTAAGTTTGTAAACTCATAATCGCTAGACACTCCATAATCATCTTCAACTTTATATAACACATCGTCTAGTGGCACTTCGTTGTATTTATTACTTTTATTATAGTGATGAATACTATTGTTAATAACGATGCGTTTTAACCATGCTCCAAAGGTTTTTATGTCTTTTAAAGAGTTCAGTTTTGTGAAGGCCAACAAAAAGGAATCTTGCATTACATCTTCTGCTTCAAAGCTATCCTTTACAATTCGGTACGCTGTATTGTACATAACCTTATAATACCTGTTGTAAATTTCCAATTGCGCGAATTGGTCGTTAGACATACAGAGCTTAATTAGCTGTTCGATATTGTAGTTGGTTAGTGTCAAAAAAAACAAATTGTTGTAATAAAGAGTTAAGTTACTATTCTTTGTTACAGTTTGATAGTATTTTTTTTAATTTTTTTTCAATTTTAATATTAAATAAAATCGTAATTATTTGATTTTTAGTTTTTTATATGTATTAAAAGTGAACGATTAATTATAGAAAGGCAATTAAATAATTTAAATACTGGCATATTAATTGACTTTTATAGGTAGATGTAATAGTGTTGATTAAACGTAATTATATGTTAATCAGTAGTTTTACACTTAAATAGTTTTTAATTTTGCAAAATAGAACATAGTGTCATACAATCATTTAATGACACAATGGCTTAAAAATACATATGAAAAAATCTAATTTTATTAGTCTTGACAGTTTGTCATCACAGGATTTTGATGAAAATTCAGAATTAATCCCTTTAATGACTCCTGAAGACGAAGAAGAAATAAATAACGAACAATTACCAGAAACCCTACCTATATTATCGTTACGTAATACAGTATTGTTTCCTGGTGTAGTAATACCTATTACCGCTGGACGTGATAAATCTATTAAGCTAATTAACGATGCCAATAATGGAAGTAAAGTTATAGGTGTAGTATCGCAAAAAGATGAAGAAGTAGAGGATCCCAAAGCCGAAGATATTTATCCAGTAGGAACTGTTGCTAGAATTCTAAAAGTTTTAAAAATGCCAGATGGTAACACAACAGTTATTATACAAGGTAAAAAGCGTTTTGGAATTAATCAAGTAGTAACAGAAGAACCTTATATTACTGCTACAATTAGTGAAGTTCCTGAAGCTAGACCAGCAAAAAAGAACAAAGAGTTTAGTGCTATTACAGAATCTATTAAGGAACTAGCATTGCAAATTATTAAAGATAGCCCTAGTATTCCTAGTGAAGCTTCTTTTGCAATAAAGAATATTGAAAGCGATTCGTTTTTAATAAACTTTGTGTCTTCTAATATGAATTTATCTGTTGAAGAAAAGCAGTCTTTATTAGAAACTAACGATTTAAAAGAACGAGCTCTTAAAACGTTAAAGTTTATGAATATCGAGCGCCAGAAATTGGAGCTTAAAAACGATATTCAATCTAAAGTTCATAGCGATATGAACCAACAGCAGCGCGAATATTTCTTACACCAACAAATGAAAACCATTCAAGAAGAACTTGGGGGCGTTAGTAGTGAGCAGGAGTTAGAAGATATGCGAGTGCGTGCTAAAGATAAAAAGTGGGACGAAAAAGTAGCAAAGCATTTTGAGAAGGAGTTAGCTAAAATGCAACGTATGAATCCGCAAGTTGCAGAATATTCTATACAACGTAATTACTTAGATTTATTTTTAGATTTACCTTGGAATGAATTTAGCGACGATAAATTCGATTTAAAACGCGCTAAAAAAATATTAGACAGAGACCATTACGGTTTAGACGATGTTAAAAAGCGTATTATCGAATATTTAGCCGTATTAAAGCTTCGTAACGATATGAAATCTCCAATTTTATGTCTTTACGGACCTCCAGGAGTTGGTAAAACCTCTTTAGGAAAATCTATAGCAGAAGCATTAGGAAGAGAATATGTGCGAATTTCACTAGGTGGATTAAGAGATGAAGCCGAAATTAGAGGACACCGTAAAACCTATATTGGCGCTATGCCAGGGCGAATTATACAAAGTCTTAAAAAAGCCGGAACGTCTAATCCTGTATTTGTATTAGATGAAATAGATAAATTATCTAATTCACACCAAGGTGATCCATCATCTGCAATGCTAGAAGTATTAGATCCAGAACAAAATAATGAGTTCTACGATAACTTCTTAGAAATGGGGTACGATTTATCTAAAGTGATGTTCATTGCTACATCTAATAGCTTAAATACTATACAACCAGCATTAAGAGACCGTATGGAGATTATTAATGTTACAGGATATACTATTGAAGAAAAAGTAGAAATTGGTAAACGCCACTTATTGCCTAAGCAAATAATAGAACACGGTTTAACCGATAAAGATATAAAAGTAGGAAAACCACAATTAGAGAAAATTGTAGAAGGTTATACAAGAGAATCTGGTGTTAGAGGCTTAGAAAAGCAAATTGCAAAAACGGTACGTTATGCCGCTAAAAATATTGCAATGGAAGAAGATTATAATGTTAAAATTTCTAATGAAGACATTATAGAAATCCTCGGAGGACCTAAACTAGAACGCGATAAATACGAAAACAATGATGTTGCAGGTGTAGTAACAGGATTAGCTTGGACTAGAGTAGGAGGAGATATCTTATTTATAGAATCTATTCTATCTAAAGGAAAAGGAAACCTATCTATAACAGGAAACTTAGGTAAGGTTATGAAAGAATCGTCTACAATAGCAATGCAATATATAAAAGCAAATGCAGACGAATTTGGAATAGACCCAGAAGTTTTCGAAAACTATAATGTACACATTCACGTACCAGAAGGTGCAACTCCAAAAGATGGACCAAGTGCAGGTGTAACCATGTTAACCTCTTTAGTCTCTTTATTTACACAACGTAAAGTAAAGAAAAGTTTAGCCATGACGGGAGAAATTACTCTAAGAGGTAAAGTATTGCCAGTAGGCGGTATTAAAGAAAAAATACTAGCGGCCAAACGTGCACGCATTAAGGAGATTTTATTATGTGAAGATAATAGAAGAGACATAGATGAAATTAAACCTGAATATTTAAAAGGGTTGACTTTTCACTATGTAAGTGATATGAAAGATGTTATTGATATTGCTGTGACAAAGCAAAAAGTTAAAAATGCAAAAAAATTATAATACAATTAAAAGAGTAGCTACAGTTTTAGCGATTTTTATATCGCTCTCTGTGTTTTCACAAGAAGATGATGGTTTTACAGACGTTATAATAGACGGTAAGCCAGCAAAGTTATCTATGACGACCGGAGAATATAAATTTGTTGAAAATAAAGTAAAAGACGCCAAAACTGTAGTTGCTTCTACTTCTGAAACAAAAGAAGTGACATCTACCGAAACTAGCAATGCTAAACAACATACAGTAAAAGCAGGAGAAACCTTTTATGGTATTTCTAAGCAATACGGAATAAGTATAGCACACCTTAAAGAACTTAATGGTATTAAAACCAATACACTTGGCATAGGACAAATTTTAAAAATTGGTTATGTAGAAAGAACAGTGGCAAAAACATCTAAATTTTGGATTGTTAAAAAAGGAGAAACGCTATACAGTATATCTAAAATTAATGGTTTAACGGTTAAGGAATTAAAAGCATTGAACAATTTGGAATCGAATATTATTAAAATTGGTACACAATTAGTTGTAAAATAAAGTAAAAAAAACGACCATTAAAAAAATAAAAATAACTTCTAGTCGTTCTAAAATAGATTTAGTTACTTTGCAACTTTATGATAAAAAAAATTGCCCTACTTATTAACCTCATTTTTAGTACCTATTGTGTTGCGCAATTAGGAGGGCAATCTACGTATCAATTCTTAAATTTAGTATCCTCACCAAGACAAGCAGCATTAGGAGGTAAAGTGTTAACTAACGTCGATTACGATGTTACACAAGCATTGTACAATCCTTCTACAATTAATGTAGAAATGGATAATCAATTTGCATTAAACTATTCTAGCTATTTAGGAGGAATATCTTACGGAACGGCAGCTTATGCTTATACTTGGGATAGAAGACGCCAAACCTTCCATACAGGAATGACCTATGTAGACTACGGAACCTTTGAAGGTTATGATGAAAACGGAGTCGCTACGTCCCCTTTTACAGGGAAAGAAGCTGCTTTATCTTTTGGGTATGCTTTGCAAATAGGATATTCAGATTTTTACGGAGGCGCAAACGTTAAATTTATTACATCTACATTAGAACAATATAGTTCATTGGGTGTCGCTACAGATTTAGCATTATTATATATAGACGAAGATTTAGAGTTTCAAGGTACTATAGTGGTTAGAAATATAGGAACACAAATAACAACATATGCAGGTAGGCAAGAGTCTTTACCATTAGAAATTAATGTAGGTTTATCTCAAACCTTAGAAAATATTCCATTACGTTGGCATTTAACATTCGAGAATTTACAACAATGGCCAATAGCAAAACCTAACCCAGCTAGAGCATTAACAGATTTAGAAGGAAATCAAACACAAGAGAATGTTAGCTTTTTAGGTAATGTAATCCGCCATACAATATTAGGAGCAGAGTTGTTCCCAGATAAAGGCTTTAATCTTAGATTAGGATATAATTTTAGACGTGCAGAAGAATTGCGTATAGATAACCAAAGGAACTTTTCTGGTATATCTGCTGGATTTTCTATTAAACTTAATAAAATGCGCTTTAGTTATACGCACGCTAAGTACAGCGGAGCAGCCAATTCTAACTTCTTTGGCTTACAGATAGATTTAAGATAGTATTTCATTCTCATTAAGCACTTATTAATTTAAATATTACAATCAGAACATTTAAAGTATAATAATTACTTTTGCACCATAAATAACAATATGCAAAATATTACCATAGCCATAGACGGGTTTTCCTCTACAGGAAAAAGTACCATAGCAAAACAACTTGCAAAGCATTTAGGATATATATATGTAGATACAGGAGCAATGTATCGTGCGGTAACATTGTTTACAATGCGAAACGGTTTTATAGATAGCGAGCATTTCGATGTTGTTGCTTTGGTTTCTAAACTTAATGAAGTAGACATTAGTTTTACATTTAATGTAGAGTTAGGCTTTGCTGAAGTCTATTTAAATGGAGAAAATATAGAAAAAGAAATCCGTACTCTAGAAGTCTCAAGTTTTGTTAGCAAAGTGGCAGCAATACCAGAAGTGCGTTACCAATTGGTAAAACAACAACAGCAAATGGGAAAAGATAAAGGTGTTGTTATGGATGGTCGCGATATTGGAACTGTCGTATTTCCTTATGCAGAATTAAAACTATTCATGACAGCTTCAGCAGAAAAAAGAGCAAGAAGACGTTATGACGAATTAATAGATAGAGGCGATAAGGTAACATACGAAGATGTTTTGAGAAACGTACAAGAACGTGATTATATAGATACACATAGAGAAGATTCTCCATTAGTAAAAGCAGACGATGCTATAGAAATAGATAATTCTGACTTAACTTTAGAATCTCAGTTTGAAAAAGTATTGGAGTTGGTAAACACAACACTAGACAAATTATAGTAGAATTCTAAAATAGAAATATAAAAAAAAGCGAATCGTAATTGATTCGCTTTTTTACTATATATATTTTAATACTTACTATAAGTTAGGGATAACAAGTTCTTGATCTGGATGTATTACATCTGGATTGTTTAAAATGTCTTTGTTTGCTTCAAAAATAGCAGTGTATTTGCCTGCACTACCATAATAATGTGCAGCAATTTTCCCTAAAGTTTCTCCACTTGCAACAGTATGTCTGTGGTATACACTCTCGTCTGCTACAGAAATATCAGCCATAATATCAGAAGGCTCTTCACCACCAGCAGTTTTTATAGCATTCCATAATAAATTTTTCTCGTATTGTGTATTAGCAGTTCCTACTACTTTTAATACTCCATTTTCTTCTGTAACATCTCCATTCTGGATGTTTAATGTTTCTCCTAAACTAAGTACAGATTGGTATTTGTCTCTAGCGCTCATAATAATAAATTGTTGTTTTTAATGTTAATCTTAATAATCTAAAGATAGTAATTTATAAAACAAATTCAACTTTCCCAAATTTTAAATTAATGTAAATAAAATAAAAACAAGATTAAGTGTTTGTTTTTATCGATTAAATGCAGTTTTTGTTTTTTTTAAGTAAAAGGTTTAATTAAACATATTAAGTGGCTTATTAAAGTCATGATATGGCTTTATAGTATGTTGCACTATGCTAAGCTTGTTTAAACTTGCTGATTTTTAGTTTTTTATGTTTTTTTATCAGTGTCCAATTTTATAAAATAGACATATGCTTACTTGTTTTAGTACATTTTTTAGAATTCTTTTGAACCAACAAAATGGTAGATAAAGTATCTAGCATGTATAAATTAAAATAATTAAATTATGAAAACACAAAGAGCAAAATTAAACTTTAAAACACAAAACTTAGTAGAATTAAATGAGAATGAAATGTCTAAAATAGAAGGGGGAGGTACATCAGGTTGTCTTTATACATTAGGGCATATGTCCTCTTCACCTTGTGCACTAATAATAGCTGCCTTAGTATAGATTTAACTAAGTCTATTAATACTTGTGTAGTAGTTAATTACTAAAATAACATACTATTAAATAACTATAGTTTAATGGTATAATACTTTTTATTTAGTTGTATTTTAATTAAAAATTCTAATCTTTCTATAAATTAATCAGTTATGCGCCATATAAGTTGGTGAATTCAGAAAAAAAGTAGTATTTTTGCACTCCTTTTCGGCGAATTATAGAAAGACGAAAAAGGATACAACAAATTTATATTTAACACTTCTGTGTGAAATCGCATAAAACTTTCTAAATACATACAGAATACAAATTATTATCTGCAATGGCTGACAAAGCAAAACAAGCAGAAGTTGAAGCTAAAGAAGCAACAACAGTAGAAGCTCCAGTAATTTCTGAAGCACAAGCAAACCCTGAAAAATTCTTAGCAGAATTCAATTGGCACAATTACCAAGAAGGAATTGACGAAGTAGAAGATTCTCAATTAAAAGAATTTGAAAAGTTAGTATCTGAAAATTTCGTAGATACTTTAAATGATGAAGTAGTAGAAGGAGAAGTAATTCACATTACAGATCGTGACGCTATCATCGACATCAACGCAAAGTCTGAAGGTGTAATCTCATTAAATGAGTTCCGTTACAACCCTAACTTATCAGTTGGTGATAAAGTAGAAGTATTAATTGATGTTCGTGAAGATGCAACAGGACAATTAGTATTATCTCACAGAAAAGCACGTGTAATTAAAGCATGGGATCGTGTAAATAATGCACACGATACAGGTGAAATCGTTAATGGTTTCGTTAAGTGTAGAACTAAAGGAGGTATGATTGTAGATGTTTTCGGAATTGAAGCATTCTTACCAGGTTCTCAAATTGACGTTAAGCCAATTAGAGATTACGATCAGTATGTAAATAAAACTATGGAATTTAAAGTTGTTAAAATCAACCACGAATTCAAAAACGTAGTAGTATCTCATAAAGCGCTTATTGAAGCTGATATTGAAATACAGAAGAAAGAAATCATCGGTCAATTAGAAAAAGGTCAAGTATTAGAAGGTGTTGTTAAAAACATTACTTCTTACGGTGTATTCATCGACCTTGGAGGTGTTGACGGATTAGTTCACATTACAGATTTATCTTGGTCTAGAATTAACCATCCAAATGAGATTGTTGAGTTAGATCAGAAACTTAATGTTGTAATCCTTGATTTTGATGAAAACAAATCAAGAATCCAATTAGGTCTTAAGCAATTAAGCAAGCACCCTTGGGATGCATTAGGAGAAGAAGTAAATGTTGGAGATAAAGTAAAAGGTAAAGTAGTTGTAATCGCAGATTACGGTGCATTTATCGAAGTAGCAGAAGGTGTAGAAGGATTAGTACACGTATCTGAAATGTCTTGGTCTACACACTTACGTTCTGCTAACGACTTCGTATCTGTTGGAGATGTTGTAGAAGCACAAGTATTAACTTTAGATAGAGAAGATCGTAAAATGTCATTAGGTATCAAGCAATTATCGCAAGATCCTTGGACAGATATTACTACAAAATACCCAGTAGGTTCTAAGCACTCTGGTATTGTACGTAACTTTACAAACTTTGGTGTATTTGTTGAATTAGAAGAAGGAATCGATGGATTAATTTACATCTCAGATTTATCTTGGACTAAGAAAATTAAGCACCCATCTGAGTTCTGTGCAGTTGGAGACAAATTAGAAGTAGTAGTACTTGAGTTAGATGTAGAAGGACGTAAATTATCTTTAGGTCACAAACAGACAACTGAAAACCCTTGGGATAAGTACGAAACTGAGTTCGCTTTAGGAACAACACATACAGCAGAAATTGCTGAGGTTGTAGATAAAGGTGCAACTATTGAGTTTAACGAAGATATCGTTGCTTTTGTTCCTTCACGTCACCTTGAAAAAGAAGATGGTAAGAAACTTAAGAAAGGAGAATCTGCAGAATTCAAAATCATTGAATTCAATAAAGAATTTAAGAGAGTAGTAGCATCGCATACTGCAATCTTTAAAGAAGAAGAAATGGCAAATGTGAAAGCTGCTGCTAAAAAACAAGCTGCTCAAGCTGCAGAAGCAAAACCAACTTTAGGTGATGCTAATGATGCTTTACAAGCACTTAAGGATAAAATGGACGGGAAAATATAATTTCTGCGTAAAGCAGGAATCTCATCCTAACTAAAATTAAGCCTCTCGATTTATCGAGAGGCTTTTTAGTATCGTTTTGTTTTAGAAAAGTATAATTGAGTTAAAGATTAGTTTCTCTATTTTTGATGTTTGAAACTTGTATACAGAGACCTTTAAAAAAGCTTTTTGGCTTGTTTTTAAAGAGATTTATATCTTGTGTAGTAGTTTGTGGCTTACTCTTTTTCAATAGTAAATTCAAAGGTTGTTTGCTCACCTAAAATAGAAGACACTTTAATGTCTCCACCTAAAGAGGTAATAATTTTTTTTGTAGTGGCTAAGCCTATACCGTTTCCTTGGTTACCGTAACGGTCTTTATGTGGAGTGCTTTCAAATAATTCGAAAATTTTATCTCGATTTTCTTCAGAGATTCCAGTGCCATTATCAGTAACCTTCCAAAAATAAAAATCATCATTTTCAGAACATGTAATACTTATAATAGCTTTAGGTTTGTCGTTATATTTTATTCCATTGGTTAATAGGTTTATAAGTATTTGTTCTAAAGCAGTCTTATTAATAAACAACGATTTGGTACTATTTACTATATTTATTTCTGTTTCTTTACTAACGTCTACTATATTTTGGCAATCTTTAATAATCTCATCAACTGTAAAAGTTTCCTTTTTTAAGCCTAATAAAGAGTCGCTTTTGTAAAATATTAAAACATCATCAATGTATTTTTTTAAAGCGCTTGAAGACTCTTGTAAATAGTCTATGTATTGTATAGAGTCTTTCGAAAGGTTTGGGTTTTCAGATTTTAAGAGCTTAGTTAAGCTAATAATATTGTTAACTGGTGATTTTAAATCATGAGAGATAACAGATGCAAATTTTTCTAAATCATCATTTTTGCGTTGTAAGTTTTCTTTTAACTCTAATAATTGCTCGTTTTGTAAACGTTGTTCGAATAGTGTAACAACATGTTTTGCAATTATTTTTAAAGCGTTTTTTTGTTCTATTGTTAGTGTTCTTGGTTTATGATCGTACACACAGAGTGTACCTAATTTATTACCTTCATTATTAGTTAGTGGAACACCTGCGTAAAAAATAGCATTGAATTCTGTAACTAATGGATTGTCATGAAAGCGTTTGTCTTCTCTTGCATCTTCAACAATCATTATAGAATCTTCAGAATTTATGGCATGACCACAAAAAGAAATGTTTCTTGGAGACTCACTTAATTCTATACCATAATGAGATTTAAGGAAATTACGGTCTTTATCAAGTAGAGTGATTAATGAAATAGGAGTATCGCAAATATCAGAAATCATACTAGTAATATTGTCGTATTTTATTTCTGGCAATGTATCTAATAGCTTGTACTTTTCTACAGCTTTCTGTCTTTTTCTCTCATTTTTAGGAAACTCAGGGGCAATCATAATTTCTTATTTATATGAAGTTAAAACTAAATTATTGGCTAAATGTAAAGAATTTCTTTATGAATTAGCTTTTCTGTAATCATTTAAAACACTTTGTCTGCCAATAGTTTTAGTAATAATGTCTTTATCTAAATCCCATCCTCTAGCTTGCGAATATTCTCTACCATACCATATAATTTGTAAGTGTAAATCGTTCCATAGTTCTTTTGGGAATAAGCGCTTGGCATCTTTTTCGGTTTGATTAACATTTTTACCATTAGTTAAATTCCAACGGTACATTAATCTATGTATATGCGTATCTACAGGAAAAGCAGGCACTCCAAAAGCTTGAGACATTACAACACTAGCTGTTTTATGTCCAACGGCTGGCAGGGCTTCTAAAGCGTCAAAACTTTGCGGCACCTTGCCATCATGTTTATCTATTAAAATATGAGATAGTCCGTAAATGCCTTTACTTTTCATAGGCGATAAACCACAAGGTCTTATAATAGCTTTAATCTCTTCTACAGATAGTTTTATCATATCATAAGGATTGTCAGCTTTAGCAAATAAAAGCGGTGTAATCTGGTTAACTCTTACATCTGTGCATTGCGCAGATAGTAAAACAGCAACAAGCAAAGTATATGGGTCTTTATGATCTAAAGGAATAGGAATTTCTGGATATAACTCATTTAATGTTTTTATTACAAAATTTACCTTTTCTTGTTTCGTCATTAGTCGTATTTTTGATAAAATCAAATTTACAACTATGAATACATTAAAACAAGGTGACGCAGTTCCTAATTTTACAGTTAATGATCAAGATGGAAATGCAATCTCTTTAAGTGATTATAAAGGAAAAAAGCTAATTGTTTTCTTTTACCCTAAAGCAAATACTCCGGGCTGTACCGCAGAAGCTTGTAACCTAAGTGATAATTATAAGGTGTTGCAAGATAAAGGTTTCGAGATATTAGGTGTTAGTGCAGATACAGAAAAGAAGCAGTCTAACTTTAAAAATAAGTTCGATTTCCCATATCCACTTTTAGCAGATACAGAAAAAGAAGTTATAGAAGCTTTCGGTGTATGGGGATTAAAAAAGTTTATGGGAAGAGAATACGATGGTATACACCGTAAAACCTTTTTAATCGATGAAAATGGAGTAGTAGCTCATGTTATCGATAAAGTAAAAACGAAAGATCATGCTGCTCAGATTTTAGAGTTAGTATAATCACTTAGATACATACAATTATAGAATGCTGTTTGTTACTAATAACAAATGGCATTTTTTATGCCTTTTTTCTTTTAAGCAGTACAATAAGACCAAGAATAGGGCCAATAGAAAGAATGGTATAATTATATATTGAAGGCATATTTGTGCTTAGTAGACTTAATAACTGAATACTAACTATTGTTATAGCAAAACCTATGCAGTTAACGATTGTTAAAGCCGTACCTTTAAGTTCTGCGATAGCATTTTGTGCTACCAATGTTGAAAACAAAGGTGAATCTGCAATAACAACAAATCCCCAAATAAAAAGGAAGCTAATAAAAAGAGTTGTTGAATTTATTGTGAAAAGTAATGGTGAAATTATACAACATAAGGCTGAAAGCGATAAAGCAATAGTAGCTGTTTTTTTAGTTCCAAAGCGTATAGAAGTATAACCAGCAATAACGCAAGACACGCTTCCTGTTGCAATAATTAAAAATGAAACTAAAGGAATGTTTAAATTGGGGATATGATGCAATTTTTGATAACTTGAAATCATAACAGGAACAAATGCCCAAAAGGCATATAATTCCCACATGTGTCCAAAATAACCAAAAGCTGCTTGCCTAAATGAGCGTTTATTAAACACTTTGAAAAGTGCTGAAAAATCTAATTTTTGACTAGGAGTTCTAAAAGGGCCATCTGGCACAAAAATAAATAGTAATAAACCACCAAAGCTAGCTAATAGAGATGTTATAATAATAACGTATTTCCAAGAAATAAGATTCGTAAACCCTTTTAATAAATGAGGGAATGCTGTTCCTAGAACTAATGCACCAACTAAAAAGCTTAAGGATTTACCTAAACCTTTATTATAATAATCGGAAGCTATTTTCATGCCAATAGGGTAGATGCCAGCTAGGAAAAAACCTGTAAAAAAGCGTAATACGATTAAACTAAATAATGTATTTGTGTCTAATAATATGCTAATGTTAAATAAGGCAGCAATTAAAGCACTTACAAAAAACACTTTCGAGGGCGAGAAGCGATCGGCTATAGTTAGTAAGGCAAAAACTAAAGTACCTGTAATGAACCCAAATTGAATTGCTGATGTTAGATTGCCAAGGGCTTGAGACTCTAAGTTAAAATTAAAAACTAAATCGTTAATTATTGCATTACTTGCAAACCAAAGCGATGTACAGCAAAACTGCGAGATAATAATGATAGGAAGAATCCATCTAGGTATTGTCATGAGCGTTTAACCGTGTATGGTTTCAGACTTTCCGTAGCGTTTAATGACTTCACCTTCAAACGCAACTAATTCCTGCCAGCGTTGCTCTACATTAATATCTTTACCATATTTTCTGGCAAACGTAATAAAAGTTGTATAGTGTCCAGCTTCACTAATCATTAATTCTCTGTAGAAGGTTGCTAATTCTTCATCATCAATATTTTCAGATAATACTTTAAAGCGTTCACAGCTTCTCGCTTCAATCATAGCAGAAAATAATAACCGATCAACTAGGCTTTGTGTTCTATTACCGCCTTTATTCATAAACTTATACAGTTCGTTTACATAACTGTCTTTACGTTCTCTACCTAGCTTGTATCCGCGTTTTTTAATGATGTCGTGCACCATTTGGAAGTGTTCCAGTTCTTCTTGAGCTAATAAGAGTAAATCGGTAACTAATTCTTCATGCTCACTATTATTAGTAATAATAGTTATGGCATTGGTTGCTGCTTTTTGCTCGCACCAAGCGTGGTCTGTAAGAATTTCTTCAATATTAGATTCTACAATATTTACCCAACGAGGGTCGGTTTCTAACTTTAAATGAAGCATAATTTTTAGTTTTGGTAAAGGTAGTTATTAACTTATATAATTCCAGATGTTTTTGTATTTACTCATCTGTCTATAGGTTTCTAAAATGACTGCATGTTCTGGTAATCTAAGAGAGGGATCATTTTTTAAAGTTTGTTTAGCATAGAAACGAGCATGTTGCAAGATATCGTTGTCTTTTACAATATCTGCAATACGTAAATTTAAAACACCACTTTGTTGTGTTCCCATAATATCTCCCGGCCCTCGTAAGCGTAAATCTACTTCTGCAATTTCGAAACCATCATTAGTTCGTACCATTGTTTCTAAACGTGTTTTACTGTTTTCTGATAGTTTATGACTTGTCATTAAAATACAGAAACTCTGTTCGGCTCCACGACCAACACGACCTCTTAATTGGTGTAATTGAGAGAGTCCAAAACGTTCTGCGCTTTCAATAATCATTACTGAAGCATTAGGTACATTTACACCAACTTCTATTACAGTTGTAGCTACCATAATTTGAGTTTGTCCTTTAATAAAACGTTGCATTTCGAACTCTTTGTCTGCAGGTTTCATCTTACCATGAACAATAGAAATTTGATACTCTGGAGCAGGGAAATCTCGGGCAATACTTTCGTAACCATCCATTAAATCTTTGTAGTCCATTTGGCTACTTTCTTGTATTAAAGGATAGACAATATAAACCTGTCTTCCTTTGGTGATTTCATCACGAACAAAACGGAAAACTTTAAGGCGATTAGAGTCGTATCTATGTACTGTTTTTATGGCCTTTCTACCAGGGGGTAATTCGTCAATTACAGAGATGTCTAAATCACCATAAACCGACATGGCTAATGTTCTAGGAATTGGTGTTGCAGTCATCACTAAAACGTGAGGAGGGAGGTTGTTTTTTTTCCATAACTTAGAACGCTGCGCGACACCAAAACGATGTTGTTCATCGATAACAGCAAGCCCTAAATTTTTAAATTTCACTTTATCTTCAATTAATGCATGGGTGCCAATTAGGATGTCTAATTCGCCATTTTCTAGCATTTCGTGGATTATTTTACGTTCTGAAGTTTTACTTGAACCTGTGAGTAGTTTTATTTTGATATTCAGGTTATTACACAATTCGTTTAATCCGTTATAGTGTTGGACTGACAAAATTTCAGTAGGCGCCATTAAACAGGCTTGAAAACCGTTGTCAACCGCCATGAGCATTGACATTAATGCAACAATAGTTTTTCCAGAGCCTACATCTCCTTGTAATAAACGATTCATTTGCGCATTTTGTCCTAAATCGTATCTAATTTCTTTCAACACACGTTTCTGTGCATTGGTTAATTCGAAAGGTAAATTGTTTTTGTAAAAGGAATTAAAATGCGTCCCGATAGAATCAAAAGGAAAACCTTTTATTTTTGTTTTATGAATTAAATTTTTCAGAATTAATTGCAATTGAATGTAAAATAATTCTTCAAATTTTAATCGAAATTGAGCCTTGTAAAGTAGCTCGGAATTCTTCGGAAAATGAACATTAAAAAGAGCGTCAGATTTCGAAATTAATTTCAGTTCAGAAAGCAAATTATTAGACAAGGTTTCAACAAATCTGCCATTGGTTTCTAGGAACAAATTTTGCATGATTTTCGTCATCACTCTATTGGTAATTCCCTTGTTAGATAACTTCTCTGTAGAAGGGTAAATCGCTTGCATAGAAGAGCGCAAATTTTTCTCATGCTCTTTTAATAATTCGGCTTCGGGATGTGGCATGTTAAACTTACCATTAAACCAATTTGTTTTTCCAAAAATGACATAGGGCGTATTTAGTTTTAAACTTTCGCGAATCCATTTTTGTCCTCGAAACCAAACCAATTCCATAGTCCCTGTTTCATCTTGAAAAGTAGCGACTAATCGTTTGCCTCGTTTTTGAGCGATTTCCTGAAACTTTGTAATTTTTCCTATAACTTGTACTTCGGCACTATTTCGCTGTAACTGATTTATCTTAAAATACGTTGTGCGGTCTAAATAGCGGTTAGGAAATAGGTTTATTAAATCTTGATACGTATGTATACCCAATTCCTTGCGGAGCAAATCGGCACGATTTGGTCCAACACCCTTTAAATAGTCTATTGGTGTTTGTAGATTGGTAGCCATAGCCTACGAAATTAATATTTTTATATCTAAAGTAAAAGTGAAATTAGTGATAACAAAAAAAGACCGCTAACAAGCGGCCTTTTATATTTATATCTATAGAGAAAGTTCTATTGCTCCCCTTTAAGAACCAATAAAGGTATTCTACTTTCAAAATCAGATTTTCTTACACCGTTATCGTGTATAGCATCATCCCATAATTGTTTAAAGAAACCACGCTTACGTCTAAAAACACAAAGCATTTCTGGTTCCACAACATGAATGTATTCTAAAACACCTTGGAATAAAGTGGCATTTTCCGAAGAATAGTACTTAGAAGTAACAGCAGCAAGATCTTTATCGAACATTAAATCTTCAGGTAAAAATGTAGGTGTTTTTACTTGTAATAGTGTCATTCTGGCTTCTAAAGCCTCTAAAGAAGCTTCTAAAGGTTTAAGTGCACCTTCCATTTTAACAACACCAGACTTAACTGCAGTTAATACTGTATTAATAGTTTTAAACTTGTAATTTTCTGGAATTAATAAAACAGGCATATCTGTTTTACGTACAATACTACCCGATAAATCATCTAAATATAATTTCTCGTGTGTTTTCGGTGTTCTAGCTGAAGCGATAACTAAATCGATACTAAAATCTTTAGAGAATGATTTCACAAAGTCGATAATGTTTTCTTCAGTCGGTAATGGGCGGAAGTTAATATCTACATTTTGTTTTTTTGCATGAGCTACTAGTTCTTCAAGGTGGTCGTCTTCTTCTATTTTATTTAACTGAATACCATAAATCATTTCTGCACCAACAGCTTTAGCAAAGTCGATTGCGTAGATTATAGTTGACATCTTTTCTTTAAGAGAACTAATAGGGACTAAAAATGTTTTCATCTTTTTCTGTATTGGATGTTAATTTTTGTGCAAAAGTAGTCTTTTAAATAGATGTGCAACAATATTTCGTTGAAAGGCAATTATTTAGGTGGAAATGTTGAAAATGAGACCTATTTGAAGTAGATCTCTTTCATATCGATATTATGGATAAGAAATGAAAAGTCGTTTTATCTAGAAATACGAAAAAGTTGTATTTTGGCTTAGCCTTTGATTAGGATTTATTATGAAACATATTTTAATACTTTTTCTTCTTTCTATAACGATTACAATACAGGCGCAACAAACCAATATTGTAGATTATAAATCTATTGAGTTAGATTTAAAAATAAAACCAGAAATAAAAGAGGTTACGGGGCGTGTACAAGTCTTTTTTGATATTTTAAAACCAACAGACTCTATATATCTAGATGCAATAAATATGGAGTTTGATGCTATTTTACTTAATGATATAAAAGTAAAAACGCACAACGATGGTAAAAAACTTTGGATTATTAATGATTTTAAAACCTCTAAATATTACGAATTACAATTCAATTATAAAGTAACTCCTAAAAAAGCCATGTATTTTATAGGCTGGGATAACGATGGTAGAAATCAAGTATGGACACAAGGACAAGGGAAGTACACAAGCCATTGGTTGCCAAGTATAGATGATATGAATGATAAAATTGAATTTGATTTAGCCATTACTTTCAATAAAAATTACCAAGTAATAGCTAATGGTAAACTTGAAGGCAAAATAGAAAATACAGATACAACAACTTGGCTTTACGATATGAAAGCACCCATGTCTAGTTATTTGGTAGCTTTAGCTATTGGGGAATACAATAAAAAAGAAGAATATTCTAAAAGCGGGATACCTTTAGAATTATACTATTACCCTGAGGATTCTACCAAGTTTGAACCAACGTATAGACATACAAAAACGATGTTCGATTTTCTTGAAGAAGAAATAGGAGTGCCTTATCCATGGCAAAACTATAAACAAATACCCGTAAAAGATTTTCTGTATTCAGGTATGGAAAATACAAGTACTACTATTTTTTCGGATGCTTTTGTGATAGATAGTATCGCTTTTGTAGATAAAAACTATGTAAATGTTAACGCACACGAATTAGCACACCAATGGTTTGGAGATTTGGTAACAGAAACTTCTGGGACACACCATTGGTTACAAGAAGGTTTTGCAACATTTTATGCGCTATTAGCAGAAAAAGAAATTTTTGGAGAGCGATACTACCATTGGCAATTGTATGAGTATATGCAAGAGTTAGCAATGCAAGAGCAACAAGGAGGACATACAGCGCTATTAAATCCAAAATCTAGTAGTACTACATTTTATAAAAAGGGTGCGGTTTTATTATATATGCTTAAAAGAAGAGTAGGAGACGAGGCTTTTAAAAATGCGATAAAAAACTATTTAAAGCAGTATCAATATAAAAACGTTATCTCTAAAAATTTTATAGCTGAAGTTGAAAAAGCTTCGGGAGAAGACTTATCAGAGTTTTTTAAGCAATGGTTAGAAGATGCTCACTTTTATTATGAAGCTGTTGAAAGGCAGTTGGCAACAGATTCAGAGATGATAAGAGGTTATTTGCAGATAAACTGTGACCCGTATTCTTCAAAATGTTCAGAATATTTAACCTCTTGGATTTTTGATGAATCTAAAATAAAGGTTATAGAACAAATGCCTAATAAATTACAACCCAAAGACTTTAAAAATAGTATAAAAGTAAGACAGGCTATTGCTTTAAATTTACGACAAGTACCACTATCGTTAAAGACTGAATACGAAAGTTTATTAAAAGACAAATCGTATATAACAGTAGAATCTGCTTTATATAATCTTATTAATAGTTTTCCGGAAAACACAAAACAATATTTAGAGCAAACCAAGACTATTATTGGATTTAACGATAAAAATATTAGACAATTATGGCTGTTTTTAGCTTTAATTACAGACGCGTATTCTGATGCGGAAAAAAGAACATTCTACAAAGAGCTAGTAAATTATACAAAACCAGAGTATCATTTTGAAGTTAGGCAGCAAGCCTTTCAGTTTTTAAAAGCGATTCGCGCTTGTAATGATGAGTGTACAAAAAATTTAAAGGAAGCCACAGCACATCACAATTGGCGATTTAAAAAATTAGCTAAAGAATTATTAAACAAGAAGGAATGATAACTAATACATTTAGATTGTTACTTTTGTGGCCAAAGAAAGATAAATTATAGTAATGAAAGCATTAGTAATGTCTGGAGGTGGTAGCAAAGGCGCCTTTGCTGGAGGTGTAGCCCAATATCTTATAGAACAAGAAGGTAAAAACTACGATATGTTTTTTGGAACCTCTACTGGAAGTTTATTAGCGCCTCATTTGGCGGTAAATAACATTGGTAAGCTTTATGATATATACACAAGTGTAAATCAGAAAACTATTTTTAGTATCAATCCTTTTGTAGTTAAAAAGAAAGGAGATAGGGAATATGTGGGTATTAATTACTTTAATACAGTGTTGCAATTTATTAAACGTAAACGAACGTTTGGAGAAAGTAAAAACTTAAAACGACACATAAAACGAAAATTTACTAAAGAAGAATACGAGACAATAAAAGCAACTAAAGCAGATGTTGTGGTTACTGTTACTAATTTATCTAAAAACAGAACGGAATATAAGTCTATT
Organism: uncultured Flavobacteriaceae bacterium; assembly: GCA_947494205.1. GTDB lineage: Bacteria > Bacteroidota > Bacteroidia > Flavobacteriales > Flavobacteriaceae > JAHDHI01. The sequence continues at coordinate 35,057 of CANLUH010000018.1, read as the reverse complement.
AACGATTATAGTTACGAGGAATTTTGCGAGTGGATTTGGATTTCGTGTAACTACATCCCATTTATGTCTCTAGCAAAAAAAGATGGATTTGAATATGCCGATGGTGGTTTAGGTTGTGTTATTCCTATTAGAGAGGCAATTCAAAGAGGAGCAACAGAGGTAGATGCTATTGTATTAGAAAGTGAAAACCTAGAGTACAATAAAGTACTTGGTAAAAACCCGTTTTCACTTTTAATAAATCTATTTGGGCATTTAATTGATCAAGTTGAAAAAGGTGATATTGCTATCGGGAAATTAGCAGCAAAACACAGAAACGTTAAACTTAATATATACTACACACCAACAAAGCTAACAGAAAATTCATTAGTATTTAATAAAAAGCTGATGGAAAGGTGGTGGCTAGAAGGTTATCTTTATGCGCAAAAAAAGCACGATAAAGATTTTCCTTTAAACTCTACGGTAAGTGTTCGGTAATTTTAGCAAATTTCGCTAACTTCTTGTTTTATATATGAAAGGGCAGCATCACTAGGCGCTTGTTTTTCCATCATTTCTGTTAAAAGAACTTCTCTTAATTTATTAGCAGTATCTGTTTTTTCTAACATACTTGCTTTTCTAATCAACTGAATAGTTGCATTTTTAGAAGCATTTATAATATTCCAACATTTATCTGTAATATAAATTTGTTGCGATAAATTATGTTCAAATTCCTGTTCTATACTTTTTATAAGTAACGATTCATATTGATCTTTATCTGATGATATTGGAGCTACTCTAATTAATAGTTTACTAGGTGTTATGCGCTCTAAAAACAAAGTCATACGCTCGTATGCTTGTAAACGAGTTGGTAAGGCAGTAACTTCTAAATCTTTTCGTAGTAAAAAGTTTCTTCTACGGTCTTCATTATTAATATGCTCTTTAAAAAAGTAATAAGCGACAAGACCAACAATAAGAGCAGGTACAATATTTAATAAAAGATCTATAATTCTTTCAGCATTCATGTATAAGTAAGTTTAGATAACAAACATAACTTGTTTTCTTTTATTGTACAAGCAAACCTGTTTTTTTGAAAAATTATATGTTTAAAGTGGCTTTATATTTATACTTTCATGTCTTTAGTGCCTCCTAAATGCTCACAAGATTTTAAAGATTGCATACCATTGAATGGTACTACTGTTTTTTCATATAAATACGTTTTATTTAACTCCGTAGATAATTTATTAGAATCAATATTTAATTCAATATCACTCATTTTAAATTCACATGGATGTTCGTATCCTGCTGCATGTGTAATCTCAATAAATTCTTTTCTAAAGGTTTTGAAGTATTGTGCTAAACGTACAGATTTTAAAGTTGGGTCAATACCACGTTGTAACCATTTGCTTTGTGTCGCTACTCCAGCAGGACAGCGATTAGTATGGCATATTTGCGCTTGTATACAACCAATACTCATCATGGCTTCACGAGCAACATTAATACAATCTACACCCATGGCAAATGCCATAGCAGCTTTAGCAGGAAACCCTAATTTTCCACTACCAACAAATACAATACGTTCGTTTAAACCTTTAGATTGAAATAAACGATAAATGTCACTAAAACCATAAACCCAAGGTAAAGAAACGTGATCTGCAAAACTTGGAGGTGCTGCGCCAGTTCCGCCTTCTCCACCATCTACGGTAATAAAATCTGGGCCTTTGCCTGTTTTTAACATAATGTCAGCTAGCTCTTTCCATTGGTCTAATTTACCTATGGCTGCTTTTATACCAACAGGTAATCCTGTGGCTTCAGCAATACGTTCTACAAAGTCTACTAATTCGGGAACGTTAGAAAATGCTTTATGGTTTGGAGGAGACAATACATCTTTACCAATTTCTACACCTCTAATTTTTGCAATTTCAGGAGTGATTTTAGAACCTGGTAATACACCTCCTTTTCCTGGCTTTGCACCTTGAGATAATTTAACTTCTATAGCTCGAATAAACGGATTGTTTTCAACTAATTGTATCATTTTCTCCATAGAAAACCCACCATCTTCTGCACGAACTCCGAAATAACCTGTACCAAAATGAAACACAACATCACCACCATTACTGTGGTATGGTGATAAACCACCTTCTCCTGTATTATGGTATGCGCCTGCCATGTGTACCCCTTTGTTTAATGAGTCGATTGCTCTTGCAGATAGCGATCCAAAACTCATAGCAGAGACATTAATAATAGAAGCTGGTCTATAGGGACGTTTACGTTTATTAAATTCTCCCATGACTTTTGCACATGGTATAAAGCTTTTGTCTATAGTGTTGGGATGATTATCCTCAACTTGATAAGGCATCATGGCATTATTAATAAATATATGTTGATGCGCATAAATATCACGATCAGTACCAAAACCTTCGTAGTTGTTCTCTTTTTTTGCAGAAGCATAAATCCAACCACGTTCTATACGGTTAAAAGGTAATTCTTCTCTATTGTTTGCTACAAAGTATTGGCGAATTTCTGGTCCAATACTTTCAAACATATAGCGAATATGTCCTACAATAGGAAAGTTATGACTTATGGTATGTTTTTTCTGAAAGATATCGCGAATAGCTATTATAGCTAAAACAATGATAATCCATAGCCACCAAGGTATGTTTGATAAAAAAGTAAGAATAGTATCCATAAATTTAGAAAGGTTTGTTCAAAAATAAACATTCTCTTTACTTTTATAAAAACTAAATAATCTTTTTTAAAACGAGTTTAATGTTAAATCAATAATTGATGATGAAATATTATCTGTAAATAGGCTTAGGGAACAGTTCCGAAAAAGTATTTATAATATCGTAGGCAGTGTTACATATCCCTAATGTTGGATGATGATTAGATGCTTCTTCAATGCGTTGATAAATAACCTGAGTGTATACGTCTTGAAATGTGCTTTTACCTACAAAGAATTTATAGTATATGTATAATGCAGTAACAGTAACAGATCGGCTACCTCCACTATAGCAGTGTACAAAAACATTACCTTGGGCAAAAAAATTAACCATATTGTTTTTCTTTAATTCTTCAGCTGAAGGGAAATTTAAAAGTGCATCTAATGCATAAACAGCACTTATTAGAGTCATTATGTCATTTTCATCACTGTCTATAAGCCCTACTTTTTGCAACTGCGTTAAAAAATAGGCTTCATTAGGAGCTAAAGTGATTGGGGATTTGGAGTTGTCTTTTACCATTAAATCTTCTGGGTCATAAACATCATAGGCTACGTTTAGAACACCAGCTATATTGTTAGTCTTCATCATTTCTGGCGTTAATCCATGCCCAATACCTACAAAAATGAATTGTTCATTTAAACCCTTGGGTAAATGCGTTTTTGGTATTTTAAAAATAGCATTCATAATGTTTTCCTCCCTAAAGCATGGCGGGAATTTCCATACAGTTGGTGGAGTAGGACATAATTGCTTTTTTGTTGTAATGTGTTGTAATTTTTCACAAAATGAGTCAGACATAAGTTCTAGTTTTTAAGGTAAAATAATAGTATTGCTATCTTGATATAATAGAAGTTGTGGTATTTGATCTAGATTATAGCTCCCATCTGTTTGTAAAGTAAGTTTCCAAACCAAATCGAAACAAGATTTTGGCCATGGTGTAGTAGGTACATTAGTTGCGCCAAAGCTATTAGCTATAGATTCGATATCTGTATGTTGCCAACAGACTACTATTTGTTCATTGGTATATTTTTCTGGTTTAGAAAAAATATCCTCAATCATCTTTTTGTAATCTTCTTTTAAGTATTTCTGATGTACTTTTTTACCTAAAATATCTGCAAGAGGGGTTACGGTGTCTACAGGTCTGTGACTATGACTGTGTTTACCTATTCCTGCTGCAAAAATATGGTCTATATGTCCAAAAGCATCAGGCATGTAATACGCTAGAGCAGCAGCTCTTTCATGACCTCTAATGGAAAGGTATTCATCACTTTTAGTTTTTGGTTTTTCGGCGTGTCTTAAAATTAATATCGTTTTTGGCTTTCCCATGATGTATTGTTAGTTTTTTCAAAAATAGAATAAGATATAAAAATGGTTATAGGTGTTTATACCTGAATTTCAAAAACCAAAATAAATCTCTTAATTGTTTATAATTATTAATAAAACAGAAGGGGATAACGAGAGACAATACTTATTTTTACAGCTTATAAAAATTAAAACACTTTGGAAAAGTATTTAAGTCAATTAAACGAAGCACAATACGAACCTACAGTTCAGAAAGATGGTCCTATGATTATTATTGCAGGTGCTGGATCGGGTAAAACACGTGTGCTTACCTATCGTATTGCTTATTTAATGAGTCAGGGCGTAGATGCTTTTAATATATTAGCATTAACCTTTACGAATAAGGCTGCTCGCGAAATGAAAGAGCGTATTGCACAAATTGTTGGTAATAGTGAAGCTAAGAATTTATGGATGGGAACCTTTCACTCTGTATTTGCTAAAATTTTACGTTTCGAAGGGCATCATTTAGGGTTTCCTAGTAATTTTACTATATACGATACACAAGATTCTCAACGTTTAATGGGCTCTATTATTAAAGAAATGGGCTTAGACAAAGATGTTTACAAAACGAAGCAAGTTTATAGTAGAATTTCATCTTACAAAAACAGCTTAATTACTGTAAAAGCGTATTTTAAAAACCCTGAATTAATGGAGGCAGATGCTATGGCTCGCCGACCAAGAATGGGAGATATTTATAAGGAATATGTAGACCGTTGCTTTAAAGCAGGCGCTATGGATTTTGATGATTTACTATTAAGAACCAATGAGTTATTAACCCGTTTTCCTCAGGTTTTAGCACAATATCAAAATAGGTTTAGGTATATTATGGTAGATGAGTATCAAGATACTAACCATTCTCAATACTTAATAGTAAGAGCTTTAGCCGATCGTTTTCAGAATATATGTGTGGTTGGGGACGATGCGCAAAGTATTTATGCATTCCGTGGTGCGAATATTAACAATATACTAAACTTTCAAAAGGATTACGACGGCGTAAAAATGTTTAGGTTAGAACAAAATTACCGTTCAACAAAAAATATAGTTAATGCTGCAAATTCTGTAATAGACCATAACCAAACAAAATTAGATAAAGTGGTTTGGACAGCTAATGAAGAAGGTGAGAAGGTTACTGTACACCGCTCGTTAACTGATGGAGATGAAGGACGCTACGTCGCAAGTACTATTTTTGAAACTAAAATGAATAACCAGTTGCTTAACAGCGACTTTGCCATATTATATCGTACCAATGCACAGTCTCGTGCAATGGAAGACGCCTTACGTAAACGTGAAATTCCATATCGTATTTACGGCGGATTATCCTTTTATCAGCGTAAAGAAATTAAAGACGTTACAGCGTATTTAAGATTGATTTTAAACCCAGCCGACGAAGAAGCATTAAAGCGAGTAATAAACTATCCGGCAAGAGGAATAGGACAGACGACTATAGATAAGTTAATTGTTTCAGCTAATGGCTACGGAAAAACTATTTTTCAATTATTAGAAAATATAGACAATGTAGAGATTAAAATTAATAGCGGCACAAAAACGAAATTGCGTGACTTTGTAACTTTAATTAAAAGTTATCAGGTTATGAATGAAACCGCTAATGCATTCGATTTAGCAGAACACGTTACCAAAACCAGTGGTTTAATGCGTGAGTTTAATAAAGACGGTACTCCAGAAGGTGTAACACGTTTAGAAAACGTAGAAGAGCTATTAAATGGTATTAAAGATTTTGTTGAAGGACAGATCGAATTAGCAGATGCTTCCGATTCTTTAGCAGAGTTTTTAGAAGATGTTGCCTTGTCTACCGATTTAGATTCGGATAAAGGCGATACAGATCATGTTGCTTTAATGACTATTCACTTAGCAAAAGGATTAGAGTTTAATCATGTATTTATTGTAGGTTTAGAAGAAGACTTATTTCCAAGTGCTATGAGTATGAATACTCGTACAGAATTAGAAGAAGAACGTCGTTTATTTTATGTAGCTTTGACAAGAGCAGAAAAACAGGCGTATTTAACTTATGCCTTGTCTAGATATCGTTGGGGGAAGTTAGTAGATTCTGAACCTAGTCGATTTATAGAAGAAATAGATGATCAATATCTAGATGTTAAAACACCAATAGAAGAGCGTCGTATTAACCCAATGTTATCTGCCGATATTTTTGGAGATACACCTCCAAGTAAAATTAGATTTAAAAAACCAGTACAACCAAAATTCCAGAAGAAAGTGACAAAACTAGCCCCTAAAAAAACGCCTAATTTTGAGATAAGCGCACCTAAGAAAATGAAAAAAGCCTCGGATGTAAAACCACCTGCAGGCGCTAATTTATTTGATGGGGAATTAGTAGTTGGTAATATTGTTAAACACTTGAAGTTTGGTAAAGGAGAAGTATTAAAAATTGAAGGTAAAGGTGCCGATAAAAAAGCTGAAATAGATTTTCAGTTTGGAGGAGTGAAGAAACTTTTATTACGTTTTGCTAAGTTACAAGTTGTAGGGTAGGTTTCAGTAGACAGTAGACAGTAGATAGTAGACAGTAGACAGTAGTTACTTTACCATACATACGGAATTAATGTTGCCTTTGTCGTCGTATTCTTTTACTTTGTTTATAGGGTCCTCAATCCATTTACCATCTACAATAAACTTATAGTGGTATTTACCACCAGAGAGCGGTAGGCTAAATATCCATTTGCCTTGTTCTGTCTGTTGCATTTGGTATTCCTTTTCGTTCCAGTTATTAAATGAACCTGTTAGGATAACCTGTTTAGCGTTATTAAAATTGTCTAGCTTAAACTCTACTCGTTTTTTAACATCTATGTGGGAGTTGTACTCTCCAAACTCATTAACCACTTTATCTGGGTTTGTTGGATCTTCCATCCAGTGACCGTCTACAATAAAACGGTACTGGTATTCATCTGGCTTTAATTTTAAAATAAGTTCCCAGCCTTGGTCTATCTTATACATTTCAAAGAGGTCGTGGCTCCATCTGTTAAAACTACCAGAGACGACAACCTTTTTAGCGTTTTCATAGCCTTTTAATCTAAAACGTACATTACCATTTTTATCAGGATAAGCGCCAGTAAATAATTTAAGGTTGTAAACATTTAAATGATAACCATCTTTTACAGCAGTTTCTATATTTGGATCTTTTTTTGTCGGTTCTGCCCAATATTTATTGTTAATAACGAACTTAAATTCCCATGAAAATTCATCTGTAAAATGAATAATTTTTTTACGTAATTCGTAGGTCTCGTCATCAATTTTAGTCATATTCCATTGGTCTTTAGACCAATTGTTGAATTCTCCTGAAACGACAACATTTTCTATGGTTAAATCATTAAATCTTTTTTTAGATTTATAACCATCTGGAGACACCTTTTTATAATCACTTTTATTAAATACAAAAACAACATCATCTCCTTCTATTCTATAGCCTTTCATATTATTTTGCGCAACAATTTGAATGCTCCAAAGTGCAATAATTATAAAAGTAATATGTCGGGTTAATGTTGTCATTGTTTTATAATGGGGAAATCTATAAAGTATAATTTTTCTTTCTTGTAATTAATAATGGTTCTTTTTTGAGCGAAAAACTCATAACCTAAAACACCATCTAATTGTGTTCCAAAGGCTTTGTTTATTTGTTTTAAGTTCGTTAATACTGTTAGCATTGGGCCAAAGTAAATAGTTTCACTCAGTTTTACACGATGCAATTTTCCTGCCAACACTTTTATTTTCTTATTTCCAATACCTACTAAGTTAAGTTGTTTTTTAGGAATAAAATATTTTAAAGCCTTGGCACTAGTACGTTTGCTTATTTGGTTAAATTCTGCAGCAGTATCTAAGCCAAACTTTAGTTTTTGTTTATTAATAGTGCAATTTAAAACAATAGTATGGTTTTTAAGTTTAAAGTTTATGCTATCTGTAATTTTTTCGGCATATACTTTATTGTTTAAAGGCTCACCATTTTTATCTGTTTTAGTAAGTGTAATTTGGTTTAAGTAGAGGTCTACAAAAACTTCGTAATCTTTCAGAATATTGTATCCGATAATACCTAATAATTTCAAGTTTTTACTAGTTTCTATGTGCGATAAATTTATAACATCAGATTTTTTATGTTTAAGGCTAAACCCTTCTATATACATTGATTTTAAATGCCTTTCAACAGGGCGATCTATTTGCTGTATAATTCCTGATGTTTCAGTAGATTTTTTTTTATTGTAAGTAGATGGAAAATGAATTTTATTAAGAATAAGGGTTTCAGAGCCGGTATCTATAATAAAATTTCCCTTTTGGTTAAGCACCTCGGCTTCAACAATGATGAGGTGATCTACAAGTTTAAAGGGAATTCTAACGGTATGCTCATTTACGCGTTCTGCTTTAGAGAATAGTATAGGGTTACTATTTATTGCATGAAGTATGTTCAAGCAAAAGCAACACAACAATAAGATTCTTATCTTTAGCATATTATATAGACTGCATTAACGTGTATTTGTTACAGTTTTAATTTACAAAAATCTAGTTTCACTTTTTGCCTAATGCACTATAATTAAGTTTAATTTAAGATTAAACCTTAATAGAGTTTTGGAGTCTAAGTGTTAATTAATCAAATTTGTTACATGAAAAGAGTTATAGTATTACTTGTTTTATTTCAATTAACTTTCAGTTTTGCACAAGGAAGAGGTCGAGGAGGAGGACAGCAACAACGCGGGAATATGAAAATACCTAAATTCGAAGCAGCTAAAGTGGCTGGGATTTTTCAGTATGATTCAAAAAAAGTATTAAAAAAGCTAAAGCTTAAGAAAAAAGATTCTTTGGCTATGTCCGTAGAAGCACATTTAGCAACATATAATTCTGAAATTGAATTTATTGCTAATGCAAATAAAGATTTGTTAGAAGGTTTAGATGTTGTTGTAAACCAGAATATGAAATCGGCAATACAAAATAGAGATAGAGCGGCTTTAATGGAAACAAGGAAGATGACTATTGAGAAAATTAAGCCTATTAAGGATGAAATAAGAAAACATGAGAAAAAGTTAAACCTAGCTCTAGAAGCGCTATTAAGCGAAGAACAAAATAAGAAATGGTTGAGTTATCAAAAATTTCAAAAAGAAAAATTAGAACCAAAACTATCCAGGCCAGATGGCAGAGATAGGCCTAACAGTGGCAGTAGAAGACAGGGAGGACAAAGAGGAGGTTTTTAGTTTAAAAATGAGTTAAAGTAAATAACCTTAACCTAGTCCAAGTATCTAAAAGGTTATTACCAATCCATCCATGCCCTTCATTTTCGTATAACGTAAACTCATGTGTAACACCCAAAGCTGTTAATTTTTCATCTAAAGCAATACCTTGTGTTGTAGGAACTAAAGGATCCATACCTCCATAAAATAATATTGAAGGAGGAGCAGTAATGCTCGCTTGGTGTAATGGGCTTACTTCTTCTAAAAATGAAGTTGTTAAATCCGCACCAAAAGCATCTAGTAAAACTTGAACTTCTGGGCTTAAGTTGTCTAAATAAGCTGGATCTGTAAAGTTTGTAGGACCTACAATACTACAAACCATATCTACATTGTTTTCTGTATCGAAAGCATAACTCCATAACATCGATAAATGTGCACCAGCGCTAATACCAATAAATCCATATCTATCTGAAATAATGTAATTTGTTCTATTGGTTTTTAAATGGTTTATTACTGAAGTAATATCATCTATCTGTGTTGGGTAAGCTTGTGTATTTTCGTCTGCTAAGCGATAATTAATGTTTACTATAGCGTAATTTGATAAATCTTGACGTATAACATCTTTTATGTTATTCATATCATTTTTATCTCCAGATGTCCAACCACCTCCATGAACAAGGATTAGTACTTTAGTGTTTAAAGACCTGTTTTCGGGTAAGTAAATATCATACACTTGATCACTATCTGCACCATAAGAGACATTGAGCTCTTGTCTGTAATTATCTGCACTTAGTGCCGTTTCAATCATTACATCATCATCAGTACAACTGAAAAAAGAAACGCTAAGTAGTAAAAAGATTAGAGTAAGTTTAAGTGGTTTGTACATGGCTATAGTCTGTTTGTTTTATAAACGTATAAACACACCAATTATTATGCCAGTTTTTAGAATTAAGATTTTGTTAAAGTTATCGGTATTAACTTATTAATTAAAAGAATAATAAAGTATACATTATAACACTTAATTTAAATGCATAACTTTGTTTTAAAGTTTTATTGTGGCAGATTTTATTAAAATATACGAAGACAACCCTAATCCTAAGGAGATTAAAAAGGTAATAGACGTTCTTAAAAAAGGAGGTTTAATTATATATCCAACAGATACTGTTTATGGGTTAGGCTGCGATATAACTAATACTAAGGCTTTAGAGAGAATAGCCAAGATTAAAGGTGTAAAATTAGAAAAAGCTAATTTTTCTTTTATTTGTAAAGATTTAAGTAATCTAAGTGATTATGTTAAACAAATAGATACGTCTACATTTAAAATTTTAAAACGTGCCTTGCCGGGACCTTACACTTTTATCTTACCTGGAGCAAAAACATTACCATCTGTCTTTAAAAAGAAGAAAACGGTAGGTATTCGTGTCCCAGATAATCAAATCGCGCTAGATATTGTTGAAGCATTAGGCAATCCTATTGTGTCGACTTCTATTAGAGACGAAGACGAAATACTGGAATATACTACAGATCCAGAGCTTATTTTAGAGAAATGGGACAATCTTGTAGACTTAGTTATAGACGGCGGTTATGGAGATAATGAAGCCTCTACAATAATAGATTTCTCTAGTGGAGATCCTGAAATTATTAGAGAAGGAAAAGGGAGTTTAGAGATTTTTTAATTATAATCGCTCTCTTAATTTTACCTAATAAAAATATCTTATCTATTTTGGTTTGTATATGCAAGCTCTTTTTAACTACTTAATAATGTTATTATAATTCAAAAAAGTAAAGAAGTCTAAATTTTTAAGAAACATATTTAATTGCTCTAATCTTTTGTTTTTTAAATGGTTAAGTGTTCTCTTGTTTGTGTTTTTTTTGAAACAAAAAGTCTATTAAAGTTTAAAATGTAAGGATTAACTGTAGTTTTCGACTCATTTTAGATAAAACTCCCTTTAACGATTTTAATAAAAATTTAATGGATGTAACTTAAAAAATAAATATTTTAGAAAAGAATACTCCCCCATAATCTTTAAAAAATGAAATTCTATGAAAAAGAATCTTTTAAAAAGCTTAACCGTATTCGCTTTATTGTCAAACTCATTATTAATCGCTCAAGTTGGTATTGGTACAACCAGTCCGAATTTTCAATTAGATATTAATGTCACAGGAACAACTTCCGATGGTATTAATATTGCAAACACAAGTTTTAATTCTCAATTACTATCTGAACCTACGGGTAGTACATTTGCATTAAATAATAGTGATGCAGCTGGTAATTATAATATAAGATTTAATAACATTAATAGTTTTATCTTTAAGTCTCTTACGTTCGAACCAGCAGTAGAATCACTTACAAATTTAGATGCTACAGGTATAGATCTTGGTGTTTTCGATAAACATTTTAGACGAGTATATACAAGAGGACTTCATACTAACGATAATACAATAGATGGAGGTTTAAGAGTTAGTATTGGTGCTAGTGGTGGTGTAAATTCAGATTATACATTTAGCGATTTTGCTTTCTATCCTACAGTTGATCAGATAAGTGATTTAGGACGTAATGGAAACTTTTGGAACAACTTGTTTTTTGTTAATGCCTTTGTACCTTCAGATAAACGTTTAAAAGAGAATATTTCTGCTAATGATAGAGGATTATCTATTATAATGAGTTTAAATACCTATCAATACAATTACATAAAAGATAGAGAGAAAAAGAAGCACTTCGGTTTTATAGCACAAGAAGTAAAGGAAATATTACCAGAAATTCTTCATGAGAGTGATAAAGAAGATACAGCATTAGCAGTTAATTATATCGAAACGATTCCTGTATTAGTAAAAGCCATACAAGAACAAAATGAAACGATAACAGTACAATCTAATAAAATTGAAAAGCTGGAAAAAGAAATGAAGTTAATTAAAGCCTTACTAAAAGAAAAATAATTATAGCTAAAAGCTCAATCGAAAGATTGAGCTTTTTTATTTTGTAAATAATATTTAATTACAGTCTAAATCAATCTGCGATTGTATATCTCCATTGGGAATACAATTACCCGAAAAAACTTCTACAGGGACATAGCGCTCTAAATTAGCATCATATAATGCATTATTAACAAAGGCAACCAAATCGCTTATCTCATTTGTTGTTAAGTTTAAATCTGTAAATTCTTCTGCTAATTGCTCGTTTGGTACATTACTGTTTTCTTTATTACCAGAGACAATATAAGTAATAACATCATTTAGGCTTGTAAAAGTACTACCATGTCCATAAAACGGACTGTCTTTTAAGTTATATAAATTAGGTACTTTAAATTTATAATTATCTTCTGTTTGGTTTGTAAAACCACCGCGCCCTTTTTTCATGTTATTAAATGTGTTTTGATTTAATATTACGGCGGCACTTTCGTTAATGTCTCCCATACCAAGTGCATAAAAGTCATTAGAATTTAGTGCAGGGCCAGTGTGGCAATTTATACATTTTGCCTTATCAAAAAATAAAATAGCACCACGTTTTTCTTGAGTAGTCATAGCATTATATGATCCGTTTAACCAATCTTGCCAAGGTGCTTCGTTAGCTAAAAGTGTTCTGTTAAAAGCAGCGATAGCTAATCCAGCAGTTAACTTACTATAGCGCTCACTTTCTGGAAATTCAGGAAAAGCGGCATCAAACAATTCTTTGTAGTTATACTCATTTATAAAGTCCTCGTCAATTCGTAACCTATGTGCGGTTTGCCCAGCCATACCTTGTATTTCTAATCCTTGGTAACCTAATGTGTTTTCAGGTATTTCGCTAGCGTTTTGTGCTACAAATGGTGTATTTATGTCTGCGCCCCCTAGAGAACCATTCCAGAGCATTACCGTTTGGTAAGCCGTATTTAATAATGTAGGCACTTTTATAGGTAGAATATCTACAGAATCTACGGGCATAGATAGGTTAATATTTCTGCTTTCACCATTTAATCCAAAACCAGTACCACCTTCTCCAATGCCTTGTAAGTTACCAGAAAAAAAACTAGAGGCTACAGGATGACAACTAGCACATGAAAAGGTTCTACTTTCTGACTCCATTTTGGCATCACCACTCGTTGCAGTTTCGTGAACTAACAATCTTCCTAATTCTACTTTACTACTGTTTAAAGTATTAAGAGGGTCTTGTGGGATGCTAGAAAAATCTGATGCATTTGGGAGTTTAAAAAAGTCTACACCAAGGCCATTAGATTCTTGTGCAATTAAAGCAAGTAATGTGCTATCTATTTCTGGAATATCTTCGTAATAAGGCTCATCTGTACAAGACAGCGTAACTAATGTTAGTAATACGGTTAGTGTTTGTATACTTACTCTCCTTATAGTATTCAAAATGTAATATTTTATTGTTGGTGCTATAAAGTTACTATTTAAGATAATATATACAAATAAAAAGCGCAACCCTTAGGATTGCGCTTTTGCTATATTTTAAAATAAAATTTTTTAATTATTCTTGAGAAAGTGATTTCATTTCTGTTTCTATCATGTCGTAAAACTGATCTATTTTTGGTAAAATTAAAATCTTTGTTCTACGGTTTGTGGCTTTATTTTCTGGCGTATCGTTAGCAACTAAAGGCACATAGTCTGCACGTCCTGCAGCAATTAATTGCGCTGGGTTTACACCTAATTCTTGTAAAGCTCTTACAATAGCAGTACTACGTTTTACACTTAAATCCCAGTTGTCTATTAAAACTCCTTTTTTGTATGGTACATTATCGGTGTGTCCTTCTATCATAGCTTCAAAATCTGGCTTGCTATTAATTACCGTAGCAACTTTTCCTAAAATCTCTTTTGCTCTGTTTGTAATGTTGTAGCTTCCACTTTTGAATAATAACTTATCTGAAAGAGAAATGAATACCACACTTTTTTCTACATTAATTTCAATGTCGGGATCGTTTAAACCAACTTCTTTTTTAAGGCTTGTTACTAATGCTAATGTAACACTATCTTTTTTAGTTAAAGCGTCTTGTAAGCGTGTTATTTTAAGGTCTTTTTCTTTTAAACTTTCTAAAGACTTTTCAAGATTCTCTGCACCTTTAGTAGTAAGTACAGTCATATCTTTAGAGCTTTGAATTAAATCTTGGTTCGTTTTCTTCATATCTGCTAAACGTGCCTCTAATTCTTGTCCTCTTGCTGTTGCTGCTGCTTCGTCTGCTAAACATTTGTTTAGTTTTACTGTAGCAGAATTTAATAAATCTTGTGTGTTTTTGTGCTTTTCTTCTAAGGCTAAAAAGTCTTTTTTAGAGACACAAGAACCTAATGTTAGTAGTGCCACAGCACCAAATAATACAATTTTCTTCATAATTTGATAAAATATAATTTTAACGCTTCAAAAGTATAGAAAAATAAAATGTTAAAATAACGATTAACAAAACTTTTGCTAAAGATTTACAAACGGTTGAATAGTTTCTTTTTATTTACGTAGTATAACCATACAATGGACTTCTTTTTAAAATAATTTTTAGATTGTCGTAACTGTTTACGTTGTTTTAAAAGTCTTGGTAGGTTTGCATAAAAAGCAAAATGAGCTTTTAAAATGGCTAAGATATGACCAAATTTTAATTCAGATAAAAACTTAATAGAAGCCAAGCCATCTAGTACCATACGAGTAAAGAGTATTAAAAATAAGCCTCCCGAAGCATTTTTGGTAAGCGTAAATAAGCTATTTCTAAAATTTAAGTAGGTTTTTCTGGGATTTGTAGCATTTAAAGTTGCCCCGCCAACATGGTACACCGAAGATTGATAAACGTATTTGGATGTATAACCTAAATTATGCGCTCTCCAACATAAATCGATTTCTTCCATGTGCGCAAAAAAAGATTCGTCGAATCCATTTAGAGTATTAAACACATTTGCTCTAATGAAAAAACAAGCGCCCGATGCCCAGAATATTTCGGAATTTTCGTTGTATTGGTTAGTATCAGCTTCAATAGTATTAAAAATGCGCCCGCGACAAAATGGATAACCATATTTATCTATATAACCACCAGCTGCTCCAGCATATTCGAAATGTGTTTTCTGTTTGTAGTCTAGTATTTTTGGCTGAATTATAGCAGTCTGTGGTTCAGAATTAAAGGTTGAAATAATAGGCGTTAACCAATGTTCGCTAACTTCTATATCGCTATTAACTAGACAGAAAATATCTGCTTTTATATGTTTTAAGGCATCGTTATAACCTTTTGCATAACCTCCATTTTCGGTATTCTGAATAATTTTCACCGACGGAAAGTGAGTACTAACAAAATCTACAGAATGATCTGATGAAGCATTATCGGCGACGTATATAGTCGCTTCTTTAGAATAACGTATTACTGAAGGTAAAAAGGTTTCTAATAGTCCTTTTCCATTCCAATTTAATATTACGATTGCTACTTCCAAAAAACGCTTAATTATTTTAATTTACTTATTGCTTTTATACTCTGGTATATCTCTTAAAAACTGATATTTTTCGGCATTAAAATCCATCATGCAATAATAATGATTTAATCCGTTAGTTACCATTAAATAAGTTGCGTTTAATGCTAGATTGTAACGTGCTATTTGGTCGAAAGTAGTTTGGTCTATTGTTATTTTGGGTGCTTTACATTCTACTATTAAATGAATACTACCATCTGGGTTGAACACTACAATATCATACCGTTTTTTTAAATCGTTAATTTTTAGTTCTTTTTCAACATTAATAAGTGAAATAGGGTAGTGCTTCTCATTAATTAAATAATGCACACAGTGTTGTCTTACCCATTCTTCGGGTTGTAAAACCATGAATTTTTTACGAATAACATCGAAAATAGATACTTTATTTTCGCTATTTTTGAGGCGAAACGAATATGTAGGAAAATTTAATTCTTGCACAACACAAATTTAAAATTATAAAGCTATTTACTGCTTTTTTAAGTTTAAAATTTAATTAAAGCGTTTAGATTTGTAGTTGTAAGTAGCTAAAGCGCATAAAATACAGAATATATTTTGGACGAAGTAAAACAACTGGTAACCGATATAAAGAATAAGAACCTAAAACCCATTTATTTATTAATGGGAGAAGAGGCGTATTATATTGATAAGATTTCAGATTATATAGAAAAAACCGTTTTAGCCGAGGAAGAGAAAGGGTTTAACCAAATGGTATTGTATGGTCGTGATGTTACTATAGAGGATATTGTGGGTAATGCTAAGCGTTTTCCTATGATGGCAGAAAGGCAAGTTGTTATTGTAAAAGAGGCTCAAGATTTAGCTCGTACTATAGATAAATTATCGAGTTATGCTGAAAACCCCCAACCTACAACGGTTTTGGTTATTTGTTATAAATATAAAAAGGTAGATAAACGTAAGGCTGTTTATAAAACCATTAAGAAGAATGGTGTTGTTTTCGAGAGTAAAAAGCTCTACGATAATCAAGTGCCCGATTGGATTCGCCGTGTGTTATCTGCAAAAGGATACAGTATTGCTCCTAAAGCTTCGCAAATGCTTGTTGAGTTTTTAGGTACAGATTTAAGTAAAATAAATAATGAGTTAGAAAAATTACAAATAGTTTTACCTAAAGATACGCAGATTACTCCAGAGCATATTGAAGAAAATATTGGGATTAGTAAGGATTATAATAATTTTGAATTACGAAAAGCTATCGGTGCGAGAAACGATGCACAAGCATTTAAAATTGTAAACTACTTTGCAGACAATCCTAAGGATAATCCTATGGTAGTAACGGTGTCGTTATTATTTAATTTCTTTTCTCAGTTATTACAATTGCATGGCATGACGGATAAGTCGCCAAGAAGTGTGGCATCTGCATTACGTGTAAATCCATATTTTGTAAATGAGTATTTAACTGCTGCTCGTAACTTTCCTATGCGAAAAGTAAGTGGCATAGTAGGGGCTTTAAGAGAGTTCGATGTAAGAAGCAAGGGTGTTGGCTCTAATGCTGTACCACAGGGTGATTTATTAAAAGAGTTGTTGGTTAGAATTTTAGCTTAATAATTATTATACATAGAAACAAAAATAGACTATTGTATATAAAGCATATTCCAAATAGCAATAAATTACAAGCGTATAACTACTTAAAAAAGCAACACCGTATAATTACCCGATTATTACAAGTTTTTTCGTTTAAGTATTATAATTACTAACTTACTAAGTCTAAAGTGTAAGCATAACTATAAAATGTAATGCTTTATATCTTTTATATTAACCTTGTACTTCCCTAAATACAAATTTCTAGTAAAACAAATCATGTGTTTTTACGGAGTGAAAAATATTACAAATTAATAGCATTGAAAGGCTTAATCTTAATAAATATTTAAGGTTGTGAGTCTATTTTATTCTTAACTAATATTTTATTTATGGATATAGAAGTAATCAAAAGAGCGATTAAAAATTGGAGTATCTTGGTGCAGGATTTCGAGAAAGTTTCAATTAGTGAAGAAAACTATGAAATAACAGGAAATACAATTCTTAAATATCTTAATCAAGGAAATTATTTTAAAATAACAGAAAAAGAAATTGAAAATTGGAAGAATACCATAAAACATATTGATGAGGCTTCTATTCATGTATATGTCGCTATAGATAGCAATACTGGTTTTTTAAAGTTTTATCTTATAGATTCAGAAAATGATGGAAAAGGAGATTTTGATAATACTATTATTGAAAAAGATTTTCTTTTCAATATAGGAGATAACATAGGGTCTAATGCTAAAAACCTTATAAAAAATTTTGATAATTCTTTTCCAGTTTTTAATTCATCAGATAACCCACCAAATTCAAATTCAATATCATTAGAATCTATATTTACGCGTTGTTTTAAATGGACTATGTTATGTGAAGATTGGCTTAAAAATCAAAAAAAGGCCGATCTTCCCATTTTTAAGGTCATGGAGATTCCTTTTAAAGACTATACTGCGCTAAAGTTAGCTCCTGGAGAAGTTTGTTTTAATTTTTTCGGATTAAGAGAAAGTACTCTATATAATAATAATGAACTTGAAATTATTGTTACAAAAGCGTTTACATTAGAAACCATAATTACTAGCGGACAAGATTTCTCTACACCAAGACCACCGTTTACTTTAGAAGAAAAAGAAGGATATAAGTTACTTATTGAAAGCGAAAATGTATAACTATTTGGCTTACATAATACAAATTACGTTATGCATAGTCTTATTAATAGGTGTAATTATGCTTTTTAAAACGAAAACTAAAAATTCATTAGCAATACTATTACTAATTGCTGGAAGCTTAATTTTTGAATTAACAGATTTTATATTTCGTGTTTTTGAAGTGAATATATCTAATCATTTTAATTATTTAATATCAGAGTTGTTTCTTTTTGTTTTAATTACAGAATTATATGCCGTTTATTTTTTTAAACTCTCTCGTAGTTTAAGACTAGGGTTATATTTTTTAGTCTCTATTGTATTTATAATTACAGGGATAGTTGTTGGTTTATCCGAAAGTTATAGTGTGTATTCTAATATTATAATAAATTGTGTACTCTGCTACTTTGCAACAGTTTACTTCTCTGGAATATTAAGAAAAGGCAAAGTAGAAACAAAGGCTTTAATATTAAATGTTAGTGTGTATCTATTTTTTGCGGTAGATACAATAGTCTCTGTTACATTTAAATTTTTAGTATCCAACCATCTTAATTGGGTTGCTCCAATTTGGTTGTTTAGAGGCGTATTACTATTACTTTTTTATTTATCATTAATTAATTTTGGATGGAAAACTGGGACAAACAAGCTGTAATTGTAAGTTGGATATGGACAGGTATTGCACTTTTAAGCCTGTTTACTTCCTTTATAATATTCTTAATAAATAGACATTTAAAGAGAATAAAAAGTACAGAAGAAGCTTCTAAAAAAACAATTCTAAAAACTAAAAAAGAATTTACTCAAAAGGTAACACGATTTCAAGAATTAGATAGACAAAGACTATCTGAAGAGTTGCATGATAATGTAGTAAGTCGTCTAAATTTGTTGCATTTAAATTTATTTGAAGGCAATATTAAATCCCTACAAAGTAACCTTAAAAAATCTATGCAAGTGGTAAGAGAGCTATCTCATAATTTAACACCAGTAGAATTAAATGTTATTAAACTTCCCGATTTAATTGAAGATTATTTAGAGCAACTGCACAATACCATAAACATTACATATTATAAAACTATAATAGAAATAGTAGATGTAACAACAAGTACTGTGAAATTAAATCTTTTTAGAATTTTTCAAGAATTAATAACCAATATATTAAAACATGCAGAAGCAACAGAAATTAAAGTGCTTTTACGCTGCTCTGTTAAGTCTATTATTTTAATAGTAGAAGATAACGGATGTGGTTTTGTAACCAATAATAAGAAAAAGGGGATAGGGCTTAAAAATATTATAATTAGAGCAGAAAATATAAATGGGAAACATAAATTTAAAACTGTTCCAGGCAGCTTTACTCGTTTCATCATTTTTGTACCACAAGTTAAACTATAAGTGAAAAATGAAAACCAAAATAAAACTAGCTATTGTAGATGACGATTTATTATTTGTACAACTTTTAAAGAATTATATAGATAATTATAAAACGACAGAAGTTGTATTAACTAATACTAATGGAAACGATTTTTTAAAGGTAATTAATACAATATCAATAGATATTGTTATTCTAGATTTAAGAATGGAAGAAGGTAATGGTTTAGACGTTTTAGAGGATCTTAAAGCAAAAGATATAAACTTAAAAATTATAGTGTTATCCGGTTTTTATCGCCGTTCTTTTATGGGGCAAATGCTAAAGTTAGGCGTTAATGCCTTTTTGCCTAAAGAAACAGATCAAGAAGAATTAATAAAAGTTATAGAATCTGTGTATAATAACGGCCATTACTTTTCAGGTGAGCAAGTAAGTGTTATGCGTAAACAGCTATCTAATAAATTACCAGAGTTTCATGCTCAAAATAAAGACCACTTAACCTCTAGAGAAATAGATGTTTTAAAATTATTATGTCAACAATTAAAAACTAGAGAAATAGCAGATAAGCTTTTTATTTCTCCAAAAACAGTAGAAACACATAAAAGCAATCTAATCTTAAAAGCAGGTGTTAAAAATACAGCAGGGTTGGTTATTTATGCAATACAGAATAATATTATAAATCCGGAAGAAATGATTTTGTTGAATTGATAATGTAAAACGTATTCTTTTTAAATAAAATATGTAAAAACAAATTGACCTACATAATTATTAAATCTAGAAAAATTACCTCTTCCTTCACCTGTAATTCTTCTATAAACTCTACCACTATCATTATAATACAAGATGCGTACAGTACCACCAAATACATGCCCAGGTTGAGCTATATTTATCATCTCTAAATTTGCATCATCATTTATAGTAGTAACAGGCCCTCCAAAAGCAGCATTTACTGTTTGGCCACTTATTCTATTTCCAAAAAAGCGACGATCACCTCCTAAAATAGCACCAGGAACAGATTGTCCAATTCTACCATTTGCACTTTGTCTATATAGTGTTAACGCATTATTGTTTTCGTCTATTTCTCCTAAATCTATAGTATTTGTATAGCTATGATTATCGTAATCTATTCTATATTGGGATAAATGATTGCGAAATTGTAGCATTCTATATATACCGTTTCCTCCAGCCCTATAATGGTTATATTGCGTTCTAAGTTCTAATAAAAATCTAAACATAGTCTTATAGTTGTTTAATAATGTATTTAAAATTTAGCGAAGAAATACACCCCTATTCCCCCGCTAAATTAGTTGCTTAATCCAATTTAAAGTTAATTAAGCGTTTAACATTTTAGAGATAGAAATAGCGTCGGCAACGGTATCTATACTATAAATTTGCATAACTCCTTGTGTTGTCGCAGTTTGTGCTAAAATATTTTGTTGACTTTGTGCATTAACTGCATTTTCAAACATTAATCCTGTAGAATGTGCGGCCGATTGGTACACATTACCTAAAGCCATTGCTGGAGCTTCAGCGACTACTTTTACATTAGATTGCGTAACTGCATCTGTGATTTGTCCGTTTACTGTTTGTGACATAATAAATTGTTGTTTTTTGAGAATACTAATGATTCTCTGGTTAAAATTAAATTAATTGCGATAATAGTATTATCAATGATTTAACGATACTCTTACGATGCGTTAAGCATAGTAGATATAGAAATAGCATCTGCAACTGTATCGAAGCTGTAAATTTGCATAACTCCTTGTGTTGTTGCGGTTTGGGCTAAAATGTTTTGCTGGCTTTGTGCATTAACTGCATTTTCAAACATTAATCCTGTAGAGTGTGCAGCCGATTGGTATACATTACCTAAAGCTATAGCAGGTGCTTCTGCTACCACTTTTACGTTTGTTTGTGTAACTGCATCTGTAATTTGTCCGTTTACTGTTTGTGACATAATAAATTGTGTTGTGAGAATACTTATAATTCTCTGGTTTAAAATAAATGAATTGGATTTTCCAATTTTGAATTAATCGCGATAAGTATAATATCAAATTATTGATATAATCTTATGAGGCATTAAGCATTGTAGAGATAGATATAGCGTCTGCAACTGTATCGAAGCTATAAATTTGCATAACACCTTGTGTTGTTGCTGTTTGTGCTAGAATGTTTTGTTGACTTTGTGCATTAACTGCGTTTTCAAACATTAATCCTGTAGAATGTGCAGCTGATTGGTATACATTACCTAAAGCTATAGCTGGAGCACTTGCTACAACTTGCACATTGGTTTGCGTTACCGCATCTGTAATTTGTGAGTTTACGTTTTGTGACATAATTTTCTAGTTTTATTAATTAATACTCTATTTATATTTAGTTTAGAGATTGAAAAAACGATGTTGTTTTATCTTTTCAATACGATTTAGTTTGTTTTTTTTAAGGTTTAGAATTCTATTTACTTCTGTTGCAGATGTACTTATAGCAGTTTGAAAATGATTTTGTTGTTGGCTAATAGACTGTTCGAACATGATGCCTAACGAATGGGCATTGGTTTGATCCGAACTTCCTTTTGCTACTGCAGGAGATAGCTCTAAATTACTACTGTTTATTTCTTGATTTTTAGCTTCCATAATTTCTATACTTTTCCTTTTTTTGTTATTAATACCACACCAAATTTTTTAAATGATTAACCGCGTTTTGCAATTTTAGATTGTAAACTTTGAAGCCTCTTATTAATTTTTAACTCCTGTATCTGTATTTTTTTCTTAGTTGCATCTTGAATATTCTGTACTTGTTCTTGGTAACTTAAGGGCGCATCATTAGTATTCATGTTAGCATGCTCTTGAGCTTGTTGTTTTGCAGCTTCTTCTAATTTATCTAAAAAAGGCTTTAACTTAGCCATAGTTGCTTTAATGGCCTTTTTTGTTAGGCTCTTAACAATAGCATCTTCTTGTTCGTTACTTAGTCCTATAGGCGTTGAAGACGTTATTTTTTCCAAAATAACCTGCCCACATTTTTTACATGTTTTATTTCCTTTTCCAGTTGTCATGTTATAATACTGTTTTTATTAAAGTTTAGAATATCAAATGTGCTACCTATTTATAACATGTAGCCTACAAAGTCACTGGCACTCTTCCAGTCTTGATTAATGTTTTTTATAGCATCTATACCCACAATTTCAATAGAGACATCTCCAACAATAGTTATTGCAGTTAATAGCGTTTTTAATTCGCCAGATGGAAGATTTAAAATATAATCATCTGTTAATATGGGAGTATCTTCTGTTTTAGAAACATCGTTCATTATTATTTCTAATATTTCTTGACAAAAATGAGCAGAGATTTTTGCACCATTATACTCTAAGTCTTTTGTTAATTGTAAAATTTGATCGTCGTTTATAAACCTAGAAATATTCCCTGTATCTATATCATGAGTTAAATACATAGCTTCTCCCGTGTTAGAAGGGGTAATTGTAATATCCATTTTTAAAAGTAAATCTACATTACTAAAATTTACAGTTAGTAACTTAGAATCTGCCTCAGGATTTGCAACGTCATTTAAAGTGCTTAGAGGTAGGATTCTTACATTGCAAAAAAAGGTTTTAGAATCTTCCTTTTTTATCATTACAACTACTATTCCCGTATTACCGCTTTGAGATTCAATAACAAAAGAATCGTATCCCTTATATTTCCTGTTTTTATTAACAGCCTCTACAGCTCTAATCGTTGGTTTTATATTAATATTAGAAGTTTCTAAAGTGAAAATATAGCGATTAACGTTATTCTCTGTTGTTTTAAAACTATAATTTGCTGTATCGTTTTGTCGTTTTAAATACGTTCTATTTGCTAAATCTTCAATAGGTAATTGGTTTAATATTTTAGCAGGTATGAAATCTATAGAATGTCTCATTGTTTTTTATTTTTTTTTAGAAAACCAATAGGTTTTTTCTTTAGTTGGTGTTTGTTTTGGTTTATCCTCATCTGTTGAAGTTACAGGAGTCTCAGTATGATCTTCAATGTCTTTATGTGGTGTAACATTAGTTGATTTTGTTATAGTCGGGTTTGGAACTGGTGGTGGATTTGGAGTAACTGGTTTAAAAGGCTTTTTTGTATATATATCATCCATAGATTTAGAAATATTTGGATTATGCATTAAAGCACTTATTTTAGATTTAGCCTCTCCATATTCGGTAACCATTTTAAATAAACTGTGAATAATTTCTTTACCATCAGCATCATTAGGATTAATGGTTTTTTCAGGAGTTGTTGTTTTGGAGTTGTCTTCGTCTAGGCTTAAATAACGGGTGTCGTTTTTTGCTCCAGATTTATCGTTAGCTGGATTGTAATAAGTACCATAGGTTAAAATATTATTAACTAATTTAGTCAGTGCAACAAGACCTATTTGTTCAAAACCTTTTAAAAATACTTGTAAATCTTGAACCATCATACCTACAGATTGATCAATCATTGTGGCACTAGAACCTACTTTTGGGTTAACATCTTGGCTTAATACTTCTGTATTAATAAAGCTTACAGCATTTTGCGTTTCGGACATTCCTGGAGTTATATTAGACATGATATAAAAAGTTTAGATTTATGAACTAGTTAGCATTTTTATAGCATCGGCTACAATAACTGCATTTAGCTGATTTAGATTATGCTGATTTGATACTGAGTTTTGCATTGCCATACCATTAGCATGTGTTGCCATTTGGTAGAGGTTGCTTAGGGCTTGTGCTGGAGATTCTCCTAACACGGTAACATTAGTTTGTGTTACAGCATCGGTTACTTGTCCATTCACTGTAGAATTGTCTGCCATGATTTTTTTGTTTATTTGATTAATAGTTTTATTCTCTTGGTTGATACAAATCTCTGAAAACTAAATGGTTATTGTTTAAGGGGATTCTCTGAGTTTTAAAAAACAAGGGGATTTACTTAGTTGCTATTTTTATTGAAAAAAGCGTGTTAAAAGAAGGCTACTAATAATAGTCTAGGCTTATGGTTTATAAAAGACTATTTTTGTTTACCATCAAATAACGAATTGTAAAAGTTTGATTATGAAACGTTTTATATATATATCTTTAATTATAATCATGATTTTATCATGTAAACAAAAAGAGAATAAAACTATTATTCCTGTAAATGAAAAAGTAGAAAATGAAGAGACTAGAATTATAAATGAAGAAAAAAATGAATTTGTTCTCGATAATTTACTACAATACAACTCTGAAGCCGAATTAAAAAAAGATTTTAAAGGACAGGTAAAACGAGCTACAGGCTACTACCCTGAAGGTATGGGAGAATTTACTAAAACAGTACTATTTCCAGGCACTAAAAATGAAGTTGAATTTATTTGGAAAGACGATTCTCTACATTTTAATCAATTACTAGAAATTAAAGTGTTTAAAGATAGTACCAATTGGAAAACTAAAGATGGTATTACCATTGGTACAGATTTAAGAACATTAGAAAAGCTAAATAAAAAACCGTTTTTATTTTATGGTTTTGAATGGGATTACGGTGGTATGACTAGCTGGGATAACGGTTATTTAGTAAATAGAAATATGGCTGTAAGTCTAGCTTTACCAGAAACAGTAGATTTTGCTGATTATGAAAAATTACTTGGAGATTCTCAATTTAAAAGTAGCTCGAAAATAGCACAAAAAGTAAACCCTACAGTGAGTGAATTATCTTTAATTAAAAAATAGAAAATTACTTCATTTAAAATTTATAACCATTTATACACTAAAACATTGAGTTAATACAAAATACATAAATATATAGATTCCCTCTTTTAAATTTGATACTGGCAATAGTGCCAATATTTAATTAATCTATAATTTATTTATTATGAAAACTAAATTTTTAACATTTTTAATGTTATTAGCATTTGTAACCATTGCAAGCGCTGATTGTACAGTAACAACAGATTGTGAAGTAAGAAATTACGAAGGGAATGCAGTTTCTGCTTCTATTTCTAATGGAACAGTAACCGTAACACAAGATGGAAGTGTAATAGATACTTTTACCTGTAGTGCAGGTAGTAGTGTTTCTGTATCTTGTAGTGGAAGTGGTGGTAGTGGAAATCAAGATGGAGGTTTTGATTTTGACTTTGATTTCGACTTCGACTTTGATTTCGACTTTGGAAGCTGGTGGAACTAAACTTAATTAAGTAATATTTAGTAGATATTACCTATTACCGAAGCGGACTATTCTATATAGAGAAATAGTCCGCTTTTATATTTTTAACTATTTATTCTTTAAATGTAATTCTCGATTTGCAATCTTGCTAAAATAAAAGCAATCTAATTTAATAAGCAGTCTTTCCAACATAAACAACTATAGATTTAGACATTACATCGTGTATAGCTCTTTTTTTAGAGCTGCTAGCTATTGATAATAAAGATAACCAGCCTAATCCGGATTTTATTACAAACCGAAACATTGCAGTTGGTAATGATAAGTTTTCACTGCTATTATCATCTTTTTCTACTTTTAAATCGCAAAATAAATGTCCTAAGCTTGCACCTAAAAAACTAACCATTAAAGGTTCGTAAAGCACGAAAATAAAAACAAAAACTATCATTTTTGCAATATCGTTAACGGTTTCAAACTTCGAAAATATTATGGTTGCTGTGTAAAGTAGCATCATAATTAATACGGCATCAATAAAAGCGGCTTTTATTCTTAAAAATAAAGAAGGATATGTTGGTTGTTCCATAATAAGTCTTGTTATAAATCTTCTAACTCTAAGTTGTAATCGTATTGCAAGTCTTCATGCAATGTTGCTACTCTTTTTTTAATAGTAGCTATCTGTCTGTCGTAAATATTCATTAATGTTACATTGCGTTCTATAGAAGGTGTAAAATCGTTTAATTTATTACAGAAATAGAGTAGGAGTTGTACTTCTGTTTCTTTGTTTAAAGAATAGCGACAATACTTTTTTATATTTCTTAGAATTTTGCGGACACTTTTCTTTATATAGAAATAACTATCAGTATTTATAGCATCAAATTGCTCGTCTATTTCTTGCTTTACAGTCTCTATATAACCATTTTCGTTATCCGCTTCAAATAACAAATAGGTTAATAATTCTTTATTTTCTTTCTTAAAACGAGATAAGCGCAAACACAATTCGGCCAATTCTTGATTCGATTTGTGCTTTAATTCTTTTCTTATAGTAACAACAGATACTGCTTTCATATTTAATTCTTGTCATTTCCGCGAATGCAGAAATCTTATTTGGTAGATGCTTTCAGTAATCAAAACTAATTCTTTTTCTCCAGTTTCTCTAAAAACGTCTGTTTGTGTGTTTGTCCAATAGGAATTGTTTTAGAATTTATAGAAATTCTGTTTCCTGCAACACTATTAATAAGGTCTATATTTACAGCAAACGACTTATGTGTTCTTATAAATTGAGACTCTGGTAAAAGTGCTAGTATATTAGAAAATGTGCTATTGGTTAAAATAAAATCATCATAACGATGTAATTTAACATAATCTCCAAAGGCTTCAATATATTCTAAAGTACTTAAAAGCACTTTATGTAATACTTTGTTGGATTTTACCATTATAAAAGGTTCTGTGTTAGGCACTTCTTTACTTGATTTAAAATCTAGCACTTTGTTTACAGCTGTAAAAAAGCGATCAAATGAAAACGGTTTTAACAAGTAGTCTATCGCATTAACTTCAAAACCTTCTACGGCATATTGCGGATAAGCAGTTGTAAAAATAACACTTGGTGGGTTTTGTAATGATTTATAGAATGTTAAGCCCGAAATTTTAGGCATATTAATATCTAAAAATAATAAATCAATGTTATGATGTGTTTTTAAAGCTTGTAAACCATCTATAGCGTTGTTACAAACGCTTACAAGTTCTAAGAAAGTAATGTCCTTTACAAAATGTTTTAAAACATTTTGAGAGGATGGCTCATCATCTATAATTAAACATCTAATCGTCATTAGTTAGCGTGTTTACGGTGATTTCTAAATCGACTTTAAAGGTGGCTTCTGTTTTTGTAATATTAAACTTGTGTTGTTTAGGATATACCAAGCTTAAGTTATCCTTAATATGTTCCAAACCTACACCAGAATATTGTGAAGCGCTATTATCAGTATCTAAAATAGTATTGTTTTCTATAGAAAATGTAAAAGAGTCCTTTTTTTGATGGAGTGTTATGGCTATATACGTTTCTTTTAAATCGCCTTTTAAACCATGCTTAAAGCTATTTTCAACTAAAGGCAATAATAGCATAGGATAGAGGTTGAAATTTTCATTTTCAATTGTTTTATTAAATGTAATATTTTTAAAGCCGTGTACTCTAAATTTCTGAAATTGAATGTAGTTTTCTAGCAATGCAACTTCTTCTTTTAGTGTAATGTTTTTGGTATCGGAATCGTAAATGATATAACGAAGAATATCCGATAACTGAACTATGGCATCGGTAATTCCTTCTTTTTTTTCTATGGCTAAAGCATATATGACATTTAAGGAATTGAATAAAAAATGCGGATTTATTTGTGCCCGTAAATTTGATAATTGCGTTTCTATTTGTTGATTTTTTAAACGTAATTCTCTGTTTTCGTTTCTATTAAAATGAAACCAATCTTCAGATAGTTTAATAAGCATTGTTGCAATTAAAAAAATACTAAAAATTAGAATTGGTTTGGTGCTAGAAGGATAGGAGATAAAAAAATAATTGGGAAAAAAATAGTCTAAAAAGGATTTAAAAAAGAAGACATTTAATAGAGAGAAAACACTGAGATTTATAATAAATAATACAATGTAAACCATGTATTTTTCCCTTTTCAAAAATTTAGGTACCAATACATATAAATTTATAGAAACAGGAATTGCTATGGTAATTAAAAAGCAAGTCGTGTAAATATAGTCTATTTGTACAGGTCGCTCCCCTTCAGAAAACACCAATAATAATATGCCAAAAGCTATTAACCACAACACTATATTAAAAGTAATAGGATTGTGGTTGTTAATTTTATTTAAATAGGAGTTAAGGTTTAGCATTTACACGTGTTAATTTATATTTAGAAGACGTTTCCCATTTCTTTTCAATATTAGAACTGTTATATTTTTTTACAAATTCGTATAATTCACTTGAAGTAGCAGTAAGTACCAAATCTAGTTCTGCACCTACAGTTTCATGTTTCAATCTCATTTTATTAGCCTCATACAATTCTTTTAATTTAGATTCTGTAAGCCATTTTACACTTATTTCATTGTTAGAATTAATATCGAATTTCACTAATGAATGTGTATGAATTAAATGATTACTATGAAGTTTATTTATAGCTTCTGTACCATCGGAAAGTGGTGTGAAATCTAAAAACAACTGATTATCTATTTTAAAAGGGACGGCTACAAATGTTGAAGATTTATCACCTTCTGAATATTCTATAGAATAGGCATGTTGATAGATGTCTATAAACTCTTGTTCTTCTTTAGTTGGTTTTTGGGGTATACCTTCTTTTTCAAGAACTTTTGCTAGAGACTCTACTTTCCATATATCACCTTTCCCATCTTCCCACTCTCCAAGAAAAGCTTCATTAAAGGAAATTGCTTCTTTAATATAAAAAGGTTGAAGAGATTTTACAATGCATGAGTTTAATACTAATGCGCCAAAAATAATAATAACAAGATTTCTAATTTTCATGATAATAGGTTTTATTGATTTGCTTTCAAAACAACTTAAATTGTTAAAGCACAACAATAAATTTCGGTGAACATGGCTTAACTCCTGTCAAACACTTATTTTAAATCTTATAATGACGTTTAATGTTCTTTTTAACACGTATTAAGCGATACAATCCTATAAGTAAGATAATAGGCGATATAGTTAGTAATACGATACCAAATGATTTCAAATCCGTGAAAAATTCTAATTTAAGTATGGTAAGTCCAGTCCCTAAAAACACAATAAATGTTCTAAAATAGGCCAAAAAGGTGCGCTCATTAGCTAGTTTGGTGCGTTCTATAGCTAACCAATCTCTACCTATTAATTTTGTCTCGTTTTCCATTTAATTTCCTTTTAATAGGTTAACACTTACTGTTGCTAATTCGTTATCAGGAAATTTAGAAAAGTAGGCTGGGTCTGGATGTAAACCTGCTTCTGCAGCTACGTTATTAAACACATCTACTTCTAGTATATATTGGTCACTATAACCATGTGTAGCATCGTAAGCAGTAGCTGCTGTTTTACCAATGTTTTTTGCTGTTAGTTTTGGGTTTATAGTATGTAATTCTATTATAAGTAAACCAAATTGTTCTACATAAGGTTTCCATTTTTGTAAATGTTCTAATAAGGAATCTTCTACCAAGTTATTATTTATGCGTTTTCCTTTGTAAGCATAGGCTCCAGAAGATGTACTAATACGGCTTGTCGTTTCTTTTGGAGCTTCCCAAATGCGGTTATGATCTAAAAAGGTACGTACGTTTAATAGATCTTTCAGTTCTATGTTATAATCATCTTTCAGGTCTTTAGCTAATAAATCTGGTCTGCCTATATCTCCCCAAATTACTTTCGCCCAAATATCTGCTTTAATTAAATTAGCACGTGTTACTTTTAAGGCTGCTTTATTAAAATCGGCACCAACTAATAGTAGTGGGTGTTCGTCTAAAACCTTACCGCGTGACGTTTGGTGTTCTATAACATCGAAAATATGTTGAATAAAAGCACCATTACCACAGCCCATATCTAAAATACCTTTTGGTTGTTGGTCTATAGGTTTGTTAAAGAGTTTTATAATAACTTGGTCGATGACTTTAAAATAGGTAGAATGTGCACCACCGCTTCCCCAAACATTCATTTCTCTATGTACATGTTTTTCTGTATCGTCTGGACTATCAGTTTTTAAAACTAAAGGATTACCAAAAAGTAATTCGTCTAACTGTAAAAAGGTTGGTAAATACGATACAGTAACACCATAAGCACTAGCGCGCTTGGCGAAAAACAAGCCTTCATCTGTAAATTGATACGTACTATTTTTCTTTTTAAACCAACCTATGTAGGATAAGAAATCTAATATTTTTTTAAAACTTTCTGGGTCTTTGTGGTATTCTTCGGCAGTAAACGAAGCCTCCATAAAGTATTTATGAAACATACCATTTACACCCAGTAAAACAGTAATAGGAGCGACTATAGCGCCTTCTATATGTTTTAGTACTTGGTGTTCAATTGAATTATCTTTAACAGTTTCTAAACCAAAATTAGCTTGGTATTTATTAAAAATACGTTCTAAAACAATAAAGGCATCCGCTCTAATGCGTTCTTCAGGAAAATGGACAGCATATTTTAATACATTAACGGCATCTTCATATAAATGAGCTAAAGAAAAAGCAAGCTCACTATTTGCATTAACACGAAAAGTAATACTGTCGTTTTTCGCATCTATATGTTGTGTTAACCAACCCTGAGCGCAAATAATACGTAAAGCAACATTAAGATAGCCTTCGTTTGCATTAAACTGATTGGTAAGATCTAATAAGGTTATAGATTGTTTATCTAATATATAATCTAAAACCCCTTTTTTATGAAGCGCAAAAGCTGTTGTTACTGTTGCTATACCATCTAAATGTCTAAAAATAGACCCTCGTAATTTTCCTTTGTCTTGCTTTGTTAGCATATTTTATATCTGTTTAGTTTAAAGATATAAAAAAAGCGCTTACTTAAGTAAACGCTTTCTATAAATTAGGGAAAATATAATATTGTACTATTCAATAAAAGGATTGCTCCATTTCTCGTTTGTATACACATCTGTTCCTGCTAATGTTTCCATAAAAGCAATAACAGCATCACGTTCTGCATCTGTTAAATTTAATTGTTGCGGGTTTCCTCCTGGTCGTAATCTAGGGTCTAGATTATTATTACCAGCTAGATTTATGTTGTTATAATGATTTAAAACTGTAATTAAGTTATTACTAACACCTATATGCATAAATGGCCCGTTGCTATCTCCATTTGCTTTTACAATATCTCTTAAGCTAGGCGAACGTGTATTCGTTACATCTGTACCTGTGCCAGAAGCAGTGCCAATAATACCATTGTTTAACGAAGCTGGATCTATATCGAACTCTGGCGCTCTATGGCAACCACCGCAACCAATACCACCTGCAATTCTACTACCTTGATTGTTAAAGGTTGGCGGTTGTAAAAATAATTGTTTCCCTTGGTTTTCCTCTGCTGTAAAATTTGGAAAAGGCGCGCCATCATTATTAACGGTTTCTCTACCTTCATCAAATTTACTATCAAAAGACTGTATGCTTCTTATAAACTGCGCTAAGGCATTTTGCATTTTAGCTTCCGTAATTTCTGGTGTACCATATACTAATGTAAATAGAGGTGCGTAATAGTCTTCGTCTTCTAATTTATTAATTAAATCATCGAAACCTAAATCACCGTTTTCACCACTAAAGCCCATTTCTATATGGTCCTGTATTGGCATTGTTGTTTGTTGTTCTAAAGTGTTTGCGCGTTCATCCCAAAAAAAACGATTCTCATTAGAGAAGCGAGAGTTTATTAATCGCATAGAATGTCTACCTGTAACACCATCTACACCATTACTTTGTCCGTCATCGTCACCAAAAGCAAGTTCTTGTTTATGGCAACTAGCACAAGCAATAGTATTATCTATAGATAATTTTTTGTCGTAAAATAATACACGACCTAATGTAGCACCTTCGTTGGTAATAGCATTATTTCCTGGCGTGTTATCTTTTGTAATATAGGCAGGGATGTATTGGTTGTCGTAGTTTAAAAGCGCGTCTAAGTTAATATTTAAAACGGTTGAAATATCGAAAGCTGTTGGCGAATCACTTCCTGAGGTTGAAGAAGTCTCTACGGCTCCAGATTCTTCATCAGAACATCCAGTAAATAATAGCAGTAATGCGAAAAAAAATAATCCTCTCATAAGCAGTTGGGGTTTAATTATAGTTGCTTAGACAGGATTATTTAAAAAAGGTTTAATTAGGTATTTAATTATTTTTGAAATAATTTCACTATTTGGTTTTCATTATCTGCAGTTATTGTTACTAAAAGCTTTCTTAAACCAATACGATTTACTTTATAGATTTTAGTGCCCGTTGTCCATGTTTCTTGGCGTTTACTTAATGGCATCATTGGAAATCCGTAGCTAAATTTTGAACCATCTGGTTTTGGTCCCACAACATAAAAATTATTTCTATTGATGGAGTTGTTTTTTATTTTGAAGTTGATGTACTTTACATCATTATTAGTGTGTTTTACATCGTTAACATCTTCTGTGTCATGTTTATCTTTTTGTGATTTCACAGTGTTTGAAGCAGGTGTGTTTACATAGTTTAATGTCCCGCTTTTTGAAACTTTGCCGTCAACATTGTTTAAAACATTGATGGTTGCAGTTCCCCATCCCCAAATATTTACATAAGCATTCTCTGCTACTAATTTAGAAGCATCTACTGTTGCTAATTCTACACCCAAATTGAATTGTTTGGTTTCACCTTCAATAAACACTTTACCAATTGGAGACATAATTTGTAATACTTCAGAATTCACATTAATAATTTTTGTAATGTCGTGTGTGCCTGTTTCTACACGTTTAAGGTTAGGAGCGCCAATGATAATTTTTGTTTTTTTAGAAGACGAAATCCATTCTTTTTGATCTAAATATAACGTGTTGTCTACAACGTTCTTTTGTATATAATCAAATAAATTTTCATCTGTTGTAATAGTAAGTCCTTCTTCTAAAGCTGCATCAATAGTTACATCTGCATAGAAGTTTATTTTAATATTAGTTACGTTTTCTATGTTAAACGTTCGTGTTTCAATAGTTTTGTTCCCTTTAATTTGTGCCATGCTAGTTGCTGCAACTAAACATAGTAATAGTGTAATTGTTTTCATTTTTATAGTTTTTAAGATCTAGTATAAGTGTATGTATTGCGTATTATTTTTTTGGTAGTGTTCTCTATAAGGACAGATTTAGTAATGGATAATGTTGTAGCACTAAAGCGATACGTTTTAAATATAGTAGCCCGTTTCCTGTTGTCTTTGCCTTTAAAAGTGGTGTTTATTACTAAATTATTTGCACCATTATTTGTGTGAGATTCAATCTTTTCATTACCAAAATAAGTACCTTCTTTTTTTAGTTTTATTACATCTTTAGAATTGGCTTCGGGCTCATTTCCGTATTGTGTAATCATGGTAATGTTGTTCTTTTTAATAACTAATTTTAAGTCTGTAGTATAGTACTTTGTTTTCCGCTACTGTAGTCCAAATAGGTTAATTGTCCTACCCAGTTTGTATTATTTAAAAAGTGTAAATCTTCTATTACTACTTTGTTTTGTGCAGTACTTAATGTTGAAAAAGTAATCAGTACGAATAGTGTTTTAATTATAGTGTTCATGTGTTTAAGTTTTAAGATTGTGATTATAGCTTTTTGCTTATTAAATAATCTAAACCGAAGCGTCCAGAGCCTAGATATAAGTTATAAATGCTTATCCATAGAAAACCCATAGCAGGAAGCATACCCCATGTGCCTTGTCCCCATTTCTGAAAAAAGATAGCGACTAACATGGTACACATGATTAAAAAGGAAGCGATGCGGGTTTTTAAGCCTAATGCTAATAGTAAACCACCAACAGCTTCACTAAAGCCTCCCATCCATGCAAAAAATACTGGTGCCATAGCGAACACACCGCCATAAGAAGCAACATCTGTTGGAAACCAATCTACGAT
This sequence comes from uncultured Flavobacteriaceae bacterium, assembly GCA_947494205.1. Classification (GTDB taxonomy): domain Bacteria; phylum Bacteroidota; class Bacteroidia; order Flavobacteriales; family Flavobacteriaceae; genus JAHDHI01. Next base: position 652 of record CANLUH010000018.1, on the reverse strand, counting down.
TTCGAAAAGACCTAAATTTTTATCGCTAGGAGTCCATGGCATTCCAAATTTTGCAGATCCAAAGTCTATAGTTAATAGCATACCGCATATAAAGCGTGTAAGTGCAAAAAGTAAATCGGCAAACCAGTGTTTTTGTGTGACAGGAGTAATTAATTGTTTTAATACAGTTTTCATTTGTTTCGTTTTTTAGGTGTTATACCAATCATTTTGAGTGATAAATGGTATTACTGTTTGATGAAGCAAATTTGAGATTTAAAACTGTTGTACGCGACTCATACTGTATTTGCAGGGCTTAAATACGATTTGAGACGTCTCATTTCTTTGTTTTTTTGAGTTTTTGGAACGTTTTATTAGACTTAACAGCTTTTAAAACCTGTCAAGGTCTTTTTTCTTGATTTAGCTATAAACTGATTATTATTAAAAATGAGCTGCGCTATTTTTTGAATAACCATCCGATTTTTCTTCGAAAAACCACCTTCCTTCGTTTGAAGGAAGGAACTTAGTATCTTGATTATTTGGGAAATGAGTTTGTTTAGTTTTAGAAGACTAGGTTTCTCGATACAATTCCTCGTTCCTCGGAATCACTCCTTTAGATTTGTATATATAAATTTTATAAATTAAAAACGGAAAAGATACACTATCAAATCACTCT
>CANLUH010000017.1 GCA_947494205.1 uncultured Flavobacteriaceae bacterium | reverse complement strand
TTATGGAAAGCTATTAAAACAGATAAGCCCATCTGGATTAGGATGGAATGGATTATATAATGGTAGTGCAATGCCAAATAGCTCATACTGGTTTACGGTGCAATACAGAGAACCAAGTACTAATGAAATGAAAACTCTAAAAGCGCCTTTTGCGTTGAAGAGATAACCTCGACTTTAACATATTTTCATAAAAAAATACTGAATCCTTAATTATATTTGCAAACTAATAGCAATTAATGAGGGGTTCAGTATTCTTTTTTTTAACGTTGTGGGTTTCATTGGGATTCTCGCAAAATATCACTGTGGACAGTCAAACATTCTCGCCACAACAACTTATTGAAGATATTTTAGTAGATAGTAACTGTATTTCTAATGTACAAGTTACCAATACTGTTGGCGGAGACTTTAACGGTAACGACCAAAGTTATGGTTTTTTCGATGCTACTGGTACCAGTTTTCCATTTCAAAGTGGTATTGTTTTAAGTACTGGCCGTTTAACTAACGTACAAGGACCAAACACAAGTTTAAGTGACGATGATGCTCCTAACTGGAATGGTGATGCCGATTTAGAGTTTGCGCTTCAGGAAACTAATACTACTAATGCTACTATTTTAGAATTCGACTTCACTTCTATTGCAAGCGAAATTAGTTTTAGATATTTATTTGCTTCAGAAGAATATCAAGATGGCGATCCAAATACGTGTCAATTCTCAGATTTATTCGGTTTTTTAATTAGGCCAACAAGCGGTACTGATTATGAAAATATAGCCTTAGTTCCTGGAACAAATACACCCGTAAAAGTAACTACTGTTCATCCAGAAATTCCAAATGGATGCGAAGCAGAAAACGAGATTTATTTCGAAAGTTTTAATGGAAACATTGCTCCTATTAATTTTAACGGACAAACTAAAATTTTAACAGCAACGGCTAACATTGTACCTAATCAACAATATCATGTTAAGCTAGTTATTGCAGATGAACAGAATTTCCGTTTTGATTCGGCTGTATTTTTAGAAGCTGGTAGTTTTGAATTAAATACTAATTTAGGTATTGATCGATTATTAGCAAATAACAATGCAGTTTGCGAAAACGAAACAATAACTTTAGACGCATTTCAAGTAGGAATGAATAGTTATAAGTGGTTTAAAGATTCGGTAGAGTTAACTACCGAAACAAATGCCACACTTTTAGTTACAGATGCTGGAACATATAATGTAGAAGTTACTTTTGGTAATGGTTGTGTTTCTTTTGGCGAGATCATTATAGAGTATGCACTAAACCCAGTCGTTTCAAATACAACTTTAATTGGTTGTGATCAGGATATGGATGGTCTAACTATTTATAACTTATTTAATGCTTCAGACGCAGTTACAAATAATGATGACACGTTAGTTATCACTAATTTTTATACGTCTTTAAATAATGCAGAATTAGAAACCAATGCGATTCCACAGCCAAACAATTACAATAACACAAGCGCAATGCAAATAGTATATGCAACTGTTGCAAGTCAAGCGTCTAATTGTAGTGCTATTGCTGAAATAACTTTAGATATTTCAACTAACACATTAACACCAAACCCTGTTACTGTTTGTGATGATGGTGCTATAGATGGTATTGGACGTTTCTTTTTAGATGACATTCGTAATGATATTATACCTCTGGTGCCTAACAATGCTATCATTACCTTTTTCACGTCTCTAAATGATGCTTTTTCAGACACCAATAGTATTAATGGAAATTACAATAATACGACTCCAAATTCAGAAACCATTTATGTAAAAGTAACTACAGATACTAATCAATGTTATGCTATTTCACCTTTAATTCTTAACGTTTTACCTAGTCCAGAATTATTACCAGATGATTCTATTTTATATTGTTTAAATACGTTTCCGCAAACAGAAACATTATCTGCAGGAGTAATAGATGGCGGTACTTTAAATTACACATACCAATGGTTTTTAAATAGTGTAGATTTAGGAATAAATTCTAGTTTTATAGACATTAACGAAATTGGTATTTATACTGTTATTGTAACGCACCCTAATAGTTGTACTTCTACTAGAGTGATAACCGTAGAAGCTTCAGAAGCGCCAATTATAGAAACTTTAGATTTCACAGAACTTACAGTTAACAATACAGCAACTGTTACTGTTTCTGGCACAGGAGATTATGAGTTTGCCATAGATAACGAAACGGGACCTTACCAAGACGACAATACGTTTTCTAACTTAGAACCAGATGCACATACTATATATGTTCGTGATAAAAATGGTTGTGGCAGCACGTTTATTAATTTTTCAATTTTAGGCTTTCCTCAATATTTTACTCCTAATGGAGATGGCGTGCATGACACTTGGAAACCTTATGGCACAAGCTCTCAATTTAATTCTGGGTTAAAAATTAATATTTTTAATCGCTATGGTAAAATTATAAGAAGTATTAATCCAGTTATAGGCTGGAATGGTACACTTAATGGGAAGTTATTACCTGGGGATGACTACTGGTTTGTTGTTAAAAGAGCAAATGGGAAAGAATATCGAGGACATTTTGCATTAATTCGCTAAACGCTAAACTTTTCTTACATTTTACTCGTACTTAAGGATATAACTTTATATTTTTACAGTATATTAATCAAACTTCCCTCATGAAACTAATACAATTATTAATTGTTATAGGCCTTTTAAATGTATGCTATTCCCAAAACACCTATATCCCAGATGATAATTTTGAACAAAGACTTATAAACTTAGGCTACGATGTAGGCCCACTAAATGATTATGTTCCCACTGCAAATATAAATACGATTACTAATTTAAATATTAGTTTCCAAGACATTGCTGACCTTACTGGTATTGAAGATTTTGTTCTATTAGAAGACTTAAGCGCTAGAAATAATTTATTAACTACTATTGATTTATCAGCTAACAACAATCTCATAAATATTAATTTGTCTAATAATGCTCTCACTACAATCGATATTAGTATGCTTTCAAATTTACAAATATGTGATATTGAATATAATAGTTTATTAGGTATAGACACTTCACAGAATCTATTACTAAGAAATTTAAGCCTTACAAGTAACCAAATCAGTGCAATTGATATTACTCAAAATACTGCTCTGCAATTTTTAGGATTAGGAGCTAATCTATTAACGACAATAGATGTTTCTCAAAATACAGCATTACTAAATTTAAGTCTTTATAATAATCAATTATCTTCTATAGATATTACTGCTAATATAGCTTTAGATACATTTAGAGCGACTACAAATCAATTAACTACTCTAGACGTTACACAAAACACTAACTTAAGAGATATCGGAGTTGGCTATAACCAATTAACAGCTTTAGATCTAACTCAAAATAATCTTATGGAAGACATTGATATGTCTTATAATGACATAACTTCAATAGATCTAACGCAATGTCCATTACTTGAAACAATTAGATTCACAAGTAATCAATTAAACAGTTTAGATGTTACACAATGTCCTCAAATTGAATTTATAAGTGGGGATAATAATAATTTAACAACAGTAGATACGAGTCTAGCCCCTTTATTAGAACACGTTGCTTTAGGAAATAATCAACTCACATCAATGGACTTTTCAGCAAACCCACTTCTAAACTGGTGCTGGATAGAAAACAACCAATTAACGACTATAGATGTATCTCAAAATCCTGTTATTCGTTCTCTAAATTTAAGATTTAATGCATTAACATCACTTACGTTAATGCCTCCAAATTCTATTGTAATATATGTGTCTATAAGAAACAATCAATTAAATGATAATACACTACTTCCTGTTTTTCTAGACTATCCTAATATAGAACGTATATCTATTGAGAATAATTATTTTAGCGGAACATTACCAGATTACACCCCATTGGCAGAACTTAGATCATTAGATTTTAACGATAATGCCTTTCAATTTGGTGATTTCGAAAACCAACACGTAACATACGAAGCATCTATAAATAGTTATAATAATAATCCACAAGATAAAGTTGATATAGAAGAAACCATTACTCCAAATCTAGGAGACACCGCCATGCTGTCTACAAATTGTAGCGGAAGTCAAAATAATTATCAATGGTATAAAGATGGGCTTCCCATTACAGATGATGCTACTTTTAGCGGTTCGCAAACAGCAACATTAACCATAACGAATATACAGGCAACTGAAGAAGGCGTATATAATTGTGAAGTTACAAGTGGCATTGTAACCGATTTAACGATCTATAGAAACGATGTTACACTACAACTAGCCTGTGCAGTAAGCGCAGACACGCTTAATGATGAGACTGTTTGCGATAGTTTTACACTTCCAAATCTAACCAACGGAAACTATTACACCGCTACCAATGGCGGCGGGATACCTTTAAACCAAGGTGATACTATTACAACCACGCAAACACTATATATCTATAATACTAACGGTACTTGTAATGTAGAATCTAATTTTACAATAACTGTAAATAATACACCAACTGCAGATACATTAAACGATACTACAATATGCGATGCCTATACACTTCCTGCATTAGTAAATGGTAATTATTATACCCAAGCCAATGGAGGTGGTACATTATTAAATGCGGGAGATACCATAACAACAACACAAACACTATACATTTATAATGCTAATGCTAACTGTAGTGACGAATCTAACTTTACAATAACCATTACACCATCTCCTACTGTAGATATATTAAATGACATTACACAGTGTGATAGCTATACGCTTCCCGCTTTAACTAATGGAAATTATTTTACTGCAACCAATGGCTCCGGCACTTCTTTAAACACAGGAGACACAATTACAAGCTCTCAAACTATATACATATATATAACGGCAAATAACTGTAGTGACGAATCTAGTTTTATAGTAACGATTCCTACTACTCCAATGGTAGATACTATTGCAAATCAAAATGCTTGCGAAAATTATACATTACCAAACTTAACTAATGGTAACTACTATACCCAGACTGGAGGTAACGGAACACTACTTAATGCAGGCGATACTATAACAGCAACGCAAACATTATACATTTATAATACCAACGCTAACTGTAGTAATGAGTCCAGTTTTATTATAACTATTACACCTACTCCAACGGCAGACATATTAAACAATACTACAGAATGTAATACTTATACGCTCCCTGCTTTAACTAATGGAAATTATTTTACTGCAACCAATGGCTCTGGCACACCTTTAAACGCTGGAGATACAATTACAAACTCTCAAACACTATACATTTACACAGCATTAAATGGCTGTAGCGACGAATCTAGTTTTACAATAACTATTACTCCACTCCCTGCGGTAGACACAATTGCAAATCAAAATGCTTGTGAAAATTATACATTACCAAACTTAACTAATGGTAATTACTATACCCAAACAGGAGGTAATGGTACGCAACTTAATGCTGGAGATTTAATAAGTAGTTCGCAAACTATTTATATTTATAATGAAAGTAATGGCTGTTCTAATGAAAGTGCTTTCAATATTACTATAAATACAACACCTTTAGTCGATTTACTTAACGATGAAACTACTTGCGATAGTTTTACACTCCCAACATTAACCAACGGTAATTATTTTACCGCAAGCAATGGTTTAGGCATAGCATTAAATGCTGGAGATGTAGTAACCAATTCTCAAAACATATATATATATAATGAAGCAAATGGTTGCACCAATGAGAGTTCGTTTAACATAACAATAAATACAACCCCAACTGTAGATACTATTGCAGATATTACTGCTTGCGATAGTTTTACCCTACCAGCCATTACAAACGGAAATTACTACACACAACCCAACGGAAATGGAACACTATTAAGCGAAGGAGACACTATTACAAGCTCGCAAACACTATACATATATACCGAAATTAATGGTTGTACCAATGAAAGCACATTTAATATTACTATAAACACAACGCCTCCAGTAGATACATTAAACGATGTTACAAACTGTGGTAATTACACGTTACCTATGCTAAATAATGGTAATTATTTTACAGAAACTAATGGAACAGGTACTCCCCTTTTTGCGGGAAACATAATAACCAATACACAAACCATTTATATATATACAGAAAGTAATACCTCACCTAATTGTTTTGCCGAGAGTAGTTTCAATATTACTATAAACCCTATTGTAAACTTTACATTAACACAAGCTAACCTAGTAACTAACGAAGGACAACTTGTAGTTAACATGACAGATACATCTATAGATTACACTTATAGTTTAGACGGTATTAACTTTCAAAATAATAATAGTTTTTCTAACCTTACCGAAGGCATCTATACACTTTATGTAAGCGATAGTAATGGTTGTGTAGAACAATCTATAGATTTTATTATAACTATAACTCAATTTTATGTTCCAAGTTATTTTACACCAAATGGAGATACCGTTCACGATTATTGGACTGTTGTAGATAACAAAAACACTATAAAACGTATATCTATATTCGACCGTTACGGTAAACTCTTAACACAATTAACTAGAGATCTTCGCTGGGATGGTACACATAAAGGACGTATACTTAATACTAGTGATTATTGGTACTCTATAGAATTAAAAAACGACACCATTATTAAAGGGCATTTTACACTTAAACGTTAACTTTTGTTTTAAGAAAACAGGCTGTTTTTTTCCGTAATTTTGTAAAATGAGATGTAGATGTTTTTTGTTTTCTGAAAGGATAAAGACACGATACATCTAAAAAGACCAGAATAATAGCCGATGAAATTTAAAATTGAATCAGAGTTTAGTCCAACAGGAGATCAGCCAAATGCTATAAAGCAACTTGTTGAAGGTATAAACAGTAATGAAAAATTCCAGACCCTTCTAGGCGTTACGGGATCGGGTAAAACTTTTACAGTTGCTAATACTATTGAAACTGTACAACGACCAACCTTAGTTCTAGCTCACAATAAAACATTGGCTGCGCAATTGTATTCTGAGTTTAAGCAGTTTTTTCCAAATAATGCTGTAGAATATTTTGTATCCTACTACGACTATTACCAACCAGAAGCCTACATACCAACCTCTGGAACTTATATAGAAAAAGATTTATCTATAAACGAGGAGATAGAGAAAATGCGATTAAGCACTACCTCTTCCCTACTTTCTGGTCGCAGAGATGTTATTGTTGTTGCTTCCGTATCCTGTTTGTATGGTATAGGAAACCCTGTAGAATTTCAAAAAAATGTTATTACACTAACAAGAGATCAAGAAATTTCTAGAACACAACTATTACATAATTTAGTGCAAAGTTTATACTCGCGTACCGAAGCCGATTTTAAACATGGTAATTTCAGAATAAAAGGAGATACTGTAGATATTTTCCCAAGTTACGCAGACGATGCTTTTAGAATTCACTTTTTTGGAGATGAAATTGAAGAGATTGAAGCCTTTAACATACAAACCAACGAAGTTGTAGAAAAATACGATCGCTTAACAATTTATCCTGCAAACATGTTTGTAACCTCCCAAGATGTGTTGCAGAATGCCATAAAAAGTATACAAAACGATTTAGTTGTACAACACGATTATTTTAAAGAAATAGGGAAACATCTAGAAGCCAAACGACTTAAAGAGCGTACAGAATTCGATTTAGAAATGATTCGCGAATTAGGCTACTGCTCTGGTATTGAAAACTATTCGCGTTACCTAGATGGTAGACAACCAGGCACTAGACCTTTCTGTTTATTAGATTATTTTCCAGACGATTTTTTAATGGTAGTAGACGAAAGTCACGTCACCATTTCTCAAGTACATGCCATGTATGGTGGCGATAGAAGTAGAAAAGAAAACCTAGTAGAGTATGGTTTTAGATTACCAGCAGCTATGGATAACCGACCTTTAAAGTTTGAAGAGTTCGAGATGCTTCAAAATCAAGTTATTTATGTAAGTGCAACGCCAGCCGATTACGAATTACAAAAAACCGATGGTGTATACGTAGAGCAGATTATTAGACCTACTGGACTGTTAGACCCCATAATTGAAGTACGACCTAGTTTAAATCAAATAGATGATTTAATTGAAGAAATACAACAGCGTAACGAAAAAGACGAGCGTACCTTAGTAACAACACTTACTAAGCGAATGGCAGAAGAATTAACCAAATATCTAACCCGTATAAATATACGTGTACGCTATATACATAGTGATGTAGATACTTTAGAACGTGTAGAAATCATGCAAGATTTACGTAAAGGCTTATTCGATGTATTGGTTGGAGTTAACCTGCTTCGTGAAGGATTAGATTTACCAGAAGTCTCTTTGGTAGCCATTTTAGATGCCGATAAAGAAGGGTTTTTAAGATCCACCCGCTCTTTAACGCAAACCGTTGGTAGAGCCGCAAGAAACTTAAACGGGAAAGCAATTATGTATGCCGATAAAATTACCAAAAGCATGCAAAAAACGATTGATGAAACCGAATACAGGCGTAGTAAACAAATAGAATATAACAAGGCTAATAATCTAGTACCAAAAGCCTTAAATAAAAGTTTAGACAGTGTCCTCTCTAAAAACTCTGTAAGTACTTATAGTTACGAACTAGAAGCTGCAAAAGCCGCAGAACCAGAAAGTGAGTATTTAACCAAACCAGAATTAGAGAAAAAAATTAGGGAAAAACGTAAACTTATGGAGCAAGCTGCTAAAGCATTAGATTTTATTATAGCGGCACAACTACGTGATGAAATAAAAGGATATCAAGAAAAACTAGAAGCTTTAAAAGTTTAATTGGCTGTTGGCTGTGTAATTTTTTTAAATTAAACTTATTCGGTTTACTAATAATGCAAAATATATTCTATACTCATTAACGTAATATAGCCTCACAAAACTCATAACTTATAACTTCAAAAACTACTAATTATACTGTACCTTAAAAATATCAATAAGTAAATCTGTAGGCATAATATTAGCAGGAAACTCTTCCATTAAGTGCAACACTCTAGTAATAGATTCATGGTTTAAGCCCATTCTTAAACCAAAATTAAACAGTTTTACAATTTGCTGTTGTGTTTTCTCTTTATCAACGGTTAATAACACGACTAATCTATGAAACTGTAAAATACGTTCGCTATGCGCATGTAAATGTTTATAATCTATAGGATGCTCAATCAAATAATTAAAATCCTTTAAAGGAACTTCTAACTGTTCGGCAACCATTTTAAGAAAATTATATTCTGTACATTGTTCATCATCATGTTTAGCCAAGGCTATCATTTCAGACAACAAACTTAATTTTTCCACTCTATTCATAATACTTACAACCTAGTTTTTAGCACGTTGTAAAATTACAAACAATCTCTACATAATAATCGCATAAAGATGTATCTTGTCGAAAAATGAGTGGTTTTATATCGTGTTTTTAAAGCATTTCATCATAAATAAGATTTTTAACCACATAAAAACCACACACAAAACACTGAATAACAAATAAATAACCAATGACTAATAACGATATATTCAAAAAACTAAGAGTGGCACATCAACTCCGTGATGACGATATTGTAAAAATTCTAGCTCTTGTAGATTTTAGAATTTCTAAAAGTGAATTAGGCGCACTTTTTAGGCGAGAAGATCATCCTAAATACATGGAATGTGGTGACCAAATTTTACGTAATTTCTTAAACGGATTAATTATTCATTTACGTGGGCCAATGCCTCCAAGACAAAGTAAACCCAAATCAACTAAAAAAGAGTAACTATAATCGTTACTCTTTTTTAGTTTTTACAACACTACAATAAACTTAATTTTCAAAAAAATACACGTAAATCTACCCGCTTTTTTTTGAGAAAAATATTAGAACTTGCAAATGTTAGATATGAGAAAAGAAATGAAATTATGTAGTTAATATAATTGTATTTTCTATATTTAAAATATCATCCTAATAAAAACTATTTACTATACTAATCTAGTTACCTATAAACTAACAAATTAAATTTAATGAGTACTATTGCGCTAAACATAAAAACCTTAGTCACTTCGCTATTAAAAGAAGATCTAACACCAACTGATGCAGAACAAACGTTAAACGAAATACATAAACACTTTCAAGACGTAACAGAAATTACAGGTTTCGATACTAAAATGGAGCATTTAGCCGCTGTACCTACAGCAAAAGGAAAAGCTTTAGGACTAAACCATGCAGCAAAATGTTTATTAGACTACAAAAGAACTTTGAAATTTTTAAAAGCAATGGTTACTGCTATTAAAGATAAACAAACACAACATCCGGGAGAATTAATAACTATATTTTATGCTGGTTGTGGACCTTATGCTCCTTTTGTTAATTTAATAGCGCCTTTATTTGGTACAGACGAAATACAGTTTTCTATATTAGAAATTAATGAGAACTCCCTAAATGCTGCTAAAAAATTAATAGAAGCTCTAGAGTTAACTCAATATGTAAAAGAGTATCATTTAGCAGATGCTGTTACTTTTAAAGTACCAAACGCAAATTCTTATCATATTCTTTTTAGCGAAACACTAGATGCCTTATTATATCGCGAATGCTACGTGCCTATTCTTTTTAATATGTTACCACAATTTAGAGAAGATGTTGCATTAATTCCTGAAAACGTTATTGTAGATGCTTGCTTATTAAGTAACTCTACAAACACACCTAATTATACAGAAGAAAAACTATGTAATGCCGTAGATGCGCGTAAAGCTGTAAAATTGCATACAGAACCAAACATACCAAAGCAATTAGCAGATGTTAAGGTAAATTTAGAAGCTGTAAACATGGCAAACTACAAAGCTATGTTATTAGACACTAAGGTACATGTGTATAAAGATATTTGGTTAGATAGAAACGAATCGTCTTTGACTTTATCATTAGAAATGGAATTAGCTCAACCGTTTGAGAAAAAAGAAATAATCTTCACTTACCAGATGGATCCAGATATTGAATTAAAATGCATGTTAAACTAATTTTATTTAGTTAAAATAAACCTAGAATAATACCTTCATAATTATCAAAAAAATATACGTAGATATACGTATTGGATTTGCCATATAATTATTGAATCTTGTCTTCTTATTTTTTGAGACAAAACGAACCAAACATTTAACTAAATAATCTATATGACAAGAGAAGAACATTTAAAATTTTGTAAAAAGTGTATTAATCGTAAACCAAATATGCAAGTTGGCTTATTATGTAATTTAACAGGAGAAAAAGCCGATTTTGAAAATGATTGCAAATCTTTTGAATTAGATCATTTAGTAGTAGAACATATAGACGATGAAGATGCAGTTGAACACAATGAGGTAATTAATAAATTATCTGATAAAAATATTGCCAAATTTAAATCTGAACAAAATTTAACAACGGCGTTAATAACTGGAATTGTTGTTGGAATTATTGGAGCAGTTTTATGGGGTACTATAACAGTTGCTACTGGATATCAAATAGGATATATGGCAATAGCAATTGGTGCAGCAGTTGGATTATCTATGAGATTTACAGGAAAAGGGATTGATCAAATTTTTGGTATTTCTGGAGGAATAATAGCTATATTCAGTTGTCTTCTTGGAAATTTTTTCAGTATTGTAGGTTATGTTGCAGATGCAGAAGGCCTAGGTTATATGGAAACTTTAGGGCTATTTGATTATGGCCAATTAATACCAATAATGTCAGAAATCTTTAGTCCTATAGATTTATTATTTTATGGTATTGCAGCTTTTCAAGGCTATAAACTTGCATTCAAAACATTTACTGAAAAAGATTTATATGAATTGGAAAAATAGTATTTTTTAAATCTTATATTTTAAACATAGAGACTAGTAATAAATAAAGAAGAGGAACATAAATGTTCCTCTTCTTTATTGTTAGAATAAGTTTTTCAAATTATTTTACTTTTTAAAACATACAACGTTGACAATACTTAATCTAATAATTCTAACCACTTCTAAAACCACACACTTATAAGTGTGTTTGACATTATTACTTTCTAGACGTTAGTCTTACAAATACTTTATATTTTTTGTTTACGGCTAGTTTTACAGCTAATTCATTATAGTTTAATCTAGACTTAATATAACGTTCTAACTGCGAGCTCTCTGTATCTACAGTTAATACCACAATTTCGTTATCCATATTAAGCATAAAGGTTACTTTGGCTGTTAGGTCTTCTTTAATCTCAAAACCTGGTTTATTTAGTAATGTACCTATAGCTTTGGTTACAGAAGTTATTCCTTCTTTTTTTGTTGGGTTAGTGTTTGCCATACTTAAGTTTGTAAATGTAATGGCTAATACGAACATTAATACTTTTACTGTTTTCATTTGTTTTGTCTTTTTCTTTTTTAATGATAATTAGCTTTGGTTGTTTTTATGTTGCTAATTGTTTACATGACAAAATTAGGCACAAAAAAAGAGTAGTGTGTTACACTACTCTTAACAAAATTGTATGTAATGGTTACTTAAAAGTAAACTAAATGTGATGTAATTTAAGCTAATGTAATAGTCTTATTTTGTGCTATTTTTTTAACAACTTTGTTGTTGTATTACTTAGAAAATAACATTTTTACATCGTAAATATAAAACGAATATTTTTATACTCGCTTATTCTTTTCCAGCGATAAAAACTGATTTTGGAGCTTCGTTACTAATAAGAAGACGTTCTTCTTTTTTTAAGTCTTTTGAATCTTTACCATATAATTCCTGAGCACGTACTTTATACACAGTCTCAAAACCTTGAAACACTTCAGCTAGATTCGTTAAATAATGTTTAAAATTATCTGTATCATTATATTCTACTCGTATTAAATAGGCAGTCGATTGTCGTGCAATATGACTTTTTACAAAATTATAAACAGCTTGTCTAATATTACGATCCTCACTTACATTTACCTTAAGGTACTCAATACCATCTCGTGTTGCTATAGTTCCATTATGCACAGCATCACTTAAATCGCCTTTTACAACAATATTATCATTATGAGAAGGTTTAGCTTCATGCATTGGTGGGACTAAAAAGGGTTGAATCATTTGTTCTCCTGAATCTGTCTCACCATAGTAAATCACTTTTCTTCGATCTATTCGTCTTAACTCTGTCTGTATCTCTCTAATCTTTTTCATGCTTTGATTACCATCAATTTCCATACTAAACGGAAAATGTCTTTGTATGCCTTCTGCTTCTACCACAGATTCAATATCGTCTATTGTAATAGACCTACCTTCTAATGATAATACATCCCCAGATATTTTAAAGGCTTCGGAAGGTTTTAGTATTTTTTTCATCCACTCCAGCTCTGCTGAATCTTTAGCAGTAGCTAAAAACTCTTCTTTAGTAAACCGCTCTTCAGTACCGTCTGGCATAATCCTTAAAATTTTCTTTGAAGCATCAGCATTCCCTGCAGTATCCTGCGTTACCTTAGAGTTTACCTGAAATGCTAGTAAACTAAGTACCAATGCACAAATTATTATTAGTGCTACTTTTACTTTTCCTGTAAATCCTGATTTATTGTTTGTCATCATGATTATTCTTTTTTTTATAAATGATAAATTAAAATTATGTACCAACCCATATGAGTTGTTGCTGACTAACTCGCTTAAAAGTAAGGTCTGGTACGCTACTAAGGAATAACCTGTATTAATTATTTTTTGATCTACTATATATTCATGCGTTGTTTTTAAAGATTTAATAAGCCTCCAAATCAATGGGTTAAACCATAGAACTGTAGCTATAAGTTGTACAAAAATTAAGTCGAAGGAATGTCTCTGCTCTATATGAACTTTTTCGTGAGCAACAATCTGATCTATTTCAAAAGTTTCCATCTTTTTTTCATAAATAAATGCGTAACCTAAAAATGAAAATGAAGCCGATGGGTTAGGCATTTTTACTACCGTTATACCATTAATTTTAGTTTTAGGATAGTTTAAAACCATACGTTTTAGACGCCTTAATGTCCATAATAATTTAGACAAACAGATTAAAACACCTATAATATATATAACTAATAACACCTTTATTGCGATAGCTATCCAATCTATAGGAACTTCGGCTGGCTTATTAAATACAACCGGTATTTCCTCTGGTATTGAATTACTAAAAGCTTTAGACTCCCATGTCTCCATAGTGTTATAATAAGTCATTCTAAATTCGTTAAACTCTTCAATGGAATCGTCTACAGCAGCTATTTTACCTTTATTAAAATCGAAACTTATAAAAGGGAGTAACAATGAAAAAACAACTATGCTTATAAGGTAAAACCGATTAAAATTAAAGAATGTTTCTTTCTTCATGAAAATCTCATAAAGTAAATAAAGCACAATAAAAACAGCACTAGACTCTAATAAATAAATTGCAAATTTCATCATTTGTTCTTAGATTTTAGTTCTTCTAACATTCGCATGGCCTCATCCAGTTCACTTTCTTTCAATTGCTTACTTTCTGTAAAAAAGCTAACCACTTGAGAAAGTGAATTATTATAATAATCGGTAACTAAACGCTTCATTTGTCCTTTACTATACTCTTCTTTACTAATTAATGGATAATATTGATGCGATTTACCATAGGCTTTATAACCTATAATTTCTTTTTGCACCAATACCCTCACAATTGTAGATATCGAGTTGTAAAGTGGTTTCGGGTTAGGATACTCTTCAATAATATCTTTAATAAACCCTTTTTTAATATCCCAGAGAATCTTCATTATCTTCTCTTCTACCTTAGTTAGTGTTACCATTACTTTATGAGTTTTATTAATCAGCAATACAAACATATAACTTAATTTTAAGTTATACAACTTATTAATAAGTTAATAAACTTAAAACTAAGTTAAAAAATATTTTTAGAATTAAACTTATTATAAATACGATACAATAGAGCACAAAAAAAGAGCAGCATTAAAAATACTACTCTTTATATATTATAAGTAAAAACGGCTTGCTTATGCTAAAACTGCTTGTACTTTATCTGCTGCTTCTTGGAATTCTGTGGCACTCATAACATCTAATCCAGAACTGTCTATTAATTCTTTAGCGATGTCTGCGTTAGTACCTTGTAAACGTACAATAATTGGTACATTAATAGCATCTCCCATGTTCTTGTAAGCATCTACAACACCTTGTGCCACACGGTCACAACGTACAATACCACCAAAAATATTAATTAAAATTGCTTTTACTTCCGGATCTTTTAAAATAATTCTAAAAGCTGCTTCAACACGTGCTGCATCTGCAGTACCACCAACATCTAAAAAGTTAGCTGGCTCACCACCTGCTTGCTTAATTAAATCCATAGTTGCCATAGCTAAACCAGCTCCATTAACCATACATCCAACGTTTCCATCTAAGTCTACATAGTTTAAGCCTAAAGCACCTGCTTCAACTTCAATTGGGCTTTCTTCACGTAAATCACGTAATTCAGCTAAATCTTTATGTCTGTATAATGCATTAGCGTCTAAAGTAACTTTAGCATCTACTGCCATTATTTTATTATCACTTGTCTTTAAAACAGGATTAATTTCAAATAAAGAAGAATCCGATTCAACGTAAGCTTTGTATAAAGACGTTACAAATTTTGTCATTTCTTTAAACGCTAAACCAGAAAGTCCTAAATTAAAGGCAACTTTTCTAGCTTGGAATGGTAAAATTCCAGTTGCTGGGTCTATTTCTTCTGTAAATATTAAATGTGGTGTTTCTTCTGCAACAGTTTCAATATCCATTCCACCTTCTGTAGAATACATAATCATGTTACGTCCGTTAGCACGATTTAATAATACAGACATGTAAAATTCGCTTGTTTCTGTTTCTCCTGGGTAGTATACATCTTCTGCAACTAACACTTGGTGTACACGCTTACCTTCTGCAGAAGTTTGCGGTGTTACTAAATCCATACCAATGATTTGTCCAGCTATAGACTTTACTTCGTCTAAGTTTTTAGCTAGTTTTACTCCACCACCTTTTCCACGACCACCAGCGTGAACTTGTGCTTTTATAACGTGCCAACCTGTACCAGTATCTTCAGTTAGTTTTTTTGCTGCTTCTACCGCTTCGTCAGCATTTTGTGCAACAATACCACGTTGAATACGTACGCCAAAGCTGCTTAATAATTCTTTTCCTTGATATTCGTGTAAATTCATCTTATTAAAAGTAAAATTTTAGAGTGACAAAAGTAAATAATCACAATTACTTACCCTAATATTTAATTATGAAAAACGATATAGTTAGCATTTGTATTGTTAAATAATTAACAACTTGTTTAAAATATGTAATAATACATTGAAATAATTTTTATCTACTACTAAAAAAATACCTTTGATGAAAATTAACAGTTATGCAACAAGAGCAATTATTAAAAATAGCTAAAGACTTCGGAAGCCCCGTTTATGTATATAATTCTGAAATTATAGCTGCGCAATACAAACGCTTAACTTCTGCTTTTAGTAAAGTAAAAAAGGTTAAGATACATTATGCGGTTAAAGCGTTATCTAATTTGTCTATTTTAAAATATATACATTCTCTTGGTGCTGGTTTAGATACTGTTTCTATACAAGAAGTACAATTAGGCTTAGCAGCAGGTGTACCTGCAAAACATATTATGTTTACACCTAACGGCGTCTCTTTAGAAGAAATTGAAACGGTTGCAAAATTGGGTGTACAGATTAATATTGATAATCTTTCTATATTGGAACAGTTTGGGTCTCGTCATCCAGAAGTTCCTGTATGTATTCGTATTAATCCGCATGTTATGGCGGGAGGAAACACCAATATTTCTGTTGGACATATAGATAGCAAATTCGGAATTTCTATTCATCAAATCCCACATATTCTTCGCATTGTAGAAAATACAGAAATGACAATTAATGGTATCCACATGCATACCGGAAGTGACATTTTAGATATTGATGTCTTTTTATATGCTAGCGAAATCCTTTTTGAAACAGCTAAACATTTTAAAACTTTAGAATTTATAGATTTTGGCTCTGGTTTTAAAGTGCCATACAAAACGGGAGATATTGAAACGAATATTGAAGAGTTTGGAGATAAATTAACCACACGTTTTAATACGTTCTGTAAAAACTACGGTAAACAATTAACCTTGGCTTTCGAGCCTGGAAAGTTTTTAGTAAGTGAAGCTGGCCAATTTTTAGCGAAAGTTAATGTGGTGAAACAAACAACCTCAACGGTTTTTGCTCAAATAGATTCGGGTTTTAATCATTTAATTCGTCCAATGCTTTATGGATCACAACATGAAATAGAAAACATTTCCAATCCTGAAGGTCGTGAACGTTTTTACTCGGTAGTAGGTTATATCTGTGAAACGGACACTTTTGCTAATAATAGGCGTATTCCTGAAATTACCGAAGGTGATATTATTGCTTTTAAAAATGCTGGAGCCTATTGTTATTCTATGGCTAGCAATTATAATTCCCGTTATCGCCCAGCTGAAGTATTATGGCATAATAATGAAGCGTATTTAATTAGGGCACGAGAAACATTTGATGATATTATAAAAAACCAAATAGAAGTTGATTTAACTCCTAAAGTTTTAGAAACTTCCATATAATAAACAACTATCACTTGCATTGGCTAAAAATAAACGAACCCTCACACAACAAAAAAGCGCGTCTTTGCAAGTGATTATTATATAAAAAACAGTATCTGAAAAATCATTACAATTCACTTTATCAAGTTGAGCCTATCGAAACTAGTATTAATTAACAAGACTATACAATATTTCTACAAGCCTGTCTTAAGCTAAAACGAAAGGCTCAATGTGACATAGAACTATACTCTTTCAGGTAGCTTCTTTTATACTTATAGGTTTTCGTAAAAAGTTAAGCCATTATTATACAAATCGTAAAATGCAAATTCTTTAGTTCCCCAATCTGTATTACGAACCTTGGTATTTTCGTGGTAAACATTTTTATCTTTTAACTCTTCAAATAATACCTCAACATTTTGGGTTACTATACGTAACATAGGTGTATTAAAACCTGTCTCCCACTCTTTTTCATCATGCCATTGTAAATGAATTTCTATATGATCACGACGTATTCCTGCATAGGTAGGGTTTTTAGAATCGTCTGCAAATGCGATTTTAAACCCTAATCTGTTAACATAAAAAGATAAAGCTTCTACTACATTTTTTACGGGTAGTATTGGGTGTATTTGAAATAAGTGTGATTTACTCATATTAAACTTAATCTATCTAAAACTTCTACTTTTTAACCTTACCCCAAAAGTGATTTACTTTAGAGCTAATTGCGTTACCAGAAGTACGCCTATAAGAAGCTATTTGTCCTGCATGCCATATAGAATCTGCTATTGGACCATTAATATTATTCCAAAATGGAATTTCGTTAGTTCCAAAAAGTATTTTAAATTTAGAAATATCATCACTTCCTCTTAAAATATCTGCTGCTTGTTTTAAATTACGTAGTGTTTTTTCACGCATATCTTTAAATGTTAGTTCTACTTTATCGTCATTATTGTTTACTTTATTTAAAGTAGAATTAACAATTATTATAGATAAATCGTAAATATGCTTTACTGTTTCTCCTGTTGTACGTACATCTTCATTAGGCTTGTAGGCTAAATCTTTTTCAGTTAAACCTTCCGTTGCCCAATAAAAACGGAATCCTAATGCATCAACTTGTCGTGCAGCTACGGTTCCTGCTGTAAATTGTTCTGAGTTATCAGGTATTTCATAGTATGGTAAATCTGTTTTTTCTGTTTGTGCAAATGAGATTACAGAAATTAAAAGGGCGATACTTAAAATGTATTGTTTCATTATTATGTCTTAATTAAAGGGTTATTTCAAAGATACTATATTGCTAAATTGTGAAGTTTCTTAAAATGTTAAATTTATTCGTATTTATGTTTAATAACTATTGTTTTTGCCGCCATATCTCCTATTCTTTTATTCTTCTTATCAATTACTGCTATAACTAATCCCATAAATAAAATATAATCTACAAACCCAAGGAAAAAACGAGCAAAAGCCTGTCCAATGCTTATAGATTCATAATTATCTTTAACCACTTTTATATCTAAAAAACGTTTACCCAAAGTTTGCCCAAATAAACCTTCACTGACTGGCCACAGTAAAAAACCTATGACAAATAACAGTAATGCCGGAAGCCCATTTAAATTAAACCCCATTTCTTCTTCCATTGGTTCTCCCCAAAACATACCTATTACCATTCCTATTAACCAGTATATAATAAAATCTATTATAAATGCAATAACTCGATATCTGTTTTTAGCTAACTCTGGTTTATTTTCTGCAAATTTTTCAAAAGGAGATTCTATAATTTCGTCATTCATTATTGTTATATTTTATGATTTTCGTTACAAGTATTCACTATACTGCATGACACGAAAATCGAAGGTATTAAACTTTGGTTTTTTGGCTTTCAATTGTTTGTACAGTGGCATACTTCCAACCGCTCTATTGGCTGCACCAGATGATGATGTTAATGATACTGTTTGTATTAATCGTTGTTCCTGTTTTCCTGAAACTGAACTTGTAAGCTCAAATTGATGAATTCTAGGAATTTCATTTGAGACTAACTCCAACTTTAAATGATACGCTTTTATATGTTTTCTGAAAAAGTATTCTGGTCCGTTTTTACTATTGCCCCCAATAAACAAAAGTGTTTCAATTGTTGGGTATTGTTTCAAATAACTAATTAAATCTCTCAGAACTATGTTTTTCATTCCTAAATCGGAAGCATCTATTTTATCACGTTCACAACTACCTACTATATCGCAAACGCCTATTTTATTTGCTATTAAAAATGCTTTGCGTTGCTCTATCGCTTCTTCCGAATTATCGTATCGTAAATTTAAATTATGAATTTTCTCTATATAAAGCCATAAACTATTGTAGTAGCTTCCATAGCAGAAATCGACATCTTTTTCTAGTAAATTTCCTATTGAAAACCTAGGTGGTGGTAAAGTACCTACTATTAGTTTTTTTGTATCACTTTGTATAAAAGGTTCGTAAGGATGTTTGTGTATAAACATAGTTAAACGACTTCCTTTTTAAAGTTTAAATGCTTCATTAAAATGTTTGTATTAATTTTTGAACCTCCTGAATCGTTGTTCTGTATAATTTTCTATTGGGCTTCGTCATATTTTGAGATTCTGTAAGAATTTCGTTTAAAATGTCTTTAGCCTCTTCTCGTTTATTATGTTTTATTAGAAATTGAGCCAGTATTAATCGTTCTTCATAATTAGAATAGCGTAAATCTATCTTTCTTAGTGTTGCTTCAGCTAATTCAATATGTCCTTCTTCTTCTAATGCTAATCCGTAAATAAACTGTGCTTTAGAATTCTCGAACTCTGGTTCAGCTTTTATACTTTCGGCATAATTAATAACTTGCTTATAATCTTGTAATCCATAATAAGCTTTTACCAATTGTTTTGTTTCATGTAATCCTTTCTGGCTTTTATCTTTTATAGCAATTTCGTAATGTGGAATAGCATTATTATAGTCTTTCATTTCTAAATAAGCATCTGCTAGATTCACTCTATTTTGATAGGTTTCTGAAAATGCTAATTGCTTTTCTAAGTCTTTTACCTTTTTGGTTGGTACTAGAATGGAAGTTATCTCTTTTTGTATTTTATCAGCATCATTTTTATTGTAAACTTGTGTTACTAAATAAATAATTGCTCCAATTGCTGGTAAAAAGAAAATAAGAAATATCCAATAGTAATTATTTCTATTTTTTATAGCGTGATATATACAAAAGCCTTGTAGTATAAGGATGAGATAGTAGTACATTAAGTGTATTAAATTCGTTTATGTTTTATTTGTTTTAACAGCAAGTAATAAAATATTTTAGATCTCAACAAATTGCTTTTAATTTAAAAAATTATGCATTGACAATTATATTTATAATTGTCCAGAAAGTCTTCTTGCTATTTTATTTGATAATTCAGTATCATTAAATATTTCATTAATTATGACCTCTATTTTTTCTCTAAATACATTAATTTTTTGTTCTGCTTCTAATATCGCTTTATGTAGTTCTTTATATTCAAATTGTTCTATAATTGGCTCTCTACCGGCATATTCAGGAACTTCTTTAATTTCAATTATATTTTCTATTCTTCTGGCAGACATTAACCCATGTCCCATTAACAAATTATACCAGTTTTCAGATTTCAAATCTATCAACTCTTTAAAAGAATTAATATCCCCTAAGTCACAACAACATTGTGGTTCAAATAATATATTATTATTTTCAAAAAGCATGTACCCTCCTAACAAGGGCATTAAGCAATCATCTATATTATTTATAGATAAATCATCAGGTAAATTCAATATCTTTTTAATATTACTCGGTTGATTAATTTGTTCAACAGATATAAACCAAGATCCAGAATATGTAGGTTTTATACCAATAGTTTCGAGAAAACCATCCCAATAACTATTCCATTCACTTGTTCCTATTATTTTATGCGCTTTTTCACCTACCCAATCCCAAGGTTCTAATTCTACAGTTGGTTCTAGTACTATCATTTATTTAGAATGCAAATGCAATTTTATCTTGTAAATACTAATTCTGTCTCCGTAGACAGCTCATCACTTAAACCATAATTCCCATAATTGAAGCCTTTAATATCGTCTAGCGTTTTAGCATCTGTATCTACAATGTAGCGCGCCATTAATCCTCTAGCCAATTTGGCAAAAATGGCAATATTTTTATACTCTCCATTTTTAAATTCTTTAAAATTTGCTGTTATTACTGGAACTTTTAAAGCTTTGGTGTCTATAGCTTTAAAATATTCTACACTAGCTAAGTTTAAAAATAATTCGCCATCTTCTAATTCTTCATTTAATGCATTTGTTAACTCTTTTTTCCAAAACTCGTATAGGTTTTTATTTCTTCCTACAGGAAACTTTGTTCCCATTTCCAAACGATAGGCCTGTATTAAATCTAACGGTTTTAAAATACCATATAATCCAGAAAGTATACGCACTGTACTTTGTAGTTTTTCTATTTTATCTTCTGGAATAGTATAAGCATCTAAACCTCTATACACATCACCATTAAATGCATAAACAGCTTGCCTTGCATTATCTTGAGTAAATGGTAATTCCCAAGCTTGGTTTCGCTCGTAATTTAATTGTCCTAAAGCATCACTTATTTTCATAAGTTTAGATATGCTTTTAGCAGATTTAGTTTTAAGTAGTTTATTTAAACGCTCTGATTCTTTTAAAAATTGAGCTTCTGTTGTCGTTTGTATTGGTAACTCACTTTCGAAATTAAGTGATTTTGCTGGTGATATTACTAGTTTCATTCTCTATTTTTATTTTTCATTTCTACGAAGGTAGACATCTATTTTATTGCTTAAAAACTAATTTTTAAAGTTTCTAAATTACGATATTTCTTTTATTTCTCCGTTTATAAATCTAAAGTTGTAGTCGCCTTTTATTATAAAATCTGACGTATAGGCTATATCCATTGTTGGATACCATTTCTTTTTCGTTTTATCTATTATTATAAATAGTCCCACATCATCCCCTAAGGCACAGAATCTGTCGAAATCACCATCGAATATTGAAATGGGTTTTATGGTATTAATATGGTTGTATACTTTTTCTATAGATGCAGTAGCAATAGCCATTTCGCTTATACCAATGATAGCTCTAGGTGTAAATGCCACATCGCTTTCTATATCTATGCGTTCTCTAGCTATAAACTCTAAGATATTGCGATCTGCATCGTAAAAATAAATTGCTTTTGCTTTCCAACTTGTAAAATCTGTTACGGCTTCATTATTGTATTGTATCGCTTCTGTTCGATCTCTTAACCACTTTAACGCATCATATATAGCGTTATAAGGAATATTAAAGGCCAAATGAGATGGTTTTGTTTCTTCTTTATATTGAAAAGCTAATACGCTATAGCCTACCTTAAATGCAATTCTGTTGGTTGTATCCTCTACAATTTCGAATCCTAAAGTGCTTTTATAAAATTGACGTTGCTCAACAATATTAGCTGTAAATAGTGTGATTTCTTCTATAATCATTTACTAGAATTTGAAGTAAAATTAACCTATAAAACTAGTTTTTACAATCTATTGAAACTGTTATATTTTATTTTAGAATCAATTTTTATTATAACTAAACAACATACAATAAGTAAAATTGATGTTTCCTTCACACATATAAGCTCATCAGATTTTCAATGTAGTTTCTAGTGAAACCTATTTAAAAACCGATATTCTGAAAAAACTAAACGAATCTATTTTAATTCTCCATATGTTTAGAGTAACCTCTCCATTTTTCTATGCATTCCTGCATATCGTTTGGAATTGGCGTATTAAAACTCATAAACTTTCCTGTTACAGGATGTTCGAACCCTAATGTTTTGGCATGTAATGCTTGGCGTGGTAATGTTTTAAAACAGTTTTCTACAAACTGTTTGTATTTTGTAAATGTAGTTCCTTTTAAAATGCGTTCTCCTCCATAACGCTCATCATTAAATAGTGTATGCCCAATATGTTTCATGTGTACACGTATTTGGTGTGTACGTCCTGTTTCTAATTTACATGATACAAGTGTTACATACGTTAAGCGTTCTAAAACTTTAAAATGGGTTACGGCTGGTTTTCCTTTATCGGCTTCGTCTCCAAAATAGACCGTGTTTTGCAATCTATTTTTGGGGTGTCTTCCAATATTACCTTCTACAGTGCCTTCATCTTCTTCTAAGTTTCCCCAAACGATAGCAACATATTCACGTTCGCTAGTTTTATCCTTGAATTGTTTAGATAAGTGTGCCATGGCTTGCTCTGTTTTAGCAACTACCAATAAACCACTGGTATCTTTATCTATTCTGTGTACTAAACCTGGACGATCACTAGAGTTTTTTGGTAAGTTATCAAAATGATATATTAAACCATTTATTAACGTTCCGGAGTAGTTACCATGTCCTGGATGTACAACGATACCTGCTGGCTTGTTTACTACTAAAAGTACATCGTCTTCGTAAACAATATCTAACGGCATATCTTCTCCAACTAACAGGTTCTCAAATGGAGGATGCTCAAAAAGTACTTTTATTTTATCTAGAGGTTTTACTTTGTAATTGGATTTTACTGGAGTCCCGTTTACATAAATATTACCGTCTTTAGCTGCTGCTTGCACTTTATTTCGTGTCGCATTTTCGATAAAATTCATTAGGTATTTATCTATACGCAGTGGCGTTTGTCCTTTATCTACTTCAAAAGCATAATGCTCGTAAAGTCCATCTTCATTTTGCTGTTTTGGCGTATAATCGTCCATAGAAAAGTGTGCTTAGTAGCGTCTTGTTATTTTAATTAATTATGAACGTTTTCCGTTTCCTAATACCACATCAATTGTTGCCGTTTTAGGTAATTTATCTCCTTTTTTAATGGATTTTCCTTTGTAAGTCATTTTTACAACTTCGTCTTCTCCTAGGTAATCTACATAAGTCTTTTTACCGATTTTAAACCCTAAAGATTCTAATGTTGGTTTTGCTTGTCTGTATGTTTTACCTACTAAATAAGGAACTTTAATTTTTCTGTATCCTGAAGGGTTTACAGTTACATATATTTTACGATTCTCTTTAACTTGTTTTCCCGAAATTGGATCTTGATCTATTACAGAATATTTAGGATAATTAGGATTGTAATTTGCCGAATCCTGTATCTCCATTACCATTTTATTGTCTTCTAATTCTATTTTAGCAACATCTACAGACTTTCCTTTTAAATCAGGAACAGTCTCAAAAGTACCATGATTAGTAGTGACATTTAACCATTTTAACATAATAAAACATAAAACAACAAGTGCTACTAATGCTAATGCTGCTTGTTTTAAAAGCACTTTACTGGTAATAAATTTAATAATACTCATTCAACAACTTATAGTTAATATTCGTAGGCAAATATATAAAAACAAAAAGGTTTTTCTTTTAGGATAAATAAATGATATTTTAGCTAAACTAATTATACGCAAAGATATTGTGTATTGGATTTTATTTACCAAAGTTTAATTAAAATAAAAGGTCGTTTTTACGACAGTTGTAATAATGAAAAACATTGCGATTATAATGGGTGGGTATTCTAGCGAATATCAAATTTCTTTAAAAAGTGGGAATGTTGTTTATGACATGTTAGATAGTACTAAATTTAAAGGCTATCGTGTTCATATTTTTAAAGATAAATGGGTTTATGTAGATGATAATGACATTGAATATCCTATAGATAAAAATGACTTTTCTACCACTGTAAATAACACAAAAATCACATTCGATTGTGTTTTTAATGCCATTCATGGTTCGCCTGGAGAGGATGGTTTTATGCAAGCTTATTTTGAGCTTATTAATTTACCACAGACCAGTTGCAATATGTATCAAGCCGCGTTAACATTTAATAAACGGGATTGTTTAAGTGTGCTAAAGCCTTATGGTATATTAACTGCTGAAAGTTATTACCTTAATTTAGGCGATGTTATAAACGAAACTGAAATTATAGATAAGGTAGGCCTTCCTTGTTTTGTTAAAGCGAATAAAGCAGGAAGTAGTTTTGGAGTAACTAAAGTGCACAAAAAAGAAGAATTAAATCATGCTATTGCTGTTGCTTTTAAAGAAGATGATGAGATTATTATTGAATCGTTTTTAGATGGTACAGAAGTCTCTGTTGGTGTTATTAATTATAAAGGAGAGACCAAAGTACTACCTATTACAGAAATTGTTAGCGAGAATGATTTTTTTGATTATGAAGCCAAATATTTAGGTAAATCTCAAGAAATAACGCCTGCTAGATTAACAAAAACACAAGAAGAAAAAGTAAATTCTGTAGCCAAAAAAGTTTATGAAATTTTAAAAATGACTGGTTTTTCTAGAAGTGAATTTATTTTTAAAGATGGGGAGCCGCATTTATTAGAAATGAATACCGTTCCTGGGCTTACCAAAGAAAGTATTTTGCCACAACAAGCTGCTGTTGCGGGTATCTCTGTTACAGACTTATTTAGTAATGCAATTGAGGAGGCGCTTAAATAGTATAAAAGCGATATCTAAATAAATAATGCATATATTATACCCCAACTAACCTTAAACTAACTCGCTTATGATATTCTATGGGAGAAAAGCTTCTAGAATTAAAGATGGACAAATTAATAATGTTACCTGCCCTAACTGTGAGGATTTAACATCCATGAACTATTCTATTTTCGGGAAATATGCTCATATATATTGGATTCCGACATTTCCTATGGGTAGAGAAAATATTAGTGAATGTAATGCTTGCAAACAAACCTTTCTGGTAAACGAATTACCCGAACAAATTAAACAGAAGTTTTCGCGAGAAAAAGAAGGCGTAAAAACACCTATTTGGCATTTTAGTGGCTTGGCTATTATAGCGCTACTTATTGCTATGATATTTTGGTTTGCATCACAAAATGATGCTGAAAATGAAGAATTTATTCAAACCCCACAGATTGGAGATGTATATTCCATAGAGAGTGAAAACAAAGGGTATTACTCTTCTATGAAAGTTACAGAAGTAACCAATGATAGTGTCCATTTAATTGTAAATGATTACGAGGTTGACAAAAGGTCTGGAATTTATAAAATTGATTTAGATAAAAACTACACAATACAAGCTTACAGCCTTTCTAAAGTAGACCTTTTTAATTTATACAAAAGCGAAGTTATCTATGAAATAGATAGAGAATAACTTTTAATCTATAAAAAGATACAGCATTGCTAAGTTAAAGTATTGGTGTATCTTTATCTTTAGAAATTATTTTAAGATATTAAATTGGATTTTCAATTATGAAACGTGCCATATTCCCAGGGTCTTTTGATCCTATTACCTTAGGTCATTACGATATTATTACTCGTGGAGTTACTTTATTTGATGAAGTTATCGTTGCCATTGGCGTTAATGCTTCAAAAAAATATATGTTTTCTTTAGAAGAACGCATGGCATTTATAAGAGAAACCTTTAAGGATGAACCCAAAATAAAAGTGGTTAGTTATAAAGGTCTTACTGTAGATTTCTGTAAAGAAATTGGTGTCGATTTTATATTAAGAGGTTTACGTAATCCAGCAGATTTCGAATTTGAAAAAGCTATAGCACATACTAATAGAGATTTGGCTCCTATAGAAACTGTATTTTTACTAACTGCTGCAAAAACATCTTATATAGCATCATCTATTGTTAGAGATGTTATTAGAAATAATGGGGATTACACAAAGTTAGTTCCTAAAAGTGTTGTCGTTAAACAATAGAATTTCTAATTACCTTATTTAAGGTTTCTACAAACTCTGTAGTTATAAAAGGTTTTAAAATGTAACCTTCCATTTTAAATTGTTTTACTTTAACTTCTATCTCATCTGCGGCTGCGGCTGTTAAAGCTACAATAGGAAGTTCTGGTTTAAACTCTTTTATAATACTGGAAGTTTCATACCCATCTAATCCTGGCATGTGCAAATCCATTAAAATACAATCGAAGTGTTCTTCTTTTACAACGGCTATAGCACGCTCACCAGAATCTACTACTCTATTTTTAATTCCTAGAGACTCTAATACTTTTTGAGTAACTAATTGATTAATTTTATTATCGTCTACTACTAATATATAGCTATCTACAATCGCTTCTAATTGATTACCATACAAAGCAACAGGTGTATTAGAAGTATTACTTTTTTCAAAGATTAGATTAAAACTCAAAGTTGTTCCTTTATCAATTTCACTATCTACATTTACAGTACTATCCATTGCTGTAATTATACGTTTAACTATAGAAAGTCCTAGTCCTGTACCATTATAAATATTTTCTGTTTTCGTTTCTTCTTGATAAAAGTCTTCAAATATTTTAACTTGTTTTTCCTTAGAGATTCCTTTCCCTGTATCTGCTATACTAAAATGAATTTTAACTGTTTCGCCAGATTCTTCCAGTTGTTTTATAATAATATTAATATCTCCGTCTTTAGTAAATTTAATTGCATTAGATATTAGGTTTATAAATACTTGAGATAACTTTAAAGAATCCCCTACTAGAATTTTTGGTATAGCATCATCGTATTTTAAGTGAATTTTATTATTACTGTCTCTTAATGCATATTCTAAGCTCTCGATAATATTGTAAATTAAGTTTTTTAGATTAAAATCTAATAATTGAATTTTCAGTTCTCCAGATTCTACTTTATTAATTTGCAGTACGTTATTTATTAACGACATAAGATGACTCCCAGAAAATTTTAGAGATTCTAAATACTCTTTATGTTTAGCACTAACATTTTCATTTAACAATAAAATAGAAAGCTCAATTACGGCATAAAGTGGTGTTCGTAATTCATGACTTATTTCAGAATAAAAATTGCTTTTTGCATGAGATAAATATTCTGCTTTATCTCTAGCTTGTTTTAATGCCCTATTTTTTTTAAAAACCCAAAAGACACTAAACAACAATACAATACTAAATACAGTAAGTACTAATTTATATTGTTTAGATTTTGAAATTGTTTCTTCTTGAAGTGCTTTTTCACTTTCTATTAAAGCCAATTTATTCTTGCTTTCTTTAACCAAATATTTAGCTTCTATTTCTTTTACTTGTTTATAATTCTCTTGTTTTAATATGGAGTCTCTAATAGACATATACTTAGAAAGCATCTTATTTGCTTTTTCGTATTGTTGATCTTCTTCAAAAAAATTGGCTTGTGTTTCATATATTCTAGATAATCCCTCTAATAGTTTATGCGCTTCAGCATGTTCAATTCCCTTTTTAAAAAAAACAGTACTTTCTTCCTTTTTATTTAACTTATAATAAATAAACCACATATTATAATACAAGTTAAACTTCCCTCTTTTTATAATTGGACTACTAGTAGTTTCTACTATTTCTAAAGCATTTTTTGTAAGAACTTCTGCTTCCTCATACTTTTCTTCTAAGATTAAATAATTAATAATATTAGATGAAGGCATGACCTCTTGATCTTTATTTTTTGACTGTTTCGCTCTATTTAAAGCTTTAAAAAAATACGCTTTAGCTTTTTTAACATTTCCATTTTGAGCATAAACTGCCCCTATATTATTATAAACCCCTATTAGTCTTAAATCTTCGTTCAAGTTCTCATAAATAGTTTGGGCCAGATTTAAATATTCTAATGATTTTTCTTGGCCTCCTCCTGTAACATTGCTTGTAAATGCCAAAACAATGTAAGAACCAGCTTCTAAAATACTATCATTACTTTGTTTTGCGTAATCTAATACAGCTCTAGTCTGCTTAATAGATTCTGCATATTTACTCTGTTGCGCAAGCACAAAAGCACTATCTAGTAATTTAACTTGTTTTATTCTATTAATGGAGTCTTGTTTTTTGGTAAAGCTTTGAGCTTCTACAATTGTTTGTAGACAACAAAAAACAATGACTATGAGAGTTAGGGGCTTCATAATTTAGTTTTGTATTTAAAATTCAAGAAAAATCTATTGACATAAAACCTCTATTTTTAGAAAACATAAAACGCTCATTTGATAGTAAAAAACTAATAACACTGTTCTTCGTTATTTTTTATGGCTTTATTTAATATTTGTACAAACTCAGCTGTTATAAATGGCTTGAGAACATATCCATCTATTTCGTGGTTTTTAATTTCTAATTCCACTTCATCTGTAGTTGCTGCAGTTAAAGCAATGATAGGTATATGTTTATTAAACTTCCTAATTATTTTTGTAGTATCATATCCATTTAATTCTGGCATGTGCAAGTCCATTAAAACACAATCATAATGTGTCCTTTTTATAGCCTCTATTGCCTTTTTACCAGAATCTACAGATTCAGAATTTATTTCTAAAGATTCTAATACTTTTCGGGTAACTAATTGGTTAACTTTATTATCGTCTACAATTAATATTTTACTTCCTTTTATACCTTCTAGGTGGTCTGCATATAATGCAGTCTGTGTATTTGAAACATTGCTTTTTTCGAATGTTACTTCAAAGAAAAATGAGGTTCCTTTATTAATTTCACTTTCAATTTCAATTTCGCTACCCATTGCATTTAACACACGTTTTACAATGGATAAACCAAGACCTGTTCCATTATATATGTTTTCGCTTTTTGTATGCTCTTGATAAAATTCTTCGAATATTTTTATTTGTTTTTCTTTCGTTATTCCTAAGCCATTGTCTGAAACTTCACAACGTATTTTTACATTTTCTCCATGTTCTTCTAACTTATTTATACTAACATGTATTTCTCCATTATTAGTAAACTTAATTGCATTAGATATTAGATTAATAAATACTTGCGAGAGCTTTAATGAATCTCCAACTAATAATTTCGGTATTGTATTATCATAATTTAAATGAATAACATTTTTACTATCCTGTAATGCATATTCTAAACTATGAATAATATTGGATACCATATATTTTAGCTCGAAATCTAATAACTGGACTTTCATTTTTCCAGATTCTGCCTTATTTAATTGTAATACATTATTAATTAACGACATTAAATGATCTCCAGAAAATTTAAGTGTTTCTATATATTCTTTATGTTTTACATCTATATCTTCTTTTAATAATAAAGTAGATAATTCTATTACTGCATAAAGCGGTGTTCGTAGTTCATGACTAATTTCTGAATAAAAATCACTTTTAGCTCTAGATAAGCGTTCTGCATTTTCTTTTGCCAATTTTAACTGTTTATTCTTTTTAAAAACCCATACTATACCTAACAGAAGGACTAAACTAAATAAAACAAGCATTATTTTATGAGTATTAGATTCAGATATCGTTATTTTTTGTAATTGCTTCTCTTTTTCAATGAGTTTTAATTTACTCTCATTCTCTTTTACAAAATACTCTGCTTCAATTTTTTGCACTTGTTCTAAATTAGCAATCTTTAAAATAGAATCATTAATCTTAATATATTGTTTAAGTGTTTTATGTGCTTCACTAAATTTACTATGCGCTTCAAATACTTCTGCTTTTTTTTTATATACAGATGCCAAATCTCTTAAGAGTTCATTCTTTTTTGCATATTCTTCTGCCAAATCAAAATAATACAATGCTTTGGTCTCATCTCCCAAATTATACTTAACAAGTCCATAACTTGAATAAAGCCCAGCAATAAGAGGACGAAACCTGTCCTCTAACTCCACTTTTTCTAGTAAGTCTAATGCTCTTTCTATATATTTTTCCGACTTTTTATACTGTTTTTGTTCTGCAAAATTAATACCTAAATTTGCTGCTGGAAAAATAGCGGCTTTGTTATTTTTTGATTGTATTGCTAGTTCTAATGCTTTTAAAAAATAGGTTTCACTACTCTCTCCTCCTTCTTTACCTTCTACAAAAGCAACACCAATATTACTATACATAGCTATAACCCTACTAGTATCCTTAATAGTCTCGTATAATTCTTTAGATTTTAGAAAATAATTTATGGCCTTTTCTTTTTCTCCTGTATGATTTTTAATTATCCCCAATAAGTTAAATGCTCTGGCTTTAAGTTGTTTATTATCATTTTGCTTGGCATAGCTTAATACTTCATTAATTATTTTTATAGCTTCTCCATGTTTACTTGTCTGCACAAGTAAATAAGCCTTTTTTAACACCTTCGCAACAGAATCTTGCTCAACTTTTTTAGATGTCTCTTGAGTGTACGCATTTAATTGCGTAAAAAACAAAATAATCAGGATATAATTAAGAAGTTTCATAGTAGGGAAATATTAATAATTCTCTTTTTTATTTATAGTCGTAGAAATAGTTTCTAAAAAATCTGCTGTAAGAAATGGTTTTAATACATAGCCATTCATGTCTGAATCTTTTATTTTACTTTCAATATCTTCTGAAGCACCAGCAGTGAGAGCAACAATTGGAATCTCTGTATTAAAATCTCGAATCATTTTAGTTGTTTCAAACCCATCTAAATCCGGCATATGTAAATCCATTAAAATACAATCATACGCTTCTCTTTTTACAATTTCTATAGCTTCAAAACCACTATCTACGGCACTAGATTGTATACCTAGCTGTTCCAAAACTTTTTTGGTAACCATTTGATTAATTTTATTGTCATCTACAACTAATACTTTTTGGTCCTTTATTATTTCTAATTGATGTGGGCAAAGGCTAGTAGACAGCTCTAATTTTTCGCTGGTATTAAATGTTAACTCAAAGAAAAAAGAAGCACCTTCATTAGGTTTACTATTTACTTTTACTTCTCCTCCCATAGCGGTAACTATACGTTTTACTATAGACAAACCTAAACCAGTACCTTTATAAGATTTATCATTTTTAGTATGCTCTTGGTAAAAGTCTTCAAAAATTTGTTTTTGCTTTTCTTGAGAGATCCCCATACCATCATCAGAGATATTAAAAAATAAAGTAATGTCTTCTGTTACCGTTTTTACTTGTTTTATTGTAATACTTATATTTCCGTTATTAGTAAATTTTATAGCATTGGAAATTAAATTTATAAGTACTTGAGATAGTTTTAAAGAATCTCCAACAATGACCTCAGGTATTGTAGTATCGTAATTTAAATGGATTTTATTGTTACTATCATTTAAGGCATACTCTAAACTTTCTATGATATTATCTATTAAACTTTTTAAATTAAAGTCTAAATTTTGAATCTTCATTTTTCCAGATTCTACCTTATTTAACTGGAGCACATTATTAATTAAAGATAATAGGTGGTTTCCAGAAAACTTTAAGGATTCTAAATACTCTCTATGCTTAACATTTACATTTTCTTTTAATAAAAGTGTAGATAACTCTATAACAGCATAAAGAGGTGTTCGTAATTCATGGCTAATCTCTGAATAAAAATTACTTTTTACTTTAGATAAGTGTTCAGCTTTTACCTTAGCTAATTTTAACTCTTTATTCTTTTTATAAACACTATAAACACTTAATAACAATAACACACTAAACAGTGCTAAAACAATATTATAAATTCTTGCCTTAACTATAGTATTATCTTGTATTTGTTTTTCTTTCTCAATAAACTTAAGCTTCTCCTCGTTTTCTTTAATATAATATTCAGACTCTATCTTTTTCGCAGTATCAAATTTTTCAACTTTATATATAGAATCTTTAATCTCAATTAATTTTTTAAGCATTTCGTTCTGCTTATCAAATTGTTTT
This sequence comes from uncultured Flavobacteriaceae bacterium, assembly GCA_947494205.1. Classification (GTDB taxonomy): domain Bacteria; phylum Bacteroidota; class Bacteroidia; order Flavobacteriales; family Flavobacteriaceae; genus JAHDHI01. The sequence goes on along the minus strand of CANLUH010000017.1, from coordinate 57,004 downwards.
TCACCTTCATATAATATTGCTTTATCATTATATATTTCTGAAATAATTTCTAAATACCCATGTGCTTCAGCATAATGTAATGCCTTATCAAAGTATGCATCTGAAGCCTCGTAATTTTTAATTTTAAAGTTAGCTACAGCAAGCGATTCATAGATATCACCCTTTATTCTATTAAAGTGCTTATTTTTACTTTTATTAGCCAAGTTTAATGCATCAGTTAAATACGTTATGGCTAACCTACAACTAGCAACATTATTTCGTCTACTTTCTATATCTATTAAATTTTCTGCAATGTTAGCATTGGGATGTATCACTGCATTTAAATTATTAGATAAACGTGCTATTTTTATAGCTTTTGCAAAATAAGCGTTCGATTTTTTATGATCATGATTAATCATATTTTCGTAAGCTCCCAGATTGTTATATGCAGTAATTAAATTGGCTGTATCTTTAGTTCTTTCGTAAAGTGACTTCGTTTTTAGAAAGTAATATTTTCCTTTTATACTATCTTTTAAAGTAGTGTAAGAAATCCCTAACACATTGTAGGCTCTGCCCCTTAAAGAATCATTTCTATTGTCTTTTTCGTAATCTAAAATTTCATTACTAAGCTTTATGGCATCTGCCAATTTGTTTTGTTGGCTTAACTCATAAGATTTAGCAGACAATTCAAAAATAGAATCTAATGCTTTTTGCGCATCATTATCTTGTGCAAAAACTATATTTTGCATACAGAAAAATAATAAAATTCCGCAAAAGAATGATTTCATAAGTTACATTTACTGACGTAATCTAGTAAAAAACCAACAAAAAACAACACTTAATCGAAAAAAAATGTATTTAAACGATTTATAGAAACAAAAAAGTAAGATAAAACTCTCTAGTAATTAACACGGTAGAAGTATATGAAAAGTACTCCCATGACCAAGTTTACTTTCCACCCATATTTTTCCATTATTTTTCTCAATAAATGCTTTACTTATTTTTAGTCCTAAACCTGTACCACTTTCTTTTTCGGTACCAAAAGTTGTGAGGTTATCTGTTTCATCAAAAATTCTAATTTGTACAGTTTCATCCATACCTATTCCTGAATCTTCAATGCTTATTTTACATGTATTATCTATATATTCTGTATACAGTTTTATTTTCCCTTCAACAGGAGTAAATTTTATAGCATTACTAATAAGGTTACGCATTACAATGTTTAAATAATCACGATCTGCAAATACTTTATCTTCTGTATTTATTTTATTAATTATTGTGAGTTTCTTTTTTACAATAAATGAATTCAAAAAATTTAGATTTTCTTCAACCAAAGTAGCTATTAAAAATTGTTTTGGGTAAATTACCTCACCTTTTATTTGAGTTTTACCCCAATTTAAAAGATTGTTTAATGTAAAATATATAGAACTTATATCTTTTTTTAACTTAGGAATTATATTAATTATATCTAAATCACTTACACCATTTTCTTCGTTATGCATTTCTAATAACGAATTCATTCCTCCAATTGGCCCTTTTAAATCATGACCTATAATAGAAAATAGTCTGTTTTTAGTTTCATTTAATTTCAACAAATCTTTCTCGTTATTTATAAGTAAGTTAGACTTATCAACTAATTGTTTATTTAACTCTTGTTGTTTTTTATGTTTTAGATATAATGGTATTAAAGTACAGAACAAAATTCCAATAATTAGTAATGCTATATTAATTCTATTTTGCTTGATTATTATTTTTTTATCTGATTCTATTTTAAGTTCGTTTTGTTTTTTATCAAAATCGGATTTTACTTTATAGAACATAATAGAATTTCTATTTATATCATTATATAAAGAATCAGAATATAGTTTAAATTTTTCAAGATATTTTACTGTAGAATCTGCTACATGTTTTCTTTTGTACAGTAAATAAAGAATTTCACTAGACTCAATGATATCATCCATTACATTTGTTATTGTACACTGTTTGTAGGATCTATTAGCATAAACATAAGCACTATCATAATTCTCAAGACCTAGGTAAGCTTTTGCTATATCAACATTCACTCCACCTTCAAAAAACAAATCTTCTACCCGCCTGTAACTTAAACTTTTCTTGTTTAATCTAATCGATTTTTTATACTGTTTTTTATTATGAAAAATGGAGGCTTTAGTATGATAAAGTTCTGAAAGATAAACGCCATCTTCAAATTCATTAAATGTATTTATTAAGCTATCTACAATTTTCAATCCTTTTTCGTTCTCGCCTATTTCGCTGTATAACATGCTTAAGTTAATCTTAACGACTAAATTATTTAACGACATTTCTTTATGTGCTCTATAAAATTCATTAGCCTCTTCAAAATAAGTTCTAGCTTCCTTATAATTGTATTGACAACTGAATAATGTTCCTAAATTTATGTTTACTAATGCTATATCCGTTTTAGACTTTCTACTTTCAGCTTCCTCTAGAGCTTTCAAATAAAACTCAAGAGAAAGCTTATATTCACCTATCATTGAGTATTCTACACCTAGTGCATTATAAATATTGAATAAGGCTTTACTTATATCTTTATCTATAGCTAGATTATATGCCTTATTAAAATAATCAAAAGCCTTATCCTTATTTCCTTTCTCTGAATAATAAATACCAATATTAGTATACGATTTTATTTCACCTTCGTAGTATCCTAGTGCTTGACTATATTTTAATGCTTTTTTTCCAACAATATTTGTACTATCTATATTTACTGCTATATAATTATAAGATAAATCGTTTAGTAAAACAATATAAGTAGTGTCCTTTTCAAAAGAAGGCATTAATTCTTTTTTAGCAACTATTTTTTTTATACTATCTACTTTTGCTTGTTGCGCTTTAGCAGACAAGGAACATAGTAACAAAAGAACAATTAACTTCATTTTAACAATAGAAGTAATAGGTCTATTTTTCATTTATTTTTATTCGAGGCAATAAAACAATGATAATAAGTTGTACAACGGTTAAATTATTTTATTTAGCATTCTATTTTAATACAACAATAATTTTTAGAGGGAAGAATTAATTATTTTTTAAAAACATTTACATAGCAAATGTAATAAAATTTTTAATACGAAATAGGCCTAGTTAAAAAACCCTATTAAACTACTAGAGGACAAAACATTACTATTTTGTATCATAATTCTTTCGTCTTCGCTCAAGACAAGCTAAAGTCTAAAACTATTAAATATTTAATTATATTAAAACCTTTCTTTTAGCTTAACTATGAATTATCTAATAGAATATATTTTCTTTTCTACCAATGCTCAAGGAGAAAAATAGGCTATATTCATTGACTCTTATTTAAAATAACTTATGATTCTTATATCGAAAATCACGTTAAGTATATAAGGCAAATAAACTTACAAATCTCTGAAATAGATTCAAAAAATCTATTAATTTCAAACTAAAAATCACATCTTCTGCCTTAAATTAACATAAACTAGCTAGTCTATGCAATTATAAATAAACCTAGAATATTTATTGGCTTTTATCTACGATTCTTACCGCAAAACCAGCTTATAATGAATACTCAGAAAGTGGCTTTGTAAACTTTTCTGGATTTGCAGCTAAGTGGTAACGAGGATCATCTATAGCTTCAACTATTACCTCTCTAAATTTAGGGCTAGACTTGTATAATAATGCTTTACAATCTTCACTTAAATGTTTTAATTTAATGGTTTTTCCTTCAGCTTCATATTTTTCAACTAAATTAAAAATAGCCTCTAAAGCCGAATGATCACTCACTCTAGATTCTACAAAATCTATTTCTACAGAATCAGGATCATTTTTAACATCAAACTTTTCATTAAAAGCTATAATGCTTCCAAAAAATAAAGGTCCCCATATTTCATAAATCTTAGTACCATCTTCCTTAATACGCTTTCTAGCACGAATACGTTTTGCATTTTCCCAAGAAAACACCAAAGCACTAATAATAACACCAGCAATTACTGCTATTGCTAAATCGAAAACGACTGTTAGTAAAGACACTGCTATTAAAACAATAACATCGCTTAAAGGAATTTTATTTAAAATTCTAAAACTACTCCAAGCAAATGTTCCAATAACAACCATAAACATAACACCTACAAGAGCAGCAATAGGGACTTGTTCTATTAACCCTGAAGCAAATAATATAAAAACTAATAAAGCTAATGCAGCGACAATACCAGATAACCTTCCGCGTCCGCCACCTTTAATGTTAATTAAAGATTGCCCAATCATAGCACAACCTCCCATACCACCGAAAAGACCTGTAATGATATTTGCACCTCCTTGTGCTAAACATTCTCTATTAGAGTTTCCTCTAGTTTCTGTAATTTCATCTACTAAATTTAATGTCATTAAAGACTCTATTAAACCAATAGCAGCAAGAATTAATGCGTAAGGCCCAATAAACTTTAAAGTCTCCCAACTAAAAGGTACTTTATTAAATATATCCCATTGAAAACTTGGCAATCCTCCTTTTAACCCTTCTCCACCACCATCTTTAATAAAACTTCCTACAGTAGCGACATCTAAATTTCCAAAGATTACAATAGCAGACACTACTAAAATAGCAACTAAAGCTTCAGGCAACTTTTTAGTAAGCTTAGGTAAACCGAACATAATTCCCATTGTTAGAGCAACTAAACCTATCATAATATACAAAGCATTACCTTGCATCCATACTTTTTCTCCGCCCACAACTTCTTTAAACATCCCTAATTGCGATAGGAAAATAACAATGGCTAGACCATTAACAAACCCCATCATTACTGGATGCGGAATTAAACGTACAAACTTTCCTAGTTTAAAAACTCCAGCCAGCATTTGTATTATTCCCATTAAAATAACGGTTGCAAATAAATAGTACAAACCTAATTGCTCTCCATCTGCTCCCATTGCATTTCCTTTAGCTACAAGTGCTACCATTACTACAGCCAAAGCTCCAGTTGCACCACTAATCATTCCTGGACGTCCTCCAAAAATAGACGTAATTATACCAATCATAAACGCAGCATACAATCCTACTAAAGGATCCACACCAGCTACAAAAGCAAAAGCTACCGCTTCTGGAACTAGGGCTAAAGCCACTGTAAGCCCGCTTAAAATATCATTCTTGGCATTAGCTGTCTGTTTTCTAAAAAATGCAGTCATAGGTTTGTTTTTTGAAGCTGCAAAAGTACATTTAATTGGGAGATACACAAAGTGGTAATTACTATATTTGTTGAATACATATTAGCTAAACGTTTATACTAATGAAAAAAATCTTCCTAATATTCTTATTAATAAGTGCCTGTAACACAGAAAAAAAAGAAGTCAATTTCGACTTCACAACAACATTTGAAAGGTCTCAAGGCACCGAAACAGCAACCTACGAAGAAACCATTACTTTTTATAACAACTTAGCTAAAGCCTATCCTGAAGTTGCTATTGAAGCTATTGGAGAAACAGATTCTGGCAAACCTTTACACATTATAACTTTAAATCCAGATGCCAATTTCGATTTTTCAAGCATTAGAAAAAATAAACGTATTATCCTTATTAATAATGGTATTCACCCTGGAGAAAGCGATGGCATAGATGCTACTATGTTACTTTACAGAGATATAGTAAAAGGCAAAATAGAAATGCCTAAAAATACCGTATTGGTAACCATACCTATTTATAATGTAGGTGGTAGTCTTAATAGAAACACAGGTTCTAGAACTAATCAAAACGGACCTAAAGCTTATGGTTTTAGAGGCAATGCCCGTAATTTCGATTTAAACAGAGACTTTATAAAATCAGATACTAAAAACGCTAGAACCTTTGCTAAAATATTTCACTTAGTAAAACCAGATGTATTTATAGATAACCATGTAAGTAATGGTGCCGATTACCAATATACCTTAACGCATTTATTTACACAACATAATAAATTGGGTGGCGAATTGGGTAATTATTTACACACTAAAATGATGCCCAACCTAGAACAAAAACTATCAGATAAATCTTGGGATATAACACCATACGTAAACGTGTTTAATACTGTTCCAGAAAAAGGGTTTTCCCAGTTTATGGACTCTCCAAGGTATTCAACAGGCTACACAACGCTTTTTAATACTTTAGGAATGATGGTAGAAACCCACATGTTAAAACCCTACAAACAACGTGTAGATGGTACTTACGAACTTATGAAAACTATGATTACTATAACTGAAGAAGATGGTGAACAGATTGCTAAATTAAGAGCTAATAGTAATAACTCCTATAAAGTAGGAAAAGAATATCCATTAAATTGGATGGTAGATACTAGTAAAACATCAACCTTAGCCTTTAAAGGTTTTGAAGGACAAATGATACCAAGCGATATTACCAATGCACAACGTTTAAAATACGATGCTTCCAAACCCTTTACAAAAGACGTTACGTATCGCAATTATTTTAAAGCAAAACATACCGTGACCATTCCTAAGGGTTATATTATTCCACAAGGTTGGCATACTATTATAGATTTATTTGAATTGAATAATATTGAAACAACACAACTAAAACAAGATTCTACCATAACTGTTGAAAGCTATAAAATAGACACCTATAAAAGCAGAACATCACCATATGAAGGACATTACCTGCATTACAACACAACAGTAAAATCTACTAAAGAGACTGTTACTTTTAGAGCAGGCGACTATATAGTAAACACAAATCAAGATGGTATTCGTTATATTCTTGAAACCTTAGAGCCACAAGCACCAGACTCTTTTTTTAATTGGAATTTTTTCGATACCATACTACAGCAAAAAGAAGGTTTCTCCCCTTATGTTTGGGAAGACAAAGCGAAGGATATATTAGACTCTAATGAAGCATTAAAAAATGAATTTGAAGCCAAAAAGCAATCAGATGAAGGATTTGCAAACAATTGGTATGCGCAATTAGATTGGTTACACAAACACAGTAATAATTACGAAAAAGCACACTTACAATACCCTATTTATAGACTACAGTAAAATCATTAATACAACATACAAGTCCTTATACTATAATAACTATGAAAAATATTTCCTTTTTAATCTGCATTGCCACGGTATTCTTAACCAATTGCGCCAATACTAACGAAGACAAACCGTTAGCAAAAAAATATGTTATAGAAACACATTCGTATGCAGAACCAAACGATGCAGTAATTACACATCTCGATTTAGATGTTTCTGTAGATTTCGATGTTAAACAAATAAAAGGAACGGCATCATACAATATATCTAGTAATAATGCCTCTGAAATTATATTAGACAGTAAGTTTTTAGAAGTATCTAAAGTTTTAGTAGACGGGAAAGAAGTAACTTTTACAATGGGAGACTTCAATGAACAATTAGGACAAGCCTTAAAAATCCCTATTCAATCAAATTCAAAACAAATAACAGTACATTATAACACTACAAATAAAACGGAAGCCTTACAATGGTTAAGTCCCCAGCAAACAGCAGATAAAAAAGAACCGTTTTTATTTACACAAGGACAAGCTATTTTAACACGCACATGGATACCAATACAAGATAGTCCACAAATAAGAGTAACCTATAACGCTACGGTAAAAGTACCATCGCAATTAATGGCAGTAATGAGTGCCGAAAACCCTAAAACAAAAAACAACAATGGTATTTATACCTTTAAAATGAGACAGGCAATCTCACCTTATTTAATAGCATTAGCAGTTGGAGACATCAATTATAAAGCCGTTAGTAACAGAACAGGAATCTATGCCGAACCTTCTTTATTAGAAAAAGCACATTTCGAATTTTCCGATATGGAAAAAATGGTAGTTGCTGCAGAGAATTTATATGGTAAATACGATTGGGATCAATTCGATGTTATAGTACTGCCTCCAAGTTTCCCTTTTGGAGGTATGGAAAACCCAAGGTTGACTTTTGCAACCCCAACAGTTATAGCAGGAGATAAAAGTTTAACGTCTTTAATAGCACACGAATTAGCACACTCTTGGTCTGGAAACTTAGTAACTAATGCTACTTGGAACGATTTCTGGCTAAACGAAGGCTTTACCGTTTATTTTGAAATGCGTATTATGGAAGCACTCTACGGAAAAGACCGCGCTAATATGCTTGCACTAATTGGAAGACAAGATTTAGAAGAGGAATTAGAAGGATTTAAAGACAGCCCTAACGACACTAAATTAAAACTAGATTTAGAAGGTAGAAACCCAGATGATGGGATGAATAGCATTGCTTACGACAAAGGTTACCTGTTTTTAAGAACCTTAGAAGAAACCGTTGGCAGAATAGAATTTGATGCCTTTTTAAAAAACTATTTTAAATCGCATGCGTTTTCCACCATGACAACCGAGCGTTTTATAACTTATTTAAACACTAATCTGTTAGAAAAAAATAAGATTACATTTAACACCGAAGAATGGATTTACAAACCAGGTATACCAGAAAATCAAGCGGTTATTACCTCTAATAAATTTGAAATAGTAGAGCAGACTATCGCTTCATTTTTAAAAAACAATACAATAGATAAAACACTTACCCAAGATTGGACAACACAAGAATGGGTACATTTTGTTCGTAATTTCCCAAAAACGATTACACCTGAGCAGATGGAACTTATTGATAATGCATTCGATTTAACACATTCTAATAACTCTTACATTGCAATGGTTTGGTTTGAACAAGCCATAACGCATAATTATAAAGCAAATAATGTAGACGAAATGATTTCCAGTTTTTTAAATAAAGTGGGGAGACGCTGGTATGTTTCAACACTTTTTAAAGCCTATAAAAACAGTAATAAAGTAGAAGAAGCTTTAGAAATCTACAAAAACTCTAGAGGTAATTACCACTCGGTAACTATAAACACAATAGATGCCATGTTGGGTTATAAAAATTAATTTAAAATAAAATGAATCGTTATAAGAAAACCTTTAAAACATGGAATACTGTTGCTAAGTTGTATGAAGATAAATTCATGGACTTAACACTATATAATTCTTCTTACGATTTATTTTGTCAATTACTAAACTCAAAAACACCAAAACTATTAGATATTGGTTGTGGTCCGGGTAATATAACCAAGTATCTGTTATCTAAATTACCAGAAAGTATTATAGAAGGCGTAGATATTGCTCCAAATATGATAACACTTGCAAAGCAGAATAATCCAAAGGCACAATTTTATGAGATGGACATAAGGTCTATAGACACTTTAACATCTAAATATAATGGTATAATTTGTGGCTTTGGATTACCCTATTTATCTAAAACAGATTGCGAAACTTTAATAAATAGCAGTTATAATTTATTAAAACCTAAAGGCATACTCTATTTAAGTTTTGTAGAAGGTAACTACGACAATTCTGGTTATATATCTGGAAACTCTGGAGACCAAGTATTTTTCTATTACCATAATCTAAAACTATTAAAACAACTTTTAATAGCGCAACAATTTAATAGCATTACTATTACTTATGTAGACTACCCTAAAAGTGAAACTATCACAGAAAAACACACAATTATAATGGCAAGGAAGTAAGCGATTACAATAACAATTTTATATTAGCGTAAGAGTTTTTTAAAGCTTCTGTAACCTCAGTGTCTTTTAGCCACTCTACTTTTGTAATACCTTCATCCTGTTGCGGCCATAAATTGCCCTTAAAGTCGGTTTTCATTTCAAACCAATACGTTACTTTAATCTTTAATTTTCCATTACGCTTAAACAAATGGTAGGTTGTTTGTAAAGGTTTAGTTATACTTAAACCTGTAACACCTGTCTCTTCCTCCACTTCTCTAATAGCAGTAGTTTCAATAGATTCCGAACCTTCTATTTTTCCTTTAGGCAAGTCCCATTTATCATTTCTGTAAATAAATAAAATAGCATTATCAGTATTATAAACCTTTCCGCCACCAGCAACAACAACAGGTAATTTTTTTAAAAACTTTTTAAGTAATGTTTTCTCACTATGATGAATTAAACGAACCGATTTTATTTTCTTTTGAGACAACGTTTTCATAACAGCGTCTATACTAACATCTTTGAGAAGAAAATTTTTAAAATCGGTTTCTTTTTCAACTTTAGTGGTTAGTATAATAGGTTTATCATTTACAAAAATGTAATGCATAGTATTTAAGGCAATGGCTTAGTTATGGTAAATCTAACAAAAATTAGTTTACACAATAACTCAAAAAAATATTTTTTCATTAATTAAGTAGTACTTTAAAATTAAATTAATGTTTACTTTTGCAACATGATTTTCGACAAACATATCGCTAGACAAACTGCAAAAGTTTTATTGCAAGTAAATGCCATAAAACTACAACCAAAAGAACCTTTTACGTGGGCTTCAGGATGGAAGTCACCAATTTACTGCGACAACCGCATTGTATTATCTTTTCCACCTATACGAAACTATATTCGCGAGGAAATGGCAAAATTTATAGAGAACGAATATGGTAAACCAGACGTTATTGCTGGTGTTGCTACAGGAGCTATAGGTATTGGTATGCTAGTAGCAGAATATTTAGGTTTACCCTTTGTATATGTAAGACCAGAAGCAAAGAAACATGGCCGCCAAAACCAAATTGAAGGTTTTATTGAAAGCGGACAAAATGTAGTTGTAGTAGAAGATCTTATTAGCACTGGAAAAAGTAGCTTAAATGCTGTAAAAGCATTAAAAGAGGCTAAAGTAAATGTTAAAGGTATGGTTGCAATATTCTCTTACGGATTTGATATTGCAGACAAAAACTTCGAAACAGAAAACATTACGCTACATACATTAAGTAATTACGAGAACTTACTAAACGAAGCTTTAGACAGCAATTACATTACCCAAGAACAATTACAATCTTTATCGGAATGGAATGCTAACCCAAGCGAATGGAACGCTAATTGATATAGTCTTATTTAATAAGAACACTAATAACATACAAATGAATTTAGAATCCCCAAAAGTAACATTACAAAAATCGGCTCAAGATACCTTTAACTTTTTAAGCGATGTAAAAAATTTCGAAGCATTAATGCCAGAAAACATTAGCAAGTTTGAAGTATTAGGCGACGATAAGTTTTTATTCGCTCTAAAAGGCATGCCAGAAATAGTTCTAAAAAAGAAAGAAGCAATAGCTCCTAACAAAATTGTTTTGGGTGCAGCGGGAGGTAAATTAGACTTTTCTTTAACAGGAAATATTACTGCTATAGACGATACAACTAGCGAAGTACAATTAACATTTGCAGGAGAATTTAATGCAATGATGGCTATGATGATAAAAGGCCCTATCTCTAAATTTATAGAGACATTAGCAAGCAACATGAAAACGGCTATTTAGTAGAGTAGAGACACTTCTTTAAGTGCATACTCTTTTACAATTTCATCTTCTAATTCTATAATAAGGTTTCCAGATTTTGAAACCCCTTTTATAAAACCAGAAAACAAATGACCTTCAGCGTTTTTAAATGTTGAAGGTTTATTTTTTCTGAATAACAACATCTCATATTCAGCCTTTAAAGTTTCAAAAGCATGCGTTTCTAATAGATTAAAATATAGCTTTAAATCTTTTAAGAATTGCTGAAGAATTTCATCCAAATCAAACAACTTTCCAGTCAATAATTTTAATGATGACGCTTTTGGTAATGTTTCAAAATTAGTCTGATTTACATTTAATCCCACACCCAATACAGAAGATGACAATTGTGTCTGTTTTATGACATTTTCTATTAACACTCCGCAAATCTTTTTGTTTTCTGACAAAATGTCGTTAGGCCATTTTACTTGTAATTTATTTACACCAAAGGTTTTCAGTGTTTTAACCAATGCCAAAGCCACAACCATACTAATGTAAAATTGTTGTTCTAATTGCAAATCTACATACCTTTTATAGACACTAAACGTTAGGTTTTTTGAGGATTCAGAGTTCCATGCAGTTCCCATTTGCCCGCGTCCATTAGTTTGCTCTTTAGCAGTTACAACAGTATAATCTTCTAGAGTTCCATCACCACTTATACCTTTTAAAAAAGTATTTGTAGAATCGATGGCATCAAGTTTGATTATACGCATATTAATTGGTTATCTTCGTACTATAATTTAACAAGAAAAAATCTTATGATTTTTTTAGAGCATAAAGAACCAAAAAATAATAACTTTGCACAAATTAAATCAAGTTAATGGTTAAAAAAGAAACAAATGCAGACGCACTTATAACTACAATTATAGGTGGCATTGAAGATGTAAAAGGACAAAACATAAATATTCTCGACTTGAGAGAAATAGACAATACAGTTTGCGATTACTTTATTATCTGTGAAGGAACTTCTAATACGCAGGTTAACGCCATTGTAAATACCGTACAGAAAAAAGTAAGTAAAGAACTTAAAGATAAACCTTGGCATGTTGAAGGATTAGACAATGCTGAATGGGTTTTAATCGATTATGTAAATGTTGTTGTTCACGTATTCCAAAAACAAATTAGAGAATATTACGATATAGAAAGCCTTTGGGGAGATGCAAAGACGACTCTAATTGAATCTAAATTTTAAAAGCACTACATGTCAGACAATAAAAAAATCACACCCCCTAAAAAATCTAAATTCAATAGTTATTGGATTTATGGTTTAATAATTATAGCTTTAATAGCCGTATCTGTTTTTAGTAGTGATACTACAAGTGATAAAAATGCGATATCCCAATATCAATTTTTCGAATTTGTAAAAAATGGAGATGTAAAAAAAGTTGATCTTGTAAATAAAAAACTAGCTAAAGTATATTTAACTGAAGAAGCTGAAAAATTAGCCATTCACGAAAAAAACAAGTCGAAGCAATATCCGTTCTCTACAGAACGATCGCCTAACTATGTTTTCGAAATTGGAGAATTAGAAAACTTTGAAGATAAGTTAGATGATGCTATTAAAGGATTAAGTAAAGAAAATCAAGATATTCTTAAACTTAAAACAGAAGAAAACCCATGGTCTATGGTAATAAGTTTTCTTCCTTTTATATTAATCATTGCAGTTTGGATTTTCATTATGCGCCGTATGTCTGGCGGAGGAGCTGGTGGCGGTGGCGGTCAGATTTTTAATATTGGAAAATCTAAAGCTAAACTTTTCGATCAGAATACTGAAGTAAAAACAACTTTTAAAGACGTTGCTGGTTTAGAAGGCGCTAAAGAAGAAGTTCAAGAGATTGTAGATTTCTTAAAAAGTCCAGAAAAATATACATCACTAGGTGGTAAAATACCAAAAGGAGCCTTATTAGTAGGCCCTCCAGGAACAGGTAAAACCTTATTAGCTAAAGCTGTTGCAGGTGAAGCCAAAGTCCCTTTTTTCTCTTTATCTGGTTCAGATTTCGTAGAAATGTTTGTTGGTGTTGGTGCCTCTCGTGTAAGAGATTTATTTAAGCAAGCCAAAGAGAAATCTCCAGCTATTATATTTATAGATGAAATTGATGCTATTGGACGTGCAAGAGGAAAAAATGCTATGTCTGGAAGTAACGATGAGCGTGAAAATACGCTAAACCAATTATTAACAGAAATGGATGGTTTTGGCACTAATACAAATGTAATTGTATTAGCTGCAACCAATAGAGCAGATATATTAGATAAAGCCTTAATGCGTGCTGGACGTTTCGATAGGCAAATATATGTAGACCTACCGAACTTAACAGAAAGACGTGCTATTTTTGAAGTACACCTAAGACCTCTTAAAAAAGTAGACGGTTTAGATGTAGACTTTTTGGCAAAACAGACTCCAGGATTTTCTGGAGCAGATATTGCAAACCTATGTAATGAAGCGGCTTTAATTGCTGCAAGAACAAATAAGAAAGCTGTAGAAAAACAAGATTTCTTAGATGCTGTAGATAGAATTGTAGGTGGTCTTGAAAAAAGAAGTAACCTATTCTCTGTAGAAGAAAAGAAAACTATTGCATATCACGAAGCAGGACACGCTACTGTAAGTTGGTTCTTAGAGCATGCTGATCCTTTAGTAAAAGTTACTATTGTACCTAGAGGTCGTTCTCTTGGAGCAGCATGGTACTTACCACAAGAAGCATACATTACTAGAACAAACAAATTTTTAGACGAAATATGTGTTACAATGGGTGGTCGTGCAGCAGAAAGAATTATTTTCGATCAAATCTCAACTGGTGCTTTAAGTGACTTAGAAAGTGTGACTAGAAAAGCTAAAGCCATGGTGATGATTTATGGATTGAATGAAAAAGTAGGAAACATAACGTACTACGATCCAGCTGGTGAAAATGGTTTTGTAAAACCATACAGTGAAAAAACTGCCGAGTTAATTGATGGCGAAATTAAAAACATTGTAGAAACACAATTTCAACGTGCTTTAGATTTATTAGAATCTAAACGTGATGTTTTAGATAAACTAGCAGAGAGACTTATAGAAAGAGAAGTTATTTTTAAGGATGATTTAGAAGAAATTCTTGGAAAACGACCTTTCGATACAGAACCTGTATTAGAAGCAAAAAACGAAGAAGAATAAATATTCTATTTCATAAATAAAAACTAAAAATCTTAAATTAGCGCCTTAGTTAATTTAAGATTTTTTATATTTGAAATAATCCTAAGATACAGTTATAATAGCAAAATATTTGAATGAGCCTTTTCAGGAATCTTTTTCGCTCTAAATCTGACAAAGATAAAGAGGAAATAAAATCTAATGACCGAGGTAAATACATGCCTCAAGTTAAGCTACCAATAGACGAAAGTTTTACTATAAACTTTAAAGCTAATGGCGGTAAGTTTCTGTACTGTGAAAACTTAGATGAAATTTTCGAGAATTTATCTGAAATTTTAATAGAAAATGACTGGCAGGACAAATCTGCTTTTTTTTATGACAAAAAATTAGAGAAGCGATTTAAGCCATGCAAACTTAAAACATCTAAATTAAACGAAGCCACCTACTTTATTACCTCTTGCGAAAACTTAATTGCAGATGATGGCTCTCTTTTAATCTCATCTAATCAAATAGCAGAAAAGAAATTACCAGAATTCCCTAGTCATGTTATAGTTTTTGCTACTACTAGTCAAATTGTAACTAATATAGGGGAAGGTTTGCGTGAAATTAAAACTAAAAACACTCAAATACCTACCAACATAACCACTATAAAGCATTTTAAACAAGCTGATGAAAAAGACTTTTTAAGTTATGGTAGTCCTTCAAAAAACTTATATTTGCTACTTTTAGAAGACTTATAACTAATACATGAAGGAAACACTAACCAGAGGGCTTTCAGGTTTACTTTATATTATATTACTTATTGGATCATTATTCAATGAGCATGCCTTTTTAATACTATTTTTTCTATTCGGGATTATTTGTTTAAATGAACTGATGAAACTTATAGAATTAAAGAGCATCATTCCGTATATAATATTTACAGCATTATATTTTGTGTTTGGATATTGGCAAACATTAATGAATTCTACAGATGGTTTAGATGAAGCCACAAGAATACTTCAAGTAGTTACCATATTTGTACAGTTGTTTTTAATTAAAGATTTATTTTCAGAAAAAACGATTCCGTTATTCGAATCTAAACGTTTTATATTAACCACTTTTTATCACTCCAGCGCTTTTGTATTTTTAATATTAATAGGAAACTATCAAAATGTATTTAATCCTAAAATTGTATTAGGCGCTTTTATTTTAGTTTGGATAAACGATACATTCGCATATTTAGTAGGGAAATCGATAGGTAAACAAAAGCTATTTCCTAGAATATCTCCTAAAAAAACGGTTGAAGGCTTCTTAGGCGGACTTTTATTTGCTTGTATTTCAAGTTATTTTATAGCTAAGTTCACTAACACATTAGATTTTAATAATTGGTTAATTTTAAGTGTAATAGTTAGTGTTATAGGGACAATTGGCGATTTAATAGAGTCTAAATTTAAACGTCAAGCAAACGTAAAAGATAGCGGAACTATTATGCCAGGACATGGCGGTTTGCTAGACCGCTTTGATAGTATTATTTTTGCAGCACCATTTATTTATTTATTCTTAAGGATTTTACAGTATGTTTCATAAAGAAGGTTTTAAAATAATAACAATAACGTTTATAGTTATTATCGCTCTGTTTCTAGTAGTAGATAAATACGTAAGCATAGATTGGTTACAATATTTACTATTTGCTACGCTTGCTGTATTTTTATTTTTAATACTTCAGTTTTTTAGAAATCCAAAACGTAATACCGTTTTAAATGATACGACTGTTGTTTCTCCTGTAGATGGAAAAGTAGTGGTTATAGAAGAGGTTTTCGAACCTGAATTTTTTAACGAAAAGCGCTTACAAATAAGTGTATTTATGTCTCCTATAAATGTGCATGTAACACGCTATCCTATAGGAGGAAAAGTAGCTTACAGTAAATACCACCCAGGTAAATATCTAGTAGCTTGGCACCCAAAAGCCAGTACAGAAAATGAACGTACAACTGTAGTAGTAGAGAATAGTAACTACGGAAAAGTATTATTTAGGCAAATTGCAGGAGCATTAGCTAAACGTATTGTTAACTATGCAGAAGTAGACCAAGATGTTGTGCAAGGTAGCGATCAAGGATTTATTAAATTTGGGTCAAGAGTAGATTTATATTTACCTTTAGACACAAACATTAAAGTAAAACTGAACGATAAAGTACGCGGGGGTGAAAGTATTATCGCTCAAAACTAAAAATGAATTCAGAAGAAGAAGCATTAGAATTAGCATTTAATGACGCTGTAGAGCGAATAAATGACCATACAGAGCCTTTTCCTGCAGATTTTTTACTTCGGCTATATGCTTATTATAAAAAAGCGACAAATAATTACGAAAGACCTAGTAGCCGTACACCTATAATAAATGCGTTTAAAACTAACGCGTTATTTCAGATACAACATATTAGCGAAGAAGAAGCTAAGCGTACTTACATAGAATTAGTAAATAATTACTTTTTGTACCGTAAATAGAAGGTAATACATACTGCTTCTTAATTTTACAATTAATAGTTGAATATTTTTAAATCATTTAATTATGTTTAAGTACACTTCTTTATCCATTCTATTCTGTATTGTTTTTTCTACAAATAGCCACTCACAATCTGAACCCCATTTAAAGGACATAAATAAAGTTTGGGCAAAATTTTATCTAGCTTTTGAAACTTTAGACTCTGAACCTATGGCAGAAATACATTCTAAAAAATTGATTCGTATTTCAGGCGGAAAACGCATATTAGACTATAAAAGCTATATAACGAACTACAAAGCAACATTTCAAAACTCTAAACATAATAATGTTACAAATACCATAGCGCTTCGTTTTTTTGAACGCATTAATAACGACAGCACTGCTAGTGAAAGAGGTATCTATAAGTTAACTAGAAACAAGGGACAAAACAACGAAAAGAGTTACTATGTCAAATTTCATGTCTTGTTTATTAAAGAAGAAGGTGCTTGGAAAATTTTAATGGATTATGATTCTACAGAAGGCGATACTATAGGCGAAACCGATTTCCTAAAAGCTTATGCTATAGATGACTTAAAAGCTTTCATTACAGAATAAAATACTTTTATACTTAGAAGTTATTTCAAACTAATTTTTAAATCCATTTCCTGTTTCATCATTAATAATACTTCAGCATTTCCCATAGCATCATCTACTGGATTATGAGTGTGCAGCGTTTTACGTAAATGTTTCCACTTAGCAAAAGTATCTTTTTCTAGTCCGCAGAATAAATCGGATAAGCGTCTAGAAGAATATCCAAATGGATTTTCTTGTATAAAATGATGAAAATACCAACAAATAAACATCCAATCGAATCCGTTATTATCACTAATAAAAATTGGCCTTCCTTTAGAGTTTTCTATAATCCAATTTTTAAAATCTAACATTACAGTTTTTGGCTCATTAAACTGTAATGTTTCTTCTCTTGTAAAACCAGAAACAGCTAATGCATCTTTGTTATAAACTTCAGATATTGGTCTTAATTGCCCATAAAATGTTCTATCCAAATGCTCATCAACAAGCACAGCTCCAAAACTAATCATAGAAAAATCCCCCGGTATTGGACCATCGGACTCTATGTCTACCATTATGTAACTCATACTATAATTGTGAAAATTAGTCTATAACATACTCTAAAGGTTGCCCAGTAGCGCCATTAGGAAAACTAACCCCTAATAAAGCAGAGATTGTTGGGGCTATATCTGTAATTTCTGTTTTGGTTATTGTACTCCCTTTAGCTATTCCTTTACCAAAGAATAATAACGGAACATGTGTATCGTAATTTAAAGCAGAACCATGTGTTGAACCTGTTCTTCCATAGCTTATAACTGCCGGAGATTTAACCATAATAACATCTCCAGAACGTTTTTGGTTATAACCATTTTGCAATAATTTTTCTATCCCTGTAGTAAATGCAGCTGTTTGCATCGTTTTGGCAGAATATACTTTCTCTATATCTTTATAAGTAATCAATTCGTTTACTAGCGCATCTTGTACGTTGTCCACATCTATATCTAACAGCTGTAAACGTGCTCGATCTAAAAAGATTTGATTATTACTAATATTTTCTATAACGTTAGAAACATTAAATTGCTTAAATAAAAAGGCTTCTAACTTCTCTTTTAAGCCTTCTCTATTAAAGTACCCCGCTGGTATATTAACACTCTGTAAATAAGCTGGCACCTCAACAGCTCCATGGTCTGATGTTAAAAACACTGTGTACTCTCCTACTCCTACTTTAGCATCTAAGGTTTTTAAAATACGCTCTAAATCTTTATCTAATCTAATATAAGTATCTTCTAACTCTTTTGAGTTTACTCCAAAATTATGGCCTACATAATCTGTACTAGAAAAACTTACGGTTAACACATCTGTTATAGCATCTTTCCCTAACTGCTCTCCATCAATTGCAGCAATAGCAAAATCTGCAACTATGCTATTTCCATAAGGCGTTGCTTTTAAAATATCGAAACCTCTGTTTTCTGTTTTCAATACACTTAAATCGTATGGAAAGGTTGCGGTCTCTTTTCCTTTAAAACCAGCTTCAAAAGCATTTAAGTCACTCCCACTTTCTGTGTAAGTATTAATATTATATAATGTATTCCAGACTTTTAAATAGTTTTCTGCTGTATCTGAATTGTTAAATGCATTTACCCAATTTGGTAAGCTATTCATATAAAAGGAGCTTGTTATAAAGTTTCCTTCTTCTTTTCCATTAAACCAATAGGCTCCATTTGCAGTGTGTCCTGCTGGTAAAATAGCGCCTCTATCTTTAATAGAAATCCCTATTGTTTTTCCTTGTAATTGCGTAAACAATCTGTTTTCGTCCGCAAAACTTGTAGTTTTCATGCGTCGAGGCGACATTTGTCCCGCTGTAGATGCTGTCCCTACCGATTGTACTGTTTTATCTCCTGCACAATAGACAGAGGCTTTTAATGTTTTATCATACCAATCGTTGGCTATTATGCCGTGGTATTTAGGCGTCGTTCCTGTATAAACAGAAGCATGTCCTGGACCTGTATAAGTTGGTACATAATTGTAATGATTATTTTTACAATTAAACCCTTCATTTATCATGCGCTTAAAACCACCATCGCCATATTTATTATAAAAACGTGTTAAATAATCGTATCGCATTTGATCTACTACAATACCGACTACTAATTTTGGTTTTACATATAACGCTTTAGTCGTTGATTTACTAACAACAGAAGTGGTAACTGTAGAAGTAACTTCGTTTTGTGCTTTACAACTTATTAGTAGTAACATAACTATAGCACTCAGAAAAAATCTCATAATGAATTGGTTTTATTATAAGCTTCAAAAATACAGTTTTCATTTTAGTTATTATTTTAAATTATTGTAAAGAAATCTAAAAATGCTATATTAATTCATGTGCTTCGGTAATTTTGAAGAATGATAAATAGTCCCCTAACCTCTTTTTTTAGTTAAAATTCTTATTATTGATACAAATTTCACTCATTCTTAATTGTAAAATCTACCCGAATAGGCAAATTTTATCAAATTGCACAACGGGTTCATCTAGACTTTTTATACTTTAGCAGCAACAAATTAACTTATGCAGTACCTACATAATATTGGTGTTTATTTTTTAATGACCTTCGAGATGTTTCGTAAGCAAACCAAATGGTCTGTTATGAAACAACTAATACTAAAGGATGTTGACGATTTAATTATTGGGTCCCTAGGTATTGTTTCCTTTATTGCCTTTTTTGTTGGTGGCGTTGTTACTATACAAACGGCTCTAAACATAGACAATCCGTTGATTCCAAAATATTTAGTTGGTTTTGCCACTAGACAATCTATAGTTTTAGAATTTGCACCGACTTTTATGTCCATTATTATGGCTGGTAAAGTTGGATCTTTTATTACTTCTAGTATAGGAACCATGCGTGTAACTGAGCAAATAGATGCTTTAGAGGTTATGGGTATTAACTCTTTAAACTATTTGGTGTTTCCTAAGTTTGTAGCTTTAACACTATATCCTTTTATTATTTCCATAGCCATGTTTTTAGGTATTATGGGAGGATTAGCTGCTTGTGTTTTTGGCGGTTATGCGTCTTTAGATGATTACATCTTAGGGATTCAAACTGATTTCACCCCCTTTCACATCACATATGCGTTTATAAAAACATTATTGTTTGCTTTTATATTAGCGACTGTTCCTTCTTATCATGGATTTTATATGAAAGGTGGCGCTTTAGAAGTTGGTAAGGCTAGCACAACATCGTTTGTTTGGACTAGTGTTATTATTATTCTTTTAAATTATATATTAACCCAACTATTACTGAGCTAATGATAGAAGTTAAAGACTTACATAAATCGTTTGGAGAGGCACATATTTTAAAAGGTATTACAACAACTTTTGAAAAAGGAAAGACGAATCTTATTATAGGGCAAAGTGGTTCTGGGAAAACGGTATTTTTAAAATGCTTACTAGGATTATTTGATTACGAAGAAGGAAGTATTGCATACGATGGCGAAGTGTTTTCTAAACTTAGTGAGGATAAAAAACGAGATATGCGTGCTAATATTGGTATGGTATTTCAAGGAAGCGCTTTATTCGATTCTATGACTATAGAAGAAAATGTGATGTTCCCTTTACAAATGTTCACTAAGTTAAGTAAGAGTGATATGAGAGAGCGAGCTGATGCAGTTTTAAAACGTGTTAACTTACCCGACGCTCATAAAAAAATGCCAAGTGAAGCTTCTGGAGGTATGCAAAAGCGTGTAGCAATAGCTCGTGCTATTGTAAATAATCCTAAATACTTATTTTGCGATGAACCTAATTCTGGTTTAGATCCAAAAACAGCCATAGTGATCGATAACTTAATTCAAGAAATCACAGAGGAATATAACATAACAACGGTTATTAATTCTCATGACATGAACTCTGTTATGGAAATTGGTGAAAAAATAGTATTTCTTCGCAATGGTTTAAAAGCTTGGGAAGGTTCTAAACATACTATTTTTAAAACAGATAATGAAGTAGTTACCGACTTCGTTTACTCTTCTAATTTATTTAGAAAAGTTCGTGAAGCACTACTTAAAGAGCAATAAACAACTATTTAATTAGTAATTCTTTTTAACAACTAATGTATCTAGTTTTAGCCTTAATTTAAGCCATTCTTTTAATTTTACTTCCTGCTTTATTTGCGCTTCTTGATTAATTAAAGAATCATTCCACTTTACTAGAAAGACATTAACAGTATCTAGTTTTTTAAAATTAGAATTTATAACCTTAGAATAGGATAAGGACTCAAGGTTTTCATAATTTATTTTCACTTCTTCTGTAATAGTCTCAAAAGGAATGTAATGTCTTTCAAGCTTAGAGAGTTGCTTTACTTTTCCTTCTAAAAATGTAATTTTTTGCTGCTGCGTCATTAAATCTAAAGAATCTCGTGTACGTAGTTCCTCCATATACTCTAAATTATTAATCACTCTATTTTTTGCTTGATTAATTACTAACTCTGTATTGTTAAGATAATTATAAGCTAAAAAACGTTGCTTAAGTACTGCTTCGGTTTCTTCGGAAATTTCATCGGATCCAAATGTGGTTAATTCTATAATAGACTTCAATCCTGGTTTAAACTCGTAAGTCGCATTCTTTTCTATATAATTTGCATTTGGCAACGCTTTTAGTTCTGTTTTTATATATCTATTAGCATCTACATTAAACTGACTTTCTCTTAGTACACTTAAAAACGTCATTACCGCTGGTATCATTACTACAATTGCTACCAAAGAAGCTATCCTAGCAATACGTTTACGTTTTGCCGAATTAGCATATTTAAGCATCGGAAAACGTAAAATTTTAAGTATTAAAAATGTAGCTAATGCAATAAATATAGTATTAATAGTAAATAAGTACATGGCTTGACCGAAGTACGTAAAATTACCTTTAGCTAAACCATAACCTGCTGTACATAATGGTGGCATTAATGCTGTTGCAATAGCTACACCAAAAATAACGGAGGCAATAGTTCCTTTTTTGGTACGTGCTATAATTAAAGCCGAACCTCCAAAAAAGGCTATTAAAACATCTCTAATATCGGGTTGTACACGCCCTAATAACTCTGAGGTATCTTCACTTAATGGAAAAAACCTAAAAAACAAAAAGGCCGTTAGTAAACTCAGCACAATCATAACAGCTAAGTTTATTAGTGATTTTTTTAACGTATCGATATCGTTAATTGCTATAGATAAACCAATACCTAAAATAGGCCCCATTAGCGGCGAAATTAACATGGCTCCTATTACAACCGCTGTTGAATCTGCATTTAAACCTATAGAGGCTACAAATATTGAGCAGATTAAAATCCAAGCTGTTGCTCCTTTAAAGGGGATGTCTACTTTTATGGCTTCTATAGTAGCATCTCTATCGGTATCATCTCTAAAATCTAATAACTCTATAAAAAAGGTTTTTATACTTTTTAAAAAACCTTGCGCATCTTTTCTTACTGCTTCTTTAGATTGTTTTACTGTATCGTCATTGTTTGTTTCTTCGTCAGAAAAGTTAAATTTATTTTCTTCCATAATATTGTTAGTTGGTAGGTTCTTTTATGGATTTACCCTAAATGATTTCCAAAGTTATTTTTTACATTTTTAAGCACTTTTTTAATATCCTGCTCTTTTGTTTTAGGATAAATTAAAAGCACCTCATCTTTATCTACAATTATATAATCTTTTAAACCGTCGACAACTACAACTTTATTGTCTTTTGTTCTAATCATATTTCCCGATGCGTCTTCTGTTAATGTTCTTGCATTAACTACAGCATTGTTATTATCGTCTTTATCTAGCTTATCATATAAACTTCCCCAAGTTCCTAAGTCGTTCCAATCGAATGTTGCAGGTAATACATAAACATTATTAGATTTTTCCATTATGGCATAATCTACCGAAATGTTTTCTGCCTTACCATAATTATCTCTTATAAAGTCGTCTTCAAAATCGGTATTATAAACAGGTATTCCTTTTTCGAACAAAGCGAACAATTCTGGCTGATTCGTTTTAAAGGTCTCTAATACTGTTTTCACGCTCCACATAAAAATCCCTGCATTCCACAAAAAATTACCTTTTGCGATGAATTCTTTGGCTGTTTGGTAATCTGGTTTTTCTCGAAATTGATTTACGGGTTTTATTTTTTCTGTAGACTGTGTATTATATTCTATATAGCCATAACCTGTGTTAGGAAATGTTGGTTGTATACCCAAGGTCATTAAAGCATTATTGTTTTCACAAAAGTTAAAAGCATCTTGTACGTTTTTTGTAAAGGCGTCTTCATCTTCGATCCAATGATCACTTGGAGCAACTATCATTACTGCATCTGGGTTTTCCTTCTGAATTTTTAGCGAAGCATATAAAATACATGGTGCTGTATTACGCATAGCGGGTTCTAAAACAACTTGTCGATTAGTTACTTCTGGTAATTGCTGAAATACTAAATCGTTATAACGCTCATTCGTTAAAATAAAAATGTTCTCTTTAGGAATACTTTGAGATAAACGTTGAAACGTTTTTTGAATAAGTGTATCTCCCGTTCCTAACATATCGTGAAATTGTTTAGGAAATGTCTCTGTACTTACTGGCCAAAATCGAGATCCAACGCCTCCTGCCATTAGTATTGCGTAATAGTTTTTATTCATATACTTTCTATAAGTCTACATTGCATGTTTAGTGTTACACATTTTTGTAAACATCATTTTGAATCATTCTTTCATTTTTACAGCATGTAATTGCTACTCTAACAATTGTACTTCTGCATTGGGGTTAAAAAGATACACTTTTCCTGTATTAATTTCAATACATTCGTAACGTTTTGTACGTTTTTTTCCTTTTTTAAAACATCTACCGTTATATAATTTAAATACACTACCAACTGGTAATTGAGAAACATAGTAATTATCGTTTGGTGCATCGTATTTTTTTAATGCTAAAGCCAATGTTATATCTGTATCGCTTGATGCTTTAGGGTTTTTAAAATGATTGGCTAATAATGGTAATAAATGTTGTGGAAATACATTGGGATTTAAAAACGGTAACATTAAATGCTGAAACGTATGCTTCCACTCTATTCCATGTGGTTTTATAAGGCGACCATACTTTTTAAATGCCTCAAAATGTGCTATCTCGTGTATTAGTGTGATTAAAAACCGATAACTATTTAAATTACCATTTACCGTTATCTGGTGCTTTCCATTGGGTAGTTTCCTGTAATCTCCATGTCTAGTTTTACGTTCTTTTTTTACTAAAACAGTTAAATGATCATGTTCTAATAGTTGTAAAACGTGTGGTATTGCTTGTTCAGGAATATGGTTTTGTAATATACTCTGCATTACAACAAATGTAAGTTTTTATTTTATATAACCTTAGTTATTTTTTAGGTTGAAACCTGTTGTTTTGTTTAATGTTTCTTTTAAAATGAAGCTATTTAATTAAACAAAACTCTTAATTAAAGTTAAATCTATTTTTAAACTTTTTATGATGTTGTATCTTTAAAAGAAAACCATGCGATTTTTAATGTTACTTATTACACCTTTTATAATGGCTACAACTACTACTGGATATATTATTGATTTTGGCGACTCTAAAGATGGAGATTCTTGGCGTATTGTTAACGACGGTGTTATGGGTGGTCTATCTCAATCTAATGCAATATTGACTGATAATAGTGTGAAATTTTCAGGTAAAGTATCTTTAGAAAATAATGGAGGTTTTGCTAGTATTAGAACTTTAATTCCTGAGCAATCTTTAGCTAGTTGTAAAACGGTAACAATTAGATATAAAAGCAACAGCTTAACACGTACGTTTGGTTTATCGTTAAAAAACTCTCAACGTTATTACATTCCATATTACAAACATATTTTTAGTCCTAAAACCAAAGATTGGCAAGAATTAAAAGTAAATTTAACAGACTTTAAACACTATAAAATTAGCCAGGTTATAGGCCATTCTATGCCTAGTAAAGCTTTAGATGATGTATACAATATCGCAATAATTATTAGCGATAAAATTTCTGGTCCTTTTGATATTGAAATAGATTATATAAAATTTGAATAAAATATTACTATATTTATAATAATGTTTAAACTACATAAATACTTTTACAGTTTTATTTTACTTGTATCGTTAGCATCTTTTACAGGCTATGCGACTACGAGTAATACTTCTGTTACCATTACTGAGTTAGTAGAAGGTTTTACTTCTAACTCTAATAGCGTTTCATATAACGATTATTTAAAAGTAAATGTATTTCAAGTAGTTTTTAATTACTACACAAAGTATAATTTTGAAACACTATTAAATATTCAAAATAGTAATTCTATCATACGTTTATTTAAACAACAAGCGCTTTATCGTTTATTTAAAAAGAAACAAGACTTATTCTTTTTACAAGCATTACTACAATCCGATTCTCATTATTTTTCAATGTAATACATCTTATTAAGTCCTTTTAATATTCATAAAGGGCTAAATAGCTATGGCTATTTATATCATTTTACTCATTGAAAAATATAAATTATGAACGTAAAAAAAACACTCCGCATTACGGGGTTAATTATTTTGGTCGTTATGGCTGCCTTTTTTCCGGTGCCTATGACTTTTAAATATAAAGATAAACTCCCACAGTATACTACAGAACAGATTGATGAAAAGGAGGAGAAAGAAGACCTCACCATAAAAAAAGACGCCTTTAGTTAATGTCTAACTCAGGTTAACAAAAAAGCATGCAATCTGAAACGACATTTCAAATTGCATGCTTTTTAAATTTTATTGTTATAGCTATATATTAGTAAAATTATCTACCTACATACGTTGTGGCGCATCTATTCCTAATAGACCTAGTGCATTTTTAATAGTATTCGAAACTAATTGAGATAATTGAACTCTAAATATTTTTTCAGTTTCGTTCCCTGTACCCAATATTTGTACGTTTTGAAAAAATGAGTTATAAAATTTCACCAAATCATATACATAATTTGCTATTAAAGCTGGACTATGCTGTTTAGCTGCATTTTGTATTACTTCTGGAAACAATTGTACTTGTTTAAGTAATGCTTTTTCTTTTTCATGCAACACAATAGACTTATCTGTTTTACTTGACAACTCTGCTTCTTCTATATCTGCTTTACGTAATATAGACTGAATTCTAGCATAAGTATATTGTATAAAAGGCCCTGTATTTCCTTGAAAATCTATAGATTCTTTAGGATCAAATAGAATACGCTTTTTAGGGTCTACTTTTAATATGTAATATTTTAAAGCTCCTAAACCTATGGTTTTATACAAATCTGCTTTTTCAGCATCTGTATAACCGTCTAGCTTGCCTAGTTCTTCAGAGATATCCTTTGCTGTATCGGCCATTTCAATAATTAACTCGTCGGCATCTACAACAGTTCCTTCTCTACTTTTCATTTTTCCAGATGGTAAATCTACCATTCCATAACTCAAATGGTGTAAGCTTTTTGCCCAGTCGAATCCTAATTTTTTCAGGATTAAAAATAGGACTTTAAAGTGATAATCTTGCTCATTCCCCACGGTGTAAACCATACCACCTACATCTGGGTAATCTTTTATACGTTGTATTGCTGTACCAATGTCTTGAGTCATGTAAACTGCAGTACCATCGCTACGTAATACTATTTTTTCATCTAGTCCGTCGCTTGTTAAATCACACCAAACCGAACCGTCTTCTTTTTTTATAAACACACCGGTTTTTAAGCCTTGGTCTATAAATTCTTTTCCTAATAAATAGGTTTTACTTTCGTAGTATAGACAGTCGAAATCTACTCCTAAATTTTTATACGTAATATCAAATCCACTATACACCCATTGGTTCATCGTTTCCCAAAGCGCAACGGTTTCTTCATCTCCTGCTTCCCACTTTAAAAGCATGTTTTGTGCTTCAACTAAAATAGGTGCTTCTTTTTTAGCTTCTTCTACAGTTTTACCTTCGGCTACTAAAGCTTCTATTTCTTTTTTATACTCTTGGTCGAACTTTACATAATAATTACCAACCAATTTATCACCTTTTAAGCCTGTACTCTCTGGTGTTTCTTCATTTCCAAAACGCTTCCAAGCTAACATACTTTTACAAATATGTATCCCTCTATCATTAATAATTTGCGTTTTATAAACGGTTTTTCCTGAAGCTTTTATAATTTCGGCTACACTATAACCTAATAAGTTATTTCTAATGTGGCCTAAGTGTAATGGTTTGTTTGTATTTGGTGAAGAATACTCTACCATTACGGCTTTTTCGTCTTCCTGTGGCGTAACAAACCCAAACGTTTTATTTGTTTTTATTGCATTAAAAAAGTTAATGTAAAAAGCATCACTAATTTCAATATTTAAAAATCCTTTTACAACGTTAAACCCTGTAACGTCCTCTACGTTATCTACTAAATATTGCCCAATTGTATTTCCTATCTGCACAGGATTTCCTTTTACAACGCGTAACATAGGAAAAACGACAATAGTAATATCTCCTGCAAACTCTTTACGAGTGGCTTGAAATTCTACGGTTTGTAAATCGGCACTAAAAATTGTTTTTACTGCTTGTTGTACGTGATTCGATAAGATCGCTTGTAGGCTCATTTATATTAACTTTTAGACCGACAAAGATAGTATTTTTATTATTTGATTTTTGTACTAAAATTGTTTTAAAATTAGAGTTATAAAAACAGGTATTGAATGCTTTTATATAGGTCTTTATAAAAGTTTCATATTCTATTTATAGTGATATTACTTTTTAGGGAAATTAAACAACAGTATTTAAAGCCTTAATACACTAATTAAAAACCACTTACAGTCTAAAAAACCATTTCACAATACAAATCATAAAAAACCGAATAATTTATCATTTTTTTAACATTTTATCGATATATTACATAGCTTAAAGAGTAAAGTTTCACTTCATCTATTTTTTTGTCATTAAGACCTAAAAATTAGCTTTTGTGCTACTTTTTTTCAATTTTTGTTACGCTATTAACCTATAAAAAGTACAGCCTGTAAATGCTAAGCCTAATTTCGACTCGATTTTTTAACTTATTTAAGCAACTCTACTAGCTTTTATTCTATGCTCCTAAAGAATATATGAGACAAATTCTTGTTCTTCTATGCTTATTTATTTCATCACTAAGTCTTTCTCAAACTAAAGATTTAGAACAGCTTACCATAGATTTAGCTTTTAAACAAGTAGATTCGAGTAAAGTAAATACTTGTATAGAGATTATTACATTACATTATGAGGCTAATGATTATGATTTAGCTTTAAAATATATAGAGCAGAGCGAAAAACTATCTAAAGACATTGAATTTAATAAAGGGCTTGCACAAACATTATATTTAAAAGCTTTAATCTATTCTAAAAAAGAGGAGCACAAAAAAGCTGTTAGTTTTTATACCGAATCCAAACGTCTATACATTTCATTAAACGATACATTAAATATCGCAAAAATTAACAGTAAGCTTGGTGTTACTAAAATTAAGGCTGGAGATTATAAGGCTGGAATAATTGATGCTCTTTCTGGAATCCAGCAACTGGAGCATAAAAAATTAGATAAAGATTTAGCATACGCCTATAAAAATCTTGCTAAAGCCTACCAATCTACAAATGCTCTAGATGATGCCATTGTCTATTACTTAAAAAGTTTAGAGAAAGACAAAGTTCTTAAAAACTCTAATAATATTATAGCATCTAGTAAAAATTTAGGGGATCTTTACTCTAAAAAACAAGAATATAAAGAGGCAGTTAATTATTACACAAGTACTTTAGAATATGTAAAGCGAAGCGACACCCTTTTAAGAGCAGAAATCTTACCTAATCTAGGAGGCGCTTATGTTAAAACCAAGCGTTATGCTTTAGCTAGACGTACATTAAATGAAGGTGAAAAACTAAATAGAAGCATTAAAAACGATTTAGGCATTCTTATTTCTTTAAATAATCTAGGAGCTTTAAATTACGACACTAATAATTATGAAGCTGCAAACGATTACCTATCGGAAGCAGGAAATATTGGTCGTGTTATAAACAGCGAAGCAGAATTACTAGACACATATTTATTACACAAAACATTAGATTCTACAACAGGAAATTTTAAACGTGCTTTTGCTTGGCAACGAGAATACCATGAGTTAAAAAACAAAATAAAATCTAAAAAAAAGGAAACAATTGCTCCCGCTTTAGTAAAATCTATAAAAGATTCTATAAATGAAGCAACACTAGTTAAAGACACGCTCCCTTTAGCAAATCAAACATTAAAAAACACTGAAACCGCAAAAAACAAAGAAAGTATTAGTAGGTTAAAACTTGTTTTTTATACACTATTGGCCGCTTTTGCTATAGCACTTATCTTTTTTGTTCCTTCATACTTAAAACGCAACAGTCAGTTAAAGTATACTAGAGAGTTAGAAGCGAAAAACCAACAGATAAAGCAACAAAACGAAGCTATTTTAGAGCAAAGTAAGTACCTAGAAAGCATAAATAATGTTAAGGATAAATTATTCTCTATAGTTTCTCATGATTTAAAAGACTCTTTAACCTCCACCAAAGGATTTATAGATTTATTAAAAGAAGGGTCTTTATCTGATGAAGAGTTTAATAGCCTACTGCCTGAGTTAAGCGACAATGCTAATAATGCTTCTTTATTACTTTTTAATTTATTGAATTGGTCTAAATCTCAAATGCAATCTTTAGAAGCTAAACCGTCTTTATTTGATATTCAGGAAGTTTTTGAAGACAAATTAAAACTTGTAGAGCAAAAGATTCAGAAAAAAGGTATAGAACTCATAAATAATACGTCTAGAGATTATGTTTTTGCCGATCGCAGCATGGTGGAAATCATTATTCAGAATTTATTAGCCAATGCCGTAAAATTTTGTAAATCTGGAGACCAAATAACCATTAACAACAAGGTTAACGATAATGGTAAAACGATTATTAGTATTGCAGATTCTGGCACAGGCATTTCTAAAGAAAACCAAGACAAACTTTTTAAAGACAAAACATTCACTACTGTTGGCACCAATAACGAAAAAGGTACTGGTTTAGGGTTAACTATCTGTAAAGAAATGGTAGAACTAAATCAAGGACGCATCTGGGTAGATAGCGAACTAAAAAAGGGAAGTACTTTTTATATAGAATTGCCAAAAAGTAAAATGGGTTATCCATTATTAAATTAATATATGTGTGATGTATTCATCTATGTTATATTAGGTATTTCGGTTGGTTACATTGGCGGTTATGCAGGTATAGGCGGCGGTCCTTTTTTAGTGTCTTTTTTAGTACTCGTTTGTGGCATGTCTCAATTAATGGCACAGGGTAATATTTTAACTATGATGTTAGGCCCCATGAGTCTTTTAGGTGTATTATCGCTTTACGATTACGTTAAAAAACAATGGACAAGCATTATTATAGGTGTACTCTCCTATTGTCTTTTTTCCTATTTTGGAGCTATAGGCGCTTTTAAAATTGGTGAAACTAATCTCTCTATTTACTTTGCTATATTACTTATTATAATTGCTGCTATTCAAATTAATTCGCTTGTTATAAAAAAACAAAGAACTCCGTCTCAAGAAATAGAACAAGTGCCTTTATTATGGATTTTTATTTTAGCTTCAATTACCGGAACGTTAGGCGGTCTTTTTGGTATAGGTGCTGGCGTATTAATGGTACCGATTCTTACTAGTTTATTTAAATTAAAAAAGGAATTTGCTCGGGCATTAAGTTTATCTATATTAATTCCTCCTGTAAGTTATGGCGCTTTTATTAAATACAACAAGGAGCTATCTATAAACTGGGAACTAGTTCTTATTTTATTTTTTAGCTATTTTGTAGCCAATTATTTTGGCGCAAAAAAAGGAAGCAAAGCCTCTAAAAAAACCTTTACTTCCATATATGCTTTAATACTAATTAGTATAGCATTAATTTATTTATTCAAATAGTATTTACGCTTTTGGCAAAAACACCTCTGCCATCATACAACGTGCGCTTCCTCCGCCACATGCTTCAATAGTATCTAGAGAGCTTGATAAAATTTTACAGTGTTTTTCTATAATATTTACTTGTGCTTTAGATAACGAATCGTAAGCAGCCTGGCTCATTATTAAAAATAGTTCATCATTTTTTCCTTTTACCTGTAACATATTACCAGCAAAATTATTTACTTGGTCTTCTGTAATACGTATTACTTCTTTACCATCCTCGGTTAAATGCTTAACTACTAGCTTACGTTCTTTTTTATCGTCTATACAATCTAAACAGATTACAGCAAAGGTTTCTGCTAAACACATCATAACATTGGTATGATAAATCGCTTTACGTTTTCCTTCTACCGTTTGATTAGCTGTAAAAATTACAGGAGTATATTCAAAATCTTCACAGAATTCTATAAATAAGTCTTCGTCTGCTCTTGGAGATAAAGCACAATATGCTTTTCTGTTTTTACGATCTAATAATAGACTTCCTGTACCTTCTAAAAACACACCTTCTTCTTCTGCAGAAGTATAATCTACTATATTCTCTATTTTAAATCCTTGAGATTCTAATGCCTCCAAAACATCTTCTCGACGCTCTACTCTTCTATTTTCCGCAAACATAGGATATAAACCTACATTACCATTTTCGTGAAAAGATACCCAGTTATTTGGAAAAATAGAATCGGGTGTATCAAACTCCTTAGTATCGTCTACAACCACTACATTTATTCCTACGCCTCTTAATTTCTCTACATAAGCATCAAACTCTTGTTGTGCTTTTGTATTTACCGTTTCTGGTAATAAATTATCTATTACTTTTTGGTAATAGTTATTTACAGCGGTTTGCTCATTCATCCTAAATCCTATAGGACGAATCATTAATATAGTGTTTGTTGTTTGTTGCATTATTTACAAATTTAGAATGCAAAAATAGAAAATATGATGGTCATATTTTCTATTTTATATTCAATTTATACTAGCTTTTCTTCTTTTTTAATCGCTTTCTTATAAATATGAAAGCCAAGGCTCCTATAATTAATAATGGCCAAATATTAATTAGTCCTAAAAACACAACTTCTATAGCATACATTCCGTTAGATAAACTAGATTTTGTTTTACTCCAAAACGTTTTACTGTAGACTTCTGGTTCTTTTTTATACTCTACTGTTTCGTATAAATCTATTTGTATGGTACTAAAAGACACTTTATTAGTTAGGTATTTTAATCGCCCCTGGCTCGCTTCAATTTCTTCTTGTATTACTCGTAATTTATCTTCGGTTTTTAAAATATCTTCAACCGTTTTTGCATTTTTTCTTAAAATGGCTTCGTAACGCGCTTTTACTTCTAGTTTTGTTTTTAATCGTGTTTCTAAATCTACATACTCTTCTGTTACATCTTTGGTCGTTATGTTTTCATAGTCAACAAATTCAGCTACAGTATTTATGGAATCCATAACGGCATCAAAATGCATATTAGGAACTTTAATAGTAAATCTATTTTCTTTAGAATACAGGTTGTTTTCTAATCTTAAATCGGAGATATAAGCATTGTATTTACTTACCATACTTTTTATAGCACGTGTTGCTTCTTTTACATTCTTTACTTTGTAACGTGTTGAAGCCGATTTTATAATTTTTAAATCCTTTGGGGTTTTTATCTTCTCTGTAATAGATGATATTGGATTTGTATAAGAATATTCAAGACTACTAATGTCCTTCTCTTCAATAGTTACTGCTTTGTAGTCGTTATCTATATATGAAGATTCTGCAGCTACTTCTTCTTTATAACTTCTATTATTACAAGATAAAATTGTAAATCCTATAATTGTTATTATAAGATTCTTTAATACGTTTAATTGTTTTGTAGTCATAATATTATATTTTTAAATGAGATATGGTATTAATACAGCAAACCTATCTTTATTTTGTATTTTGCTTTTGAAAAGCACTTGCAAAGCATTTGTAAATCGTTTTACAATTTTTAAAACCCTGAAAATTAAATAGTTATTTATTTTTGACTACTGAAGACACATATCTTTTTCAACTGTTAAAACAGCAGATTCATCATACGTTTTCTGAAAACTATAGCACTCCTGAAGCTATTGAAGACTGGAAGGGTGAAACCATTTCTACTTTTCAGGAAGATTTATTTCAGAAATTAAAAGCTAAGGTTAGTGAAAAATGGTTTTATACTTATATAAAAAAAACGCCTGAAAAATTACCTAGAATAGATATTCTTAATCTACTAAGTAAATATGTTGGTTACGATAATTGGAATGCTTTTAAAACGGCAAATAGGCAAATTGAAATATCATCTAGAACACGTTCTAAAAAATGGTTATGGACTTTACTTATTTTACCAATAAGTTTTTTAGTTTATAGTGTAGTAACAGCAAAAAACACATTCGAATTTTGTTTTCTCGATGATATTAAAAACGAAGCGATTACTAAAACCGTTTTAGATATTAAAATATTACAAAACAACGAATCGCCTATCTACTTAAAAACAGATAGTTTAGGTTGCTTTACTTACAAAACAAAAGAAGACGCTATTACCTTTGTGGTACAATCTCCTTACCATAAAACAGATACTATTGTTAGACGTATTAGTTCTAATACTAATCAGGTTGTAAAACTAAAACCAGACGATTATGCTTTAATGCTACATTATTATACTAATGGCAATGTTAAAGATTGGAAAAAACACAAGCAAAAATTGAATACGCTTTTTGCAGATAACGCAACCATTTATCAGCTGTACGAAAATAATATTGGTGTAGAAATATATTCTAAAGCCGAATTTATTAGAACACTAACCATCCCTACTAAAAGCTTAAAACGGATTAAAATATTAGACAAAACATTGAAAGATGGTAAAATAGTAACTCTTAAATTTATGATGAAATGAGAAAGATAATCTACATATTTCTAGGGTTAATTATTGTGTCTTGTGCAAAGAATCATGCTCCAAAAAGCATGGATATTAATGCTGTTGAAGCTTTAGAAGAAGAAGATATTTACGAATATGAGATAGCAGAAAAGGAGTTGAAATTTAATTATAATATTGAGAGCTCTACAAGTAACGAATATCAAAATTTAGCTATCACCAAATTGAAAGAAGTTTCAGATTTAGTACATTTAAAACAACAGCACCCAGAATTTAAAGAGGATATAGAAGCACAGTTACGCACTTTAATTCAAAAAAACACAAATCTAAAGTTTTTAGATTCTACGACTTCTATTGAAAATATCTTACAAAAAGGCAATATAGAAAAGGTATCAGATTCTATACTAAAAATGACACTTCATTTTAATCTTGTTTCAGAAAACAAAACAGTTAAAGACTCATTAAATGCCTTTATTATTAGCAAAATAGTAATCATAGAGGGTAGCTCTGTAAAAACAAATAAAATACAATTCTCTAAAATTGATTAGAGATTTATTTCCATTTAATATTGCAACCAATACTTGGTTTTTGGTTTTCTAAAGGGCTATCATTATTTAATATGGCATTTAAAGCATTACGTATATCCTGTCCTGTTAATGGTTTCCCATTACCTGGCCTAGAATCATCTAATTGCCCATGATATGTCGCTTTTAAATCCGCATTAAAAACATAAAAATCTGGTGTACACGCTGCATCATAAGCTTTTGCAACTTCTTGAGTTTCGTCGTATAAATATGGAAAAGGGTATTGTAACCGTTCGGCTATATGCTTCATTAACTCTGGACTGTCCTGCGGATAGTTTTCTACATCATTACTACTTATAGCAATAAATCCAAAACCTTGTTTTATATAGTCATTAGCTAATTTAACTAACGCCTCGTTTACATGAACTACAAAAGGACAATGGTTACATATAAATAGTATAACGGTTCCTTTTGCTCCCTTTAACTGTTGTAATGTTAATGATTTACCAGAAACAGTATCTTGCAAAGTAAAATCTGGCGCTTGTGTTCCTATTGGAAATGGATTAGACGGTGTTAATGACATTGTTTTTATTTTTTGTATATGCCTACTTATTTAAGTAAACGTATTAATTGCTCCATTTTATCGAACGTAAGTGTAGCTTCTTTTTCTAATTCGTTATTATAATCGTGTTCAGTAAACCCAAAGGCATCAAAACCTCCATTTCTTGCTGCTCTTACACCAGTAATACTATCTTCTATAACCACACACTCTTCTGGGTTATAACCCATAGTTTCTGCTGCCCAGAGAAAAACGGCAGGGTCTGGTTTCCATTTCTGTATTGTGTAGCAGCTAAATATCTTATTTTCAAAATAATTTAAAAGTCCCGTACATTCCAAATTCAGTTTTATTTTCTCTTCAGGTCCGCTAGACGCTACACAAAAAGGCTGCTTTATATTATTTAGCACTTCTACAATACCTTTAACGGGTTGTATTTCTTTTTTAAAGAGTTCATAACTAGTTTTACGATAGTTATCTATAAAATTGTTAGGTGCTGGCTTACCTATTAATACCTCTATTTGTTTAACAACACCTTGAATAGTTCCTCCTTTAAAGTGTTTTAAAGCATATTCTAAATTTATGTTTGCTCCCAAAGCATTTGCCATGGTTACTAAAACAGTATTACCTAAAGTTTCGCTATCGACTAAAACACCATCGCAATCGAAAATTACGCACTTATACTTACCCATCTATTATGGCGTAGAGTTAGAAACTTGTAATAGTTTTCCGTTATAATATTTATTACCGTTAATAGAAAAATCAGCAATATACTTTGCCATTTCTAAAGCTGTTGTTGGCGCTTCATATCCTGGAAATGCTTCTTCTAACATTTCAGTTTGCACAGCTCCTAATGCTAATACATTAAATGCTATACCTTGTTCTTTATATTCTTCTGCTAATAGTTCTGTAAGCGTAATTACCGCCCCTTTACTAGAACTGTATGCAGATAGACCAGGGAATTTCATACTACCTTGTACGCCTCCCATAGAACTAACAGTGATAACATGACTCCCCTTTTCCATAAAAGGCAATACCACTCTAGTCATTTCTGCTACTCCGAAAACGTTTGTTTTATATACGTGTTCAAAATCATTTAACGTCGTTTCTGCAAATGGTTTATTTAATAGAGTTCCTGCATTGTTAATTAAAATATCTACATGTTTCCACTCTGTAGTTATATAATCTTCAACTTTTTTGTAATCTTCAGCTTTAGATAAATCAAAAGCAAAAGAATGTATATTATCAAAATTAAGGTTACTTACTTTTTGCTCATTACGAGATAAGGCTAACACATTATGGCCTTGATTTGCAAACAAGTGTACTAGTTCGAAACCAATACCTCTACTCGTTCCTGTTATAATTATATTTTTAGTTTTCATTAACGACGATATCTTGGTTTGGCGTATTACTCATTTTCTCTATAGCTGGAATCATTTTATTGATTAAGCTTGCCATGTGATTGTAATCTAACTTATCTATTTCGTCATCTACATGGTGATAATAATCGTAGTTAGACAAATCGCAAGACGATATGGTTTGACACGGTTTTTTAAACTCATTATAAAATGGGAAATTATCTGAATGTGCAAATAAGTTATACTTTTTTGCAACATCTGAAAAACCGATTAAGTTGCTTCCTACATATTCATTTATTTTTTCTGCCATGTTAGATTTACTGTATCCTGTTACAAAAGCTTCATAATCTCTGCCTTTAAACGGTACACCTATCATTTCGATATTGACCATAGTATATAGATTTAAGTTTTCCGACTTTAATCGTTTTGCTAAATGCTTTGATCCTAATAGGCCCATTTCTTCTGCAGAAAACAATACAAACATAATACTACGTTTATTGTTCTTTTTTGTCGCAAAATATCTTGCCATAGCTAATACAGCACTTGTTCCTGCGGCATTATCATTTGCTCCATTTGCTATAGAATCGTTTTCTACAACGCTGCTTTGCCCAATATGATCGTAATGTGCTCCTAATATTACAACCTCGTCTTTTAACTTAGCATCATTACCT
Source organism: uncultured Flavobacteriaceae bacterium (assembly GCA_947494205.1). Classification (GTDB taxonomy): domain Bacteria; phylum Bacteroidota; class Bacteroidia; order Flavobacteriales; family Flavobacteriaceae; genus JAHDHI01. The sequence goes on along the minus strand of CANLUH010000017.1, from coordinate 19,532 downwards.
TCTAAATAAGCAACTACATTAAAAGCATCTAATCCATTGGCTTTAAATGGATCTCTATAAGTTCCATAATAGGGTTTTAATCCATATGATTTTAATTGTTTTTCTACATAAGAGGCAGATGTTTCAATACCTTCTGTTCCTGTATTTCTTCCTTTTAATTCATCGGAAGCTAGAAATGCAACCGTTTCTTTGACTTCGGAAGCTGTAATCGTTACCGTTTTCGACTCTTTATGTTCTGCTGATGATTTACAACCTAAAAGTGCTAATGCAATTCCTAATAGTAATAGTTTTTTCATTGTCTTTTGTATTTTATTTCTTGTAGAAGAAATATTGAATTTTATAAGTTTTTAAAGATAAAAAAATCCCAACTCATTCAATTGAATTGGGATAGCATTTTTTTGTTTATTACGTATTTACTTTTTAACAAATATTAATGTAAAATAATGTTTTCCGGTTTCCTTATCTCTAAGTACCGAAACATTAAAATGAGAATAATCTCCTTCCATATTAACTCTATGAGACTCACTATTTATCCATGCATTAACTACTGAACTTGCAGAAGTAAACCCAAAGGCAACATTCTCACTAACTGTTATCGCTCCCTCCATTTGTAACCTGCTCCTTCTATTAAAGAAAAAATCGTGAGATGCCATCATTTCTTGTAACATATACTGAGAATGATTATACGCAGATTCTTTTATTGCATTTGCTTTTTCTAAAGCATTTAAACCTACAGAAATTCTGTAATTATTTACTTTCTCTAAAACACTTACTTCAATTTCTGTTTCAACTATACTAGTATCAGTTTCGGTTATTTGAAATGTTTCTAATTCATTTATATCATTTTCTGAACAAGACATAAAACATAGAATACAAATAGCAAAGAGTAATCTTGACATCATTTTAAGGGGATTTTACAGTTAATTAATTTATACTTATTGGTGGTTCAACTTAAAATAACCTTACAAAAAAACCGATTCATTTTAATTATGAATCGGTTTTTATATTTAATCGAATGTATATTGCTAAGCTATACTAACATCGTTACTGGATTTTCTATATATCCTTTTAATGTTTGTAAAAACTGTGCGCCTGTAGCTCCGTCCACAGTTCTGTGATCGCATGCTAAGGTTAATTTCATTGTATGCCCTGCTACTACTTGACCATTTTTAACTACTGGTTTTGCTACAATTGCTCCTACCGATAAAATGGCTGAGTTTGGCTGGTTTATAATAGATGTAAAGCTTTCTATTCCAAACATCCCTAAGTTAGAAATAGTAAAAGTACTACCTTCCATTTCTTGAGGTGTTAGTTTCTTTTTTCTTGCTCTACCTGCAAAGTCTTTTACAGAAGCTCCAATTTGCGGTAATGATTGCTCATTAGCAAATTTTACTACTGGTACAACTAATCCATCTTCTACTGCAACTGCAACTCCAATGTGTACATGGTTATTTAACTGCATCTTATCTGCAAACCATTGTGAATTTACTTGTGGATGCTGACGCAATGCTAAAGCACAAGCTTTAACAATCATGTCATTATAAGAGATTTTGATATCTGGGATTGAGTTGTATTGCGCACGGAATGCCATAGCATTCTCCATGTCGAACTCTACATTTAAGTAATAATGCGGTGCTGTGAATTTAGATTCTGCTAAACGCTTCGCAATTACTTTACGCATTTGCGAGTGTTTCACTTCGTCTGTATCTTCTTGTCCTGATGCTACAAATTTTGCAACTGGTGCAGACGATTGTGTCGCTGCTGCTGGCACAAAGTTTTCTATATCGCGTTTTACAATACGTCCATTCTCTCCAGAACCTTGTACTTGAGATAAGTTGATTCCTTTTTCTTCAGCCATTTTCTTAGCTAAAGGAGATACAAAAATACGTCCTGTAGAAGCATTTTGAACTGTTTCTACTTTTGCTGTTGGTTTAGCATCTGCTTTTGGAGTCTCAACTTTAGCGTCCTGTTTAGGGACCTCAGCTTTAACTTCAGTTGTAGCACTATCTCCTGCTATTTTAAAGTTTTTTGCTACGCTTGAAACATCGGTCCCTTTTGGGCCAATAATCGCTAAAAGCGCATCTACTTTTGCAGAATCTCCTTCTTCTAATCCTACATATAATAATGTTCCTGCATTAAACGACTCAAACTCCATTGTAGCTTTGTCCGTTTCTATTTCCGCAAGAATATCACCTTCTTCTATCTCTTCTCCTACTTTCTTTAACCAAGTTGCTACAGTACCTTCTTCCATGGTATCGCTTAACCTTGGCATAGTAACCACTATAACACCTTCTGGTAATTCGGTTGCTTCAGTAGCGGCTGTTGCTTCAATATTTGAAGCTATATCTTCTGCTACTTTTGATGCTTCTTCTGCTGTTTCAGCTGCACTTCCGTTAAGCAAACCTGAAATATCTTCTCCTTCTTCTCCAATAATAGCTAAAAGCGTATCAACTGCTGCTGTGTCTCCTTCTTCTACTCCAATATGTAATAAAGTCCCTTCGTTGAAAGACTCAAATTCCATTGTAGCTTTATCAGTTTCTATTTCTGCTAGAATATCACCTTCTTCAATTTTATCGCCTACTTTTTTTAACCATGTAGCAACGGTTCCTTCTTCCATTGTGTCGCTTAAGCGCGGCATGTTAATTACTGTAGCCATAATTTATATTTTATGCTGAATGAATGGATAATCTTCTTGTTCGTAAACGGCATCGTACATTACGTTTTTCTCTGGATACGGAGATTCTTCTGCAAACTTTTCACATTCTGCAACTAATGCTTTAACACGTTTATCGATAGCTTTAATATCATCTTCTGAAGCATATTTCTCTTCTAGAATGATGTCTTTAACTTGTTTAATTGGATCTATTTTCTTGTACTCTTCTACTTCATCTTTCGTTCTGTAATGCTGCGCATCACTCATAGAATGACCTCTATATCTGTATGTTTTAACTTCTAAAAATGTTGGTCCATCCCCACGACGTGCTCTAGAAATAGCTTCGTCGAATGCTTCGGCAACTTTAATTGGATTCATACCATCTACAGGTCCTGAAGGCATTTCATAACCTCGTCCTAGTTTCCAAATATCGGTATGGTTTGCTGTACGCTCTACAGAGGTTCCCATGGCATATCCATTGTTTTCACAAACAAATACGACTGGTAGTTTCCATAACATCGCTAAGTTAAAAGTTTCATGAAGCGACCCTTGTCTTGCTGCTCCATCTCCAAAACAACAAATGGTAACAGCATCAACATCGTGGTATTTATCTCCAAAAGCGATTCCAGCTCCTAAAGGAATTTGTCCTCCTACGATACCATGTCCTCCATAAAAACGGTGTTCTTTAGAAAAAATGTGCATAGAACCACCTAATCCTTGAGATGTTCCTGTTGCTTTACCATATAATTCTGCCATAACACGTCTAGGATCAACTCCCATACCTATTGGTTGTACGTGATTTCTATATGCAGTAATCATTTTATCTTTGGTTAAATCCATAGCATGTAAAGCTCCTGCTAACACTGCTTCTTGACCGTTATATAAGTGAAGAAATCCTCTTACTTTTTGTTGAATATATACTGCTGCAAGTTTGTCTTCAAACTTTCTCCAGAACAACATATCTTCATACCACTTTAGGTATGTTTCTTTTGTAATTTTTTGCATTGGTAACGCATTTTAAAAATAAACGAATAACAAAAGTAACACTTTAGTTAATAACGAAAAAACTGTTATTCGTTAAATTTCATTAAGATTAACCTCTTCTTTATTTCGAAAACGTTATAGTTTTGATTTATCAAAAACAAGGGGTAATAAATTAGCTAAAGAATTCGATTTTGCAACCGAACCTGTTTCTCCCATAAAGTAAATCTCTATAGCTTGTTCTTGTTTTACTTCATACTCTGCTATTGCTTGTCTACAAGCTCCACACGGCGGTATTGGCGCTGTTGTTTTTTGATTTTGAGACGCTGCAGTAATTGCCATTTTTACAATATTTGCTTTTGGGTATTTAGCACCTGCATAATATATTGCGGTTCGTTCTGCACACAACCCAGATGGGTATGATGCATTTTCTTGATTACTCCCTGTAATAATTTCTCCGTTGTCTAATATTAAAGCAGCTCCAACATTAAATTTGGAATATGGCGCATAGGCTTTATTTCTTGCTTCTACAGCTTTACTCATTAACTCTTTTACATCTACCGCAAGTTCTTCTATGGACTCATAAACGTATAACGTAGATTCTATTTTTACTTCCTTCATATACTATTCTGAACGTAATGTGTTCGGCTGACTAATTTAAACAAAAAAACTATTGCGATAGGCAATAGTTTTTGTAATTATTATGTATTAATACTATTTAGTATTCTGTATAGGTTCCTTCTCCTAAGTTAAACGTTAAAGAGAAACGTAATGTACTTTCTAAAGGACTCTGCACTTGAGATGCTGAAAATAAGTATGATAAATCTACATTTATTACATTGTATTTAAATCCTGCTCCTAATGCAAAAAACTTACGTGCTCCTTTACTTTCGTTTTCATTAAAATATCCTGCTCTAAAAGCAAATGATTCTTGGTATAAGTATTCTGCTCCTAATGCATAAGTAAATTCTTTTAATTCTTCACTAAATCCTCCTGGTGCATCTCCAAATGATTGGAATACTCCTGATATAAAACTTACATCTGGGTCTTGACCTTCTAGTATTACATTACTATTTACTACAGCTCCTAAATCGTCTGTATCCTCATCGTATACGCCATTTCCATTATTATCTGTAAATTCTCTTTCTGTTCCATAAACTGGAGGTGTTGGTACTAATAATTTAGAAACCTCAGCTGTTACTGCTAATTTGTTGTATTGATCGAATATAAAATCGAAACCAGCTCCTAAACGTAAGTTTGTTGGTTGAAAGTTATCTTGCGCTCCTTCATCATACTTAAATTTAGGTCCTAAATTTTGTATTGCAAAACCACCTCTCCAACGTCCGTTGAAACTGTTGTAGGCTTCTTCTTCACTTTGGTAGTAACCACTAATATCTACACCAAATGTACTTGCTGCTTTAATATCGTTACCTCCTGTATTTAATTTTAAATCGGATCTTAAGTAACGCATAGCTACAGACATACCAAATTGATCACTTAATCGTAATGCGTAAGATAAATCTAATGCAAATTCATTTGGTTTCTGGATTAAAGGCTCTGATGTTGCATCTTCTACAAATTCAATTTCACCTAAACTAAAATAAGTTAAACTGGCTCCAAAAGCACTTTGCTCATTTAATCTATTATAGTATGATAAATATCCAATTCCTATATCGTTAACTAATTTACTTAAATATGGTGTATAACTTAATGATACTCCTGCTTTAGATGTAGCGAAGACGTTTTTAGCTGAATTCCATTTTTGAGAATAACCATCTGGCGACGTTGCTACTCCCATATCACCCATACCAGCTGCTCGTGCATCTGGCGCTATAAGTAAAAATGGCATTCCTGTAGTAATAACTCTAGTATCTTGGTTAGGGATTATAGTTGTTTGCGCACTTAGTTTAAACGCAAAAAACAATGTTATTGCTATTATGATTTTATTCTTCATAGATAATTTTTATTTTACAAATATAATTTTTTATTAGAGTATTACAAGTTTCTCTATTTTTTCTACCGTTTTGTTTGTTGCACTAGAGTGCACTTTTAATTTATATATATAGGTACCTTTTCCTATTTTATCTCCAAAATCGTCACGTCCATCCCAAATAATATCTCTAGAGGTTGAACTTCCTCCTTTTGCACCATTTCCTTGACTTTGTCCATTTAGCGTTCTTACTAGCTTCCCAGAAACTGTAAATATCTGTATTGAAATGTCTAAAACTTCTGAGCTGTTATGATTGAACCAAAATTCGGTATAGTTTACAAACGGATTGGGATAATTTAATACGTTTTCTACTATTAAGTGGTCGTTCTCATTAAATACTACAAACTGTAACTCTGCAGTTGAAGAATTATTGTACACATCCCAAGCTTTTAATTTTAAAGTATGTAATCCTGGCTTTAAATCTCTAAATGGGAAACTTAAACTTCCTCTTGTATAATCGTCTACTTCTGTAGAATAATAATTATTAAGTATAAACGGATTTACTTCATCACCATCTAATATCGCTACGATATCATGTCCTATTCCGCTGGCTGTGTTTATTCCATTTTCATCTTGAAGTTTCACCAGTAAGTTAGGAGATTCATTAGTAACACCTCCTGAAGCAAAGGCTTCATCATTCATAAATAGATTAATTACTGGACCAACATTGTCTTCTGGTGCGTCTTCATTTAATCCTCCAATTTGTAAAGTTGTTGTTGTTGCTCCAGATTGATCGACTAACGAGGTTTCTGTTGATGCATAGAAACTAACTTTTCCATACCCAACTGGTATTCCTATATCTCTTGGCACAATAAAGTCGAATTCAAATTGTCCATTTACTACAGAGGCTTGCCCTCTAAATATTACTGCTCCTAATGCTTCGTAATCTAACTTTGCTACTTGTCCGCCAACGACTGTATTGTCGTTTCCTAAGGTTTGACGCTGTATTGGCTTATCGTATATAGTGGTGGTTACAACTCCAGTATAATCTGACAATACATTACCTCCTAAATCGGTAACTTCTCCTGCTATTTTAGCATAACTTAAAGCTTCTAGCACTTCTGTTGACTGTGCTTGCGCAACAGGAACATCATTTATTGTTGTTAATCTTACATTTGGAGTAGGAAATGCTAATTTCAATCCTGGATCTCCTATATAAAACACTAAGTTTTTCTGATTTATTCCAGATATTGAGGGGTCTATTTTTGTTAAACGCAACGCTTCAGCCATTGTAGGGTACTCAAAATCACTAAAGTTATCCAAATCGCTGTATGAGAACAGATATTCTTCTAATACAGAATTAAATGTTACCCCAACACTTACAAATATTTGTCTTGTTGTTGTAATTAATGATATTGCACCTCCATCTTTATTCCAATAAATTAATTCTCCTGCTGTTTCCCTTAACGGATTATCGAACTTAGTATATTCGCAGGTTACGGTTACAAAACAGTTTAATCGACATTCATTTCGTAATCCTGCTGCGTCTGGTTTTTGGAATATTCTCTCGAAAGCGAAACCATCTTCACCTCCATGCCCAAAATAATTTACTACCAGTCCTCCGTTTTCTATAGCATTAGAAATTGCTGTTGCTACTTCTGGATAACGATCTCCTCCTGCGGAAGACTCTTGTTGAAATGAATCGGTATGAATCTTAATTGGATTCATAAATGGTTTTTCTGCTGTTATTTCATCACCAATTAAATCCGTAGTTTCTTGCAATACAATTTCCCAAGGTTCATCTACATCATCCGAGATTACTATAAAATTATTTCTCCAACTTCCCAAAGCTTCTTTAGAATAATAGGTTATAACTTTATCTACCATTTGTTTTGCTTTTAATGGCGTATCTGCTAAAATTCTACCAACAGCGATATCTGGTTTATCCGTAGATTCTAAATTCCCTTCGTTATCATCCATCATAGTGAAGAAATCATCGGAAACAAAAGAATTCGTTAAGTTAAAACTATCGTAAGCATTCCAAATAGGCATATTATAGGTATTAGAAGATATTCTGCCTTTGTAATCGAAAGAACTGTCTCCAAATAAACATAAATATTTCACTCTATTTTCTGGTGCGCTTGCATTATCGTACACGTATTTAACAAAATTACGTATTGCCGAAATATCTCGCATACTTGTACTAAACTCTTCGTATATAGCTTCTGTTGTAACAACTTTTACATTAAAATTATTATTAACACGGTTAACTTGTGCTAATCGTTCAGCTTGCGCTAAATGACTAGATGGCGTTATCATTAAATAATCTATATCTTGAAAGGTGCCTTGACTATTATTAAAAATAGTTCCTTTTATATTTCTATTGGCTACAGAAGGATTAGAGGTTTCTAACGGCTCATAAAAATCTACACTACTTACCGTTACAAATGTTTTTAATGTTCCTATTGTAGACTTATAACTAATAGTAGCAGACCCGTTACTATTTTCTACAGTAGTAATATTATTTAGATCTGTTATGTCCCAAATTTCTGAAACATTACTTGCATTACTTAAAGTATAAAGTCCAACTCCTGCTGAAGCAACTGTACTTCTATTATAAAATTTAAATTGCTCTCCTGAAAATGACAAATTTCTAGTCGCTTCTAAAGAAATATAATCTAAATAACCTTTTGCACTTGGATTTCCTTGTTTGTCATAGTCTATTTTAACAGTAATATTATCTGAATTAGCATTAACATCTCCTACAAAAAAACCTTCTGCAACAAAATTTGGATCATCTATACCAGGAATTACAAAAGCAGCAACCTCGTTATTATTAAAACTAACAGTCATATTAGTATCATTAACTACAGTTGAAGCTCCTATAACTTTTAATTGTACTGGATCTGTTGTTACTAGATTTGAAAAATTAAAATCGAAGGTTTTACTAGTTTCTACATCAAATTCATCACCAAACCAACGTCTTCCTACAAACGCTAAATTAAACTCATCTACTTCATGAAATTGGTAATCTTGAAATGTAGTAATTGTTACATCGGCTGCTCCTGTTGGTTGTACCATAGGAAAAATACGTTTTCCAGCGCCTGCAGTTACTGTTATATAATAATACGCTATATCCATGTATGGATTTATGTTTGTATTTATAGTGGCTTCTTCTATATTACCTAGAGGGCCTTCTCCATAAAACAACACATAATCATCATTATTAAAAACGCCATCTTCTTCTCCTACTACTTTTATTGCATTTTCTACAGGATCAAAAGGATAGCTTTCATTATTTCTGTAAGGTAGCATTTTACCTCCATTACCATAAATTTTAATATTTCTAGGATCTATTCCGTTAGTATTTAGGCCTAAACTATTAAGGTAAGATTTATTTAATCTGTATACTCCAGATTTGTTTATTGCAAATTTATACCATGTTCCTGTACTCAATTTAGACTCTACAATAGTTTGAGCACTTTGGTTTGTTAAAGAACTTCTGTTGGAGTTACTATAGTTAACTGTTAACGATTTCACTTTTTTATAACCTCCAGAGCCATCTTTTACTATTGCAGAAACTCTTAACATAACATACCTATCGTTTCTAGCAATAGAATTTTTAAGGCTAAATTTTAATGCATTTGGAATGGTTTTAAGATTAAGCCCTTTTAATTCTGCTCTACTTATTGATGCGTAAACAACATTAGATACAGAAACACTGTTTTCATTAACTAGTGTATTCACCTTCCATTGTTCTAAGAACTCTAGTCCGTCCTTTAGACTATAACTGAAGTTTTCTTTAGGCTCAAATTTTGGTATTTCTATAGTATAATCCTCCGCAGCTATTGTAGTTGTCTCTTTCCAAATTAAATCAATCTTTTTTTGTTGAGAGAACGCTAGCCCGCAGGTTAAAATTACTATTACTAGTACAATCTTTTTCATTAACATAAATAACGTAATTATTTAAGTGTTATTATAGGTATTCTTTTTTAGCGAAACAAAATTACGACTTTAAATCTAAATTAGACGAAGAGATTTCTAATACCTAATATTTATACTTAAATTACTTTCGTTTAATTTTCTTCCCGCTTTTAGAGTTTCACTAATTTCTCTATCTTTTCTACAGTTTTATTACTCGCACTAGAATGCACTGTCAATTTATAAACATAGGTCCCTTTTCCTATTTTATCTCCGTAGTCGTCTCTCCCATTCCAAACAATATCTCTAGAGATAGAACTAGCCGATTTTACGCCATTACCTTGGCTTTGCCCGTTTAGTGTTTTTACTAGCTTCCCAGAAACAGTAAATATTTGTATTGAAATATCCAACACTTCTGAACTATTATGATTAAACCAAAACTCTGTATAATTTACAAATGGATTAGGATAGTTTAATACATTTTCTATTATTAGATGGTCTCTCTCATTAAAGACAACAAACTGCAGTTCTGCAGTAGAAGAATTATTATAAACATCCCACGCTTTAAGTGTTAATGTATGCATCCCTGGCTCTAAATCTCTAAAAGGGAAACTTACATTACCTTTTGTATAATCGTTAAGTTCTGTTGTGTAATAATTATTTAGTATTAACGGGTTTACTTCATCTCCATCTAATATAGCTACAATATCATGTCCTATACCACTTGCTGTATTTATACCATTTTCATCTTCTAATTTTACTAGTAGATTTGGCGATTCGTTTGTAATACCTCCTGAAGCAAATGTTTCATCGTTCATAAACAAGCTAATCAACGGCCCTGTATTGTCTTCTGGTGCATTTTCATTAAAACCACCTATTTGTAATGTCGTTGTTGTTGCTCCTGACTGATCTTCTAGCGTATTTTCTTTAGAGGCATAAAAACTTACCTTGCCATAACCAACAGGCAAAGCAATATCTTTTGGCACTATAAAGTCTAAGTCGAATTGCCCGTTTACTACAGACGATTTCCCTCTAAAAACAACAGCGCCTAAAGTTTCATAATCTAATTTTGCTACTTCTCCACCAACTATTATATTATCATTACCCAATGTTTGTCTCTGTATGGGTTTATCGTAAATAGTCGTTATTACTTCACCATTATAATTAGTTAATACATTACCAGAAATATCGGTAACTTCTCCTTCTAACTTAGCGTAACTTAATGCTTCTATCACTTCCGATTGTGCCTGAGCAACAGGAGTTCCATTAATAGTTTTTAATTTCACATTAGGTTTTGGAAATGCTAATTGCATTGCTGGGTCTCCTATAAAAAATACCATTCGCCTTTGTGGCTCATTACCTAAACTATTTTTAGTAAGCCTTAATGCTTCTGCCATTGTTGGATATTCGTAATCGTTATAGGTATCGTTATCACTATATGAAAACAAGTACTCTTCTAATCGTATATTAAAATCCACTCCAACAAATAAAAATATTTGCCTTGTAGTCGTTATTAATCCAATAGCGCCTCCTTTAGTATTCCAATAAATTAACTCTCCAGCCGTTTCCCGTAATGGATTATCGAATTTTGTATACTCGCAGGTCACAGTTACAAAGCAATTTAATTGACACTCATTACGTAAACTTGCTGCATCTGTTTTCTGAAAAATTCTTTCGGAAGCTAAACCATCTTCTCCTCCATGTCCAAAGTAGTTTACTACTAAAGCTCCACTTTCTATTGCATTAGAAATTGCAGAGGCTACTTCTGGATAACGATCGCCTCCAGCTGAAGACTCTTGTTGAAAGCTATCTGAATGAATTTTTACTGCATTTATAAATGGTTTTTCTGTTGTAACTAAATCTCCAATTAAATCTGTAGTTCCTTGTAATTCTACTTCTACAGCAATATCAACATCATCTGAAATAACGACAAAATTATTCCTCCAACTACCCAAAGCTTCACGGGAATAGTAAGTTTCTATTTTGTCAATCATTTGTTTTGCTTTTAAAGGAGTGTCAGCCAAAATTCTACCTATATTTAAATCTAACATATCTGCTTCTTCCATACGGCCTTCGTTGGCATCCATCATACCATAAAAATCATCCGATATATACGATGTTGTTAAATTAAAACTATCGTAAGCATTCCAAGTAGGCACATAATAGGTATTAGAGGCTATTCTTTCTTTGTAGTCGAAAGAACTGTCTCCAAAAAAGCATACATATTTTAATTTATTCTCTGGCGTACTGGCGTTATCGTAAACATATTTTAGCATATTTCGTATTGCTGCAATATCTTTATTACCTGTACTAAATTCTGCATAAATAGATTTTAAGGTTACTATTTTTACATTTAAATCATGTTTGTTTCTATTAATTTCAGCTAGACGTTCTGCTTGATTATAAAATACAGAGGGTGTAACAATTATATAATCTACATCTTCAAAATTGCCTTGAGCATCATTAAAAATAGTTCCTTTTATATTTTGATTTACAACTTGCGAATTTGAAGATTCCGATGGCTCATAAAAATCTAAATCACTAACAGTTACAAATGTTTTAAGACTCCCTAGATTGGCTTTAAAACTAATACTTGACGCTTCATTAGTATTTTCTACTGTAGTAATATTATTACTATCTGTAACATTCCATATTTCTGAAACTGCCTCACTGTTATTTAAAGTGTATAAACCAATACCATTAGCTGTACTTGTCACTTTATTTAAAAATTGAAATTGATTTCCAGAAAAAGTTAAAGCTCTAACACCTTCAACAGCTATATAATCTAAATAAGCTTTAGAACTTGGGTTTCCTAAATTATCATAATCTAATTGTATCGAAATCTCGTCACTTATAGAAGTGCTAATAGAGCTTTCAAACACACTCTCCGCAGCTAAATTTTGGTTTACAGAAGGTATTGCTAAAGTTCCTACATCTGCTCCATTTATATTAATATCTAGATTAGATCCGTTAGTAGATGTAGAGGCTGCTATTATTTTTAATTGCAAAGGTTCTGTTGTTACTATGTTAGGAAAACTAAAATCGAATGTTTTCGTGGTTTCAACATCAAACTCATCGCCAAACCAACGTCTTCCTACTAATGCTAGACTAAAATCGTCTGCTTCATGAAATTGATAGTCGTTAAATGTATTAATTTCCATGGTTGCTATTCCTGTGGGTTGCACCATGGGTTGTATTCTTTTACCATTGCTACCTCCAGTAGTTATATAATAATAGGTAATATCTGTGTAAGGATTTAAATGTGTATTAATGGCCTCATCTTCTAGATTACCTCGTGGTCCTTTTCCATAAAACAGTACATAATCTTTGTCGTTAAACACATCATCTGCTTCACCTATCACTTTTATAGCATTTTCTACTGGGTCTAAAGGATAGTTTTCACTATTAGCATACGGTAGCATTGTGCCTCCATTACCGTAAATTTTAATTGTTTTTGGGTTTATCGAATTCGTATTAATTCCTAATGCATTTAAAAAGGTTTTATTCAGTTTAAAAACCCCAGTTTTATTTATAGCAAATTTATACCAAGTACCAGTATTTAAAACCGAATTAGTAATTATTGTACTATTTATTCTATTCAACTTGGAGCTTGTTTTTCTATGTTTATAACTTACCGTAAACGAGATTATTTTTTTAAAACTATTATTTCCATCTCTTATTATAGGAGACACGTTTAACACAGCATATTGCCTATCTCTAGCTAATGTATTTTTAAGAGTGTATTGTAGTGTATTAGGAATATTACTAACCTTTAAATCTTTTAACTCCTCTTTAAGTATTGAAGCATAAATAACATTAGTTATCGTTACAGAGTTTTCATCGATTGGGGTGCTTACCTGCCATTGATCAACATAATTAACATTACCTATAAAAGCATAGTTGTAATTGTTTTGAGGTGTAAAATAGGGTACCACAACAGCAGTTTCTTCTGTAGTAAATGTTTTTGCATCTTGCCACGTCAAATCCACTTTACGCATTTGGGAATAACAAAAAACGGTAACCAATAAATTGATTGTTAGTATTATCTTTTTCATCTCCCACATAACGCAATTATTTTAACGTTTAGTATAGTTTTAATTATGATTTTAAAGATTTTTATTCCCTTTTATTGAACAAGGCTTTACAAAACATAAATAATTAAAGAGAGATTCAATATTATTTTTTATTCTTTAATAATATTCTTCATTTACTAGTAGGGTAATTGCTTTTGAAACTGTTATTACAAAATATTAGGAATCTGTTTAGTTATGTTAGACTAAATATTTCTTAATTATTTCATAAAATAATTTGAAATTGTGATACTAAATTTATGGATTTCACGTTATCCTTACTAAACAACGACAAAACACACAAAACATCGTTGTACAGTAAATAAAATAGGATGAAATGCGATTTTTTTATTCAAATTTCACAATTTAAACTTGTAGAGTTAGGTATAATTGTTATATTGCGACTCCAAAAAACATAATTAGCTTACTTAAACGTATGAATATGAAAAAAGTAATTGTATCAAGGCTTATTTTAATAATAGCTGTATCGCTAACCTTGGTAGGATGTAAAAGATCTGGAGGTGGCTCTAATACTTCAAGAGCAACAGGATGGCAAATAAATGCTAAAGAAGGTGGTTTTCAATACAATACCAAATTTAAAGAGCAAGCAACTGCTCCTGGATTAGTATTTGTAGAAGGTGGTACTTTTACCATGGGTAGAGTTCAAGATGATGTTATGCATGATTGGAACAATACACCAAACCAACAACACGTTCAGTCATTTTACATGGACGAAACAGAGGTAACTAATAAAATGTATATGGAATATTTACATTGGATTAAAACTGTTTACCCACCAGAAGACGAAAACTTTAGAAAAATATATGATGGTGTTGTGCCTGATACATTAGTTTGGAGAAACAGATTAGGATATAATGAAGTAATGACTAATAACTACTTACGTCACCCAGGATACGGAGAATATCCAGTAGTAGGTGTAAGTTGGATACAAGCTGTTGAATTTGCTAACTGGAGAACAGACCGTTACAACGAATTAAGTTTACAAAAAGAAGGTTACTTAAAACAAGATAGCCAATACGAAGCAACTGCTGATGCTAACTTTAATACAGATACTTACATTAACGCACCAACACAAACTTATGGTGGTAATGAAGATATTTTAAAAGGAGGTAAATTAAAGCCGCAAGTAGATGCTGAAGGAAATGAAATTAATGTTTTCGCTTCTAGACAAACAGGTATCATTTCACCAAAATACAGACTACCAACAGAAGCCGAATGGGAATATGCAGCTTTAGGATTATCTGAGATTAGAAGCTATAACTCATACAGAGGTAGAAAAAAATACCCATGGGAAGGACAATATACACGTTCTGGAAAACGTAAAGTACGTGGAGATCAATTAGCTAACTTTAAGCAAGGTAAAGGTGATTACGGTGGTATCGCAGGATGGTCTGACGATGGTGCTGATATTACTGCACAAGTTAAGTCTTTCGAACCTAACGATTTTGGTTTATATGACATGGCTGGTAACGTTGCAGAATGGGTTGCCGATGTTTACAGACCTATTGTAGATGATGAATTTAACGATTTTAACTACTACCGTGGAAATGTATATACTAAAAATGCAATTAACGATGATGGTACTGTAAAAATTGTAACTACAGATGAAATCGTTTATGATACATTAGCAAACGGAAAAGTAATTGCTAGAGATTTACCAGGAGAAATTGCTCAAGTACCAGTTGATTTAGACGAAACGTACTTAAGAACAAACTTCGATACTAGTGACAACAGAAACTTTAGAGATGGTGATAAGCGTTCTTCTCGTTACTATGCAGATGGTTTCGATGATGAAACTCAGGAAGAAGATGATAATACAACTCGTAAAATGTATAACTCTCCAGATCACTCTGTAGAAGTAGATTCTACTGGAGCAATGATTAGAGAATATGACAAGTCAGACAAGCGTACTTCTCTTATTAACGATGAAGTTAGAGTATACAAAGGAGGATCGTGGAAAGATAGAGAATACTGGTTAGATCCTGCACAGAGACGTTATTACCCACAAAACATAGCAACAGATTACATTGGTTTTAGATGTGCTATGTCTAGAGTAGGTTCTAAATCTAAAAAAGGAAACAAATCTAAAAACTAGATTTTAGTTCAATAATATTATTAAAGTCCTAACTATTAGTTAGGACTTTTTTTTATACATTGAAGTGATTTAAACTTTTTTCAATTCGCTATAAAAATTCGCTTTTTCACTCAATTTTTGTCTTTTTCTTACTTCTTAGACCAACTATGAAGCTCTAAAAACACTTCAATTGATTAAAAAACTACTATTTTTCGCTAGAATCAAAAAAGTTTAAATCACTTCATTTATTTTCGCAAAAAGAAATGAACGACAACATGACAATAGCAGAAATACATACACTCTTTTTAGAATGCAACGCTGTATCTACAGATACTAGAAAAGTAAATACTAACGATTTATTTTTTGCCTTAAAAGGCGACAATTTTAATGGAAATAAGTTTGCTCAGTTAGCATTAGAGAGAGGAGCTAAATATGCTATAATAGATGAAAAAGAATATCATACAGGAAAGCAAACCATATTGGTAGATAATGTTTTACAAACACTACAAGCATTAGCAACTTATCATCGTCAGTATTTAAAGGTGCCTATTGTTGCACTTACGGGAAGTAACGGAAAAACAACTACTAAAGAACTTATTAATGCTGTATTATCTAAACGCTATAACACAACAGCTACCGTAGGAAACTTAAATAATCACATTGGTGTTCCACTGACACTATTATCCATGAACTCGGCTACTGAAATAGGTATCGTAGAAATGGGAGCCAATCACCAAAAGGAAATTGAGTTTTTATGTGAGATTGCACTGCCTGATTATGGTTATATTACTAATTTTGGAAAAGCACACTTAGAAGGTTTTGGAGGTATCGAAGGTGTTATAAAAGGCAAAACAGAACTTTACAAATATCTTAAAACCAACACAAAACATATTTTTGTAAATGCTAACGATAGCAAACAATTAGAACATTCTAAACATGCGCAAATAGTAACTTTTGGAAATCAACAAGCAAACGATGTAACCATTTCATTAGCAGAAGCACAGCCTTTTGTTTATGCAAGTTATAATACGTTAACTATAAAAACACAATTAATAGGCGCTTATAATTTTAATAATATAGCTGCTGCTATTTGTATTGGTCACTATTTTAAAGTAGAAGATGCTGCTATTAAAGCCGCCTTAGAAGCCTATGTTCCAACTAACAATCGTTCTCAAATAATAAACAAAGGCACAAACAAAATTATTTTAGATGCTTACAATGCAAATCCTTCTAGTATGAAAGTGGCCTTAACTAATTTTTCTGAACTAAAAGAACCTTTAACTTTAAAAAAAATTGCGTTTTTAGGAGATATGTTCGAGTTAGGTAATGAAGCCGCTCTAGAACATCAAACTATTGCAGACTTAGCAGCTCAACTTAATATAGACTCTGTAATTCTTGTTGGTGAAAATTTCTTTAAAACAAAACATACAAATCCTAAAGTAAAACAATTCGACTCATTTAATAGTTTAAAAGCCAATTTTAGCGATTTGTCTATTAATACCTCCTCATTGTTAATAAAAGGCTCAAGAGGCATGGCTCTAGAACGTATTTTAGATTTGTTATAGATTTAAAAACGCTTTAAACGCAGACCAATAACCATCACTGCCTTCGGTAGTATTCCATAATGCTCTAGAACCATGAATACCTTTTTCTTGTGGTTTATAATGGTATACGTATTTACCGTTAATTTTACTTACTAAAGTAGTTAAAGCTGGCGTTTCACTATTAGAAGCAGTAACAAATACTGGTTTACTAATATCCTTTATAGTCCCCTGTATATCCATACCTTTAAAATATTCACCTGGACTAAATGCGGCCACAGTTTTAACTTTAGCATTGGTATTACCTATTAATAAAGATAAAGAAGCAGAGTACGAACTTCCAACTAATAGTATTGACCTATTTCCGTTATTCGCATATACATAATCTATAGCCGCTTCTATATCTTGTCTAGCATCTAAATATGCTGTTGGTAAATTCTTAGACTTGGCCAATTTTGCAGTTTCATTTATAATAGCGTTAGCAGCATTACCAGAACGCTGATCTATAGCCATTACAGAATACCCTAATGCATTTAATTGTAAAGCCGTATCCTTATACTCTCCCCTACTAAATCCTGCTTGATGGCATAATAATATGGATATAGGTTTACCATCTACACGATAAACATCTGCGGTAATAGTTAAACCATCTTTAGAAGGGAACGTTATGGTCTCTTTTGTATCTTTTGCTACAGCTATAGTTTCAACTTTAGTAATCTCTTTAGTTTCTGTTGTCGTTGTAATCTCTTTTTTC
This sequence comes from uncultured Flavobacteriaceae bacterium, assembly GCA_947494205.1. GTDB lineage: Bacteria > Bacteroidota > Bacteroidia > Flavobacteriales > Flavobacteriaceae > JAHDHI01. The sequence continues at coordinate 1,587 of CANLUH010000017.1, read as the reverse complement.
TGTTCGTTTTTACAACTCATTAAACATGAGATTAAAACAGCCCCTATTATTAGTCTTTTCATTATAATTTTATTTAATGTACAAGTTATAAAATTAATTTAATCTAGTTTCTAGTTTAACTTTTTTTTGAGTTGTTAAAAACAACTATAACTTACGATAAATTGTCACCAATTATCCACTATTTGCTATTAAAAACTATTATATCTATATTACGATTTCTGTTTAAAACATAAAACCATGAGCACTACAAGCCATCACGACGAACGTATAGCAAATATGACGTTTTTTTCGGTATATCCGCACTATGTTACTAAAGTTGAAAAAAAGGGAAGAACAGCAGAAGAGCTTCACCAAGTGATTGAATGGCTCACCGGTTATAACACAAACAAAATAAACCAACTTATAGAAAACCAAGCAACATTTAAAACGTTTTTTGCAGAAGCAAATCTTAACCCAAATGCCAAACTTATTAAAGGTGTTATTTGTGGGTATCGAGTAGAAGACATAGAAAACACGTTAACACAGCAAGTAAGGTATCTAGATAAGCTAATAGACGAATTAGCAAAAGGTCGTAAAATGGAAAAGATTTTAAGAACAGAATAAACGTCTTTAAATACATTTAAAATCCTATTATTAGTTATTAAAATGACAAACGATTATTCAATATTTAGACAATTTTCAAATCTAGAGCAAGCCAATACATTAAAAAATATTTTAACAAAAAATGGAATTGATTGTGAACTTGCAGATAATATTCCTTCTGTAGATATTACGTTTTCTGGAAGCACCATACAAAATCAATTTGAAGTAAGAATACATGAGTCTAATTTTAAAGCTGCCGAGCAAATTTTAGAGCAAGATGCTGAAAATATAATTGATGAAATTGATAGAGAGTATTACCTCTTCAGTTTTACTGACGAAGAACTTTATGAAATTCTTTTAAAATCTGATGAATGGAGTGCTTTTGATTATACATTAGCTCAAAAAATATTAAACGAAAGAGGTAAACCTATTGATAAAGCACTGTTAAACTCATTAAAAAATGAGCGTTTAAAGGATTTAGCAAAACCTGAAGAGAATCAAAAACCATGGATAATTGCCGGTTATATATTTGCGCTTTTAGGTGGCTTTTTAGGATTAATTATTGGATATTTCTTGTGGACTTCTAAAAAGACATTACCTAACGGAAAAAAAGTTTACTCTTACGCTTCTAATGATAGAATACATGGAAAATACATTTTTTACATAGGATTAATTGTAGTTCCTACTACTATACTATTTAAAGTTTTAGTTCAGTTTTAAAATATATCGATAAATTTTTAAAGTGAACTTATATTCTCTTTTCTAAACAAAGTTATAAAAACAAAAAAATCCATATCTAAATAGATATGGATTTTTGTTTCTGTGGGCGCGAAGGGATTCGAACCCCTGACCCCTTGGGTGTAAACCAAGTGCTCTGAACCAACTGAGCTACGCGCCCTTAAATATGGGCAGCAATTTCGAAAAAAGAGTGGGCGCGAAGGGATTCGAACCCCTGACCCCTTGGGTGTAAACCAAGTGCTCTGAACCAACTGAGCTACGCGCCCT